>CAWDBI010000013.1:0-178218 GCA_963800605.1 uncultured archaeon | reverse complement strand
GATTCCCGCATGACAGAGTGGAAGACGCCACTTCCGACTAAATTCAACGGTGACAACATCAGTTTCAGCATTTCTGGTAACCCCTGAAGTAATACTTATGCGTCAAGTACCCGGATGCGATTACTTATCAAGGGGTCACCCAAGGCTATCAATACGTCGCAGGCTACGATGCAGAGACAGGCGCTTAATGTGGGGACCAATAAACCAAACGCTACCCGCATATGAAGACACAAGTGTATTATGCGCAGGTGAAGGCTACTATGTAATGCATAACAAGGATAAGAAATTAGCATGGGGCTTTAGTCTAACAACCGGTCAAATGTATGGGGTCCAGTTCAACTCCAGGAGGCGGCGATAGTGCTGTTTGGCGTGATGGTGAAATCGCTTACGGCAAAGTATACATCTTTGACCTCGGCGGCTACGTAAATGCCATAGACCTTGAAACAGGAAAGATCGCGTGGACATTCTTTGCTGGAGACGCTGGCTATGACACTCCCTTCGAAAGCTACCCAATTTTCGGCTACAATCGACATAGTATATCAGATGGAAAACTATTCCTCTCAGAAGGATGCATGTACACCGTGCCATTACATCCAGCCTACCGACTTGCTATAAACTGCACTGATGGAACTCTAGTATGGAAAGTATTACAGTACAGCTCTACAACTGGTGGTCCTGTAGGCGACGGCTACTTGATTTCATGGAACAGTTTTGACAACCAAATATACAGCTTCGGCAAGGGACCAACTGCCACCACAGTTACAGCATCTCCGAAGGTTTCGGTACAGGGCAGCAGCGTACTACTAGAGGGTACAGTAATGGACAAATCTGGCGGTACGACGCAGGACATAATCACAACACGCTTTTCAGACGGACTTCCAGCTGTATCTGAGGATAGCATGCAAGCGTGGATGGAATACGCATACATGCAGCAGATAAAGCCAACAAACGCAACAGGTGTCCCAGTGACCATAAACGTCATCGACGCTAACGGTAACTACCGTACAATCGGAACCACGACTTCAGACGCCACAGGCTCCTACAGCCTTCAGTGGACACCAGACATCGCAGGCAAATACACAGTCTACGTAACCTTCGGCGGAAGTGAATCATATTACCCATCACAGGCAACTACAACCTTCGCAGTTGATGAACCAGCAGCTACTCCAGCTCCAACACAACAGCTAACAACAGGCCTAGCTACAAGCTCTGAACTAATGACATACATCATAGGTGCCACAATCGCCATTATCATTGCCATCGCAGTTGTCGGTTTGCTTATCATACGAAAACGTCCATAAAGTAAACACAACAAAAACAACTTCCCTCCCTTTTTTAGTTTAATTGTGAGTTCAAACTGGGGCTGAGTAGGCATCTGGAAAAATTCACATTCGCTCCATCGAGGGTTTTGCATTTCCCTCTTACTCCTTAATTTGACCCAGAGCCTCAGCAAACCCATCCTCCAAGATAATTAAGAATTATGCTGGTAACTTCCATGAAGAGATGCTAAAAAGTGAGAAAACTAAAGGGGGTTAGGGGATACTCGACAGCTTTGCTGCCCTTTGACTTTGCTAATTTCGGACCTAAAGACGCTCATCACGGTTTCTGACTGGACTTTTTCGGAGACTGCGATGCTTTCTCAGGATCAAAATTTAATTCGGGTTGCCAGAGACTACTTTGAATACTCGATGTGTTATGCTCCATAGTTCGCTCATTGTATTACTCCCGTTTCATTAGAGTAATTACCTTGTTTAGTTTTGTTTTGTAGTATAGTTAACTTTGCTCATCGTTTATTGTTTCGCTAATATGAAACTATTCCTATTTTTCTTATTTTTAGGAAATGTTTAATATGTTAGAAAACTCTTAGTGCAGCAGTGATTTAGAATGGCAAGTTGTAATAGTGGCTGTGGTACCGATACCTGCAGAATCGATGCGGTAATTACAATGGATGTCAAAGGCCAAATTGTATTGCCCAAAGACCTGCGGGAAAAAGCAAACATGAAACCTAACGACAAGATAGCAGTCGTAGCTTGTGAAAAAGACGGCGAAGTCTGCTGTATCATGATGGTTAAAGCTGAAAAACTCGTAGGTGCTGTCACAAAAACGCTTGGTCCATTACTCAAAGGATTAACTAATAAGGAGAATCAAGAATGAAAGAAGAAAATATTAAAAAAGAAGTTAGAAAGCGCTATGCAAAGGTAGCTAAAACCAGTGGTTCTTGCTGTGCATCAAACGTTAGTTGTTGCTCAGCACCAAGCAATGAACAAGTAAGCGAATTGATTGGCTACACCCAAGAAGACATGAAGTCCGCTCCAGAAGGAGCCAACCTCGGATTAGGATGTGGAAACCCTACGGCCTTGGCGTCGCTGAAAGAAGGGGAGCGAGTCCTAGATTTAGGTTCAGGCGCAGGCTTTGATTGTTTCTTGGCAGCTAAGAAAGTAGGTCAAACTGGAAAAGTAGTTGGCGTTGACATGACCCCCGAAATGTTGGATAAAGCCAGAGCAAACGCGAAGAAAGGCAAATACACAAACATTGAGTTCAGATTTGGCGAAATAGAAAACTTGCCAGTTGCAGATAACTCGTTTGATGTCATAATTTCCAACTGTGTCATAAATCTGTCACCGGACAAACCCAGAGTTTTCGAGGAAGCATTTAGGGTCCTTGCTCCAAGCGGTAGACTGATGGTCTCAGATATAGTTCTTCTAAAACCTTTACCTGAATCGGTCCAAAAGAACGTTGAAGCCTATGCCGGATGCATTGCAGGCGCAAAAACTAAAGACAAATACCTTGAGCTAATAAGGAAAGCCGGTTTCCAAGAAGTAAGCATAATAGATGAAAAGACCTACCCTCTTGAGTATATCATAAGCGAAGACACACTCGAAAAAGCTATAAAATTATCAAGCTTGACTGAAGAAGAGCTAAAACAAACTGCAAACACAGTTGTCAGCGTAAAAGTATCAGCTGTAAAGAAGTGACAAGCAATGATTTCACTTGGAGCTAATACTTTTGCCCCCACCACCCCTGTTTGGGTTGTAGGAACTTATGACCCAGAGGGAAAACCAAACGTTATGACGGCCGCATGGGGCGGAATCTGCTGCTCCAAGCCTCCTTGCATTTATGTGTCCCTTCGAAAAGCCACCTACACATACGGTAACCTTTTGGAGCGCAAGGCATTCACAATCAGTTTCCCATCACAAGAATACGTTAAAGAGGCTGACTATTTTGGCCTTGTTTCCGGAAAAGACAATGATAAATTCTCCGCCACCAAACTTACTCCAGTAAAAAGCACGCTAGTCGATGCACCTTACGTTAAGGAGTTTCCAATGATTTTAGAGTGTAAGGTTATCAAGGTCATCGAAATTGGGCTACATACTGAGTTCATTGGTGAAATCATAGATGTTAAAGCTGATGAGAGTGTGCTTGATTCAAACAAAATGCCTGATGTCGAGAAATTGAAACCAATCATCTGGAGCATGGCAGGTATGAGTTATCGTACGGTTGGAGACGAAATCGGAAAAGCTTTCTCTGATGGAAAGCAAGTAGCTAAAAGGAAATCGACCGTTAAATAAACAAGCAAATAATACTTAACCTAAGTATATGAAACAGGAATTCAACTTCTAATCGAATTTCCAGAGTTAATAACAATTGTAATGGTTCTCTTAACATTTACAATAGGAATAATATTTTACAAATTAAAGCGAGCGCGTCTGTTTTTTTGAAATTGGGCGCAATATTTGCTAAAGGTGATATGGATAATTGAAACTGTCATTGTTTAATAATATTTTACTAAAAACAATTAACCGTTAGATTGTCTCAACACAATGTTAATACAAGTTCTTTTAAGTCGAAAGGAGCTAACGCAAACTAAGAGCAAAAAAGCTCTAAAACACTGATAGGAGAATAAAAAAACGAAAAATTTTAAAACAAGAAAAATAACCACAATCACTTTACTTCTACTTTTAACCTTATCGATGTCAATAGCAACCTTCTCATCAACAGTCAAAGGAGCAACCGAAATTCCAACATACCTCTTTATCCGCGCTGAACCGAGCCCAGTCGGAATTGGCCAACCAATATACCTTAACCTCTTCTTAAGCAAACCAACAGCAACTTCCGGTATGGGTAGCACAGGCGACCTCTATACAGGTTTAACCCTAACCGTTACCGCCCCCGACGGAACAAAGACAACAATGGGTCCATACACTGCTGACGCAACAGGCGGTGTCGGCGGACTCTCATTCACACCAACACAGCTTGGCAACTACACCTTCCAAGGATCATATCCAGGACAAACATTAAGCAAAGGAACTGGAAATGGAGCACAGTACAATGGTTACGTTGAATTACCCTCAACCAGCACAACAGACACAGTCACCGTACAACAAGACCCAATCCAAACATACACAGCACCTCCTCTTCCCACCGAATATTGGGCACGCCCAATATACGCAACTAACTATGGTTGGGCTGCACTTGGCGGAAGCTGGTTTGGACTAGGTGTTCCCTCATTTGCCACAACAGGCATGTACGATACAACCGGCAACTTTAACCCATACACAGAAGCACCAAACACCGCTCACATAATGTGGACAAAGCCAACAGCATTCGGGGGCCAAGCCGGACTACCAATCCCAGGCGACCAAGAAAGCCAATACGCATCCTCAACAATCATCTCGAACTTTTTTGAACCCCTAATCATCAATGGAGTACTCTTCTACAGCGAATACCCATTACTAAACAACAATCCAGCAAGCTGGAACGCCGTCGATTTACGCACAGGACAAACCCTATGGTCAGAGCTACCCGGCACACAAGCCACAATACCCGGAGCATCAACAGCTGAAAAAATAAGAATGGGCCAAACAGTAAAATTCCACTCAATGCAAGAATACGGTTCCTTTTCCCTACTCTATAGTACAGGCGGCGCAAACAGTTCATTCAAGCTATATGAACCCTTCAGCGGAGAATATGTAGGAAACATCACCAACACCATAAGCTCAAGCTACATAATGGATACCGATGCAACACATGAAAACCCAGGAACCATATTTGGCTACTACATAAACTCAGGCAACCTAACAATGTGGAATTCAACACTTTGCTTCAACAACGGAGTAAAAGCAGTTGAAATGATGCGTCCACCAACCTCAGTTAACTACACAAAAGGTGCACAATGGAACGTAACAGTCCCAACAACACTCAACGGCTTAACTATCAGCCCAGCCTTAAGCATCTCAAAAGTAACCTCTGATGTCATTCTTCTACGATCAGCCCCAAACATAGTCACTCAAAGCTCTGCAGGATATGCAGTTGAAGCAGGATACAACGCATTAACAGGCGCCCAACTATGGATAACAAACAGGACAATACCCAAATACCAATCCATGAGCGTTCTCTCAGCAAGAGACGGCATCTACGTTACACACAACCAGGACACAAACGAAGCTTACGGCTTCTCCCTAACGACCGGTGCTCAACTATGGGGACCAGTAGCCCTTAAAGGAAACGCATTAAGCACACTAATGCGTTCAGCTGAAATCGCCTACGGCAGAGTATACATTTTTGACTTCGGCGGCTACGTCAACGCAATCGACCAGCAAACAGGAAAAATAGATTGGGTATACACACCTCCAAGCGAAGGCTACAACACACCCTACGGCATCGCTCCACTCTGGTGCTTCGGAACACCCAGCGTCGCTGACGGAAAACTCTTCCTCTCAGCATCCCACATGTACAACCCACCCATGTTCTCCGGCGCCAAACGACTAGTCATAAACGCAACTGACGGATCTTTAGTATGGAGCATAATGAGCTTTGACGGCAGATGCCCAGGTGCAATTGCAGACGGCTTCCTAGTGACTTGGAACAGCTTCGACAAACAAATATACACTTTCGGCAAGGGCCAAACAGCAATAACAGCCTCAATCCAAAACGACATAGTCACAGAAGGCAACGACGTATTGATAAAAGGCAAAGTAACCGACCAATCCCCTGGCACACAGCAATCTACACAGAAAGCAATCTTCCCAGAAGGGGTACCAGCAGTTTCAGACGCAAGCATGACAGACTGGATGGAATACGTCTACATGCAGCAGCCAAAACCAACCAACACAACAGGTGTCCCAGTAACCTTAAACGTTATCGATGCCAACGGAAACTATCGAGAAATAGGTAAAACAACAACCAATGACGACGGATTCTACAGCTTCCAATGGACACCAGACATATCCGGCAAATACACAGTCTACGCCTCATTCGGAGGCAGCGAATCATACTGGCCATCACACACAGTAACCGCCTTCTCAGTAAAAGAAGCAGCACCAACACCCACATCAATTCCAGCTACCGTAGTGCCATCTTATGACATGTACTTCATCGCTAGCACATTAGTCATCGTTATTGCAATCGCCATAGTCGGCCTATTACTGCTCAGAAAAAAGGCATAAGCAATCCCACATAATCTTCCTCTTTCCTTTTTTTATATGCACATCAAGATAGGGCTGAGAATGTCTCTTATAAAACATCTAATAATGTAAACCATCCACAAGAGCGCTTTTAGTGCTTGATGAAAGAAGACTTAGCTTAGCACACTAGAGTAAGTGTAACTTATTGCACGCGCTGGGGTGGGGGAATTGAGGGAATTAGTGTAGGAGAACGCTTGTTTATCTGAGCATAGACCAAGTTTCATTTATATCATGCAAACCTTAGGTCCATAGGTCTTATTAGCGATAACTTACAAAGTAATAAGATTATAAACATAGAGGAAAGAAAAAAATGGAAAGAAATAAAACAAAAACAAAGGCGACCTTAATTCTCATCATGCTGCTCCTTGTTTCAATCCCCATGATCAGCATACAGCCAGCTGAATCATATGTTATAAACGTAAAAACACACGCGTATGCATTCGTCAGCCCAAACCCTTCACAAGTTGATCAACAAGTTTTAATCAGTTTCAGAATCGACAAAGCTCTCGCCAACGCCGTCCTCGACTCTGGGCTTGCAACAGGCTTCATTGTCACAATCACTACCCCTAACGGAAACAATGAAAAATTCGGACCATACACAGCAGATTCAACAAGTGGTAGCTACTTCTATTATACACCAACACAACTTGGAAAATACTACGTTGAGGTAACTTTCCCTGGACAATGGGATAACCGCACTGCTGGACTTCAACGGTGGTATGAACCAAGCGTAAGCGACAAATTCGAGTTCGTTACTCAGCAAGAGCCAATCGAGCCTTATCCCTTTGTTCCACTTCCAACAAGCTACTGGACACGGCCTATTTATGGAGAGAATAAAGGCTGGTACACAATTGCTGACAACTGGTTACAGATAAGATATGACTATGCTACAACTGTCGCTAGGGTATGTTCAGCATTTGCTCCATATACCTCAGCACCAAACAGCGCACACATACTTTGGGCGAAGCCCATCTGGCTAGGCGGAATAGTTGGAGGCCAATACGCAGACAAAGTATACTACACAGGATTAGTCTACGAAGAACCATACGAGCCGATAATTCAGGGAGGAAGAATCTACTACACTTACCACGACCAAACTTCGACAACCGCTTATGGAACCTATTGTCTAGATCTGTACACTGGAGAAGAAATCTATTACTTGAACAGGACTTCGATAACATTCGCACAAGACTTCGCTTGGGAATCACCCAACGAACACGGCGTTCTACCCTACCTTTGGAGTACAAGTGGGACAGGCAACAATCAAACATGGCGCATGTTCGATCCATTCACCGGAGAGCAAAGATTACAAGTAACAAACGTCACTGGCGGCAACATAAAGATGGGTCCAAACGGAGAAGTACTGACATACACACTTGATACTGTTACCAACCGGCTGATTATGTGGAACTCAACAAAAGCTATTACTCCATCTGGCATTACTTGGAGCCCAGCTAAAGGTGCCACCTTCGACGGACGACAGGGTATAGAATGGAACGTGTCAATCCCTGACTTTCCGGCTGGAACAGGAACCGGAAGCGGCATCGTTTGCATCGATGAAGGATACATACTTGCGATCTACCCTGACACAGTCACAGGGGACTCCTATGTGTTCACTCATGTAGCTTTTCCCTCAGAGCTAACTAAAGACTCAACTGGAAAATATCCCACCTCAATCAACTATCTTTGGATGGCAAATAGAACAGATCTCTATAGAGCATACCTTCCAGCGTATTTCAACATCGAAGATGGCGTCTACGCCGACTATGCTGAAGACACACACATAATGCATTGCTACTCCATAGAAACAGGAAATGAGCTTTGGAAACAAGAAATACAGAACGCGACACTCTGGACAAACTTCAGCTACGACAAAGTTGTAGCCTACGGCAAAATCTACTTGACAGGTTATGACGGTCACGTCCGCGCATGGCATATAGCAAATGGCACTCTCGCATGGGACACATGGTTCGGCAACTCGGGCAAAGAGAACGCATACGGCACCTATCCAGTGCACAATGGTATGACAGTTGCAGATCACAAACTATACATAACCAATGATGAACACTCCCCAGACTCAACAATGTGGCGAGGCAGCGACTTATGGTGCATAGACACAGAAACAGGTGAAGTCATTTGGAAAACAGGCGGATGGTTAAGAATTCCAGTAATCTCAGATGGCATACTTACAGCGGTCAGTGGATACGACAATCAAATATACACTTTCGGTCAAGGCCCAAGCAAAACAACAGTTACAGCGCCACAGACGGAAATAACACTAGGAGAAAGCGTAGTCATAACTGGAACCGTTACTGACCAAACCACTGGTCCATATTGCAAGACGAAAGACACTGCATGCATCTCAGACCAAAGTATGGGTGAATGGATGGATTATATGTATTGTCAAAAGCCTTATCCAGAAAATGCAACAGGGGTCAATGTGGTTCTAAATGTTATCGACGCTAACGGCAACTACAGAACTATAGGGACAACAACCACCCGAGCCAGCGGAGTTTACAGCTTTAATTGGACACCCGACATATCAGGTATGTACACTATAATCGCTACTTTCCCCGGTTCAAACTCTTATGGTCCATCATCTTCAGAAACCGCTGCATACGTAGTAGAAACTGTTCCAGAACCCACCGTCATTGCTCAGCAACCTGTTGATAACACAAATATTCTCTTAGGCGGAATTGCTGCAATCTTGGTCGCTATAATAGTGGGCTTCGTAGCTCTTGCTTTCCTTCAGAAAAAAAGGTAAGCAAACTACAAGCAAACTCAATTTTCTTTTTTTTTCAATGCAACGTTAATATTTCAAACATTTGCTTCCAAGTTCTTGTTTAATTAATTTTTTAGCGTTTTAGTGCTTTCGTGATCATTTAGTCTATTTACGTTTTACGAACCATGGGTCCATGGGTCTTATTAGCGCTTACCTACTGATGTGCTCTTATGCATAAAAGGAGCAAGAAAAAATATGAAATATACCAAATCTTTAATTGTAATAACTCTTTTGGCAGTACTTAGTCTATCAATTGCACCGCAATCACTATTTTCTCAAGCTGCAACTGTATATCAAATACCAACATACTTGCAGGTCACCGCTGAACCAAACCCCGTCGGCGTTGGTCAATCAGTCTACATCAGTCTCTTCTTCACAAAACCCATACCTACAACAAGCAACCAACTCTATACCGGCCTAACCGTAAACGTCATGCAGCCAGGTGGAACAAACAAAACCTTTGGACCGTACATTTGTGATACAACAGGCGGCGTAGGCGGAATTGAATATATCCCAGAAACTACTGGTAACTACACCGTACAAGCCATCTACCCAGGTCAAACGTTAACAACCGGTGATAAATTACTGGCCGATGTTAGCGAGGCAATTATGTTCACAGCACAAGAAGAAGCCATCCCCGGTACTAGTTTCACTCCCTTACCGACTGAATACTGGTCACGTCCAATTTATTCAACTAACTATGCTTGGTCATCGATCGGAGGTAACTGGTGGGGTCTTGGTAAGCCATCATTCACCGATACAGGCGGATATGATGCAACTGCCAGCAACTTCAATGCCTACAGCAAAGCACCAACCTCAGGACACATAATGTGGGTCAAAGAGAATTCACTTGGTGGTCAAGTTGGTGGACCAATCAGCGGCGACCAAGAAAGCCAATATACCTCATCATCAATAGCTTACAGACAATTCGAGCCAGTAATCCTCAACGGCGTCATATACTACAAAGTATACTCGAACACACCCACAACTTATACCAGTGCAGAAACACCCGGCTGGAACGCAGTAGACATACGCACAGGCGAACTTCTATGGCACAAAGACACAAGCGACACATTGGACTTCGGATTCTGTGCGCAATTCCACACTATGCAGGAATATGGAACTCAAGCATGGCTAGTAGGCGCATATAATGCCAGCGTTTGGCAACTATTTGATCCCGTTACTGGCTACTTCATTGCTAATATTACTGGTGTGCCAAGTACAACCGCTTCAGGATTAGTTGAAGGCGATGATGACAACACACAAGGCGCAGTATACATCTACTCCACCAATAGTTCAGGTGGTAAAACAACACTTACAATGTGGAACTCAACCAAATTGCTCGCAGACTCTTCCACAGACCGCGCTGCGACAGGTGAGGTCCGTTGCTACCGTCCAACAGGAAACATCAACTATTCAATAGGCTATCAATTTTCCATACCGATTAACACAACATACAATGGCAACTCAATCACTTTGAGCGTCGCTGCAAGAACATTTGACGGAATTCTTCTACGTTATGCCCCGTCTATCACCACACAGTCTTCTATTGGATGGACTATTGAAGCAGGCTACGATGCACGAACAGGTGCACTGCTATGGGGACCAGTAAACCGAACTGTACCGATGTTCAGTGACCTTGCAGTACGTGCAGCAGGCGAAGGCTACTACGTAACACACAACAAAGACACCAACGAAGCATGGTGCTATGATATAACAACAGGAAACCAAGTCTGGGGACCAGTACAACTCAAAGGCAGCGCACTTAGTACACTAACATGCGGAGGTGCTATTGCTTACGGTAAATTCTACATATGGGACTTCGGTGGATATGTCAATGCAGTCGATCTTGAAACAGGCGAAATCAAATGGATCTACGAGCCCACAAGCGCAGGATACGACACACCATACGGCATCTACCCAATCTGGTATGGCCAAACACAAACTATCGCAGATGGTATACTATTCCTCTCACAAGGACGTATGTATGACCCACCGCTATTCGCAGGTGCACAAAAACTAGCCTTTAACGCTACTGATGGAACGCTTATCTGGAACCTATTAGGATTCTATGCTCGTGTGCCCAGTGCAATCGCAGACGGCTACATGGTCGGCTACAACAGTTACGACGCACAAATCTACTGCTTCGGTAAAGGACCAAGCCAAACTACTGTCAATGCCCCCGACGTTGGAGTAGCAACAGGACAAAGTGTGATGATTTCTGGTACTGTTTTAGATATTGCTTCAGGTACAACTGACTCTGATAGAAGTGCACGTTTCCCTAATGGGGTTGCATGTGTTTCTGACGAGAGCCAAAGTGCATGGATGGAATACGTCTACATGCAGCAGGAGAGACCTACCAACACCACTGGAGTTAATGTCCAACTGTATGTGTTGGACTCTAACAACAACTATCGTCTCATCGGAACAACCAAAACAGACACCACCGGTTACTACAGCTACAATTGGATGCCAGACATCTCAGGCGCATACACAGTCTACGCAGTCTTCGAGGGTAGCCATTCTTACTATGGGTCACAAGCCACCGCAGCATTCGCAGTCGACGAACCCATCGCAACAGCAACAACAGCACCTCAACTCGCCCAAGCACCTAACGCAGCAGACATATACCTACTACCCGGCATCATCGGCATAATCCTTGCAATTGCAATCGTCGGCGCCGTTCTACTACTTGCTATTAGAAGACGACCATAAAGTTGGAACAATGGGAATTATTTTCCCTCCCTTTTTTAGTTAAATTTGAGTTTTCGACGCGCGTGCGTAAAAACCTTCAGCTTTCTATTTGGACAACGCAGTAATTGCTTCCTGGATGTACGGAATTTCTTAGATGAGAGTCATTGCAAAGAAACATTTCAAGACCGTCTGCTCAATTCTGCCCTGTAATCAGAAATTAGGATCATGACCACTTTTTAACTAATAAAGGAACAAGCCAGCACGCTAATCACAGTTGAAAAAGCGTATTTACATTAAACGAACCATAGGTCCATGAGTCTTATTAACGCTCGCTATAGACTTGTTACCTAAAATTTGCACAGCGCGGGAATCATAATGGGGCTGAGTGGGTTCTGGTTCGATTCATGTACTGCCTGCCCAGGAAGTATGTGGGAGAGCTTTGCATTTTGCTCTTACTCCATAATTCGGTCCAGAGCCTCAGCAAACCCAATAAGAAAACACGCGCGTGCTAAGCTCAAACTATCCCAATAGCCTATTTGTAGCTCATACCCATACGCTTCATAAAATCCAAAACATTTTCATACTCCTCTAGATACTGCTTGGCTTTCTCGGTAAGTTTAAGCGATGTCTCATCCTCAATAAGGTCCAACTCTTTAAGATCAGAAATATATTTTTTCAAACGAACATATGGCACATTAATCCGTGACTGCACCTTAGTAATTACGATTTTTTTCTCAGTTGCAGACTCTGCATTAAGTATTAACAAAAGATCCCCGTAGATTTTCATTTTATCTCTTCGGGGAATCTTTTTCATTTAATTATCTCCCTTTTTTTTCGGTTGTAAAAAGTCTCTGTATGTTACAAAAAGAAACACTGCGAGCGCCATTAACCGAAGTGCTAAACCTCCCCAGAACGGTAATTCGCCACCTTTAAAAAAGCTGATTAAATGAGAATACTGACTTATTCCAAAAAGAACGTAGGCAAATGGGACTAGTAATAGATATCGGGTCCGGCGCTTCAGTATACTCTCTAATGCAGTGGATGCAAATGTAAGTGATGCAAATTAGGATAAAGACCCTGAGAATGATATTTGTGGTTTGGAACATTGGGAGTGAAGATAGGGGAATAATAAATTCTATGAGACATAAAACTATCATACTTATAATCAAAATGCTTAGTGTTAAATCCCAAAATATTCGCGTGTTTTTTGTGGGTTTTCTAGAAAAATAATAATTAACAGCGAGAAATGTAAAGGCAAATGTCCTAAACGTAATTTCGAGAGGCTGTAACCACCATGAACTGACTGCTAAAATAGTATGGCTGCAAAATTGCTATTGCTGAAAGTACATATGATGTGCAGAGAAAACCAAAACCCAGTGGTAAACCGATATAGCGTGCTTCACGAGTGATAATGTAGGGTTTAATCATAAATCTCAGTAGAAAGCAGCAAGCTATTACTGAGATGATTTCTATTAATATTCGAAGTGTTGGATCAGGATTAAACATAAGGTGCCAACTGTGTTGCAATTTTTTTTATTTGATTAAGTGCTAAGCTGAGGTTATAAAAATATTTTCATAATATGAACCATAGGTTCATGAGTCTTATTAGCGCTAAATCCAAAGTTGTGTCTATAAATATAAAGGAAAGAAAAAAATGAAGAAATCTTTAATGACATTTACAAAAAATAGAAGCACCCAAGTTTTGATCACAACTATACTGATAATATCTATGGCTTTTCCACTAACCACTCTACAAACGCAGGCAGCAACAACATCCGATAAAGCCACATACGCCGTAATCGGCGCCATGCCCAACCCAGTAGGCATTGGACAAACGGTACTAATTGCTCTTGGCATAACCGACCCTGTGACAACAGGCACCGGCTTCACAGGAGTAACCCTCATTGTTACACATCCAGATAACACAACCGAAACCCTAGGACCTATCAACACTGATTCTACAGGAATGACAGGCATCACCTACACCCCAGATACCTTGGGAACATACTACCTACAAACACATTTTCCCTCCCAATGGTATAACACCAGCACAACCAACACCTATTACAAAGAAAGCCACAGCGAACAACTAAAACTCGTCGTCCAAGAAGAAGCAGTCACCTACTATAAAGGCGAACCATTACCAACCGAATACTGGTCACGCCCCATAAACGCACAATTCAGAGAATGGTACACCATCTCAGGAAGTTGGCTAACCCCCACACCAATTCTACCAACCGACAACCTCTATGCAGCAGGCAACGATGACGCCCCAGAAAGCGCCCACGTTTTATGGACCAAAAAAATAGGCGACACATTAAGCGGCTTAGCAGGCGGCGTTGATGCAACAGGCTATGGCATAGGAGACGCTTACGAAGGCAAATATGGTTCTATAGCAATCAGTGGTATTCTTTGCTACAACAAATACGATGCAGGCCAACCACAACAGGCAACTGTTGCAGTCGATCTACACACAGGCGAAGAATTATGGGAGCGCACTCTCGGCTTTAACGGCAATATGTATGGAAACGGCAGAATATCCTTCGGTCAAATATTGCGATTCAAATCAATGAACTACCAAGGCGACTTCGCGTATCTATGGGTAGTTTCAGGAACGAACTGGTTTGCTTTTGACCCATTAACCGGCGACTGGAAATACAACATGACAAACGTCCCCAGTGGCACCAACTACTATGGACCAAACGGAGAAATCCTAAGATACACCATAAGCTCAACCGCTGGCTGGCTAACACAATGGAACACCACATCAGCTGCCATCAAAGGCATCACAGGTGGAAGTTTTGCATGGGGCAGCCAAGTCAGAGGCAAAACATTTGATGCACAAGTAAAAGGCTATGACTGGAACGTATCCATACCCAAAGCGTTGCCTGGAAGCGTACGAACTGTTAACCCAGAAGACCGACTCGTTGGAGCATCAATAAACTCTACACATGTACAGATATGGGCAATAAACCTTAACGCCTCAAAAGGAACAGTAGGCAATCTTACTCTACAACACAGCCTGGAGCGCACCTTCATCTTGGGCTGAGGGCAACCAAACAATAAATTGGGCAGCAGCAAGCTTAACCGATAACGTTGCAGTTCTTAACTCGAAAGAAACACGCAGCTACTATGCATTCGACTTAACAAATGGCCAATTCATTTGGGGCCCATCCGACCCAGACGGCTACCTTAACATGTTCGACCGCATAAGCACCATAAACTACGGCAAACTCATCTCATCAGGCGCCGCTGGAGAAATTAGATGCTACAACGCAAAAACAGGCGAATTACTCTGGAATTACACAGCAGAAGACCTTGACACCGAATTCACCATAGGTAACGACTGGTGGATGCAACAACTCATCATAACCGACGGCAAAGTGTACCTTGGACACGTTGAGCACTCACCCAACCAGCCTCTCCCAAGAGGAGCACCCTTTGTCTGCATTGACATAGAAACAGGCAACATAGTATGGGACATGCAAGGCGGCTTCCGACAGACTTGCTGGGGTGGCAAAGCAGTAATCGGCGACAGCATACTCGCTTTCCAAGACACATACGACGGACGAATATACGCAGTAGGCAAAGGACCCAGCTACACACAAGTAACAGCTTCACCGAAAGTTTCAACCAACGGAGACAGTGTCCTCATAGAAGGCTCAGTGACCGACATCTCCCCGGGAACAAACGACTACAGCATAACCGCAAGATTCCCAGACGGCGTCCCCGCAGTCAATGAAGAAAGCCAAAGCGCATGGATGAAATATGTCTACATGCAATTCTCCAAACCCACCAACACAACAGGCGTTTCAGTCAGCTTAGACACCATTGACCCCAACGGCAACTACATACACATAGGCAACAACCACAAGCGACGCAAGCGGCAGCATTCAGTTACCAATGGACACCAGACATAGAAGGCAAATACACCGTAATCGCAACCTTTGCAGGTTCAGAATCATACTGGCCCTCATCCGCACAAACAGCATTCGCAGTCGACCCAGCAACACCAACAACAGCACCCAATCCAGCAACTGCTCTACCACCAACAGAGCAATATATCATCGGTGCAGCAGTGGCAATAATTGCGGCAATAGCAGT
This sequence comes from uncultured archaeon, assembly GCA_963800605.1. Classification (GTDB taxonomy): domain Archaea; phylum Thermoproteota; class Bathyarchaeia; order Bathyarchaeales; family Bathycorpusculaceae; genus Bathycorpusculum. Next base: position 162,174 of record CAWDBI010000013.1, on the reverse strand, counting down.
TGTCGGCGTTGTTATTCTGATGGCGATTAAAAAGAAAGCATAACAACAAGAAGACCAAAAATCTTCACTCCCCCTTTTTCAATTATTTTTTTCGAACAAGCTGTCTTAGCGTGTGGCAACCAAAAAAACGAAAAAATCATGGAAAGATCATTAACTTTGGATACTGTCACCCACAGATTCCAAGGTTAAAATGTATCCAGTAATGCTTGTTTGGTTAGTTGCATAAAGCAACCGAACGCTGATGGTTTGTCCGCTGGCTAAAACAAGCCCTGTTTGTTCGGCTGGCACTATGAAGTCAGATGGGGTGACGTTTATCGTTTGCACTGTAGCGTCGTTGTTGTATAGCGTCGCCTTGAGGCGTATATATGCTGTGCCGTCAATTGGCGAGATGGGTGTGCCATTGTTTGGTGCCGGATTATCGCTTGAGTAATCGTTTCGCAAGGTGAGATTTAAGGTAAACATGCCGCTTCCAGCTGCTACTGTTTGCCCGTCTAATGCAGTGTAAGCGTGATCTATGTAACCGTAGCTTATTGTTTGCGAAACCGCATAAATTCTGCTGTCTGATCCTTGGTATGCGAGGTAGTGAGGTGTGAACGCTTGTGGTTTTGGAGCCAAAAGCTCAACCCAAACGGCCAGACAAATGCCAAAGCCAATGAGCAAACCTATCACGCTGATTATTATGAGGATTTTTCTCTGTCTCTTCACCAAATGCCAGCCTATCTTTCTTTAACATATACTGCCATGGTTCCTCTTAGCACTACCCTAGCAAAGGAGTGGAAACTTCCGTCCGGTCCCTGTTCCTCCGAGAAAAACGTAAGATGCACAACTCGTCCGATCTCTGCTTTGCCGTTGACTAAGTTGACGATGTCGTAGGTTTTTATCTTGTCAGCCATCCGCTGAGGGTCAAAAGTGTACTTGAAGATGCCATCGGTCACATTCACGAAGCCCTCTTCAAGCACAGCGCCTGGTATAATTGCCGCATAATAAACCTTAGCGGCTGTAGAGTTGCCCGTTATGTTTAGTCCTGTTGTGGGCGAAAATGTCTGGATCGGCTGCATATTTAGCGTCATTCCAGTTGCAGGTGCAGGACCGTTTTCGACGACAAATATCCACCCCCCCTCCTCTGGCAAACCGGGCACTTTGCCTTGATAGCCATTCCACGTTGCATTGACCGTGTAGGTCCAAAGTCCAGGTTTGTCGAGTGCCCATCGTTCGGCTGCTATGAAGTAACCATATTGATCGCCGTTGCCAGTTGTTGTGAAGGTAGTGCCGTTGGGTGCGGTAAGAGAGAAGCGCACGTTACACGGAACCACGGGGTCGATTTGGAGCACAGCGCCAAAAGTTGCGCCCACAGAATAAACCATACCTGGTCTGATTGGTACAAGGAAGAAACGGGCTGGTATTCCATCAGGGCTCGGCAAATCCTCTGCGCCTGGTCCTACTATGCGGTTGTTGTTTGTGCCCTTTGGTAGTATAAAGGCGCTGGCTTGGTAACCCGCGTACATCGGCGTCTGACCACTATTACGTATAACCACTCCGCCGAGTAAACGGTAGATATCGCCTGGTAAGTCGCCGTTTGCGGAAGCGCCAATTTGGCTACCGAAACTGTTAGGACTTGTGGGCCAATATGGCGCGCGGATGTTGTCATGGGAAACTATAAATCTGGAGTTGAATCCTGGGCGGGGTGCTGAGCCATAATAGTATTGCATATCAGTGATGTATTCGGGGAACATTTCAGGCGACAATTTGTTGCTTGTTTTAATAATAAGGTTGGATCTGCCGATAGATTGCAAGTTCTTGTCGTAGGTTGTATTACCCTTCGCGGCGTAAGTGAGCACGGGCTCGATTTTGTTGGCACCTTGCTGTTCACTAGCGATTTCCAGCACGTCATAGCCGTTGTAGGGAAAGTTTATGTGGTCAAGAACCGCGGTACCATTTGCCATAACATAACCTTCCCAACGCTTCTCGCCCCGATCAACAATTGAGCCATTCTGCAACGTAATTTTCTTTCCATGTGCCTCAATAGAGGAATCTAGCGGGTAAACTACGCCTGCATGCTTCATAGCTGATACCCAAAGAACGCCTGAACTATCCCAATAAGTCGCTAGCACAGTCGCAAAATACTCGCCGGGCGAATTAAGCGGAAGTGCCTTTAACCCCTGTGCCGCTCCAAAGATTCCACCCCTAGTCGCCTGACCGGTAGAAATCATTGTGGTTACATTGTTGCGATCAGAGTTCGCATACAAAGAGGCTTTGATGGTTACGTTGGCTGAGCAAGGCGGATTAAAAGCCATATCTCGTCCATAACGGTTACCTACATTGTAGGGTTGCCCTTGGAAAGTCGCTGTCGCCAAAGTCAAGCGGTTAGCTATCCAAAATGTATAGTTTCCTCCGCCTTCAACGCGGTTTCCCCAAATGTCCTCTATCCATCCCTGTGCTTCTATGGTATAGTTCCCATACATTGGGGGTTTCCATGCTGTGAAACTGGCGTTTTTGGTTGTTGCACCATTACCTCTTTTAGCCAAAAAGTCCAAGGTGCCGAGGTCCTTTTCTGTGCCATTTGGATAGGTTATTTTTACTGACCATTCGCCATGGTCATATTGCCATGGTATGCTACGCTGCTGGTTGGTGTCAAGCAAAAACATTGGCTCCAAATTGTAGGTGAGTATAGTACCGCTATTGCTTTGGCGGGGCAGGATGATCTCGTCATGGATGAGGTTGCGTGGGGAAATCGCTACTTTGTTCTGGTCCTCTTTTGCGACGACGCCTCGGTACCCATTCGAGTTGTAATCCCACAGCAACACCCAGTAGCTATGGGGTTTAATCTGTGATCCGTCAATCCATTTTCCATTCACATCAAACCCACTTGCTCGTATAGGCGGCGAAAAAACGCATGACATATTGTTAAGGTCTTTAGGTCGTGCCCCCAAAGCATCGCCGTTGAAGCTATATCTTGTGCTCCCAGTTCTAAAGCCGAAATCAAGCCTTAACCGATAGATTCCAGGAGGCAAGTTATCAGGCAAAGTAATATTAGCAAAGAACACTCCAGAATGCCACTGCCCACTGCTGTCAAGCGAAAAGTTCGCGATAAGGAGCTCTCGTATGACATCAACTGGTGTTTTCTGCGTATAACCCGTGTAGCTGGAAACCGCAGAGCTTCCGCCTCCTTCGATAGGGAGACCTGCAGGTGTAAGTATGGTTGAGACCTGCTCGTTCCATGGAGTATGCTGGTTTCCATAGCCGTCAAAATCCCGCTCAGCAGTTATAAGTAAACAAGAATTTGTAACTGATGCAAAAGCAAGCTTGTAATTAGCGAATAATTCTTCAGAAAAATTAAGAGCAACCGCGATTCTGACTTTTTCGCCTCCAGTCCATGTTTGCGGCGCAATTTGGAATTCGCTGGACCAGTTACCGTTTGCAGAATGGAGAGAGGCTTGGTGCTCAATTTTTTGTTGAGGACTTAAGTCGTCAAGTAATCCTTTCTGTGGAACAGGCGTTGGTGTAGAGGTAGGTTGGCCACTTAGTGTGACGGTTGGGGTTGGCTTCCCGGAAGAGCCCGGCGACGTTGTTGAAGCGGTTGTCTGTGGAGTCGGTGAAGTTTGGGTAGGCGTGGGTGTTGGGGTTGGTATATCCTGATAAGGCGGCAGGAAATTCGTGTAAATCCCAATTGCGGCAGATGAGCAAAGAACCATGACTAACGCTGTGGCGATTAGGGTTTTAGTTGAACCTTTTTTGAAAAGCTGACGAGTCAAACCTGCCCCATCAATAGATAGTTAAAGGTTAGAGTTTTTAAATTTATGTAATATTGGAGTACAACAAGTCCGTCAGTACGATATAGCGGCGGACATTGGTTGGAAATAAAAAGCCAATTGGTAAGGTCCCTCGAAAAAAGTGAAAAGAACTTAGTTGTGATAGTTGGACATCAGCCACAAAAGGATACTACCCGCTCCTAACACCTCTAACCTAAAGAAGGTTATTTTAAAATGAGAGGTACAAAAGACGAATTATCTAAATCAATGGATACCCCGGAAATGACGATGTATGACGCAGTCTGGGGTGACATGCATGTCGAATACGATATATTCCGGGAACGATTCGACATCACTCCCTTCCTAAAGGGTTTACCCAACGACCGAGATCAATGCCCTCACTGGGGAATTATCGTTAAGGGTCAAGTGACCATAAGACATGATGGGAAGGATGAAGTCGCTAAAGCAGGAGACGCCTATTACGCTCCCCCGAACCACACTGGCATATTTGAGGCTGGAACAGAACTTTGGGAATTCAGCCCAATGGATAAATTAAAACAAACAATGGAAGTAATATCTCGTAACATGGACGCCATGCAAAAGAAAGAATAGACAAGGGTGAGCTGACAGATTCTTTTGGTTTATTTTTTTGCGAGTTGAAATTACCTGTGGTAGTTGCGCGACCCCTCATGGATAACTTGTGGAGTTTGGTGTGAAGCTCTACTGCTCTTATTCGGTATTATCGCTTCTATGCCGATCCTCTTTTTCTGCTGACATTTTGAATGTTGCATTGCGCGTAACATTCACATAATCGGATACAAACTTTTCCTGTTTTGCTCTTGTAGCCCTTGCTTTACTACGCCAATCAATTCCAATCATGAATATGTATGGCACCGATAAGTAGACACCCGCTACTATCGGGTTTTGGAGAATAGCTAAATTCGTCACGATTTCGTTAAAATTCACACCAGCAACAACTAGAAGAATATCTGGCATAAAAAAGGCAAGCAAACTAAGAATCAACACAACTACATACTGAGAAAGAAAACCCCGCTCTTTACCAACAATAACCGAAGGAATAACAGACGATAAGACAAAGATCCACGTAAACGCATAAACAAAAGCTATAGTTTCCAGGTTTGTACTAAGCCAAACGCTAGCTGCTGGCCATATTGAAGCAATGCCAACAGCGATTGTTGTTACTGCGGTAGCTGTTAGAAGTTGATAGCTGATGGTTAGAACCCATGAGATAGATAGATACAGTAGTGCTGTTACGCTTGCTCTCAAGTTACCGCTTATCTCCGCTATTGAGAGGTGAATATTTAATATAAATAACTTGCTAAAATAATAGCGGATGCCTTATCTGTATTACAGATAGGACGAGCCAGCCGCAAGCACGCGTGATGTAGGATTTGCGATGTTTGTAGTCAATGTAAAAGCCTCAGCGAACCGCTACAAAACCCCAGTTTTGGGGGAATTTAAACAAATTCCATTGTGCCAAATAGCTGCCTTTATTGTAATAACACAATAGAGGCAGAAAAAGAGTCAACCCATGCGGTTGAGGATTCAGAAATAGGTAGAGCATAATAAGCGGCTATAGGTTAAACCTATTAGCGTTTTGTTGCTGTGTTAAGGCTACCACAAGCTCTTAAATTCTTACTCTGTTTTAACAAAATGCCTCAAAAAGGCTAAATTATAATGGAATAAAGAAAAATGAATCGAAAATTGCTTTCTTCAATGTTAGCTATTTCACTCATAACATCTATGGCTATTACACTTGTTGCTTTGCCAACCTCTAACGCACACAATCCCGCTTGGACCATTCCAACTTGGGCTTATCTTAGCGTAATGCCTAACCCCGTAGGAGTCGGCCAAACCGCTTACATCGGCTTTTGGCTTGACAAAGTACCACCAACCGCATACCAAGAATATGGAGACCGATGGCATAACTTCACCGTAACAGTCACTAAGCCCGACGGAACCACCGAAACACTGGGACCGTTCACATCCGACGCAGCAGGAGGAGCAGCCACCACATATGTTCCCACGCAACTTGGCAACTACACTTTCGTATTTAACTATCCAGGCGAAACACTTAGCAGGCGCCAACCCAAGCCCACTCGTGGGCACCCAAAACCCTGCATTTAGTAGGCGATTATTTTGCACCCAGCACCAGCGAAAAAGTAACACTAAACGTACAACAAGAACCAATAGCCCAAAAATCTTCAATATCCCCTTCCAGAAGGCTACTGGCAACGACCAATACCAGCTATGAATCTTAACTGGTACCAGATCGCTGGAAACTGGCTTGGATACACCCTTGGTTCAGGAGGAGGCGGCTCAGGAGGAGGCTACTACAACTTAACCGCAAACTATAACCCGTACACCACAGCGCCAAACACCGGACACATACTCTGGACACAACCATATTCATTCGGAGGAATCATGGGAGGAGACTTCGGAGGCACACAATATGGTAGCAACTATAACTCAAACAACCATGTACCAACCAAAATGGGGCGGAATAATCATGAATGGCGTAGTCTACTACAACCTAATCCCAGGCAGCACCACAAACACGCAGGCTGGGTCGCACATAGACCTTCGCACAGGCGAAATACTATGGACTAAAAATACAACCTCAGTACTTAGAACTGGTCAAATATTAAACATCATAAATCCCAACCAATACGGAGGCTTCCCATACCTATGGGCTCTACCCCCATCACCCTATGCTGGCACAACATCAGGAGGCTTGCAGCAAAACAATACTTGGGAAATGTATGATGCCATGACTGGAAACTACATCCTAAATATCGTCAACGCACCTTCATCAAGAGCCGTAATAAGCTCCACCATAAACACAACGATTGCAACAATACCTACACTCATCTCTGACGCAAATGGCAATCTGCTAGGTTACTACGTTAACGGTACCGACCGTACACTAAACTTGTGGAACTCAACCCTGGCTATAATCAAATACAACTACCAAACAGGACAGAAGCGTCAATACCTGGACTTGGAATCCACCACAGATTGCAAATATTGACTGGAGTTTAGGAGTACAATGGAAAAAACCATTAGCAACAACAGTTATGCACCCAATGGAACCAGTGTAAACATCAACCCAACATTAAGTATCTCAAAAGTAGCTAGCGAAGTACTTCTTTTGACCAGTCAACCAGAAGGATTCTCACAATGGAACGCGGGATTATGCGATTCAAGCAGCCTACAATTTGGCCGATGGATCTCTACGTTGGGGACCAATATGGCGCCCTCTAACCCATGGACAAGGACTTCATTGTTTGCAGCAGCTGACAGCAACGCTTGGTATGAATTCACAATGGAAACCATGTCATGGAAAGCATACAGTCTCAAAACAGGACAACTACTTTGGGGTCCGACTCGCACTGAATAATCCTGCCGATATCTATGGCTACTATTCGCAAAGCTTCATTTCAGCGTTTGGCGCATTATACATGACTGACTTAGGCGGATACGTCTATGCTTTAAACGCAACAACAGGAGCTAAACTTTGGACTTACTTTACTGGAAACGCTGGCTTAGATACACCCTATGGCGAGTATCCACTCTACAACTTAGCAGTTGCTGCTGATGGAAAAATCTACGTCCAAGGCGGTCACGTATACAGTCCACCATTATATGCAGACTCTAAACTCTACTGCTTAAACGCTTACACAGGAGAACTCATATGGGATATGCCTAGCTTTGTAATCACAAACCAACCCAACTGTGCCCTTGCAGACGGCTACCTGTTAATGCCAAACGCGTATGACAACCAACTATACTGCTACGGTAAAGGACTTTCTGCTACAACAGTTACTGCACCGGAAATTACTCAAACATTAGGCACAAGCATTCTAGTAAAGGGCACTGTTACTGACCAATCCCCAGGACAGACTGCACAGGGAATTCCAGCAAAGGGCACACCAGCGATATCAGACGAAAGCATGACTGCTTGGATGGAATACCTTATACATGCAACAACCAATGCCAACAAATGCAACAGGAGTTGAAGTTATCATCGAAGTGCTTGATCCAAACAACAACTATTATGAAGTTGGAAGAACCACAAGTGACGCATCAGGTTTCTATAACTTGGCTTTCACACCAGAGGTTCCAGGCAAATACATCATAGTAGCAAGATTTGCAGGATCAGAATCGTATTACAGTTCAAGTGCAGAAACAGCCATAAATATCGACAACGCTCTGACACCCACATCTCCATCAACACCAACAAATACGTCTTCAACTGACCAGTATCTTCTACCCGGGATAATTGGTATAATTGCTGCAATAGCTATAGTCGGTGCAATTCTAGCTCTGCTAATTGTAAAGAAAAAACCCTAAACAAGTAAATACAATCTACCATTTTCCTTTCCTTTTTTAGTCTAAACAACCAAAAACTAGAAAACTAGTTCCCTTTAATGCGGAAAAGAAATTGAAGGACGATTTTTGATTACTACTTGATACACGGCTGGCTTCTTGGGGCTGAAGTAATTATTGATCAAACAACCTGCATACATCTACAACCAGCCGAACCATTAATTCAATGATGTATCCGAGAAAAGATTTGAACCAAGATGCTCAGGTTTTACATCCAACACAACCAAGGTTTTTCTGTATAGGTTGAGCCCCTGTATAAGGGTGAAAGTTCCACTAAGTTTTAGAGGCAAAAGCAGAAATCCAAGACCCGCAATATCTCCCGTAGACGTGAACTTACTTGGATAAGCCCGATTACATAATGTGGAGCCGCAAATACGACAAAGCTTTCGGTTGGCAAGCACAGCGCGAACGAGAGTTGGGCGGGAAATTCCGCAAAAACAAGGTTTTGACATGCGCTGATTTAGGTTCCATTGTGGAATGGAAATTTAAGGACGACCAAGAAAAGTTGGAACGGGGCTTAGAATTGGTGGCGCGAAATGACCCAGAAAAAGTGTCACGCATCACCAGCCAAGTACTATGTCTACCACAAGGCGACGACATGTACCGTATGAACTGTTTAACCACACTCGAAGGCATAAGCCCACTGCTAGCAAGTATCATATTGACCTTCTTTGACCCAAAACGGTACTGCATCTTTGACCTTAGGGTCTGGAAACCCCTATTAGGCAATGCATCAGCAGGCTTGTATTCACCACAAAACTACATCAAACTCTTAGAAGCCATACGTAAAACCGCCGCTAAACACAACCTAGAAGTCAGAGTAATCGATAAGGCGCTGTATAAGAAAAGCATCGACAACGCCTAATCTTCTAATCATTGTTTGAACGTTTCTACTAACTCTGCAACCTTTTCTATGATGTACTCGTTGATTTTTTGTCCCTTCTCTGCTGACGCCGCGGTCGGGTCGCCGTTGACTCCACCGGGGAAACACAGCTCTGGATGAGCGAGAACTTCGAAGCGGGGCATACGCCAGACTTCTGCTTTGCCCTTGCCTTTGACTAACTCAGGTTTAATTGCCATCACCCGTGACGTTTCAAGAGTACCGGCATGCCCATCACCGGCAGAAGCATATTCCGATGCTAATTCCTCTGCAAAATCAAAATCTGACAACACCATAATCCGTACCTTACCCGGCGACTTCTCATCGTTTTTTACAACTATATCCTGAGCTGCAAGTCGCAGCGCAACCATATGCGAGTTACCAGCATGACCACTCATCACAATAATACGGTAAAAGCCACATCGAACAAGCTCAGACAAAACATCATGCACTACATTGTAAAGTGTATCGAACTCGATAGTTAGCGTTCCCGGAAAATTACGGGTTGCATTACATATACCATAACGGAACGGCGGCGCAACCAGACAACCTGTCTTTTTAGCCACTTCCAAGGCGATGTATTCAGGTTGAATACTATCCGTGCAAAGCGGCAAATGATCGCCATGCTCCTCGACGCTTCCTATGGGAAAAATCACGACTGCGCCATCTTTTGCGGCTTGAGCTACCTCTATTGTACTCAATTCATCAAACCACAGCGGCTTTTTTGGGGTTGACATAAGTGATAGTCAGGGAAACCTCTTTTTCTGTGTTGCGGAATAGCCGCTATCAAGCGCTACTATTCGAGAAACTGCTCAAGGTACTGCATGATTAATCCATAAGCCTGTTCATCATCAGGACCGACTCTGCTGTGGGCTTCGTTGGTGCTGATTAGTGCTTCGCCATCGTTTTCTCCAACAGGCTCATTATATTTAATTCTAAAAACACAACGCAAAACCTCACCATTTTGAGTCTGGAAAGTCAGCAAAGGATACTTTACCCCCGGCAAATGAACTTCATATTTACCCTCCGCTTTGGACTCAACTAGAAAATTCTTTGTCTCACCCAAACTTAGAAGACTCCCCAGCAGAGAACCCTTATACTTTGGAAAACACGCTTGTACTTCCAAGTCAACCCTTTCTTTAACCTCAACTATTTTTTGGGAGAGGGTATCAATGTCCCAGAGTTCAAACCCTAACTCTTCAGCATCGATCTTTGCCTGTTCAGTGAAATATCCAGTTGTAATCAAGAGGGCTTTTTGGCATTCGCCTTTCATCTCTTGTGCAAATAAAACGCTTGCTTCTGTGACTTTGTGGGTTCTTGGGCATCTTATAGCTTTAATCGCGACTTTTTCGCCATCCTTGTTGGCTACCCCGTCAACGCCAAATATGTTAGTGGCAAACTTTTCTGGTTGGCTTTCAAATCCCAATTCGCCAAGAAGCCACCATGTGAAATACACGAATTCCTTTTCTGAAAGGCAATCAACTGGGTAACAGTCGGATTTTTGAGGTTCTGTCTGCGCTGATTTCTCAAACATTCGCAGAGTTTTTTGCTCTTTATTGTCTTGGGCTTTCCCACAGATTTGTTTTTGGATTCGAGCAGCTAATACCTCAGCTTTATCCATTGGCAACTGTAAGTTGTCTACAAGATACTCGGGAATGTCGATGTTTGGGTACTGCTCTTTTATCTCTTTTAGGATGCCCTTGATGTTGGTTGGCTGCATTTTTAGGACTCCTTTGATTTGGCATGTTTTGGGCATAGTTTTCGTTGGAATTCATCGGTGTATGTGAGGTTTTGTATCGAGAAGACTTTGCCACATTTGTCGCAGAGTCCGTAGTGGTAGATGCATACGCTAGAGTTGTCGTGGGAGCATTTGAACTCGAGCAGTCTACTGTGTTTTTTCCCACATACGCTGCAGACAAACCCGCCCTCACGTTCAATGTACTCATTTAGTTTTTCATCGAGCACTAAAGGCGCCTTTTTGGAGTAGATTTTTCCCGAATCAATTGATTGTCGGATGCAGCCTCCACAGACATAGAGACCATCTTGAGTTGTGTAGCCTTCAAAGAACAATTTGTGGCAAATGGAACAAGTAACCTCTAAGGAATGATTAACACCTAAGATGAAGCAACCTGATATTGCCGCTTTATTGTTGAGGTTTACTTCGAATTTTATCTTGGCTGTGTTGATGACCAGCAGATTGATGAATTTTACAGCTATGTTGGTTAAGTATGATTCTTCTTCTCTTCTAAACAGCACCTCATAGTTTGACTGCCATTTTACATAGTCAAAGTCATGCTTTTTTGAGATAACATGTTCTCGGCGTTCCCTTCTTAGCCGTTTTTCGAAGCTTCGCAGTTTAGCTTTTTTCTCTTTGTTTAGCGGTAAATCATAGAGCATCAACTTTTCTTTGAGTATAGCTGACATTTTTTCGTCTGCAACTGTTTTTAGTTTGTCCAAGACGTTGGGTTTTAGTTTTGCTTTATAATCCTGAAGCTCAATTGCCTCATTCTTCAACAGACTATCTTCATTGAAGTCCTCAGCAGGTACAACGTTGCCTTTTTCATCCATTAGGACCATGATTTTTTCTTCGCTTTTTGGTCTAAGCTTATTTTGAAAAGTTACCGAGAAAATAAAACAGGAAATATCTCACAGGCTCGGTTTTGCCAACGTCTATAGAGACGATTTTTCCGTTGTTAATCTGATGGTAGCATGGTTGTGTTTTTATGCAGAGATGAGTCGGTTCTTCCCTCAGCTGTGAGTTGTTGGCAACTTTGGCAATCAAACTCAGAATCTTTACAGTATTTTTTCACTATCGCCTCAAAGCTTTCCTTAGGTCTTACCAGAACTTGGCATGGCGCCCCATTCTCTAAGCATTCCTTTAGTATCTGCTGAAAAGCTGGACTGCCAGCCGTTATCAGCTGTGCTTTTGTTTCACGCGCTATCGTTGGTTCATAAGTGTATTCGTGCGGGTCGGCGTCGTTTGGATAGGTTACGGTGAAGACGTCGTTGTTTTCTCCAGCTATTTCTCCTTGCTTCGATTTCACGTATGCCTTGATGAATTGGCGAATTTCTGCTCCGGCTTCTTCTGTACTCAATCAAGGACCCCCTGGGTGAACTGCTCAGCTAATTCCTCATTCTGTTTAGACACGGTAAGGTCGGTTGCGAGTTTCTCCAGTTCCTTCTTGAGGTCTAAGCGGTTGTTGCTTCGGAGCAATATTTCGGCAATGGTCTTCTGTATATCCTGATTGCCCTCTTTTAGCTCGGCTAGAACAGTTTCCATTTTGCCGACAGTCATGGTAAATAAGTCGATCTTTTGGTAGAGTATATGGAGGACATAGTCGTCTATGGTGTCTCTGACGGCTAGGTTGAAGACTGTGACGTCGCGGTCCTGTTTGAATCTGTGGATGCGGCCGATGCGCTGTTCGATCTTCATGGGGTTCCAATGCAAATCATAATTGAACATTAAGCAGCAATTCTGCAAGTTGAGACCTTCCGCGGCTGCATCAGTGGCGACTAAGATACTTGATTTCTCCATTTTTGAAGCTCCGAATGACTACATCACGTTCAGCTTGGTTCATATCGCCTAGAAAGACTTCTGCCCTGCCGAACTTGGCGTCGAGCATTTCTTTAATTTTGCGGGCGGTGATTTTTCGGAGACAGAAAATCAGCGCCTGCTCCTTGGGGGTTTCCTTAAGAATATTGCCTAAGAGCTCCATTTTTGCACTCTTAACCTTCCCCGCCATCTCAATCAGTTTGCCCGTAATCGCCGCCTCAGTGGGAAACCGCTGCTGCCTCTTAAGTAACGATTGAATGGATGCTGCTGGCGAACTCGAAAACGACTGCTGCAATGTGATGGCTTGGAATACCAAGATTGCGTTACTCTGCGATTCAGTGAATTTCCTGTTAGGATTCTCTGCGATGAGGGCTTCTATTGTTCGGAAGCTGTTTTTGCTCATGTCACGCAGGTACTCAGTTGCGGTATCGATGAATTCCCGTTCAGCCTCATTGGGTTCAAGTGTTCTAGATTCGACAATGCGTTTGGTAAAGGGTATGCCGGTTTGTTCTCTTCTGGTCCGGCACATTACATCTTGGAGGTTCTGCCGCAGCAGATACGCTTCGCCCTCTCGTAAAACGCGACTTCTCGCATCTTCAGCGTAACGTGAGATGAATGCGCGTTCACTATCAAGCATCCCCGGCTGAATCAAATCAACAATACTGAATAAATCCGTCAGCTTGTTGCATAGTGGAGTAGCAGTTAGCAGTAAAAGATGGTTCTTTCTTAGCTCTGAGAGGCAGTTTCGGCCTTTGCTATGCGTATTCCTAAATGCATGCGCCTCATCTACCACCACTAAATCCCATGTCCGCTTAGAAATCTCATCGAACTTACGGGGCAAAAGAGTATGCGAACATAGTATTCTGTTTCCTGTCTTAAAGTTCGCTCGTTCTCCCGGCTTGTTAGCAATTAGGAAGGTTTCGCCGAATTTCTCTGTCATCTCGCTTTTCCACTGTGAAAGCAAACTTTTCGGCGCAACTATCAGGATTGAGTTAATCTCCTCTCGCAGGAGCAGCTCCTTCATTATGAGGCCTGCCTCGATAGTTTTACCCAAACCCACCTCATCTGCGAGGATGGCGTTTGCGTTCATTTCGTTTATGATTTGGAGAGCCGTTTTAAGTTGGAAATTGTAGGGGACCAATTTCGTGCCGATTGCGTCGACGGCGATTAAGCGGTCGATTTTAGCCGTCTGTTTCAATTTTAATGCTTCTAAGTTAAGCTGAAAAGCTTGGAACGTTTGAAATCTATTCTTCTGTATTCGCTCTTTAATGTTAAATGGGTCGGAAAAACTACAGGTGTACCTATGCTTGGTTGTTTCGCCTGAGCTGTTTTCCTCTTCAAATTCGCAGGAAACCGTTTTCTCTTCAGGCTTAGCCTGAGCTTTTTTGGGTTTCTTAGGTTTAGGAGCCTGCGCAATGGATGATTTAGAGTCTGGCTGTTCTGCCCAGTTTTCAAACTCGCAATTAGTCGAGATTGATGGGTTCTGGTATTCGCCGCCGTTTTCTTGGAGGTGTTCAGGCAAGAGTATCGCCATCTACTAACCGACTAAATATAAAAACCTGAAGTGCATCCAGGCGATTGTTCTGTAGCCTTATTCAAGAGTAGCAGCACCAATTCCAGATACAATGGGCAGTATTTTTTCCCAAATATTTCATTTGAACCCTATGTTTGCCTTTTGTCCATGCAGTTTTTCAACAATTGTAGTCTCTACAAGTAATATATCAAGTGGGCGATTGATCTATGACACCGTCACCCTTTAATTCGGAAAGCATTTCTAACAATACCACTTACGGTGATGTGGTGTTTAAGAAGACTAAAATAATCTGCACAGTAGGGCCTGCAACTTTCAAAAAAGAAATAATCAAAAAAATGTATCACTCAGGCATGAATGGCGTGAGAATAAACACTGCATATGGTAACATAGCCCAGTACCAGTCAACCATAGAAACCGTTCGTGAAATCGCCGAAATCCCAATACTAATCGACCTCAAAGGACCCGAAGTGAGACTAAGAACAACACAAGCTAAAACCATAAACATCCATGATGTTTTAGAAGTTGGCTTCAACAGAGAGGAAGTCTGCTTCAACCACGATTTCTATAATGAAGTAACCCTGAATGATGCCATACTATTCGATAACGGAAAAATCAAAACAAAAATCATTGAAAAAAGCAATCATAAACTATCTTTAGTCGCATTAAGTGCCGGCGAAATAGAAGACGGCAAAGGAGTTAACATCCCCTACAAACACCTCTCTCTACCAACCCTATCTAAGAAAGATCTAGAAGTTGTGCGGTTCGCCAAAAAACTTGACGTTGAATATGCTGCGCTTTCTTTCACAAGAAATGCAAAAGACATAGAAGAGCTCTCAAAAACCCACAAATTTGAAGGCGGCATAATTGCTAAAATCGAGAATAGCGAGGGCGTACAAAACGCCGCTGAAATCCTAGAAGCTGCCAATGGAATAATGGTTGCAAGAGGTGACTTAGGCATAGAAATTGAACCTGAGAAGGTGCCACTCATACAGAAATCACTCATAAAACAGTGTAACCAAAGGGGCAAGATAGTGATGACCGCTACTGAAATGCTTGAGTCAATGATTCATCAACCCAGCCCAACAAGAGCTGAAGTCAGCGACGTAGCAAACGCTATCCTTGATGGTTCAGATGCAGTTATGCTCTCCGGCGAAACAGCCATTGGCCAATACCCAATCGAAGCAGTTGATATGATGGCTCGTATAGCGCATGAAACTGAGTCGGCAGTCAAAAGTAAAGTTGAAGGCACACACTTCATCAACATCTCAGACACCGTAAGCAAAGCAATACAGGAAATATGCCAAAGCATGCCCCTTAACAAGGTTATTACTTTGACTAAGACAGGCTACACCGCCCGCATGATTGCACGCTTCAAAATTTCGCAGCCAATCATCGCTGTTACCCCCGACATTAAAGTGAAGAAACAGTTGGAGCTTGTCTTTGGAGTAAAACCAGTTTTGATTGATTATTTGGGCGACAAGGATACAATCTCTGCAGTCGCTAAACAACTCTATGACATGCATTTAATAGAGGATAAAGAAACAGTGCTCTTTACTGCGGGTGAAAGAACTATAATGAAGCATGCCAGCAACGCAATAGAAATCCACAAGATAGGGGAGCTGCGGAAATTCTTTTCCTCTTAACTACAAAACCCCTTCTTCTATAAACAACTAATGCGTCATTTGATTTTCAGTTCTATGGTTCTCTACCCCATCAAGTGTTATTGTGTGTTTTCTTAGACTAAAATTTATAGAGAAAATCTTTGCACCAACCAAGGACCTGCTTGAAACACAAGAACTAATAACGAAAAAGGCGGGTCCGACGGGAGTTGAACCCGCGACCCTCGGATTAAAAGTCCGATGCTCTAGCCTGACTGAGCTACGGACCCGCTCTTGATTCGTTGCGGCTGATAGAAAATGTGGGGGGGTTTTTTAGTGTTTCGTTTTTAAAAGTGTAAATGCGAAATAGTTGGGGATTGTTTTAGGCTCTTAGGATCGTTGACATGAAGCTTTTAATCTTGTCATGTGAGTTGAGAATGGTTACTATGGTTTTTGCGCCTTTTGGGGTGAGTTTGTAGACTCTTTTGCGTTCTACCCAGATGCCTTCGACTAAGGAGTTGCGTTCTAGTGAGTAGAGTAGGGAATAGACTGTACCTGAGCTGACTAGGAAGCCGAATTTGTTGTGGATGTAGGATATTACGTCGTATCCGCTTATGGGTCCGTTTTGGAGTTCAGTCATTATTATGGTGTCTAGAAACGTTTTGATAACTCGTTCATGCATTTTTTTGATTATTCGGGCTTCTGATTTCTCCCCGTTTACTGAGATTGTTAATGCAACCAATATTATGCACGCTCGATTGTTCTCTATCTTGGTTAAAATATTAATACGTTATTAACACTTTCAATTCAATATTATAACAAAACTGATAAAGTATAAACATGATATAATGAAACTTTTAGCTGCCGAATAGCCGCTGTTTTTTCTTAAATAAAATCGACTGTTTTTTTGTAAATGCCATTGTAATATAACATGAAATAATGTTGCCTTCAGTCACCATTTTTTTACATAAAACAGTCAATCGATTGGGGTCTAACCAAAGAAAAATTATCTAATTCATATATATACAACCCCAAAGGCATAACCCGTTTTTACTATAAAACCGCCGATTTCAGGGTCATACACACCGAATTTATTAGTCACCGATATATGTGCATGTTAACAAACGTTATCTCTGTTTTTGCGATAGAAACCTTCGGTGTTAAGTAATTGATCTCATGGAAATACACGTTTAAGCGATTAAATGAAGAATACGAAATCGCCACAAAAAAGAAGCAGGCGTTGGATAACCTCTGCGCCACTGGCAAAATTTCGCAAGCAACCCGTGACTCTTTCACAACTGACATTGTAACAGCAATTGCAGACCTCGAAAAGCAGCGACAAGTACTCGGAGAAAAAATGCAAGTAAAAACAACTGAGCTAGAAGGACAACTAAAAACCTTAGAATTGCTTCTCGCAAACTATGAAATCCAGCATGTAGTTGGCGAAATCGACGATGAAATTTATGGAAGAGAACTAGGTCTCCTCTCAAATATCCTCGAAAATACAAGAAGCGAATTAGGCACAATAAAGGATGCGACGAACCAACTTTTTCCTGCCCCAAAAGCAGTCGAAGCTCCAGTAATTGCTGAATCAGTTGCTCCAGTTGTACAAGCGCCAATTGTCTCAACTCCTGTAGAAGTCCCGGTTGAAACTGCCACAATCCAATCCGCAATCGTGGAAACAGTAACAGCCACAGAAACTACATCCGTTGAATCAGCGCCAATTGAAGCCACTCCAGTTATCGAAGCTCCAGTTGAAATAGTTCAAGCTGAAGCAGCACCAGCGGAAACAGCCGCCCCAGTAGTCGAGGCAGCCCCCATTGTTGAGGCTCCCATAGAGACTCCAGTTGAGGCAGCACCCGTTGAAGCTGCACCAGTATTGAAGAGCAATATCGAAACTCCAGTTGTTGAGGCAGCCCCAGTTGAAGAAGCTACAGCAATAGTTGAAGCTCTACAATCATGAAGCCGCCACGTTGAAATTGCAGCCAGTCGTTGAGAAGCAGTGGCTGAAGTAGTTGCAGAAACAGTCGTTGAAGCTCCAGTTGTTGAAGATTGAAGCTCCAATTATCGAAGCAGCGCCAGTTGAAGTTGTTGAAGCTCCAGTTGAAATCGTCAGTGAAGCAGTTGTTGAATCCCCAGTAATTGAAGAAGCCGCTCCAGTAGAAGCTGCACCAGTTATTGAAGAGGCAATAGTTGAAGTTCCAGTTGTTGAGGCAGCCCCAATTGAAGAAGCTACAGCAATAGTTGAAGCTCCAATCATCGAAGCCCCAGTTGAAGCAGCCCCAATGGAAGTAGTGGCTGAAGTAGTTGCAGAAACAGTCGTTGAAGCTCCAGTAGTTGAAGTTGCTCAAGTTGAAGAAACTCCAATTATCGAAGCAGCGCCAGTTGAAGTTGTTGAAGCTCCAGTTGAAATCGTCAGTGAAGCAGTTGTTGAAGCCCCAGTAATTGAAGAAGCCGCTCCAGTAGAAGCTGCACCAGTTATTGAAGAGGCAATAGTTGAAGTTCCAGTTGTTGAGGCAGCCCAAATTGAGGCTCCAGTTGAAGAAGTCTTGGCAGTAGTCGAAGCCCCAATGGTCGAAATCCCAGAAGAAGCTACACCAGTAGAAGCTCCAGCCATTGAAGCTCAAATAGAGGAAGTCGTCGAAGCAGCCCCAGCCGAAGTAGTCGCAGAAGCAACTGCAGAACCAGTTGCAGAACAAGAACAAGTTGTTGAAGCAGCTCCACTTCAAACATTCGAAGTAACCGAGCATGCACCAACCGAAATCACACTCGAAAAAGTAATGGAACAAGCAATTGAAGAACAAATAGTTCAGCCAGTCGTCGTGGAGGAGGCCCACGTTCCGGCCCACCCTTTAGAAGCGCCCACGGTGGCGCATTCAGAGGTGGACACGGAAACGGCCGACCAAACCACCGACCAAACCCACCAAGCAGAAGAAGACGAAGAAGACACAACTGAGTAAGCTAAAGATTTAGCTTCTTTTTCTTTTTGTTTAGTTTTATTTTTTGATTTTACTGTTACCGTTTTATTGCACTTTAAAAGTGGATGATTTGATTGTTTTTGTGTTTGTGTGGGAGTTGGCGTTTATGATGTGCCACTCGTCTGCCTGAGACGCGGTTCTGTTTTGGGTTCAGCTTGTTTTTTGGCGTCTGATTCGATATGGGATAAGCGATTTCCTTCACACGCACTACATGGTTCCATGTTGAAACCGCTGTGTATTTGGTGGCGCGATAATAATTCTCTTAGAATAAGCTTTTTTTGAGTTTTGCTCGAATCGTTTACTTTGTACGAGTCAAGCGTAACTTAAATCTTTAAATTAATCTCTTTAAAGAAACATTAGAGAAGGAGTTGCTGCAATTTTGAATAGTGAAAAGCTTATCAACTAGCCGTACGGGTAAATCAAACCGAGAATGGTGGCCAAACCAATTAAACCTAAACATTTTGCACCAGCATTCTCCCGTTGTCCAATCCTATGGATAAAGAATTCAACTACGCTGAAGAATTCAAGAAACTCGACCTGAAAGCGCCTAAAGAAGGACCTCTATGCATTGATGACTGACTCGAAGGATTGGTGGCCAGCCGATTTCGGTCACTACGGGGGGCTCTTCATCCGGATGGCTTGGCATAGCGCAGGTACCTACCGCAAGGGTGACGGTCGCGGGGGTGCATCCTCGGGAGCACAGCGTTTCCCGCCTCTTAACAGTTGGCCAGACAACGTCAACCTCGACAAGGCACGCCGTTTGCTTTGGCCAATCAAACAGAAATACGGCAAAAAAATCTCCTGGGCTGACCTGATGATCCTAGCCGGCAACTGTGCGCTTGAGTCGATGGGATTTAAGACCTTTGGTTTCGGCGGTGGACGCGAAGACATCTGGGAGCCGCAAGAGGACGTTTACTGGGGTTCCGAAACCACCTGGCTAGGCTGATAAACGCTATTCAGGGGAGAGGGACCTCGAAAATCCGCTTGCTGCAGTGCAGATGGGGCTAATCTACGTTAATCCGGAAGGCCCAAACGGCAACCCAGATCCAGCTTGCTGCTGCCAAGGATATCCGCGAGGTCTTCGCGCGCATGGCGATGAATGACGAGGAGACTGTGGCCCTCATCGCGGGCGGTCACGCCTTCGGTAAAACCCATGGCGCTGGCGATGCATCAAATGGTGGGTCCTGAGCCTGAAGCCGCCCCCATCGAGGAACAGGGCCTAGGCTGGAAGAGCAAATTTGGCACAGGCAAAGGCGACGACACGATTACCAGCGGCTTAGAAGTCATCTGGACCCAGACGCCAACTAAGTGGAGCAACAACTTCTTACGAAACCTGTTCAGCTACGAATGGGAACTGACCAAGAGTCCAGCCGGTGCATACCAATGGAAGCCGAAAGGTGACGCAGGCGCAGATACCGTACCAGATGCCCATGACCCATCAAAACGTCACGCGCCATCCATGCTAACCACTGACCTTGCCCTGCGATTTGACCCAATTTACGAGAAGATTGCAAGGCGCTTCTACGAGAACCCCGATCAGCTAGCAGATGCCTTTGCCCGAGCATGGTTCAAGCTTACCCACCGCGATATGGGTCCCCGCTCGCGCTATCTCGGTCCAGAAGTCCCAGCGGAGGAACTGATCTGGCAAGACCCAATACCCGCAGTCGATTATGAGCTAATTGATGAGCAAGACATCGCAGACCTCAAGAGCAAAATCCTTGCCTCAGGTCTGTCGATCTCGGAACTGGTTTCAACCGCTTGGGCATCTGCATCCACATTCCGTGGCTCCGACAAACGCGGAGGCGCAAATGGGGCTCGTATCCGTCTTGCGCCACAAAAGGATTGGGAAGTCAACCAACCGGCTCAACTAAAGAAGGTGCTGGAGGCGCTTGAAGCAATCCAAAAAGAGTTCAACAACGCGCAGTCAAGCGGGAAGAAGGTTTCGCTTGCCGACTTGATTGTCCTTGGGTGGATGCGCAGGTGTCGAGCAAGCTGCAAAGAATGCCGGTCACGAATTAACTGTTCCTTTCAAGCCGGGACGCACGGATGCATTGCAGGAGCAAACCGATGTGGAGTCATTTGCCGTTCTTGAACCAGTTGCAGACGGATTCCGTAACTACCTTAAAACCAAATACGCCGTATCCGCAGAGGAACTGCTGGTTGATCGTGCACAACTGTTGACGCTAACTGCTCCGGAGATGACGGTTCTCGTTGGCGGTTTGCGGGTCTTGAATGCCAACTTCGGTCAGTCCCAAGCACGGTGTCTTCACCAAGCATCCAGAGATCCTCACCAATGACTTCTTTGTGAATCTGCTCGACATGAACACGATCTGGAAGGCAACCTCGGAAGATCAGGAAGTGTTCGAGGGTCTTGATCGCGCAACTGGCAAACTCAAATGGACAGGCACCCGTGTCGACCTCATCTTTGGTTCGAACTCTCAACTCCGGGCCCTAGCGGAAGTCTACGCTTGTGAGGACTCCAAAGAGAAGTTCCTGCACGACTTCGTGGCGGCGTGGAATAAGGTAATGAACCTTGACCGCTTCGACCTCACCTGGTCATAGCAGGAGCTGGAGTGGGCGATATTTCCCCATAAACCCTTTCTTAAGAAAAAATGATAAAAAAGCAGGAGCTAAAAAGGAGAACTTATTGCAGCAAAGTCTGAAGCAACCTGATCGCTGCCCAAGCCGCCAACGCACTCGTATGCGGATTATCTGGATGCGGTTGGTTTTCGAATTGTAGCTGCATTTCGCCGTAGCGCCATTTTACGTGGATTTGGTGGGTGTTGCGTGTGACTTTGGGGTCACTGATGACTACTGACTTTTACTTGGACCGGTTTAACCGTTAAGGCTAAGGTTGCTGCAACATTCATTTCCCGAGGGAATAGTCGTGCCGCCTCTTTCGCTGTCCCTTCATAGATTATGGCTTCTTCAGTGTTTGTTTTTCCCAGAGCTTTGGGGTTTTTGCGCGACGTTATCGTTACTTCATCTATGCCTGCGTTGGTTGCTGCGGCGATGGCGTCTAATCCGCCGATTGCGCCAGCTGGAAAATGCACTTTGGGTTCATCAGCGTTCAAGCTAAGCAGTGCGCCCGTGCTCATTATGATTATTTCAGCATTTGACGCCACTAGTTTTTCGTAGTAGTCACGGACTGCCTGCTGACCTGCTGCTTCAACAATAACTTTGGGTTTAGACGCAATTAACTCATCTACGCTACTTGCGATTTTCACTCGGAATTGAAGATCATGCTTTAGCTTCTGGGCTTTAGCGGCGTCAGTGTCGAAAACGACGAGTTCGTCACAGACAACTAATTTGCGATCAATAGCTTCGGCTAGCACAGTGCCGATAGCGCCGCAACCGATTAAACCAACCTTTTTTGCCATATAGTTATCACTATTAGTATTCTGGTTTGATGTAGACCGTGTACTGGGCGACTTGTCTACCTTCCGCTTTTTCAGCTTGGACTTTGATGTTTTCGATTTTTAGTGTGGCAGCGATGTCGATGCGTCGCTTGGCGTATGGTGACGGCGGTGGCGTCGTCTGCTGTGTAGATGGTTAGGTTCTTGATGGGTGCGTTTAGGGATAGTTTCTTTTCTGCTTTGTCACGGCGGATCTCACTCATGATTGCGGTGATTAGGTCGCCATCTTTCTCGGCAGCTTCATCCACAAGTGCTGGATTGTATTTTGGCCATTGCGAGACCTGTATGCTCTTGTAGCCTTTGCCATCCATGTACATGTACTGATAGATTTCCTCTAGTCATGTGTGGCGTGACTGGGGCCAGTAGTTGTAGTATCCGGTAGAGTACTTCGTAGAGGGTGTGTTGTGCTGCTGCGGTGTTTGCTTTGCCGTAGACTTCTGGACGGTATAAGCGGTCTTTGACGGCTTCAACGTAGAAGTCGCAGAAAACGTGCCAAGTGAAGTTGCGGATTTCTTCGACGGCGATGTTGAATTGGCATTTCTCGAAGGCTTCGGTAACTTTTTTGGTGATGTTCTCGGTTTTGCTAAGTATCCATTTGTCCAGTAGCTGGAGGTCCATTTCGTCGCTGGCTTTGGGATTGTAGTCTGCCAGTAGGTTGCTTGCAAATCCTGAAGCATTCCATAGTTTAACCAGGAAGCGTCTGCCGTACTCGACGTCTTGGACGCGGTAGGGGATGTCTGAGCCTGTTGCTCCTCCGCCTGCTGCCCATTGTCGGACTGCGTCGGCACCGTACTTGTTGAGTGTTTCTGGTGCGGCAGCGTAGTTTTTGAGTGATTTGCTCATTTTTCTGCCATCTGCACCGAGCACCATGCCGTTGATTAATACGCTGTTGAATGGGCGCTCGTCGAATAGGGCTAGGTGGCGTACCATGAGGTAGTATGCCCATGTGCGGATGATGTCAGTTCCTGATGGGTGGATGCTTGCGGGGAACAGATGTTTCCAGTCGGCTCGATCTGGCCAGCCAGCGTGAACGGCGCAGGTAATTGAGGAATCCATCCATGTATCCAATGACGTCGGTTTCGCCGCTGAAATCTTTGCCGCCGCATTTGGGGCACTTCTCAATTCTGGGATGCTCCATACGTGGGTCAATTGGTACCCAGCTTTCTTGGGCTACGATGATTTCGCCGCAGCTTTTGCAGTACCAAACTGGAATCGGAGTCGCGAAAAGGCGTTGTCTGCTGACCACCCAGTCCCAGTCCAATGCTTTAGTCCAGTCGATTAGGCGGTTGCGCATGTAATCTGGGTACCAAGGGATTTCGTTAGCGTTCTTTCTCGATGGCTTCGGAGAGTGGCCATGGTTTTCATGAACCATTGCTTGCGTTCGAAGATTTCGACGTGGGTTTTGCAGCGGTCGCAGACGCCGACTTCCTGCTGGATTTTCTCGGTTTTCTCAAGCAATCCAGCTGCGGTTAGGTCTGCTACGATGGCTGCTCGTGGCTTGGTTGAGGTATAAGCCTGCGTATTTGCAGCCTGCCTCAGTAATCTTGCCGCTTTCATTAATTAAGCGGATAACTGGAAGTTTATGTTTTATAACTGTTTTAACGTCGTCTTTGTCACCGTAAGTGCAGATTTGCACAACGCCTGTGCCGAATTTGGGATCAACGTTTTCTTCGGCTATGATGGTGACTTCGCGGTTCATGAGTGGGACAGCGATTTTTCTGCCAATGTATTTGCTGTAGCGTTCGTCTTTTGGGTTAACTTCGACGGCGACGCAGGCAGGGATGAATTCGGGGCGTGAAGTCGCAATTAGGAGGTATTCGTTGCTGCCTCCGAGGTGATATTTGATGTAGTGCAGTGTGCCTTCTTTTTTGACATGGTCAACTTCTGCGTCCGCAATCGCGGTTTCGTCGCGTGGACACCAGTTAACTGGGTGTGTGCCCTGATACATGAAGCCCTTCTGGTGCAGCTTGATGAAGCTGAGTTGTGTGCGACGCCAGTAGTCGGGGTCCATGGTTTTATATTCGGTGGTCCAATCGATGGATGCACCCATTTTGAGGATGCCTTCCTTCATCATGGCGATGTATTTCTCGACGAGTTCGATGCACCATGCGCGGAATTGGTCGGGGGGTACGTCCCGTTTGCGGATGTTTTTGGCTTTTTCAACTTGGATTTCTATGCCCAGTCCGTGGCAGTCCCAGCCCTGTGGGAACAGCACGTTGTAGCCTTGCATGCGTTTGTAGCGGGCTACCATGTCGAAGTATGTCCAGTTCAGCACGTTGCCCATGTGGAGTTCGCCTGATGGGTAAGGCGGAGGCGTATCGATGCTGTAGGGGACACGTTGTTTGTCGTTCCAGTCGTAGTGGTATAATGCCCATTTCTTCCCATTTGGCTTGCCATTTTGCTTCGATTTCGGTGAATTTGTAGTCTTTAGGCATAGGCTGCATGCTGTTCATTTCCTATCAGTTAGTGTTTGACTTTAGCAAGACTAAGCTAAACCCTAAAAACATTACCCCATAAATTTTATGTCAAACAAGCTATTGTTAACCCAATTATAGTGCCTAAAAAACTGTTGAATTTAGATTGCCGGAGATTTTACCCTTATACTTTTTTTAAGCATGATTTCTGATGTTTAAGGCGCTAAGTCGCTTTTTACTTCTGAGAGCGTGTATCTTTCTTCTTCTTGACCAGTATAGGGCGCTTCTTCTAGGTCACCGAGGAATGTGTGAATAACAGCGAGGAGTTCATCCATCTTAACCGGTTTTAAGATAAATGCTTCAGCACCGTAATCACGCGCTTTGGCGCCGGCTTCGGCAGATGGGTACCCTGTTATTATGAACTTGATTGTTTGCTGTAATTCATTCTTAGCTTTGGCAAGTAAATCGGTTCCTTTCATATCTGGCAAAATTACGTCGATGATGGCGAGGTCATAGTGACTTTTTTTTAGTTTATCAAGGGCGTTCATAGCCGTTTCGGCAGTGTCGGTTGCATATCCGTTTTTTTCTAGGACGCGGCTTAATGATCGGAGTATGGATTGGTCGTCATCCACGATAAGGATTGTTTTTTTCAAAAATCTTAGCCTTCCAAAAATCGAAGTTGTCCATCCTAAATTTGAGTATGATTATGCTTTAAAAGTTGTGTTTAACGCTTAAGTTACAACAGGATTATCTAAAAAGAACCAACTGATAAGTTGAAAACAAAAAAGAAATTACTCTCTGCTCGAGAGCACATAGATATAATCTGCAGTGTCCGCGCACATGTCAGCTGCGTTTTCAAGAAATTCGATGAGGTCATCAAAAATTATGATCGCCCCCTTATTCATAGTAGCACCATACTTGACAAACAACCCCTTAGTTGCTAAGTACTCGGTATCTATGGTGTGCTCGATTTCTTCAACCTTCTTAGCCTCATTGATGGCCTGAGTTGGATTCGACGAAATCTTCTCAACACTACTGCGCAGTACATTAACCATATCGACCAATTTGCCAGTCATCAACAAAGCCTTAGCGCTCAATTCATCGGGGATTTCTGCTTCCCAAAGCATCTCGAGGCATCTGGCTACATCTTTGGTATGATCTGCTAAGGTGTCTGCTCGCTTAACTAGGTGCAATAGGTCTTCGCGGTAATCTGCCAGCAAGGTTGTTCCAGTTGATAATTCCATGAAGACTTCAGTTCGAAGCTTATCAACACCTGCTTCTGTATCATACAGGTTGTCGATGTACTTTTTTGCTTCTTTAAAATTCTTCTCAGAGAAACTTTTTGTTGCTTTATTTAGCCAAGTTACTGTATCGAAGGCTTTGGCTATTTCGCTGTGTGCGAGGTCTAATCCTTTTGTTTTGCGGCGTTGAACGAACCAATCGTAACTTTTCTCCATGTGGTTAGCTCCTTCTACAGTATTGGGTTCTTGCTGTTATAACCCTTATCTTAGTGTTTCTGTTACAAAAATTACTTAATTCTTGTCTGTTATGTGCAGTCGATAAATCTAATTTTTTCTAATAGCCAAACTCGCAAAGCTAATATTTGTCAAAACAACATATTTTACTCAGTTCTTGGGGAGCTGGAGAATGATCCGGCTGAGAGGACAGTAACTTCTGTCGACCCTGCGAACCTGAACCAGGTAATACTGGCGGAGGGAAAACAATAATGAATACTACAAAAGAGAGTACTATAAAAACTGAATATAGAAACCAAAATTCATTTAGAAACCCAAAAGTTTTAGCTGAAATGGCCATCTTCACGGCGTTGGCCACGGCGCTTAGTACCATAGTCGTTTATATCCTGCCTCAGGGTGGCTCCATTACTTTGGCGTCAATGGTGCCGATTATTTGGTTAGCCCTTAGAAGAGGACCCAAAGTCGGCATAGTTACCGGAGTAATTTATGGCCTAATACAATTCATAATGCTGCCATATGCAATTGATCCCATACAAGTGTTACTTGACTATCCTTTAGCATTCGGTGTTTTGGGTTTCGCAGGCTTTTTCCCAACAAGACCCATTGCTAGGTGCAGTTGTAGGTATTACAGGTCGCTTCCTCATGAGTTTTATTTCTGGTGTTGTTTACTGGGCACCCCTATATGCTCCAAACGTGGATCCCCTCATTTACTCCTCAGCGTACAATGGCAGTTATTTGTTGCCCGAATTGGTAATAAGCGGAATTATACTCTACTTGCTCCAGAAAAGCAATGTGTTGAGAGCGTACCTGTAATTGGGGAAACTTGCCGCTAAAGACTTACAGAAAATGATTGACTGCATTAAACCCGATGAGCGGGTGCTGGTGCCGCCTATGATTGGCTACGACGCCGGTGTTCACCGTTTAGGCGACCAATATGTGGTAGTTGCGGCTGACCCCTGCACAGGCGTTCCCGAAGAATGGTTCGGGTGGCTGCTCATCAACTACGCCGCCTCTGACGTGGCATTATCGGGGGCTAAGCCCCAATTCTGCACTATCACGCTTCTTGGGCCACGGCCAACTGAGTCTGCTGTTTTCCAGAAGTTGATGAAGCAAACTTGCCAAGCCGCAGACGAGTTAGATATCGCAATAGTCAGGGGACACACGGGCATGTATGATAGCTTAAAAGAGGTGCTTGGCGTCTGCACAGTCTACGGCACCGTAAACCCAGAACGCTTGATTACTTCTGGAGGGGCAAAATCCGGCGACTACATTTTTTGCACAAAACCGCTGGGTGCAGAAACAATCACTATCTATTCATTAACGCATCCTGAAGTGGCGAGGAAGCTTTTTGGCGCAGAAAAACAATGTGAGTTTGCTGATCAGGTGAAGCTGCAAAGCTGCGTTAAAGAGGCACTTTTGTTGGCTGAAGTTGAGGGTGTGCATGCAATGCATGATGCGACTGAAGGCGGATTCGTATCAGCCCTAAACGAATTATCGGTGGCCTCAAAAGTCGGCATACGGGTAGATTGGGAGAAAATCACTATTCCACCTGAAGCTTTGATGTTACAGAAGCATTTTGGATTGAGTGATGAGCAGGTGCTGGCGATGTCTTCAACCGGCACAATCTTAGGAGCCGTTGCACCAGAATCAAAAGACAAAGTAGCCTCAGCTCTCCAAAAACTTGGATTATTCGCATCTTTTATTGGCGAATTCACACAAAACAAAGAACGAATACTTGTTAAGGGCGGTATCAAAGCGGCGTTTCCAAGCGTCGCCGATGACCCCTACACAGCCATGATGGCTTCTACTTCTTAAGCTCTGATAATACGAATTTCACTAATTTCGTCAGCAATGTTAACTTTCGCAACTTGCTGCAAGCCTTTCCAGCCGGGTTGACTGTTCACGTCGACTATGCGTGGGCCTTCTGGTCCTTCTAAGAATGTCTACGCCTGCCACTTTGCATCCGACTGCTTTGGCTGCTTTTATGGCTAAGTCTTTGAATTCATCGCTGATCTCAGTTGCTGCGGGTTTGGCTCCTTGGCTATAGTTAGTCTTCCATCCTGTTGCAACTCGGCGCATGGATGCGATAACTTGATCGCCTAGGACGAATGCGCGTATGTCGCTAAAGCCGTGTTCGACGAATTCTTGCATGTAGATGACGCCGTGGTGGAATGTGATGGCTTTGAAGATTGTGTCGGCGATGTCGATGTCGTTGACGCGTGTAGCGCCTTGTCCGCGTGATCCGAAAATGGGTTTGACGACGATGTCGCCGCCGAGTTCATCAAACGCCTTTATGGCTTCATTGACGCTCTCGGTGGCTAAAGTGCGTGGAACTGGTACACCCACGTCTTCGAGTAATGCGAGGATGTCGTATTTGTCGACGCAGTGCTCAATTGCCGTAGGCGGGTTAACCATGTAGAAGCCTTTGCGTTCCAGCTTGTAGAGCATGTCCATGCGGAAAACCAGCTCTTCAAGGCTGCCGCGGCCAATCGGGCGAATGATGAGTGCATCTAAATCTTCCATGATGTTTGTGCCGTTGACTTTGAAGTAGGGTCTGTAAGCTAATCGGGCGACGAGTCTTGGAAAAGTGAAGCATTCGTAGGGGATGCCTCGTTTGGTGAGTGCTTCTCGGACTTGAGAGCTGCTCCATGCTTCTGGGTTGCGTGTCATGATGCCAAATTTCAAGGTGAGGTCATTTCCTTGGTGTCATTTAGAACATGCTGAGGGTTTGTGCTCTTAAAGGTTCTGGGGAAAATGGGGTTTTAGAGTTAAGGGCAGGGTGGATTTAATCATCAATTTTCGGGGGAAATAGGCGTTCTTGTATACTCTTATTTCTCCCTATCATTTCGCCGATGAATGCGCCTGCGGTTAAACAGAGTGCTAAGCTGGTTACGACAAAGAATTCTTCTCCGAGTTCATTTGCTGCCTGTGCCACGACTCCTGTTAGAGTGAGTGCTGCCCAGATGCCAAAGCCAACTACGGATGTGCCTACAAAGAGGAATGTTGCCCGCTTACTCAAAGATAACGTAGATGGGCTAACTCGAATAAAGCCGACAGTGCCAATCACTACAGCAATTGTAACTGCCAGAAACGCTGTTTCAATTAGACCTATGCCCATTACTACCCCAAAAACCGCCGAAACAACAGCCAACAGGGCAGTCAGTATTATCCAGTAAGATTTTTTGGTTGTTATGCCCGGAACTTCAGGCTCTTTTCGCTTAAGCTTAGGCTTAACTTTCTGCTTGGGCTTAGTCTTTGATGGCTTAGGCATGAAGGGTAACATGCAAAATCAGCCCTTATTAACATTTCACAACAACCCCCCAACCCTCACCCAAAACAAACAGAAAAACTAAAAAATCATCATCAGCAAGACCCAATAAATCTCTGACTAAATACTCTAAAACCACACACCTACCCCAATTTTAACGGTAAGCATTTTGGTGTCTTTGATGACAAATGTTTTCTGTTGAAATTCTTTGCCAACGCCTAATTCTCTGGGTAGTTGAACCTGCCCTTGAATCTATATATAGAGGGGGGATAGCTCGCTGAGAGCAACATTACTTGATTCGTTCCAGCCTTAGCGTGTTGAGCAGTAGCAGCATGGTTAAGCCGTCGTCGCCTGCCGCAACCGTAAACCATAACGGCGTTAACCCCAAGAAGCCCAGTGTGCCTAAGACGAATTTTATGATTAGTGAGCCTGCGATGTTTTGTTTGGCAATTACCATTGCTTTTTGGCTAAGGTTGATTAGGTATGGGATCTGTGCGAGCTCATCTTTTACCAACACGACATCCGCTGATTCCAATGCGACGTCGACGCCGCGTGCACCCATAGCGATGCCCACATCTGAAGCAGCCAACGCCGGAGCATCATTCACTCCGTCGCCTACCATTGCGACTAAGCCTTCTTTGCCCTTCATATCCTCGATGCATGCCAACTTGTCTTCGGGGAATAGCTCCGAATGCACCTCCTCAATCCCAAGTGAGAGCGCAGTATCATTGGCGATTTCTGCTCTATCACCTGTTAAAATCGCAGTTTTGATGCCATTTTGCTTTAAGATACGAATGGATTTTAACGCATCCTCCCTAACCTCATCAACAACACAAACAGCCGCCAACCCAACCTTACCAACAGAAACACAAACCGCCGTATGCACATCACCCTCAGTAATCTCAAACGCTTCGGTACAGTCACAGCCCAGCTCCCGCATAAACTCCAAATTGCCAATGGCCACGTGTTTGTCGTTGACTAAACCTACTATGCCTTTGCCGGGAACTTCCACGACATCTGTGACTTTGACTTTGCTTAAGTCGATGTGGCGTTCTACTGCTTTGCGCACTATTGCCTGTGCTATGGGGTGATTGGAGAATTGGTCGAGCGCTGCTGCGTAGGTTATGGCTTCATCCTCGGCTTTGCTGAGGTCTACTCGGCGGACTTCATGCACTGCTTGTCGCCCCAGCGTTAACGTGCCAGTTTTATCGAACACAACTCGTTTAACTTTTGCAAGTTTCTCAATGAATACTCCGCCCTTTATGATTACACCTCGTTTAGCAGCCACAGTTATCGCGACAAAGATCGTTGCTGGAACAGAAATGATGAATGCGCTGGGACAAGATACCACTAGCAGCATCAGGGAACGGTAAAACCATGTCTCAAATCCTCCGCCTGCGATGTATGGCATAGCAAGTGCAGTGAAAACAGCCAAGACGATGACGATGGGTACGTAAATTCTTGCAAACCTATCCACCAAGCGTTCGATGCCTGCTTTGCGTTTTTGAGATTCAATAACCAACTGCACGATGCGGCTAACAAGCGTTTCAGTAGATTTTTTGGTAACTTCGATTTTAAGCACGCCGCCGGTGTTTAGGGTTCCGGCAAACACACAGTCGTTGACTCTTTTAGGTACAGGTACCGATTCACCTGTAACCAGGGCTTGGTCTACATGTGAGAAGCCGTCGATGACGTTGCCGTCGAGTGGAATGCGTTCGCCGGGTTTAACAAGGATGATTGTGCCTGTTTGTACTTCGGCTACGTTGACGCTTTCTTCTTTGCCGTTTGCTAAGATCCGTGCTTTCTCTGGGATAACTTTGGAGATTGCCTCTACGGTGCGTTTGGCTCTTTCTTGGATGTAGCCTTCAAAGTATTCTGCTATGCAATAGAGGAATAGTACGGTGGCGGCTTCAAAACGGTAATCCAGCGCCAACGCGCCTAAACCGGCGACTGCCATGAGGAATTCAACGCTGAATCGGCGCTCAACAACAAGCTCTTTTAGGCCAAAAACGCCGATGTAGATGGCCGCGGTCAACACCGCAACGTAGTAGAGTATCAAAGATACGGTTGCTGGGAGGTTAATGATTGGTATTGTGAATCCCAATGGGATGCCATCGAAGAGTAGGTCCATTATGCCTGCTACTAGGATTGTTATGCCTAACCAAACGGCGAAGCCGACGAGTACTTTTTTGTTTTCTTCTTCTTCGCCGATTATGGTTGTTTGGTGGTTTTTCTTCGAAGGTTCCCATAACAATCAAACTTTCAAAGACACGTTTTTTATATTAAGTTAGTGATAAGTCGTTATGTAAAAATATTAGTTAACTATGAACAGTAAACTAAAATGTTAATAAAAACCTAATGGTAAACCAAATGACAGTAATCAGCATAACCCTAACGCCTTAACTCCTTCGCAATTTCGAAGACTCCATGCAAACCAAAGGCTACTACAGCCGCTCAGAAGCCTTCCGCGATGCTGTCCGAGGCTTAATCTCAGAATCTGACTTAGAAACGCTGCAAACCGAAAACGTCAGCAGCAACCATAATGGTAAAATGGATTACTCAAGAAAAGACGTTGACCTAAAAATGAGCGATTTACTTCATGAATTCGACGATGTAATTAATCGAAAACGTTCAATTGGGGAAAAGTATTGTTTGGAGATTTTTATTACTCAGGTAATAACAGCCGAATCCTAAATCTCATTAATAGGCTGCGTGGGATGCATGCGATTCAGCAGGTAAAATCAATGTTCATGATCATACGGGGAAAATTTGCAAAGGATTAAATGCTATCAGAACAACCTATACACTGTTGACTTATGAAGCCAACAGCCTATACAGCAGTTTTACTTCTAGCGCTAATGGCATTAACAGCCAGCACTGGGTTTGCATGTTCTTTTGCATCAGCAAATCCCGACGGAAAACCATTGCAGCTTTCAATGCCTACTGAGCACATCAACTACACTATAACCGGCATCAACGGGTCGCTATGGGCTAAAATCGATGGATACTACCCAATAAGCATCCAAAACTCAGTCTGCTACGATTTGCCGATGCTTTATCCAATGCCGCCAAACTCCACCAACATCCACCTCTACTTAGGGGAACATGAGCTTGAATGGAGCAACTATACCCAAACAAATCCAGATTTCCTGCACAAAACAGCGTTAGGCGATTGGTGGCTGATATCCAGTACGGTCGAGAATTTATCGGATTCTTTTTTGCTACAAATTCATTATGAGCATCCACTTGAGCGGGTGAATGACAGCTACGTTTTCCTGTATGACTTGAATATTGCTGATTACTTGTCAATGCAGAATCCGGATTCGACAGCTTACTTCATTGTAAGCTTTGAGGACAATGTTTCGGATGTGAATGTTTACACTGCACCAGTGAACAGTGTAGCAAGTCAGTGGCAACCAAAAACTTTCACATCTACAGTCCAAGGGTTAACGGTTGAGATGCATTCACAATATAACTCGGAATTGCCTGGCGATTTAGTAGTTGTTTTGGGTGACGCATCTGGCGGCACCCTAAATGAGCGTCAGGATGTGATGGAGCCAACCTGGGCAATACCGGTTATATTAGATGTAATCTTAATTGCGATACTATTATATGCAAAACGAAAAACAGTACTCTCAGCATTTTCTTCGAGGAAAACAGCTACTTAAGCTGTACTTAGGTTTGGTTCGTCTCAAGTGACAGCCATTATCTTGATTGTTTATTGTTTGCTGCGAGTCCGACTGTGCGTTTTCGATAGGTGGGTACGTCGAACTCGAAGAGTGGAGTTTTCCTCACCAATGTTCTCTCCAAACTAGCACATGTTGTTTTGTGTTTAAAACACTTTCCATTTAGCGTATAATATTCTATCATACATATATCCACTAAAAATTATCTTTGAACACTTTTTAGTCTTTTCGCATGATACTACATTGTTTACAGTGCAGACTCGCTTTGGCTCTTTATAATTCCTAACCACTTATTAAGCCTCGACCGATGTGCAATGCGGTATGCCAAAGTCAGCGTTCATTGTGAGCCGCGAGTTTTTGGCTGAATTCATTGGCTGATCATTATGTTTTCTTAGCTTTTATTGCTCTAGAGCCCTCCTTATTTAAAGGCCAAAACAAATGCCCATACAAGTTGCACTCAGCCCCCGATGGATTGAATCTTAAGTAATCGCTGCCTATATGCAGAATCCTTTGTTAATTAGTAAACCTTTCCGAATGCTGTTATAGTTAGGAAGCAACAACTCTAGTTTAAGAACCAAATATCACTGTTTTATCATGTAGCTTTATCGATCATTTTTTAGGTAATCCATTAGAAATTTGTGACTTAGATGAATGGCAAACGGGACTTTTTTAGGAAAGTAAAAAAACAAATTTATAAATTGCTCCCTAAAGCGATCCCGCTAAGCATTTTGGTCATTAGTGCCTTGGTTATTCTTTGCCCAACCCTGACAAATGCTCAACCAACTAACACAGGTTCCTCTGAATCTCAAATTCAATCAAGACTTCAATCTGAGCTACAGGGCTTAGACTTCAGCAATAACACAATGTACATGGGCATTTGGGTCCTCCACATATACAGTTTCCAATACACCACAGGCACCTATACCGTTGACATGTACGTGTACTTCTTCTGGACCAACCCTAACATCACAACAGTAAATTGGTACTTAACCAATGGTTACCCAATCAATGATGCCGCAAAAGTCATAGTAAACAGCGATACCACAGGCTCTGTCAAGTATCAATTTTACCGAATAACTGCCACTATGAATACTCCACCTGATGCTAGGGACTACCCGTTTGATGAAATTAACCTGAAAATTTCTCCTGAAGTGTTAAATGCAATGGGCGTAAATTTAGCTTGGCTACAGAACCAAACAGGCGTAGATCCAGCCTTTGTTAATCCTAATTGGAAAACAACTAATATTGAACTATCTGTGGTAAAACATGATTACCCTCTAGGCCTTCAAGCTCCATATGCTGAAATGATAATAACGCAGGCAAAACTTAAACCATCAAGTGCTCTAGCCAGCCTTTTTCCACCTATAATTTTTTGCTTTGTATCTGCAATTTCTTTCTTATTCGGCCTCAAAGATCCAGCGTCAGTTGGCTTGAGAATGGGTTTGAATACCTCGATGTTAATCACTACGATATTATTCCAACTGAGCATAAGTAGCTCCATACCACCCTCCACATCGATATCGATATTTGGGTTGTTTTCGATTTCGGTTTTGGTGTTTTTATCAATGAATCTTGTTGTAACGATAGTAGGTTTCGCTCATTTTGTTAAGTACAAAGATGTAAATTTCACTTTGAAAATTAATCGCTGGGGTTTTGTAATTTCAATAATTTTACCAATAGTTCTCTTCACAGTATTATCTTTGTTAAGAGCATAGTTCCGTATGGAAAAAGGGTTGTTGGTGTTCTTCTTACATGAAGGACTTCATGTAGCATTCTTCATGCCGTACGGCCGTACTCTTCCTTGTAGCTACACGCTGTCCTTCAAGGATGGGTTGATGGCAGATTAAACAGAAATTTCGTCCTTTCTTCTGGGTTCTCAATATGAGTCTATGGTTCATGATATAGTGGTTTGTCGCCATGTTACTCACTGAAAACAGCTTCTTCTAAATCGAATATGAGCGTTTTTGTCAAGGTTTCTGGACTAAGGGTTAGTCAAGGTTTCTTGACTAAGTTTTTACGTTTCTGGACTAACATTTAGGTTTGTGGTCTAACTTTTTGGATGGTAAAGCGAATGCTTTTTGACCAATACAAGGTATAATATTGCACAGTGAAAGTTCGGTGCCACTCATCTCCAGCTTTGACCCATGGCGTTCAGGCCTCTGTACATGCCCACCCAAACTAACATTTAATCCCTACACTGGCTGTGACTACAGGTGCCTCTACTGCTATGCCACAAGCTATATCCCAAACCACAAAGACTGCCACCCCAAAAAAGACCTCATAGCCACGCTCAAGCGCGAAGCAGCTAAACTCAACGGTGAAACCATATCCATCGCTAACTCATCTGACCCATACCCGCATGCTGAAGCCTCAGAATGTTTAACTCGGCGCTGCCTTGAAATTTTAGCGGATAGCAACTGTAGGATCCAAATCATAACCAAAAGCAACCTTGTCGCCCGAGACGACGATTTGCTTAAGCAGGGGATCTGCAACAGTAGCGTTTACCATAACCACCGATAATGAGTTTTTAGCCAAAATCATAGAGCCAAACGCGCCATCCCCCTCTTTGCGCATAAGAGCCGCCCAAGACCTCGTCAAAGCAGGCGTCCCTGTCTCAGTACGAATCGACCCTATAATTCCCCACATAAATGACCAACCGCAAAAACTCATCAAAACCCTCGCCGACATCGGCGTCAAACACGTAACCTGCTCAACCTATAAAGCGAAACCTGACAATTGGGCTCGCCTGTCTGCGGCTTTGCCGAAGGTGATGGAGCAACTTAAACCGCTGTATTTTGTGGAGGGCGAAAAAATCGGCGGAAGCACACTTTTACCTGCTGATTACCGCTTTAAGCTACTAAAGGCGTCCGGGATACGGTGTTGGCTTCGGGTTTGAAGTTTGGGGTTTGCCGAGAAGGCTTGCATGGGTTGAGTACGGCAGCGTGTGATGGTTCCTGGTTATTGCCCGCTAAGGAGGATAAACAATGCAAGCTCGCGTGATTATGCTAGCAGACTTCGACTATTTCTTTGCCCAATGCGAAGAACTCCGCAACCCCGCCATTAAAGACAAACCCATAGTCGTCGGCGTCTACTCCGGACGTACGGAAGAAAGCGGAGCCGTGTCAACAAGCAACTATATCGCCCGAAAATACGGCGTCAAATCCGGGTTACCCCTGTTCATGGCGAAACGCAAACTCGAAGGCACAGACGCCATCTTCTTCCACGTCGACCACGAATACTACGACCAAATTAGTAATCGCATCATGGATATTTTCCGAACCTACGCAACAGCCCTTGAGCAGGTTAGTGTGGATGAAGCTTACTTGGATGTCACTGAGCAGGTTGAGGGCAGTTCGAGAAAGCCAGAGAGTACGCCCAAAAAATTAAGGCAGACGTGAAAGCGCAGGTGGGCATATCTTTCACCATCGGCGTCGGACCCAACAAGCTTGTCGCAAAGATTGCCTGTGACAGCCAAAAACCCGACGGTTTAACTATAGTTAAACCTGAGGAAGCCCAAGCCTTTCTTGCGCCACTTCCAGTCGACCGACTCTTAGGTGTAGGCAAAAAGACGACTGTGCGCATGGAGCAAATGGGGATTAAAACCATCAGCGACCTCGCCAAATACGACTGCCAAGTACTCATCGAAGTCTTCGGAAAAGTCATGGGCATCTACTTCCATAACGCCGCCAACGCAATCGACAACGAACCCGTGCATGAGCAAGGGGAAGCAGAATCAATCAGCAAAATTGGCACCCTCAAGGCAGACACGCACGATTTAGAGTTTATTCTGCAGAAAACCGACGAATTAACCGAATTCGTCTACAAAGAAGTCGCGGATAAGGGCTACAGCTTCAAAACAGTATCCATCTATGTAGTTAATTTGGATTTGAGTAGCAAAAGCCGCAGCGTAACCCTTGAGCAGTCAGCCAAAGACAAAGAAACAATCAAACGCAACGTGCGCATGCTGTTTGAGAAGTTCCTGACGGAGTCGCCGCTTGAAGTCCGAAGGGTCGGCGTTAGAGTATCTTCGTTTAGCAAAGAGGAACCGCGACAAAAGAGTTTGACGAGCTTTTTTGGGTCTGGATGAGTTACGGTAACATTTTTCTTTTTCCAACAGCAATTGTTTGTCAGTGAATATTTTTGTCTAAACAGAAACGTCTACCACCAGACCAGAAAGCCACTGACCATATTCTGCGCTGGGGTACCGAACACCCGGGAATAACCAGCACAAACCCTCAACTAAAACTCGAAACTTACACCCTAACCGTTGAAGGAGAAGTCGACAACCCAGTAAAGCTTGGCTGGAAAGATTTTTTGGCGCTTCAACAGACCGTTTCGGTAAGTGATTTTCACTGTGTGGAGGGCTGGAGTGTTTTGGGACTGTAAATGGGAAGGCGTCAAAATCAGCGAAATAGAAAAACTGGTTAAACCCAAGGCGGTGGCGCGTGCGGTGACTTTTGAATGCGCAGACAACTACACCACCTCGCTGTATCGTGAAGAGCTCGCTGGCGACGACGTGCTCTTAGTGCATAAATTGAATGATGTGCCGTTGGAGGAAGGTTTAGGTTTTCCTGTACGCTTGATTGTGCCCAGTAAGTATGCGTATAAGAGTCCACTGTGGGTTGAGCGGTTGCGGTTTACGCGTAATAAGGAGCTTGGGTTTTGGGAACGCCGGGGGTATAGTGATAGTGCGGATGTTTGGAAGAACGATCGTTTTAGGCGCTGAATTGTGTTGTTTCGATTAAGTCAAGAAAATGATGGCTGATTGGTGTGTTTGCAATGGTTTGCTTGATTAATGGATTACTTTGGAAGCTAGATAATGTTTATTAGGTTACTCTGATACTTTGTTGGACTCTCGTGAGGTTAAAGAATATGGTCCAGAAAAAATGCGTAAAAAGTCAAACAGAACCGCAAAATGGCTTTGAAGCCAAAAATGCGCCTGTAAATAAGCGCAAAGAAGAAGCAAAGCAGATACTCTACATAACAAGAGTCTAAGCCAACATATTTGGCGTCAATAGAAACTCCTTCAAAATTCATAGAGGAGAGGGTCTGACCCTAAAGACGGGTAGGTTCATAGTGGTTATTTTTTAAACCAAAACGTCTCACCAACCAGTTATACTCTAAATCTTTTATAGTTGACCACCATCCGTTCTAACCCAGAGACGATTAACCCATGGAATACACAGAAGCCACACTCAACAGAATCTTCATCCTAAGACTCCACCAAAACGATATCATACATGAAACAATAGAAAAATTCGCCAAAGAAAAACAAATTAAAAACGCCTTATGCTTCTTTTTAGGTGGCGCAGACGAAAAAAGCAAACTCGTCGTCGGCCCAAAAGACGGCAAAGCCATGCCACCCCAAATCATGACCACAATTCTCCAAGGTGTTCATGAAGGCCTCGGAGTAGGCACCATATTCACCGATGAAACAGACAATCCTAAACTGCATATGCATGGTAGCTTCGGCAGAAACGATACCACCGCCAACGCAGTCACGGGCTGCATGCGTGAGGCGTCCAAGTGTGGCAAATCGGTGAAGTCGCTATTCTGGAATTATCCGGTGGTTCGGCGAAGCGCGTGAAGAATAAGGAAACCGGCTTTGAAATGCTCGAATGTTAGATTAAATGCTAGCCTAAGAAGCGGACTAGATAGATTCTGTTTCCCATCCACCGCATTATAGTCACCCCAGAAGGGTTGATCCAATGGGTCTCCGAAGCGGCCGGTCGAGTAGATCATGGTTTAAGACTTGAACATAGTCGAGTGTTGTATTGAAGAATTGCTGATGGATGCCGTAGTCGTATAGGATTATGTATTTTACATTGTTTTCTTGGCAGAGCTGGACGAATTCGGTTATGTTGAAGTTGGGTGTAAAGGCGTCTACAGCGAGGGAGGGGTATTGCCAGATTTGTTCAGTTGACATATTCGCTGGAAGATAGAAGCGGAACATATCCTGGCTTAACAGGTTATATGAGCAGACCAGTACGGCGGATTGGTTGCGGGTGAGGTTGCCTGCGAGGTATGCGGTTGCTTCCTTGATTGGGAGGTGCAGTTGGTCACGGCTTGTCATTTCGTAGGCGTTGTAGCCGCTGTATGCGACTGCTACGACGATTATGGCGATGAAGCTTATGGACGCCATTTTTTTGAGTTTAGCGGTTTTAATGGTGACTTGTCGGGGATGCCAACGTTCGAGTCTGCCGTATAGAAACATTATAAAAGACGCTGCCGAAACTGCCAAAATGGGGAAAAGCGGAGTGACATAACGCCATTGTCGATTAGAAATCAACGTAAAGAAACCATATACAACCACAAACCATGTCAGGAAGAAGATGTCCTGCTTTTTTCGCCGATAAGCAAACAATCCCAAACCGGCTAAGCCCAAGATGAAGATGGGCAGCGAAATCGGGTGCACGGGGATGTCGTTGAAGGGCCAGGTCATTTCGACGAGGTAGTAGACGGGGATGGGTTGGAAGCGGTTGCTATAGGCTGGTCGGTCTTGTCCGCCTTCGCTCATGACGTATTGGATGGTTTCGAATTTTGTCATGCCGTTGTAGTGGTAAATCATGAGGAACCATGGGGCAACAACCAAGACGACGATAACTATAGATAACTAAGAATTTTGCCAAGTTGAGTTTCAAGTGTTTCCTAGCCAAAAATATGATGCTTAGCAACATGGCAAGGCGGCAACGATAATCTGATACTTCGCCAACACCCCGATGCCCAACGCTAACCCGCATAAGACTAACGCGCGGTTGCTGTCGTTCCTTATTGAGCCATGTGTAGAAGGCAAACATGACAAGTGTAAAGAAGAAAATCAGCATCGTTTCAAGCATTGTTACGCGGCAGAGCCAAAAAAACCCCGGCATCGTCCTAACAGGACCGCTGCGATTAGGGCGTTTTTTGCGCCATAAGTGCGTTTGGTGAATTCAAAAAGCAGCCAAATCCCCAGTGCCGCAAAGGTTACTGCGACCAGTCGCCCGGCAACCTCGTTAACGCCGAAAACTGCAAAGAAACCAGTCGTTACAACATCAAATATGGGCGGATAATACGCGTATGTGGTCATGTAGCTCCATGTTTCGCCGCGGATCAGCAATGTAGCGCCGAATAGGTGGGGCATTTCGTCCCATTGCACCGACATGTAACCCAGACATTAAGTCGCTGCAACGATGAAAACTATCAGAAAAGCCAGCAACGCCAAGTAATACTTGTATTTCTGCCACAAAAGCCGTCATTTACTCCAACCTTGCTGTTGTGGATTGCTGCTTGTTTGGGTAATGTTTAGCGACCCCTCTTTTAGGTCAAAGATTAGTGGGCTGCATCTAATAAGAGTTTGCACACCACCACCAAAACCCAGTTCCACCCATGGAAAGGCGAAAATCGATTTATGGCTAAGAAACATTTGTTTCCATCTTAGTCCAAATTGGGTGTGGTACCGCTTAGTGACAAATCAGTCCGTGAAGGAAATTTCGATTTTGTTGCCCGCCTTCAATGAGGCATCGCAGATTGAGCGGTGCATACTCGAAGTCGAAGCGGCTGTCACGGTTACTGAGCAAATCCTACGAAATAATCGTTTCTGAGGACGGCAGCACCGACGGCACAGATACCATCGTTTCGCAAGATGGCTAAATTTAACCCAAACATTGTCCTACTCCACTCAACTAACACGCCTCGGAAAAGGCAAAGCCATCAAAAACGCGGTTAACTCTTCAAGAGGCAAAATCGTTACCTTCATGGATGTGGACTTAGCCACTGATCTTGCATGTTTACCCAAACTACTTCGATGTAGTCCAAGCAGAAGGGTGGCATGGCTATTGGGTCAAGACATATCGTAGGCGCAAGCGTGCAACGTCACGCAAAAAGGACGCTTTTTAGCTTACCTACAATGCTCTTGTTAGGATGTTATTTTTTGATGGCGTTCGGGATCATCAATGTGGCTTTAAAAGCATGCCCCGAAACGTCGCAGCAGCAGTCCTCGACAGTTCCCGCTCAGACGGCTACTTTTTTGATACAGAAATGATTGTACGCTGCAAACAACTCGGCTACCCAGTACAGAAGTGCCGGTAATTGGCAGGAGCAGAATAAGGGCGGCCAAAAGTTAATCCGGTTCGGGATAGAAAAAAATCGTTAAAGATATGATTTCTTTTAGGTTAAATCTTTAGCGTTACCATCTGCCGGTTGAGCCTCCACCGCCTGAACGTCCTCCACCTCGGGCTGCGCCTCGCCGAAAACCGGGACAAAAACGCCAACTATAGCAAGCAGTATTATTGCCCAAAGCGGCATCCCATAGAAGTCGATTAGCCAAAACGGTGTCTGGGTTGGTGCGGGTGTGGCGTCGCTTTCATAGTAATAGTAGCCCCTAACTGGTGCGGTTTCTGTGCTTGCGGGGATTTGTTCACCTAAAGCGACAACTGTGTCGTATAAGCCCTCGCCATAGTTTTCATTTTGGAACGCCGGAACAAGATATTGCTGTGCAATCAAGCCAGTTTCTATGTCAGTTATGTCTCCTTCTAAGCCGTAACCGACTTCAAAGCGGTACTCCCGCTCCTGAATCGCAACCACCAGTAGAACGCCGTTGTCTTTGCCGCTTTTTCCAATCCCTGTCTGAGTACCATCCAAAATATCAAGCGGCTCATCATTGAAAATATGAACACCCAACTGGACGATATCATGGATTTCGTTGCCTGAACTATCAGTTATCCCATGCCCATACAGTGAGGGGAAGACGCAAACCACGATTTCGGCGGTGGTGTTGGAGTCAACTTCTAAGCAGTAACTATCAATGCTATCCGCCCAGTCAGCTTCAACGATGTCAGCTCTGGAAAAACCGACGAATAGAGTGGGTGATAATAAAAGAATAATAAAAATAACGATTGAGGCGCGTTTAGCTTGCAACTGCTTTTGCTACCTCAAATTAAAGGTTAACTTGTGGTACTTCGGTTGCGGTAATTTGTGCTTGGAAGTAAGTTTTGGTTTCATAGCCCCAGCCTGCTGTCCATAGGTTTGCTGGGAACACTTGGATGGCTGTGTTGTAGTCTCTTACGGCTTCGTTGTAGCGCATGCGTTCGGTTGAGATTCTGTTTTCTGTGCCTTCAAGTGTAATCATTAATGATTGTATTACTGTGGAGGCTTGTAGGTTTGGATAGGCTTCGAATGTAACTATCATGCTTGACACGCCTGATTCCAGCTGTGCTGTAGCGTTGTCGAGTGCGCCTGTGTCGCCGCTTTGTGCAGCTGCATCCCATTGGCTTCGTAGTCGTGTAACGTTTTCTAGTACGGAGCCTTCGTAGGTCATGTAGGCTCTGGCTGCGCTGACTATGTTGGGGATTAAGTCGTATCTACGCTGCAATTCCTGCTCCACTTGTGCCCATTTCTCGTCGACAGAAACGTTTAGGGTGACAATATTGTTTTGAGTGGTGATGTATAGGGCTGCAAAGGAGGCAACAATAATAACGGCGATTATTCCCACTGCTGCTATTACGATTTTAGCGTTCATGTTAATGCACTTTAGTGCCAAAATCGAGTTATGGATAATATATTAATTGTGTACACTTAATGGAAAACTGTTTGTTCAACTTGTGACTATCTGCTTACTGGCTGCTGCTGTTGCTGACTTTCATAACCAGCCGCTTAAGCCTCTGCATCGTCAACTGAGCATTCAAAACTGCAGGTACCGGCTGCCCATGAGGAGTACAATGCCCATCTACGATGGCTTTTGCGATAGCTTCTACCGTCGGCTCCTCAGCCTCAATTTCTGTGTAGCCATAACCAATCTGTGGACCATAATGCGCATCCGTCCCCGCAACACGAGAAAGCTTCAACCGTTCAGCAGCTTCCTCAGCCTTTTTAACACTGTTCTTAAACGGGACGGCTCGGGCATTAATCACTTCGATAGCATCAAACGATGCACAAACATTATCGCGTAAACAACCTTTGAAGTAAACGTAAGGGTGACAAGCAATCGCCACTCCACCAGCTTTATGGATACGCTCAACGGTTTCAACGGCGCTAAAACCCCTCGGAATAGGTTCATGCACGTTTAGGGCTACGATGTGCCCATCCGCGCTTGAAACTTCCATACCGGGGATAATCAAAAAATCGGTTTCTTTGGCAATTTTGTAGGCGCCCTCCAAGAAGTTGTGGTCGGTGACTGCACAGGCGTTTAGGCCCCGCTTCTTTGCGTAATAGACGAGGTCTTTAGGGGTTATTAGTGAGTCATTGGAGTAGGTGGTGTGAACGTGGAGGTCAGCTAATATTTTAACGATAATTATATCTCCTGTAATACTCTTTTAATTCGTTATACGCTATATTTCTTATTAATGATACAACCGCTTTTATGATGAAATAAATCTAATTGCAAGTTATATAATTTATTGGGTGTTATCAAAGAGATATCTTTAAGCAATTTCTCACCATAGAGTATCTTCATCTAGGTCTAGAAGGGCTGCATCCTCTTCATAATCAGTTTCTCCTGTTGCTTCAGGATCATCAGGCTCATTTATTGAAAGGTCTATGATTATCATCTATTCTTGTTGAGGTTTTTCTTTTTCCATTCTTTATATTCTGTACTTTCTTGATAACTGTAATTTTGGTGGATTGTATGGGGTTTCTGCTCTTGTTTAGGATTCTTTGCAAACAGAGATTTTAGGAAAGTTAACATTATCATTACTACCACCGCAACCAACGGTGATTTGCTTATAACCGTTTTTGCTTTATGAATCTTATCCCAATAATACCTTATCTCAAGATTTCTTGCTAATCAAGGAAGCAATGAATAAGCTGGAATCTTCAAAGTATCATAGGACTGTTTTCATCATATTTCATTTTAGAATTTACTTGGTAACTTCTTACTGACCTTTTCACCCAAGAGGGTGGTGTTACCCTGTGTCAGTCATATATGAGATAGATAATCAATTGATTGAATTATAGTTTGTAGAGTAATAGAATAGTCATTAGTTTAACGGTCACTAGATTAATAGAAAGATAGATATTGTTTTTTCATGGTCAATTTTAG
This sequence comes from uncultured archaeon, assembly GCA_963800605.1. Classification (GTDB taxonomy): domain Archaea; phylum Thermoproteota; class Bathyarchaeia; order Bathyarchaeales; family Bathycorpusculaceae; genus Bathycorpusculum. The sequence goes on along the minus strand of CAWDBI010000013.1, from coordinate 118,199 downwards.
AGGTAGAATCTGTATAGGGTGGAGTAGTCTAGTCGTGGGAAAAGGTCTAAACCTGCAAAATTAGTTCTTAATGGTTGACTGCTGTCAGTTTTCTTTATAGAGTATATGATTGGTTACTGTACTAGATGAATAGTGTATTTAGGGGTATATTCTGATGATAGTTATAGGTAATTAATTATTTGTCACTTTAATCAAGCCACAATAGGTATAGTTGACCTAATCAGAAACACAACAAATTGAAACGATAAAATAATTGCCACTATTAGCAAACTTACAAAGATGATTAGCTTTTTTCTCTCTTTATTCATTAATAGATTTGCAGAATGATAAATACTATAAAGAATAATGGAAAGAAGAGGAAGAATTAGAAAAATAAACCTATTAAAACCAATATATGGAAACCAAGCTAATGGATAAAATAGTAAGGACATTTACAACTGCTCCAATGATTAGAGCAATTTCTTTCTTCATAAAACCTAATCTTTTAGATTACCATATAACATTTTGGTTATTGTCAACGCTCAGAAATTAGCTCTTAGATGTTCTTTCCATAGAATAAAATATGAAAACAAATCCAACAAGCAATGTTATTGCAACTGAAAAATAACCAAGTCTAGCAATCATATATTGGTACACAATTGAAAATAAAACTAATTCAAGAGCTCCAATAACAACCAGAGAAACCCCAGTTAGTCTTCTCGTTTTAGGTTTAAAGTAAGATATCATAAATCCAATAGCTAGAATAATCAATGGTATTACAAATAACGTAAAGCCTATGGAAAACAGTAATGTTGGAGACTCTGTTATAGCTACTTGCATTCTAAGCTAATTTAGTGGAGTTTGTTTATAAATTTTAGCTCTTTTAGGCTCCAAAATTAGTTCTTAATGATTGATTATTGTTAGCTTTCTCTTACCTATTACCAGCAATAGACTTACAGCAACTAGAACTGCAACCAATGAGAGCTGTTATGGGAAACTCTGGAACAGTAGGAGATGGATTTGTTGTATCTACTGTAAAGTTGGCTGTTTGTATAGAATATATGCCATCATCAATACTAAATGCTGTTACTGTGATTATATGTTGACCTTCAGAAAGCCCCGTCAAAGTTGTATTGCCATCTCTTAACTGTTTGTAACCTGAGTTATCCAAACTATATTCTACGCCAAGCTGCTTATCGACAGAGTAAGTTAAGGGTATTTCATTAGAATAGTAAGTAATATTTTGTGGAGAGAGAAGAAATGTTGGGTATCTAAAAGTGGTGTTTACTAAAAATGTGTTTGAATCAGAGAGCACATTTCCTTTGCTATCAGTAGAAAGCACAATCACTTTATGGTAGCCGTCTGTCAGATTATACATAGTTCCTTTTCCAGTACAAGTGTGGGTGTTTTGATAATTAGTGATGCTTAATTTTACGTTGGGAGCTCCATCTAAGATATAGGATAAGTCAACCAAGTTTGTATTTGGTGCAGGAAGAACATGAACTTCTATTGGAACGCTTGTTGTCTGATAGATGCGGTAGGCATTTGGAGAGTCTATGGACAGATAAGGGGTTATAAAATTGTAGGGATTTGCATCCACAACTCCACTTTGTGCTATGGATTGCACAAGAAAAACGAGTAACAACATAGCAGCCACATAAACTGCCCTTCTCATAAACACCAATCACTCTCTAAGACAGACTATCCTTATGAAGTTTTACCCAAGAGCCATTTTTTGACAGTTTAAGAGAATGTATGGTAACTGGTAAGGAATTTAACCAATAATTATCTTGGGAATTCTTAATATAATTCTTGATTATCATTCGAAAATCCCCTGATAATGATACTTTAAGGCAATCTGGTTTTTCGATGCCTAATAAAAGCAATATGGTAAATGTTATAGCCTTGAAGCACAAAGGGGTGTACGGTAGCAATGCAAAGAAGCCGTCTGTTGACAGTAGCTGGAATCCTAATAGTCATAGGTTCTTGTTTGGCTTTAGTTGCTGCTATCTCTATGGCTCTCTTCCTTTATTTTGAATATTTGATGCCTTCCCATCTAGGAAGCGTAAGAGGAATAACAGAAGCATTTTACGTTGAACTATCCATAACCGTTTTTGAATTATGTGCTTTCGTCTTAGGTTTGCTTTCGGTTGTAAATATATTCAAATCAAAGAGGTTCAATCTATCGGCTTTAGGAACATCTTTTCTACTGATTGCAGGACTCTTATTTTTTGCTAAATACCTATACGATAATTTGCCTCATGTTGAATTAATATTCTATAGCCCGTGGTCACTGATTACTCCACAACCGTGGTTCGGTATTCCCGTAATTATCCTTGCATCAATAAGTTTAATCCTCTTAGTTTCAAAAAAGAAAGAATTTACCCATACGGATAGCCAACCAATCGTAACGTTGAAAGCACTTCTGGTTTTAACCTCAGTAATTTCTGTTCTCTTTATACTTTTTTCCATTGTTCCTTATGTACAGGCAGCAGAATCAGCACGAATTCAACATACCGCATTTCCAAATCCTACTGCATATTATTCACTAGCCATTATGATAATTAGCACCTGCACCCTCATTTTTGCTACCTTATCAGGCATACTTCTAGTGAAGAAAAATAGCTTCTATGCACCAATCATTCTGATGATTATTTCCTTATTAACAGCACTCTCTCTACCTTTCATTTTTATGACTATTTATCCGTGGATTGGTGAATTCTACAAGGGTCTTATGACTGAATCACCTGTCATTGTTCTTTCGGCTGTTGCCTTAGCTCTTGCACTTTTAGGGAAAAGAGGAAAAATCAATTGAGTAACAGAAGCACTCAATTGAGAGTAGCAGGTATCCTGATAACAATCGGTTCGTGCCTTGCTTTGGCAGTTAGCCTCTTCATATTCTATGTCTTACAGCTTGATTTTACGTTTGGTTGGAGCTTTAATGCTGATTTTCTTGCTAGGATAGTCATTATTGTTTTTGGGTTTTCTGCGTTTGTTTGCGGTTTAGTTTCAGCTAAACAAGTATTAAGTGGGAAGAGATTTGTCGTTTCAGTCTTAGGAGCAACACTTGTTTTGTTAGTGGGGTCTATGTTTTTTATCCGTATGATTTTGCCCCTAACTACTAGACTAGATTATCCGCTATCTTGGTGGACAACTATGATAGAGTACGTTATTTTTCCCCTATTGTATGTGCATCCTTGGGATTAATCCTCTTGATTTCAAGAAGACGGGGATTTGAATGTACGAAAAGCACTTTGCTAACTTCTTCTGGAGCATTAATGATTTTGTGCTCAATAACGGCTGTACTATTAGGAGTAATATCCTATGCCTCTTATCAAGAAGCGTTTACTCATCCCTATGGTGAATTCAACCTACCATACTATACTGTAATAATCAGCGTACTTGCTCTTGTTTGTGGATTGCCTTCAGGGATATTATTTCTTAAGGAAAAAGTTTACCGCTATGGCAATCCTTCTTACGGTTCTAGTGATAATGTTAGGATTATCATTGCCTTTCTATATCAAGTATATTGGCTATTCAAATTGGTGGCAAGGAGCATTTGTGTTGGGTTTCGCATTTGAATCATCGACAATTGTACTTTCGGCTGTAGCCTTAGTTCTTGCATTTTTAGGACATAGAAGCAGAAACCAAGTAACGCCTAAATCAATAGATACTCAAGTCAACCTTTCTTGACCCATAGGTAGAGAGGGTGGCTATGCACTTACTTGGGGAAAGAGGTCATTGCTTTAGAGAAAACTTTGCTTACTTGTTAACTTTCTAATTTTGACGCTTTTGTGCTTTGATAATCCTATAATTAATAGTAATATTGCTATAATGCCAATGGTTAGTAGAATTGGATAATTTGTATAAAAGAAATTTGTGTTTACTGTAAATTTAATGGTTTCAGTTGTTCTACCTCTTTCTGTGGTAGCACTGAAGGATAATCTATAATCCCCATCCTTAAGTCCAGAGAGTGTCATATTGTCAACTGAAAAATGTTGAACATTCTTAGCAGAATAAGGATAAAGTTCTAAGGTTACATGTCCTTCTGAAATATTGCCATTCACATAGAAGATTACTGGTATATCTGTTGTAGTATAAGTCTTATTTTGTGGAGATAGAACAGATATCTTGGGATATTCATAACTTGTATCTACTGTAAAAGTAGTTGTTGTGTTAGTGTTCGAGCCAGCACTATTTGTAGAATAAGCAGTTATTTTATGACTACCCTCAGCTAAGTCAACTAACAATGTCTTACCCCAGACTTCCCACCATCCATTTGACCATTGACTCATCTCCAAGCCATCAAGAGGTGTAATAGAGTTATTATCTAACTTGTATGAAATTTGTACTCCTTTAGGAGCAGCACACACCCTATCTGACATCATAAAAAGCACAGAAATCTCTAACTCAACAGTTGTGTTTCTTTCAACCAGTTTTCCAGAAGGGGACAAAATTTTAATGCTTGGCTCTTCTGTAGATTCGCCCATAGATACATCTGTAATATTAGCTAATGTTGTAACGACCACTATAACTAAGATGAATCCAAATATTTTCCTTAGCATTTACACTAATAGTTAGTGATTTACTTTATATTGTATTTTGTCTACATCTCTTGACTAAGCTAAGTCAAAGTTTCTTGACCAAAAAAAGGTTAACTTTACAATGTAGCAAGTATACATTGATTATAATGCCTCAATTAAGTAGGTATAATCTAAGTAGACAGACAACCAATGCTTTGATTGCGATTGTGGCAATAGCAGTTGTCTTGTTGGCTACCTTTACTTTTCTTTGGTATAACGGCAGTCCTATATCTGAGAACAAGTCTGTTGATGTTAAGATAACGGATTTTTACTTTACAGAGGATTGGGGTATTGTTGGTGGTTTGGCATCTGTTGCCCAATTCAACTTAACCCTCAAAAACTATGGGTCTACTGATGTAAACGGTTTAGTCCTTAACGTAAAGATGTTTGATAATGGAACTGATGTTGGAGTTGGAAATTATTTCTTTAACGATACTTATGAAAATGGAACAACTGTAGCCCCACTTAAAGCAGGTGAATTAAAAGTCTATTCTGGTGTACTAGAGGATAGTTTTCCAATTGTTACTTCTCCACCCAATACATATTACGAAGCATCGGTAATACTAAACAACAACATTCTTGATAAGAAAACAATCGATGGTTAGAGAACAGCGGATTATGACACATGTCATATTTAATGCCAAACAACCACCGACTCCTCACAGTTTGAAAAACCATGCCATACCCCATGTTGAATGCTTGACAATTGTACAAACGTAGGGGAGTATCCTGTACATATGTCTAAACTTCCCTAAGAAAAGCTGAACAGATAAACATTAGACCCCTTTTTTGTAACTTGATTTGTATACACACATGAAAATGCTTAAATGACCATTTAATGCTGATTTGTCTAGGCTGTTGCTTAAGGGGTTCGGATGGCTTTATTCTTGATAGAACCCCATCCATCCAAAATATGTCTAAAAAAGACTGATTTATACTGCCAAAATGTTTATATACTATGTATATTAACTTTATTGTATATTAAGCCTTAATATAGTAGACAACTGCTGATTTTTCGGCTTAGGATGGAGATATGGATGGATGATTTAACACTACCTAATATTATTGATATGACTAGCACTAACACTAACCACGTTAGGCAAAACCAACCAACTACTAAGATAAACCTTACTGATTATAGCTCTAAAACCCCTATTAGCTCAAACGGTGATAACACCACTAAACCTATGATGTCCAAACAACTAACCTATTATTACAAACATAGAGCTAAAATAAACAAAGACAAGAGACAACGTTATAGAGATAGCAAAACTACTAACAAAACTCACGCTAAAAACCTAAAGCCCAATAATTATTTTAAGCCTTTTTACCCCACTCAGGACTATATTTTAGAGATAAGCAATAGAGCACTAAAGGCAGGTTTTGATGGTAAAATTTCATCAGTCAAGAGCATGTTTGACCTGCTAGAGTTTGCTAGAACTAACATAGCTCAAGCAAAAGAGGACATCAGTATACACCGCACTAAGACCACATCTTTTTCCACTAGACCAGCCATTATTATTTATCTTGGCAAGCTTGGGGAACAAAACTTCAAATCGTTTGAATATTATTTGAAGGCAGATTTTCCCCAACTTAGCAGAAGACAGCTATTACGAAATATTCAAGCACTAGTTAAGCTAAAATGGATTGTTAGAATAGGTAGAGGCAATTTTGCACGATATAGCTTAAATCCCTTCTTAGAGGCATTGAATGATAGAAACGACAGTTATCTCTTTCTTGGCTTTTACTCTCAGATAAACATCGATTTTTTTGACCTTCTAAACGTTCCTTTGATTAACGTACTAAACTCAGGTGAAAAAATTATTAAGGCAGAGGTAACCTTTCAAAAATACACAAGCCATGCATTGTGGGTGAGGGCTTTTTTTGAAGGACACATATGGATTAAGCTCTACGCTGAGAACGGCAATATATACAAAACAATCTTTCCAGTTAACTTCCACGCATCGTCAAAAATAATCGGATATGATAGTTTCACGGAAAAGCGAATTACCGATAAATATGGTTTTCCGCATCACACCATACCGCTTAAGTGGTCTCTGTTTGGGGTCTTGGAATCGTCAGAGTTTACCAGAAAAGGGATAGACTGCATTTATATCCACTTCGACAACTCATTTAAAATTCTTCACTATAAGACCGATAGGCAGAATGTAGTTTTTAGGAAACCCTTTGAAAAGCTCATTAATAATATTTGGAGTACTGAAACCTGCCAATATGTTGAGGCTGACAGTTCCTTTGACACATTACTAGCAAGGCTTATTTCACTGAGAGATTCGTTAACGGCAAAACAAGAAAAGAACTATTTGACACTCTTGGAATTAGATTATAAGACCAAGAAGCATACACCCAAAAAACCATAAAATAGGTAGACCGAAAGGAAGTAAAAATAAGCCAAAGACAAGTAACCAAGCTACCGATGTCAAGTCTGTTGAAACCAGACTATAAGAAGTCCTAATTTAAGTTTAATGAAGATAATAAAGAAAGAGAATCAATAAGGATGTTCGTTAAAGAATGTTCTCCAAGTTCTAAATTGTCTTTTGAACCATGTTTGTTTCTCTGGTTTATGAAGCTTTCAACTAATTTCCTTGACGTTTTTCAGGATGCTTTAGGTATTCCTGCCATGCCTCAAGGTGTTCTTTCTGGAAAAGTGACGAATGCTCTTCTATTGATCTCAAGTATCCTTTCACATGCTTGAGGAATTTTTTCGACTTCATTATCTGATAATTGCTTATCTGTTTCATCGTCATAACCATAATCGAAATATAGTCTCTTGAATATCATCATTGAAAATTCTGTTTATCTTCTTGATAATTAATGAATTTTGTTAAAATCTTCCTGTAACTTATCCATTTTCTTAGATTGTTCGGCAATTTGTTGTCTCTTTTTCCTCAAGCTTCTTTTCTAATCTATCTACCTGTGCTTGTGGTTTGCTGATTACGTTCAGGTACTGCTCAACTTTCTTGTATTCTTGTTTATAGACCTCTGGATAGGCGTTTGGTGACTTATCATAACCTAATCGGTCTATACTGTGTCCAATGAAAAATTCTGACACAACATGGTTAACACCGTTTGCTGTACAAGCACTTTTGAAGGTATCTCTTAGCTCATGTTCATGGAAGCGGTATCTTACTTCGGATGCTTTTCCGTACTTTTTTACTTCCAGCCCTGCCCTTATTGCCAAGTTGTTGAACATAGTACTCAACTGCTCTTTCCTTACAGGTGTCCTTTGTCTTGTTATGAAGATTGGTTCACCGACCTGAATGGGTCTGTTAGTCAGCGTTTGGCGTACTTTTAGCCATGATTGGAGAGATTTTAGGGCATCTGTTGAAATAAAACTGTAATAGTGTTCTTGGGTCTTGATTCGTATTAAGTTGATTCGAATAGGTGCTCTTGTTATATCCCAATTCTCACAGTCAGCACCTAACTGTTTGCTGATTTGTTCCCATGCGAATAGATTAAACGCCTTAGCAAAAGTTGAACGGTCTAATCCACATTGCAAAGATATTAGAAAAATAGCTTGTTCTCTAATTGGTGCATTAATTAATAGTTGTCGCATTTCCTCTAGAGTGATTGGTTCTTGAGGGGTTTTGATTTTTAGGTTGCTGTCTTTTCTAATCTTAATTTCCCATTTAGGTAGTTCAGCTTGATTATGTTTGTAGAAAGACCTGATTGCTATGTAGGTGCTTCTTATGTCACCTTCGCTGAGATTTGATAATTTTAGATAATCTATTATGAGTTGTATGTGTTTGAAGGCTTCTTTAAGCGTGTTTTCTTGCTCTTGTCTAGCCTTAATCATTTCATCAGGAGTACCGTAGTAACCTTTGTTTTTTACCCATTCAAAATATTTCTGGAATAAAGGCAGAAATTTCTCTTTAGTTTCATCAGAGTTTAATCGGTTCATCCAATCTGACAATGCCTGACTTTGTTGAACAAACAACCGTCTTTGTTTGGTTGCTTGAAACTCAACTTTTTCACATACGGAAGTTAAGCAGCCTCTGCTTTTCAACTTATATATTGCTACTTGGGCTGCCTTTTTATCGGCTATTCCATTCTTATAATTCATTGCTGTGATTAATTCGTCTAATGTGCAGAATTGATTGGGTGCTTGTTTTAGAGTGCTTAAGCACATTCGCCATTTTTTAGGAATATGTTCGGAAGGTTCTTTCTGATATTTGAAGCCTAAGAGTTTGTTTCCCAATTTCAAGCCCTAAAAGGAATACTACTTCCGACCTAATTAATAAAGCTAGACAACAAGACGTGGAGGTCGGCTCTTATTTGCATGAGCAGACCTCATTTGGGTCCTAGTTTGGCTCTTACCAGTGCTAGCTGCTCGTCGAGTTTGGCTTCGTCTGCATCGATTTTGTGGAATAGTACCTGTGGCTTGTTGATTTTGTGTCCTGCCTCAACCGGCTCCATTGCGTCGCTCCATTTGCTTTCTTGAACTGTTCCTTGGAGGTTGAGTGTTTGCCATAGTTGTTGTGCGGTTTGTGGCATGAAGGGTTCCGAAACCACTGTTATCGCTTTCACTACCTGCGCCTCTACGTAGAAGATTGTGCCTGCTTTTTCTTTGTCCGTTTTCATGAGGTTCCATGGCTCTTTGGTGTTGAGGTATTGGTTGCCAATTCGGCTTATCCCGATCAGTGTGGTGACGGCTGATTGTAGCCATCCTTCCTCGATTTCTTTGGCTGCCTGAGCAACTTTCTCTTTTACTACCAGCAAGACGGCTTCGTCGTCTTTGTCAAGTTTGGTAGGCGCTGGAATTGTTCCATCAAATTTGCTGTTGATAAATGAAAGGGTGCGGTGGATAAAGTTGCCAAACGTGTCGTTTAGGTCAGAATTGATTTTTTCTTTGAATGCATCCCAGGTAAAGTTGGTGTCTTTGCTCTCGGGGCGTGTGGCGATGAGGAAGAAGCGCCAGTAATCTACTGGGAACATTTCGAGGGCTTCGTCAATCCAGATGCCGACGCGTTGGCTCTTGGAGGCTTTTTGTCCCCGGAACTGCAAAAATTCGGTTGCTGAAACATTCCATGGTAGGTTGTAGCCTTGCCCAGATGCCAATAGCAATGCTGGTAGGATGATGGTGTGGAATGGAATGTTGTCTTTGCCCACGAAGTATAGTGTTTTGGTGTCTTTGTCAAACCAGAACTCACGCCACTTCTCAGGTTGCCCCAAACGTTGGCACTGCTCGATTGTAGCTGAAACGTAACCTAAAACTGCGTCAACCCAAACGTAGATGGTTTTACCTTCTGCACCTTCAAACGGCGCTGGAATTCCCCATTCGATGTCTCGGGTGACTGCACGGGGTTTTAAGCCTTCTTTTATCCAGTTTAGGCTAAAGTTTTTGACGTTCGATGGTAACTGCTGATTATTTTTAAGGTATTCTGTTAGGGGGTCTGCTAGTTTGGAGAGGTCAATGTACCAGTGTCGTGTGGTTTTTACTGTGGGTTTGTTTTTGCAGATGACGCAGTAGGGCTCAACAAGGAGCGTTGGCTCTAAGAGTTTGCCGCAGATGTCGCATTGGTCGCCTCTTGCTTTTTCGCAGCCGCAGTAGGGGCATTTACCTTCTACGAAGCGGTCGGGTAGGAAGCGTTGGTCATGTTCGCAGTAGAGCATCTGGGTGTCTTGCTCGAAGATGTAGCCGTTTTGTTGGATTTCCAGCAGTGTTTTTTGTACGAATTCTTTATGGATTGGGCTCTCGGTGCTGGTATAATTGTCAAAGGAGGCGTCCCATCGGCGGAAGAGTTCGGCGACTTTGGTGTGGTTACGGTCTGTTAGGGCTTTGGGTGTTATGCCCTGTTTGATGGCTTCCACTTCGATGGGTGTGCCATGTGTATCTGAACCGCTGACCATCAAGGTGTCTGCGCCTTTTAGGCGGTAATATCGTGCAGTGACGTCGGCGGATAAGACTGAACCGACGAGGTTGCCTAGGTGTGGGGTGACGTTGATGTATGGCCATGCGGATGTTACTAGAACTTTTTCTGGCAAAGACGTTTTCTCCAACAAATCGTTAAGTGCCGCCCTATTTAAAATTGCTAGGGCTTACCTATTTCTTCGGAGAGAAACATTAGGTATACCCACCCATACTATGTAATGGGAACCTGTACCTGATTGTGAAAAGATTGTTTTTTCCTACTTTGGCTGCTTTTTTATATGGGATAGGAGGTCATGGCAAAGCAATAAACCCTAATCCTGTTACTTCTGAACTGCTTGAGGATTACGCCTCAACCAGCCTGCAACCCAAACCAGACGCAGACACAAAAAAGCAACCCTTAGCCAACTGCACAGGTAGATGATGATGAGTAAGGGCGCTCATTCCATTATCCACTACTAGAAAAAAGAAAACAAACCAAACTTTAGCTAGTTATACAGGTGTTGTTGAAAAAAGAGGGTTCTCAGCAACAACTACTATAAACAAAAACAGCCAAACACAAGCGCTAAAGCACCAAACAAACCATCCCCACACATAAACGAAAGCATCAAATAGGCACACCTATAATAGGAAGAAAAAACAATCATTGCCTACATCAAAAGCGGATTAAACATGACCGAACAACCAAACGAGAACAACCAAACCCAAATCCAAAAACTTTTAATCGATAACCCCGAGAATTTTCAGTTTCACGCTGCATACGTTGTCTATGAAGAAGCATTCGACAAGGCACGTGACAGCCAAGCTAAAACTGAATTAAACAAGAACCTTCAAGATTTAAGCGAAGGCAAAATCGACAATGAAACATTCTATGGTAACGTGTCGCGTTTTAGAAAGCTCGATGTGCCTCGTCAAGAGCGCTTTTCCATGCAGACTCAGCGTAAGAAAGATTGGCGTAAGAAAGAACAACGTCAAGACCGCATCAAAAGACACAAAAAATAGTCAACCAACCTTTTCTTACTTTCATTTCTTAATTTGTCCGGTTTTTAGATTAGACAGGGTTTTCTTTTATGGTTAGAATATGGGCTGTTCCAGTCAGCGAACTCGACCGCCAACACCTCCTTGGCGAACATGCAGAGCTTCACTGTATAGTCGGCGCATTATTAGGCAAATACAAAGCTTACCGCAACCATCCAGAAACAATTAGATTCCAAAACCGCATTGAACAACTCTATTCTAGACATGACCAACAAGTAACAGAAATGCAGAAACGCGGCTACAAACATAACTCGCCACTACCAAACAGCAACCAACCCTACATCTACACCGAAGAAGAATACCGCCAAGACCATGAGGAACTAGCGAAAAGACAAGCCCACTAGCATTAGAAACGTCTTTGGACATGTACCATTTGTTTAATCACGTTTAAACTTTATATACGGAATACTTAAACGCGCCAGCTTATCACAAAGCTTAATCTTAAGTTCAAAGGGATAACAATTGAACACCCACCTAAAAACACAAGATGTCATAGTTATCGGTATCAGCGCAGCGCTTTATGCTGTATTTGGAATCTTAACAGCAGGCTTCAAGTTTTCTAGGCGTCGGTTTTTTACCCGCAGTTGTAATACCCGCCGTTTTCGCAGTACTATATGGTCCCTGGGTTGGGGGATTAGGTGCGGCCATTGGAATTTTCATACGAGACATGGTTGTTCATGGAAACCCCGCTTTAAGCCTAGTGGCTGGTGTACCCGCAAACTTTATCGTATTCTTCATTATCGGATACTTTGCCTTAAGGACCATTAGCTTAAAACAAGCCCTTGCAGGCATAACAATAGCCGCTGTTGGCTTGCTTGTTCCGACGATAGTTTTCCTTCCAGATTTCGCCGCCTTCACTCTTTTATCTCCAGAGATATTCATGCTAACTTTCGGATTAACAATCATTCTAAGTCTTGTAATCATCGCTGTAGTCGCGATTCGTTGGAAAGAGTGGAGAAGTTACGCTATAGGCACAGTAGTCGGGCAAGCTATAGGAGCTGCTTTACTATCAGTCACTGTATGGGCAGTAAGTCCGCTGTTCCTTTCCTATTTCAAAGAACCTTTCGCTGCAGTATATATCCTTCCATTATTCGTTTGGACATTTGCCACAGAAATACCATTCGTTCTGCTCGTTGGACCGCCAATTATAAAAGCGTGCTACCGAGCATTTCCCTCTCTAAGACGAAAGGGACAGACTAAGTGAACCACAGTGACTAAAACCGCTAAAGCATTCGCTCCAGGAGCAATCTCGAGCTTTTTTGAAATTCACGACACCCTAAAAGGCAAACCAATCACCGACCTCATAAAACTTGGAGCCACAGGTGGAGGATTCGGACTTGATAAAGGTGTTCAAACCAAAGTTACGGCTAAGGAAGCAAAAGAAAACAGCATCAACGTAACCATTAACAATCAATCTGTCCATGCAAAGACCACACAACAAGTCGTCGAATCACTCCTAAGCCAAACAACCAAAAAATATGCTGTTTGCGTTGAGCACAACATTGACGTTCCCATCGGCATGGGGTTTGGCACCAGTGCAGGAGGAGCATTAACCACAGGTTTAGCACTTAGCCAAGCCATAGAATTACCCTTAACATACAATGAAATCGGGACAAATAGCCCACGCCTCCGAAATCCAATGCATAACCGGCTTGGGCACAGTCAGCTCCTTAACTTACGGCGGTGGACTCATCCTCGTCACTGAACCAGGCGCACCCGGTATCTGCAAAATCGACCGCATACCAATAACACCCGACTATGTCGTAGTCGTTGGATTCTATCCAACCCACATCCCCAAAAAATCAATTCTATCCTCGCATGAAAAGAAGCAGGAAATCAACCGCTACGGCAAAAAAACGCTCGAAGCCATACTTGCTGAGCCCAGTATAGAGAACTTCTTAGACAGCTGTTGGGAATTCGCGCAAAAAGCAGGCTTCGCCAACCAAAACATCTGCCAACTCGTCAATGCAGCAAAAAGCGCTGGTGCAGTAGGTGCAGCACAGAACATGATTGGCGAAGCAGTCCACGCAGTCTGCCACGAAGAAAATGCTAACTCGGTAGCAGAAGCTTTTAAGCAAACTTTACCCAAACAACAAGTACTAGTAAGCAGAATAGATTTTCAGGGCGCTAGGCTGATAAAATGAACGAGTTCAAGAAAGTGGCGGTTGGCGGAACCTTCGACCAACTCCATAGAGGTCACAGGGCGTTGTTAGGTAAGGCGTTTGAGGTCGGAGATAGTGTGGTTATCGGTTTAACTTCGGATGCTTTTGTTGCAAAGATGGGTAAACCGCATAAAACTGCTTCTTTTGCAGATCGCCGCCGTGAACTTGAAGCTTTTTTGGCTAAACTAGGTTTGTCTTCAAGGGCAGAGATTGTGCCGCTTGATGATGCTTTTGGTTTAACGATTTCTGGCAAAGGTTTAGAGGCACTGGTTGTAAGTGAAGAAACCGAAAAAATCGGTGATGCGATAAATCAGAAGCGCCTAAGCTCGGGGCATAAGCCGCTAAAAATCGTTGTAGTCGCTATGGTTGAAGCTGAAAATGATACTCCGATTTCTACTACTCGTATTCGTCGTGGAGAAATCGACCGCAACGGTCACCTACTGCAAAAAACCAGTTAACGCTAAAGAATCTCGCCCACAACATTGATTGGTTTAGGAATAAGCGCCGATAAATCATCAAGACGCTCAGGATCTATGGTGGCTAAAACAACCGTGGCTGGACCAGCAGTTTTATTCATATCCAACCCCGATACATCGAATAGTTTGAGTTGTCTGCCAACGCCATAAGCCATAATTTTTGCTTCACTGGCAATTCCAAAGCTTCCCACCGCCGAGATGTCATGGACATATTTCCGCTGATTAAGTTGCGTTACATTTTTTAGATCTGCGATTTCGCCCCAAGCTTCGGCTGGGATAACTTCTTCGCCCACTTTAGGTCTGCCAATCGCAACAATCAAATCGCCAGGCATTGTCTTGCCAATACGTAGTTCATCTTCGTTTGCTAATCCAACTACAGTTAAACCTGCGCCTGTTTGTACGGTTTGGAAGTTATCCTCTGTGTTCTCCATAATCACCTGATTGGGGTCTAAACCTATGCTTCTGGCTTCGCGTTTAATCCCCTCGATTATTTCGTTTCCAGTAGGTTCTTTTTCCACACCCAACGTAACAGACAGTAGCAAGGGAAACGCGCCGGTTGCAGTAACATCCATCAAAGCGACTCTTGCAAGAAACTTGCCTAGAACTCGACCGTCAACTTTGACTTTATCCATATCTTTTGGTCCAACTGCGCCGCTTGAGGTTGACCCAGCTACAATCGCGTGTCCTGTGGGCATTTTTAGGATGGATACGTCGCCTCTTCTTGTGTAGGCGATTTGTGCTGGTTTAACCTGAAAGACTATGGGTCGCAGCATTGTTCCCACGTTTTCGGTTAAGTGGAGGTAAACGGTGAGGGCTTGTCGCATGACTTCTGAGCGGGAGAGTTCGTGTTTTTTAGCTAATTTATCTACGTCTTGGATGATTTTGTCGGGTAGACGTAGGTTGATGATATCCAAAGAGGCTCACTGTACCACATACGTATTACTTGGGGGTTTTATGTTTTGCCTAGCTGACGCAGAAGGCGTTCTAGAAGAAACTAAAAAATGATAAAAATGGGAAGAAGTTTTGGGAGCTTTTAAAGGAAGAAAATAAATAATCTGCTGAAGCGTGCCCAACTGAACAAATTGAACCAGTAGTGGGAGTGATAGTTATGGGTTGGTGGTAGGGTTGTAGATGGAGTAGTTGTAGTCGGTGAGGGTGTTGTTGTTTGTGTGGGTTGTGGTATTTGTGTTGGGTGGGTTGTTGGTTTGGTTGTTGGGTTTGGTGTGGGTGAGGTTGTTGGTGTTGGTGTCTGGGTTGGTGTGGTTGTTGGGGTTGTTGTGGGATCTTGTGTGGGTGTTTCTGTTGGTGTTGGGCTTGGGGTTGGTGTTTGTGTTGGTTTTATGGTGGTTGGCTCTGGTGTGGATGATGCAGTTGGGGTTGGTGTGGGGATTGGTATAGGTGTTGGGAAGGCCTGTGGGTGTTGGGGTTGAAGTTGGTGTTGGTGTTTCTACTCCGTCGCTTGAAACTACTACGTTAGAGATTTTCCAGTTGATGTCATTTTGCCAGCTACAGGTTAGGTCAAAGACGATTTGTCCTACATGTCCTAGGGTAACTCCCCAGTTTCGCATGTCGACTTCGTAGTGTTGGGTACTTTTGTCGCTGGGGCCAACCATTATGTTCCAGTTATTATCGGCCGACTTTATTGTTCCGACGCCGTAGGTCACTTTTGCTGGTTGACCGTAAACTTGTGCAAAGTATGTGTCTGCAACTTCTTCGCCGTAGCCTGCGTTCCATCCGTTAGTTGTGTCTACTAAGCCAACGTGGATTTGCATTACTTTATCGGCCCATATATCAAAACTCAGTATGGGTGTGTTTCGTAGGTCCCATGCGCTGCCTTGTGCGTCCCATAGATTGTATCCTCTAAAGATTTCTTTAGGAAGTTTACAGTTGTCTATGTTTGTTACGCCGCTTGGGCTGAGGCCTGTTTCTGTGTGGGGTATGTTGTATGTTCCCATGTCTCCAGTGTTGTAGTGTGCCGTTGCGATCCATTTGCCGCCCGCCAAACTCCCGACGTTTGATGTTGGATAGGTTGGAGTGGTTGTTGGGTTAGTGGTTGGACTTGTTGTCGGTGCTGTAGTGGGTGTAGGTGTTACGATTGGGGAGTGTACCCGCTGAGGGTTTGTAGGCGTCGATGAAGATTTGACCCATAGTGTTTGGTGAGTAACCGCTGCTAAGCATTGCTTCTCCCGCATACACTCCGCCTAAACCTGAGTCACTTAACCAGTAGTATGGTCCAGCGCCAATGTTTAGGTCACGTTGGACTGCTAGGATGTTTTGCCACCAGGTATAGTCATTTTGCTTGTTAGGTGAGCTTGCAAGACATGAGCCTTCTTCGTTAACCACTAATGGAGCGGTTACGCCCATGCTGTTAATACCTGTTTGTACTTGTGCTTTGAGTCCAGCGTAGTCTTTTGCCCAGTATGAGCTAAGATCGGTTGGTGCATAATAGTAGAAGTGTGTAGTGTATACCATGTTGGTTGGGTGAATTGCTCTATCGATTTGGCCTGCGAATGCTAAGTTGTTTCCATATCCGTTGGGGAACCAGCCCATGTGCCATTGCATCATGATTATGTGATTTGAGCCTGTTCCACGGATAGCATTGTACATGGTTGATAAGTAAGTCATGTAGCCTGCTGGGATTGCATCAACATCGCTGCCAACGTTAGGTTCATTCCAAGCTTCAAAGATTGCGTTTGGGCAATCCTTCAGGGTGGTTGCCATGTCAGACCAGAACCAGTTCCAGAAGCCTTGTTCGTTGTTTCCGTAGCCTGCGTCTTGGAGGAATCTTGTGCCTGCGGCATCCCAGCCCATCATCGGCATTCCTTGCCAACCGAAACTGCTGGTTGCATATGAGTCTTTGTCAAAGCTGCTTGAGGATGGTGTTAGCATGTATGGTACGATGTTTACGTAGATTCCGTATTTGTCTGCTTCTTGGCATAGAGTTTTCAAGTAGCCTTTGACGCTGATTGGTGTTGTTGAGCCTGAATAGCTTGAGCTTTCCTGTGCTGGAACGATGTTGTCTCTGTAATACCAGCTTGGATACACAAAGACACGGATCATGTTAATGTGCCACTTGTTCTTCATTGCATCGAAGGTTTGATCCATCACTGTTGTGGGGTTATAGTTCCATTGATTACCCCAATTGTCGCTGCCTCCATTGCCCCAAAGCAGTAAGTCTGGAGCGAATCCAGCGACTCCCATACCACGGAGGTAAACGGAGTTGCCGTTTGCATCCAGGATATAAGATCCTGAGGTATGCAGCGCAGAAGTGGTGGCTGCCTTTGCTGATGGCGATGCAAAAATTGATATCATGCTGATGATGAATAGTGCGCTGATTGCTATTCCAAGGGGTTTAGAGATTCTTTTAAGATGTGGGGTATGCAGTGTTTTTCCAAAGATTTTTGTCGTCAAGTTTCTTCTCTCTTCCTGAATTTTCAGTTTCCTTATCGTTAGGATCTATTTTATGGGTTTTTGAAAATTGCAGTGCGCTAGTCTTGTAAAGTCGAGTGCTTGGTTTGCGAAGTCGAGTTAACAAAGCAGACAAAGAGGGTATATACCCAGCCCATTAAGCCATGCAATGCCCAAGCAGCTTATTTCTAGCTCTATACACCCGAAATATCGCAAGTGTTATATGTGTCATTTAATAAGGGAATTCAGGAGGGTTCAAATGCAAAAAAAGGTTTTATCCTTAAGTATCGTTTTATTATTAACCACCATATCTTTAACAGCAATTTCTTTAACTCAAGCTGAAACTTCAAGTGATAATCAATGGATAACTGATTACCAAATTTTTGATTCAACAACAAATGAGCTCTTGGTAGAGCATAAGGCTGCTACAAACGTGACATCAACGTTTTCACCTGTACTGCCTGGCGCTGGAGTTAGGGTAGTATTTACGGTAAACGTTATAGCTTCTGGGGAAGGCAATTTGAAGCTTACTACTGGTTTGTCAAAGCCAGCTTCTGGAACATATTGGGTGTACGAAGGAACAGACTATGATTTAGGTTCATCCTTTAGCCCAAACACTGCATCAACAACATTTAACTGGGTTGAGGGTACATTCGAAATAACCCTAAATGGAAAGATTCCATCAAGCTCCAGTACCACTAAAGCAATAACAGCTGTTACCTTAGCTGGTCCATCTGGTACAGCGCTTGACAAAATCACAATTACTTCAACCAGCGCTGAAATGGGTAATTTCGAAACCCTCTTGAGCCAAAAACAGGATGAACTGGAATCACTCAAAGCCAGCGGAGTGGATGCTGGATATACTGCTATGTATGAGAATGTTCTCACAATAGCTCAGGATGTAGCTGAAGGTGGAGACGTTGAAAACGCGATGGCATTGCTAAATGGTATAGGTGCCAATGCACCCGCAGGTTCAACTATGCAGGTGTTGTTTTATCCCATCGTTGGAGTCACTGCTGCAGTTGCTGTAATATTTTTGATTCTGTTTATTCGAACCCGCAGTAAAGTAAGCTATTTCCAACTCGTCGTTGAAGACCAAATTAAAGACTTAGAAGGACTAACAATGAGAGCAGCCAAAATCGACCGTGCAATGTCCGCAAACTTAGATTCAATAAAAGACCGCCTAAAACATTTAGTTGGGATGTGATAAATTACGAGAATATACCAAAATAGTGTACAACTGATCGGATTGGGTTCAGCGGGTACAAACATCGTTGAATCCTTCCTCATCAACAAAAAAACAAGAGAACTCATCGAAAACGACCTAACCCGTCTCTCTCTTTTAGCCATCGACATCGCTGACCCCGAAATCCGCAGCCTACAAGAAACCCATGAACAAATCTCCAAAGCCCTCATCAAAGCCGGCATTCCACGGGAAAGATGGCGACTAATCGCTGAATCCGTAAAATTCCCAACAGCCGAAGCCATGTTTGATTTTATCAACCAAAAATACGGCGAATACATCATCGGCGAAGGCTCAAAACTTGAAAATTACACTCCATGGCTACAATCCACAATGGCGGTTCCTCCAATGGCTGGCGGCGCAGGACGCAGACGAGCCCTCGCAAAAGCAATCTACGCCCTGAACTATTACCAACTCGGCATCATCAAAAACTGCATTAACTCCTTCAAAGAACAAGCGCTATCATCCATCGTTACACCAACAGTTGTGTTGGTTTATGGTATGGGTGGTGGTACTGGAAGCGGCATATTCTTTGACTTCGCCCGACACATGCGAAAGGTACTTGGTTCAGGAGTACCCATGATTGCGTTTGTTATCACACCCTGTGGTGGAGATGACCCTCCAGCAAAAGGCTGCTCAGCGTTTACAGCCATGAACGAACTCTCCCTGCTACTCAACAAAGACTACAATGAGCATGTCTGCAAAGTCTACGGCGACCTCTACCGTAACCCACTAAACGCACTCGTCTATTTGCCACTGCTTCCAGCATTCTCAAAAGTAGGCAACATAGTGTCCGCCAGAAAAGAAATGGATGACATGGTCGTGGACCTACTTTATACCTTGATGGATTTTGACTTAGCAGACCTCTTAGGCGGCATCGGCACCGAAGTTGGCTTAACCAACAATTCAGCGCACACATTGGGCATGATTAAAGTCATGTATCCAGTCGAAGATTACCTAGCCGCGTACAAGATGAGTTTTGAAGGCATGCAACTACTCCAGGAATCACGCAAAGAAAAACTCGATATACTTGGTGAAATCAAAAACATTATCAAAGTAGACAGCGACGTCACACGTGAACTATTCAAGAACTACCTCATCAAAACAGGAACATACAATGAAGAGCAATTCGACGAAAAACTAAAAACCATCATCAACAGCAACCCCCATCTCGAAGACGACGTCGAATTACACGTCAAAGGCGTCGAAATCCAAGTTAAAAACTGGCTAGACGACATAATGAAGTTCCTGCAAACCATAAAACTAATGGGCAAAATCGGACCAATCGAAGAATCTATTATCAACCTAACCCTCAAAAAAGATGACTCACGAAAACTAGACAACCTCGAAACACTACTAACCACACTCACCAAGACACACCTCGAATTCTACGAATACAAAGCAGCAATCCTTGAACGATTAAACCAGCTTATCCCAAGCTCACAAATTTTCACATTGCGCCAAAAGAAAATCCTCCAAGACCTGGTAAACATCTCCGAACTTGCAGAACAAACACTCAAATTACTCAAACTCTATGATGAAACGCGATACGTAACAGAAGCCCTAGTACGCTACTACGAAGTTCTCCCCGAATGCCAAGCTGAACTCGAAGAATTACATGATATCCAAGAAGAATTGGGTACGATCTACCTCTTAATTCAGTTAATGCTTCGCACACCTCCAGACGAAGCAAAAATGGTTGACGAACACCTAACATACATCAGCGAAATTCTAGCAAAGACGAATGAAAAAACGCGGTAACTTCGACAACGAAGTTATGCGTGTCATGGAAGTCAAGAAACGTAAAGAATTCGATAAAACCAAGATGGAGCGTCAAGTACGCAAATTCTTAAGCTCCAAACGCTATGCACGTGAACAACTACTTGGTCTTGACCGTGATTTACGAAGAATTGCTGAGGAAGAAGCTATCGCAATTGAGAACCTCGACAAAGTTGATTCAACGATTAAACTCTACGAGAAACTTGGCAAACGCTTCGAATTAACATCTGATTACCGCAAGCGCTTAAACAAAATTGTTGATGCCCACCACGAATACAAGGCTAAGATCGCAGAAATTGTTGCACCCAAACGTTACTTCGAAAGAAACGCTGACTTAACTGAGAAAGAACAGCTCAAAATCGTCTTCAAAATCTTAACAGAACAAGAAGATACCCTTACACATGATGTAATATACAAAGACGTCCTCGACATGGAGCACTTTAAAGACTACATAAAAAGCGTTGTCCGCAGCTTCAAAACTCCAACCGTTATGGGCTACAAACCAACCTACAAGACCGACTATATCTGGGTAACCGTTACTACACCGCCAAAGATGTGGACTGAGGATATGTCACAGGAAGTCTACACTGCACTAGCTGGTTACGTAACAAGCGAAGTTTCCAGAACCATCACGGTTCGTGTTGTCGAATCAAGAGATGCATGGACAACTCGGGTACTTGTAGTCGGTGGACGTGGTAGACATGAAGACATGGAAGCCTTCGACGAAATGCAAAATCTCTATAGCAAATCAAACGACTTCGAACGCTACCTCTCACGGTCGTTCCTACTGGAACATGGCGTACACGCAACAAAGATAATCAAAGAAATCAACCAAGAAAATGGCTACGCACCAACAGCTACTAACGGTAACGGCAACAACAAGAAACAAGCTTAGTTAGCAGAAGCTTTTTTTCTTCTGCCCTAAAATTTTTATTTTATTCAACCTTTTGAGCTTTGGTTCTGCGTGTCCTCTTAGGTTTCTCAGTTTGGGCTACTTGGGTTTCATCTGGTTTAGGTTCGGGGGTTTTAGTTCTTGGAGATCTTTTTGGCTTTTCAGGCTTCGGTGATTCGACTGGTACTTTGGCTTCAATACTGACAGGTTGCGATTCTGTGTTCGTTATTTCGACAAGTTTCTCTTCGTTGGTAGACGCTACTGCTTCAATAACTGGTGTTGGCTCTTGTACTGGTGCGGGTGTTTCCTCGACTGGCTGTGGCATCTCTGCTGTTACCGTTTGCGGGGGTTCTATCGGGGTGAGTTGCACTGGTTCCGCTGTCTGTGGTTGCTCTGGAACAGGTTTCTCTTCTGGCTCAACTGGCTCCGGGGTTGCTGGTGCCTCGATTATATCTGGTTCTTCCTCAACTTTAAACGGTAACTGCCAATCCTCAGTCATCAAACCCCTCTCAATCGCTGAACGTTTGAGTGACGCAACTTTCGTATCCAAGTCCTCAAACATCTTGGAGGTATCAAATCCGCCGACAAACAGCACTGCGTCGATGCGGTCACTCATGTCTTCGGTGTAGATTGGCTCGGATATGTGAATGGATTGGGGGCTGGTTTTTTCTTTAAACCAATCTGTTATTGCTAACTCAATTTTTGCCCTTGGAATCTTATCTTTCAGGTCAGCTGGCATGCGTAAGAGTACATAGAGTAGTGTTGAGCTGGAAAAGTCAAATGTTGAAAGGGGTTTTAGCAAGGCAGTGTCGAGCATATTCTCTATGGAGCCATATACGCGATAGCTGGCTGCCGTAACTGCAATGGCGCTGAAGAGCTTAATGTTAAAGGTGCGAGATAACTCGCTGATTTCCTGCACAAGCGATTCCTTCATCAAAAACATGTTTAGCATGTAATTGACTACGTTGTTGCCCTTGATTTGAACGCCACTCTTGTCTACGCCCTCAAAAGTTTCAAGTTGATCTCGACCCAAAAGCACAACTGTAGCGCCTTCTGTGGCCATGCACATTTGCAGTGTGGCATAAGCATTGAAGTGGGCATCGGCAGGCTGAATTTTAGATGGAAAAACTGCAATGGAGAGTGAATCGATGCTTTGTCTATTAAATTTAGTTATTAAGCTTGGTAGGGCGGCGCTGCCAACTCCATCCCAGATTGAGGCGAAAACTATGGCTCCGCGAAGTCTCTCTGCGGAGCGCTTCTTTAAACTATCAATAACCGATTTGTCACGGATGATTGTTGGGAGTACCTGGTACCAGAAGTGGGTATCGATATCTGCATCTTCAAAACCCAACACCAAATGCGGGTCATAACCCTTCGGAATCCAGTTGTAGATGTCATCGCTTGATTTTTCAATAAAAATCGGCAAGGTACCATCTCTACTAACGGTTGGTTCTCTTAGCAGCGCCTTAATTGGATATTCACCAATACAGATGATAGCTTGCTTAGGAACCAGAGGTTTTAGATTTTCGATGTGTTTTTCGATGCTAACTAGGATGTTAAAAGCGTTTTTGCTATCCTTCATCCGAGGTACCTACATAAGCTTTAAGAGGCATCCACACGAAATAAGGTTTTAGGTTGATTGCTTGAAGAAGCCCTCCTTAAAACTTTCTGGAATAAGCAATTGGAATAAAAATAGAAAACAGAAAAGTAAAGAAAAGGAAGAACGGGAACGTCAAGCTGAAACACAGACGCTTCGAATGTTCACTTTCGTTGTTACGCTTATTGCTATGGCACTGGGTATGTCTTATCTGCCGCTTTTTCCTCAGCCATTACCTATACTGCTAGCTGTTTTGGTTGCATTTGCCACTTACCAGAAACCACGATTCGGCATGCCTATAGGTGGTGCAATCCTCGGTTTAGGTTTAATGTTCCATTTGGCTCAGTTATACTTCATCTCATTCCTCGGTGACACACCTGTCCGTGTGGTATTCATCGTTGTTTGGATGACCCTATTTGTTGTTATGCCCTTACTGTTCAACCGCTACAAAAGTGCACTCGCGGTTGATTTTGGTATTTTGGCTTTTGTGATACTATTTTTTGCACCAGCATATTTCATGGCTATTCCGCTGATTTTGGCTTCAGCGGTCTACTTCAAAAAATATGTCGGCTTAACCGTCGTTTACTATGTGCTCCTCTCAGTGCCGCTTCAGCTTATGCAATATTACCAATACACGGTTATGGCGATTGAACGTTCTGATTGGTGGGTAGAAGTTGGTTCTGCTCCACCAGTCTTTGTGTCGCTAAGCAACATTGCTGGGGACTTAACCTCCTCTATGAACCAGTTCCGGCTCTATGACACATCCAAAGTAATCTATGACATTGCAGGTCAAACCACTTGGATTCCAGATTGGGCAGGACGCACAATCAAAGATGCCCTAACCCAATACGTTGACTCGATTCCAGGTATTCTCATGTTTGTAGTTATCGTTGCTGGGCTTGCTTTGACTCTTATCTTCTTTGGACGAATGCTGGTCAAAGAGGGTTTAGTTGGTAACGGCGACAGATTATTCCCATGCTTCATGGCAACAATCGCTGCAGCATTATTCTTCATACTACTGGATGCATTGCAGGAGCCATTGGCGTTTAAGGCTGAAGTGGGACCGGTAGCGATGGTGCTGGGCATCTTGGGAACAGCGCTTTTGACGTTGCCTGTTATGTTTATAGATTACTCTCCTAAGAATCGTGCGACAAACCAGCAAATCACAGAAAAAGCTCAAACACTCCTAAACAAAGTATTAGGCTTTGAAGATCAACTGGCGAATGTCAAAGCGAACATTCCGGTTATTGTGAGTTCGCCTGAAGGCAAAACGCTTGTTCTAAAAGACTCCATCCAAGACATCCTAAAAAGAGCGTCTCTCAAAGAGTTTGAACAACAAGATTTAGATGATAAATTCAATGAGCTTGACAAACTCGGCAAAGACTACGAAGCCACAGAAGCTGAGCTTAACACGATTCTCTCGGAATACCAGATTTTCTCAAGTTGCGAATTCGCTAATTGGATTGGAAAACTCAAAGCAGCAGGCTTAGACATAAAAACCACAGTGAAAGTTGAATACCAAAAAGAGATGCCCCTTGAGCAACGCATCGAAGCCATCAAACAAGTTATCGTTGCAGGACGGGAACTCGTCAAAGAAGTCTCTGCAATTGCTGAACCAATCTATGGCATCATTAGGCCACTGTATGATCCAGCGTTGCCACAGAAGAGCTACGCCGTCGAATTCGCAGCAGAAAAGATAACAAAGAAAGAAGCGCCATGGATCGCCGCTGAAGCACTCTACAACGCCCTAAACAATTGGAAACGCCAATACGGTTTAGACATACAAGCAACAATGAGGTATCTTCAGAATTCGCTAAAACCCATTGCACGTTTGAGTAATCAGAGCGAGGTTTTACCCTCGGTTTTCGGTGACAATACCGCCAAAGTTCTCGCCTATGCAAAAAAGGCGGATGGAATGAAGCTCATTGCCGAGAAGCGAGCGGAAAAAGATGAGGACAAACTTGACCTGCAGGATGTTGTTGGCTTAAAGGAAGATGTTGAAGGCTTCATAGCAATGGCAAACGATGTCCTCTCAATGCTCTACAAGGGAATGGTCAGCGACGAAGAAACAATCGACCGATTATTACCCACAAAAGATTATCTCTGGGAAAAGAACGGTTCACTACGCGAACGCCTCGAGCAAGCAACAGAGATGCTCTCAAACCCATCGAAATACAAAATCAATGAAATCATGGCGAATCTACCCAAATATCTCGATTACGTGGACGAATCAGTGCAGACGTTGGCGCTTTATGCTGAACGCAAAGAATTCCTGCTCAATTACCCCTTAGCCGAAAAAGCCATTAACGAGCAACTCAAAATCAAAGAGAAGTTGTTGCCATCGGATTTGCCGTTCCAGCCACGCTTCGCAGCTGAATACCTAAGACTCTACTATGCAACCCGCTATGGCGAGTACATGTATGACAAGGAAACCTTTGTGTTGACAAAAAGACCATAGCTGGGGCTCAGTTACGATCTGTTTCTTATCCCTATTTATTTGTACTCTCAACTGGTGTAAAGGACCATTATTGAGTGCCGGACATAGCTATTGATGTAACAACTAAAACTATAATGCAAAAATGATAAATCAAGCTTGATTTTTTATGGCAGCTTCGCCTGACCCTCAGCCACAAGTTCATGATAGTTTAAATTTAAAGCTACACTTTAGAACAGATCACGCAGTTAGCTTTTTACTTTCAAGCTTAATACTTCCATTTTTCTTTTATTTATTTACTGGTTTTAAACAGAATGACAGAATCCCGAGATGTAAATAGAAATGATTTCTCCTTTCTTATTCGGCGAAACCTTCAAGATAGAATATCAAGGTTATCTGCAAAATTCGGGTTGCGAAAGTTTGACCCAGAAAACTTTAAAACTGAGCAACAAAAAATCGTAATTCCCTCCTTAGCTTCTGCCTTTCAAGATTATAAAATAGTGCATATTAGCGATATCCACTATGGACAATGGATTTCTGTATCGCGCCTCAAAGGAGTTGTTGATCTCATCAACCAAAGCAACCCCGATCTCGTAGCAATAACCGGCGATTTTGTCTCATATCTTTTAAATGATGATATGGCTAAAGAACTGATTGAGCAGCTTAGCAAATTGAAGCCTAAGGAGGCGACAGTTGCGGTTTTAGGCAACCATGATTATTGGGCAGGTGCTGACAAGGTTCGGGATATTTTGAGAAAGAGCAATATCTTGGATATTAGCAATAATATATTTGAGGCAACGAAATCAAACTCCAAGTTAATTATTGCTGGAGTTGACAGCGTAATGCTCAAGAAAGATAGGTTGGATCTTGTTTTGGAAAAAATACCTTCTAGTTTTCCTGCAATTTTGTTGGTCCATGAACCGGATTTTGCCAGCAAGAGCGCAGCCACCAAACGGTTTAGTTTGCAATTGTCCGGTCATTCGCACGGAGGTCAATTTATTATCCCTAAATTAGGAACCCCGATTAGGGGCCATCAATTTATCAAGTACCCCCTTGGTAGGTATGATGTTGACGGAATGATATTATATACAAACCGAGGTTTAGGAACAAACAGCTATTGGCTCCGCATAAATTGTCCTCCCGAAATAACGGTGATTAGTTTAATGTGAGGCATGTTTATGGTTAAACAGCTAAAACGAACAATTGCACAATTTCTTCTTTTTGCAATTTCAATTTATTTAATTTCGTTTGTTACGCCGGGGCTCTACATTAGTAATTTTATCTCGGGATTGCTTTTTACGATGTTGTCTGCATTCTTGATTTTTCTTCTTTGGCCTTTACTTTTGAAGTGGCTTGAGCGTTTTCTCGTTGTGACTTTTGGATTAGGCTCTTTTGTATTAAGCACACTTATTTTATGGTTAGGCAGCCTGTTGATTCCGGGCGTAACAATTAGCGGTTGGGGTTGGATATTTGCCCCTATTACTATAGCTATTGTTAGTGCGATTGTAACTGTGGTTCTAAATATTGACGACGATGACGTTTACGCTCGTTCAGTCTATTCCCATCTTAAACGTCGAACGGAAAAGGGTAAACTCGAAGATACAACTGGAAAGCCAGGGTTTGTTTTCTTGGAAATTGACGGTTTATCCGAAGCGGTTCTTAGGACGGCAATAGATAGCGGAAAAATGCCCTTCCTATCTGATTTAATTACAAAGGGGAGCCATACGATTAGAGGGTGGGAAACGGATCTTTCTTCTCAAACAGGTGCAAGCCAAGCAGGCATACTTCACGGTTGTAACAAGGATATTCCTGCTTTTCGCTGGGTAGATAAATCCACTAACAAAATTGTATCTTCAAACGGTATTGGCGATGCCCCCATGATACAAGCCCGGATTTCTGATGGTAATGGATTGCTCTCAGCTAACGGAGGAGCAGTTACGAATCTCTTCACGGGAGATTCTAAGGATAACATTTTTGTGTATAGCGTTCTAAAAGATATCAAGCAATTATATAGCGAATCATGGAACGCTTTCTATACTAGACCCTACAACTTTGCAAGGGTTTTTCTACTTTCATTAATAGACATGATTCTTGAAGTCAGGTCTCGATATAGACAATGGAGAGGAAATATTCAACCCCGACTTCACCACCGTGGACTAAAATACTTCATTGGACGAGCAGGTGCAAATGTCATTCTAAGAGAAATAAGCACATACATCTTAGTCGGCGACATAATTGCAGGCGACAAAGATGTAGTTTATACGACTTACTTTGGTTACGACGAAATCGCTCATCATTGTGGTATAACTGACGCTGAAAGTTTTTACGCTTTGCAGAAGCTTGACCACAGGATAAGCAGAATTTTTGCAGCACAAAAATATAGCAAAAGAACCTATAACATCTGCATTCTTTCGGACCATGGACAAACAAATGGTGCTACCTTCAAGCAACGTTTTGGCTTAAGCTTAGATGAACTAGTCAAGAAACTCTTGCCTGAGAAAGAAACAATCTATCATGAGCTAGATTCAAACCAAGATCATTTTTCACAAATGATAACTGCCCCAAGCGATGCCGTCAACCGTAAATTAAAGCCCCATTCTAAAGAGAAGAAACAAAAAGGTGCACAAGCTATCGTTTTAGCATCAGGCAATCTTGGCTTGATTTATTTCACCAGATGGTCTCAGCGAATGACCTTAGAGGAAATAAATGCAGCTTACCCCGAAATGATTGATGGCTTAAAAAATCATGAGGGGGTAGGGTTTATTATGTTAAGATCAAAAGCAAATGGTCCGATAGCTATGGGAAGAAAAGGTACGTATTACTTGAATAGTAACAAAATTGAAGGCGAGAATCCCTTGGAGAAATTTGGAGAACATGCCGCCTCACATTTACTAAGAACTGATAGTTTCAAGTTTCTGCCTGATATTTTGGTAATGAGTTTATACGACGCCGAAAAGGATGAGGTTGCTGCTTTTGAGGAACTTGTAGGTAGTCATGGTGGGCTTGGGGGTGGTCAGTCTAAGCCATTCATTATGTATCCATCTGAGTGGTATTTAGCTGACACCGAAATAATAGGTGCTGAAAACATCTATAAAATATTCAAGCAGTTCATGGAGAAAAAACCTGATTAAGATGCATTTTACCTATTTTGACTTTTTTATCAGTTATATATAGAGGGAAAGTAATTGCGAGATGTCGTATGGTTTCCAATAGGCGATATTATTTTTTGAATCCGGAGTTAAACCTGCGTTTACATCCTTATTCGATAATTCGTTTCCTAATCTCTTTTTGTTGTTCTGGGGAGAATACCTCTTCCTCACACCTTGGACACCGAAGCGCCTTCACATCATGCAGTACAACGCCATCGAATTCGCAGTCAAACGTTACCTCAACATATTCCACGCAGCATGTGGGACAAAGCAAAGCGCCCGCCTTAGTAACGGCCGGTTTATTGGGTGAATTTTTTTCCAAGCCCTTCAGCCCAAGCCTCAACCTTAGTCATATCCCTGTTATCCAACATTGTTTTTCCAAAGTATCTTATGCGTCCACCGAACGCTTCTGCGTCCACAAATTTTACCTGCGGATATTTTGAGGTTGTGTTATCAATGTATTTTTTTCTGGCATTTTCAAAGCTTCCAGGGGTACCAGCCCAAGAGGAACAAGTGTAAAACGCGACGTTTTTGCCGTCAAAATCGTTTTTAAGAAACTTTAGAGCTTTGCCATAAACTCTGCCACCTCTCACGCCGGCGCCGACAACCACATTGCGGTACTGCCCTAAATCTGGCAGGTTTTTCTCTTTGAGATCAACTAAGTCAACCTCAAGCTGATATTTTGAACGTAGAGTATCCGCTATTTTTCCAGCAGTTTCCTTTGAGGCGCCAAGTTTTGTTTGGTAAGCAATCAACGTTTTGTTTTGAGCCATTACGGGTCAACTGCAAAACCAGATAGCTCTCGAGATATTAAATTATTGGGTGAACTTTTTGCCAAGTTCCTCTGCCCAAGCCTCAACCTTAGCTAAATCGACTGTGTCAAAAACTGTTTTTCCCAGAATCTTCATGCGTCCACCAAAAGCTTCAGTTGACACAGCGTTAACATTGGGGTACTTCGCCAGTGTGTTTTCAACGAATTTTGCTTTGGCATCGGCATAGCTTTTTGGGTCTCCACCTTGTCCTGAAGAAACAAAAAACGCCACTTTTTTACCTTCAAAATTATTTTCTAAGCATTTTAGGGCTCTGCCATAGATTTTGCCCGCCCTCACGCCGCCGCCGACAACAATGTTGCGGTATTGGGCGCAGTCAGAAATTTTCTGAGCTCCCAGATCAACCAAGTCAACTTCTAATTGGTATTTAGAGCGCAAAACATCCGCTATTTTTCTAGCCGACTCTTCAGTCGCGCCGCTTTTGCTTTCATAGGCGATGAGCGTTTTGTTTTGGCTCATTCTATGCGCTTCCTGCTCCCGTTTCAGGTATTATTTTTTTGCCGCAGTTGTGGCAGAAGATTGCGCCTTCAATGTTTTTGGCTCCGCAGTTAGGGCAAACAACCGTTCCGTTTTGAGTTGCTTGGCTTGATTGTGTTGATGATTTTTGTTGCATGTTTTCGCTGACTTTCTTAAATGCTGCTTGCGTTTCTTTGGCGGCCATATTGAATGCTTTCTCGAGTTCCATTCCAACTTGATAGAAGGCATCTCTTATTTCATCGGAGGGGTATGAGACTTTTGCTGTTTTCCCTTGAGGGGTTTTGGTGCCGCATTTTGGGCAGAAGTATGCGTCATCGGCGATTTGTGCGCCGCAGTTTGAGCAATAAACCATAATTACACCACTAGTTATGCATGCTGCAATGCAAATTTAAGGTTTTAGAAAAGACAAAAAAAGAAAGAAGAAGAGATTGAAGCTTAATCTACGAGTTTTTTGCGGCCTTCTTCAATCAACCGCACTGTTTCTGCACGCCATGCATCAAAGCCAACTGGTGTGGTTGGATAGGTGTTGTAGTGTGCACTTAGTCCCTTCATCATGGTGACGGTTGTGTGTAGCTTGTTGAGGAAGCCGACTTTGCGTATGCCTCTGAAGACGCGTTTTGCGGTTTCGGTGATGTTTAGGTGGAAGTCGTCGCCCATGCCTGCTTTGAGTACGTCGTCTTCTGTCATGAGTTTCTGGTTCATGCCATAGTTTAGGTCCTCATCGCTGCATGAGAGCAAGAACATTTTGAAGATGTCGAGTGTGCCTTGTTTCTTGCCGTAGGTGCTGATGTATTTGCTGTTGTAGCCCCAGAGTGCTTCTTTGGTTGGTTCACCCTTTGAGAGTGCTTCTACGATTTGTTGGCCTGCAAAGTAGCCAGATAACATTGAGGGCCCTATTCCGCCGCCGTGAATTGGGTTAACTAACGATGCTGCGTCACCAACTAGGATGACTCCATTGCCGACCATGTTGTCTATTGGCCTGCGAACTGGATCAAACCATGCGCCACCAGTTAGGACAAGTGAACCATCGAAAATTGGCTTCTTGAATGCGGTTGCATAGAGTTGCTCTTTGGGGTTAGGATAACCGGTTTTACGCATACAGGTGCCTATACCGACATTTACGCGTGCGCCGCCCTTGGGGAAAATCCACACGTAACCGCCAGGTGAAGCTTTCTGGTTGAGGTAGATTTCGCAGAAGCGTGTGTTCTCTGTTTCCTGTTTAAGTTGGCGAATTTCTCTGTAGCAGGCTTCTACGTCTTCGTTTTCTATTTCGCGGTCTATGCCTAATTCGGCTGGCAGCTGTTTGCGTACCATGCCAAAGTAGCCTGTAGCGTCAACGACGACTTTGCTGCGCATCTCGGCCACTTTGCCTGTTTTCATGTTCTTAGCAGAGATACCCACAACTGCGCCTTTCTCGATTATTGGGCTACGGAAATTCATGTTATCCTGTAATAGTGCTCCGTTGTCGATGGCTTTTTTGAGTAACCATTGTCCGAATAGGCGTCTGTTGAGTAGGTAGCCGACGAAGTCTTTGTCTGCGATGGTGAAGACGGTGTTTTCGTCTGGGGAGTAAATTTTTATGCCGTCGATTTTTGCTTCTAACTCGCCGCCAGTAGGTTTCTCAAGCCCCAAGAATTTGAGGTGGTGCTCGCCTAGGGCGTCTCCGCAGATTTTTTCTCCGATTTCAGTTTTTGGCTTCTTTTCGACTAGACAGACTTTTAGGCCTTTTTCAGCTATGGTTTTTGCTGCAAGGCAGCCTGCTGTTCCTGCGCCAACAACTATGGCATCATATTTTTCCATCTAATGTACACTCCGAGTAACTTTACTTTGTATACCTTGTTGTATTAGTAAACGCTTATAAATTATGAAGTGAGCAAAACCACACCGAGTGTACGCTCAATGAGTGCCCCCTTAACATTAAGTGCAGAATTCAGAAAAATCGTCGAAGCCCGCATGGCACAAGTCCTGCGTGGCGTAGAAGAAACCTTTAATGCAATTATTGAGAAACAAAAAATTACACCCACCGACCTCACCGCTGAACTGGAAAGCTTACAGGATAGCTTCAACATGATTTTCCAGAAATGGAGCCTAGAAATCCTCTACACCATAATGCTAAAAGACACTATAGGCTTTGGCGAAGTTAAAAAAATCTTAGGCGTAAACTCAAGAACACTAAGTGATAAACTCAAGATGCTTCAGACGCATGGCTACATAAACCGCAAGGTCACCGCTGGGCCACCACTCCGAGTCGAATACTCCCTGACCCCGAAAGGAAAGAACACCGTGCTGCTTGCGTTGCCACTGCTGTACTATTCGGCTGAAGCTAAGGCTTAAGCTGTTGAGTTTTTCGTATAACCTGCGGTAAACTTGTGGTCTCTTTCACTGTTTCGAAAACCATGCATGTCAAGGTTTTCTCTAGACCTTTGATGTGGCGTAGTTTGTCGACGACGAATTTGCCTACTGCTTCCACGTTTTCTGCTCGAAGCTTAACCAGTAAATCCCAGTCTCCCGTGATAATATGGACTTCTTGCACTTCGGGGAAACGGGCGATTTCTTCCGCGACATCACGTTGCGTGATTGGCATGTCATCTTTTGTTCGGTAGGAAACCGAGGCTAAAATGAAGGCGGCAGTTCCTAAATTGAGTTTTTCTGCTGAGAGGATAGCGCGGTACTCTGTTATGATGCCGAGTTCTTCCATTCGTTTGATTTTGGCGAAAACGGTGGTTATTGGTGTGCTGATTTTTTTGGCGATTTGGTTGGCGGTTAGTTTGCTGTTTTCTTGAATGAGGGTTAAGATGGCGAGGTCTTTCTCGTCCAATTTGGCGCTCATGTGTAATTATTACATGTTTCTGGTATAAAAGCTTGTACTATTTGTAAATTATCCATGTTTTATTATAAAAAATTTATTACCTCCCCTGCACAGTGTACCAACAACAACATCACCAAGTGAGCAGACTTGACCAAACAAGAAATAATCCAACTCCCAAAGCCGCTAGATCAACTAACGGCTCCAGAAACACAACGTAAAGCCTGCATAGGCAAAATTATGACTTACACACTAAAAAGCCTCACCAATACATACGTTAACAAAGGTTTTGAATGGTTACTCCCAGTGGCTCTAAGCCAAAGCACCGATCCCCTCTGGCCAGACCCAGGTGCATCAATCGAGAAACGCATCGAAGTAGACATCTACGGCAAACCAGTCCGCACAACAGCCAGCATGATCGTCCACAAACTCGTCGGATGCTCAACCGTATACGACAAACTATTCATCCTCTCACCAAACATACGCATCGAAAAAGCTGAACGCGCCAAAACAGGCAAACACATCTACGAATTCACCCAACTCGACTTCGAAATACGCAACGGCACCACCCAAGATGTCTTTGCCCTAGTCGAAGAAGCCATATGTACCCTAATCAAAGGCTTAAAGACTGAACGCAAAGCTGAATTAGAAGCTATAGGACGCGGCGACTTAAAAGTTCCAAAAGCACCCTTCAAGATTTTGGACCGCGCAGACCTTGAAGCCAAATACGGTGCAGACTGGGAAGCAGCAACCTGCAAAGACATCACAGAACCAGTCTGGATAGTAAACATTCCCCGTGAATTCTACGACTTTGAAGACTTCGCAACAGGTAAATGGGACAACTATGACCTCTTCATGCCACAATACGGCGAAGTCCTCTCAGGCGCCAGACGCGAATACGACTACACAAAGATCTATGAAAAAATGGAACGCGAGCAAGTCAGAAAAGAAAACTACTCCATCATCCTAAAAATGGCCAAAGACGGTAGATTAAAACCCACTGCAGGCGCAGGCATAGGTATGGAACGTATAGTCGGCTACATAACTGGCGTAGAACACATCGGTGAATGCCAACCATTCCCACGCGTACCAGGAAACGTACAAGAACTCTAAAATTACGGTGACAAAAATTTATGAATGCATATCTTGAAGCATTACAACAAAAACTAAGTGCTGCAGACTTTAAAAAACTGAGCGCAATAGAGAACCCCAACGTGCATGAGTTTATCGCTAAAGAAAGCGACCTCTGCCACCCCGAAAAAATCTTCATCTGCAGCGACTCCGCTGAAGACATCGCCTACGTAAGAAAACAGGCGATTGCCACCGGCGAAGAAAAAGCAGTCCTAACCATGGAAGGTCACACCGTTCACTTTGATGGTGAACAAGACCAAGGCAGAGACCGCGCAAACACCAAATACCTAATCCCAAAAGGTGTCACATTTAGCAAAGCCCTCAACCAAATGGACCGGCAAGAAGGCTTAGCTGAAGTCAGAGGTGCAATGAGAGACATAATGGTAGGTAAAACCATGATTGTCCGCTTCATCGCTCTCGGACCAACCAACTCAATTTTCACCATATTGGGTATTCAATGCACTGATTCATGGTATGTTTCCCACTCTGAAGACTTGCTCTACCGCTCTGGTTATGAGCAATTCGTAAAGGCGGGACCAAAAAGTGACTTTCTCCGCGTTATCCACTCTGCCGGAAAACTTAACGGCGACATGGTCAGCGTCGATTACAAACAGAAACGCATCTACATCGACCACATGGACAACACCATCTACAGCGTCAACACCCAATACGCAGGCAACTCCGTCGGATTCAAGAAACTTGCTTTCCGCTTAGCCATCCGCAAAGCCAGCAGTGAAGGTTGGCTAGCAGAACACATGCTGCTCATGGGAGTCTTCGGTCCCGATGGAAAACGCAAAACCTACTTCGCAGGTGCCTTCCCAAGTGCATGCGGCAAAACCTCAACAGCCATGCTGCCCGGCGAAACCATCCTCGGTGACGACATCGCATACCTTCGCGACGTCAACTCCACAGCACGCGCAGTTAACGTTGAATCAGGTATCTTCGGTATTATCCAAGATGTAAAAGCCAAAGATGACGCTCTAATCTGGAAAGTCCTCACCAACCCAGGTGAAATCATCTTCTCCAACATCCTAGTCAAAGACGGTAAACCATACTGGCTTGGAATGGGTGAAGAACTTCCAAAAGAAGGCATAAACTACAGCGGCTTATGGTATGAAGGCAAAAAAGACGAAACAGGTGCAGAAATCCCTGCAGCACACAAAAATGCACGTTACGCAGTAGCACTCAAAGCGTTAGAAAACTGTGACCCCGAACTCAATAACCCTGCAGGTGTTGAACTCGGTGGTATCATGTATGGTGGACGAGACGCAAAAGCCTACGTTCCAGTTCAGCAAAGCTTCAGCTGGGAACATGGTATCATTGCTTATGGTGCTTCACTGGAAACTGAAACAACCTTCGCCACTATTGGCAAAGAAGGTGTTCCAGAAATCAACATGATGAGCATTCAAGACTTCATCAGCATTCCCATGGGCAAAAACGTCAACAACAACCTTGAATTCGGCCGCAAACTCAAAAAGCAACCTATCGTATTCGGCGTAAACTACTTCCTACGCGACATCGCCACAGGCAAATACCTCAACACTCCACAAGACAAGCACATCTGGGTAAAGTGGATGGAACTCAGAGTACACGGCGAAGCAGACGCAATTAAAACACCAACAGGCTATATACCCAAATACGCAGACCTCAAGAAACTCTTCAAGTCAGTGCTCAACAAAGACTACAGCAAAGAAGACTACATAAAACAATTCACCATCCGCATACCAGAAAACCTATCAAAGATTGACCGTGTATCACGCTTCTACCAAGAAAACGTCACCGACACACCTCTGGAAATGTTCGGAATGCTCTACATGCAACGCCAACGCCTACTCGAAGCACAAGCAAAATACGGCGACTACATCTCCCCCGAATGCTTTGAAAAAGAAACAGACACATAAAAAAGGAGAAAAGCAACCTCTTTTTTCCCTTTTTAATGTCAAAATATATAAACAAAGAAAATTCATTGACTATTAATTCATAATTGTTAATTAACAAAAACAATCAAATGGAATTTGAAGTGAAGGAAGAATGATGGTAAAACTAAAGAAGCCAGAAAAAAAATGCGAACACACAATAAACTTGGCTAACGCTGAAGGCGACGGTTCATTTCAATGCCCACAATGCCGAATGTCTATTTCTCCAGATGACGAAACAGAAGACAACTACCAAATCCTGGACACCAAAGTGGTCAACGACGAACTCGCAGAGTTACTTATCTCATGCGGCAAATGCGGTTGCACCATCAAATTGACTGGTCTCCAGCCAAGCTTTGACGCCTAATCAACACCAGCCTTTTGGCGATACCCTCAACTTTTAAAAATCGTTTTTATTATATCTTACCTTAGACCTTATTTGGAACCTTAATATCCAATCCCTGCACAGAACCTACCGCTTAGG
Source organism: uncultured archaeon (assembly GCA_963800605.1). Classification (GTDB taxonomy): domain Archaea; phylum Thermoproteota; class Bathyarchaeia; order Bathyarchaeales; family Bathycorpusculaceae; genus Bathycorpusculum. The sequence continues at coordinate 81,928 of CAWDBI010000013.1, read as the reverse complement.
TAACCTGAAAAAATATTAATAATCAGGTATGTGGAATAAAAACAAAATGCGTAGCTCCAGTTAAGATGTACTGAATTGCAATCGCCGCAATGAGCAATGCCATAACCCGTGCAATCACAAGGGTGCCAGTTTTGCCCAACAATCGATAAATTCCACCGATAAATCGTAGAATAACCCACGTAATCGACAACACAATTAGCACCGCCAAAATTGAAATCAAGGTTCCATATGCCTGTAAATTAAAAATCGTCGTAGTAATCGCGCCTGGCCCCACAAGGAGAGGCATCGCAATCGGAACGGCCCCTAAACTTTCGGGAGATTCAACATTTTCATGCATATTTCCCGAAACCAAAATCCGCACAGAAATTATCAAGAGCAGTATACCGCCTGCAATCTCAAAACTATAAATTGACAATCCAAAAATCGTTAAGATCTCTTGACCTAAAAAGGCAAAAAGCAGCAATAAAACAAAAGCAACAATCATTGCTACATTATACACTTTCCTACGTCTTGATGGCTCAATCTTCTCCGTTAACCCCATGAAGATTGGTATGTTGCCTATTGGGTCAACGATGATGAATAGCGCTACCGATGCTAAGATTATGTTGCTTATGAAATCTGCCGTAAAGAATCACTAACTATCCATATTAGCTAGCGTTGGGAACGGATAAAAACATAACGGAAAAAGAAAAGTTGTGTTGGTTATTTTATTATGTTTTCCCAGCTTGTAACTCTGCCCAAGAATTCCTGCACTGGTTCTCCGCCGAAGGTCTTGAGTTTCTCTCGCAACGCAACATTAGCGACTGCCGCTTTCTGGAAATCAACCATCTCTTTCTCACCATCACTCAAATATACAAACCCATCAATGCCGCCAACTCTTGCGCATCGAGCGGTAATTGTCAATATTTCTGCTGGTGTCGGCACATCTGCTGGGTTGTCGCCTGGACCGTACACGTAGAAGTTTATGTAGATCGGTTTTTTAAGGAGTTTCTTGAAGGCTCGTGTAAGCATCTCCCAGTACCATGGAGTTGCATAGTTCTTGCTAAACATCACTACGTTGAAGCGGTCAGCAAATTTGGCGAAGTCATCGAAGTCTACGCCGTAACGTTCAAGTGAACTAACAGGGTCAGGTTGAACGCTCAAAACAAGCTCTTTTTTGACTACACCGCGGATTTGCTCCATATAATCGGTAACAACTTTTCGTCGCCACTCTAGCCAGCCCAAGCCGCTTTTCTTGAAGAGTTCTTGGCAGCGTGTACAGGTGCAGTGGCTGTGATCAGCGAAGTAGTGACTGTTTAACCAAATCCCCTGCGATTGCCTATCAACCTCAGCGATGTATTTGAGCTGGTCTTCTTGGTACTCTGGCTGTGTGGGGCAGAGTACGCTCCAGTAGAGGTTGAAGTTGTTGTTTCCAAATTTAGCTTGGCCTAGCGGTGACTGTGAAATCCAGTCAGGATGGTTTTGTCCTGTTTGGGTGTCTGCGAAGACGGCGATGTTGCTTGCCATGTCCGGTTGGGGTGTGAGTCGTAGTCCTGTTTCGGGTTTTACTCGGTAAACGTGGAAGTCGAAGCCTTTGGGTTTTTGGGGTTGGAAGGTTAGTGTGCCAAACTTCATTTTTGTCGCCTATTGGGGCAAAGAAGCGTTGTGTCGTTATAAGTTTTGTGTGCAGAGCTGCAATAGTTAGCTGTTTTTGTGTTGCGAGCTGTTTTGCCCTAATTCTACAAATGACCTTTAAACAATTGGTTAATTTTTTTTGTCGAATATGCATCTGGTGCGCGACGCTTGGTTAGTTTTTTGAGGATAATTCAGTGGATCTATAAGAGCTCAAAGAAGCTCTGCTTTTTTTGTTTGTTTTTTGTTTATCTATTGTTATTACATGTTTCATTGTGCAAATGTTGACTTTTGGTTAGGGGTAGCGTTTTTTATTTAGTGTTTGTTTGACCTGTTTTTGCTCGGTTTTTTGGATAAGTTTTTATTTACCGCTTGTTTTCTAAGTTTTGACTGGATAACCGCTCTTTAATCAACGGGTTTTTTAAACATACATGCATGAAAATGTTTCATATATTTCCAAGTGGATAATCTTATATAGCGCAGTGAGATAAATGCAAACAAAACAACCAAAATACTAAACAAATGTTAAGAGGAAAATGAAAAATGTCATCAGGAGATATAGCTTGGATACTAACATCAACAGCACTAGTCATGTTAATGACACCAGCACTAGGATTCTTCTACGGAGGCCTAGTCCGCAAAAAAAACATTGTATCAACAATCGTTCAATGCTTCGTTATCTTTGCAGTCATAAGCATCGTCTGGGCACTCTGGGGCTACAGCCTCGTTTTCGGAGAATCCTTAGGTGGAGTGATTGGATTTAGCCCAGGCTTACTTGGCATGGGTAGCCTCGGCATACAGCACAGTAAACCCAGCACTTGCACCCGAAATACCAGAATTACTATTCTTTGCATTCCAGCTAAAATTCGCCGCAATCACACCTGCCCTGATCATTGGCGCTTGTGCTGAACGTTTCCGCTTCAAGTCACTGCTCATCTTCATGGTACTCTGGTCAACAGTCATCTATGTACCAATTGCACATTGGGTCTGGAACCCCGATGGCTGGCTCAAAGGCTTGGGCGCAATTGACTTCGCAGGAGGCATAGTAGTGCATGTTTCAGCAGGACTATCTGCGCTTGCAGCAGCACTTGTCGTTGGCAGAAGAAAAGGCTGCAGTATTCCATGGAAAAGCCACATGGAAGCAATAGACCATAAAAACCAGCGCGACAGAATTCAAACCCACAAACATTCCCTATGTACTGTTGGGTGCAGCGTTGCTGTGGTTTGGCTGGTTCGGCTTCAACGCAGGCAGTGCATTAGCAGCAAACGACTTAGCAGTCTCAGCATTGGTAACCACAAACCTTGCAGCAGCAGGAGCCGCAGTAAGCTGGATGCTTGCAGACTGGGTAATCAAAGGCAAACCATCCGCAGCAGGCATCGCAATCGGAGCAGTCGTTGGATTAGTCGCAATCACACCCGCAGCAGGCTACGTCAGCGTTCCATCAGCAATGATCATCGGCTTATCAGCTGGAGTAATATCCAACTTAGTTGCAAACTGGAGAGCTGGCAGATCACGAATCGACGACAGCTTAGATGTGTTTGCATGCCACGGAGTCGGCGGACTTTGGGGTTCAATCGCAACAGGCATCTTCGCATCAGCAGCAATCGGCGGCTTAAACGGCCTATCTTCGGAAACCCGGCACAGCTCGGTAGCGCAATTAGCGGCATCGCGGTGGTTGCGCCGTTTGCGTTCTTCGGCTCGTATGCCCTGCTGAAGCTGGTAAACATGTTTACTCCCCTACGTGTTAGCGAAGAAGCAGAAGATGCAGGTTTGGATCTAAGCGAGCACGGCGAAGAAGCCTACCAACTGGATTAAAAGAGCAGCTTCAACTGCTCATTTTTCCATTTTATTTTGATTTCCACATTTTTCGGTGAAATTGTGTGTATCTACTGTTTTTACATGTTTCATTGTGCAAATATCGAATTTTAGGTTGCAAATTATTTGTTTTGTTTATTGATTGTCTGAATTAAATATGCAGATTTTTTGGATGTGTGTCCAGTTATCGTGTAATTTTCTTTTCTGGGATAGACAAATTAAAAATGTTGCTTGGAATATGCTGGACATATATGCGGAGAAGTGTTTCGCATGTTTCTAAGCGGATATTCTTAAATAGCGCCCGGAAATAAATGCACAGCTTAGCTCATAGGCTACTTTACATCTGTTAAGAGGGCATTGGGATGGCATCAGCGGATATTGCTTGGGTACTTACAGCAACAGCATTAGTCATGTTAATGGTTCCTGCGTTAGCATTCTTCTACGGCGGTTTAGTTCGCAAAAAAAACTTGGTCTCAACCCTTGTACAATGCATCGCTATCTTTGCCGTAGTAAGCTTAGTGTGGTTCTTCTGGGGCTACAGCCTCGTCTTCGGTGACAGTGTCGGTGGCTTCATCGGAATCTCTCACTTGTTGGTTTAAACGGCATAACAATAAACACTGTAAACACTACTTATGCGCCCGCTATTCCAGAAATCCTGCAATTTGCATTTCAACTTAAATTCGCAGCCATCACACCAGCCTTAATTATTGGTGCTTGTGCTGAACGTATACGTTTCAAATCGCTGCTAATCTTTGTGGTTATTTGGTCAACTTTGATCTATGCTCCAGTCGCTCACTGGGTATGGAACGTCAACGGCTGGCTAATCAATCTCGGCGCATGGGACTTTGCAGGCGGCATAGTCGTACATGTAACTGCCGGTATGTCAGCCTTGGCAGCAGCCTTAGTTGTAGGACGACGAAAAGGTTGTATCTACTGGAAAGACCAACTGAAAGAAATAAACCATAAAACAGCTGAAAACGATTAACGGCGTTGAATTCAAACCCACAAACATCCCCTATGTAATCTTAGGTGCAGGATTATTGTGGTTTGGCTGGTTTGGATTTAACGGTGGCAGCGCCTTAGCAGCAGACAACTTGCAGTTTCAGCGGCAGTAGCAACCAACTTGGCTGCAGCAGCTGCAGCAGTAACTTGGATGGTTCTTGACTGGATAATCAAAGGCAAACCCTCAGCCATCGGCATCTCTGTGGGCGCAGTCTCAGGTATGGCAGCCGTTACAGCAGCCGCAGGCTACATAGACTTCACTTCAGCAGTCATCATAGGCTTAGCAGCAGGAGCAATCTCGAACTTAGTTGCTAACTGGCGTGCAGGCAGATCAAGAATCGACGATACACTCGACGTATTTGCCTGCCACGGAATCGGCGGCATTATTGGCGCATTAGCCGTCGGTATATTCGCAACAGCAGCCGTCAACCCCGCAGTAACAGGCCTCATCGATGGTAACCCTGCCCAACTTGGTATCCAAGCCTTAGCTGTCGTTGTGGTTGCAGCCTTCTCGTTTGCGGGCTCCTATGTGATACTGCGGCTTGTTGACATGTTCTCGCCGTTACGTGTAAGCGCCGAAGAGGAAGATCAAGGCTTAGACCTTAGTCAACACGGCGAAGAAGCATACCAGCTAGATTAGCTGTAATGAAGCAGTGCACCTGCTTAGCTGCACCTCCCTTCAGAAGGTCGCGGGTATTCTTTCCAATCTCTTTGGCGTTGATCCTGACAAGCAGAGAAAACCAAAGGATTCGCAGGAGAGTGGCGGCGAATGCAATGCTTATGTTGTTTAGGTTTTTTGGAAGAAATGAGCTGCGCACACGCGATGCAAAATGGAATAAATTCAGAGTGAATATCAAGCGTTAACAAGTCTTATTTCCAAAGTGACTATGAGATAGTGGCTTTGTGATGCCTACGCTTGGGTTGATGTGATGGAAAAACTGCAAAAAACCGGGTTTATTATCTTCGCTTTGGCACTATTATCTCAACTACTCTATTTGCTCTGCTCATAGGGACCCAAATCCACCTTCAAACGTACATGCATGGGTTAACTATATTCAATATTTTCAGTTTGCCTTTTTTTCTTAACTTATTTTTTGTCGCTTTAGCTTGTATCCCCATTGGCTTTGTACTAATTTTTCTAAAAGCAAACAAAAATGAGTCCAAGAAAATGATAAAACTCTTCGCAATTATATTTTTAATTACAGCCTTAACTGCTGGACTTGGTTTTGGAACTGGTTTGCAATCCGACTTATACAGTAGAAACCATCTTCGTTGGGGGGAAGGATATGCAATAAACGAAAAAATTGCTATTCAGGCTGCCTCTTATGATTCTACCCAATACTCTTTGTCCGTTTTTGTACAGTCCATGAACATGGCCTCAAACAATGCAACATTTACTATGCAATTGTTAAAGACCAAAAGGGAAACACTGTATCGGATATTCCAATCTCTTACAAGCTAATCGACAGTCAATTAAAGACTGTGACGGTTAATGTTAGTTTGATATCTGGAACCTATACTGCAACTCTAACGACTGCAAATGGTGGTAGCTTCGTTTCTCCAAGCTTTACTGTGCCATAAGGTGAAATGAAGTGAAAAAAACCACTAAAGTTGCTTTAATCCTTTTTTTGCTACTTGCCATCGGAATCGGCACTTTTACCTATGCTTATTTTACTGTAGATATTAGAAGTGGTCAACCTAATTTTGGCGATTATCCCATTGAGAAATTAGCTATATCCTCTATAGTCTATGATTCTTCTCAAGACTCTATAATCTTAACAGTGAAATCTATTCAAGTAAATATTACATTAAACAATGCATTCATTAAAGATACAATCGGAAATAATGTTGCCATAATTCCAATAGACTATTTGATTCAAGAGTCAAACCAAGACAGTGATTGCTAACCTTGACAGCACTTTACCCTCAGGAACCTATACTGCAAATCTTGTAACTAATAGAGGCGCCGCTTTGTTTCCCCACCATCAATGTAACATAGTTGTTCTTGCTTTTTTGCCACTATAGTTAACAGCGTTAACAAGTTTTAAATTCAGAACTTAACAACCCTAAACGGAGTACAAATGAGATACATCTGAAAGTAATATAGTTTTCTTAGTAATCTTTGCTTTAGCTGTACCAATTTATTTGTTAGAAATTTTTGAACCACTGGAACCGATCACACCATTCCTGAAAATAACCTTGCTATTCAAGCGGTAGAAGTGTCAAGCAATCATACCCTTAATGTCTTTGTAAAAAAAATATCAAATAATTCTATAACTATCATTGGTGCAAGGATTCAAAATGAAGCTGGAGGCATTGTTTGCAAACTGGTACAATTAATGCACTTAATCATACTTTAACAGACAATAACCCTACCACCGTTAAAGTCCACTTGGTGTTTTTGAAACCAGGAACTTACAATATAGAACTGGAACTTCTGCTGGTATCGGTTTTTATTCTCCACTATTCACTATACTTCAAGAAAAATTATCTATACCCTCTACAGTTTATTATTCTAAGCAAGACTGTATAATCGTAACCGCAAAATCTATCAAATATTACCCTATGGAATGCAATCATTAAAGATACAAGCGGAAATAGAGTTGCGCTAATCCAATAGACCATTTATGTACTAGAAGGTCAAACCAAGAATGTTCTGGTTAACCTTAACAGCACTTTGCCATAGGGAATTTACACTGTTACTTTATTAACTGAATCTGGTGCAAGTTTGTGTCACCAAGCTTCAATGTAACATAGTTGCCCCTGCTTGTTTAGCGCGCTCTAGAGGCGGTAGCTTCCCTTCCCCTATCTTTATGGTGAAATAAGGTGGAATGAATGAAAAAAATACTAATCAGCTTAGCTTTAATTGCTTTAGTTGCTTTCGGAATCTTTGCTTATTACGCTACAGGTGATAGACATTCACCAATCCTATCAAGTTATCAGGAAAAAGTAGCTATTCAATCTGCCGTCTATAACTCTACGCAAAACTCTATTTCCGTGTATGCACAAGCGGTAAATGATTTAGGAAGCAACGCCAATGTTACTAATATAATCATTAAGCAATCTGGAAGCATTGTAGCAAATATTCCAGTGTCTTACACGTTAAATAGATTTACAACTTACAACTCTTACGGTTAACCTCAACAGCACCCTAACTTCAGGAACTTATACTGTATCTCTTTTAACTGCAATGGGCGGTAGTTCCCTTCCCCAAGCTTCACTGTGCCATAGATTGTTAAAAACAAGTTTTGCCTCTCTTGGTTTTTTGCCAAATTATACCTATTAGTTAGCAAGCGGTAACAAATATTATAAAGCAAACACAACCATGAGATTTAGTTATAGGCTAAAAAAATGAAGAAATATCTCTTGGTTGGTACTGCTTCACTTGATATAATAGCTGTGGGAACCTTCATTTTCTTATTTACAAGTGGATATTTCAGCTTAGTAATATTTGTGTAGTTCCAAGTTCAAATGCGAAAGTCAATATAACCAATGCTTATGCGAATGGGTCAACGTTTCACTTCGATGCTTACTCATTTGAGAAAATATTACTTTCTCGGATGTACTAATCAAAGACCAAAATGGTATCATTGTAAATAAAATACCGTTCTCCGATTCTTTGCTTGAAGGTCAAACTAAAACAATGTCAGCTAACTTTGACAGTACTTTGCCATCAGGAAACTATACTGCAACTCTTGCAACCGCAAAAGGTGCTCAATTCGTTTCTCCGCCCTTCACTGTGCCTTAGGAGAGAGGAAATCAAAAAATCCTCAAAATTTGGGTTATTCTTTTTTTCGCTACTTTCTCTTGCAATGGTTTTAAGTTACATATTTACACCTGTTAATGGACCACACATAGGAATACCAGAAAATGCAAAAATATTGTCTGCATTCTACAACAATCCAGAAAATATTGTTCATATGAAAGTGCAATCCCCTTCTTTGAACGTTACCTTTAATGGTATAATAATTAAAGAAGCGAGTAATTCGGATATTATAACTACAGCTACATTATCCGCTATTCTGCTACAAGGCGAAACTAGTGCTGTTCAAGCTAACCTCAACAGCGTTTTACCACATGGTTATTATACAGCAACTATTACGACTACAAAAGGCGTTAGTTTTGTTTCTCCAATCATCAGAGTGCCATAAGGTGAAAAGATGAAAACTTGGAAGCTTTTGGTTGTATATATCGCTGTAGCTTTAGTTATTGTTACACTTATGTTACTTTGGGCTAACTTGTGGATTTTTATTGGTTAACGACTAGCGCGCGCTGTTTTTGAGGTCAACAGTAATCTCATTTCTCATAGCGCGCGCTCTTGGATGTTAGTCTTTCGGGTTAAAGAACACATTCTCGAAATACTGCTCGATTAACGTGCAAGAACATGATGTACAAGAAATTGACACTACTGACAAGGCACGGGTGAAGTATCTGTTGAGTCAAGGTTATGAGGACAAAGTAATTGGAGGAGTCACGTATTTTCGAAAACCTAATAAACCCTCAATACCCCAATGTCGTCGGCAAGCGCTAACCTCATCATAGGCAAAAAAGATGTACATGGGGCCGTCGTCTAGCATGGTTCAGGATACGTGCCTGGGGCGTACGCGATCATGGGTTCAAATCCCATCGGCCCCACCATAAACAAACTACGTTTTAGCCTTCAGAAGGTACACATTTTCATTGTTTTTGTTTTTTATGTAAGATTATAGATCTGAGATCGACTGGTTAATAGGTGACGCATTAAAAGTTGCAAATCTAACAAGTCTTAAATGGGTTTATAGAGCATTATTAAATGGAGGAAATCCTTGGAAAAAAGTAGGCTAATAGCCTATAATGCTTTAAAAAAGAATATAATTGATAATTATTTCTGTACTGAATGCGGCGCATGCGAAGCCACATGCCCCACCGATGCTTTAAAAGTGGAAAATGAAGGGGTCAAAAGACTTTTTGACTGTTCTAAAAGTCTTGATTTATGTCCAATATGTTATGCCGTATGCCCCCATTCAGAAGCACTCTTGCTTAGAAGCCTTGAGCCCATTTCTGATGCCCCAAGAAGAAGTGAAGCCGTTGGGTATTTCAGACGAATTCTGCTTGCACAATCAAATGATCCGAAACGTCGGGAACAAACTCATGATGGCGCAGTCGTAACCACATTATTAGCATATGGGATCGAGAATAAAATTTTTGACAGTGCAGTAGTTACCCAAACTGAAGACACAAACCCAATTAAACCCAAATCCTCAGTAGCAATTTTCCAAGAAGAAATCATCAAATCTACAGGCAGCAAATTCTTTCCTTCATCGGTCATAAAAGCTTACGGTGAAGCCGTTGATAATTATCACCGAAAAAACATTGCCGTCGTAGGAGTTCCCTGCCAAGTTCTTGCGCTACGCAAAATAGACGCTTGGAAACATAAGATCAGCGGTAAATCAAAATTAATAATTGGTTTATTCTGTTTCGGAACCTTTTCAGCAACTCCTTTCCTAAAATATCTAGAAAGAGAATACAATATACCATCTTCAGAAATCGAAAAGATACACCTTTCAAGAGAACTTATGGTTGAAACTAAAAGAGGAATAATAGGCATACCAATGTCTGAAGTGAAAAATAACATTCTCCCCAGCTGCAAAACCTGTATAGACTACACTTCGGAAGTATCGGATATCTCAGTGGGAAGCGCTTTCCCACTTAAAGATTGGTCTGTAGTGATAATTCGCACAAAAACAGGAGAGGACTACTTTAATTCAACCGTCGAAAAAGGCTTAATCAATACACGGGACATCCAACAGGAACCTGAAGTTTTCGAACGCGTTATTATAGCTGCACTTCAAAAGAGAATTACCGGTTTGATAGCAGGCAGTAAACTAGAAAAAAGCCACAGCTACGTCCCAGTAAGATTCATTAGAGAAACGGAGTTGTTAGCCACCGTTAAAGTTGAAGATATAATGACAAAGGAAATAACCACTGTCCCAAGTAACATGACCATCAGCAACCTTCTAAAAATAATGGCGACCAAAACCCATACCGGGTATCCGGTGATTGAAGAAAACGGGGAACTTGCAGGAATAGTCACAATTGAAGAAGCATCAAAAGTGGAAAAAAGTTCAAGATGGAACACTCTCGTAGGCAGTATAGCCAGAAAAAATATAGACGTTTGTTACCCAGGAGAAACTGCCCTTGACGCATTTAGAAAAATGAGCAACATTGAAACGGGAAGAATCATTGTTTTAGATCCTGAAAATCCGAAGAAAATGTTAGGAATAATTACTAAAAGAGACCTTATGCATGCATTAGTAAAGCAGGCTTCTGAAGCAGAGCCTATTTAATATACGAAAAGAATCAACTGAAAGCCTTAGAAAAGATTAGGTTATAACTGGAAATCTGAATTTGGGTTTTTTATAAATCCCAGCAGTCCACATCAATCTACGATTTTCTATTACATGTTACTCTGGCAAACCATGCAGCTTTTTAGTGCATTTTCTGTTTTTACTTATACCTCGACTCACTACTTCGATTCCAAAGCATTTTATCTGCTGAGAAGAGGAGCAATCTGCACAAAGTTTTGTAGCTGCCTTAACCATGCCTGCATCAATCACACTCTTGGGTTTTTCTGACAATTAAATCCCCTTAATAATGCACAGGTTGCTGACAGAAAAATAGGTTGTGCTATCACAGGGTTAGTGCTTTTGGAAAACACTTTTGAGCACACAACACTCTAATTACATGACATTTAGGTGGAAAACTAAGGGCTATGTCATCGACAAAAACCAAAATCTTAGTAGCCGTCATCCTGATTGCGGGTGTTTCGATAGCATCTTTCGCCGTTTTCCTCAAAACCTCCTCAACGGAACCTTCAGGGGAATTGACGCGGGTGGCCTGCGTCGGCGATAGCATAACCCAGATAACCACCTATGTAAGCGACCTTCAAGCAATGCTAAACCAGAACTACACAGTAGCCAACTTTGGAGCTTGCGGCGCCACCGTATCGCTTAGTTCAGTTGAGCCCTACCTGCTTGAGAACATCTCCAAAGCCGCACAAGCGTTCCAGCCCAACATCGTCATCATCCTTTTAGGCACAAACGACGCCCGCCAAGACGTCTACCCCTACATTGACACATTCGTAGACGACTACAAAGAGTTGATCAGCAAATTTCAAGCCCTAGAAAGCAACCCAAAAATCTATTTGGTGATTCCTCCGCCAGTCTTCAATAACACCATTGGCATCAGCAAAAGCGACTTGGCGGATGGAGTTATTCCCCGGATACGGCAGGTAGCCAACGAAACCGGTTTGCCCCTCATAGACACCTACACGCCTATGCTGAATCATCCAGACTACTTTATTGATGGAGTACATCCTAACGATGATGGGGCAAGAGTAATCGGGGAAATAATCTTCAAAGAAATCTTTTTTACAAGTTTCGGGAGTTAATAGCTGGTAAACTCGCTGTCGATGAGCCCTCAGGTTGCACTCCCCTCTGCAAAGAGCTTCTATTTGGGGACCCTAATAGGTTGAGTTCGTAGTACATGATATCAATTGTTTTTAAGAGGTCTCTTTTTGGAAGGTTTAGCCAAAAGTTGAGTTTAGGCTTACCTTTTTAGCTCTAATACCCTGCAATGAATCTAGCTGTATTCAGAAAACTTTAATTAAATATCCTTGTATTCATTGGCTGTAATTGGCGTGCGGGATTCCCCAAGCCTGGTATGGGGCAGGCCTGCTAAGTCTGTGGTCGAAAGGCCGCGTGGGTTCAATTCCCACATCCCGCGCCACAATCCACACTAATTATTGCCTGCTATCTAACCTCTATCCGCACCAGTAAGAAAATTGTTTAGTCAAGCCCAGACCGTTTTAGAATGCTCCCTCATTATACCCTCACAGGTACGCTTGGTTTGTTGCGCTATTGTATCCCAACCATACTTCTCCTGCACAACCCTGTAGGCGTTTTCTTTGATCCAATCCCGATATTTATCATCCAGCAAAATCTTGTTTATACCCCAGGCAAGAGAATCCGGGTTATTCGGGTAAACTTTCACGCCAGTCTTGTCATGATCCACAATCTCAGACATACCTCCGGTGTCGGATACAACCACTGGGCTTTTTGCAGCCATAGCCTCCAAAGCAACTATCCCAAAAGGCTCAAAAAGCGACGGAACCACCGAAACATCAGCACATTTCTGCAATCTCAGCAAAGAGGGCTCATCCATAAAACCCTGGAACAACACTTTATGTTCAAGCCCCATTCCACGAACTATGTTTAGCAGTTGCTCTTTCATGTAGCCGCTGCCAACGATTATGAATTTTGCGTTAGCCTTACTTAGAACCTTGGGCACAGCGTTAATTAATACCTGGATACCTTTCTCAAAAACGAGTCTTCCAACGTAGAGAATGATTTTTTCTTCTGGCAAAGCAAATTTAGCTCTAAAATCGGTCAAGTCTTCCTCGATTTTATCATACGTTTCGGTATCGACCCCGTTGGGAATCATATCTAGCTTATCGTTTGGCAGCCCAAAAATTGTTCTTACATGCCCAACCATGTAGTCACTGCAGCATATCACTCGCCAGGCCTCATAATTTAACCAAGCTTCGGTTTCATGAATCATTTTTTCAGTCGTAGTATGCAATACCTCTCGTCTACCCATTTCGGTTGAATGCATCGTTACCAAAAGCGGTTTACGAAAAACATGTTTAAGCCCTATACCCGCGTCTGCAACTAGCCAGTCATGTGCATGAAAAAGGTCAACTTTTCCAATTTCTCTTACCAATCGGGCAGATTCCTTTTGCATATTAAGATTCATCAAGTAAATCCAAGACGGAAAATCGGGTGCAGGATTCTTATAGGAGTCAATGCGATACACTTCAACGCCATCAACTACTTCGTAATCGGGTGCTTCTGGAAAATCACAGGTCACAACAATAACTCTTACGCCTTGCTTGACTAAGCTTCTAGATAAGTAGTAAACGTGTGGTGATATCCCACCTATTACTCTGGGTGGGAACTCCCATGAGAGCATCATGACGCTTAAGTTGTCTTTCAATTTGAATACCCGCCTAACGACTTGTATTTTTCAGTAACATTCGATATCCAGTTTTCCGGATCGGTCGAAATAACATTGATTTTTTCTTTGGGAACCTTGTAAATTCGAATAATTTCGTCACGCATCCAATTAGATTTTACACTGACTAAGCCCGCCTCATAGCAACCTAGCCATTCTATGCTTTTTATCGCCATATTAATTGGGTTTTTTGCAAAGTTAGACCGATGATCCTCAAGACTCTCAACAGAATAAACAAAAGGTATCCCTAAACCGTTTTTTAACGTGGCTGCAGCTGGAATAAAATGCCAATCATAAACGTCCATCACATCAATCAAGTTAGCGGCATCGTAATAAATGTTAGCCGCTGCTCTTTCGATCTCTTGATTTAAGGTTAAAAGCCATGTTAAAACTCCTATGTGCGTTTGAACAGGGTTTGATACTCTAACAATTTTTTCACCTGTTACTTCCTGGCTTTTGCTGGGTGAATTGTCATAAGTCACGATGTTAACGTCGATTTTTCTTGCAGCCAATCCTCTCGATAAAGCTTTTACGTATACTGAAAGTTTGCCTATGACCCGCGGCGGATACTCCCACGAAAAAATAATCGTACGCATAAGTATCTACTAAGTGAAAAGCGAACACACCTTAATAATTCCTTTTGCGTTGAGGTAATACCATTTGTTACCATTGGGGTCAACGAAGTTTTCGGTGAAACCTTCCGATTTGTAATTATCCAACACGCTTTCGACTTCGTTGGGGTCTATTTGCATGAATTTAGCTAATTCATCGCCTTTCCAAGCCAAGTCAACAGCAGTACCACACAAGTTATGCAATGTTTGCAAAACCCTATCTGGGAACGGAATTTCTTCTCTCATTTTCAACTACCCGCAATAAAAACTATTGAAACATAGGTTAAATGGTCTTATAAAGCGTATGAGAAGTGCTGGAAAGAGCTGCTTTTGAGTGCAAAACTGGTTATCTGTTAGAGAAAAGACAAGTTTTGGTTATTGTCTATATGATGATTAATCATTGATCCCCCAGAAAACGCAACTCTTAACTTATAACAAAATAATATACAATCAGAGATTTTGTGAATTTTCAGGGAGGATCTAAGAGCCTGTCTTTTCTTAATCTAAACGAACAATTAAAAGAGCGACAAAAGCAAGATTTACTACCTGCTGTCATAGCTCATCAACGAATTGATGGTCCAGGGTCAAGTTTAGATTTACGTGAATTCCAACAAGCCCTCTGGAGTCTGCCACAAATCCCCAAAAAAATCGAAGATGAACCAGCTTTAATTTGGACAAAAAACTTGCCCCGAACCGTAGCCATTACTATCGATACTGGCACAAAAGTAACAGCTTACCCTTTTGAACCCGACATGATCGCAGTCAAATCGATAGATTATGGATTCGAAATAATCTCAAAGTGCGGCCAAGTTTTACCCACAAAAGAAAACTGGTTACTTAAAATTATCGATGTCTTCTGCCTTTCAGGAGTAAAATTCGTTCTAGAAAATCTGCGCTCAGATATTAAATCATCTGGTCTAGGTGGATCAGCAACAGCCGCAACCGGTGTGTGTATTCTTGCAAATGAACTTGCAGGTAAACCGTTTAGCGAAGTGCAATTGGTTTCCATGGCTTCACGAATTGAACAAGATTTAGGCGTAAGCATTGTCGGTACACAGGAACAATCAAACGTTCTCTTTGGCGGAGTGACTGATTATGTTTGGTTTCCCTGGGGTATTCCTAATCAGCCACAATCAGGTTACGGGGAATCATGGCGTTCCGAATTGATACCTCCAAAAGATTATCCTGAACTTGAATGTAGAATGGCCATTTATCATACGGGCAAAACAAGACACAGTAGCGATGTTAATTCAGTTTGGAGAGAGGCTTTGTCAACTCCTGAAGGATTTGCACTCCACCGAAAGACGCCAGAGATAGCCTACGAATTTAAAGAAGCCTTAAGACTTCGAAAATGGAACCAAGCACTTAATTCAATCCGAAAATATCGTGAAATCCGAACCGCACTCTGCGCTAATTATATGGATGGTGCCGAAGAATTGTTAAAGTATGCAAAGTCAGAGAATTGTGAAGCCTTTCCATTAGGTGCGGGTGGGGGTGGCGCGGTCCTTCTATTCTCCGATAACCCCTCTTCGTTGGAGTCACTCAGGATTATTCTTGAAGGTAAATATGTGAAAATTCCGTTTAAGATTAAAGCTAAAGGGCATGAGTTGCTAAATCCTCTTGTAGGGCATTGATATTGTATTCTTCTGACAAAAAATGTTGCGCCTCAAAATTTGGTAGATATTTAGATGAATGTATTTGAAAAACAAGTAAGCCAACTATTGGAAAGCGATCCATATCTTATTCCATATTCTGACATAATTAAGCGGCGACTTGAATATATCGAGCTAACAGAGAGGCGTCTAACTCAAGGCCAAATGACTTTATGGGATTTTGCGTCAGGTCACGAATTCTTCGGTCTTCATTTTCGGAATGGACAATGGGTTTTCCGTGAATGGGCACCAAACGCAGAAGCAATTTATTTAATAGGTGATTTTACTGGCTGGCGAGAAGAGCAACAGTTTGCTCTAAAAAAAATCAATGATATAGGTACCTGGGAAATATGGTTAACACCCGATAAGCTTAGGCATGGCGATCTTTACCGTCTTAGGATGCACTGGCCAGGCGGCGAGGGGGACCGCATTCCAGCTTATGCCCGACGCGTGGTACAGGACCCTAATACGCTAATATTTAACGCTCAAGTCTGGGCCCCCACAAACCCCTATGTATGGAAAATACCTAATTTCAAACGCCCAAACGAGCCGCCATTAATCTATGAAGCCCACGTAGGAATGGCACAAGAAGAAGAAAAAATCGGAACATTCAACGAATTCACCAATAAGGTGTTGCCCCGAATAATCAAAGCCGGCTATAACACCTTGCAGTTAATGGCTATTCAAGAACATCCTTACTATGGATCTTTTGGCTATCAAGTTTCTAGTTTCTTTGCGCCTTCGTCACGGTTTGGAACGCCAAATGAACTAAAAGAACTGATTGATGCAGCACATGCAGTGGGGCTTACCGTACTCATGGATCTTGTCCATTCCCATTCTGTACCAAACGAAGTCGAGGGATTAGCCCGTTTTGATGGAACAGTATCCCAATATTTCCATGCAGGCCCACGAGGAATACATCCAACTTGGGGTTCACTTTGCTTTGATTACGGTAAACCTCAAGTGCTGCATTTTCTGCTTTCAAATTGCCGTTACTGGCTTGATGAGTTCCATGTTGATGGGTTCCGGTTTGACGGTGTAACCAGCATGCTCTACCTAAACCATGGAATCAATAGAATATTTACTTCCTATGAGGATTACTTCACCAGCGGCGTAGACGAGGATGCTCTGGCTTATTTGTTTTTAGCTAACCGATTGATTCACCATCTACGATCTGACGCTGTCACAATAGCAGAAGACGTCAGTGGCATGCCCAGTTTAGCCAGAGCCCAAAACAAAGGGGGGTTTGGCTTCGACTACCGATTCGCTATGGGCGTTCCCGATTACTGGATTCGTCTGGTAAAAGATATTCCTGATGAGGATTGGCCTATAGGTCATCTTTGGTTTGAACTAAATAATCGCAGGAAAGACGAAAAAACAATCAGTTACGCTGAATCACACGATCAAGCGCTGGTAGGAGATCAAACTCTTATTTTCCGATTAATTGGCGAAACGATGTACAATCATATGTCAATATTTGATGATAACTTGCGGGTTGCTCGTGGAATCGTATTGCATAAGATGATCCGTTTGATTACCTTAGCTACTGCAGGCGCGGGTTATCTCAACTTTATGGGCAACGAGTTTGGTCACCCTGAATGGGTAGATTTTCCCCGTGAAGGAAACGGCTGGTCATATAAGTATGCCCTCAGACGTTGGCATCTCGAAGATGATCCTAATCTAAAGTATGGCTTGTTAGCCCGCTTTGATCAGGACATGGTTGAACTGGCTAAACGGTATCGTATCTTTGAGTTGCCAAGCGTACTATTGCATGTGGATTCAGAGAATAAAGTAATTATCTTCCGAAAGGCAAATTTGATTTTTGCCTTCAACTTTCACCCAAACCAGTCCTACACCGACTATCGATTTGACGCCCCACCAGGCGAATATAGGTTGCTTTTGGATTGTGATGCAGCAAAATACGGCGGATACGATAGATTGCAGCCGCCGGATCAGAAGCATTTTACCCTTACTGATCGTTTGGGATCTCAGAATCGGTATATGCTTAGCCTCTACTTACCGGCGCGTTCTGCGTTTGTCTTATCTCCGGCTACATAAGGTCTGCTATGTTCGTAGTCGATTAGAGCATAGCCAGTCACCAAAAAAGCCTTGAAATAGTCACCCTGATTTGGATGCTTTCTTGAAACCTGCAACCAGTGGCACCGTAGCCAAACCAATCAATGCCGAAATCAAAAACGCTAACCCCACAAACCCCACGGAAGCGCGCTAGGCGGTCGCGTGGTTTTCAAAGAAAATATTTTTGCACTTATACCCTAAGCACGACATTCTCAACATACTTTTTGAGGATTTCAGCAAATCCCTGAATGGTTTCAGGCGCATAAGGCTTGAGCGATTTGAATCGCTTATCTAACATGTCTTCTGCAACGAACTGTTGAAGCGCATAGACTTTGGCACCCCTAGCTAATTCGCCGATGGTTGGGATGTCTTCTGCATTGACGATTTCTGGAACCACGGTGGTCCGGAACTCGTAGGGTACTTTGCCGGTTTTTAGGATTTCAACAGAGCGCTTTAGTGCTGTGGTGTCAGGTGTGCCGAGGAGCTTGTATTTTTCTGGGCTGGTCTTAATGTCCATGGCTACATAGTCCACATAGGGCAGGCATTCTTGGAGGGTGTCTGGGAAGCAGCCGTTTGTATCCAGCTTAACCATGAAACCCCTTTCTTTGAGCTTAGCCAAAAACTTGGGCAGTTCCTTATGCATACAGGGTTCCCCGCCGGTAATTACGACTGAGTCCACGTATTTCTTGCGGCTCTCAAGTATCTGTAATGCAGCGCCTTCCTGTAGAAACGGCGGTTGGGGGTCAACAGCGATTTTGTAGTTATGACAGTATGGGCAGCGTAGGTTGCAGCCTGGCGTGAATAGCACAGAGGCTATATGGTCTGGGAAATCCAATAGGCTGGTTTTTTGTAATCCGCTAAACTTCAATCAAGTTTCACCTTACACTGTCAGCGGTGCGGATTGTGTCACTGTTGAGCGGTCGAAGGTTTTGCGTATGGCGAATTCTGCTTGTTTGCCGTCGTTCCATTGGTCAACTGGGCGTAGGTAACCGACTACGCGGCTGTAGACTTCGCTGCGGATGCCGCAGGTTGGGCAGGTTTTGTGTTCGCCGCTCATGTAGCCGTGTGTTGGGCAGACGCTAAAGGTTGGGTGTCAGGGTGAAGTAGGGTAGTTTTGAGTTCCAGCTGACTTTTTTGATGAGTTCAGCAGCGGATTTCCATGAGGGTAAGCGTTCGCCGAGGAATATGTGGAAGTTTGTACCGCCTGTGTAGAGTGTTTGGAGAGTTTCTTGGTGTTCGAGTGCTTCGAAGAGGTCACCTGAGAAGTCAACTGGCAACTGGGATGAGTTGGTGTAGAATGGTTCAGCATGTTCGCTTCAACGATGTGTTTTTGGTTGGCGAATATGATGTCGCGGTAGCGTTTTCTGTCTAATGCGGGCTAAGCGGTAAGATGTGCCTTCTGCGGGGGTGGCTTCTAAGGTTGTATATGTTGCCTGTTTCCTCTTGGTAATCAGATATCCGTTTACGCATGAACGTAAGTGTCTTAACTGCGAAGGCTTGCCCATCTTTGGAGGCGATGTTTTGACCCAAGCAGGTTGAGTACTGCTTCGTTGATGCCGACTATGCCGATGGTTGAGAAGTGGTTCTTCCAGTATTTATCGAATCCCTCTTTTACATGGCGTAGGTAGCGTTTGGAGTATGGGTATAAGCCGTTGTCTGTGAAGCCTTCGAGGACTTTGCGTTTGATTTCTAAGCTGGATTTTGCAACATCCATTAAGCCGCCTAATTTCTCGAAGAATTCATCCTCGTCTTTAGATAGGTATCCGATTCGGGGGATGTTTAGGGTAACGACTCCGATGCTGCCTGTTAAGTGGGTTAGCGCCGAAGAAGCCGCCTCCTCGTTTGCGTAATTCGCGGTTGTCGATGCGCAGTCGGCAGCACATGCTGCGTACGTCTTCGGGTTTGAGGTCGCTGTTTACGAAGTTGCTAAAGTTGGGTACGCCGTATTTGGCTGTGACTTCAAAGATTGCTTGTGAAACTGGTGAATCCCAGTCGAAGTCTTTGGTGATGTTGTATGTTGGGATTGGGAAGGTGAAGACTCTGCCTTTTGCGTCGCCTTGCTTCATGACTTCGGCGAATGCAATGTTGAACATTTCCATTTCTTTGGTCATGTCGCCGTAGGTGTCTTGCGTGACTTTGCCGTTGTAGATGACGGCTTCGTTCTTCATGAATTCAGGAACAGTTAAGTCCAATGTCAAGTTGGTGAAGGGTGTTTGGAAGCCGACGCGTGTGGGCACGTTCATGTTGAAGAAGAATTCTTGCAGTGCTTGCTCAACGTCTTTTTGTGTTAGGTGGTCGTAGCGTATGAAGGGTGCTAGATAAGTGTCGAAGTTGCTAAAGGCCTGTGCGCCTGCGGCTTCGCCCTGTAGAGTATAGAAGAAGTTGACTACTTGTCCAAGGGCAGTTCGGAAGTGTTTGGCTGGTTTGCTTTCGATTTTGCCATGTACTCCACCGAAGCCTGATAGTAATAGGTCGCTAACGTCCCAGCCAACACAGTATGGTCCCAGGACGCCTAAGTCGTGGATGTGTAGGTCGCCTGAGAAGTGTGCGGCTGCGATGTTTTCTGGGTAGATGCGGGCTATCCAGTATTTGGCGATGACTGTGGATGAGAGGTAATTGTTTAAGCCCTGGAGTGAGTAGCTCATGTTGCTGTTTTCTTTTACTCGCCAATCCTCAACCTCTAGATACTGATCAACCATGTCAGCTGAGCTCAGTAATGCGGCGAGTTCGCGCATGTCGGTGTGCTGTTTGCGGTACAAGATGTAGGCTTTAGCTGTTGAGGCGTGGCCGTTTTCGATTAAGCGTTTTTCCACTAAGTCCTGTATTTCTTCAACTGTGGGTACGCCATCGTCGCCGATAGAGCTTGTTTAATTCAGCTACAACTTTGTCGCTAACTTGTTTAGCCTGTTCTTTATCTTTGCCACCCACTGCTTTTGCAGCTTTCCAAATAGCTATGTGTTATTCGTTCTTGATCGAATGGTTCTAATTTACTATCACGTTTTAGGACAAACTTCATTGTTTCTTCACTTCCGATAGTACTCGCCTGAAATCTTCAGGCTCTTCAAACTTTTTGTAAACCGAAGCGAATCGAATGTAAGCGATGCGGTCGACTTTTTTGAGGTGAGTCATGATTAAATCGCCGATTTCTTCGGATGCAACTTCTTCGGTGCCTTTGAGCATTAGGTCTTGACGTACTTGGTCTGCTAACTCGTTGATTTGAGCCATGGTTACGGGGCGTTTTTCGCAGGCTTTCTGTAGGCCGCGGATGATTTTATTGACGTCGAAGCGTTGGAGTTGGCCGTCTTTTTTACGTACCATAAGCTCGACGGTTTCGAGGTACTCGTAGGTTGTGTACCGTTTGGCGCAGGTTATGCATTCTTTTCGTCTGCGTGTAGTGTTTTCTGGGGAATCGCGTGTTTCGAGTGTTTTGAATTTTCTGAGTTGCAGTAGGGGCATCTCATAGGTTATACATACTCATGCAGTCTTTTATCCGTAGTGCCGATAAGCTTATTGAATACACTACAGTTAGCGCATATATAAGGACTTTTTACATATTAAATGTAAACCCACCCAAAACCTGGATACAATCTCCATAAAAAATACACAAAAAACACAACAACTAAAAACTCAGAAAAACGCCCAAATCACAAAAAAACCCCTATCCACCCAAATATACACTTTGGTTAAGGCTTACGCAAGCAATATAACAAAAAACGGGTATTCATCAATAAACAGCCCCAAACTGGACCTCTACGTCTGGAAAATTAGAGAAAAGTGATGAATAATGCAGCCAAAAATCATCAAAGCCAAAACTCCCCACGAATACCTAACCCCCGAACACTGCTATATAGCTGAAAACCACAGTGACCCAGCAGTCTCAGTAGCGCGGGCAACAATAAAACCAGGCGTAACCACTAAAGCACACCACCTAATCCAGGGGGTACAAGAGATTTATATTATCACAAGCGGTAAAGGCACCGTTTACATCGGCGATTTAGAACCAACCGAGGTAACAGTGGGCGATGTCGTGGTTATTCCATCTCAGACTTCACAGAAAGTAAAAAACACCGGTGAAACCGACTTAGTCTTCTACTGTGTCTGCACACCCAGATTCACCCAAGAATGCTATGTTGATTTAGAGCCAGACCAACCGTGACATGTGTCGAGCTTAGAAATAGGGATATATAAACATAGAAAGCAAATAAGAACTTGAGGGGGAAAGGAGAAGCTCCTCACCAGTTTCTTTCAATTCTAACTTGTTTTTAGGTCATCCATAAACTCGCCCAAATCAATCGATGAGATGCCATTTTGGTCTTTGAGAGGCTGTTTAGCCGGGGGATTCTGCAAGTAAAATGGTATTCTTAGTGCAAAGCGGTCTTGGAAAGTTAGTTCCAGTGGGTTTTGGTAGAAGACGCCGATTGGTATTTTGTCGCCCCATTCCTGCGCTTTTTCCATACCAGCCACTTTCTTCTGGAAAATCTCCGCTTCTTCGTGTACTAGTGGGTCGAAGCCGGTTTCTTGGAGTTTGTAGAGGCGCGGTTGGGGTTTGCCAGTGTCGGGATCTATACGGTCGGCTCCTGCGTACCAGTCTTTGGTATTGATGTCATTGTATGGTGGGCAGGGCTGCAGGATTTCGACAAGTGCTAAACCTTTGTGGGTAATGGCTTGTTTTATGGTATCTTTTAGATGAACTAAATCGAAGGCGTATGAACGGGCGACAAAGGTGTAGCCGGCCGTTATTGCGAGGGCGACTGGGATGATACCTTCGTTGATGTTGGGTTTTGGCAGCGACTTTGTCTTCATGCCCAGTTTGAGTGTGGGTGAGGCTTGGCCTTTAGTTAAGCCATACACGCCATTGTTGTGCAACAGATAGGTCATGTCGATGTTTCGGCGTCCTGCGCTGACAAAATGTCCTGCACCGATGCCGAGTCCGTCTCCGTCTCCACCGACGCCGATGACTTCGAGGTTGGGATTTGCCATTTTGATGCCCATCGCAAATGGGAGCAGTCTACCGTGGAGAGTGTGGACGCCGTTGACTTTAACGAAGTGGGGCAGTTTAGCTGCGTTGCCGACGCCTGAAACTACGACAACGTTGTGGGGTTCAAGTGCAAGTTCTGCAAGCGCCATCTCGTACTGCGGCTACGATGCCGTGGTCTCCGCATCCGGGGCACCAATCCACATAGACGCCTGATTTGTATTCAGAGGGTTTATGCGCCAAGCATGAGCACCTGCCGTTGAGCTGCCTGATTAGTAACAATTGCTTTTAGGGCTTGGTATACTTCTGTTGTCATCATGGGTCGCCCCGTATATTTGAGGACATAGTGGGTTGGTTTTATTTCGGTGTGTTCGGTGATTACTCCGCCGAGTTGGGCGTTATGGTTGTCTTCCACGTCGATAATCCGTTTCTTACCCAACAACAATTCTTTGATTTGGGCAGAGGGAAAAGGAAGAATCATGCGAATTTGCAAATATCCTAAGCTGTAGCCTTCATCTTTAAGCTGGTCTAAGGCTTCGATTATGGCTCCTTTGGGTGACCCCCAACTGACCACAATGTTCTCTGCGGTTTTATCGCCGAAAAACTTCACCTTAAACTCGAATGGAACTTCCCTATCTACAAGTACGAGTTTGCTAATTCGTTTATCCATCATTTTGCGGCGGTTAACTACTTCCTCGTTAATGTTGCCCATTTCATTGTGTTCATCGCCACTGTACCATTGAATAGCGTTCTTTGTGCCGAGGAATGCTCGGGGGGATACGCCTGATTCGGTATATTGGAATCGCTTGTAGGTTTTGCCTTCAAGGTCTTTTTCGCCAACGATTAATCCTCGGTCGATTTTGACTTTGCTATAATCAAAGACGGGGTAAGTCTGTGATGAGTTTGCCATACCCTTATCGAGAAGATGGATGACGGGCATCTGATATTTTTCGGCGAGGTTGAATACTTCTGCTGCATCATAGAAGCACTCTTCGATGTCACCTGAGGCGAGGATAATCCGTGCGAATTCTCCGTGAGCTGCATGCATAGCAAACCTAAGGTCTTGTTGGCTGTGGCGAGTTGGCTGCCCAGTGGCTGGTCCACCACGCTGATACATTGTTATAACTAGGGGCACTTCGTTGTTTCCTGCCCAACCTAAACCTTCAGCCATCAACGAAAAGCCTGGACCAGACGTGCTGGTTGCTGCCCGTGCACCTGCCAAGCATGCACCTGATGCTGAGTTGACTGCGGCGATTTCATCCTCTGTTTGAAGCACAATTATGGCTTCTTGGCTGCCGCTTTTGGTTTTTAGAATTTCGTGTGCTTCTAAATATTCACTTTCGTCAGCAGCGGGGGTGATGGGATAGTATGTTTGGACTCTACAGCCGCCCAGCACTTTGCCCATTGCTACGGCTTGGTTACCTGTTAGGAAAATTCGTGATTCTGTTGGGGGTTGTTTTTCAAGTTTATGCTTAAACTTGTTAACGTCAAAGTTTTTCTCGGTATAATCATAGGCTGTATCTATGGCTGAGACGTTCATGACAGCGATTTTTTCGTGGAAGGTAGCTTTGATTGCATCTTCGACTAGTTTGCGGTCGTACTTTAGTAGCGCAAAAGATACGCCGATGGTTAAGACGTTGATCATTTTTGTGAGCATGCTGATTTTTTCTATGTTGAGTTGTTTGCCAATTTGAGCGAGCAAGTCCATGTATGGTACAGGGTAAACTTGGATCTGTTTAGTTTTTGCATAGTTTAGGTAATCGTTTATGGTTTCGCCTACACCGTTTTGTTTTTGGAAATCGCGGACTTGAGCTTTATATTCTTCACTGAAGGTCGAGATATCTTTGAGTACATTGACTGAAAGATCGCGTGAATCCACTATTATAGCCGCCTTCACTCACGACTTCGCTGATATGGCGCACCACCGTTTCCGCATCAAACGCAGCCAACAAATTCACATCGCTAATATTCGCTAATGTGGGTTGTTTGCTTACCCGCTGATGGAAATAGCTATGCATAGTTTTAATGTTCGAGTGGTATTCGCGTCTGCCAAAGACGTAGAGTCCTCCGTAACCGCAGGCTCTGCCGAATATGGTGGATGCTGTATCAACGCCGCTTCCTTGTGGTCCACCGGCCATCCAGTTTATACTTTCAATTACCATTTCGTTTTCTCGCTTTAAAATTGAAGTTTTGGCTATCCGCCGCCGGTTGCTTTATCGTGGCCTATTACGCATGTGCACTTTGCGGTTTCTCCGCAGTATGGGCATACGCAGTTGCAGTCGTCGATAAAGTTTCCGCAGTTGTTGCAACGAGGCTGGTTTTCTTCAGTCATCCTCTTCGCCTCTGCCATAATACAAGTTCTAAGCTAGAGAATTTAAGGTTTCGGAAAACAGTTTTTTCAGTTTTAATAACAGTACAGTCGCCCAAGAGAGGAGTGCATTGGATATCCGTTGAACCTATAAATAAGTGGTATAGAAGAAAATCACACGTAACTACAACCAAACGCAAGGTAACCCAAAAAAATTAGAAAAAAAAGAAAAATTGAAGCTAAATTATTCTTCTTCCTGCGGCAAACCCATCTTACGCAAATAATCCTTTGCAAACCGCGGATTATACGCCAGTAACTCTTTACTTCGCAACAAACGCCGCTCTAATCTGTCGAGTGCAACCTTAAATGTGGGTTCGATTCCCCAGCCTTCACTAGCGGCAAAGAAGCTTCCTCTTGTTGTTCTGAATTGCAGTCGGCAATGAACCATTGGGGTTCCACGCATGTTTGTGCCACGATGGCTCTTCATATACACGAATAGTGAACCCAACTGGAAAGCCTCTTGGAAGCGATGTGAGAACGAATCGAACTCTGTCATCATGAAATCTTGCTGTTCAGGACTAATCTCCACATCTTTTAGACCAAACTGAATCGTTAAACGACGTTCAGCAGTTTCCATTTGGCTAATCGGTTCTAAAAAGTCTAACTTGGTAACTACTCCGACTAATCGTTCGCCATCAACTACGCATAAACAGGAAATATCATGGTTATGCATTAGCTGTTCGCAATCCCGCAGTTTCTTTTTCGGATCAACGGTAATCACTGGTGCACTCATGATGCCTTTAGCAGCTACACCTAAAGTATCTATGCGGTCGCCCGCAACATCCATGTTTCCCATGCGCTTGGGCGGAAAATACAGGTTCTCCAAAATATCTTGCACACTAACTAAACCCGTAAGGCGACCCTTATCCATAATGGGTACATGTGAAATGCCGAATTCCCGCATTAACCCTAAAACTGCGCCGACACTGCGATTAGCTTCCAACGTATGCGGTGCCCGAGTCATAATTGAATCAACAGGGTTATTACCCCATTCTGCGCCAACAACCGCGTGAATCACCGCTTCGTCAGTGATGAATCCGACAAGTTTGCCTTTATCAATAACTGGCAGTTGACGTACGCCGCTTCCAATCATCAACTTGGCAATGCGAGTAAGCGAATCTGCTAAATTGACTTCTGGAGCGGCAGTCATCAAGCTCTTAACTTTAATTCGACTCAAATCTAAACGAGAGCGCAGAACCGATCTCCGGCTAACCATCCCAACATATAATCCCTTTTCGTCTAAAACCGCTAAGACCGGTGGCAATCCCTTTTTGAAACCCTCCAAGCATCTGGAAGCACTATCACTCTCTAAAACGGTGTTAAATTGTTGAGAATATACTTCCTTTGCAGTAGTTGACATTGACATAAGAATCACTGCAAAATCAATAGTCGCAAGTAGAATTTAAATGTTAAACGCCCAAACTCCAACAGCTTAGCCGAGTAAATGCTTATTAAACAATAAAACATTAAGCAATTTATAGAAAACCCCCGAAAGTTTGGTGTTAAAAGAAAATATCTTCTATAATAAATCAATCTTGTTCTATGTCAAACAATAATTTCACCTAACAAAATGACGAAAAAAATACAGAAAATAAAGTTTTCTTGTAGATAAAAATAGAACAATTTATCCTTACACTTTAAATAAAGCGGGAAGGACAGATACTAATTGAGGCTTAATCCTCAAGCGAGTTTTAATAAAAATTCTTTAGTAAAAACGATTTTTCTCATCCGCTTCTACCATGAAGGGAATTGTTAGTTATGACGTTGAAACAGAAAGAATTCGTAGACGAATTAAGAGTCGAATGGAAACGATTATGGACTGAACGAGTAGATGACAGAGTACGCGCTGAAGGTATCGCAGTTAACGATTACAACGCATTATTCATCGATAAAGGCACAATTATTCATGCGACAAGAGACTTTAAAGTCTTAAACTTCAAAGATATTCTCGAGCAACATAAAGTTACGAACGTAGAAAGATATATCCCTCCAGATCCCTCTGTTGGTGGATGGAACAAATTCGTTAAAGATACCATCAAAAAGCAGCCTTCGAAAAGAAAAGCCGCAGATGAATTTTTAGTTAAAGACCTAAAAGACAAGCCGCAACAAAAGAAGAACGGTCGCGGTTGGCTGCACAAATAAGAATCGAATTTTAACATAGACGGAAGAATTTGCTTGGTAAGTTATAGAGATAGACTAGACATAATAGCAGACATTCTAAGCGTCGTAAGTCGAGAAGCCAAAAAAACACAAATCATGTACCAAGCCAACCTCAGCTACAAAGTACTCCAACGTTACCTAAGCGATATCGTCGAGGCATCACTCGTAACATTCGAAAACGCCAACCAGCTATACCTGCTAACTGGCAAAGGTCACGAATACCTAGATGCCTACAAAGAATACGCAAGATGCAGCAAAAGCATGGAGAAACGCCTAAACGATTTCTCAACTAAAAGAAAAATACTTGAAAACCTCTGCCCTTCACGGCCACTGACTTATCCAGACCAATTTGAATAATTGGTTTGAGGCTTAACTTTTAATTAAAGCCCCAAATACGTGTCAACGCATTAGTTGCTGTTTTTCCATGCATCTCCCTGTTCGACATGCCCTTAGCGGTATGCCAAGATGCACAATTAGCTATCAATTCAGCAAAAAATGCGCTTAGAGACGCTTATAAGTCTGTTTTTCAAGCGGAATCCCCAGGCGCAAACGTTGAATCCTTAATGATTACGCTTAATGAGGCTGCTGATTTGCTTTCAAAGGCTGAGTTGCCAGATGCAGCAAAGGATTATGGCGCCGCCAACAATTATGCGAGTCAAAGCCAAATTAAACTAAATGGCTTAACCGGTAAAGCAGCGGCTTTAACGCAGAGTATCCAATCAAGTGCTTCAAAGGTTTCATTGTTTAAGATTTTGCCGTTGATTATTTCTTAAGATATGATTGCAGCAGGAATCCCTGCTTGGTTTGTTCTCAATAAAAGCGAGAGGAGAAGCAACTTTGGGTCTGAAACAGTATAAGACACTCATAATTGTACTGAGCATAGCGCTTTCGCTTTTGATTGCTTCCCCCACACTTCAGCAACTGCTTGTTTATCCGCAAACCACCCCTTTGACTGAATTTTGGCTTTTTGGGCCAAACCACGACGCTGCTTACCCCTCAAACGTCACCGCAGACGAAAACATCCGTCTATACCTCAATGTAGCTAACCATTTAGGTTCCACGGCAAACTATCGGATAGCCGTAAAATTCGCTAACCAAACCCAATTCACACCTGACAGTTTCAATCACACAAGCAGCACTTTGCCTTCTTTGGGTAGCTTAACGCTATTAGTTGCCCAAAACGCCACAGAAGAATTACCCGTGGATGTTTCTTTCCAGTATAACGTCAAATCGGATGTTTCTACCCAGTTAAACATGAAAGGCATAACCATAAACGGCAATGCCATAGACATTAGTTCTACAAGCATAAACTGGGATACGGCAAAAGCAGGCTTCTATGGCGATTTAATCTTTGAGTTATGGATATACAATGGCACAACCAACAGTTTTCAGTATCATGAACGTTACCTCGATTTATGGTTAAAAATGGATGTCTAACACTTAATCATAGTTACTGATTTTTTCAATTTTGGAGGACAAAATTTTGGTTTTAAAATCCAGCACTATTTTAGCAGTGGGTGCACACCCAGATGACATCGAATTAGGTTGCGGTGGAACCATCCGTGCAGCATCCAAACTCGGAAAAAAAGTCATCGCTGTCTTCATGTCTAAAGGTGAACACAGCGGCAACCCAGAAGTACGACCCAAAGAAAGCATCGAAGCTCTATCTATGCTGGGCGTAAAAGAGGTTTATTTCGGCGACTTCCCAGACACAGAAATTCCCTGTTCACGGCAAGCCATAGATTTCCTAGAAGCCTTCTACATCGCAAACAAACCCGAAACTATCCTCACCCACACAGTAAATGACATTCATCAAGATCATCGCCAAGTAGGCTGGGTTTCAATGTCAGCATTTAGAAATGCACCTAAAGTTTTAGCCTTTGAAACTCCACGAGTCACAGCTGCTTTTTCTCCATCATACTTTATTGATATAACTAATTGCGTAAACGACAAATGGACCGCACTAAAATGCCATTTTTCACAAAAAACAAAACGATACATCACATACGAATCGATGGTTAATTTAGCCTCTTTTAGAGGCAGCCAAGTCAGTCTTCCAGCCGCCGAAGCTTTCGAAGTCGTCAGATACGTTGAAAGAACTAGTATCCCATAACCTGGCGATTAAATAATGATTGTGGCAGGTCATCAACCCAACTATTTGCCGTGGCTGGGTTTCTTCGATAAGATGCGCCGTGTAGATATCTTCATAATAGAAGACAACGTACAATTTGAACGGCAGGGATTCACTAACAGAAACCGAATCCTAACTTCTGACGGTGTAAGATGGTTAAGTGTTCCCATAGAGCATGCGAATAAACCCTTACTTATCAACGAAGTTAAAATCGCCAATAAAGGTGAACCCAACTGGGGTCGTAAGCATTGGCTAACCATAAA
The DNA here is from genome assembly GCA_963800605.1 of uncultured archaeon. Classification (GTDB taxonomy): domain Archaea; phylum Thermoproteota; class Bathyarchaeia; order Bathyarchaeales; family Bathycorpusculaceae; genus Bathycorpusculum. The sequence goes on along the minus strand of CAWDBI010000013.1, from coordinate 52,212 downwards.
GCATGGCTACTGTAAATCGCCTTACTGGAGCGAATTCTCAGACTTCTTCGAAGAAACCTATGAATCCGAATGGGACCTACTGATGGATCTCAATATGCATCTCATCAAGGGGATCATGGGGTTTCTTGGAATCGATAAACCCTTGGTTTTGAGTTCTTCATTGCATGCACAGGGTAAAAAAACCGAGTTAATCGTTGCTCAATGTAAAGAAGTCGGCGCTGATGTGCAGCTTGCAGGCAACGGCTGCAGAGAATACATCGAAAAAGAACTTTTTGAGCAACAGGGAATCAAGCTTATGTTTCAAGATTTTTCTCATCCCATGTATCCCCAGAGCGGTGGCGAGTTTGTTCCTAACCTTTCAGTGGTGGATTATCTTTTCTGTACAGGCGCAAAATCATGGTAACCAACAAAAAATGGAGTAATTTAAAATGAGTGGCATTTCTGGTTCTTTTCCTTATTTCTCAGAAGATAGCCTGAACGAAATAACAAAGCAAATACGTTTGATGCTGAAAAGCGGAAGATTAACCGATGGACCTTACGCTCAAGAGTTTGAAAAAAAATTCGCTCAATACAACAACGCCAAGTACGCTGTTGCAGTAAGTTCAGGCTCTTCATCACTTGATGTGGCTTTAACTTACTTCAAAGTAAAAGGCGCAGAAGTTATCGTACCAACCAACACTTTCATCTCAGACCCTAACGCTGTGCTCTTAGCAGGTGGAAAACCCGTTTTTGCGGATATGAACTCAGACACATTGGGCATCGATGTGGAAGATGTCAAAAGCAAAATAACTGAAAAAACCAAAGGCGTTATAGTGGTCCATATTGCTGGCTTGGTTTGTCCACAAATAAACGAACTCAAAGAATTCTGTGACAAGAAAGGACTTTTCCTCCTTGAAGACTGCGCCCATGCACACGGTGCAAGCATGGACGGCCAAAAAGCTGGAACATTTGGTGATGTTGGCTGTTTCTCATTTTATCCCACCAAAGTCATGACTGCATGTGAAGGTGGTATGATAATAACCAACAATGATCAGCTTGTACAAGAAGCCAAGTTTTTGCGGACCTGTGGCCAAAACAGTGATCGCATGATGGTTACATTGGGGCACAACTGGCGTATGAGCGAGTTGTCGGCGATTGTAGGAAAGAATCAACTTGAACATTTAGATGAGTTCATCGCTAAACGCAACGAAGTCGCCAGACAATATGAGACCCTTCTAGCTGACATTGCAGGAATATCGCTTTTTAGGACACCCCCAAACTTCCGTCACAGCTACTACAAGTATCCACTAAAACTCGCCGATGGAATTGACCGATTAAAAATCGCTACTTTGCTAAAAGAGAAATATGCAATCGAAACTGGCCACGTATACTATCCACCCTGCCACATGCACCCCTACTATAAAGAAGCGTTTGGAACAAAAGACGGAGATTTACCCAACTCTGAACGTGTACTCAAGCAAGTACTATGCCTGCCGATGCACGTTGGGCTAACTATCGAAAATATCAAATATATCAGTGAGTCTCTCGGATTGTCCATTAATGCAGTTTCATCTGCATTTAAATAAGTGCGTTTTTATGCAATCAAAAGTTGACGGCTTAGAATGTGCTGTTTTAGTTGAGCGTTTTCCAATCCGTAAATCTGAGCTTGACCGTTTCAAGTTTGGCAAGAAGAAGTATCGTGAAGTTAAAAGCAAGAAAACAAATGGCGACCTCCTCTGTTTAGACATTGCATGTGGAGCAAAACCATTTCCCAAAGCCAATGTCCTATGCGACTTGCACGTTGAGCCTGTTCCAGACCGAAGCATGAAAAAGCTGGTTACTGCCGGCAAACCGTTTGTTCTATGCAGCTGCTATGCTTTGCCTTTTAAAGAAAAAGCGTTCGATTTTGTTACGAGCTACTATTTGATTGAGCATCTTAACGACCCCGGGAATTTAATTAGGGAACTAAAACGTGTCTCCACACACGGCTATGTACAAAGTCCCTCATGGTTCAACGAGTTCCTTTATGGTGAAGACGTGCACAATTGGGTTGTGTCCAAAACGGACAATAAGCTCTTCGTTAAACCCCTCAAAAAGGGGGCTTTGCCACCAATCCGGTTTGGTTTCATTTTCCATAGGCTCTATCAGCTTGAATCATGGCGAGTAATCCATGCAATCTTAGACGAAAAATTCCATCTATTTACCGTACAATATGACTTTTGAAAAAGTGAAGCATCATGCCAACTCTTATACGATCATCCAAACCCGTCTTCCCAAAAGAAGACATAACCCCGATTCTACAAGACATCGCCAAAGTCCTAGAGGAAGGCCAGTTCCGCAACGGCAAAAAAGTAAGAGAATTCGAGGAAACTAGTCGCCAAATACATTGGCGTTTCTGGTGCAGTAGCATTTGACTCAGATTCAAGCGCCTATGAGACTGCACTGCACTATTTCGGTGTTTCAGGCGGTGAAGTGGTAGTTTGCACCAACAGTTTCGTCTCCGTTCCCAACAGCGTGGTCTCTGTGGGTGGAAAAGTTGTTTTCACCGACATAAGAAAAGATACCCTATCTATGGATCCAGAGAGTTTAAAGCGGAATCTTTCACCCAAAACTCGGGGAGTAATAGTCACTCATATTTCTGGTTTTCCAAACCCTGACATAGAAGAAATCAAATCGATATGCAAAGAGCATGGCTTATTTTTAATTGAAGATGCAACACATGCCATTGGAGCAACCGTCAACGGGCAAAAGGCTGGAAGCTTCGGTGACGCAGCCGTTTTTGCTTTCACTCCGACGAAGGTTATTACTACTGGAGAAGGCGGAATGCTCGTTTCTAACAATGCTGAGTTATGCGAATTTGCGAAAAGGTTCAGTTTCTATGGTTCAGGTACAGGCAAAACTAACTTTGTTGATTTGGGAAGGCATATGGTGCTTCCGGAAGTTTCGGCGGTTTTAGGAATTTATCAATTGCAGAGGCTTGACGAGTTTATTGATAGACGTAACGTAATCGCGCAAAAGTACGATTCAGCGCTGGATCGCTCCGACAGTTTTTCTACATTGAAGTGCCTTGGTGGATTTAGAAGTAGCTACTACAAGTACCCTTTGATTTTAGATGCCAAAATCGATAAAGTGGCATTCACAAAACGTCTCTTTGAAGAGTTTGGTGTCGAAACAGGCAACATCTTCTATCCACCCTGCCATATGCAAGGAGTCTACAAAAAACTCGGAGCATTCTCATATACAGATTTGTCTGTGGCAGAACAGGTTTTAGCCAGAACGATTACTTTGCCTATGCATGTTGGCCTATCTGATGAGGACATCGCATTCGTGCTTTATAGTGTTAAATCTCTTGTTTAACAACTGCCTTTTTTGAGGTTAGAACTTTTTGTGAATAATATAGAACAAATCTGTTTTGTTAGGGATGTTTCATCCTTACGGCTTTAAGAGTTGGTTTCCCTGCAATAACTCTTGAGCCGTCTTCAGGTTTTTTTGAGGATTTTTTTTATGATCGAACAGTTAAACTCCAATATATCAGTGATTATTGCAACCCTTAACGAGGAAGAAGGGATAGGACCCACATTAGGTGAAATGCAAAAGGTCTTAAACAACCCTTACATGGTCGTTGTAGACGGCAATAGCGTTGACAGAACAATTGAGATAGCAAAAAACATGGGTGCAGACGTTATGCTCCAAGAGGGCAAAGGCAAGGGAGACGCCATGTTTCAGGGTATGAAAGGACTCACTTCCAAAGTGCCCTACATCGTCTTCACTGACGCCGATTACACGTATCCTGCAGAATATATTCCACATATGGTTGATATTTTAGAGCAAGATCCCAAAGTAGGTATGGTTATCGGTAACCGCTTCAAAGGCCAATATAACACCTCAAAATCCATCACTAACCCATTCTATGTAGGCAACAGATTATTAGCGATTGCACAGTTAGTCATGAATGGGGTTAAACTGGATGATCCGTTGTCGGGTTTGCGCGTTGTACGAAGTGAAGTCTTAGATGGTTGGAAACCAAAAAGCAAAGGTTTCGATGTCGAAGCGGAGATGAATGCGATTGTTGAACGTAGAGGCTATCAAATCGTTGAGATTCCAATCGATTACCGCAGCCGGATGGGTGAGAAGAAGCTTAAACTTCGCCATGGCTTGGGAATTATGAAGCGAATTTTTGCTGAGAGCTTTAGCTTCTAATTTTTTCTCTTTTTACCAAAGTTAACAGGTGTTATTTTTAGCCCAAATTATTTTCTAAATTTATTTTTGGAGCGAGCAGGCTAAATGGTAACTACTTCTAAACTGAAAGTCGGCGTCGTTGGACTCGGCAAAATGGGCATCATGCATGCATGTCTCCTCAACACCTTCCCAAATATAACTGTCGCAGCTTTATGTGACAAAAGCCGCCTAATCCGAACAATCGCCAAGCAACCCTTCAAAAAAGCTTTAGTCACAGACAACCTAGAAAAATTCGCTGAATTAGACCTTGACGCCATATACGTTTTGACTCCAATACCCAGCCATTATCCAATAATCAAACAAATCTACACCCAAAAAATATCAAAAAACGTCTTCGTAGAAAAAACTTTAACCTCAAGCTACAGCCGCTCCGAAGAACTCTACAAATTATCAGAGCAACAGGGCGGCGTCAACATGGTTGGCTACATGAAACGCTTCGGAGTAACCTTCAACCAAGCTAAAACACTGCTAAACCAACAAGTCTTAGGCGACTTGACCTCCTTTGATGCTTATGCCTTTTCTTCTGATTTTGCTGAGGTGCCAGAAGGTTCAACGATTTCTATGGCTCGAGGCGGTGTTTTGGAAGATTTGGGTTCGCATGTGGTGGATTTGTCGGTTTGGCTCTTCGGCGATTTGAAGCCGATAGCTGCTACTGTGAATTCAAGGATTGCTCCAACCTCTGAAGATGATGTTAGCTTTGGGGTTGAGGGTTTAGGTGGTCTTGTGGGCAAATTTGAGGTTTCCTGGCGTAAAAGGGAGTATCGTATGCCTGAATTTGGGATCTCCATTCACGGTACAAAGGGAAGCTTGAACATTAACGATGACGAAGTTAAATTGAAACTCAGAGATGCCGAACCTAAACGATGGTACCGTCCAGATATGGATGACAACGTCGGTTTCCTACTAGGTGGACCAGAATATTACCGTGAAGACAAACATTTCCTTGATTCAATAACTGTTGGAATACCTACAAAATCTGACTTCAAAAGTGCACTAAAAGTTGATTTTCTCTTAGACCAAGTGAGGGGACTTTGTAAATGAGCAAACAATTAAATTTACTAGTCGGTGACAACCCCTTCCATGGAATCAGTCACCTCTCTCAGGAACGCGCACGTGCCAGAACAGAGGGACAAGCTCAAAGTAGCACTCTGCAAGCAGCAAATCTTGTGCAACTTAGCTTAGAGAATGGTGCTGGCGGATTCATGTTTTCAGTAGATGAAGCAATGTTATCGATAATTAAAAGCCTCAGCGAAAACTACAGGGGCCAACAAGTGCGGTTGTATGCGATTGCGCCTTACGCTTATGAGTATGTGCGCAAATCCACTCAGACTGGCGGCGTCTCCGGTTTAGCGACAAATTTAGCCAAAGAAATGATTTTTTCTTCAAATATAAAAGTCATAGCCGCTAATCTTAGTGGTCTTGTTCGGTTTGATCTCTCAGCGCTGATTAAAGCATATGTAGCTTACGAGTTGTCACGTATAAAATCCGTAGCAGGTAGCAATATGCATCTTGAATCGTTTATGCTTCATGAAATAATCACTGACATGGCTCTGGCGCTAAACATGGAGGGCCTCTGCAAATCATATATCCGATTCTTAGCTAACAAGAAGGTCCGAGCTGGGTTTGAAACTCGCAATTTCCCCTATCTCGTTAACAAGTTTAGCGAATGGGGCATCGACTTTAGCAAATTAACTCTGACTTCTTCTTTTAACAAGATTGGTTTCCAGATGTGTCCTTCTCAGCGTGAATGCGAAGAGGCATTGGAACGTGCAAAAGGCGCTGAAGTTATCGCTATGAGTGTTTTGGCTGCTGGGTACTTGAAGCCTGCAGAAGCCTTTGGTTATTTGGCGAATTTAGATGGTATCAACGGTTTGGTTATTGGGGTTTCTAAGGAGTATCAGGCAACTGAAACCTTCAAAGTTTTTGCCAATGCCAAGTAACAGTTAGCATGATTTTTTGTTATTTAGGCGAGGAATAGTTTGATTTGGATTTTTTTTGCTTGGCTTGGTGTCGGAGCAATTTTTCTCGGTGTTCCCGCTCTATATTTCCTATATATGAAAAAGAGGTCTTCTAAAGTTTGGAACCTCAATTTAACCAGCGGTTATTCTCCTTCAACAGCTATCCTCATTCCAGTTCATAACGAAGAAAAGTTAGTCCGATTAAAACTTGAAAATATCGCCAAAGTGGCTTATCCATCCGAAAAAATGGAGATAATCATCGCTAACGACTGCTCAACAGACAACACCTTTAACGAAGTAAGTAGCTACATTGCTGCTCACCCAGAACAAAAAATCAGTGTATTCGACAGCCAAGTGCATCTGGGCAAAACCGGCTGCTTAAACAAGGTCCTAAAAACCATCCAAGCCGACGTTGTCATCATTTCTGATGTGGACTGCTTCTGGCCAAACGACATACTCACTAAAGCGCTGTCGTATCTGTCAGATCCAACCGTAGGCGCGATAACTGCACGGGAGCTACTCCTTAACCCAGCTGACAGTTGGGTTACGTTGGGGGAACAATTCTACGATAGCAACATCCAATCCGTTCGCATAGGCGAATCGAAGCTGCATTCAACCATCTTTTTCCAAGGCGGTTTCGCAGCATACAAACGCAGTATGCTTTCCGAGTTTAATCATGCAACTGACGACTCCGGAACAGCCCTTGACATAGTTCAAACCAACCGACGAGCACTGCTTATTCCCGAAATCGGTTTCTTCACAAGTAGCCCAACAACTTGGCGCAGTAAAGTCAATATCAAAATCCGTCGTGCAGGTCACCTGCAGCATCTCTGGGCAAGATGCCTCAACCTGATGGTACATGGAAAGTTATTTATGCCCAAACGGATTGCGATTCCAGAAATAATGTTGCATATCTTTAATCCGATCTTGATGGTTTCGTTGGCTGTTTTATCGGTGGCGGTTATGGTTGTGTATCCGCTGTTGATGTTGGCTTTAGTAGTGCTGATTGGCGGTGCTTTGTTGGTGAAGCGGACTCGTGTGATGGCTTTTGAATTAGTGCAGAATAACTTGATTTTGCTATTGGCATTGTCGTCGTTTTTGACCAAGCGCAACTTTACGTTTTGGAAGCCTGCTGCTGAATCCCGTGCGATGCTAAGCGAGAGTGTGTTGCGGGAAAAAAACCTAATCTGAATTGGCTTGGTGCAATTTTGATTTTTCTATGGAGCGGCATAACAACTACTCTTAGGAGAATAGACCACCTATAGGTTTCTGCATATATGCTATTAGGATTCTATATGATTCCTAAACTCTTGAATTATTAAGTAGCTACCATGAAGCAACCATATTGAAAACCCCTCAACCTCTCACCGAGTACCTCCCCTCCCTTGTATAAAGCGAAAACTGGGCTGAATTCCTTGGCATCCGAATCACTCATGGTCACAGTCGGATTTTGCGTTAAAAACGGCGCCGACCTAGTCAAAACAGCCATTGATAGTCTTTGCCGCCAAACTTTCCCCGCTAAAAACACCGAACTACTGGTTGTAGATGGCAACAGCCATGACGGGACGGTACAGATAATTCAAAACAACCTGAAAGCCAACCTCGGCAAGGTTAGATTTCTGCAGGAGGGTAGCGGGTTGGGCATCGCACGGCAGATGGTTGTGCAGCAAGCCAGCGGCAAATACATCATCTGGCTAGACGCAGACATGGTCCTCGCCCCCGACTACCTAGAGAACCAAGTTGCCTACATGGAACAGCACCCCAACGTCGGTATCGCGGGTGGCAAATATAACGTCCACATTGGCCATGGCTTAGCCGCTGACCTCGAAAACATCGTTTACGCCGTCGACTCAGTCTATGGCAACCGTGCAAACGCCTCCAAGTTTGGGTATCTACCCGGGGCTGAAGGCGCAATCTACCGCGTTGATGCAGTGAGAGGTGTCGGCGGCTTTGACACTCGGATTAATGGTGCAGCGGAAGACACAGAGATGGCTTATCGAGTTCGCGCCAAAGGCTGGGAATTAGCTATAACACAGGAAATGTTCACTGAATCCACAAGGGCATCTTGGCAGTCACTTTGGAAACAGTACGTCTGGTATGGCAGGGGCGGCCACTACATCTTCCATAAAGACCCCGGCTCGCTTAATATCATAAAAATGTCTCCGATCGGCGGTTTACTTGCAGGCATACTACGTTCCCCCAGAGCCTACTTACTTACACACAACAAATCATTCTTCCTGTTACCAGTCCATTACACCTACAAGCGGATAGCATGGTTCATTGGCTTCTGTGAGGCCCACCTAAGCGGCTATGGCCATAAAATCAACTAATTAGAAGGGATTTTTTGAAGGTACAACGTGTCAAGATTAGAAAACCGCTGCAGTCAGCGTTTAAAATGTCCCTCCGCTACATGGGCATGAACGCGCCAACACAGAGCCTAAGAGTAAGAATGTACAAGTGGGCAGGCATCAAAATCGGCGATCCCTTCGTTTTTGGCAGCCATATCTTCATGGATGTCATGTTTCCAGATATAACCATAGGCGACAACGTTATTCTCGCAGGCTACGACTATGTACTCTCACACTCGAATGTGTTGTGGGGCTTTAAAGCAGGCGAAGGCGGCATAAAACCAGTCATAATAAAAAATGGTGCCCGAATATCCATCAACGTAACTATACTTCCTGGCGTAACTATAGGCGAAAACTCTGTTATTGGCGCCGGCGCCGTTGTCACACAGGACATTCCTGATAATTGTTTAGCAGTGGGTATTCCAGCTAAACCCGTCAAATTTCTAAAACCAGTAGAAACATAGTAAACCTTTACATTTTGAGGATATGACATGAGGGTCGTCGTCACCGTTGGTATCTGCGTTAAGAACGGCGAAAAAATGCTACCAAACGCCCTCGACAGCATACTCAACCAAAGCTATCCCCAAGAAAAAATCCAGTTGATTATGGTAGACGACGGCAGCACAGACAAAACGCCCCAAATACTAAAAAAGTATGTTGAAACGCTTGGAGGCCGAGCAAGAGCATTCAAATCCTCTTGGCAGGGACTGGGATGCGCCCGAAACTTCATCGTAAGCAAATCAGACGGCAAATATCTTCTCTTTGTAGATGCTGACGAAATACTGACACGTGACTACGTTAAAACCCAAGTTGAAGTTATGGAAAACAACCCCCAAGTAGGCATCACCGCGGGAGTATTCAAAACAGTCCAAGGCAACTTAATTCTCAACCTTGAAGTCGCTCCAAATATAGTTAACCAAAAAAGCTACGGTAAACCCAAACGTTACCTCTTGAAAACTGACAAACTCATTGGCACAGGTGGAACAACCTTCCGGATTACCGCAATAAGACAAGTAAACGGTTTTGATGAGACCATCAAAGGTGCAGGCGAAGACATCGATTTAGTTTTAAGAATTAAAAAAGCTGGTTGGTTAATTGAAGCTAACAACGCCGAACTCTATGAATTGCATGGCGGCTTATCTACCCCTTATGCATTATTGAAAAAATACTATTGGTATGGTTATGGTTGCCAGAGAAGCTTCCAAAAAACACGCGGTGCTTTTTCAGTACCGCGTATGTCGCCCATCGCAGGTTTAGTTACGGGTCTATTGTATTCATTTCCTGCGTACAAGTTTCTGGGCCAAAAACAAATGTTTCTTCTGCCTCTGCATTATGGTTTTAAGCTTACTGCTTGGACCTACGGTTTCATGAAGGGGCAACTAAAACAAAATTAACGATAAAAACAAAAAAGGAAAGGGTAGCTTGTTTTTGCACTTCTATTTTAGAAGTGTAAAGCGAACCAGGAGGCGTATTGTGGCCAGTAGAAGACAAACCAGTGTCTGTAGAATAATCCTTTAACTGTATCGATGTTCCGTGCTGGTGCTGGCCCTGGTGTTGATGGTTCAGATGGCGCTGTTGGTGCTGTCGAGTCTGTTGGTGCAGGTGTTGGTGTTGAAGTTGTTGTTGTGGTTCTGATGTAGGCGCTGGAGTTGCCTCTGGTGTTGGTGCTGGTTCGGGTGTTGGGGTAACGGTTGGTTCTGTTGTCGGTGATGATGTAACGACTGGTGTTGGTGATGGAGTTGGACTTGAAGTTGCAGTCGGTGTTGGAGTTGCGGTTGGTGCTGGCGTTTCTATTTGAGTTGAACCTGCTTTGTATGCGTTGATGAAGGCTTGTCCCATATCGTTTGGTGAGTAGCCACTGCTAAGCATTGTTTCTCCCGCGTAGACTGGGCCTAAACCTGCGTCGCTAAGCCAGTAGTATGCGCCTGCGCCGATGTTTAAGTCACGTTGTGCCTGAAGTAGGTTTGTCCACCAGGTAACGTCTCTTGGTCTGTTTGAAGAGTACGATAGACATGAGCCTTCTTCATTGATAACCAATGGAGCAACTATGCCCATGCTGTTAATGCCTGTTTGTAGTTGAGCTTTGAGTCCTGCGTAATCTGTTACCCAGTATGAAGTCAAGTCAGTTGGTGCATAGTAGTAGAGGTGTGTTGTGTAAACTATGTTTGTTGGGTGAATTGTATCGTCGATTTGTTTTACCCAGCTTAGACTGTTACCGTAGCCGTTTGGGAACCAGCCCATGTGCCATTGCATCATGATGAGGTTGGTTGCGCCTGTTGAGCGGATTGCGGTGTACATTGTTTGCAGATATGTCATGAATCCTTGTGGGATCATGTCTACATCGCTGCCTACGTTTGGTTCGTTCCATGCGTCAAAGATTGCGTTTGGATAGTCTTTGAGGGTGTTTGCCATGTCGGTCCAGAACCAGCTCCAGAAGCCTTGTTCGTTGTTTCCGTAGCCTGCGTCTTTTAGGAATCGTGTACCTGCGTCATCCCATCCCATCATTGGCATTCCTTGCCAACCGAAGCTGCCTGTTGCGTATGGGTCGTTTCCGAATGAACTGGCTGATGGTGTTAGCATGTATGGTACGATGTTTACGTAGATTCCGTATTTGTCTGCTTCTTGACATAGAGTCTTCAAGTAATTTTTTACGCTGATCGGTGTTGTGTGTGATCCGTAGTTCGTTGGGTCTTCTTGTGCTGGAACGATGTTGTCTCTGTAGTACCAGCTTGGATAGATGAAGACGCGGATCATGTTAATGTGCCACTGGTTCTTCATTGCATCGAAGGTTTGATCCATAATGGCTGGATCTGGGTTCCATTGGTTGCCCCAGTTGTCGCTTCCGCCGTTGCCCCAAAGAAGCATGTTTGGTGCAAAACCGGCAAGTCCCATACCTCGAAGATAAACGGAGTTTCCGTTTGAATCAAGAATATAGGAACCTTGGGTGTGCAGCGGAGAAGTTTGTGGTGTTGCTGCAGATACTGTGCCCGCCGAAAACGCTGAAACCATGCTGACTAAGAAAAGTGCAGTTATGCACACAGCGATTGGCTTTGCACGCTTCCTAACATTTAGGGTATACAGTGTCTTCGCTAATGCGTGTATATTCATTTTTTTTCTCTCTTCCTGATTGAAACCCTACTTAGCCTGGATCATTATTATAGTCTCTTGAAAATTCAAGTTATGCGCTTTGTGAAGACAATTTTGCAAGGATTTGCCCTACAAAATTCAGGTAAAAATCAAGCTCATGAGTTCAATTTTATTAAAATAGCAACGTTTATTTTTCATCCACCCAGGCGACTAATCCATGGCAGGTAAAATCGGCGTATTCTGCCCCACCCTAAACGTTTACGGCGGCGGAGAATTCGTCGCAATCGCCATCGCCAACACCCTCGCCCAGAACAACCATAACGTTGTACTCATCTCAAGCGACAAAATCAACCCCACAGCCATCAAAAACTACTTCGGAGAAACCCTCCACCCAAAAATCCAAACCCTAAAGCAGCCCACAAACTTCAGCCCTCGCGGACTAGCCGGCTTCTACCAAACCATAATCCACTCATACATCGCAAAAAACAAATGCAGCACCTTCATCGACGCCTTCTCAAACTGCGTCTACCCCTGGACACAAATCAGCTACATCCACTTCCCCTACCTAAACCGATACGCCTTTAGCACAACCTTCCCATACCTCAACCGTCCACGCATCAACCAAGCAGGCACCCTTCCACACGTCATCCTAGAAAAAAACCTCATCGATTACGATAAGCGGCTTATCTTAGCAAACAGCCACTACACAGCCGCAGAAATCCAAGGTTACTCACACAAAACCGCTGAAGTACTCTATCCACCCTTCCCATCCACAATAGCTAAGTTAGGCAAAGACGCAACCAAAAAAACTGACGAGAACTTGGTAGTTACAGTTTCACGGTTGGATTCAAATAAACTTTTGGAACGCATCCCTAAAATTGCTGCCCAAACAAGCAAGGACATCAAGTTTGCAGTAATCGGTCGCCTATGCAGCCAACCCACCCTCACCTATCTGGAAGGATTAGTGAAGAAATCTCACTTAGAAGACAGAGTTAAGTTTTATCCTAATGCGTCTGCCCGACAAAAAACCGAGTTACTAAAGAGAGCAAAAATTTATCTGCACACAATGGAGGGCGAGCACTTCGGCATATCAATTGTTGAAGCAATGGCGTTAGGCTGTGTCCCCATAGTTCATGACTCCGGCGGCATGAGAGAATTCGTTCCAATAAAAAACCGCTATACTTCAATTCAGCAGGCAGCACAAAAAGTCACCTCTGAAATCGCTGATTGGTCACCCAATAAATGTGACGAAAACATAGCGATTGCATCCAAGTTTTCACTTCAGGGGTTCTCTGAACATTTCATGGATTATTTCAATGAGTATTTTGGGAGATCTTAAGGGATTGAAATTGAGTTTGTTAAAAAGCTATGATTAGTCTAAGAACATCGCTTGGGTCGCATAACCATTTTTTGAGGTATTAAATTTTTGCATGTCTGTCACGTCTGGGAACGATTCTGGCCTATAGAAATCGGCGGCTTAGAACGCTACATCCTATGGCTAACCAATTACCTAGCAAAAAAAGAAGGCGTCGACTTCTCACTTATCACAGGACGAACCAAAATACTCCTTTTAACAAAAAACATAAAAAAATATGAAGACGCAGGATTCATCAAAGTTTATCGCCTTGGACCAAACGCAGTTGACCTAATCAACGGCTTCTGCATTTACACTTTAGGCTCAACACCTAAACTTGTAGACAAAGTGAAGTTTGCAACCCTATATGCTGAAGCCGCAAACTGGAAAGTGGCCAAAACCGCCGACGCCTTCCACATCCATGGCATATGGAGAGACCTAGAATACATCAATCTTGGAATTTATCTAAGTCGCCATTTTGGGAAGCCACTGGTTGTTACGTTGCACGGAGGCTACGTTGGGGACCCAATGCATGGCGGCATGCCACTCGAGTCACCAGTTGTGCGTAGTATTCTTAAGGATGACGTCGCTGCAATCACAACTTATTCCAAAGAGGTTTTGGGCACACTGCAGAAATTGGGGTTAGGCGAAAAAAGTCATCTCGTAACCAACTTTGTCGATACGCCCCACTTCAAAAACCCAACCGCAGCACTCCCCCACGATGTCACCGTTATCTATGTGGGTCGGCTCGAACCGGTACAGACCCCAGACTTAGTCGTTAAAGCCTTCAAAAAAGTCCACGACCAATTACCCAACGCTAAATTAACCATCGTTGGCTACGGACGAATGTTTGAAACACTCAAACAGATGATATCCGAGCTCAAACTTGACGCCGCCGTAACCATGACTGGTAAACAAACCGACGTCAGAAAATACCTCTGGCAAAGCGACGTTTTCGTCGCCACAAACTTCGGCTACATTGCAACCTTGGAGGCTTGGGCTTCTGGACTTGCAGTTGTGGCACCTAAATTTGGAGTATTAAAAGAAACCATAAGCGACGAATTCAGCGGACTTCTTTTTGAACCAGACAACGTCGATGATTTAGCAGCCAAACTAATACGTGCCATAGAGGATAGATCACTCAGAGAAAACATTGCATTTAACGGCGCTCAAACTGTGCAGGGCTATGACATACGAGCTGTTGCACCTAAGATGTCGCAGATTTACCGTTCAGTAATTAAACAGTAGTTTTGTTGGCGAAGAATCGATGAATATTAATCAGCAATATATCTCCCAGCATTTCCTACCCATAGTGGTAGCTCTACAAGTCATAATGTATGTGACGCTTTTTCTGGATTTTCCACTTGCCCGAGCAGCAATAGGCATCGCATACCTAACTTTTATTCCCGGCTTCATACTAATTAAAATCTTAAAACTCGACAACCTAAACACAGTAGAATCAATCCTCTACTCAGCAGGCTTTAGCGTCGCCTTTTTGATGCTTGCAGGGTTAGTTATAAACCAATTCGGATACCTCGCAGGGATAACTTTCCCACTCGCTACCCTGCCCCTCTCACTATTCATAAATACCCTCATTATCGTCGGCGCCGCTGCAGCATACCTAAGACAAGCCCGCCGAAAAATATCGCCACCAGCAAAAAACATCAAGTTCAGTCGCTCAATGCTGCTCTTTGCGCTCATTCCAGTCTTAAGCATCATCGGCGCATACTTTGTCGATGCCACCGGCAATAACATGATTCTTTTAGTTATGATTTTGGGGATTGCTGGCTTATTCACCGTAGGTATCGCATATGAGAAATCAACAAAAAGTTATGCCTTCGCTATCCTCATGATAGCCATTGCACTGCTAATGCATGTTTCATTGGTATCCAACTATATTCTTCCCTACGGCGGTGACTCCCCAGTTGAAATGTTTGTGTTCCAGAATGCCCAATTAAACGCACATTGGAATCCCGTTTTTGCTTTTCCTTCAGATGAGGGCTACGGTAGATACAATGCAATGCTAAGTATTACTATCCTACCCACCGTTTACTCGAACATGCTTGGCATCGATGCGACTTGGGTATTCAAAATAATTTATCCACTGATTTTTGCGTTAGTTCCCGTGGGTTTGTATTTGCTTTGGCAACCCTACATTGGCAAGAAACTAAGTTTCATCGCGGCCTTCGTATTCATGGCACAATCCACATTCTTCACAGAAATGCTTGCGCTAAACCGCCAAATGATAGGCGAATTATTCTTTGTTCTTCTCTTGTTGACGCTTCTCAACAAAAACATTAAGCGAGAAGGCAAATTCATAACCTTCGCAGTCTTAAGCTTCGGCTTAGTATTCAGCCATTACGCCCTTGCAGAAATCTTTCTATTCCTTATCTTCGCCGCTTGGGCAGCATCAACATTATATTTGAAACGGCCCAGCTTCAATTTGCAGTTAAGCCTGATTATCTTCTTTTTTGTTGTCATGTTCGTCTGGTATATTTTTACTTCAGGTGCTGTTGTCTTTGAAAGCTTCATGTCGTTCATTGGCTACATTTCAGCACAATTAGGCGAATTCTTCAACCCAGCCTCAAGAGGAGCAACCGTTCTTGCAGGTTTAGGACTCACCGAGTCGCCATCATTTTTGAATACAATAAGCCGTGGATTCGCATACCTAACCGAGATATTCATTGTCATCGGAGTCATCGCTTTATTTAGGAAAAAGCTTCCCTTTAAATTCGAACGTGACTACATAGTCTTTAGCGTCTTAACTGTCATTCTTCTGATAATGCTAACACTTGTTCCAGGACTCGCCAACGCCCTATCTATGACGCGTTTCTATCACATATTGCTAATGATTCTGGCGCCATTCTGCGCAATCGGTATATGGCTGATTTCAGGATTTCTCTTCAAACGCAAAAAAGAACTAATGTTTATAGTGCTCACGATTGTTGTACTGGTTCCGTACTTTTTATTCCAAACAAACTTTGTCTATGAAGTTGCCGGAACAGAGAGCTGGTCTGTACCGCTTAGCGGCTACCGAATGAGCCCCGTACAACTGTATGGTTTCTATGGAGCTTTGGAGCCCTTCAGCGTTTCCGGCGTGCAATGGATTGCGAAATATACTCCTTATGAATATAATCTTGCAGCAGACAATGCGCTATACACTGCAGTACCTGCCTACGGGTTGATATATCGTGGATACGTTACGGAACTTTCAAGTATGAATCCTCTTCATTCGGGTGAATTTGTGTTTTTGAGTTACATCACAATTACCTATGAAAGATTGTCGACAAACGGATCAATCCCACTGTTAGTTAACCAAACTAGTGTTGTTTATTCAAACGGTGGCAGTGAAGTCCGATTTGTCCCATAGCTCTAAAGAAACAATACTGCCCGCAGGTGAACCCTTCATTGACCATCCAAGCGCTCCTCAAAGCACTCAACCATGATAAGATCGAATCCACAATAAAATGGAATATCATAGACAAGTATTTCTCAACAATAGCTCGCAGAAAACTCAAAAACAAAGAGTTCTCAATCATTGGCAATAACTGCTTCGCCGGCGGAATGTACCACAAATTTGGTTACCCTACAACACCCCCACAATTTGGACCTACATTTACCCTGACGACTACCTCAAATTTCTTGAAAACATTGATTGGTATCTAAAACAACCTTTGACGTTCAAAAAAGAAACCAGCCATAAAATGGCACAAAAACACTACGAAATGACCAAACGCAGATATCCCATCGGCTTACTCGGAGACATAGAAATTCATTTTATGCATTACAAGACTGAAGCTGAGGCCACAGAGAAATGGTTTAGACGAATTAAACGCTTCAACCGAGACAACCTCTTTGTTTTATTCTCGGATGGCGAAGAATTTCGGGAGGAGCACTTTGAAAGATTCGAGAAGTTGCCGTATTCTCATAAAGTTTTCTTATCTTCTAAGCCTAAACCTTATTCTAACTGCACTGTTTTCATTGAAGACTACGAGAAAGAACTTCATGTTTTTGATTCAACCCGTAACCGAAGATACGAGAAATACCTTGATTTAGTCAAGTGGTTAAACGGCGAAGATCGTTACGTAAAAAACCGGAGGACCAACGAATTGCATCAAGTAAAAAATTGCTTGAAGGTGCCTGATTGCTCGGTTACCGTTGTTATTCCAACGTATAAGCGGGTCGATATACTTCCCCATCTGCTTTCGGCGTTTGAGCGCCAAACCTACCACAACTTTGACTTAGTGGTTGTGGTAAAACCGTCAGGCGACGGCACAGAAGATCTGCTCAAACAAGCATCAACCAGAGTGAAAATAAAAACAGTGACACAGACAACCGGCCACATAGTCGATGCCTACTTTTTAGGCGTGAGACATGCAACTGGTGATATAGTAGCATTCCTTGACGACGACGCCATCCCCGCTGACAACTGGCTAGAAGAAACCGTAAAAATCTTCCAAACCCAGCATGTAACAGGAGTCACTGGCGACTCATACCCCGTTATAATGAACAGCCACGGCATGCAAATCATCGAAGAAAACGAATCTCCGACTGTTTTTACACCTTACGATTTTGCCCTGTTCGGTCGCCCATTAAAAGGGCTTGAAGACTATAAAAATTGCATTGCAAACTCGGGTTTGGTCTATGAAAGAGGAAACAATGCTTACTGGAGAAAACGTGGTGCCACAAAAGCTCTACTTAGAGGTCCATCCATGGCGGTTTTAGGTGATGTGCTAAGAAGCATCGATTTGGGTAGTGAGTGGATTTTAGGTTGCGCTTGGGAAATGGTTCTGGGTTGGCAACTTTGGAAACGCGGGTTAAAGATGATTTATGATCCAAACGTTAAAGTCTATCATATAGTTCATGGCAGAACGTCAAGCCGAGACTTCATGGCTCCTCGTACCGATCTGTTGTGGGCTGTTGAAGCTGAATTGTTATTTTACCGTTTATATCATGATGAACCCCAGCTTTCATTACTGAGTAAGTTTAAATCGGATTGGCTTCGTGTAGCGCATAGTCTGAAGTATATGCAATGGAGTCAGAAGTATAATCTGCGCAAGGTGCAGGGTATTTTTTTGGGCAATGTTATTGGCGCAAAATGGGTACTCTATAAGTTGATAGGTTCAAAGTATTCGCCTCTGGTTGATTTGGCGAAGTTCAAAAGAAAATGAATCTAACATTCACTCATGTTAATTAATGGTTAATTGCTGTTTGGAGTGCTAAAACCTTTTTGTCAAAGACCACCCCCTTTGTTTCAGTTATTATATTGAACTTTAACGGCCAAAGTTACCTGCCGAATTGTCTCGAATCAGTCCTCAAGAACACTTATGCAGACTACGAGGTTATTTTGGTCGATAACGCCTCAACCGACGATAGCATCGAAAAAATTCAAGACCACTGCGGTGGCGATTCAAGGCTTCGAATCATACAAAACAAAGAAAACTTGGGTTTCAGTGGCGGCAACAACATCGGCTTTCAACACTCAAAGGGTCAATACGTCGTTTTTCTAAACAACGACACAACCGTAGCCCCCGACTGGCTCGCCATCTTGGTTGCTGCCTTAGAGAATGACTTAACCATTGGTTTGGCGCAAAGCCTGATCCTAAACATGGATGGCAAAACAATCCAAAATGCCGGCTGGATTTTCAGCGACTTTTTGATACAAAAGTTTCCACTATGTGCAAACAAGTCCTCTGATATCCCCTTTCATTCTACTTTTGAAATATCTTTTGCTTCTGGAGCATCCATGATAGTCAGGCGAGAAATCGCTCAAAAGATGGGCCTGTTTGATGATAGAATCCCATTTTTTTATGACGACACCTTGCTCTCACTGAAAACAAGATTTCAACAAAAAAGGGTAGTAACCGTTCCAGCTTCAAGAATTCAACATTTAGGCGGAGCTACAAACAGCTGGACGATCAAATCCACAACCTTTCACCTTACAAAATCAAAGGTATTCTTACTCTTTGATATCTACTATAGTAAAACCGAATTAGCAAAAGCTATTCTGGTTCACATCATTCATATGTGCTTTGACTCAATTTTTTGTTTAGGAAACAAAAACGTAGCCGCTGTCCAAGGAAACTTCTATGCATTGACTTGGAGCATTCGAAATTTCCGTTATCTCTGGCAGAACAGACTCAATCACTGGAGCAAATCAAAAATTTCGCCGGAAACCTTGAAGGAAATGTTTGTTAGAGTCAAACTACCCCCAGCATTCTACATAGTTCCATTAAGACGGAATAATGAATTGTTGGTATCTGCTATCAATGAATATGAGAAAAAGTTTTTAATATAATAGTCTAAAAAAGTTTGGCGTTTGTATTGAACAAGCACTAACGACAGCAAGTCTGAGTTTTGTTTAATGATCAGTTATTTATTTAATAATATCTCGGGCATTCCTTTTTTTACGATAAATACTATGCTTTTTCTTTTTTGGAGTTTGTTTCTTGCTATTAAAATTAGTTATCAATTCCTCTAGAAAAGCACCAGTAACTTGTATTTTTTTTATGTAATGGAAGGATGTTTTTGTTAGCTCCAGAATGTAATGTTTTGGATAATTGTAAAATAGTCAATTTTCCAAAAGTAACCGATTATAGAGGAAACCTCTCCTTCATAGAGGAGAACCGGCAAATACCATTTCAAATCAAACGTGTCTATTACCTCTATGATGTACCAAGCGGTGCAATACGCGGTGGACACGCCCACAAAAACCTGCAACAACTTGTCATCGCCCTAAGCGGCAGCTTCGACATAATCCTAGACGACGGCTTACAAAGACGCAAGTTTTTCCTCAATAGACCCCACTATGGACTCTATATTCCCCCAAAAGTGTGGAGGGAACTCGAAAATTTTTCCTCAAATTCTGTTGCGCTTTCACTTGTCTCTGAAGTATATGATGAATCAGATTACATTAGAAACTATGATTCCTTTAAAACGTGGGTTGGAAATGGCTTCCGATAAGCCGGAACTGGTAATTATCGGTGACGGCGAAACAGCTGAATTGGCACATGACTACTTCGTACGCGATAACAAGTATACGGTAGTTGGTTTTAGCGCCGAGCAAGCCTTCATGAGGAACAAGACTCTGCTAGGGTTGCCTGTAGTTGCATTTGAAGAACTCGAGCAAATATTTGATCCACAAAAAGTAACAGCTTTTGTTGCAGTATCCTATACCCAATTTAACCGACTGCGGAGTCGACTTTTCAATCGGGCCAAAGCCAAAGGATACCGTTTCAGTTCATACATTAGCCCACAAGCAACCATTAACCCTGATGTGGAAATCGGAGAAAACTGCTTCATATTAGAAAACGTAACTATCCAACGCAGCACCAAAATAGGCGACAACGTGATCATTTGGAGCGGAAGCTCAATCGCTCATCAATCCACTGTTAAGAATAATGTTTTTGTGGCTTCTCATGTTGCAGTTTCCGGTTTCTGCGAAGTTGGCGAGAACTGTTTTCTGGGCGTTAATAGTTGCACTGTGGATTGTATCAAAGTTGCCCGGGATTGTATTGTTGGGGCAGGTGCGGTTGTAGTTCAAGACACCACTGAAGGTAGAATTTACGTTGGTAATCCGGCAAAACCGTTACCAAACAAAGGTGTTGAAAACTATATTTTAGGAGTAGAAAAAATATGACTTCACAAGAGTACCCTATTCGAAGCCAAAACCATGATACTCTTAGTTTTTGTCTTTACAAACCTGAATTCAAGTCAACATGGGATAATTTTGTTTCCAACGCTAAGAACAGCCTATTTCTATTCTACCGCGATTACATGGAGTACCATTCAGACCGCTTCACAGACCACTCACTGCTATTCTTCAATAAAGGGCGCTTAGTTGCTCTGTTGCCCGCTAACATTTCAAGCGACAACTTGTACAGTCATAGTGGCCTAACATTTGGTGCATTTATTTCAGATTACACAATGAAGACTCCCTTAATGTTAAACTTGTTTCAAAAGCTCATCGAACACTGTCGAGCACAAGGCATAAAGGAAATTGTGTATAAACCTATACCCTATATTTACCAGACGGTTCCTGCAGATGAGGACCTCTATGCATTGTTTGTCTATAACGCTAAATTGGTAGCCAGAAATGTTTCCTCATGTATCTCCCTTTCTGGAGCAAAAAAGTTTGACCATAGCCGCAGGGATAACATCCGAAAAGCTAAGCGAAATAATTTGCAGGTAAAAGAAAGCTTAGATTTTGAGACCTTCATGAGAATTGAGGAAGATACTTTAGTTGAGCGCCATGCTGTAAAACCAGTGCATACAGCAGAGGAGATGAAGCTTTTAGCGGGAAGGTTTCCGGCTAACATTAAATTGTTTGGTTCATTCAAAGATGACGTAATGCTTGCAGGTATTATAATGTATGAGAACAAAAATGTTGCTCATATGCAGTATGCCTCAAACTCAAAGGAAGGGTGGATGCTAGGTGCACAAGACATAATCGAAGACTATCTGATTAACGAATACTATAAGGACAAAAGATACTTTGATTTTGGAATCTCCACCGAAAAACGTGGGCAAATCCTAAACTTGGGCTTAATTAAGCGAAAAGAGGACTTCGCCGCCAGCGCTGTCATGTATGACTCCTACCAAATAGTTCTCTAAACTGCTTTACACTTTAACGTTCCATGAGGTGACACTGTTGGATCATAACAATCGTCGAATAACCCTAAACAAACAACTATTCGATAAAGCCACCAAAAAAGCCGACCGTGCCCTGCGGAAAAATGACTTAACTTCAGTCATAACATGGTGCAAAATCGCTGCTCACTTCGCTTTTGTGCGTCACCCTGGAATCTACATGAGCCCCACCTTGGAGAAAACCTTGATTGAGGTTGCCCAAAAAATAAAGCAGCAGACCCCTGAAGTCAGCGGCGCATTTTTCCCAAAGAATAAACCTAAAAATGATGGAAAAATGCGTTTTCTTCACGTTATCACCGAAAGCTACGCAACAGGCGGGCATTCTCCTTTCGTGGCTAGATGGGTACAAAACACGGTTGGCACTTCCGTGCATAGTGTAATCGCGACTGCTCAAAATGGGGAAATTACATCGATTTTAAGGGATGCGGTGGATTCGTCAGGCGGCTGGCATATTTCTCTAACTGAACTTTCACCTGATCTTGTTGAGCAGGCGCTCCTGCTGCGTTTGCTGGCACAGGACTGGGCAGATCTCGTTGTGCTCCTCGTTCACCCTTTTGACCCTATTCCCACGGTGGCCTTTGGAGTTCCAGGCGGTCCCCCCGTTGTTTACTGTAACCATGCCGACCAGGCTTTCTGGTTGGGTACAAGCATAGCTGACGTAGTCGTCGATTACCATTCTGCAGCAAGCGAAATATGCCAGAAACGGAGGGGCACATTGCCCTCTAAAATTCTTCCCATCCCTTTAACAAAAAACATGTTACAGCACCAACGAGACAGGATAAGGGCAGATTTGGGTTTCAACCAAAACGATTCTATCATGCTAACGGTTGGACGGGAAGAGAAATATTATCCATACGAAAACTATGACTATCTTGCTACAATGGCTGGTTTCTTGAAAAACCGTTCAAACGTTCGGTTAGTTGCGGCTGGACCTCAAAATAGCAGTAGATGGCGGCATGCTTCAGATGCACTTGGAGGCAAAATCCGGGCGCTAGGTACAGTTGACCGTGACCAATTAGAAAAACTATATACTGCAGCGGATGTGTATGTGCCGAGTTTTCCATGTGGGAGCGGAACGGCCCTGCTTGAAGCGGCAATGCATAAACTGCCAATCGTCGGGTTGCATCTAGACCAGTTACCACACTTGAGCATTAAGGATGATGTGGGCTTTGATAAGCTAAAAGTGCATCAGTCAACAATCGGCGGCTTCACAAGGGCGCTTGAAGAAACAATTGATAACTCACAGTTAACGCAGGAAAAAGCTAGATTAGTTAAAGAAAACGTTGAAAATGAGCATTGCTCGCCTGGATGGAACAACTACCTTAACGGTGTCTTACAGTCTCTGCCCTCGCAGCATAAAATCCATATCCCGAAAGCTGTGGATGAAACCGTCGATTATGTGGATGCTTACTGGGAGTTTATGACCGCACAGATGATGGGCGACGAGTTGCCAGAGCATTCTTACAGCCGCCTAATCAGCGTTTATTCAAGGTACCTGTCAAAGACTGATATGCTTAATGGGCAAGCCGAAAGCCTTATGTCAGCCTTAAGGCGAATAGATAGTTTTAAGAGAACTAGGCAGTTTCTGGGAAGTTTTAAAGCAACATTTGATTCTGCATTTGCTAGCCCAGTCAGCGTTTAACTTCCAAAATTTAATGGAGCTTTAATGTAATGAGTCTTGTTAGTTTAGTAAAAATCCTCTCCGACATAGAGAGCCCCTTTAAGCAGGCGATTGGTGAATCGTTGAACTTGATTAATTACCATTTTGATAAAAGCGTTCGCAAAATTGTCATTAAACCGAACTTGTGCTATTACTGGGACTGCACCACAGGTCAAACTACCACGCCCCAGTTTGTCTCAGAATTAATCGATTTGATTCGCCAACAAACCAGCCCGGACGTAGATATAGCTATAATCGAATCCGACGCTTCCGCAATGCGCTGCAAATACGCCTTCACCATGCTCGGTTACGAAAAACTTGCAAAAGAAAAAGGTGTGCGACTTGTTAACCTCTCAGAGGACCAAAGCAGCAACACAGAGGTCTCCTGCAACGGCGGTAGCTACAACTTTCTTGTTCCCAAAATCATATCTGACGCTGACCTCAGAATCAACATAGCACACATAAAATATACCGTAAATCCTATCAAACTCACCTGTGCCCTCAAAAACATCTTCGGGTGTAATCCATATTCAAAGAAATTCAAGTACCACCCTGACTTGGGAAACGTTATTGTTGCTTTAAACAAAGTTATGCCCTTTGACCTCTGCCTAATCGACAGTAACATTGCTGCAGGTGTTCAGCCGCGGAAGCTGGGTTTGGTTATGGCAAGTGTGGATCCCGTCGCTCTTGATGTTGCGGCAGCAAAAATTGCTTGGTTAAACCCTGATAAGATTCCGTATTTTGCGGTGGCTGAGCGGGAAGGTGTCGGCAGTAGAGCTTATGTTGCTAGGGGTGAACGACTTGAAGATTTCCGTGCGTTGTATCCGAAGGTTACCCCTAAAATGAAAGTTAAAGCTCAGTTGAAGCGGATTTTAAGGGATGTTGGGTTGGGTAAACGGTTGGGGCTGGAATAGAGGTGTCTGCGATGAAAACTGTAAAGTTGGGTTTAATCGGTATAGGCGGAATCGGTCAGTTGCACCTAAAACATGCGCTTATGCTCTCAGACGCTCAAGTAGTGGCTGTTGCGGATACTGCGAAGTCAGCGTTGGAACGCGCCAAAGAGGCTGGAGTAAAAAACACTTATACTGACTATAACGAAATGCTTAGGAATCCAGAGGTTGACGCGGTTTTGGTTGCTTTGCCGACTCATCTGCACCTCAAGTGTGCCCGAGACGCGGCTGAAGCTAAGAAGCACATTTTTTTAGAGAAACCCATAGCTGTCACTGTTGAAGACGCAAAAGAAGTAATCTTATCCGCAGAACGCAACTCGGTTAAGTTGATGATGGGGTATCCGATGCGGTTCAACCAGCACTTCCTCAAATTAAAACAGGATATGACTGATGGGTTACTTGGCGACGTGGAGAATGCTCATGCAACTTACATATGCGCTGGTCCCTTTGTTCACCGAGCCGATGGACACTCGCCTGCTCCTGTTCCCGACTGGTGGTTTAACACGCAATTAACCGGCGGCGGAGTCTTCGTCGATTTGGGTTGCCACATAATCAATCTCATGCGCATGCTCTTTGGCGAGATTACTGATATTAAGGGGCAGTTTGGTCACCGTTGCAACATGGATTTTGAGGATTCAGCCATGTGCCTTGCCCGCTTCAGTTCAGGAACCTTAGCAGCTATAAATGTAGGCTGGTATTCTCAAGAGTATCTACTTAGGCTGGATCTGTTGGGAACGGTGCGGAGCGCCTCTGTTAATCATATGCCCCCACCGACGATGAAAAACCTCTATCAGATGCTCTCAAAAGGTATAACATCTTTTAATCAGCCGCACTTCGACGAGTTAAGGTACTTCGTTAATTGCTTGCAAACCGACACTTTTCCTTCTCCAACTGGGTTGGATGGACTGCGTGATTTGGAAGCGATTTCCAAAGCTTATAAAAATAGCATGGTTCTATAAACCAAGCATTTACTGGGTGCCTAAATGAGCAAAGCTTTGGAGATGGGTAAATCATCCGCTACTGGAAGTTTCCATCTACTTCTAGGCGTGGTCGGTTCAACCGTTATTATGGCTCTTGGCACTTTGGTTCTTCAGGGCTTATTAAGCGTCGATGAAGTTGGCCTCTATGGTATGGCTATGATTCCTGCAACTATAATTAATTATTTTAGAGATTGGGGAGTCAACTCTGCCTTAACTAAGACAATAGCTAACCTCCGGGGAGAAGGTAAAGAAGCACAGATTCATGATGCTATCTATTCGGGAGTTCTCTTTGAACTCATTAGCGGAGCCATACTGTCTGTGGTTTGTTTCGCCATCGCTGCGCCACTGGCATTGATTATTAGCCCAGAAAATGCCTCTCAACTTACAGTCTATATATCCATACTGTCACTGTCCATCTTTGCCGGTGCCCTTGCTACTGCGGCACAGGGTATCTTTATCGGTTTTGAACGTATGAAACTCAACAGCTTCACCACTGTGTTACAAGCTATCGTTAAAACTGCTCTTGGTCCGCTTCTGATTGTTCTAGGCTTTGGCGTCTTAGGCGCAATCACTGCAGCTACTGTTTCTATCGTTGTAGGTGCAATCATAAGTGGCCTCATAGTTTATTATTCACTGTATAAGCCTCTGCGCAAATGTAAGACTGGTCGATGTGACATTAAAGCAACCCTCAAGCCTATGCTGAAGTTTGGTTTGCCCCTGACGTTTGCAACCATCGTGATTGGTGTTATGCCACAGGTTTTTGCTTTTACTATGTCGATTTATGCTGGCACCTGGATGATGGGTAACTATTTTTCAGCCATCAACTTTGCAGTTCTTTTAACGTTCGTTTCGATTCCCGTGACCACTGCATTGTTTCCTGTTTTTGCCAGATTAAACCCTGATAAAGAGCCCGATTTAGTGAAAACTGTTTTTGCGTCCTCCGTAAAGTACACTTCTTTGCTGCTTGTTCCGGCTACATTTATGATTATCACATTAGCAGTTCCATTAGTCAACACATTATTCCCTGCGGATGGTATCATGCAGTCTCTGTTCGTAGTGGGTGCTGAATCCAAGTTTCCGTTTGCGCCAATATTTTTGGCGCTCTCCGTCACTGTTAACTTGCTAGTTTTGGTCGGTAACATTAGTCTTGGAACTTTTCAGTCAGGTATAGGAAAAACGCGTCAGATCATGTATCAGAGCACTCTATCATTGTTGGCTGGAATACCGCTTGCCTACTTCATGGTTGCCTATTTTGCCCAAGTTGGCGGGCCCTCATATGCAGTAATCGGCGGCATACTTGGTGCACTCATTGCAAGCTTACCGGGGACAATTTGGGGTATTGTTTGGTGCTGGCGAAACTATCATGTAAAAGCTGATTTCGTTACCTCCGGCAAAATTTTATTGGCTTCATTGCTTGCTTCCGGAGCCGCTTATTTGTTGATTAGCCTCGTGAGTTTGCCATATGTAGTACTTTTAGCGGCTGGTTTTGTCGTGTTTGCTCTTGTTTATTTGGCTGTGGCTCCTCTTCTTGGCGCCGTTAACCATATGGACATCGAGAATTTCCGAGTGATGTTTTCTGGCTTAGGGGTGGTTTCGAAGGTTTTGGGTGTAGTTTTGCTGTATATGCGCAAAATGTGTCGTGGCAAAGCAAAAGTCACCCAAAACGGCGAATAAGCACTATGAGGGAAACCTTATACATCCCTTTTTAGTAATAAGTATAGAAGCATTAAGGAGCTTCCTTAATAGTTTAGTATAGGAGATTTTTTTGTATTGCCGTCTGTTCGCAAGAAAAGTAATGCCGCGATGCAGTTTGCTGGTGTTTTTTTAGCTTCTGGAGTAGTTTTACTATTTTTCTCCATGTTGTTGGAGATTCAGATTGCAGCCTTTATCGGATTAGGTTTAACTTTTTGGGGCGCAGTATTAGCGCTTACAAGAAGCGGGAAATACGTCGAAAGCAGCATACTTGATAGCTGTACACGCTCCACGTATACGACTGTCGATCGAATGATTAACGATTTAAAATACAGCGGGCAAGGCTTCTATATCCCAGCATACCCGCAAGATGTGTTTTTACCGGAGTACCTCAAGAACCTAAAGGAACCCGTTGTCTTTATTTCTGAAAGCTTCAATGGGAAACCTTCGATTGATGAATTGGCATCTGGTAAATTTATTTCTGCTCAGACGCGCGGTTTTTTTATCAGTTCTCCTGGTTCAGGAATTATGGCTCAAGTCGAAAAGCAAATGAGGCTTGACTTGAGCAAGATAAATTTGATTGAGCTCTGCGAAATACTGCCGAAGTGTTTGACTGAGAATCTTAATTTGGCAAGAAACGCTGATATGGCTTTACTGCCGACTGGTGCCAACTTTAAAGCTACAGGTATCATCTATGATAGTCTTTATAATGCTGAGACTAAACCAAAGAGCGTTGATATGCTTGGTTGTCCCCTTGTCAGTGCGGTTGCTTCAGCATTGGCTAAGGCTTCCGGTAAAACTGTTGTTATAAAAGAGCAGGTGCAACTGCCCGGTAATAGTGTTAATGCAGTGTTGAATTTTGTGTAGTGGGAAGAATGGTTTTTCCTCTTGGAATCTCTGATATTAGTTTGTTGCTTGCAGTGATAGCTATTATTTTGCTTATCACTTCTGAGTTGTTGTATGCTTCGCCGAGTTATGCTTCGAGGATTGTTTTGGATAAGCGGTTGTTGCGTTTTATTGCGATTGGGTGTGGTGTTGGTTTTCTTTTTACGGTTCTTATGCGTGCGGTAGGTATGGGCTAAAAAATTTGCATTTGTCATAGGAAATGAATCTATTGTCTGCTCGATTTTATCGTAATTCCTTTCATTATTTGTCTATAGCGTAGATTGTGTCCGTTAGTTATTCTGTCAACCAAAACTTGGTTGCGGCTAACGTTCACCTAAATTTAACCCTAACCCTTAAAAGCCAAGCAAACTGGATTTTCTGGATTCACGAGAGAAGATCAATGTTTGCTGTAGGCCACATGGCACTCGCGTACCTTCTGGGAAAAGGCTCCTCGAAAGTGTTGCATACAAAAATAAACATACCCATACTGCTGGTTCTCTCCATACTTCCAGATATCGATATACTTTATGACTTTTTGATAGGCGCTGAAATACATAGAGGCCCTACGCATTCGATCGTTGTTGCAGCATTAATTTTCATTCCCGTATTCATTCGTTACCGTAAAACTGCTGTTCCATACTTTCTAGCATTAATTTCTCATTCATTGATCGGTGACTTCCTCATCGGCGGAAAACTACAGCTGCTCTGGCCGCTGTCTAATGCCCAGTTTGGGCTTCACGAGTTAGGCTCCTACTATTTTGACATTTTCAGCCCAGTAAATATGGTCCTTGAAGTCACATTGTTTGTTGCTGCATCACTTATCCTCTATAAGTCTGGTGACTGGAAAGTCTTCTTCAAAGCCGATAAAACTAATTTAGTGCTCATTATTCCCATCGCCACGGTGTTATTGCCTAGTACAATAGGTTATCCTTTTAGTAACTCGCTACTTTTAACCCAACCAATTTTAGCACTTGCGCATATTTTTTATCTTGGGCTATTCAGTATTGCAGTCCTAAAGACGCTTGTATACATGTATAAACAACTGTTTAGTCCTGTCAAGACCAAGTCAGCCTCATCTCCTTAGGTTTTGTAAAGTTACAAATACCTGCTTTTGTTATCTTTGTGCATGAAAAGGCTCGGCATAATCATACCCTCGTCGAACACAACTGTTGAAAGAGAATTTTCAAACGTACTCCAGGGAATTGATGTTTCTGTTCATTATGCTAGAGTTCACTTAAACGATGTAACTATCGACGGGTTGGAGCATATGGAGGCGGAGCTGGAAGATGCCGCACGACTCTTGAAGGATGCAGATGTGGATACGGTTGCTTTTGCTTGCACTTCAGGCAGTCTCATCAAAGGCTTGGGTTATGATGCGCTTCTTGCTAAGCGGATTAGTGAAGCCGCGGGGTGCCCAGCGTTAACCACTTCTGGGGCAGTAGTCGATGCTTTGCGTGCACTGAAAGCGCGAAAGATATGCTTGGCGACGCCCTACCTCGAAGAAGTAACCGATAGAGAAGTTAGTTTTCTGGAGAAAAACGGTTTTGAAGTACTTAAAAGGCAAGGTCTAAACATTCGAGAGAATTTACAAATCGGTCGCTTAACCCCAAGCGAGGCGGAAGTCATCGCTAAAAACGTGTACTCGCAGGATGCAGATGCACTATTTGTAAGTTGCACAAACTTCGGCACTTTTGAAGTCCTGTCTACTCTTGAACGGCAACTGGGTAAACCGGTGGTTAGTAGCAACTCGGCGACGTTATGGGCACTTCTGAGGGTCGTAAAGGTTAACTGCAGGGTTTCTTTGGGACAACTGTTCGATTCGCCAAAATAGCTAAGTTACTTATCACTTTGCTGGAATTACAGAAGCCTTAAAGCTTGACAGATCCAAGCAAATAAGCGTGCATATAGATGGAAAAACTCGTTGTAGCTTTAGGTTTAATTCTCCTAATTGTTGGCGTCGTGTTGATTAGTGGATCAGCTATTCCTGTCTCAAAATGGTCAACGATCTTTGTTGAGAATCCTAAATCTGAGTTGGTGCTAAACAAGACCTTTGAAGTTCCCGCCTCATCTTTCACTACAAATATAGTGTATCTTGCTCAAGGTGACAACGTCACCATGAATGGGGCTATTACGGCTGTTGGGTCAAGTCGATCTGTCTCCAAAGAACTTGATTTCTCAGTTAAAGCTGATTCAGAAACGGTTCTCTCCTATTATCGAACTGAAAATGTGACGCTAAGTTGGACTGCTCCGCGCAGCGCTAATTACAGTTTGGTTTTCGATAACAGTTTCGATAGTGAACCCAAAGATGTCATTATTATGGTGATGAAGTATTGGCGGCAAACAGACGAGTACACGGTACTCCAAAACACGCCGTTGGTTCCGCCGGGCTTTTTGTGGATTGGTATAGTTGTTTGCTTATTTGGCGGGGGGTTAACTGCTTTTGGAGTACTCAAAAAAGCAGCCGCCAGCTAAAACCACAGGAAGAAGATGAGTATAGATGGTCTGGCAATTATCTACTACTATAAAAAAACGAAAACAAGCCTCTATAAATTGGTTGTTGTTGAAACAAGGAGATTCCACTTCAACAAATGACTAAAAACGCAGTAAAACCCAACTTTTGAGTCCACCAATAAGGGGATTTGAGAAAAATATACCACCGAGAACCCAACTATTCCACCATCGGAACCATTTTTCATCCAAGCAATATTTATTACACAAACACTGCAATCACAAAACAAACAATTTCAGTTTAACATGGATGTTTCCATGAACACATGGAATCCCATGGGTGAAAACTAAATGCCGTTTAAAACAACAAAACACGATTCGGCAGACACTTTAATGTTAGAATGGGTTTTGCATGTTAAAAATTACAAGTTAACTCTGGACAAAAACCGTTGTGTCGGCTGCCAAATATGTGCACTGGCCTGTCCCAAAGCTGCCATATCCACCAAGAAACAGCCTAAACAGCCAGATGAAAAGGCAAAAAAAGCCAAAATCGATATTGACTTGGCAAAATGCAATTTCTGTGGCATCTGCGACGTCACTTGCCCCTATGGCGCAGTTAAAGTTACCCAAAACGGCACCCACGACCTCTCAATCCTCACCAAAGAAAGCTATCCACAAATCAACCGAGACATCACAGTGGACACCCGCAAATGCAACAAAGAATGTACAGAATGCGAATCGGCCTGTCCACTCAAACTCATCACACATCTCAAAAGTCGGCTTTGACGGCAAACCGGTCCAAGATGTATCCACACTGTCGCCGACTGGCAAAAAACGCGTACAAGTCACTGTCGACATAAAAAAGCAGTATTGCCCAACCTGTCGAGCATGCGAATACAAGTGTGGTTCAGGTGCGATTGTGGTTAAGAAGGCGTTTGAAGGTAAAATCAGCATAAACCAGCAGAAATGCCCAGAAGGCTGCCACGACTGCGTTGATGTATGCCCAATCGCTGGCACCTTATCGGTTGGCGAAGACAAAAAAGTCCACGTTAACGATTTAACCTGCACGTATTGTGGTGCATGCAAAAACGTTTGCCCAGCGGATGATGCCTTATCAGTTAACCGCAGCAAAGTGCTCCATACCTCTGTGCATTCGGGAACATGGAACAAAACACTCGAACGCATAACAAGCCCTGAAAGTGCCACTAAAGAGTTCACGGCGCAGGCAACAGACATCAGACGCCACTTAGTCGATAAACGCTTCATCGTTGAGGAGATGAAAAAGAAATGAATAATCCGGCTAACCCAAATGCCCAGAAACCTGAAGAGCTCCGAGTAGGCGTTTTTGTTTGCCACTGTGGGCTTAAACATCGCAGGAACAGTCGACGTACATGCAGTCGCAGAATACGCAAAAACCATTCTCAGATGTCGTTTTCGTCAAAGAAAATCGTTACTCCTGTGCCGATCCGGGACAGGAAGAAATCCGCAAAGCCATCAAGCAGCAGAAGCTTAACCGTGTAGTCATCGCCGCTTGCAGTCCACGCATGCATGAACCAACTTTCAGACGTACAGTTGCCGAAGCAGGCCTCAACAGTTTCCTCTACGAAATGGCAAACATCCGAGAATTCTCGTCTTGGTGCCACCAAAGCGACACGGCCGGAGCAACCGAACGCGCTAAAGACTCCGTTCGCATGGCAGTAGCCAAAGTCAGATTAATGCAGCCTCTGCAAACCATCGAAGTCCCAGTAACCAACAAGGCGCTAATCGTTGGCGGAGGAATAGCAGGCATTAGCGCAGCCTTGACCTTGCCGATCAAGGCTTCAAAGTCTACATGCTCGAAAAAAGCCAGAGCATCGGCGGCCACATGGCAGCGCTCGACAAAACCTTCCCCACCCTCGACTGCAGCATCTGCATCGAAGGCCCAAAGATGGTGGATTGCGCACGTCACCCAAACATTACAATCTTCGCCAACTCTGAACTCGTCAAATGCGACGGTTATATTGGCAACTTTAAAGTGAAAATCCGCAAAAACCCCCGCTATGTGATTCCTGAGAAATGTACGGGTTGCGGTGAATGTAAAGATGCCTGCCCAATTGAGTACCCTAACGAATGGGACATAAATCTTAGGCACAAGAAAAGCCATATCTGTGCCCTTTGACCAAGCGGTGCCGCTAATTTACTCCATCAACAAAGATTACTGCATTGAATGCTTCAAATGCACTGACGTCTGCGGTGAACGTGAAGCTATCGATTTTGACCAGAAACCCGAAGAAGTCGATATTGACGTGGGCGCAATAGTCGTATCCACTGGCTTTGACGTTTACGAACCATACGATATGCCCCTGCTTGGCTATGGAAAATACCCCAACGTCATAACCAGCATGGAATTCGAACGACTAATCTTAGCAGCTGGACCAACAGGCGGCAAAGTCATCCGCCAATCTGACGGAGCCAAACCGCATCGCATCGCCTTTATCCAATGCGTCGGTAGTCGAGACAAACAGCATTACCCCTACTGCAGCAACTTCTGCTGTATGTACACCCTCAAACATGTGGTTCAGCTTAAGGAGAAGTACAAGCAAGACGTGGAAGTCTACGTTTTCTATATTGACATCCGCAGTCCCGGTAAAGGTTACGAAGAATTCTATGACCGCGCACGTGAAAAAGGCGTGAACTTTATTCGTGGAAGAGTTAGCCGAATTGACGAAGACCCAGCTACACACAACTTAGTTGTACACAGCGAGGATTCACTGCTTGGTCAACCCATCGAAGTTGAAGCAGACATGGTTGTCCTTGCAACGGCGTCGATTCCCAAGAAAGGCTCAGAAGAAATCGCACGAATTCTCAACCTCAGCCGCGACGCCAGACGGCTTCTTCATGGAAGCACACCCCAAACTCAAACCCATGGACGCACCAACAGACGGTATCTTCTATGCAGGAGCATGCGCAGGCCTGAAAGACATTCCCTACAGTGTTTCGCAAGGCAGCGGCGCAGCCTCGCGTGCAGCAACGGTGATTAGCAAGCCGAAATGGAAGATTGAACCCATCATCAGCGTCGTAGACGAATCCAAATGCAAGAAATGTGGCGTCTGCGTGGACAAATGCCCATATGGCGCTATCCGACAGGAAAAAGGGCAACCCGCCCACATAATCACTGCTAGCTGCCATGGCTGCGGAACATGCGTAGCCGAATGCCCATCCACATGCGATCACACAGATGCACTTCACTGATGCACAAATTATGGCTCAAATCCGCGCTGCACTCGAAGACCAACCCCGAAGAAAAAATCCTCGCGTTCCTCTGCAACTGGTGCAGTTACGCCGGAGCAGACCTTAGCAGGCATCAGCCGATGTGATTACCCAGCAAGCGTACGCGCCATCCGCGTCATGTGTAGCGGAAGAGTCAGCCAGAGAATTCATTCTTGAAGCCCTAAGATTAGGCGCAGGCGCAGTATTGGTTGGTGCATGCCATTGCCATATGACTGTCACTACGTCAACGGTAACTATAAGATGAAGAACCGCACCGACGCCCTCAAAGGCATGCTAACCAAGCTGGGCATGAGTCCTGAGCGGTTCCGAGTCGAATATGTTTCAGCCGCTGAAGGCATTCACTATGCTGAAGTAATCAAAGAAATCGATGGCCAACGAAAGCATTGGGCAAAGAAAAGATTCAAGCAGAAAACGCGAAGCTTAAGCCGATTCTTGATAATATGCTACGCTTATCTCTTCTCAATTGACTATCCCCTCTAATCATCGAGAAAACCAACTTTGAAACGCCTCATATTTTGTTTAGCGGTTGAGTTTGAGAAGACTTTTTAAAACATCCCTCATAGTCTAAATCTATGTCTCTCCATGCTATAGCAAGCACTCTGCGTTCAAGGCGATTCTGGGTTTGGCAAATCGGCGGCGCCACCATCTACGCCATTCCCGTATTGATTCGGCTTGCAACAGGTAACGTGGTTCTCCCAATTTTAAGTCTTCTAGAAACACCATGGATCGACCATTTTGTCCCCGGCAACTTGGTTGAGAAGATTCTAGTGGGTGCTTTCTTTCCGGGTGGTGCAGGCGCGGTTGCAGGCGAAATCTTTTTAAATATGCCTATCCCCAAACCGACATTAGTAGGAGGCGGAAGTATGGTTACCGTTTTGCGGGGGCGTTGGTTTGGACGGCGGCGTGGTCGCTGTTTCAGTTCTGGGGTTATATTCAGAATATCGTGGGCTCCTACGGTGGTAACCTCTTCGAGTACCCCATAGTGTATCCGCTCAACTTCTTGATAGCTTCATTTTCGATTTTTACCCCTGATGTCGTTGGTTACCTCGGTTCAAAACTTCGATTTGTATATAATCAAGGCAGAGACAGTCGCCTTAAAAGTTAATACTTCCTTTCCGCTTAGAATTCTGTTATGTCATTTCATGTTAGGCGTAAGGAACGAGAAATCACTGATACAGCAGAAATACGTCAAGTGCTCAAAGATACCAAATACGTTACCGTCGCACTGTGCATGAAAATGAACCCTACCTTGTCGCGTTAAGCCATGGCTACGATCAAGAACGCAACTGCCTATATTTCCACTGTGCACCCGAAGGAAAAAAACTGGTCTATGCCCAAGCTAATAACCGGGTTTGGGGACAGGCGGTTCTGGATTTCGGCGTCACTGACGAATGCGACTACGCCTATACCAGTGTGCAATTCAAAGGCACGCTGACCTTGGTTACCGACGCAGGTGAGAAACGTCATGCCCTAGAAACCCTGGTGCGGCAGGTGTCTTTGAACCCTGAGGCAAAGTTGGCGAGGGTTAAAGCTGAAAAACTGGAGAAGACGACGATGGGCAGAATAGATATTGCTTACATGAGCGGCAAAAAACACCAGGCCCCGCCCAAAGCCTGAGTTAAAAAAGTTTTTGCGGGTTCATGATGGAAATTGCCCACCACGCGGTGACGTTGCCGCCTTCGGTGATGATGTTGATCATGACAAATACCCGGAATATGGGTGTTTCTAACCTAAATTTACGGGCTTAGCTGGAGCGGTCATGATATGTATTCTGTTGGTTTGTGTATCTAAGATTTGCCAACCAAGAGCTACATGCCAAGCTTTGCCCAGTCGACCTGATAAACTCTCAAATTACCATTCGCATAAACCTGCGTCAACCAATTAACCCCACTAAAATGCGCTATGCAATTGGGATAATGGTCTAACTCTTCATTGCCCACATACACGTAAGAAACGTTGTATTGATGAACCACCGCTGCCAACTGGACACATCTCCCGTGTATGCTGAATCGATTTGCTGCGCCCGATTATTAATTTCATCCAACGGTACTCCATGACCATACGACCAATTTATATACGATGACACTTGTAGTCGTCCCCCAATCATACTAGTCGGCGTATGAATACCATAAAAAGTTAAAAATACCGAGTTCTGTGGCGTATTATCCCTAACCCACATGCCAACCTGGTATTCACTCCAACTGGCGCCAGGATAATCGGTGCCAACATTGTATATGACTAACACTAGCCGAAGTCATCACTGAAAGCAAAACCAACGCCAAAACCACTACCCGCCACTTGCGAACCCAAACTCTTAGCCAAAACTACACCGCTCAAAACGGCAATGGGCACCCATGCAAATATGAAGAACTTGTACATATCCCAGGGGTTAGGCGTCAACAACAACACATTCGGAATCAACATCAAAAACAAGAGGGTGCCCTTGAGTTCCTTGTGACCCCTCCAAAAGAACGAGGCAATTGCCAGCAGAAACGGCACGCCCAGTTCAGGAAGTAATAGATGAAGGGGTTTTGTGCAAAATTAGCAATCCAAGCAGTCACTCACAGTTACCGAAAATGGCGGACCCCCCACTAAGATGAACGGCAAAGCCAAAGCGGTAGGCACCAAAAAATATAGAAAACCAAGGTTGAACCGTTTAAGGTTAAAGAGGAAACAGACAGCGAAGGCAACGTAGCAACAGAAAAACGCCACGTTATGGAATTCAAACACTAAACCGGTTATTATGCCTGCAAGCAAGGATTCTTTTTTTGTCATCCATGTTTCTTAGCAAAGCCAAAACCAAAGCAAACGCTGGCAACCCAACCAACATCGGCCGCTGCTGCAACAAATTATCAAAAATCGAGGGCAAACCAAACGTGCCGCTATACTGGTAAATGTAATTTTGCGTCGGGTCAAATTGTCCGTTGAATAATGCTGAAAACAACCCGAAATAACTCAACCCCCAGCCGAACACGCCTAAAACTGTCGCAATAACGGCAACTTTTCTGCCATAGATTCTTGCCAAAGCATAGATTGCGAGTGCAAAGACCAAGATGAAAACCGCGTTTAAAACGGGCAAAAGGGTTGGTAAATAACCATAGACTTTTTCGATGATGGCGGTGTGGAAATCAACGAAGTAATGGTAAGTTAGCGGTTCACCTGAAAAGTTGGGCATTTGGGGCGGAAAATTTCCGTTGTTTATGCTTTCGATTATTTCATAGTGGAGAGGTGTGTCTTGCCAGTTGGAGCCAGTTAGGACTATTCCGTATTGGTTGCCACGCCATACGCTTCTGCAAGGACGACAAGGGAAACGAGAAAAATTACTGTGAAAACCAAAGGCTGGTTTTCTTAATTTGCTTTAGTTTAAGGAACTTTTGGGGTTTTAATGGTTCACCTTTCTTGTAAACCACCAATGCATAAACTGCCGTTAAAGCAAGAAAACTAACTAGTATCGTATTCGCGCGAGTACCCAAAAGCCAACGACAAATAATAAATCAACTGAACAGAAACCAAAACGCTGAAAATGGGCACAAAAGCCCAAATCTCATGGGACTTTAAGATGAAAAACCTGTAGGCGATTAAGCCTGGAACCAGAAAAGTGAAAACTAAAGCGGTGAAAACGGCAATGTAACCTGAAACAAACGAAACAGCCGTTAACAGCAACAACACTATGGCTAACCAATACTTTTGCAAAACCGCCATGTAAACCAGCGTTTGCTTTAACTTTTTTCACCCACCCTCAAGCAACATCACCCAGTAAATATTTTCAACAGTATTAAAATTGTCGCTAAACTAAACCTTCAAGCTAATAGAAAAGTTATTTATGCAAGTACTTCACCATCAAACTGTTCAATGTCAAATCCGAGAAAGCTTAATTAGCTAAAGTTATTAGTATTGTTGCGGCGCTTAATTGCCCAGGTAGTATAGTTCGGTCCAGTATATGCGGCTGTCGCCCGCAGGACCCGGGTCCGAATCCCGGCCTGGGCGCCACTTCTCTTCATTCAAAATCTGCTTTGCTTTCATTATTTCGCTTGTTCTTTGTTTAATTAGACCACTTTTTGAGTAATCAACCTTGAAATACAGAGAACTCCATCACCAAGCCAAACATATCGACCGTTTAATAGACGCCGAGCTACATGCTCGCGGCGGCTTGTTTCTCGCCCAAGAACAACTAAAAATGATTATTTTAAAGAATTACGCTGAGTTTTATGTAGAAAGCAGTGGCTGGCACAAAGTTGTTTTTGGCAACAGCGCAATAGATCACAAGGTTGTGCTCAAAGTGGGGCCGAAAAAAAGCATCGAACTCGACCATAGAGCTTAC
Source organism: uncultured archaeon (assembly GCA_963800605.1). Classification (GTDB taxonomy): domain Archaea; phylum Thermoproteota; class Bathyarchaeia; order Bathyarchaeales; family Bathycorpusculaceae; genus Bathycorpusculum. The sequence continues at coordinate 14,392 of CAWDBI010000013.1, read as the reverse complement.
AAGCGGGTGCCTGAACGGGTGAGGCATCGGTTTTTCGCCAGAATCTTTTGGCATACAAAATACTGTCTCCTGCAAGAATATGGAATTAAAGCAAACGTAACCAAGGAACAGCTGACTTGTGTGCGCCAAGCCATATACAAATACGGCATATTTGACGTTAAGGCTGATAATCTGCGATGGGTAGAGGGCGAATTAAAAGTCATCGATGCCAACGTAACCCGTGTACCGCTGCCCACGGTTTTGCGTAAGATAGATGAAATAAAACCCAAGATACCCAAGAAGCTGAATTTGCTAATTAAGAAAATTACTAAGCGATTCTACGAAAAATAGAAACGATCCCACGAGACTCAAGCTTTTTTAGCTAAACATGTGCAGAAAAGATATACACCCAGCACACCCAACTAATTTGGAATATGACTTTAACGCAAAAACCCGCCCCCTTAACGCAGAACCCTGATAACTGGCTAGTGGACATCATCAAAAAAGTCAACAGCAAAGCCATCGAACAACAAGTCGTCACACGCAACAGCAACAGCCTCTGCGTGCTATGCAAAGGCGCTCGGTTCCTCTGCGGCAAAACACGCTGCCCAATAATGCTTAAAGTCAACTATTTCCTCAAAAGCGTCCCACTCATGGAAAGCGAAAACATCGACGGCGTATCCCCACCCAGCGTTTTCATAGGCAGAATCGGCTACCCAAACGTCTACATCGGACCCTTGGTGCCGCCTGTACATGAAGACACAAGCATCTTTGACTTGCCTGAGCAATGGTTCGGCAAATCCATGGATGAAATCGTCGGTTTCCGCAGCCTGCTCATACGCGGCAAACATATGGTTAACGTACAAAAATTCAATGAAGCAGGCAAAATCCTCGACCAAACCCGCGAACTGGCTCTTGCCGATAGCAGCGTAGACACCGAACTGCGATTAACCAAAAAACCCAGAGGCTCCATAACGCTCAGTGATGATGTGCAGCCGTTTGGTCCCTCAGCTCCCATCCGCGACCTCCACGTTGGCAACGCACGATATGACCAAAAAATTGAAAAAGCCTACTACGACACCGACCTGCGAGCGACAAATGCAGTAGTGGACCTCTACAAATCGTGGTGTTACGGTTACTAAGATTCAGAAGGCTTTTAGCGTCGGCGCATTTGGGGTTGAGAAGAAGCGTCGTCTGGTTCCTACACGATGGAGTATTACAGCTGTCGACGACACTATCTCCAAGAACCTCGTTGCCCAAGTCAAGACCTTTCCAGAAATTAACGAGTATCGAGTCTACGAATCAGTCTACCTTGACAATGTCTTTGAGATTCTGATGATTCCTGCGGCAGTGGAGTTACGAATCCATGGAGGCATGGTATCCAGGTACGGTTTGGAATCCTAATGGTTCAAGCGTCGCTATCTACAGCGATTGGGAAGGCAACAACGGACGCACAACTTATGCAGCTATTGGTGGCTGCTACTACAGTGCCCGCTTAGCCGTTTGCGAGTTGTTGCTAAAAGAGCGCCGCCAAGCCACTGCAATCGTGCTTCGCGAAGCCCGTCCCGGCTACATCATGCCCATTGGTGTTTGGCAAGTGCGCGAAAACGTACGAAATGCTATGCGGCAGAAACCCTACAAATTCAACACTTTGGCGCAGTCGCTACAGTTTATTAGCGGCAAATTCGAGATTCCGCTGCAACGCTGGATTAGCCAGAGTCAATTGCTGCAGAAGGCGCTGTTTCAGAGGCGAATAAGCGATTTCTTTTCCCCCAAACCGCCAGTTGCAGAAATGTAATATATGCCGCAATCTCCCTTGAAGTAAGGAACCCTCATGCCATACTCAATTCGTTACAGCTTCAGTCAACATTTTGCTGTCCCAACAAAGGCGGCATATGAATGGTGCACCAACTATCAACCAAACGACCACACCCTCACAGGTAACTCGAACGCGAAACGCACAGTCACATGGCTAACAAAGAGTACAGTAATTCTAAAAGAAATCTTTCCCACAGACAACGGAATCCTTGAAAAAGAAAAGCTTGTCCACCTCTACCCAGGCAGGCTAATGTGGATATCAACACATCTAACTGGCCCAAACAAATACTCCCAATTCCTCTATCAAATCACCGCAGAAGGCGCCGAGGCTTGCCGTTTGGATTTTACTGCCCTTCACATAGAGCATAAAGAGAACTTGACTCAAAAAGACCTAAAAACGCTAACGGATGAGCTTTGCAGGGGCGACTCTGATATGTGGCGGCTTTTTGCAGAAGCAATGGAAAAAGAACTAAACAAGTAAGGCGGCTCCTCTGCCGTGGCTTAATTTATTGGCAAATTTGGGCTATGTTGAAAAGGGTGCTGTTGCTCTCTGCGACCTATCCCTCTCCATTAATAGGCACTAAAAATCAGAAGAAGCGTTTGTTGCTCTCAAGTGACCCTCCCCTATTTATAGCAGAAAAAGCCAATCTGCCCATCTGTGGTTTGTGCATTGATTGAGCGCCTCTTAATAGTAAGCTGATTTGGGATAATTTTAAAAAAGCACGCCCTTTATACCTTCACTGAACCTCAATGTTAACCTCTGCAACCAAACGCCTCATTCTACCCTTCTCAAGCCAAAAAAGCAGGGAATCCGAGGTTGAAGCAGCAGCAATTTTTACAGTTGCAGAGCAGAACCGAAGCAGAGGCGGTGGCTTAATCGCTAGGCAGTCACAGGAGACACTCTCATTCATCGCCAGAATCGAGTATCCACTTTGGCTTTACCCCAAAAATAATATAGCGCTAATTTTTGATGGCTTAGACGGCTACAGTCACAGTCTCTCCTATGGAGAGGCGCCTTCCGCAGCTGCCTTTATGAGTGGTCTGCAAACTTATCAGAACCCCCGGGAAACCTACCTTGCTTTCCTATGTGACCACAGCGGCTATTTTTTGCAGCCTTCTAAAACCAAACAGTTCACACTCCGTGGTCTAATTGCCAACATCGATTTTAGGGCCGAATTCAGCCTTTACCGCAAAGAAGCCACAGAATTCACTACATCTTCATCCATGTTATTGCCCCTTCTTGAGGCACAAACCATCTCTGCAACCCTATCAGAACTCGATAAACTCTTAGCCTATCAGGTTGAAGATGCAGCCAAACTCTCCGAATGCCTCAGATTAATGAAGAAAACAACCAATCAATACGTAACCGAGATTGATTATGAAGCCGTCGCTGCTAAAGAAGAGGCAGACGCAAAAATCAAAGCTCAACAAGAATTCATCAACCCCCAAATCGCCAAACTTAACAAGGAATACAGCCGAAAAATCAAGGACTTAACAGAGAGTTTTGATAAAGAACTTGAAAGCCTACAAAAAATCAAGGTTAAAACAGAAAAATTCATCACCGCTACCGAATCTGACGTTAAAGAATATGAACGTAACGAGAAAGCGGCTAGTAAAAAGGGGCATGAAGTCTACGCCAAACGCTGGAAAGAAAAGATAAAGTTTGCAGAAAAAGAGCTCGCAGGGCTAAAGAAGGAACTTAAAAATATAGAAAGTAACAGTGGCAGAATCAGCAAGCAAAAAGTCGCTGATTTATCCAAACTTACGTTTGAATTGGATGCTGAATTAAAATTAACTCGTCAACCCATAGTTGAACTTGAAGCCGCTAGAGAAGAAAAAACGCTCGCATATAAGCTGGAAAGTAACCGGCTGGTTGCATGCGAGAAACCCATTGTTGAAGGAATTGATAGAAGCATGAGACTGCGGGAAGCAGTTAGCACAGTCTTTGACGGCTTAGGCATCAGTGAACAGCAACTAAAAAGCCCTGCCTTGGTCTATGTGCCCTTCTATATTGTCTGCTATGAGGCAGGCACGACTAGACGTTACCTCTGTATTCCACCATCTATAATCAGCACTTTTGATTTTTCAGCTAAACTCAAGGGAGCATTCGGCGTGTCCAAAACCAAAAATCTTTTGACTCCACGATTCAGAACCATTGCAGCCCTCATAGCCAAAGTCGAAACACTCACATACCAAAACACCGCCTTTGAGGGACAACTCTGGAGTATCGGCGAGAAAAACAACTTGCTAAAGAACAACGTGTTTTGCCTCAAAGCTCAAAGAGGCTTGGTCACCCTCCGACAGTCCGATTGGCTCTCAGAACGCGAATTATCTGAATTAAGCAGACGATTGCCTGCTAAGTAGTTAATTGCTTCAAAAAACTTATTTTCACTCCTCATGCTGTTACTAGATGCTTTAGATGAGCGGTTTAGGGCAGGCAGAAAATGTGGTTAGTTATGGCTGAAGATAATGATTACATATTGAAGGTTTCGAATCTTGGCGTAAAACTGCAAAACCAAATCCTACTTGACCACATCAACTTTAACGTTAAGAAAGGAACCACTCTAGCCATACTTGGGACCAAACGGCGCAGGCAAAACAGTACTTCTCACGTACTCTTCTAAACCTTGTGCCACACACGGGTTCAATCGAGTGGACTGAGAAAGTAAAAATCGGCTATGTTCCCCAGTACGTCGCTGTTTCCGATATTCCCATGTCCGTTCAGAGAGTTTCTTTCGATTGGAAACGGAGTTGACGTTGAAAATGCATTAAAACAAGTAAGGTTGAACTGATAACAGTATTCTTAAACAAGCGGTTAGGCGTCCTCTCAGGCGGGCAACTTGCGGCGGGTTTTGATTGCTTGGGCATTAAACGATAACCCCAATGTGCTGCTTTTGGATGAGCCAACAACGGGCGTTGACATGGATAGCGAAGAACCCATCTACTTGATGCTTAACGAAATCAAAAAAACACAGAAAATAACGATTTTCCTAATAACCCACAACATCCACATCGTCAGGAATACGCTGACGATTTGCTGGCGATAAACAAATGCATTACCTTCTGTGGACCAGCAGAGGAAATAGCGAAACCAGACATCCAAAGGCAGATTTACGGTGAAACAGTCTGCGTTGAAACCAGAACGAGGAGAAACCTAACCTAATGCTTGACACAACATTCTACAGTTTATTTCTGTCAATCTTTGTCGGAGTCGCCGCAGGATATCTGGGTTCATTGATGGTTTTGGAGAAAATGGCGCTTGTCGGCGACGCCCTATCACATGTTGCCCTGCCGGGATTAGCAATCGGAATAACTTTCAATTTTAACCCATACATAGGTGCATTTGCCTTTCTGTTTGTGTCAGCAGCTATAATTTGGCAAATTCAAAGAATAACAAAAATTTCTTTTGAAGCACTCGTCGGCGCAATGTTCACTTTGGCATTGGCAATAGGTATATTGCTTTATGGGGATAATTTGGATGCACTTGAAGCAGCGCTTTTCGGCGATATTTCCCAAGTCACTCTACTTAGCACTGCGATAGCAGCGGTGGTTTGTGTTGCAGCCATTGTCCTCACAAAATTCATCTATAACAAGCTGGTTTTAGCGATGATTTCTGAGGATCTTGGCAGTCTCAAAAGGCATCAATGTTGCAAGAACTAATCTGCTCTATCTTTTCTTGTTTCCGTCGTAGTCGCCATCGGCATTCAAATAGTTGGAACTTTACTTGTTGGTTTTCTCGTCATCGTGCCCGCTATAGCCGCTAAAAACTTGAGCGCACATATGGAAGGTACTCGTTGCTTAGCGCAGTTTTCGGTGCTGTCTGCTGGGTTCTCGGGAGTTCTCGTCTGGAGCATCTTTTTTAGTCGAATCGGTACCATTCCCAGGACCGATGGTTGTCTTCGCAGGCATCATAATCTTTGCTGCATTACCATAGTTATTAATTGGAGACTAAAAATTACAAGCTTAGGATGAAACCATGAAGAAGTATACTGGTAAAACCTCAACCGCCATAATACCATACCCCGACAACAAGATTTTGCTGATTAAACGCAACACTCGACCCTTCAATGGTTACTGGGCGCTGCCTGGCGGCAGAATGGACCCTGGCGAAACCTTGAGCAAACAATTGTCCGGGAAGTTAAAGAGGAAACAGGACTTGACGTCAACGATTGTCTGCATAGTCGGCGAATATGTTGAGAAGGGCGTCAAAGACGACGTTGAATACGAGTATTACCCAACATGTTTTGTTGTTAAACCCATCGGCGGAGAAATAAAAAAGCAAGAAAGCGAAATCCAAGAAATCCAACTCTTCAGCCTAAACTGCCCTGCCTAACGCCGCTGGCTTTTGAGCATGAAGAAATGATAAAAGATTATGTTCAACCTCAAAAACGGCGTGAAACCAAGTTAGGGATATGCTCAGTTTTACATTTGTTTTGGCTTTTGTTGTGTGGTGGCGGCGGAATTGGGAATGATTGTTGCTTTTGTAAGGTTCTCTTGCTCGTTGAGTATCAGTGATATGTGCTTTGCCTTCGGGAACAATTATCTTTGTGTTGTTCTGCAATGATGCTGCAATAGTTTCTAGTTGCTTGAAGGTGATGGCGCTATCTTTGAAGTACGTTGTTAAAGCCTCGTTTCTCAGCTTGGTTGCTTGTGCGTCTCCTTCCGCTATTTCGATTGTTGCAGTTTTCTGGCCTTCAGATTGAAGGATTGCTGCTTGTTTTTGTCCTTCAGCAACTTGAATCGCAGCGTTTTTCTGTCCGCTTGCCAATGTGGCTTGGGCTATGGCTGTTTTCTCTGCTGCTTGCCGTTCGTTGTCTGCTTTGAGCACTGATTCCATGGAACTCATTAGTCCTCTTGGAGGTTCGAGGTCTTTGATTTCTGCTCGAACGATTTCTATGCCCCATTCCCTGGTTTGCTCATCTAATGCTTCTTTGAGTTTTGCGTTGATGATGGGTCTGGATGTGTTTGCTACGGTCATATCCATACCGCCTATGATGTCTCTGAGGACTGTGCGGGCTAAGGTGTCGATTTGGGATTCATAGTTGTTTACGTAATACTGCGATGCTTTTACTGATGCTTCATCTGTTTTGACTTTGTAGAATACCACTGCATCTACGCCCATGAAGACTTTGTCTTTTGTGATTACGTCTTGGCGCTGCACCGGTGTCATGCGTTCGGTGATGTTGACTTTGATTATTCTGTCAACGAAGGGAACAAGCAAAGTTATGCCGCCTTGAACGAAACGGTGGTATTTGCCGAGGCGTTCAACTAAGCCTTTTTCTGTTGGTCTAACAATGCGGAGTGACGAAAGAACTGCGTATACTACTACAACTAATGGTACGATTATTGCTAAGATTTGTATTATTTCTGACATATTTTTTCTCTTCCTCTGATACTAATCTATTTTGCTCTTTTTCTTATTGCACAAGCAAGCGAGAATTAAGGTTTGTTATGATAACAATATGCGATCGGTAAAAGAAGGCTAAACTATGGACTTCAGTTTTAAAATACCCCTTCTGTTAGAAGCATTTGTATGCATGTTATGTTGTTATCAAATCGCAGCCACATAGCTTTAATTGAGCTCCTATTAATCACTTAATTGAACGGCTTTTTGCTTACCCCAAAATGAATGCGACGGGTTGAAAACCCAACCCAAATTCGAATATTCAAAACAAGTAGGAATAATTTTTGAGTGTACAAGACGTTTTTTCAACCGTAGCTTCAACATTAAAGCTAATCACCGAAATATCTAGCGTAGTCGTAATCGGAACCGGTTTAGTGGTTGCTTTCTACTTTTTCATACGAACCATAATTTTTAAACAAAAAAAGGAATACCTCAGACTACGAATCTCCCTTGGGCGATTTCTTGTAATAGCCTTGGAGTTTCAATTGGCAGCAGATATTATTGGAACCGCAATTGCTCCCAGCTGGGAACAAATCGGTCAACTGGCAGCTATAGCTTTGATTCGGACGTTTTTGAGTTATTTCCTCAATATGGAGATGAAAACTGAAGAAAAAGAAAAACTTGAAGCGGATAAACCGCATAAGGTGATGGAGCACAACTAACTTGGCGAATGCTCTGAGCTTGATTGCTCTCCCCCAATTAATAGCGCTTTAAAAACAAGTTATTTAATAAATATGGTGCCAATCTATTCTCGGTTTAAAACTTGAGTAATAAGCGCTCTCCAGATGAGTTGCAAGGCAATACACTACGTGTCTATTGGGCAATGCTTCAAGACTCAAAAAATTCAGCTGGACCTCGAGATATTCAAAGGAAATTGGGGTTTTCAAGCCCAAATTTAGCTGTATACCATTTGGATAAGTTAGTAGAGTTGGGTCTTGCAGAAAAAAACCTTGGAGAATATTATCTATTAGACAAGGACAGAGTTAATGTCGGGGTTTTTAGACAACTTTATGAAAATAGGTAACTATATTTTTCCTAGACAGATACTTTATGCTTCGATGTGGTCGACTCTTTTTGTTTTTCTTATTTTAACATTCAAGGACTTTAATTTTTACAGTTTGTTTGCGCTTGTTTTTGGTTTGCTTGGTTTGATTATTTTCTGGTTTGAAGCTTGGAAATCTTGGATAATAAGACCTAAATAAAACGAAAAATTATGCACGAACAAACCTTAAATGGTTTGTCTCAATTTTATGGTTTAGAATCGTAGGTTTTGGCAAATGGCATCAATAGACATTCGAGCAGAATTTAGGTCATTTTGTCCTTTTTGACTTAGTCGATACACTTTTTTTGGTCGACGGCTTTTAATTTCCCACTCATTAGAGACCAAATTTTTTTCATTTAGATGATTTAATAAGGGGTAGATTGTGCTTGCCCCAAGTTTTACTCCATAGGTTTTTTGGATTGCTTTAATTATTTGATACCCACACATAGGTTGCTCGTTTAGTAAATCTAAAATAATAGGTAACAAGAGACTTTTAGTAAGATTTTCTTGAATCTTTTTAGAGGTTTCCATTCTCCTTTCTCATCTTTTAACAATTTATTGTATTTCGTGATAACTTTCCGTTATGGTAAAACTGAGGGGGGAGGTGATTTGCTTGGTTATGATGAAGGTGTTGGCGAAGTCTCTTGTGTTATGGTCATTTTTATGATGGGTTTGAAGTTTCCGCTTTGGCTTATTGCTGCTGTATCTGGTTGCATATCGATTAGTAGACCTGTAACTTGGTTTTCTCCGACTTGAAAGCTAGTTATGATATCGATGTGGCCTGGTGGCACCTTCAACGCTATCGTCTGTCATGATATACCCCTTTGTTATCGGTGTATGTGGCGATTGCTGAGGTTACGCCTAAACGTATTTTGGAGTAAGTACCCACAGATATTGGGTCTTGGGAAAGTTTAAGGCTATTATCACCTTGTAGTGTTAATAGGTCAAACTCGACTTCTTGATCCGCGTCAAGTGTTAGTTCAACCCATTTATCGTCTTGAGCATCTTGAACGTATAAGCTATCGATTGTTATCCAGAGTTCTTTGAGGTCAACCGGTGCATCTTTTATCGATACCGCAAGGGTGCCCATTTGTTCTTGATTAACTGAACCTAGTGGTATTTGCAATCCTGATGCAAAAATTGCTATAATAATAATCGCTGCCGCCAAAACTCCAGTTACAGAGTAAATCCCTATTTTTCTTTTGCTTACTGCCATTTTAATCCTCGGTAAGAAAACAAGTAAGCGCCTTACTTAATCCAATGCAATTGAACAAGCTGTACAAGTAATTGAACAACAGGGCCTACTAAGCGGTAATTAAGAATTATGCTAGTATCCGTGATCGCGCGCGCGGAGATAGTGTTAAATAAAGAAAACATAAAAGAAAGCCATGGGCGCCAAAGCTTCAAAGCCAAATTATACTAGCTTAATTACCAAAATTCTGCTAGTTCTGGTCATACTCAACATTGCTGGGGACGTTTTAGCTGCGGCGTTTTTTCTGTGGGACCCTTCCTTAGGAGAGTTGTCAGTATACGGCGGTTTGATTGCAAGTTTTGCGGGAAAAAATGGTGCCGTTATGATAACAAGCGCCATTCTTTTAGGCTACGCGGTGGTTTACGCTGTTTCTGTCTTTGGGTTGTTAAGTAAATTAAAGTGGGCACCGCCTCTGGTTATTGCTGTTTCGGTAGTGAATCGCGCGCTTGCTCTGGGGGTTATTTTTGAGCCAAACGTTGCTTGGCTAATCTGGTCAGCATGGAAACTTGTCATAATAGCTTTAGCTTTCTATCTTTGGCGAAAAACGTAATTCAACTCTTGGAGCGCTCCCTGTTTGGAGAGAATATCTGAACCGCCTCTTAGCTGATATTTAGCCAATCATTCAACTACACGGGCAAGCTTTGCTACAAAGTTATGACGACGTTTCCTTTTTTGTGTCCAGCTTCCACATAGCGGTGAGCCTCGACAATTTGCTCTAACGGATACTGTCGGTCGATGACTGCTTTTAGTTTGCCAGCTTCAATTAGACCGCTAAGTGTTGACAAATCGTTTGGCTCCATGCCCCCGGACCCCCAAGTGGAGAGAAAGACGCCTTTTTCTGTCAGCGATCCCTTCACCTTTGAACGCGAAATTTTGCCTACTGCGCCAAAAACCAAGTCATACCTCTGACCATTTTTGGTGAAATCTTCTTTAGCGTAATCAATCACAACATCCGCCCCCAAAGACTTGACTAACTCCAAATTTGAAGCATGACACACACCGGTAACTTCTGCCCCTAATATTTAGCAAGCTGAACAGCGTAGGTGCCAACGCTTCCCAAGCTCCATAAACAAGAACTTTCTGCCCGTTCTTGACGTTTGCTTTCCTAAGAAAAGCCAGTGCAGTCATTCCCCCAATGGGAACAGTAGCAGCTTCCTCAAAAGTCAAATTTGATGGTTTCTTTGCGACTTCGATGACTACTCTTCCCACCATGTCTGAGTCTGGAACACTAATATACTCGGCATATCCCCCGCCAAATCCTGTTGCAGCCAAGACTTCATCACCAACCCTAAATTTTTCTACATCTAAACCACACTGATTCTATTACCCCAGAAATTTCCATCCCAAGTATCTTTCTTTTTGGCCCGGTTATTCCTAAAGCGATCCTGCTAAGAAGCCATAAAGCAGCGGGTACTTTGAAGCCTCGCATTCTTATGTCTCCCGCCGCTACGGTTGTGGCGTGGATTTTTATAAGTACTTCATTGTCTTTTGGAACTGGTTTTTCTATTTCTTTGAGGCTTAAAACTTCGGTGGTCCTTATATTTTTCGTAAATGGCTGCTTTCATTTCCAATCCTCCGCTAAACCTTGCTTTTAGTTGAATTCCAAGCGTCCGCAATCATAAACATCGATGCCATAAGAAAAATTGTAGCATCCACCGTTATTTGCCCGTCTGGTAGCTGAGCATTTCCACTTGCAATTGTAGGCCACATAAAGAAAAACGCAAAGTGGACTATTGCAACGCCATATAGGATCCAACTTGTGAATCTTAAACCTGGAAGTCCAGTTGTGCCTAATTGTTTTCTGATGCTTTTTCCAGCAGAGTTAGCGAGTGGAATGGCGGCTAAGAAGAGGAAATATTTTGGAAAAACATGCGGCGGGATAAATGACGCTGTCCGTATTATGGTTGGCGTCGGCTATAATGCCTAAAAAGTAAGCTGCAACTGCAAACGATGCGCTTAGTACCAGTTTTATGTTCATTGTTGCACATCCGATGGTTTCTTTGGAAAGAATATCCTGTAGGGCAGGAGTAGCCCAAGCATAGTTATGGTTGTAATTGGGATAAACTGTAGTGCTTCGTTGATGTCGCCGATGAAGACGACGCTGAAAACTACATCGCTTACTAGGAGGATAGGAGCTAATAACATTATATACCAAGCCCATTTTTCTCCCCTACGATAACCCGTTAGAGTTATCGCTAATATGAAATGACGAACTTATCTTGAGTAGACCCATTTGCCCATAGACGAAGATGACAAAGTTAGAAGCCTCAGAGCTCGAAGCCTTGAATGCACTCCATGGCATGTTTGTGACAGATTGGACGTCCGCCTCAAATATTCCTTCGCGCTGGAACACAGCAACGATTCCCACCACCAACCATAGCAACCCTAGAGCTAGTAAATATCACCCATGCGTATCTTCTCCGTAAAACCTCATTTTGACCCCTTTCTCTCCAAGTCAGCGCTTATCAGATAGTTTTCTATTTAAGGTTTTACCAAGAGTGCGCTTTACCCAAAGCTGTTTATTGAAATTTTTTTCTATTTGCCCTCGGACTTTTCACTTGATACAGATAGTTTATGTTGACATCTAAAAAAAGAGCGCGCGCTAGGGTAAATTGGATTAGGGGCTAATGCCCGAGCCCTGTTCCATAAGAGATTCATAAAAAGAGAAAGAAAAGAAATCTCGACATTGCCTCTCACTATACTGACCCGATCGTTGTAACTATAAAAAGAACGTAAATCAACAAAAATATGGCACCTTCCTTTTTGCCAATTTGACCTCTAGTTAGGAAATACCAGAAAATCAAGTTTGTAACTATAGAGAAGAGGACAAGGTTTTGGAAAACAGCCATATTCAAAACTATCGGTGTACCGACGAGTGCTGGAACAAAAAGAGTAACCCCTAAAATCAAGGTAATATTTACGAAACTGCTGCCGATAATGTCTCCAAACGCAAGCCCCGAATGACCCCGAAGTATTGCTTTCAAATCCAACGTTAATTCAGGTAGGCTTGTTCCTATTGCGATTATGGTCGCACCGATTACTTGCTGTGACAGCCCAGCAGCCTCGGCTATCGCGACGGCAGATTCAACTAGGAAATAAGCACTCACAACCACACCAAGCGCACCAGCAAAAGTCAAGATAATGTACCGTTTTAGCTTGCCTTTTTCCTCTGCCGTTACGATTCCGCTGTTTTCCTCAGGCATTCTCACTTTTGAGAGTTGATACATGTAGCCGATGAATATGCAGATTAATACTAAACCTACAATCCATGTGGCCGCGGATATGAAGATTAAAACGATAGGTATTATGGATGAGATGAATAGCCCAAAGTATATACTGCTTAGTTCTGATTTGGCGAAGTAAGGTACGATGTTATGATCCACCGCAGTGGGTTCTTTGGATCGCTTTGCTTTTCGGCGATACTGGAAATATGCCAGAAAAGCAGCTATTCCAATGATTAAAGAGATGTTAACGATGTTTGAGCCTAAAACGTTACCAACTGAAAGAGCTGCACCACCGGATAGGGCTGCAATAAACGCTACGGTCAACTCTGGAAGTGATGTTGAAAAGGCAATTATGCTAAATCCAACTGTGGTTTTACCCAAACGGGTTAATGTTGAAACTTTGACCGCATTATTAATTACTATATTGCTCGCAAAATTCAGGACAACAAAAGAGACAGCAATGATGAGTATGTCAATGATAAGGCTTGCAGATAATAATTCGACCATGCTATCTCCTCCTTCTTGTAATGAGCCATTACAGTTCCTTCGGTTGAGCTATAAATGATAAAACTTGCCAATAGTTATTCTTTTTGTAAAATAGCAAATGGTTATCAAAATAGTTAGGTTATTTCACCGTTAAGTTGGTTGTATAATAGACTCTGCAGTAAAACTATTGATCATATATATGTATTTTTAATTAGCTATAAATATTATGATTTTGCTATAGTATATAAACATCGGTGGCTAAATTGGATAGTAACCAGAAGAAAATTGCATATTTTCATGACTTCAATTTAAATTTTGACATAATCGCCGATCGACTCAATAATTTAAAGGACAAGTACCATCTGGCTTGATTATACCAATAGTTGGCAGCGACATTAATAGTCCAGGCTTGCCAAAGATGGTCGAAGAAATAAACCACTGTGATTATTTAAGCAAAGTCCTCATTGCGCTTTCTGCAGATGACTTGAAGGGTTACAATGAAGCATTAAGGCTAAGTAAAAGCTTCAAAGTTCCATGCGAAGTAGTGTGGTGCAACAACCTGAAGTACGCTCTGTTTTAGAAGACCTGAAACACAAAGGACTAGATGTAACTATGTTATCAGGTAAAGGTAAAGACGTCTGGATTGCTATGGGCATAGCATCCCTTGATCTTTTTGCCTTCGTAGTACACGATGCAGATATAGTCACGTACACCAAAATGCTACCAACTAACTATTATATCCAATAATTGAACCTAAACTTGATTTCTTCTTTTCAAAGGGATACTACGCCCGAATAAACATGGATAACAAAAAAATATATGGCCGGATAAATCGACTATTCATCGTCCATTACTAAGGTTCTACGGAAAAGTTATGCTACTCAAGATTCCTAACATACCTGCAATCCTTCAGTTATCCTCTTGCAGGCGAACTTGCCGTCTATAGCGATTTAGCAACGCATCTTCGTATACCTAATGATTGGGGACTTGAGTTGGGGTTGTTAGCGGAGCTTTATAGAAATGCATCCTACCGACGAATCTGTGAAGTAGACCTTGGCATTTAGATCACCGACATAAACAAGTAAACGCTGACTCTTTACTAAAAACAGCAGAAGACAGTTTCGTTACATTGCTACGGACTTTGACGGAAATGGAGAATATTGAAGTTTCTGAATCATTTCTGATCA
>CAWDBI010000012.1:0-252942 GCA_963800605.1 uncultured archaeon | reverse complement strand
GGCAATTTAGCGCTATTGCGGGCGGACAGTTTCAAGGTTTTATTACTGTTTTATTCAATAGCGCGTACCCTTCTTTTTCATCACGCCAACCTCAACACCTGGATTCTTCTGCAACAAATTTAGCATATAATTAAAGTCGATGGGTGGAAGGGAGGGAAAGAGTGCACGATTGGGCAAAAGTACACAAATCTACGCCTCCCACCCAGGGCTATATAATAACAGTGTTATTGATACAGTAATAGTTTGCCCCTTAATCATAAGGGTGTTTTTAAATCTATTTTTGCGCATTATTGGTTTTTCAGTCCTAATGCAACGGTTTGCACCGATAAATATATTAGTGTTTCTTACGATATAATAGTTGCATTTAGCGATGAAAAAGATGAAAAAAGTCTACTTAGCTCTATGCATCTTAATCATATGCCTCTTTGGAAGTTTACTTGTTCTCCCATCAGTAGCAACCGACGGCGTCTATTCAAAAGAATTTAACGCTTGGATCTACGCTATTTCTGCAATAATGGGGTTAGGCGTGGCCTTGGCACTAACAATTTCTTATGTTTCGAAGAAAACAAGTGCCTCCACGAATTTTTTCCCCTCAACAGCTTCATACATCCCTTCGCCTACACCACAAACATCATTCTGTAAGTTTTGCAGTAGTTGTGGTGTTCAAAATCGAGTATTTGTCACAACTTGCGAAAAATGCGGATATAGCATTTGACCCCCGTGCGCGCGCTATGGGCGTTCAGGTATCTTCAAGCTCTCATGGGACCTTCCATAATTGGTTAATGCCATTAGCTTGCTATTTGTTTGTGTCGGAAACATGAGGTAATATGGTCGTTTACCATTCCGGTAGCCTGCATGAAAGCATAACAAATCGTTGGACCAACAAACTGGAAACCTATTCATTCCGTGTGCGCTAAGATTCTTAATTTTACTCCCTTGGCTTTTTTATCCTCTAGCACATGCTTAGGCGGGAACCGTCATTGTGGTTACCCTCACGTGTTGGCTCCGCCGGTTTTTAGCGCTTATTTTAGCGCGCTTCAATAGACTTTGTCTCTATCAAAAAAACCTGACAGCGCGCTATAATAAATTGCAAAAGCTTAAAAGCGCTTGGCAACAAATTGAAAATTACCATTTTAGGGATTAAGAAACAGCCCTAATTTAGGAGAAAATAAAATGAACAAAATTAAGACAAATTTTATAAATCAAATGAAAACTAAAACAGCTATAGCAATACTGCTACTTCTAATGCTTTCCATGTCTTCCATTGTTACTCTATTACCAACTACAGCCCAAACAACTGGACACACAAAGACAGTATATCCCTTCTGTGGTGTTATACCTAACCCAGTTGGCGTTGACCAAACACTAATCCTCCATATCGGAATTACAGACCAATTGACTGGGCATATGGCAACGGTTTAGGTTGGTCAGGCTTAACAGTGACAGTGACAAAACCTGATAATACTACTGAAACGCTTGGTCCATTTACAGCTGACACCACTGGTGGAACTGGCGCTTTCTATATTCCTACTGAAGTCGGAACATACTACTTTCGAGACCAACTTCCCTGGAACATTCGTAGCAAAACTCCACAAGTACAATTCCATATGCTAATACGACCTTGCTACCAGCTACTAGTCCAAAAACGGCAGTTATGGTGCAACTCAAGACCCACCAAGAGACTTTTATCCAAGATTTGCCACTGCCCAGCAGAGTATTGGACCCGTCCGATAGACTCGCAAATCAGACGAATGGGCTCACTATCGCAGGGAACTGGCTAGAAGCACCGATTAACTCTCATTGCTGACTACAACGATGCTCCTTTAACAGCTCACGTTTTGTGGGCTAAGCAATTAGCGCAAGGCGGAGTTATTGGAGGAGACTGGGACACCCTTAGGTCAAGGAGTTAGTCCACCATATGATATTGGTCAATCATTCGAAACGGGCGATGCATACGAAGGCTACTGGGGTAGTTCAGGTTCAGGTCCAGTGATCATTGCGGGAAAACTCTATTACAACCAATTCGCGAGCGCAACAAACCACTATCTCTTATGACAACATAGTCTGTGTAGACTTACATACTGGTGAAGAACTGTATCAAGATAAACAACACGACGCTATCATTTGGTCAAATACTGTACTGGGGTTCATTTAACCACGCAGGTGCTTACTCTTACCTTTGGTCATAAATGGCACCACCTGGAATTCATATGACCCTAGTCAGCGGAGAACGGGTTTACCAATTACATTAACGTGCCTTCAGGCACCCGATACAAGAGACGTTGCTGGCAACATCTTGATCTATACCGTGAACCTAAACGGCTGGCTACATGACTCTCTGGAATTCAACTAGATGTGTCAACCCACAGAATACGCTTCCTCTTCAGCATGACGGCAGTTGGGGCGGAGCCATAGATAGGAGAGTACAGGCGGTAAAATATTCGACGCATCCAAAGCAGGATATGAGTGGAACATGACAATACCAAAATGTTCAGGATCAGTAGCAAAAATCTTGGGTCAGGATAGAGTAATTGGATCGAACTTGGGCGCAAGCAGTGAGCACCAACAGTTGGCAACGTTTGGGCAATTAACTTTAGCCTACAGGACAAGAAGGAACAATGCTCTACAACACAACTTGGAATACACCAACCGACTGGACTCAAGGAAACAAAGTATGTGGAATGGATGGCTTTCAGCCCAGAAAGACAAAATGGGCACTCTGTTTGACAAAGAAGGAAACTGTAAACTATGGCATTGACCTCACAACCGGAAAGCTAGCATGGGGACCATCATCACCTCCTCAATACTATTTGGATTCGTTCGAGGACACTAAAAGCGGCGCTAGGCTTATCTATGAAGGCAAATTGTACAGTGCAAGCTGCAGCCGGAATAGTATACTGCTTCGATGTCAAATCAGGCGAATTGCTTTGGAACTATTCCAATGGTCGACTCCATGGCTCAGAAATCCAATGGGCTAACCACTGGTGGTGCAGACCATTATTCGTCAGCGACGACAAAATCTACGTTGCTCACTATGAGCACTCTGTCAACGATCCTAGACCCGCGTGGTGCACCCTTTGTGTGCCTTAACGCCATCAACCGGAGAAGTAATCTGGAAATGTTGACGGCATGTACCGTTCGACTCGTTGGGGTGGCCGCGCAATCATTGGAGACAGCATAATGGCAACGCTAGATACCTACGATATGCGCCTTTATGGAGTGGGTAAAGGACCAAGCGCTATCACAGTTGATGCACCAATGACTGCCGTTACAACAGGAAACAGTGTGGTATTACGAGGAGCTTTCACTGATATATCTCCTGGCACAAAAGACGATGCGTTGACAGTACGTTTTCCAAACGGAGTTCCAGCAGTATCTGATGAAAGTATGAGTCAATGGATGCTACACGTATACAAGCAATTCCCCAAGCCACTTGACACTAAAGGAGTTGAAGTTTCTATAGATACTATCGATCCAAACAACAACTTAGTACACATCGGCACAGCAACAACTGATGACACAGGCTCATTTAGCTACCTCTGGCAAACACCAAACGTATCAGGCAAATACACCATCACCGCTACCTTCGCTGGATCTAATTCATACTGGGGCAGCAACGCACATACAGCCATGGGTATAGTAGAGTCACCTGTAACACCTCAACCCTCAACGCAAGCGCTAACAACATCTGACCCCAACATAATCTACGCTGCAGTAGCAATAATCATAGCGATAGTTTTGGTAGGCATTGTATTAGCTCTGCTCATAAAGAAAAGACCATAGAAAATTCGAAGCACGCGCAGCTAATGCTAAGAAAGCGTAAGTAAAAAAAAACTTTCCTCTCCTTTTTTTGTAGGGTTTTTTAAAAATGGCTTGCTCTTATGTTGTTCAAAAAAGTGATCTAATATTCTTACATAGAAGTGGAATTGTTTTTTGTGATAAATGTGGTAAACCCATAGTTATAGGTGAATTAGTTATATCTAGCTCGATCTTGGGTTAAGCATTCCAAGTGCTAAATCGTATGTTTTAGTACCATAAATTTGGATGAATAGCGCTTGGCGGGAACCGTCATTGTGGTTACCCTCACTTGTTGGCTCCGCCGGTTTTTAGCGCTTATTTTCATCACCCCAATACTGCCCCGCAACGCGCGCCGCGGAAATTGAAGAATCAATTTTAAGCGCGCGCGCCAAAACAAAAAAGCCAAGATAAACTCCCTAAACTATGTTTAATGAAAAATTAAAGATTAGGATTAACGACATTTGACGAATCTAAATCCTTAAAATGCTCCAACAGAAGAGTAGTATTTGCTGTTTGTTGGAGGTGAAAAAAGGACATGATATTCGAAGAAGAAGAAGATTGGACAGAAGGCGAGGATGAAGAATGGGAAGAAGAAGAATGGTAATCTAACAATTAAGCCGCTTTTTTTGTATATTTTTCTTGATTTATTTACGAGTTAATTTTTTGGTTGTAACCAATAGTTAAGCTGTGATATCCTCCATTCGGGGCTATATGCTTAGCTTACTTCAACATAACAAAGCCAAAATAGAGAAGTCAGCGAAAAATTGGAGAACCAAAACGCGCGCAACCTTTAGTCTTTTCGAGAAATGATTATTACACCGACCGTTGCCATAATCGC
The DNA here is from genome assembly GCA_963800605.1 of uncultured archaeon. Classification (GTDB taxonomy): domain Archaea; phylum Thermoproteota; class Bathyarchaeia; order Bathyarchaeales; family Bathycorpusculaceae; genus Bathycorpusculum. Next base: position 248,306 of record CAWDBI010000012.1, on the reverse strand, counting down.
CGTTGCAACAATAACGACCAACGCAATATCAACGAATATGTCGGAGTATGCAAGCCCCAACTGTGCTGGCAAGGTTGCTAAAACCGCGGTTGCTAAACCCCTGGTTAAAATCGCTGTCATTATACTGCGCTCCTTTTTCAACGGGGATTTAAGAGTTGTTAACCAAACGGCTCCATAACGCGTCACAAGCATAATAACTGAGAGTACAATACCCGACACCAGCACCACTAAACTAGGCGACGAAGCAATTATGCCTAAGAAGACAAAAAAGAAAGTGCTGATTAAAAAAGCCACTTCAGCCTCGAAACGCTTCAATCCACGACTAACCGACACCAATATTTTCTCGCTGTTTGGGTTTGCTTCGATATTTTGTTTAAAAAACTTGAGGATATCTCGTTCATTGCCCAGGATTAAGCCGAAAAGGAGCACACTCAAAACGCCGCTTCCACCGATAGCTTCTGAAGCAGCGTACCCAAGCAATACAACTCCCAATGTTAGCATGTAGGAGAACGGTAGGGATGAGACTTTTTTTAATGCAAACAGCCAAGCAAAACCTAAAAATACGCCGATAAGTGCTCCGACTAAAAATTTGGCAGCAATGCCTATGCCGATTGCAGGTATATCCGCTTGTCCAGTGACGAGTATGTCGATTATGGCTATGGCGATGACTATGCTAAAGATGTCGGTTATTGCCGATTCCAGAATAAGTATGGTTCCGCCTTTCTCGCTGATTTTTATTTTGGTTGCCAACGAAACGACAATTACTGAGCTGCTTCCGCCAAATATCGCTCCAAAAAGTAGCCCGTAGAGAATGGGCATATTGAATACGTATACCATGAATGCTGTTGTCCCGATGAGGCTGAAAATAAAACCCAAGATTGCCAATAAAACCGCTTTTAGACTGCTATTGAGGACATTTTTGATGTTTAAGCCCATGCCGCCATCAAAAATGATGTAGGTTAAGGCTAAAGCGGCAATGTATGGAGCGAAACTTTTTACTGAGGATGGGTCAAAAATTCCTAGTATGGGACCAAAAAGGACGCCTACCCCGATTAGGATTAGCATGTCGGGAAAACCGGTTTTGGTAAATAGGTGATTGGCTAAGAAGCCGATGAAAATTATTAGTGAGCTTAAGATTAATGCGATGCAGACGTAGTCAGCCAAGGGGTGTCACGGTATCGTAATATCATTCCCCGGACTCTTTAAAAAGTATGTGAGAAAGGCGTCCTTGGTAGCGCTGACGCGCGCGCTCAACAAAAAGAAGCGCTAATGAATTAGAAGGCAAAAAATGACTAGAACCACAAAAGACATTTTCATTCCCAATGTCGGGATTGCAGAAGTGAAAACTATAGTATTGAAATGGTTTAAAGAAAACAGCGTGAAGGTTCTTATTGACACTCCCGACTACGTTTATGGTCGCTGGGGTAGAGGTATTCTTACAGCATCAAAATATTTTGAAGTAACCCTTGTTCCAACAGAAGGCGGTGTCACTGCTAAAACGGAAGGTTGGATAGCTTTTATTCCTCCAAGTTTTTGGCCTGATGCTCGTGGATATGTGCCTGAAACAGAATTTAGTGAATCAGGGTTTTTCGGTGGTATTCCAAAAAGAGAAGGTATGAAAGCTATCAAACGCTTATGGGCTACACTAGAGGCGTTATCAAAAAGTCCCACCATGACTTAAATCAGTTAATGCTTTTTGTCATTGTGCAGTCGAGCCCAGGTTGCCAAATAGTTAAAGGGGAAAATAGTCAGCTCTTGCAGGTTTTGGAAGCTGAATTGGGGAAAGAAATGCAGCACTAAGATGTTTTCCGCGTCAGGGCTATAATCATCGTTTTGAATATGCCTCAATTCATGCTACAACGTAACAATCTTATCAAGATCCTGCTCATCACTGTCGACATATCTATGGTTGTAAAATTTCATGACCTAAGAAGTTGTGTTTGCAGGCAAACTACTAATAATCTTTAAATCGATGATTTTGTTGTCTAATCTAAAAAGATCATCGGTGCCTGCTTTGAAAATATTTGAATTGAACGTCCCAAAAGAAGATATTGACTTTATTAATAAGGAAATTAAACAACCCAAGCGACCAAATACTGAACTACTGGAGCTTTGGCTTGAACAAGAATTAAATATTGAAAATAAAGGCACTTATGGAAACATTCCAACCGATGAAAGCCACGTTACAGTTCAAATTCTTCCAAATGGTAACTACAAGGTGCTTATTTCTGATGCTTGCTTTAGCATGATTGCATCACATGTACAACCTGAACCGCATAGTCATAAGTTAAATAATGAGGATATTTTCCATTTTTGGCTTGATATAAAAACAAATAGATTGCACATCCCGCAACATATTGATGTCAAAGAGATAAAATAAAAATAAACCGCCTTTTTAGCAATTTTTTTCATCTTGGGAAACCAAGCATTTAGCACCGAGTTATGCAAATCAGATAAGCGGACACAAATCATCTAAATTCTCGGCTTAAGCTATTGGTCAAGAACCATGACAAGCCTTAGTCAAGAAATCTATACAACAAACCTTTTAGCGTCAAGAAATCAAATCGAGAATGCAATGAGAATAAAAGCTATTATTATTCCAATTCTTAGCTTAGCCGTCTTAGCATCGATAACTATGTCGGCTAATGCAAATCCCATACCTATATGTGACCAGCCTATCCCGCGGTATCATAAAGCCAGATAGCTTCACACAACCCCCAACTATAGCTTATCTCTCAAACGTCACAGCATTTAATTCTTCAAAGATATCCTTGCCTATTGAGATAAAAGTCGGATATTCAATTTCAGCAAAATCAAAACAGTTAGACCTAATTTACTACAACGGAAACTCGCAAGATAATATTACTGAACTTTATCGTATTTGCCAGCGTTTGTGAATGGTTCAAGACCCAGAATGTCATCATTAGAAGAATACTCGCAACAATTAACCTCACAGCAATACCTGAAGGAAACCACACCTTAAAGGCGAATGCAGGGGAAATTGGAAGCTACATCCAACACCAGAACAACCGTTACTAGCATACTCTTTTGTAATAAACGAAACTTCAACAATTCATTCTTAATAGACACAATTCCACCCACTATCTCACCTTTATCAATCGAAAACAGCACCTACTATTCATCAGAACTTCCTCTTAGCTTTAATGTGGATGATAAAAACCCTCAACTTCAATACTGCATAGATAATCAAAGCAATATCACTTTAACTTCAAACACAAGTCTAAATGGTTTAACAGAGGGCACTCATAGAATAACTATTTACGCCATGGATATTTCGACAATGAATTGTTCTCAAAGAATCACTTTTTCAATCATACAGCAGTCTCCAATCATTTTAGCTGGGTTTTGCATCAATTTTAGCGTGGGATAAGTCCTTGTTTTGTTACTGCTTTATAGCAGGCATCGAAAAACCACTAACTTGAATAAGTAGACCTTTTCCAGCGCGTTGATTATGTACAATAAATGGGTTTGCTGAGGCTTCTGGATTGCCACATATTTCTTAGGAGAAAGAAAAAATGCAACTTCAAACAAATTGGCGATGGCTGCAACTATTGTGAAAATTATCTGATTCTAAAGACTTTAAAAAAACTAAAAAGGGAGGGAAAAAATTCCCTATGTTTTCATTTTATGGTCGTTTTCTTGTGACGAGTAATGCGAGTACTACGCCGACTATTGCGATTGCGATGATTATGCCAATTATGCCTGGCAGTAAGTATAGTTCTGCCGCGTTAGGTGCTGCTGTTGGTGCTGGTGTCGGTGTTGCTGCTGCTGGATCGACTGCAAATGCGGTTGTAGCCTTTGATGGCCAATAGGAGTCACTGCCTGCAAATGAAGCATAAACGGTGTACTTGCCTTCGATGTCTGGTGTCCATTGGTAGCTGTAGAAGCCTGTGGCATCACTGGTTGTGGTACCGATTGTTCTATAGTTGCCGTTAGCGTCAACCACGTTCAAAGTAACAGGTACGCCTGTGGCGTTGGTTGGGAGCTGGTTTTGTTGGTAAACGTATTCCATCCATGCGCTTTGGCTTTCGTCAGAGACTGCGGGAACGCCATCGGGGAAACGTGCAACTTGGTCGTCTTGTTTTGTACCGGCTGAGATGTCAGTTACAGTTCCGCTGATGACTAAAGATTTGCCAAGTTCGATTGCTTGTTTTGGTGCATCTACTGTTAGAGCGCTAGGTCCTTTGCCAACTGTGTATATTTGTCCGTCATATGCGTTTAAGAATACTAAGAATCCATCAGCGATTGCAACGGGTGCTAGTGATGTGCCAAGACCTGAAGCAGACCAAGTGGGTAAGGTCCAAACTTCTTCTCCTGTTAAGGCGTCAACTGCGTATACACGGTAGCCTTGGTATAGTGGTGTGCCAGGTGAGTGCTCGCCGGCAAAGGCAAAGATCATTCCGTCGGCTGCTGCAGCACCTTGGAGTGGGTATTGTCCCCATGGTGTTTCTATGCCGCTGTTTGTGTTGTTGAATTTCCAGAGTAAGGTTCCGTTTTTCATGGAGAAGGCTTGGATTTCGCCGCCGTAACCTGTAACGTAGAGGTTTCCATAAGCGGGGAATCCTGCTCGGCTACTGTAATATTGGAATGCTCGGAATTCGCCGACTGGACCCCAGAGTAAGTCGCCAGTATCTAGGCTATAGCCTAATCGTTGCCCTGTCTCGAAGTCTGTCATTGTGAAGGTGCGTTCAACTGGGTCTATTGGTTGCCATGCTAACATTCGTGTGATGTTGTTTGCAGGTGCTTGGTAATTCTTTAACCATAGGAGGGAACCTACTGCACCTCTAGATGGATCTAGGTTTATTGCCCATAGAGTATATGGATTAGGAGTTTCTCTTGGCAGTGATGTTAGTGCTACGTCGCTGCTTCTTCCAAAGATTAAATCATCGTGGATTACTCCGATGATAGTTGGAGAACTTGAGCCGGGTAAACTGGGTATGGTGACGTTCCATGTGTATGTGCTTGTTGTATTGATGCTTTTTCCTATTGGGCGATATGGATCAGTTGAACCGCCTAAATTGGGTGATGCAGTCCAGTTCCAGAGAGCTAACCAACGGTTGTTATAGTTCATTACGTATCGCAATATTTGACCGTCATCAGTGTAGACTTCTGTACCGGTGGGTACATTTGTCAAGTTGAAAATGGCTTTTCCAGTGAAAGCATCGTAAGCCATCCAAGTTGTGCCAGAAGTTTCCCATAATGTTCCGCCGACGACTCCGTGTTGGTTGGGATTTTCAAAGTCTAAGAGTTGGGCTTTTGTTGGATTAATGACGTCGCTGGACCAGATTGTTTTGCCTGTTTGTAAATCTACTGCTTGGAATCCGCCGCCGCTTCCTGCATGGTTGAGTGGTTGTCGGTAGTAGAGTATTCCGCCTAGAATCATTGGGTTGCCAAATCTAGTCTCGTAGGAATAACCTGAATAGAAGGTTGAACCTGGACCAGTTAATCCGCCTGTTAATCCTCCTAACTCTATTGGTTTTGTCCACATAACATGGGCTGATCTAGGTGCAATGCCGTCTTTTTGCCAGACATCTGCTACAGCTGCTCCGCCAAGCCAGTTTGATGAAATTGAATCCCAAAGAGTGTTTTGACCGTTAATTGGGCGAGACCAGTATTCTGTTGGAAGTGGAACTTCAGGTATACTTGGTATGGGTTGATCTTGAACAACTAATGTGGTCTGTGCACTGCTAGGCAAGTAAATGTCGCCTTGGTATGCGCCACCGTAGTCATATGTTTGTCCTGGGAAGGTAAAGTTTAGTGTATATGTGCCGACCTGTGAGGGTGTGAATGGGAAGTATTGTGATGTTGTTGTATCCATAACAATAGCCCATTTTTCTGTTTGTACTGTGCCGTCTGGAGCTGTAATGGTGAGTTGGTAGTCTCGATATCTGATCTGGTTAGTTAGGGCTGTTCCCTGTATGGTTCTGTCCATCCAGAAGATAATAAGTGCTTCTTGGCCTACACCTACAGGGTTAGGTGCTACGGATATGTATGCGTGTGTTGGAAAAGTCCACGGTGGAGTATGCGAGGTGACTGTTGTTAACGAAGCTAGTGTTGATATCATTAAAAGAAAAGCAATTAGTAAAGCTAAATTTTTTTTAGTTTTCATTTGTTTTTTTCCTCTTTTTATAGTCACCACTTGTATTCCTAAAATTTAAGCCTTTGCAGTTTTCATAAGATAATCGGACTAAAAATTAAAAAGCAAGCGCGCTAAAACATTCCCTCAAAAATTCTACATTACCCCAAAACCGAACCTTTCAGCGCTTCCTCTATCGCTTTCTTTAACGTATTATCCGCTACTTTAGGCAAAAGAGCCAACAATCGCCCTGCAATGTTGATTTCGACACCCTCCTCATTACGGTAAAGATACCTGCCCTTACTCAACCAATCCACAAGAACCCGAGCCTCCCTCTCAAAGTCCAAAATCCGCTGCTCCGGATAAACCAGTTCTTCCAACTCAACACAACCAGCCATAAACCTCTCAAGCGCCCCAGTCGCCGTCAAACCCTCTTTTTGTGCTAAACAACAAAATGATTCATACAACTCGATTTCAAACCGAAATCCCCGAAATACTTTCCCCAAATCAACTCACCATATATACACAGTATATATACAAACCATATATACACACACCCCTCCGCCCTCAACTAATCACACACAAACTAAAACACAACAAAAACACAAAACCCATATCAAAAACGAAAAAACCAAAAAACACCAATAATTAACCACAAAAACAGGCACAATCTTCAAAAGCAGCACCCAAACCATCCAATCAATCAATGATACCTGTTCTGAATGTTAATTGGCAAAGCCAACCAACCGATTATTCCCTTAGCGAACGCGATACAGACGTGTTAGCACTAATCGAAACAGAAGACTTAGCCACATTCACCTTCGACGGATTAAAACGTAGAACAGGTCTCCATTCTGAAACACTCTCACGCATCCTAACCCGCCTTGAAGAAGAAGGCATAATCAAAAAAGAACGCGAAGGCTACAGGGTAACACCAAAAATAACCGAATTAAAACTCAAGCAACCCCACACCGAAACGCCCACAACACCACTAATACAGACCTTTTTACCCTCAGACATGATGACTCAGCAACTAATTGTGCAACTTAAGGGCAAATGGTTCGGTATGCTTCGATGGCTAGGCATATCAGAAAATAGCCAAGGCGTCACGCTCAAATGGATAACAGAGGACGGCGGAATTCAAATAGCGGCAAACATCCAAGGCACCGCGTTGAACATAGAAGCCAAATTCTTAACCAACAACAACCTCAACATGGCCTTGAAAGCCTCCTACCAGCTGATGTCGCTGATCGGCAAAATTGCATAAGCTCACAGGCTACAAGAGCAGCTATGTCGCAAACGTAGGGTTATTTCGGCGGCTTCTACATGCCTGCTTAGTTTTGTGACCAAGTTTGGGTGTTCCTTAGTCAACAAATACTTTTTTGCATGTATTCATCTTTCAGTGAAAAACAAAATGACTCAACTAGCTAACTTCATTAGAAGTCTTAAAATCACTCTCTGAGGCAACAAGCGAATTAATCAAGAAAACTTCGCAATCAGTCGTCGCAGTAAAAGCGCAGATGTCACGGGGCACAGGCGTCGTCCTCACAAAAGACGGCTACATAGTCACCTGTAACCATGTCCTCGCAGGATGCAGTACAGTAAAAATTGGGCAAGGCGAAAAAACAATCAAACGCAAAAATCGTGGGCACAGACCCATACAACGACGTAGCCTTGCTCAAAGCAGAGAGGGGAGAATTTACACCCATAGAGATGGGGGACTCAGAAAAACTTGATGTTGGCCAATATGTTTTGGCGTTTGCAAACCCATTCAACAGGAATCAGCCAACAGCCACCAGCGGCATGGTCACAAGCGTAAACAGCACAATAAGAGGCTGGCGAAGCGCAACCGCGATGGAAAACGTCATCGCAACCGACGCACAACTCAACCCAGGATTCAGCGGCGGACCACTCATCGACGTTGAAGGCAAACTAATCGGCATAAACACCGCATATGTTTGGCAAAGAGGCATCGCCATACCAGTAAACAAAGTCAAAGCCATCTCAGACCGACTAATGACCGGCAAAGTAGCGCAAAGAGGATACTTAGGCATAATCGCCAACACCGTAGCCATTCCAGAAGAAATCGCTGAACAAGCAGGACTCGAACAGGAAACTGGCGTCATGATCTTTAGCGTAGAAGCAGGTTCACCCGCACGCAAAGCAGGCTTAGCCATGGGCGATGTACTCGTCAAATTCAACGGCAAACCAGTCACCGACTTCTATGACCTACCAAGACTACTCGCCGAAGACGTAATCGACAAAGAAACCAAACTAACCATCATTCGCAGAGAAACCCTCCTCGAAACAACCATAATACCAACAACCCATGGAGGCGAAGAAGACTGATAAACAAAATCCCATTGAAATTGAGCCACCATCCCCAATGCCAGCGCCGCCACTACGCAAAAGACCCATCATATGCCACAGTTCAGCAACATCAACCGAACCATCGTCCCTTAGATTGTTTGTTAATGAAAGGTGGAATTAAGCACACCTAATATTTTCTTGTTTTGTAATAGCTTATAAGCGGATTCTACCATTCACTATTTGAGGGAATTGCATGCATGCTTGGCTAGCCTTCATCGCTGGTTTACTTGTAGTTGCAGCTGGCTTGCTGATAATATCCGCCAGTTTAGGTTTAGCGTTAGCTCTGGCAGCTGACCTAATATTAGCTTTGGCAGTTATCCTCCTAGTAATAGCGGGAATTGTGGCATGGCATCTTCTATACCGGAGTTCAAGCACAATATAAACGGGTAAAAACAGGCAAAGAAGCCCTAATCGGTGCCAATGGTGTCGCAACTACAGACCTTAAACCCAAAGGCGAAGTTCGAGTTTTAGGAGAGTTCTGGCAAGCAAAAGCCAAAGACGGCGAAATAGCAAACGGAACCGAAGTAGAAGTTCGTGTGTTTAGATGGCATGTTTTTAGTCGTTAAAGCAGCCGAGGAAAAGCTTAACTCTACAGAGTGCCAATAGCCTATTTGAGGGTAAAGCAAATGGTTGATATTTTAACTCCTAGTTTTAGGTTTTGTAGCTGTTGTTAGTTGCAGTTTTCTTCTTAAGCTGGCATTCGTGTACTCAAAGAATGGGAACGCATGCCTATTCTTAGACTTAGGCCGATTATGTGGGTTTGAGAGGTCCAGGGATAATTTATCTCGTCCCCTTAATTGATAGAGCACCTATCAAAATTTCCACACGCCTAGACACCATCCAGTTCCGCACAGAATCCACTCTAACCAAAGACAACGTGCCCGTAAACGTTGATTCAGTTATGTACATGAAACCTGTAGATTTGGAAAAAGCCGTTCTGCAAGTAGAAAACTACTACCAAGCCACACAATTAGCCGCCCAAACCACTCTACGAGAAGTCATCGGCAAAGTCAGCCTCAACGAGTTACTAGCTGAACGCGAAAAAGTCGGTGCACACCTACGTGAAATCATCGATGAGAAAACTGAGGCATGGGGAATAAAAGCAACCGCTGTCGAAGTCCGCGATGTCATAATTCCAGGCAACCTACAAGACGCTATGAGCCGTCAAGCGCAGGCAGAACGAGAACGCATTGCAAGAGTAACCTTAGCCACCGCCGAGTTTGAAGCATCAGCAAAAATGATTGAAGCAGCAAAAATGTATGAGTCAAGCGAACAAGGCTTACGTTTAAGATGGATGAACATCCTCTATGAGCTTGGTCAACAAGCCGGCACAAATACCATAATGCTAGTGCCTTCATCTATGCCTGAAGCAGGTTGGCCGCCAATTGGCACTTTTGGATTCAAGGAACTGCCCAGAGGGCAACCAGGCGAGAAACCAGCAAAGAAAACAGCGCCTACCGCCTCAACCTGACTGAGGCACAGCCTCCAACAGAATAAGAAGTTAAGCAGTTTTTACTGCTTCAACCACTCGTTTTAAGAAGCAATCCGGCGGCGTCTTGGCTTGGCCAACTGCCCATGCCACAGTCAGGACCCGTAAAAGTCATACGTTCACCATACTTTTCTTTGGCAAACCGATACCGTTTCTTTATTGTATCCAGTGGCTCAACTATTTGTTCATTTGAGGGATTAGTTATGCCTTTTTCATAGAGTTCCGCCCATATGGCATCGATGTCTGTTCTGGCGATGCCCACACGAATCTGTTTGTCAGCTTTCTCAAGCATACCTTTGGAGACAGCATCTATGTTTTTGGGTGAAGCCGCATACTCAAACGATAACACATCAAGACCTTTCACGGCTAGCAAATCATGGATTCCTGAGGCAAAATGCAGATGAATCTGCCGGATTGGCCCTTGAAAATCGTAGGCTTTCTCGAGTGCTTCGCGTATTAACTCGGGGGTTCCTGTGAAGCTGCTGTGGCCCAGGCTGGGTTCATCGATGGATATTACTTTGGTTTCTATGTATTTGGTGTTTAGGATGCTGTTTTTTGCGAAGCGATTGATGGTTTGGGCAAATCCATCAAGTACATCGGGGTAGGCTGTTGCGCCAACTTCGTTTAGGTACTGCTCGATGGGGCCAAAAATTGAAACGCGTAGAAATGGATTTTTTTACCAAATTCTTCACTTAGTCGTTTAGCTTCTCTGTTAAGTACATAGATTTCTGGGAGAACAGCCTTTTTTTCGTCCACAACAAATGAGCCGTTTGCCATCGCTGTGTGGATAGCGTCGCCGACTTGTCGTAATCCGCTGAAGTGCTGGGGATAATTGACTACATCTAAACCCGAAGCCAACTTTTTACGAAATGAATCAACCACTATAGCAAGAAGGTTTTCTCTACAAACGGATCCTTGTATGGGTCATCACCCTTGATTATGGCGTCCCGTGCAGCCTCATACGCTTTCGCGTAGTCGTCTCTTTTGATTCCCGCTGGCAAGGGGAAGCTACCGATATCGTCAACGTAAGTTTCCATAAAGTATTATTGACCCAACAAATTCTATTAAACCATTACCCTAACATCAAACCGCTGAAAGGTATGAAAACCGATGTCTGAAGACTGCATTTTCTGCCAGATAATCCGCAAAGAGGCACCTGCAAGCATCGTCTACGAAGATGACAGTGTGGTGGCTTTTTTGAGTAACCGACCAGTAAACGAGGGACACACACTGGTAGTTCCGAAAAAGCACTACGAAAATATCTATGACATCCCCGAAGAGGACATAGCTTACCTGTTTAAGATTGTCAAACGCGTTGCACACGCGGTTAGGGATGCTATGGCTGCTGAGGGGATTCGTGTTGTGCAGAATAATGGTTGGGCGGCTGGGCAAGTAATTTTCCATTTCCATGTGCATGTTATTCCCCTGAAACCTCATGAAGGGTTTACGCATGGTAGGGCTTACAGGGATCAAAGTCAGGGGCGGATGCCTGAAGCTTTAGAGCAGGATGCAAGGCAAATTCGACGGCACCTCACCGAGAGCTAATCAGCTTCGCCTATTCACGATTAGAATCCACAAAGGGTCAAATAGAGTTTACATAGTTAGCCTCTTGTGCTTTGCTTAACGCTTGCACGCTTACCATAAACACCAAAAAAGGCTTTTCAAAAAACCTTAATTTCGATCGCCAAGCCCTCTGGTGCGAGGTAGAATAAGTCGCCTTCAGCAATCAATTTTTAAGTACGGCATCAGGTATCGAAAAAGCTGTCCTGAATATCCTAAGAAAGCACGAATTTGTACAAGAAGTATACGCGGTGCAGAGTGCTTTTTTGTGATTGAATGAATTATCGTCTGTTAACTTAGACGACGCTTGGAACAGTAATAGTGTAAGTGAAAGTGTGTATTGTTGATTATCGATAATTTGGCTTAGCCATAGTCTTTAAAAGCGAATTTGTTCATATCATTCAGCGTATCAATAGCTGCAACTTTGCAATGCACGCCTATAGCACTTTGTTTTAGGTGCGTCGCAAGGTTTTTATGTGCCCTTTAAGTCTCATAGGTGCACTCAACATATAATAAACGGCAAAACAATGGATTGATGGACCAAAATGGTAAGAAAAGCAAGAATACGCCTCACAAGCACCGATTACGCGAAACTAGAAGAGGTTTGCGGAGAACTCAGAAGCATCGCTTCAAAGACAGGTGTCAAAATGAACGGTCCAGTACCGCTACCAACCAAACGCCTACGTGTTCCAGTCCTTAAGGGTCCATCAGGCGAAGGTACAGCGACATGGGACCGATGGGAAATGCGCATTCACAAACGCTTAATCGACATCGACTCTGAAGAGCGTGTTATGCGTAGAATTATGCGTATCCGTGTGCCTGAAGAAGTGCACGTAACAATCGAACTTATCTAAACAACCCTTTAACTTTTAATTTTAAGTTTTCCCATTAGCGTATGCCTTAAATCTCGCCGCTGTAACCTCAAACGTTTGAGAGGTGAAAGAAATGAAGGAATGGCGATGTATTCTAGTTACTCACCATGACGATGTTGGTAGAGCTATTGTTGAGTGGGAAGCACAAGGTTGGCACCTGCATAGTTATAACACTGCAGGGATGGGCGGCGCATGGAATTACACAGTAAACCATTACTTGCTTTTTGAGCGAGGAGAATAAGTCCTCACCAGCAATTTTTAGAAAAGTAGATAGAGTAATTATAGCTAAAATCGCAGCTGGTACAAACGCTGCTACCCAGACCTTTTTGTTTAAGATTGAATATTTTATAGCCATCTAAGACACCGAATGGTACCAAGTTGAAGACAGCCATGAATGCGTTGATGTATGCTGAGAACAGCAACACCCCAAACCAGGCATATCGAATAGGGGCAACGCGAAGGCTAATCCGAGAAATACCACTGAGAATGCCATGTTTGTTATCGGTCCAGCTATAGATATTTTTACGATGTCCTCTTTTTTGCTGCAGGGTGCCGCCAATCATCATGGCGCCTGGAGCAATCATGCGAAAGGCAAGAATATCGAAACGAATGTTAAGAGTGCTCCGAAGGTTGTTAGGCGGAATTCAGCCCATAATCCTTTCTTTTGAGCGGTGACTTTGTGCGCTATTTCGTGAGTCAAAAATGAGAGTATCATCACAACTCCGAAGACAGCCATCATAGATAGATCCCATTCGAACCGAATCCGAAAAACTCTGGGAGTAATGTTGCAAATGCCCCAATTGAGATGCCGATGCCCATGACAAGCGCTGCTGCAATACCTATATGCTTGACTTCCTTTTGGCTCCAGCGAATATGGAACTGTTTTTTATGAGGATCTTGACCATACACGTAACTGTAACTATAGTTACCGTAGCCTTGCTGTTGCATGACTTGTTCTTGGCGTTCCGCTCGGGCTTGTTCTATTCGTGGGCATGCGTGGTTTTCTGGTAAACGATGATCACTACAGAATCCTCCGCCACAGTAGGAACAGCGGAATGGCAGGTCTATTTCTCTTTCGCATGCTTGGCATTTCATGACTGTTTGGCGCCTTTCCTGAGTTAATGGATGTGGTATCTTATATTTTTACGCCAAACGAACGTCATAATTAGGCCCTTTTTATGTTGCCGATTTCTTGCCTTTTATAAAAGAGGAGAGGTAACTGGCAGAGAAAAAAAGGAACCCTCGAAGTGGCGAAGCGAATTAACCAAAAAGACAACGCAAGGAACATTTCTCTACATTGTAGATATGATATTAGTCGCTGGAACCAAAAAATAGCGCATACCCCAAAGCTTTGCAGTTAGCCCCTTGTATGCTAAAGGCTTAAAACTTGCCACTGCAAACTCTAATTACATTACCGTTAAAAGGGAAAGGTTTGAAGGCTTTCAGTTTTGTCCATGCATCGGACCTCCATCTTGGGTTATGCTCAGTATGGTTTAGAGGTACGAAGGCAAGACTTCGACAACGCCTTTAGCGAACTTGTGGATAAGACAATCGAGCTTAAACCCGACTTTATGATTATCGCGGGCGACCTCTTTCATCAAGCCAGACCCTCCAACCATACATTAGAGAATACGATTAGGAGTTTTAAGCGCCTAAAAGACGCAGGCATCCCAGTTTTAACCGTAGATGGTTCCCATGACTCGGCACCTAACACCATAACCAGCACCATCCTTTACCCACTCGACAGCGCAGGACTCATCATTCACCTGCCACGGCACCGTGGCGCATGCTGGAGCAAACCCGACTGCTGCTACGTCTACGGCATCCCAAACTACCACAACCGCCACAAAACCCAAGAAGCCCTACCAAAATTTATTGAAGAAAACCCACCGACACCAAAAGCAGGCGTCGCCAACATATTTGTGTTTCATGGCGCCCTCGATTTACCAGACGTCAAACCACCCTACATTGAAGCAGAAATACTACCCTCCGAACTGCCAGAGGGGTTCTGCTATTACGCCGCAGGACACATCCACGATCGGATTCAAAGTAAATTCAAAGAGGGCATCCTAGTCTACAGCGGCTGCACCGAAACTGTCGGTTACGACGAAGCCACAATCACCAAAGGCTTCTACCACGTAAAAGTAGACGAAAAAGGCCAAGTCTACCCCGAACTAATCGAGTTAACGTCCCCTCGCAGATTTGTTATTGTGGAGTTTGATTATTCTGGTATGGCTTCGTCGAAGATTACGGAGCAGGCGGTGCAGATGGTTAAGGACGCTGACGAAGCAGACGCCATCATAATCCCAGTTTTAAAGGGCACCCTACCAGCAGAGGCAAGCAGAACAGAAGTGGATATTCCAAGAATTCGTGCTGCCGCCCAAAAAGCGCTACTGGTACACCCAATAGTTCAGCTAAAAGAGACCGCTGTCTCCGACGAAGTGGTCAGATCCATCTTCGAAGGCGAATTCAAAGACCTCAAAACCAAAGCCTACGATTACTTCGTAGAGATTTTTGCTGACCGCTACGGCAAAGAAGAAGCCCAAAAAATAGCGCATGGAGCCCTCAACCTAATTGAGCCACTGGCACGCAAGCAGGACGAGAAAGTCAAGCAAGCCATCGAGGAGCTATCGAAATGAAAATCGACGTTGTAGTACTAGAAAACATTCGCAGCCACACCAAATCCACAGTGCCCTTTACGCATGGATTCAACTGTGTTGTTGGGGGAGTGGGATGCGGCAAATCCAGTGTACTCTACGCCGTCGACTTTGCCCTGTTTGGGGATGCGGTTGGGCGTAGTTTTGATTATTTAATGCGTGAAGACGCGGATTCATGTCGAGTTACGGTTCAGTTTAGCCACAATGGCAACACCTACAAGTTGGTCCGAGGCTTAAAACGCAAAGGCAAAAGCATAACACATGACATAGAACAACTCAAACTCTTTGAAGAAGAAAAATTGCTTGCCAGCATGAAAACTGACGCCATCGCAGAACAAATCAAAGCCATCACAGGTTTAGACCGAGACTTGTACCGAGAGATTGTTTGGTTCCGCCAGGAGCACCTAAAGGAACTACTGGATGCTAAACCCCGTGACAGGCAGACTCGCCTCGATGAGCTTTTTGGTTTATCGGATTACGAGGTGGCATGGAGCAACATTGCCCAGTACCAACGCGACTACGAAACCGAGAAGCGGGTGTATGAAAAGGACCCTGATGTTATTGGTTTAGAGAAGCTTAGCGCTGAATATAACAGGGCAAGTGAAGAATTCACGCTTTTAGAAATGGATTTGGAGGATTCAACGCAGAAACTGTCGATTGCTAAACGGGCGCTTGAAGAAGCCGACATTCGACTTAAGCGTTCTGAAGAAAAAAAACTCGCCATCGAGGAACTCAAACGCAAAGAAGCCAGAGTAAACGCCAACATCACCAACATGACCCGAAACTTGGCGTCTCTCACCGAGCGGGTTGAGGGCAAAAAAACCATCATAGACAACCTGTTGCAGCGTCAAACTTCTCTGGATAGCCAGATGAAGCTGTGCCTGACCAAGCTGGAGCAGGCAGGGTTGCCGTCCAATCAACCTTTTGAGCAGCTATCACCATTCTTAGCTGCCTTAGAAGATAAGATTTCTCAAATGCGAGCTGAACAAGAAGCCACATCACGCAGTATACAGCAGGACCATAAAAGAGCCGCCACATTGGTTGAAACTGGAGAAGGAAAATGCCCAATCTGCAGCCAACCCCTTCTGGGTAACTACAAAAACGATTTATTGTCTAGCATAAAACAAGAGAACAGCGAACGAGAAAGAACCATCAACCACCTTCGACTGGAAGTTGCTACCCTACAAAAAACCAAATCGGTAGCTTCAGAAGCTTACACTAATCTGCAGAATTACCTAACACGCGGTGCTGACCTCAAATCAAGAATTACCGAGGAAGAAAACAACCTCAAAGCTCTGACAGCCGAGCTTGAGACGCAGCAGCGGCTAGATGTGGAACAGCATAGCGAACTGGAAGTGTTGGTATTTGAAATCAGCAAATTCGACCTGTCCGAACTCCAAGCAGCCAAAGACAAAAAAGACCAAGCCCTCAAACAATACTACGCCGTAGAATCAGACTTACGCACTAAAGAGAACCGCAAAAAAGACTTAGCCCGCCGCTTAGACGACACAAAAGACCGCATCAACCTTGCCCAGGAAAAGCTCGAACGCATGGAGAAAATCCGCCGAACCGTCGAGTTACTCAGCGCAGTCCGCGACGCCTACCGCAGCATCCAACCCAAACTACGCAGCGAATTCGTCAAAGTACTACGGAATTTCGTTCAGCAAATCCTCGACAATTTAGTCGGCGGCGAAACACCCATGCTAAACGTAGTCATCGACGAAACCTACACGCCCTACGTTAAAAGCGAGGCGGGTGTTGACCGTGAAGTAGCTAACCTCTCAGGTGGCGAACGTACATTGTTGGCGTTTGCTTACCGCTTGGGGTTGGGGCAGCTGATTATGCAGTCCCGCACTGGCCACGGCTTGAGTATGCTTATGCTTGATGAACCAACAGAGAACTTGGGAAGCGAAGACGGCAGCATCGAACGTTTAGCTGAAGCCATAAGTCGATTCAAGGCCATTGAACAAATCATTGCGGTGACACACAGTGAAGATTTCGCGGCTAAAGGCGACCACGTGATTATTTTGGATAAGGAAGCGGGCGTTAGCAAAATCTCGATAGAAAGATAAAAGAAAAAAGATATTGCCCAAGTTTAAGGGGGGATAACGCCCATTCTTAAGCAGTCTTCTTTGAGGCTATCTCTGATATGTTTGAGGGTTTGGTGTTTCTGCATGTATTCGTCGCCGTCGATCCAGTGTTTTTGGTGGTCGGGTATAGAACTACACATTAGACATCGGAAAAGCCACTCGAGCAGCAACCAACCATAGCATTCGAGGAAAGAATTAAATCGCAAACAAGAACTCTACATACCCATGAAACCTTTTCTAGGCTACCTAAAAGAGGAAAACATGAGCCTCTTCACCGACTACTATGAACTCACCATGTGCGCCGCCTACTTTGACAACAAAAACTTTGAAAACGCCACCTTCGACCTCTTCATCCGCCGCTTACCAGAAAACCGCAGCTACTTCCTCTTTGCAGGCCTAGAAGAAGCATTGGGGTATCTGCAATCCATCAAATTTACAGAGGAACACATTTCTTATCTAAAAAAGCAAGGGTTCAGAGATGATTTCCTCGATTACCTAAGAAGCTTCAAGTTCACCGGCGAAGTCTGGGCACTCCCCGAAGGCACAATCACCTTTCCAAATGAACCACTTATCCGCATAACCGCACCCATAATCGAAGCACAACTCGTAGAAACCTTCCTACTAAACTCGATCAACCTGCAAACGATGATTGCTACTAAAGCCAGCCGAGTCGTAGAAGCCGCTAAGGGCAAATCCGTCATCGAATTTGGGCTCCGTCGAGAACCCGGAATAGACGCCGGTATGAAAGTGGCGCGTTCTAGCTACATTGCCGGTTGCCAGGGCACCAGCAACGTCCTCGCTGGCATGGCATATGGTATTCCAGTCTTTGGCACCATGGCACATTCATTTATTATGTCTTATCCCAAAGAAATTGATGCTTTCCGCGCATTTGCCAAAACGTTCCCGGACAAATCCACCCTACTCATCGACACATACGATGATATTGCAGGGGCTGAAAAAGCTGTAGTTGTCGCCAAGGAGCTTCAAGCTAAGGGTATCCGTTTAGGCGGCGTCCGGTTAGACAGCGGAGACTTGGCGGAATCAAGTAAAAAAATCCGAAAAATCCTCGACAGTCACAACCAGCTATTTGCTAAAATTTTTGCGAGCGGAGACCTCGATGAATATAAAATCACAGAGTTATTATTGGCTGATGCGCCGATTGATTCTTTCGGCGTAGGCACAAAGATGGGCACCAGCGCGGACCGACCTTACTTGGATGGTATCTATAAACTCTGTGAAACCCAAAAATCAGACGGCACATACGCCCCTATAATGAAGCTCAGCAAAGACAAAATAACCCTGCCCGGTCGAAAACAAGTTTACCGCTTCACTAACGGCGATGGCACATTCAAACGGGATACTATTGCTTTGACGGATGAATCTGCGGTCGGTGAGCCGCTGCTTGTCAAAGTGATGGATCAGGGCAAATTATTGATAAAGCTACCATCGCTTGATGCGATCCGTAGCTTCGCGGCGGAGAACCTCAAAAAACTGCCCACTCAATACAAAGTTTTGACTAATGCGCCAACATATCCTGTAGAACTCAGCGTGAAACTGCAAAAGCTCATTGAAACTCTAAAGGCTCAGATAACAGAGAAAGAAATAAACCATAACCATACGGTTTAGCGCTATTTTTTGCGGCTGTGTTTCTTGTATTCGCCACAGTAGCTGTTACCGCCCTCACGGCATTGTGGAGTAACCTTACTGCATTCCTTAATGTATTCACAGGTATAGAAGAAACCGTCTACGCGTTGCTGGAGTCCCACCAAAGCGCCCTTAATTTTACCCATGCTTTCTCTCCCTTGCACATTGTATCCGATTTCTCTCTATATTAGACCATCGCCCCCTTTTTCTTCGAATATGGCAAACACTTAATAGGTGTTTTTGAAAATCTTCTATGCTAACACAAACAGGGAAGCACATACATTATGCAAAACCGCCCAGCCATAGTCGCTGTCGGCAGAACCAAGTTTGGTGAGCACTACGGTAAAGAACCCGAAAAGCTCATCGAGGAAGCTTGGCTTGCCGCATCTAGGGAATGTAATATTGAACGCAAAGACTTACAAGCCTGTTACATGTCCGATTGCTTCTTACCGATCACAAACAAACTAGGTCTAGAAGAGGGCTTTCTCTCAGAATTAACTGAGTTGCATGTACCCATGGAGGTCACCCGATCTTTTAGCGCTGCCTTAATGACTGCATGCCATGCTATTCAGGCAGGCGTCTACAATACGGTGCTTGTCGGCGGCATAGAGAAGATGTCGGATCGCTGGGATAAAATCCGCGACGACCTCATGCTCCTAGACGACCCATGGAGCTATTATGCCGGTGGAACCCCAGAATCTAACCATGAACTCATGATGCGTGCATACATCAAAAAACACGGCTTAGCAGAGCAAGACATAGAAAAACTCAATTTTGCCTTGGCCCAGGTATCTGTTAAGAACCACGCGAACGCCGTTAAAAACAAGTATGCACAATTCCAAAGAAAAATCACCATTGAACAAGTCATTAGCGCACGTAAAGCAGCCCATAAACCCTTGGGGCTCTACGATTTTGCTCCAATGTCAGACGGCGCCTCCACAGTCATCCTCACAAGCGAGAGTGTAGCTAACAAAATGACTAACCGCCCAGTCTTTGTTTTAGCCTGCGGTTCAGCCACGGACTACCTCAACTACTCCGCAAGAGAAGACCTCTCACGCTTCGTCGCTACAGAGTTGGCAATGAAAAACGCAACGCAAACAGCCAAAGTTGCCGCTTCAGAAATACCGCTTTGGGAACTTAACGACCAATCTACCATGATGGAGATGGTTACACTCGAAGACCTTGGCCTCTGTCCACCAGGCACTGCATGGAAAAGCATCCATGAAAGCTACCTCAACAACCAAACCAGCTATGAAATCGGCGGCAAACAAGTCCACGTTAACACCGACGGCGGCCTAAAAGCAAACGGCAACCCACTAGGCGCAACTGGTGGAGCACAAATCTATGAAATTTACCGTCAACTCAGAGGCGAAGCAGCAGAACGCCAAGTTAACGTTACAGGCGGCTTAAAATATGGCGGAGTCGTCGAATTCGAAGGCTTCGGTACCAAAGCATACGTATCCATCCTTGGAGAGAAAACGCAATGAGCAGTGAACCAATAGAGCGTCGAGTATCCTATTTAGGCGACAGACTGAAAGCTAGCCGATGTAGCTGCTGTGGCAAAGAGTACTTTGAAGTCCGAGATTACTGCAGTGTCTGCGGTCGTAAAAGCTATGGCAAAATGGACAGCATCGATCTCTTTTATGACAAAGGCAAACTTGAACTCTGTACATTCATCAATGAACCCACAAATAAATTCTCAAAACTAAACAGTTTCATCTATGGCATCGTCTCTTTCCATGATGGAAAAATTCGTGTCCCAGCCAGATTAACAGACCAGTTAACCTGTGATGGAGAAAATGTGGACCTCACAAGCTTGGAAGGACGCGAAGTTGTCCCAAGATTCCGAAGACGCTACTCAGTAGGCAAAGCAGACGTCGTCCCAACCATCTCACTCGCATTCACCCTAGCAGACGAATACTATCCACACCAAGAATACAAAGTAGTCCAACCCACCAAAGAATATGAGTTGCCCGGCATCGTTGGCTACGGCGCTTATACATCACGTTTTCGCGTAAAGGGCGAGGGCTTAGAACGGGCGGTCCCCTTCATCGATGAAGACGCTGTAACTGCAGCAGTTGAAGCAGGCAAACTCGCATTAATCCACTCAGGCCTCGACAGCGCTTTGGTCGGAAAAGTCTATGTGGGTTCAGAATCCAACCCCTACGCAGTGAAACCAATCGCCTCAAAAGTTGCACAAGTCCTGAAATTGGGCGAAGAAGAAGGCGACCTACAAGGCGTAGATGCAATCGACACAGAATTCGCATGTAAAGCCGGCACAAGCATGTTCAAAGATGCCTGTGCACTCGTCAGTTACCCACGGTCAAACATTAAATACGCCATGGTTATCGGCGCAGACAACTCCCAAGCAGCTCCAAGAGGCTGTCCCGGCGGCGAATTAGACGCGTTTGTCGGTTACGGTGGCGCCGCATTCATCTTTGGCAAACAGGACGTCATCGCAGAAGTGGAAGGCTGGTACAGCTGCACATCGGATACCCCAGACTTTTGGCGCAGAGACGGCGAACCATACCCCATGCATGGCGGCAGATTCACCGGTGACCCAGCATACTTTAAACACGTACGCAAATCCGCCACTAAACTCATGGAACGCCAAAACCTCAAAGCCACAGACATCAACTACTTCGTACCCCACCAGCCAAACCCAACCTTCCCAGTCAGAATCGCAAAGGAACTCGGCTTCAAAGACGAGCAATACTGTCCTTCATTGATGATTAACAAGTTCGGCAACACCTACAGCGGCGCATCCCCAGTCGGCTTAGCAGCAATCCTCGACATCGCCAAACCCGAAGAACGCATACTTGTAGCCAGTTACGGTTCAGGCGCAGGCAGCGACGCATACGTACTGCGAACCACAAGTCAGTTGCTGGATAAGCGTAAACGCCAAAAAATCAACGTTAAATTCCTCGCAGAAAACCCATTCGTGGAATATGTTGATTACACGACTTATAGACGCCTAAAAAGTGGCATGTAAACGCAAAAAGCGCTATCTTTTTCTTTCTTCATTTAGATTCATTAGCTAATCTACACTCTAGTGAGATAACCCCAGATCACTTGCATGTCAAATTGCCAGATAATTCAATGTCATGGCAATGTTAAATAAAGCGATAACAGATTTCAAACCCTAACTCGTTAAATCGGCTAAGAGACAAACCACTGATTACATCAAGAACAGTTAAGCAATGAAGAGAGCACCGGGCGAATAAACGGTAAACAGAGTATTTGATGACCTTTGTGCTTGTGGAGAACTTCACAACAGCCTACAACCCAAAACAGATGTTTGCAAAAAACGAGTTGTTTTTCAAAGCCCTTGGTTGTTGTGTATAGGGTTTTTTGGCAATAACTATTATAGACAAACTCTAAAAACTACGTCAACCACAGCCGAAAAAACCATCCTAAACCAGAGCAACCTTAAAGAAACACAAAGCACCCACAACACCAGACAACAATGCAGCTGATAAAGTTCAAAGCCAAAGGCATATTCCTCGATTTAGACGGCACTATAGTCGATTCCACAGTTGCATATCTGGAAGCCGCCAAAATGGCCTTCCATGCAGTAGGCAAAACAGTGCCAAGCAACGCCGTTATGCTTGAAATACCAAAAAGACTCGAGCTAAGCCACTCACTAGAGGATATCACATTGGGCACAACAGACGAGTTCCTCCCAGTATACCTTGATGCTTACCACTCCATCACAGAGAAAGAAACAAGACTACTGCCAAACGTTGAATACACACTGGAACTTTTAGCTAAAAAAGCAAAGATGGCCCTATTTACCATGCGCCATGTTCCCAATGCAGTGCTGCAAAAAGAACTCGACACACACGGCATAGCCAAATACTTCACCCATATCGTCACTGCACTAGACACTGAAAAACCCAAACCGTCCCCAGAAGGCCTAATCCGTTGTGTCGAAGCATTAGACGTTGACATGTGCGACTGCATAATGGCAGGCGACTCCGTCAATGACTTACGGGCAGGAAAAGCAGCAGGCGCAAGAACAATTGGGTTCCTCTCAGGACTCTACAGCAAAGAAGAACTCGAACGTGAAAGCCCCGATTTAGTCCTGCCAAACGTAAACTCGCTCCCAGAACACGTCGAATAAGCGCTTGTTTAGTATATCGAAGCTCGTAATATAGCGCGTTTTTGCACAGGCAGTTATATTGGGTTTTGAAAATAAGGTTTAATTGTAACCTAATCTTTACAGAATAAGTGGAGAGGGCTTCAGCGGGAATCATAATGAATTTCGTGGAGATAATGATAGGGGAGAAACTCAAAGATGCGGACCCCGCATTAGATGTGATGGGTTCGGATCGAAAAGTCTTGCAAGTTGCTTGTCAAGATTTCACTAATTACCTTAAATTCCATTGGAACCTTATTGGAAAAGAGGCGAACCAATGCGAAGTCGTCGAGAAATTGGAGTTGCTTTTCAGAGAAGACGCTGACGAATTAGACGCATTTCTCACTGTTTGGTGCAATATCTGGTTCAAAAAATGGAAGCAACGAGTAAAACTGCTCATCGGCAATCAAAACGCCAACAAATGGAACAAAATGACCAAATCCATCACCGACGCAGAACCATTATGGCGTAAACTTGAGCATAAACAGGAACTCCAAGAGATCGTAATATCAACCTTAATTAAAAACGGCGAAGTCTGCGGCACAGAAATCCTAGCTGAAAACCTCCTAAAAATGGAACTAGGAGAAAAAAGCATCCAAAGCTTAGCTGATGAGAAAGAGAAAGTCTTCACAACACTCAACAATACGCTACGAAAAGCAAGAGAGATGGCACAGAGCCGTGGTCCACTAATCTTTGTCAAAGTTGATAAAGGCTACTACGATACGGCAGCCGAATAATTCCTATCTCTTTTCTTTTTTTAAATTTTTGCCCAGTTTACTTTGGTATTGCAAGGCAGCTAAAAAACTATGTGTTAATAAAATTAATAGAAATTAATTTTGACTATTTAGCAGACTCTTTGCCTCTGAAGAGTCTTAGTTCGCCAAGTATAGCGCCTCATGGTCTTCTGTTCACCAAAACCACAGGCTCCACAACGATGATTGCGAACGTGATAAGCACGTCTACCGCAACGTCTACACATAATGTGGACAACTTTGCCCTGGCGCTTGCCCATTGATGGAGTGCCTTTTCCCATCTACACTCACCGGGGTGGGGGTGAAATAAGGACTACGTTGTCTCCACGGACGATAATTAGCCCTAACTTCTTTTGGTTTTCAACGACTGTAGTGTCTTCTGTTTCTTCTAAGACTAGATTTAAGTGTTGGTCGAATCCCTTGAGTCTACCTCTGAGGCTTTTGCCGCCTTTTAGGCGAACAAGTACAATTTTACTGAGGTTTTGTTCAAGGATTTCGGTTGTCATTTCGCTCATATTGGAATCCTCAAGTATCTTTATCTCTTCTATACTTTATCTCTCTCCATTTAAACCTATCTCAAGGACTGCATGAAACGACTAATGGATGAATTCTCTTTAAACAATATTGCTGCTTCACAAGTCTTTTAAGCATGATCATATATGTATTAAGACGTACGACACATTAATATGGAGGGAAGTAAAAACAATGGACCGAACATATACATTACCATGCCAAAAAGTCAACTTTAACAGTTGTGAAGGATGCCCAAAAACAGAGTGCGGAACAAAACACTATTCTGCACCTGAAATCAAAGCAATCAACTAAATTCCAAATTCATTAGCAGCTAAATAGCGACAAAAAACGCAATGAAGATTTCACAGAAAATTCAGGGTTACTTTTAGCTTGTACTTATAAGCACGACGTACACTAAATCTTGAGGAGAGAACGTAGGCACCTAAGCAATGGCATCTATAATAGACTTCATAATAATCTTCGCTACATCATTCGCATTTAACCTCATCCCATTCGCTGGGCCCTCAAACCTACTCATTGCATCTTCAGCCGCAATTGGTTTAGGTAACTCCGATCCTGCAACTTTGGTGATTGTTGGGTTATTAATAGCGCTCGCTGCGGCATTAGCTAAGGGAATTCATTATATGGTAACATTTTTTGTAAGCGGACACCTTAGCCAGAAACGTCAAGAACGACTTAACGCTGACGGCCGAAGAATTCACCGATGGGCATTTCCGCTACTGTTTTTAACTGCTGCCACACCTATTCCTGACGAACCCATAGTCATACCGTTAGGGTTGATGAAGTACAGTCCAGCCAAGTTCTTCACAGCCTACTTCCTGGGCAAACTCTCCATCACTATTGTGGGCGTCTTTTTAGGAAGCTGGGCAGGGGACTCCATAGAAAAATGGTTCGGTCTTAGCCCAGAAAACACATTCATACTATCGATTATAGTCTCAGTTATTCTAACGATAGTCATCACCGTAATTCTTCTGAAGGTAGACGTCGACAAGTTAGCGCAGAAATATCTCCACCACAAACCCGATGAGACTCAAGAAAAACAATATAAGCCCAGCAAAGAACCCAATACGGAAGACCAAACATGCCCACCCAACGCAGATACCCTCTAAAAGCCAAAGAAGCAAAACAAATCATAGAGCAAACCAACCAGACACTAAAACTCAGTTTTGACAGAGATGCAACCGTAGAAGTCGTCGAATCTGACGTTGGCGAAATCTACCTCATCGGCGGCAAACCATTACTTTTCAAATCAGGTAACCGTGTCCTACCAACTTTGCTCTTCAATGAATTCACGTCGAAAGCACCAAAGATAGTTGTGGATATGGGGGCTATTCCATATGTCTGCAAGGGCGCAACCGTTATGGCACCGGGCATAGTACGTTATGAAGGCGAGTTTGGCGCTGGCGATTTAATATTGGTTGTTGATATGAAGCATGGTAAAGCATTGGCTATAGGCGAGGTTCTTATTGATTCAGCCACCGCTAGAGCTACCAAAAAAGGCCCTATTGTTAAGACACTACATTTTGTAAGCGATAAAATCTGGGATTATATAAAAACTCTCGCCGACTAAAAAATGGAAGAGGAACCACTCTACATGGGACTTGTCATGGTTCCGGCTGCTGAAGGCATGTTTCTCTGTTTATAGTTGTGTAGGCTTGTTTTGCTCTATTATCGTAGAAAAAAGAAAATGGAAAACTACTTTTGGTTTGGCATCTACGGGTGATTGCGGTTTACAAATGCTGCCCCAGCCATAAAGTAATTTGGAGTTAATTTGGGTGTAAATTTGAAAAACTCATTAATTAACCCAAAACCAGCCACGAGTTGTGATAGGTTGGCATACTCCTCACAGGAAAAGTTGGCTCGGAGTTCTGAGTGCCAAAGAAAGGGTTTTGCATCTCTTCTTTGCCTCTATAGTTAACCCGGATCTCCACCAAGCCATCTAAAGACAGGTTTTTTAGGAAATAGAAAAGAATTAATGCCTTCCAGCAACAACCTAAACAACCGTCGGTGCAACCAAAAGTGGCAAAACAAACAAACACCCAACTCCCAGCAACCCTAAAACTAGCCCTGCTAATCGTCGCCGGCAGCTTCCTTGCCTACAGCATCTACTGGCTCATAAACGGCGTAATCTGGGGCTACACAGTAACACAAATGCTCCTACACATCAACCAAATACCCATACTCACCTCAATGGGAGCCGCAGCATCAACTGCACTCTTTATCCAAGAGATCTGCTCCGTGGCAAACAGCTTCGTGATACTACTTTGCGGCGCTTTCGCGTTCCAAAGCGCCGTTTTCTACGTAACGAAGAACCCGAAGTATTTCGTGAGACTTCGTTGGACGCTGGTTTTGTTGGCTGTTTTCTCGTTATTGCTGGTCCCTGCTAGTGTTCATCATCTTTTGGGTGTTGTGTTTGGTTGGGCGATGGTGGATGTTTTTGTTGGGCTGTCGTATCTGTTGCAGGCGCTCTTTATTGTGCCACCGCTTTTAATCCTGAGCCAAAAAATGCGTCAACCCCAAAACCCTGCGGCAATGCGGAGGTGGGTAAGTATCGCGGCATCACTGTTTGCCTTCGCATTATGGCTCAAATACGCGTTCCTATGGATTGACACCCTATCACCCATGAATATGCATGAATCTGACCCTCTCAGCACAGTCGGGACCATCAACTCACTCTTCACGCTCCTAATTGCAGCTTCAGTAATCACAATTGGCTGCCTAAAACTAAACAAGAACCGAACAGCCGGGGTCAAGCTGCTGGCTATTGGGCTGATTCTGATCGGCGTTTTCTTCATAATATTCTCGTTGGTGGCGCTTTCTGTGCCAATCTATGCGTCATTTTGGTACCTTACCGATTTCTGGATGCTAACATTGCCAATACTGGGTGGGGCATTGCTAATTAATCAAACAAAAACAGTTAATCACGCAACGCACACCCCCACAGAAGCACGCTTAGACCCAGAAAAAACACAGCCAGTTGTCGCTAAAGCCACCCACACACCCTCAAATAGCATAAAAACAAATTACCTCATCAACTGAGGGCTCTGGGGTAAAAATTACATAGCGCCAAAAAAAGGGTTTCATTTCCCCTGGTTTTCCTTTATTTCTGCCTCAGGGTCTTAGCCTACAATTTTGCTCTTTTTATATAACAGTTGATCAAAATTTTTTGGCTGTGGAGAGCTTGGTGTTTGTTGCACTTAATCTATTTATATGGAAAAGGTAATGTGGAGACTGTCCATTGCCTTGAATTGGATTATTGCCACCAATGTTTTTTCGGTTCAACAAAGAGAATTTCAGTATTTTGCCTCAATTCGCAAACCTTTAAGCCAAAATTTTCAACGTAAATTTCATAGACGCCCTCGGCAAACTCAGCAGTTACATTCCCGTTATCATCGGTGTCCTTCGAGAGCATCAACCTTTTGAATGATGCGCCATTTTTGATGTTCTCAGCCCATTGATCGACAGTTATCGGTTCCTTTTCTAACCTGAACACTTTGACGTTAATATTTTTGATTGGTTTATCTTTTTTAAAATTAACCGCTCTTACAACAAGTTTGTAAGTCTCTTCTAAAACTTCAACCTTTTGCGTGCTCACTGTAAAAACCTGAATAACAGTCTATACTTTACCAC
This sequence comes from uncultured archaeon, assembly GCA_963800605.1. Classification (GTDB taxonomy): domain Archaea; phylum Thermoproteota; class Bathyarchaeia; order Bathyarchaeales; family Bathycorpusculaceae; genus Bathycorpusculum. The sequence continues at coordinate 220,473 of CAWDBI010000012.1, read as the reverse complement.
GCTGGATTTAACCTTTTAAACATTATCGCAGACAATTCAGGCGGCATATTGGCTTTTTGCCATCCTATTATGTAGGGGAAGTATAGTCTCTGTTGAGAGGTTGCGGAGTCTGGATGTTAGTTAGTTACATACTAGTGGCTACAACACAGGTTTTTAGGAGAACTTGAGTGCAGTATGTCAGTGCCACTGGCCTCTACAAGCGCAAGCGAGGCATCTGGTGGATGGTTAACGCTAATGAAGAAATCAATCCTTGTTGTAGACGACGACAAATCCATATTACGAACGTTTAGCCGCATCCTTAGGAAATGCGGTTACGAAATCGAAACTGCCGAAACAGGCAAAGAAGCGATTGTGAAGGCTAGCAGTCGCCACTTTGATTTGTTATTGTTGGATCTGCGGTTGCCAGACATGAACGGTACAGATTTACTCGTGAAAGCACGGGGGCAACTGGCGCATACAACTAAAATCATGATTACTGGGTTTCCTTCGCTTGAAAGCGGTATTTTGGCGTTTGATGAAGGGGCAGACGCGTACCTTACCAAACCAGTCCAGCCACGCGAACTCTTAACCATTGTGGAGGATAAGCTCTGTGGTCCTGAAGGTCCACAAATGCGTGAACCATAGAATTAGGCGCACAGTTGAGAGAAACCGTTTCAGAATTTTATGTTGTGTTGTTGACTCATACTCTGATAAGCTAAGCTCTGAGTTGAGCGGCTATTGTCCTGCCGAACTCTACACATTTAGGCAGTTCTCCCTCCATTACAGGACCCCGTACCCCATTCACTCTCACTGACAACCCAGGCAAAACGAGTTTAAGGTTGGGCAATTTGGTTTGTACCATGCCTTCGAGTTTTTTTACTGCCCTATCAACGGGTCTAACCCGCCCCGAATAAGTACCGAAGACAACGACTTTTGCAGGCTTCAAATCAGCAGTTGCTAATATAGTCAATGAAGTGCTTCATTGTCCACGACGGTCGGCCCATATGGTTTGGTGCACCCAGCACTATCGCATCAGAACAAACAGCACCATCAAGCCTTGCTTCCCGCACATAACCCAGTTCCACCGTGACCCCTTCACTCTTTAGCCCCCCAGCAATCTTTTCTGCAACCAGCTTAGTGTTACCATACTTTGAATCATAGAAAACAAACACGCTTACCATTAACGTCGCCTACACCATCCATGTTAACTGCGATCCACATAAAACTTAACCCTAACCCATAAGGGGAAAACCTCGCCCCCAAGACCCAAGTAAAGTTAGGGAGCGGGATACCTCTTCTATGAAGGATGGCGAATTCAAGTTGGTTCGATGCAACCACAAACTCTTATGTCTCAAATCTTGCCCCATCATTTTTGAGGTGAATCTACTTTGTCTCAGAATAAACGCATAAGCATGCCCCCACCCAAAGTGACCACTGATGACAAATATCTGCACAGTTGGCAACACAGCTTTCGATAATGAGGACGATTATGATCGGCATTGCATGGTCGCACACACGAGGGCATGCGGCGGCTAAATATGGTAACCGCAAAGTTCTTAGTTAAATAGCAACGAACGTCAGACTTTGCAGCTATCTAAAGCTACTACCGTGCAGCTTCTAATCAAAAAAAACCTGTGGCTCAACGGGTTCATGGCAATGGGCATGCTGATTCGGACACAACAAGCCTACGAAAGCAAACCAAGCTAACGTTTGATTCCCAGCGGTAAGCGCAATATTAATAGAGCAACTTCTTCAACTCGACTTCTAAAAAAAGTTGAGTGACATCAATTAATGCTAAAGGCGTCGAAGGGCTAAAATTGACGAAAATAGCCTAAAAAATACAAAATCAACACAGCGATAGAAGCTACGCTGACAAGAATTAAGATATAAAAGATTATTGGTGAAACTCAGGATTACCTACAGTCGATTGCTATGTTACTGGGCTTTGACGTATACCTGAGTTTCTATGTTCTCCTTGCTCCTCCAGTTAAGCATTCAAATGCTTATTTACTTAGGAGGTGATCCGGCCGCAGGTTCCCCTACGGCCACCTTGTTACGACTTTTCCCTCCTTGTGAAACTTAGATTCGACGCCGCCAATTAGACGGCACCTCACCCAAGAGTCACTCGGATGGAACGACGGGCGGTGTGTGCAAGGAGCAGGGACGTATTCACCGCGCGCTAATGACACGCGATTACTAGGGATTCCATGTTCATGAGGGCGGGTTACAGCCCTCAATCCCAACTACGGCAAGCTTTCGAGATTGCCTCCCCCTTTCGAGGTCGGAACCCATTGTACTTGCCATTGCAGCTCGCGTGTGGCCCGGGAGATTCGGGGCATACTGACCTGCCGTGGCCCGCTCCTTCCTCCACTTTATCAGTGGCGGTCTCCTCAGTGTGCCCAGCTCAAAGCTGGTTGCAACAGAGGACGCGGGTCTCGATCGTTGCCTGACTTAACAGGACACCTCACGGCACGAACTGGCGACGGCCATGCACCTCCTCTCAGCTCGTCTGGCAAGACCTTTAATCTGGCCTTCATACTGCTGTCGCTCCCGGTGAGATTTCCGGCGTTGACTCCAATTAAACCGCAAGCTTCACCCCTTGTGGTGCTCCCCCGCCAATTCCTTTAAGTTTCAATCTTGCGATCGTACTCCCCAGGCGGCAGACTTAACAGCTTCCCTGCGGCACTAGAACGGCACGTGGCCGTCCAAACACCTAGTCTGCATCGTTTACAGCTGGGACTACCCGGGTATCTAATCCGGTTCGCTCCCCCAGCTTTCATCCCTCACCGTCGGGCGCGTTCTAGCAGACAGCCTTCGCCACTGGTGGTCTTCCCGGGATTATAGGATTTCACCCCTACCCCGAAAATACCGTCTGCCTCTCTCGTCCCCTAGCCAAGCAGTATCCCCCGCAATCCAACGATTAATTCGGTGGATTTAACAAGGGACTAACCTAGCCAGCTACGGATGCTTTAGGCCCAATAAACATCCACACCACTCGGAGAGCTGGTATTACCGCGGCGGCTGACACCAGACTTGCCCTCTCCTTATTCCCCCAGCGTTCTAGACTGGGTAAAAGCCTTCCTCAGCGGATGGCACTCGGGATAGCCCTGTCAAGCTTTCGCTTATTGCAAAGTTTTCGCGACTGCTGCGCCCCGTAGGGCCTGGGCCCTTGTCTCAGTGCCCATCTCCGGGCTCCCGCTCTCACGGCCCGCACCGGTAAAAGGCTTGGTGAGCCATTACCTCGCCAACAACCTGATCGGTCGCGGCCTCATCCTTAGGCGATTCAACGAGGATAACGTTGCACTATTTAGGTAAAGACTCATTCCAGAGTTCTTCGCCTATCGAGAATTAGCCCCAGTTTCCCGGGGTTGTTCTCGTCCTAAGGGCAGATTAGCCACGTGTTACTGAGCTGTGTGCCGTGACTCGTTTTGCCTGAATCACTCGACTAGCATGTCTTAGTCCTATCCCGATAGCAGTGGGGTCCGGCAGGATCAACCGGAGTTATGACACTCCGTTTTGATTTCTGCGGATCTTAATTTGTTTTTTGTGTGGTACGAATATTGTACACTTTTTCCTCGCATTCTATTACTTAACTGGATTTGGAGGGAAAACATTCCACTCTATACGTCAAAGCCCAATTCAGACCTAACTGAGCAATTAGTCAGGTCCACATTCGTGTCCCCGCAATTGGAGGCCAACTCCATCATCCCTGTAAGGCGTATCGCCGTTTCGGTACGAGTTGAGCCGCCGCCATGTGATTATTGCGGGGTTAGCAATTTGTAGCTGAATTTACATAGAGGTGGCACTTATCCATATAAAGATTTCTTTTCACCTCTTAAATTCCTCGACTAACACCCGCGAAGGCGTTTCGTGAGTCTAATCCAGCCGTATAATACTATGTACTGTTTGGTTTTTAACATTTCGTTATGCATTTTGAAATTTAGTACTTTTCACATAAACAGGCCTAAACTCATGGACTTAGGAGGTTTTTTCCACCAAAAACGTGCTTCAAATCAAAAAAATTACTGAAAACTATACCCGCCCCCGCTGAATGCAAAAAAAGATGAAAAAGTGCGCGAGCGAAACCATGAAAAACCACTCTGCACCCAACAATAACTCGTCTCCCCGCAAGTTAGAGACACACCAAAAAGAACGCGCCCGCCAAACCTCTATGGCGAGAACAATGCGACATGCTCACAGGCACATCTCCCCCCATTAGTAGACCAATGGGGGGTGTTCGGTTTTTTTATATGTGTTAGTTCGGTGGGGTCCTCTTTTTTCAGCAATAGCCTGTAAATAAGCTAAAGTTGGTGTGTTTTCATTTTTTTAGTACATAATGGCATAGACAGCCTATACTCAGCATCTACCTGCATAGTTTGCTATGTAGTGCTTTTTTTCCTCTGAGCCTGAGTTGGGTTGCAGGCTGGTTGTGTAACAAACTACAAGCTTGCCACAACCAAAAAAATTTTCAACGGTTATTTAAATGGACAACTATGGATAAACAGCCAGAATGAAGAGTTAGTCCAAGTGACGGTGGGCATAGCATGCTGCTCCAAGAGAAATATTACGGAGGCACGCCAGAATTCCGGATGCAAAAGTTTAATGTGAACTAGTAAACCTTCTGCCGTGTAAAAGTTATCTATGCAGCGGGGGCACAAAAATTTTTCTGACATAATATTCACCATATTTTAAAAAATAAGCATAAAATGGGGACGATAAGACCCGTTTATTTCTGGACTACCAGCTTTTGCTGCTCATGTGAGCCTGCGAACAGTGCCTATCAAAGTCTTCTCTGGAGTTGAAAGTACGGTTGTCGGCTTCACAAACAAATTTACCATCCGAAGTCATCTTCGGCTCCATAGCAGGTCGGTCCGAGCGCATTCGTTTGGACAAAAAACATTCACCTCCAAACCGAGAACACATAGAGAAGGACTTAAGTTAACTCTTAAGAATTTGTGATTGTACTTTGGCAACAAACTAAAAAATGCTCGCTACTATCTTTTGGTTTACCGAAGAGCAACCTTCAAGCATATTAGCCAAAACAAGACATCTAACGCATTATTTTTTTCAATCAAAGGCAAGATACTGCTTTTGTTTGTACATCAGCCCAAGCCACATTGGAGCAGTAATTTTTATATTTTTTAAAAAGAATAGCAGTATAGCTACTTTTAGAAGGTGATTTTTTTGGCTAAAAAGAAAGGTGAACAATACGAGTGTGAAGAATGCGGTCTTGTTGTTTTGGTTGAGAATCCATGTGAATGCGGTGAAGGTTGCCAAATAATATGCTGTGAAGAACCAATGAAACAAGTTAAAGCAAAAGCACCCGAAAAAGCCTCTGAAAAACCGAAGAAATAAACTTGAACTGTTCTTCTCTCGTCTCTTCTTTTTTTACTTCTCTTGCCCAAAATATTACGTCATGTAATCTCATGATTGAGTGGATATCAATTGGCAAAAGTCATCAGTGCTTTATCGCTTTGTTACTACATCAATGAACCCACATCATCTTTTATCCTATTTCGGAAATAGAATGTCTTGTGTGGAAAAGCGTACATGGTGCCCGACAGGTTGGGCGGTTCCGGCTGCTAATGTCGAGTGGGCATGGGTCCAACATTTTTGTGTCCGCTCAGCATATAGCACGCGGCTGAATCCGCCTAACACCACTTTTTGCGCTAAACCAATTAATTTGTTGTTGTATTGGTGCAGTCACATTGTTATTTATGGTTCAAGAGGTATTGATAAGATTAGGTAAAAGGTTAGCTTAAAAGCAGGCAAGTGTTTCCCCTCTCTCTTCCTGAATTTCCGCTTGCTTTTAAGTTAACCTTCCTCTCTCGACCTTCCATGATTTTAGTGTACGATAAAATAAAAACCATTTTACACTTCAACGCTAACTCGTTTAGAGACCTTTTAGCAACTTTTATTATTACTCCACTTCTTCCTCTATGACTATGCCAACGTTCGAATGTACCACCTGTGGCAAAAAAATACGTGGTGAATTCGAGGTTTCCTGCACAGGTGACGTTAAACGTAACATCGAAAAAGCGCCTTGGTGTTGCGGCAAAGAAATGACAGAAACAATCGACGACTAACCAGACAATTATTTATTTGAGAAATTAGCCAAGAACTGCTTTAAATTTTGATGTAGCCGAATTGCAGGTTGCCTAAAGCCCTCGGTAAATTCGGGGCTGGGCTGAAAATAGCCACGCTGAGTCAAATAAAATATTACACTGGAGTAATCTCCTGCAAGAGCACAATCGACCTTTTTTCGGCCTATCTCCAAAAAAGCATAGTATCGGTGGTGACCATCCAAGACTGCATAGAGGTCTTTACGTGGATGTTTAACCACGATTATTGGGTTGATTTTTTGGTTCTCAACGATTTTTTGTTTATATACAGCTACACCCTGTCGTGAGACTTTTGAGTCAGCTACTAGCTTCTCGATGGGTAAACATATCGCGTATTTATTTGGGTATAAGAAGACGTCTGTATTGATTTCGCTTCTTCCTTTGAGAAAACTCGAAAAATCGTATTTTAGGGATGAAAATAAGTCAACTATGGACATAAAAACCGCTGCTGCTACCAGTATCTTGTGTCTCGGAACGCTAATTAAGGCTTACATTGCCTGCTAAATAGGTAGCCGATAAAGCAATAATGATAGTTACTGAAAGGGTTTTATAAGACCCTTTTTCTCTTTGATGCTGGCTTGCGCAGCTGCTAATCTTGCTACAGGCACTCTATAGGGCGAACAGCTGACATAATCGAGGTTTATTCTGTGGCAGAATTCGACGGATGAGGGTTCGCCTCCATGTTCACCGCAGATTCCAACTTTTAAGTCAGGTCGAGTTTTGCGTCCCCACTCCACAGCAATTGCCATCAGTCTGCCAACGCCTTTTACATCGAGAATTTCAAATGGGTTGTCTTGCAAAATTTTGTGTTCGTTGTAGAAAGGCAAAAACTTGTTCTCTGCATCCTCACGCGAGAAACTAAAAGTCGCCTGTGTCAAATCATTGGTGCCAAAGCTAAAAAACGTCGCTGTCTCCGCCAACCGCCCGGCCCGCATACAGGCTCGCACAACCTCAATCATTGTACCTACTGCATAGGGGATTTTAATGCCTAAGCGATCCTCAACACGACGTTCAACGCGCCTTATCAGGGCATAAACGCGGTTGAGTTCTTGGCTTGTGCAGACCTGTGGAATCATTATTTCTACTTTCACAGGTACCGCTTCCTTGATTAATTGTCCAGTCGCCATCAGAATCGCTTCGATTTGCATCTCGTAGATTTCGGGGAAAGTGATGCCTAATCTGACGCCGCGGTGGCCAAGCATGGGATTGACTTCGCGGAGGGTGCGGATTTTCTGGAGTGTCTGCATTTTTTTGTTGAGTTGGAAGGATTGGAGTTCAGCGAGGTTTTTGAGCATATGCTCATCTTCAGAGAGGACATGTTCAAGTGAAGGATCGATGTCTCGGAGTAGCTCTGGTATGTTGCATACGTTACCCAGGGCTTTTTGGCATGTCTCGAGTTTTGTTATTTCGCGTTGGATATCCTCTTCGGAGGGCAAAAACTCGTGCAGCGGCGGATCAAGTAATCGAATCGTAACGGGGTTTCCTTCCATAGCGCGCAGGATAGCCACAAAATCCTTCTCCTGCAGAGGCAATAAATGACGCAGTGCCTCAGCGCGCTCCTCTACAGTATCTGCTAAAATCATTTCTTGGAAGAGCCCGATGCGGTCGGCAGCGTTAAACATGCGTTCTGTGCGGCATAATCCGACGCCTTCAGCGCCAAACTTCAAGGCTTTCGCCGTATCAACGAGTGTATCAGCATTGGCTCTGACGCCTAAACGGCGAAATTTGTCAGCCCAATCAAGAATTGTAGTCATGTTCTCGCTGATTTCGGGTTCCACCATGGGGATTTCTCCCAGCCATACCTTGCCTGAGGTGCCATCGATAGTGATGACTGAACCCTGTACCAACCTGTTTGCGCCAACAGAAGCGGTTTTTTCGTAGTGGTCGATTTTGATGTCTCCTGCTCCTGAAACGCAGGGTTTACCCATGCCTCGGGCGACGACGGCTGCGTGGCTGGTTTTTCCTCCCACAGAAGTTAAGATGCCTTGTGCAGCGAAGAATCCGTGAATGTCTTCGGGTTTGGTTTGTTCTCGTACTAATATAACTTTTTTGCCGGCTTTTGCTTGACGTTCTGCTTCGTCAGCGTCGAAGACAACTTCACCTGAAGCTGCGCCGGGAGATGCACCTAAACCAGTTGCGATTGGTGGCATTGTGTTTTTTGGGTCAATCTGGCTGTACATTAACTGCGTTAATTGTGAGGGGTTTAGCCTTAGTAGTGCGTCTTCTTTAGTTAGTAAGCCTTCGTTGACCATATCGACACTGGTTTTCATGCTCGCTGCCGCATTCATTTTGGCGTTGCGGGTTTGGAGCATGTATAGTTTGCCTTCTTGGATAGTGAATTCCATATCTTGGGCTTCATGGAAGTGATGCTCGAGGGTTTCTCTGACTTTGCTGAGTTCAGTGTACATTTGTGGCAGGGTTTGGCGCATTTCCGAGATGGGTTTGGGTGTGCGGATGCCGGCGACAATGTCTTCGCCCTGTGCCTTGTCGAGGTAATCGCCGAAGAGCACGTTTTCGCCTGTACCTGGGTCACGTGTGAAGGCAACGCCTGTTGCGGAGTTGTCGCCCATGTTGCCAAAAACCATTGTTTGCACGTTGCAGGCGGTGCCGTTGGCGATTTTTGAGGTTATTTTGAATTCTCGACGGTAATCTACCGCGCGTTTACCGTTCCATGATGCAAAAACAGCTTCGATTGCCATGTAAAGCTGTTGATAAGGGTCTTGCGGTAGCGGTTTGCCTGTGTTTTCTTGGACGATACTTTTGAAGATGTTGACGAGTTCCTGCATGTCCTGAGCTGTAAGGTCAAGGTCACCTGTGACTTTGCGGTCTTCTTTTAGCTTCTCCATCGCCACATGGAATTCTTCGTCGTCGATGTTTAGCACGATATTACCGAAGAGTGAAATAAACCTGCGGTAGCTATCCCAACCGAAGCGTGCGTCGCCGCTACGTTTGATGAGGCCCTGCACGGTGCAGTCGTTTATACCCAAATTTAGCACTGTATCCATCATGCCCGGCATCGAAATCGCTGCACCACTACGAACGGAAACCAGCAGTGGATTGTCTTGGTTGCCAAAACCAAGATTCATGGCTTTCTCCACTTCCCCCATGGCCGCCTGCACCTGATCAATCAAACCCTCAGGAAACCGAAAACCATTATCAAAGTACTCAAGACACGTCTGAGTAGTAATCACAAACCCCGGTGGAACCGGCAAACCGATCTGGGTCATCTCGCAGAGCCCAGCGCCTTTGCCGCCCAGCAGCTTCTTGTCTTTACCGTTACCTTCTTTGAAGAGGTAAACGTATTTTTGGGCGGGTTTGGTTTCTGGTATGTGTTGTTGGGTATAGCTTTGGCTGGGGTTTGGTTCGATCAAAAAAATTCCTCAGCCTAGCTAAATTGGTGTTCTAAAATAAAGGTATGTGATTTCAAGGGCAAACCTACAGGGCTGCTTTGATACTACGTGATGTCTTTGGAGCTACCTTCCCTCCCCTATCATTAGACCAAAATTTGGCGGTTGTCTGTTTTTTAATGGGTTCTGTCACCTTGGGCCCTCTTTTTTCAGCAACAATCTGCACAACAGTTTGTTTTCATTTTTTCTAGTAGTAGATAATGGTAGAGACTCCCCATAATCATCTTCTTCCAGGGGACTTGGCTGGGCGTCTGTTTTTGTAGTCAGCGTTTGGTTTGGATTGCAGGCTGGTTGTACAACAAACCGCAAGCGCCTCGCAACAGAGAAAAATGATCTACTGTTCAAAAGCAGAAATCAACATTTTCTTTGTCCATTGATTCAAATCAGTAGGTTACTTTTAGCGTGACAAATTTTTGTTACGCTTCCCATCCAGTTTAGCTATAACTCGATTGCACAAAGAGGGATTGTTCATGTCTCTGAACAAAGGATGACGAGAAAAAACCCCTTTTTTGGACTAAAAGGCTCTTTTTTCCTTCTATCCTTTCAATTCGAGGGATTGTAGATAAGATAATAAAAAAGAAAAATATTGTGCGGTTTTAGTTTAGGGGGTTAAGCTTGGCGATTTAAAGTTTTAGCCAGAGCAAGATACCCATAATTAAACCGTAGATTGCCAACGCTTCGGCCAACGCAACAATCAGAAAGCTCCTGAAGAAGGTTTCAGGTTTCTCAGCTAAGGCACTAATTGCAGCGGTACCAGCAGAAGAAATGGCTAATCCAGCAGCTAAACCGGGGATGCTAATGGCTAATGTCGCTGCGATTGCAATGGCAACGCGGTCATAAGAACCAGCGGGTGTTGTAGTTGTTTGCTCTTGAACGGTTTGAACGGTTAGTGCTGCGGCCATGCCCATAAGAGGTACAAGCACAAGCGTAGTTATAACGAATAGCAATAGTTTTCGTTTCAACTCACGTCAAACTCCAATACTAGTGTAAAACCACAGTAAGGTTAGCTATTAACTTTTTTCTCTTTAAGCACGTCTTCGCTTGACTAAAAAAGGAATTAAGCGGTTTGGTTAAACTGGGCGCTTTATCTTTGAGCGCATTGAGGTCTGAGCGGATTTTTTTTATATCAGTTGCTGCTGTTCGCTCAACATTTTGAATGTAGCTTTGGTAATCGTTTTGAAGTTTGTCTAAAGTGGACATGGATGTGGCTTCCAAATGTTTATTTAACGACGAGGACTGGGCAGGGTGCATATTCGATGACACGTTCAGCAACGCTGCCGATGAGAATACGCTCTGCAGCCTTGCGACCATACGTTCCCATTACGACTAAGTCGATATCGAAACTTTTTGTAATGTTGACAATCTGTTCAAACGGTCGGCCCTTGACAAGCATTGAGGTGGCTTTGATGCCTGCTTTCTCAGCTAATCCCATTGCATAATGTATAGATCGTTGACCATCATTCTTTAGCTCTGCCTCAACCACGTTCCGCTCAGTTTCATTGGAGAATTGGTCAATAACAACTTCATCAACCACGTAAACAAGTACTATTTCAGCATCTTGACTTTTGGCGATACTTAGAGCGTACTTTGCTGCGCGTATGCTATGTTCAGTGCCATCGGTTGGAACTAAAATTTTCTGGATTGTATCACTGCTGAACTTCTTCAAATTCTTCAATCTCCCTCTCTTGAAATTCCTTCTTTCTTATCATGCCCTTAATTTTTTTGGTCCTAACGAATTCTTCGCGATCTTTCTCTTCTAGAACCTGTTCAATCCGTTTGGCGGTACTGCGGTAGCGTGGAATAAGCACATAGTTGAGGGCGTTGACGCGGCGCTGTGTTCTGCGAACGTCGTTAGCTATTTGGAAGGTGGTTCCTTCAGCTTTGGCGAGGTGCGCAAGTAATTCTAGTACGCGATAGAACTGCTTAAATGCCTTGTCTAGTTCGGCGCTGGTGTTCGCGAAGCCGTAGTCGGGTTTAAGGTCGGGGTTGCCTGGAAATTGACTACGGGCACTGTTACGCCCATGATGCTGCGGTAATCGATGAGGTATTCGGCTTGGTGGCTGCTGGTTAATGCCGTGTTTGCGATGGCTTCGGAGCCTTTAGCCATGTTGGCTTCTTTTAGGCTCTGGTAAGCCTTTACAAGAACCTCCAACAAATCCTCCCGCGTCTTCTCAGCATCATATACGCTGCCTCTTAGCTCCCGTAAGAGAATGTCCCGTTTGCGCTCAAGAACCTCACGTCCAGACTCCGCAAGGCTCAGTGTCTTTTTGGTTTGAATGAGGTTAATTCTTGTTGGGGATAATGTTTTCCGAAGACATCTTAGTTACGCCTACTTTACCTCAGTATCGGTTTTCGGTAGGTACTTCTGGATGTATTCGGGTTTGATTGATGTTAATTCTTCTTCTGGCAGGTCGCTTAATGCATCCCATGCAATGTCAAGTGTTTGCTCGATTGTGCGGTTCTCGTTTTTGCCTTGGTTAATCAAGGTTTTTTCGAAACGTTCGCCAAATCGGAGGTATTCTTTGTCGCGTGTGCCTAAGCCTTCTTCACCGATGATTGTAACCAGTGATTTGACGGAGTTGTACTGGGCGTAAGCTGAGTAGAGTTGGCTTGAGACGTTAGCGTGGTCTTCTCGGGTGCTGCCTTTGCCGATGCCGTCTTTCATTAGTCGGGAGAGGCTGGTTGAGATGTAGATTGGCGGATAAATCCCCTGCTTTTCCAAGCTGCGGGACAGGACGATTTGTCCTTCGGTGATGTAGCCTGTTAAGTCTGGGATTGGGTGGGTAATGTCGTCGTTTGGCATGGTTAAGATGGGCATTTGGGTGATGCTACCTTTTTTGCCGATGACTCTGCCGGCGCGTTCGTAGATGCTGGCTAAGTCACTGTACATGTATCCGGGGTATCCTTTGCGGCTGGGCACTTCCTCCATGGAGGAGCTGACTTCGCGCAACGCTTCGCAGTAGTTGGTCATGTCAGTCATGATAACTAGGACATGGGAGTCTTCTTCGAAAGCCAGATACTCGGCAAGAGTTAAGCCTGCGCGTGGTGTAATGATACGTTCAACTGGGGGGTCTTCGGCGAGGTTGAGGAACATGGCGACGTTTTTGATGGCGCCTGTTTCTTCGAAGCTTTTCTTGAAGAAGGCTGCGTCGTCGTGTTCGAGGCCCATGGCGATGAATACGATGTTGAAGGGTTCGTTGGCACTGCGAATCTGAGCTTGCCGGACGATTTGGGCGGCCAGTTCGTTGTGCGATAAACCTGGACCCGAAAACACTGGCAACTTTTTGCCCGCGGACTAGACTGGTTAATCCGTCGATGGCGGATATGCCTGTTTGAATAAAGTCTCTGGGGTATTCACGGGCGTTGGGGTTAAGTGGGTAACCGTTGACGTCGCGTTTTTCTTCTGTGAAGAACCTTGGGTGACCGTCGATGGGTTCGCCAAAGCTGTTCATGACGCGCCCTAGCATTTCTGTGGAAACTGGCACTTCCAAGGAGTGGCCGAGGAAGCGTGTACGTGTCTGCGCTGAGGCGATAAACCGGTGGTGCCTTCAAATACCTGTACCATGACGGCTTTTTGGCTGACCTGGATAACTTTGCCCAAGCGGGTTTCGCCACTCTGGGTCTTAACTGAGACAAGTTCATCGTAGCCTACGTTTTTGACATTTTCAACTACTATGATGGGTCCCGAAATTGAAGCAAACCTTTATACTCTAAACCTATTCCTGACCATAATAATTACCTCAGAGTTGCCTCCAACATTGCAATGTTATCATACATCTTCTTCTCTACCTCATCCAACCGAGCGATCTGATCGTTGGGGATGCTGCTTTTCATGCGCATGATGTCTTCGGTGACTGGTAACTCTGTGACTTTAAAGATGGGCGCACCTTTGCTAATGACGTTGTCTGCTAAGCGGTGGAAGTCAACGATGATTTTTAGCATCTTGAACTGCTTCTGTGGGCTACAGTATGTATCGATTGCGTCGAGTGCGTTTTGCTGCAGAAATGCGATTCGGATTATTCTGGCGGTTTCGAGGATTAAGCGCTGTTTGTCTGGGAGTGCTTCTGGACCGACGAGTTTGACGATATTTTTGAGTTCGTCTTCGGCTTGGAGTATACGCATGGCTTCTTCGCGGTAGCTGTTCCATCTTTCATCAACGTTTTTATGCCACCAACCGGCGAGGTCGGCGATGTAGCCGCTGTAGCTTGCCATCCAGTTAATCGATGGATAGTGCCGTGCATCGGCTAATTCCGCGTCTAATGCCCAGAAGACTCGGGTGAAGCGTTTAGTGTGCTGTGTGACTGGTTCTGAGAAGTCTCCGCCGGGAGGAGAAACCGCTCCGATGGCGCAGATTGAACCAACGCGTTCATCGCTGCCCAAGGTTTCGACGACTCCTGTGCGTTCATAGAATTCTGCTAGGCGGGAGGGTAGATAGCTTGGGAAGCCTTCTTCGGCGGGCATTTCTTCGAGTCGTCCTGAGACTTCACGAAGGGCTTCTGCCCATCTGCTAGTTGAATCTGCCATCAACGCAACTGCATAACCCATGTCACGGTAATATTCAGCCAAGGTGATGCCTGTGTAGATGCTGGCTTCACGGGCTGAAACTGGCATGTTGCTGGTGTTGGCGACGAGGATGGTGCGTTCCATGAGTGGATGACCGGTGGTTGGGTCAAGTAGTTTGGGGAAACTGTCTAGCACATCGACCATTTCGTTGCCGCGTTCTCCGCAGCCAACGTAGATGACGATGTTGGCATCTGACCATTTAGCGAGTTGCTGTTGGGTGACGGTTTTGCCTGCGCCGAAGGGTCCGGGTATGGCTGCACTTCCGCCTTTGGCTATGGGAAAGAATGTGTCTATGACGCGTTGTCCGGTGATTAGGGGGGCGGTGGCAAAGAGGCGTTTGGTGTGGGGTCTTGGTTGTCTGACTGGCCACTTCTGGAGCATTTGTATATCTGTTTTTTTATCGTCTGAATCTAATGTGGCGATTGTTTCGACTATTGTGTAGTCGCCTTTAGCGGCGATTGATGTAAGCTTGCCCGAAACTCCGATGGGCACCATGACTCGGTGCTCGACTAAGTCAGTTTCTTGGACTACACCCAAGATGTCGCCGCCTGACTAGTTTTATGCCGACTTTAGCTGTTGGGGTAAATGTCCATTTTTTCTCTCTTGAGAGGGCGGTTACCCCGCGGGTTTGCTTGATGAATGCACCTGTTAGTTGCCGTATGGTTTCAAGCGGTCGCTGGATTCCGTCAAAGGTGTTACCTAACAATCCCGGGCCTAACTCGACTGAGAGGGGGCTGCCAGTACCCACCACAGGCTCGTTAAGTTTCAACCCAGAAGTGTTCTGGTAGACTTGGATTGTGGCGTATTCGCCTTCTAAACGGATGATTTCACCGATCAAGCCGTCGTTGCCGACTTCAACCATTTCATTCATAACTGAATCATGTAGGCCTTTGGCTTCAACGACTGGACCTGCAACTCTGATAACGCTACCTTTAGCTGTCATTGTGATGTTTCTCCAAAGAGGGTTTTTGCGATTTGGGCACGCAATTCAGGTTTAAGCTCCTGTAGCCTATTATCAAGTGTGCCGTCATATACTATTTTGCCATCTTGTGTTTGAACTTTGCAGCCGCCAATATAATTGGGGGTTTGTTCAGAAAGCGTTAATTCAATTTTGAGTTTTTTGGAGACTTTTTTGAGCAACTCTGATGTTAAAAATTCTTTGTCTTTGGCGTTAACTTCTACAACTAGAACCTTCTGATCCATCTTTTTCGCTAATTCTTCAACTAATTTGATTAGGTAAGCGTGATATTCGTCGGTTTCAACAAAATCTTTAAGTTTAGCAAGGGCCTTTTCGAAGGCTTCATCGACAAGGGTCTCTTTTGTTTGAAGCAAACTATTCCTCAATTCAACTTCGGTGACCGAAGCAATCTTTCTTTTCTCAGATTCAGCTTTCTGGTTTGCCTCAGCAAGGATTGCATGGTAGGTTTTGTCTGCTTGTTCCTTAGCTACTCGGAGGGTTTCTTTCGCTTCGTTCTCAGCCGCCATAATGATGGCTTCAGCTTCTTTTTGAACGTCGCCTATTACTTCGTCTGCTATCGCTACTACGCCACTTTTAGTACTCAAATCATTTAACCTCTAAATTTTAATGCCCAAGATTTTACTGATAGTTTCAGATAATGGGGTGCCGCGTGTTGGTCCCCTGCTTCCAGGGAGTACTACGATTAGGGGTGTGACTCTTTCTTGGCGGATCTTGTCAACTTGCTCGCGAATGCTTGCGTCGGTGAAGTATGCTTCACCTATGATGATGACTCCGATGTCGCTACGTGTCAGTGCCTTGCTTAGGGCCTGCTTTGCTTCATCTACGGTGACTGCTTCAGCGCCTTCGACTCCAACTAGCCTAAAGCCAGTAATCATGTCGCTATCGCCAATTACGTAACCAATCATGCCATCACCTAATACAACTTTAAATGCTTGTTAGCAAATTCAATATATCTGTTAAAAATGTTACGACCCGAAAGAATGACTTCGACATCTATTATATGTACAAAAAAAGATGTCGAGTCTGTATTAGATACCCTAAACACCTTCGGCGAGTTCCATATTGAACCATCGGCACAAGATGACGCAAACATTGCAGAGTACAACGCGAATATTTCCACAGTTCAAGAGCGTTTACTCGATATTGACGGCTTAATCAAGCAGCTTGTCCATGAAAAAGGCAGCTTTTTAGGCATTTTCAAACTTACCCAACCTGTCAAAGTTGCCGTTACGGCAGATAATTGGCAGTTACTGCTGGATAATACCAGCCAAGAGATTTTAACACTTAAAAAAGAAATCGAAACCCTAAACCTTTCCCTCACAGGCATGAAAGAGAAGAATTTAGAGTTAAATCACCTCAGAAAAATGCTCTCAACCATGGAGGGCATGGGCGCAGACCTCCAAACTGTGGGCGACCTCAAACTAATCTATGTAATCTTCGCAAGCATGCCCATTAAAAACTGTGAAGCATTCCAAACAGCCATCACAGGCTTACCACTTTTTGCTAAACAAAGCCACTTAACAGAAGATGAATGCTTCCTATGCGTGGCGGCTCCAAAGAAACACCAAGAAGAAGTTGAACGCATTCTGCGTACTTATCATGCTGAAATGTTCCAGATGCCCCTCGACTTGCCCAATAGTGTGGGTGAGGCGTATAAAGAAGTAAAAAAACGGCTAAAAGATAACGAAGAAAAAGAAAAAACTATTTCTGAATCACTCAAAAAGTTGGGCGAAGAAAACAAGGATAAACTTGCTTCTTGGAAAGAAACCTCGGAAAACATTTTAATGCTCCTAACAGCAGAGAAGAAGATTCTCCAGTCAGGCCGACTTGCAACAGTAAAAGGATTTGTGCCCAAAAACAAGTTCCATGACCTCACCTTAGCAGTTAACAGTAAGATGGAAGGAAAAGCGCTCGTACTCGAAAACAACACTATAGACACTGCACATACAGTTGAACCGCCCACCAAGATTAAGCATGGCAGATTCGTAAAGCCCTTTGAAGAAATCACAAAGCTCTATGGTCTACCAAACTACGATGAAGTTGACCCCACACCATTCATCGCTATAACCTTCCCTATCCTTTTTGGTCTAATGTTCGGCGATTTAGGCCATGGATTAGTACTGTTGATTGGCGGTTTAGTTGTCGGCATGCTAATCAAGGGTAACCAAGGCATAAAGAATGTTTGCTGGATTATGGCTGCCTGCGGAATAGGCGCAATGGTTGCGGGTTTGCTCTTCGGAGAATTCTTCGGAATACAGTTTACTCCACTTTGGTTTAGCCCATTCGAGAACGTATTCAGCTTTCTACTCTTCAGCCTATTCGTCGGTATAACGCAAATCATCTCGGGCATAGTCATTGAAATGGTGAATTATCTGCTAAAACACGATGTAGCTGACGCCCTCTTAACAGCATTACCAAAGATTGCCTTCTTTGTAGGCGGCGTCTACTTGATAGCAGCGTATCAGCTTGACTTTGCAGCGTGGCTAAGCGGACCTATACTAGTTCCTCTGATTCCATTCATAATCATGGTTGCAGGCAAACCAGTTTATACAATGATTGCAAAACCTGTCGTGCTACACGCAAGTGAGCATCCAGAACAGGAATCCTTAGTCGGCAGATTCTTTGAAGCAGGAGACTTCCTCACCCGATTACTAAGCAACACCATATCATACAGCCGTATTCTCGCTTTGTTGATGGCACACTGGGCGCTGCTCCTTGTGGTCTCTACGGTTGCAGAATTAATCAATCCCGCCGCTTCACCAACGACTTTAGGCTTCATTCTCGCAGCAATAGTCATCGTATTTGGTAACATATTCGTCTTGGCACTCGAAGGCTTAATCGTATTCATCCACACCTTAAGATTGCACTTCTACGAGTGGTTCAGCAAATTCTATAGCGGTACAGGAACCGAGTTTAGCCCATTCAAACAGAAATTCAGCCACACAGAACTAACGCTGACAAAAGAGGAAAAACAAAAAGTTTAGAACAAAAGCTGGTTACGGATAACTTCGGGTTTCATGCCGCCGTCCACACCTAAAGTCAACGCTGTTAAGTTGTGGACTTCAGCCTCTTTTAGTGTTATGAAGCTAAGCGTACTACCGATGTTGAATTTTTCCCGCAGAACGCTTTTCTTTGCATATGAGAGGATTTCTTTTCGGAAAGCTTTCTCGGCGTTTGCTATGGTCTCTTCAGGCGTTGCTTTTCTGTCAAAGTATTTGGCGTAGAAGCTGTCCTGCACAATTCTGTAGGCTGCTTCATAGTTTAATGCTGAAATTATGGATTCTACTTCAAGCTTGTTTAGGTTGAAGAAGCAATGTGGAACGGCGAGGCGTAGCCAGTTGGGGTCGTAATTGAGGTTTTTACCTCTTAGTAGTGTTAGTAAGATGAAACTGTCGTTTTCGATGCTGACGTAATGGTAAGCATGCGGCTTCTCACGTCTTGGCAAGCTCTCATAGGCAGCCATAAGCTTCTCATAAAATAAGGTATCAACGAATATGTCTAGGGTGGTGGTTGAGCCGGTTTCTTCAAAACTCTTCAATCCCATACTCAGAGCTGAAGTGTACTCGGTATTTTTGAAGACTGCCACCACTTGGCTGATTCCGGGTGCTTTTGCGGCTTCCTCAATCTCCACAACTTTATTCAGATACTTCTCCACGGCAAGATAAATTTTTGCGAGTCTTTGCTCCACAGGCATGTTAACGTTGGCAGTTCTAATTAGTGTTTTAACGTTCTCCGCCTCGAACCGTGAAAGGTAAATGTCGAGGTAGCGGTTAGCTCGTTCGGGAGCATACTTTATGATCTTTAGATAAGTTTCAATCAGGTTCTCGGTGAAGGCGCGTTCAAGTTTGCGACCTGTTAGAGGAGGAACGATTCGGGCGAGTTGTTCCTGATAACTTGAATCGCGTAGCTGTGAAGCGATGTCACCTATGTTTTTGCTTTCGCTTAGCGCCTTAAGTTTGTTTTCGTTTAAAAATTTGGTTCTTTCTGCACCCATCTTGGGCAGAACAGTTGCATAACGGGTTGTTTGAGTCAAAACTAGTTTTCCTCAAGCACCGCTTTAACGACGGCTGATACGGCTTTATCCATGCGTTTTTCGGCTTGTGTCTTGAGTTTGGCGGCTGCTTTGTCGTTTTCGGCTAGTTGTGCTTCACGGTTTTTGTTGGCTTCAGCAATGGCAGCGTCGTAGCGTTTCTGGGATTCCTCTGCGCCGTAGGTTTTACTGTTGGCGAGGAGTTTTTCTGCGTCTTTTTTGGCTTGGGTGACTATTTTTTTGGCTTTGTCTTTGGCGTCGTTTTGTATTTGGTCAGCTTGAGCTTCGATACTTTTTAGTTCATCCCACACTTTCTGCATGTTTCCACAGCCAATATTAGGGTTTGTTTAATGGTTAAAGGGGCTTGTGGTTTCTAAAGCTTTTGTGGATTTCTACGTTTAGTGGCGGTTGCAGGCTGGTTGAGGAGGAAACTACAAGCAGAACAGCGCAGTTTTGTTCCTAAAATTAAATCCGCCACGTGTAACCAATTTTTAAGGCAGAACAGGTAAAAAGCATAATAACACTCAAGCGACTAAATGAAAGAGGCGGATTTGATTGCGCACATTTGTAGTTAAAACCAGAAAAGTAGGCGACTGCATCGTCGTCACCTTGCCTAAAGAGCTTTTGCAGACCGAGCAAATTGGGGCGGATATGCTTGTGGATATTACAGCTAAGAAAACCCAAAAACAAGGCTCACGCGCATCGAAGGATAGCTGCTCTTTGGGCCCCGATGACCCATGGAAACTACTGGAATAGATACCCAAAGTTAGCGTTTAACGCATTGTCCCGATGCAGCATCAAAATGGTTTTTGCTACCATAATCACAGGTTTTGCAATCGTTTTTGATGTCTTGTCCAAATGGACAACCTTTCAAATCAGCCATACCATACTCACCTAAACTGTTAGTGGTAGCCCAGAAGAGATTCGAACTCTTGTCAAAGGCTCCAGAGGCCTCTATGCTTGACCACTACACCACTGGGCTGCAAACACAACACAAACAACGCGCAGTTTTATAACTTTAGCGTTGCGCTTCGTCGCTGCCATTCTTAGCTTTCTGGGCTTCGCGTACGCAGTGGCATTCTTGGCTGACTCGGTTATAGGTTTCACAGCGCCAAAGCGTATCCACTATTGGGTTTAAGCTGTGCCAGTATCGGGTTGAGCAGAAAACTTTTTTTGGGTACTGATAGGAGTTGTGGCTGTCACAGTTTCCGCAGTATTCGTTATCGTTTGCCATCATTGTTGCTTCCCAAAGATTTTCTCGCGTAGCAAATACGGATTACGCTTAAAACCGCTACCAAGCCGCTCAGTGACTGAAGCGACAATAAATGGAAAAACCATCAAAGCCTCACCAATAACCATCACATGATCAGCGGACCCCTTCATTTTGCCCCAACTAACCGTTTCCTCAAGCGTTGAACCAGACAAACCGCCAGTTTCAGGACGATCCAAAGTGACGACTATACCATAATCTAGGCCTTTTTTTGAAGCTAACGCGGAGGATTGGATAGTGTTGCGTGGAACACCGCCGCCGATGACGACCATGCCATTTTTTGGGGATTTAGAGCAGATACCGCAGATGGTTGGAACATCTTTGAACGCGTCAACTAATAGCACATTTTTCTGTCCATCCTGCGAGGCATGTAGCCAGTGGATGAAGCCAAATTCTGAATCACGCACTGCAGGTAGGAAAATTGGGACATTTTCTTCATAGGCGGCTCTTAAGATGGAGTTTTCGTCTGTCAGCCGTTTGCCTATTTCATATGTGAATTCGTCTGAGGCTAAGGCTTGGCCGTTGCGTTCTTTTGCGATGTCAGTGTACATTTCTGAGAATACGTAGTCTAATCGGACGTAGTCTTCTTCTGGAACAAAAATGTCGTAGATGCGAAATATATGGTAACGGTAGAGTTCGGCGTCGTTGACTGCCCAGCCGCCTTTATAGTGGTGTCCGCCGACGGCTTCGATGGCGTCGTGGACCATGCAGGCGCCTGTACTAACAATCACGTCTACAAGGTGGTTTCTGATTAAATCTACTACGAGTTGACGCATACCTGCGGGAACCACTGCTCCTGAAAGCGCCAAGAATACGGTGCATTCTGGGTCTCTGAGCATTTTCTCGTATGTGTCACATGCAGCCGCCAGCCGTCCGGCGCCAAATGAACCAGAGTTGGCATATTGCTGCATCAACTGATCAACGGTTAAGACGCCATTGATTTTGATATGTTTTATGGGTTCTTTGAGGTAATCTTTGCGTTCCATCCGTATGCATCCAGATGTTAAATTATGGGCTAAATGAAAACAGATTCGAAGTGATAAACTTTAGTGAAAGCCTCATCCAAAAGTGTTGGTTGATAATTCTTGAACTTTGGGACTTCTTCAAAAAGAGGCATGATAAAGGTTATTAAAAAAAATAAAAAAAGATGGTTGTTGTTTTGTGTTTCTTATGCCTTCTTTCTTAGCATCATTAAACCGACTATTGCGATAGCGATGATGATGGCTACTGTGCTGCCGACGAAGTAGAGTTCCATTGGAGATTGATTAACGCTTGTGGTTGTAGTTGCGCTTGGAGCTGGTGCTGCGTCAACGTTGAATGCGGTTACGGCATGTGATGGCCAATATGATTCGCTACCTTCGAATGTAGCATATACTGTGTATTGTCCATCGATGTCAGGCATCCAGTTATAGCTGTAGAATCCGTCTGCGTCTGCGGTTGTTGCTCCAATGGTTCGGTAGTTGCCGTTTGAGTCAACAACACTCAATGTAACAGTAACACCGGTAACGTTGGTTGGACGTGGCTTTTGCATGTAAACGTATTCCATCCATGCGCTTTGGCTTTCGTCAGAGACTGCGGCGACACCGTTGGGGAATCGTAGAGATTGTTCTGATTGCTTTGTGCCTGGTGAAATATCGGTAACAGTGCCTTTGATCATGATGCTCTTTCCGGATTCGATAACGTCGTTGGTCATTTCAATTGTGGTGCTGCTTGCGCCTTTACCGACTGCATAGACCTGATGGTCATAGTTGTTCCAGTAAGTTAGGACGCCGTCTGCGACTGCCATTGTACCTGGGTGAGCCCAACCTAACATACTCCAGACTTCTTCACCTGTGTTGACGTCATAGACGCGAGTTTGAGCGCCTTTCAACAACGGTGTGTCTGCAGAGTGTTCGTGAGTTCCGATGTAGATCTTGTTGTCAGCGGTTACTCCGTGGAAGAGTGTATAGTACTTGAAGATTTCTCCGCCTGTTGGAGCTTCTTGCTTCCAGACTAGAGTTCCGTTCATGAGGTCATATGCATAGACCGCGCCAGTGTAGCCTGTTGTGAAGAGTTTGCCGTGTGAGATGGATGATCCGTAGACGTTCATGAGACTGACCCAGCTGTAGTAGCCGAATGGATTAAAGTCAGCTTGTGGTTCGCTTTCCCAGAGTTTGTTTCCAGTGTATACATCATAGACTTCCCAGACCAATTCGGGCATTCTTTGCATAACAAAGACGCCACCGCCTGAGCGTATGAAGAGTGTCTGTGTGCCATCATTATCTGTCATTTTGTAGTTCTTTGTCCATAGGACTCTTCCTTCTTGGCCTTCTTTTATGCTAATAGCGGTTAGTGTTGTTTCCTCTGGATTGTGGTAGTACAGTGAGCTTGTGCCTGAGGTTGGGAGTGAGCCGTTGTTAACCAACACTACATCGCGGTAGATTGCAGATCGGATGGTATAGGAACTTGCAGGTAGGTTTACTGATGCATTAAAGTCCCAAGTGTGTATTTCCTCAGCGCCGTATGTAGTCTGCTGGGTTACGGTTGAAGCAAGACTCGCGTTTCTCGTTCCGCTAGTCTGTGATGTGAATACTCTCGATGAGTTCCATTGGAATAGTCGCCAGTTGGGGTTTGAGGAGTTTCCTTGGTTCTGTAGTATGTATTTTAGTACTTCGCCTTTTGGACCGATTACGTCGACACCGCCTGTGGGTACTTGAGTGATGTTTAGAGGGATGGTTGTTCCGTAGCGTGGGTGAATGAATGCGCCTCCGCCGAAGTTGCTTGCGAATATCATACCGGGGTTGACAACACCGTGTTGGTTCATGTCATCCCAGTCATAGTAGTAGCCAAAGGATGGTGAAATGCTCATGGTCTTGTTGCGCCAGATTTCTTGACCAGTCTTTAGGTCAACACATACCCAGTCGCCTCCAGTACCTGCCCAAGCTATGGGTTCTTGGTAGAGAAGTCTTCCGTGCATGATTATCTGTGTTCCAGCATACCTTGTTTGATATTGGTGTCCTGCGTTGAAAACTTCACCTGGTTTAGAGTAGTAATCATCTCCGCCGACAACGCCGCCATCTTCAGTTGGTTTAGTCCACAAAATGTGTCCGCTGTTTGGTCCACTGCCCTGTGTTTGGATTCTGTTGTCTGTGTATCCGTTGTGACGATCCATTGCGTTGCCAAGCCAGTTTGATGAAATTTGGCCCCATTCGTTGTTTTGTCCTTCAATTGGTCTGCTCCAGTATTCTGTTGGAAGTGGATAGGTTGTTACAGCGCCTGGTAGAACGGGTTCTTCCTGTACAGCCACTATGTATGTACGGTTGCTGGATAGGAAAGTTATGCCGTAGTAGTCTCTGCCAACGGTACTAGGTGGTACACCCCAGCGCCAGTAGAGTTCTTCGAAGACAAGTGTTACTGAGTAGTTGCCAGTTTGGGTAGGTGTATATGAGGTATATGTGGTTCCTGTTGAGTCAGAAGTAAGAGATCCACTTGAGGGAACTCTTTCGGTTGTTCCATCGGGCTTTGTGATGTCTACGTGGTATTTGTATCTGATGTCATTGCCTTCAGATGCTTGGTGTGGTACTTGTGGGTTGAATATGACCATGGTGAATTTCTGGCCGACACCTACAGGGTTCGGTGAAATAACACCATATGTCCAAGTTGGAACACTATCGCCATATCTTTGCCACATGAGTAATCTGGTACTGGAAGCGTTAGCGTTTAAGTCCCAGTGCATGCCAGCTTTGATTGCAGTAGCAGTTGCAGTATCGTAATTTATGCCGTTGATTACTTCTGCGCTTGCATTGGATTGCAAGTTTAAAGTGATAGCCATAGATGATATTAGTAGTATAGCTAAGATTGTCGCTAATTGTTTTTTACTATTTTGCATTTTTCTTACTCCATGATTTATTTTGAGACGAAATTACGTCTTCCCCAAAACTATCAACGGATTTGATTTATAAAACTAAGTGGAAAGAGCCCACTGACGACGACTTTATACAAACAAGGGACAGGCTGAAAAAATTGATTATTAACATTAAAAACCGACATCAAGGAACTAATATGGCTCGTCCCACAATCTTGCCCTGCTTCAACTTAATCAGTACATCCTCCGCCTCACTGAGGCGATAACAACTCCAATCAACACGCACCTTACCCATGGAGGCCAATCGCAGCACCTCATTCATCTCCTGTCGTGTGCCGATAACGCTACCTATAATCGTGTATTCCTCAGGAAACTGCACTGGTGCATCCCCACAAACACCCATCAAAACAATTCCACCCCGCTTCACAATATGCAGTGCCTGCTCCACGGCTTTCTGCGAAGGTGCATGAACCATAACCACATCGGGACGCCCAGTTTTAACGACGAATTCATCCAATTCGGCGGCAATTAAAGCATGATCGGAACCAATATCCTGCGCCAACTTTAACTTAGCCTCAGAAGTATCAACCGCAACAGTTTCGGATCCCGCCAATTTGGCAAACTGTAAAGTCATGTGACCAACGCCTCCGATGCCAATAACCACTACCTTCTGACCTACTCGCACGTTTGCCCGTTTAATTGCATGGTAAGCGGTAATACCAGGGCAGAATAATGAAGCGCTCTCTTCATACCCTAAGTTATCGGGTAGATGATGAACGAAAGCGCTAGGGGCAACCATGTATTCGGCGTATCCGCCGTCAACTACTTCCCCGGTTGTTTGGCGTTTGAGACACAAGTTTTCTCGGCCCGAGAGACAGAACTCACAGGTGCCATCGGTTTTCCATAGAACCTGCACGCCTACACGGTCACCCTCCATAAAGCCCCGTGTTGACTTGCCAACTTCGGCAATTTCCCCTGTAACTTCATGTCCAGGAATAATCGGTAGTTTGGCTGGGACACCAAATTGTCTGAGTTCACCTTCAATCATGTGTAGGTTGCTGTAGCATACGCCACAGGCTTTTACTTTGATTAGCACTTGGTCTGACTGGGTTACTGGGTCTGGAACTGTAGTATAAGTTAAGGGGTGATTTTCTATTTTATCTATTCGAGTGCATAATTGAGCTTTCATGCATTCACATCCAATAAAACTGGTCTTAGCTACCGATAGAACGACATTGCCTGTGCTTTTAATGCTATGTGATTGTTGCGGCGTGATAACAGAGCAATAATCCTTTTATCCGCAAAACCAGTTTGTTATCATGAGATTTATGCCTGCAGTTAAAGATATCATGACTAAAGATGTTGTAACAATAGAAGCTAACAAAACTGTATTTGAAGCAGCAGAGCTAATGACCAATAAAGGTTTAGGCTGCTTAATTGTTGTAATCAAAGCTTTTCCTGTAGGAATAATTACTGAACGGGACATAGTAAAACGAATAGTGGCCAAACGAGCCTCACTTGACACTAAATTGACCGATGTTATGACGAAAACACTAATTACAGTTGAACCAGAGACCTCACTTAAGGAAGCTGCAAGGATAATGTCCGCTAACAAGATTAGGCGTTTGCCTGTTCTTAAGCAGAACAAACTAGTCGGAATAGTTGTGGCATCAGATTTTGTGCGAAACGTAGGTAAAAAGACGACTACTGAAGAAATTCTGGATGCACTAGGGCGCTATCCAACAGGACCCAGCGTCTAGTAACCTTATTTCCCATATCAATTATGCTTCATACACGTCTCAGCAAAATTTACGATATTTCTAAATTCATCGGACCGCACGGTTTTATGGTGAATTATCCATTGATATATAATATATTATTATACCACATAGACAGGTTTATGATGCACAATAGTCCATGACCAAAAAATGTGAAAGCATTCTTTTTGCATAACCCTGTACAAATAGGTTCTTATCCCTTGCAAGCAACCGATATGAAGGTTGGTGTCTCTGTGGCGATATGTCCAAAATGTGCAATGGAAGTCAACAAGCCCTCGAAGGTACTGAAGAATTCGGTGTTTACCATTCAAGCGTATAATTGCGATAAATGTCACTGTAGTTTTAAAGAGCTGCATTAAGCTACAAGTTAATAGATACCCCAATGCTGACGGATTATTGGTTAAGCAATTCCTTGACTAAAACAGGAACTCTTGATTGCAGGTACTGCATTGAAGCCCCGCCGTCAACAACAGTATGCGTCATCTTTATACAAAGAGTATCCAAGTCCGAGCGGAACAAACCCACCTTAACCTGCGGCTCCCTAAACTGGTCTAAAGGCGCCAGCAAAAAACGGTTGATTGCTTCTTCTTGCTCCGAGTTAGCGACTTCATTGAATTCAATATCGTCTTGGAGGTTACTGCAACGCTGCCAATAGGGATAAGTTTTTCTACAAACCGGCAGCCAAGCACGCCAAATTTATGACTAAGCGGATTTGCCAGTCTTTTATTTTAGCAGTGAGTACTCACCAAGTCGGGTGTGGAAACGGGTATTCTTTGGGGTATTTGGCCATTAATCAGGATTAACAGACCTTTTGTGTTCATCTATTTTCCTTAGGCTTTTTATTTTCGCAGATTTTTCTAACTAAACGCACTATTGGGATGTTAACTAACAAAGCAGTAGGTAAAGCAACAACTACACCAATAAGCCAATTTCTAGCAAACATAAAGAGAAAATTAGCCGTCCAACCTGTAGTGATGGACACCATAGTAAATGACATAACGCTAACAAGAACCAAAACCATGAAAATAGTAACAAGAATAGATATACGTCTACCAGACTGCAAGACAATTAACCCCCACTAAACATGTCACGGTAACGCTTTATCTCTTTCTAATATTCCAAGAATCTGTATGAGGATCAAGTGGTGAACTAAAATCAGAACTTGCGGCAGTCACTTGACTTGGTACTTAGCAGGTTAACTACATTTAGTCACAACTTGCCCCCAATGCTTCAACTCTTCAAGACTCAGGTTCAACTGCGTATACATGCTCTTAACCCTCGCCTTAAAGTCATCATCTAATTGTTTAGCTTTGGGGCATGACTCAAAATCCACATTCACCTTCGTAATTTATGTAGCAAGGTACATTTGGCACTGTATTGGACGCCAAGACTCTTCCGTGGACGCGAGCGCGAAGCTAAAAAAGAAAAAGATAGTATTTTTTCGTACATATGATGGCGGGTCCGAAGGGATTTGAACCCTTGACTTTCAGCTTAGAAGGCTGACACGCTTTGCGTATAGCGGGGCTATGTTTTGTGCCCTACTATTATCCGTACTGCGTCACGGACCCTTTTCCAACAATGACATCTTATCACTTATTATAATCTTTTTCCGCTTCTGCTCTGTTATGTTGTGTGTTAAGTTCAATTGGCTGAAACTAGATAACAACCTATCGTTTTGGATTTTCAAGTATTTGGAGTATAGAAGAGTCTCCGCCATTATCTACTACTAGAAAATGTATGTTGTTGCGTATAGGGCTTTTCGGCAACAACTACTATAGTGGAAAGCGAGAGCTATGTTTTCCAGCCGGGACCAGACCGCTTCCCAAACACCACTTGCAAATGACCAACCACTATCAAAGCCATCCAAACCGACGAGTAAAAGAAGTAATAAACAAAAAGTTCATGCAACTTCATATCATTAAAGCCCAATTTTCTAGAGAACCCATAGAATACGACAGCAGTTATACCAAAGCCAGCGAGCGAAATCAACAGCACCTTTAACGCATCAGCAGTCGCCAATGAAACCAGAAAAATCGGCAATGCAATGTTGAATTTTACCGATAGAAATAACGAAGTGAATAGTAAGCCCATTATACATCCATAGACTCGGCACTACGGCACTCAAAAAGAACACTGTAATCGATGGATAGAGGAAGAATAAGCTTGGCAGAAAAACCTGTGGCTTCTTGATAAAGCGTCCAATCAGAGGCTTATACCAGTCTTTAAGCCAAAGCGCCTGTCCAATCGACCATCTGCGACGCTGAGTAAACCATTTGCGCCAGTCGCCATGAACCACGTTTTTTACTTCAACTTCTGTTGAGTAAGCAAAACTGCCTTCAGCCAAAAAAGCGCGAGTTGCAATGTCAATGTCTTCTGCCACTACTGTGCGGAACCCATTGACTTTCTCAAACATTTCCCTCCTAATCGCAAACGCCGCACCATTTACTGCGGGACATTTATGCATAAACTTAGAGGATAACCAAGCACTCATGTTGAATGTTAAGTATTCATAATAAGCCATTTTGGAGAGGAAGGATTTGTCTTTGGTTACTCTTTTTTTATGTCTAAGATGTCGGTGTGTTCCATGTCCATAATGATTTTTCGCAGATAATCGGTATCGTTTGGAAGCCCTACATCGGCATCTAAAAAGAGGAGCACTTTGCCAGTGGAGAGTTGGACGGTGCTGTTGAGTGCGTTTGCTTTGCCGATTCGTTCTTTATTGGTGATAAATGTGACGTTTTCTCTTTGTAGCTCCTTGAGTTTCTGATTAAACTCATCGGTTGGTTCATCCACTGTTACAAAGATTTCTTTAGTTACATTCTGTGGACAAAGAATATCAAGCATGCCTTCTAATTCGGTTGACTCTTTGAATATTGGAACGAAGATGCTTATGTCCACGTTAATCATCGATTGCTTCGCAAAGCACTTGTTTAATTCTCATTTAGCTTTTTAAATAATTCTGAACTCAAGTGGAGAAGCGCCTTGCAGACAACCAAAAAACGAGTTAAACTGGCAAGTTAACCTTATTTTTTAGAGAAATCAGCGAGATCGGGCCGATTCTATAAAGAATTTCGGCCTCATGACCGTCATTTTCAAAGTCTTCCTCACTAAGCAGTACACTCTTGGAAGCCTCAGTATTTAGCACCCGCGCGACCTCTAGGAAACTCTTTTCAGAAGCACCATTTGAAGGATTAATAGTTCCCTCGAAATATTTCGCATTAGTCAACCTTAACTGGTGAAGCAATAGTGTCTTCTGCAACCCATTACCACGGTAATCCTTATCCACCACCACTTCCCAACTGAAAAAAGTATCAGGTCTACCGGGCGGGACATAGCCTGAAGAGAAAGCGATGATACGTTCGCCGTCAAGGGCAACTAGGCAGGTTTCAGAGAAGTCTCTGGCTAAGAGGAAGTATGTGTATCGGCTGTTTAGGCCCACATAGGGTCTGTTGGCCGTTAGTAGTTTGTAAACTTCGCCTATGTCTTCGACGGCAACTTTTCGGATGGTTAGGGCTGAGTGGTCGATGTTGGGCATCTATTGTGCCTTGATATTGTGGTTTTTTCTGCGTTCCAATCTAAGGTTGCCCTTTGGTACAAGCGAGATCGTTTCATTATAGTCCGCTAATAGTTTTTCGATTCCAATTGGTGACTTTATCATCTTCTTCAAGCTGTAGGTTGCATTTCTGGCATTTTAAGTCACATTTTGCAGGTTTATAGTTGTCTGGTTCCTGATAAGTGGTGATTACTCCTTCATAGTTGCGAAGTACTGTCTTGTTGGTTGACCAGGAAATGATGTAGTTGGGCATAACGGGGATTTTTCCTCCTCCGCCAGGTGCATCAATGACAAATGTTGGGACTGCAAAGCCGCTGGTGTGTCCCTGAAGGCTCTCCATGATTTCTATGCCTTTACCTACTGAGGTGCGGAAGTGTGTTAGGCCTTCTGATAGGTCGCATTGGAAGAGATAGTAGGGACGGACGCGATTTTGGACGAGTTTTTGGCAAAGTTTCTTCATGATTTGGGGGCAATCGTTTACGCCTGCCAAGAGTACTGATTGGTTGCCGATGGGTATGCCAGCGTCGGCTAGTTTTCTTAGTGCTTCTCGTGCGGAGGGCGTTAATTCGCGTGGGTGGTTAAAGTGTGTGTTTAGCCATAAGGGGTGATGCCGTTTTAGCATGTCTACGAGTTCATCGGTTATACGGTATGGTAGTACAACAGGGGTTCTTGAGCCGATTCTTACTACTTCCACGTGGGGGATGTTGTTTAGTTCGGTTAGTATCCAGTCGAGGAAATCGTCTGGGAGCATAAGGGCGTCACCGCCAGATAGGAGTACATCGCGGACTTCACTGTGACTTCGTATGTAATCTAAGCCGGCTATGATTTGTTCTTTGGAGGGGATATGTTCTGGGTCGCCGACTTTTCTTTTACGCGTACAATGCCTACAGTACATGGCACAGCGATTGCTGATGAGGAATAAGACCCGGTCGGGGTAGCGATGGGTAATACCTTTGGTTGGGCTATCTTTGTCCTCGTGGAGGGGATCTTTCATGTCATATTTTGAGATAACTAAGTTCCGCTGGGTTTGGGAAGGCCTGTTTAAAGATTGGGTCGTTATGCATGTTTTCTTTCTCGATAAGCGAAGCATAGTAAGGGGTGATGCTTAACGGGAACTTTTCGACTGTTTTCTCCAGTTCCTTTTTCTCTTTTTTCGAGAATGCTATACCCATGAAGTTCTCGAATGCTTCAATGGTTTTAATCGAGTTCTTTATTTGCCAGCTTATAATCCATCCATTCGATGATTGATACGGATGCATCCAGATTTCTTGGATACATATGACTCATAGCTTATCAGGGGCTCAGTTTTTTCAACAATCAGAATCGTCTCCTCCAATCGCTCGCTTGTTTCCAGTTGGTGATTGATAATTCATATAGATTTTTGCCAAGCGAGCTTTACCAATTAGCGAACTATCGTTAACAAGCCAAAAGATACCATGGAGAACTTTGCAGGATTTTCATTTGCGAATAGGAGAGTTACATTATTATCTGCGATGGAAAGTTATTTCACTGTTATGACCAAGGTTAAAGCCATCAGTTTACTCTCCGGCGGCTTAGACAGCATACTCGCCACAGAACTTGTAAAGCGTCAAGGCATAGAAGTAATCGCATACAACGTAAAAACACCGTTTGGCATACCAAAGAAGGATGGCACAAGCGAAGCAACCCAAGCTGCAGAGCAACTCAAGGTGCCGCTTAAAGTTCAAGAGGTCGATTTAGAGTACATAAAGATGCTGCGCAACCCCAAGCATGGCTACGGAAAAAACATTAACCCCTGCGTCGACTGCAAAATCTTCATTCTAAAACAAGCAAAAAAGTACGCTAAAGAAATCGGCGCAGACTTCCTATTCACTGGAGAAGTGCTGGGTGAGCGGCCGATGTCTCAGCATGGACCCGCATTAAAAACCATCGCTGAAGAAGCCGGTTTAAAGGGTAAACTTCTCAGACCGCTCTCAGCGAAGTTGATGGCTGAGACTGAAGCAGAAAAGAAAGGGTCTGATTGATCGGAATAATCTTTTAAGTATTCAGGGTCGCTCTCGTAAGCCACAGATGGAGCTGGCCAAAGAGTATGGTATAATAGTGTATCCTTCGCCTGCAGGCGGATGTCTGCTGACCTGTGAGGAGTATGCTAAGAAGCTGCGGGACCTGTTTGAGCATAAGAAACGCGTGTCATGTAGAAGATGTGGCGTTGCTGCGGATTGGCAGACACTTCCGGGTGGGCAAAAACAAAATCGTTGTTGGCAGAAACCAAGCTGAAAACAACTTTTTAACCACCAACAAAGCCAAAAGTGACTATTACTTTGAACCATCAGATATCGTTGGCCCAACCACACTGCTACAAGGGCCCAAAACCAAAGGCGCCATTGAAGTAGCCGCAAAGTTAACTGCATTCTACTCTGACGCCAAAACTCCAGAAGCCAACGTTAAATATGGCAAAGAAAGCCTAAACAAAACCATCAGGGTGACGTTGCCTCAGAGGGCAGATGTAGACCGGCTTCGAGTTGGCGCAGAAGAGCCAGCTAAGAAAATGGTTACTCAATAAGCGAACACAAACCTTATCCCTTAACCGCTGGAATAGTTAGCGCTGGGTATAAGCCATGACTATTGAGAGTAACAGAACCTTAGGCGGCATAGGTGCCCTTCTAACATTAACCGGTGTAGTCAGCACCATCGTAACAATCATTCAGTCAGGTAACACAGCGTCAACAAACTTAGCTTCACTTGGAATAAGCAGTATAATCGGGATTTTAACGTTTGTCGGATTCATCCTGTTCTTAGTTTCGATGTATGGCTTCTCCAGAGATTACGGCGAACACAAAATCTTTCGATATATCCTCTACGGATTTCTAGGCGCAATTATTTCAGGGGTAGTAATTGGAGCATTTTGGCTCGCCTTTACAATAATGGGCGTTCTCTCGAATTTTTCTTCGTTGCCACATGATTCATCTCAAATACAATCGCTGCTTATGCCTTACATTACACCGATAATACCAGTCATGTCTGTGGTTACGTTAGTTTGGATATTCTTCAACTACAAAGCCTACAATCTGCTAGCTGACAAATCAGGAGTAAACTTGTTTGGGAGCGCCGCTAAAATTTTCGTCTTAGGCGCAGCCGTTAATCTTGCAGTTAGCATAGCATTTGGTGTTCTAGCGTATAATGGCTCAATCAGCTACAGTACTCTTCTGTTATCTTCGGCTCCGGGAGCATTCATCCAATATGTTGCGTGGGCATTAATGGCTAAGGGATTCTTCTCAATAAAAGTACCCACAATACAGGCTACAACACAACAAACAGCGCCCACCATGACAACTCCGGCGCAATATTGTTCTAGCTGTGGAGCACAAAACCAAACCGACTCCACCTACTGCGTACGATGCGGCAAGAAACTTTAGCTTAAAAATCCTTTTTACGTTTGGGCTGCGCCTTAGGAAGGGTTATGAGGAATTCTGTTCCTTTCCCCTCTTGGCTCTCAAACGATATAGAGCCACCTAAAGCTTCAACCAACCGTTTAAACAGCTAATCCTGAACCTTGCCCTTTGGCTTTTGTCGTCATCATGTAGGTAATGGTGAAGTTATTGTCCAAAGCGACTATTACTGTCTTTTATTCTGTAGAGAACATCGAGCAAGTCGTTACTCTGCAACATACCGCTCAAAGAACTATTGTTGGCTTTGGTTTTTAAATTAATAGTTGGGGAAAAGTTGAAAACGCCGTATACAGTTCAGTGAGGCAGATGCAGCATGGTTGACACAATCTATCTTCATATGGAATTCAAGACTAAGAAGGGGAGTTGGTCAACCAATATACCATTTGTATGCGATAGATGCGGCGTCTGCTGCACACTGGATGATTTCTTAACCGCAGGAGAAGTAAAAATTAACCCGCAAGAAAACCCGCTCCTCCAAACTAAACTAAAGGAAATCTATGAAGAAATGGGCAGACGCTGGGAAGTAGACGAAGCCAAATATAACCAATACATAATGCATACTCCTTGCCCATTTGTTAAGTATAAAACCTGTTCAATTTATGAGGTTCGACCTGAGGGTTGTCGACAGTTCCCCAACACAGCATTTGGATTTCTGACTAAAGATTGCATGGCGCTTACCCGATTTAAGAAACAATGTGCTGCATTGAATAAAGGCAGAACCGCCAAAAAAACTTATCACTCTACATCAGAACCAATTAAACGAATAAAATATACGGAGAAGCAGTATCAAAAATGTATTAACAAACTGCTTAAGGCAGGAATGTTAAAAGAGGAACTATCGCTCTTTAGTGCACTCAATAATCATAGCTAAGTTGCGTTTTTGTGGTGATGAAATTTCTTAGTTAATTTATTGATCGTAACCGACCTAGCCATTATCTCTTTATATGTCCTCAATTTGACGAATGAACAATGGTTTGCACGCCATGACACTGCTTCTTGGCTAAAACCGGTGTTTGAAACGAGAACTCCGTAATCTGCCTCCGAGTTTTCCCGAGCAAAAGCTACCTTGGAGCAGAACTTTTGAACTTCTTGGATACCCACTGGTTCTGTGGCATGTTTGCATTCAACCAGAATTTTCTGTTTCTCTTTTGGATGATTTAAATGGGCATGGATACGAACTGACCGTGTGTGAAGTACAGTGTTAGTTTTTGTATGATATCCCATATGCTTGAAAAACGTTTCAATGGATTCCTCAAAGTGACGTTCGCTCTGAAGAGTGTGTGTCATATAATCTCCTGTATTCCTGAAAAAAATCATACCTTATATTGATTATGGATAACTGTTCAATTTCTCCAAGAAAAAAATCGAAAACATGATACAAAGCGTGACTTTATTTACATTTGCTCTACATCTGCCTGCAAGCTCTAAAGTTGTTTTCCGATGCTCCAAGCCTTCTCGAACCTCTTGCCCAAACGATAGTAACTTCAGTCATTCATCGCGAAAAGGATGCGCTGCAGCTTCTCCAAATCGCGCGAGCGATATGGTGGGCATGGGATAGAGGCAGTTTTTTTGCGCCAAGTTTAACCTTCATCGCTTAAACCTCATAAAAATACGTGTTTCAAATGAACTGTAATTGTTCTGAATATTTAAAAATTAACTCAACCCAAAAAAAAGGCCCTTTGAAGGATGAAACATTGAAATAGACTGATGTAGATTAAACCAAACTATATCGAGGGTTTTTATTCGTGGTAATCGACGTCGTTGTAAAAAGATCAAAGATAAATGGGCTTGGCATTTTCGCTGCACGCAATTTCAAAAAAGAAGCAGTAGTCATTAAATGGAGCGCTTATAGAGAACTTCAAAAACAAGACGTTGAAAATCTATCTAAAGCGGATAGAGAGCATGTTTCCTTCATCGAGGGCAAGTATATTTTAGTTCCAGCTGATGGCTGGGTAAACCATTCATGCGACTCGAACGTTCGCCTCGAAAACTTTTCCTACGTTGCCAAAAAAGACATAAAGAAAGGCGATGAGCTAACCACAGATTACAGGAAAGAGTCTGAGAGCGGTTTTTCCATGAAGTGCACTTGTGGAAGCAAGAAATGCAAGGGAACCATCACAGTAAAATGAATTGGTCTGCGGAGATCGTGTGACTTCCAAAATAGAAGGCTGTTGAGAACTTTTCTTTGGAACCAAAAAAAGAAAGAGGGTAGATTAGTTTTTAATTGCTTTATGATCGTTTTCTAAGAATCAAAATTGCCAATACAATGACAATAATGATTGCTACAAATAGACCTGCAATTGCGGGTAGAAGGATTTGTTCAGACATCGATGGTCCTGCGGTACCCTGTGATGGTGTTGCTGTTGCTACTGGTTGGTCGACAACGAATGCGCTTCCAGCTAATGATCCAAAGTACGCTTCTGATCCAGCAAAGGTTACATATACCGTATATGTTCCTGGAATGTCTGGTATCCAAGCAAAGTTGTATTGGCCGTTGGAGTCAGTTGTGGTTGTTCCGATGGTTCTATAGTTGCCGTTTGCATCGATAACTGAGATATCTACTGGTACACCGGTTGCGTTGTTTGGACGATCAAACTGTTTGTAGACGTATAGCATCCAGTCGCTTTGGCTTGCATCAGAGACTGCTGGAACTCCGTTGGGGAAGCGTGCCTGTAATGCATAGGTTTCGTGTGCCTGGTGAAATGTCGGTTACTGAACCGCGTATCATTACGCTTTGTCCAGAAATCAAACCTGCACCTGGTACATCAACTGTTACTTGCGGTTGGTCCTTTGCCGATTGCGTATATGCGTTGGTCGTAGGTGTCCATGGTTGCGATGATGCTGTCACCGATGATGCCGTTACCACCCCAGCGGGTGTTGCGGAACATACCGTTGACACGCCAAATTTCAGCGCCGTTAGATGCGTTAACACAGACTTGTGGTGCACCTCTTGGCAGTGGTTGCTCAGCAGAGTGTTCGGCTGTGCCGATGTATATTTTTCCGTCAGCAATCAGAGTAATCCAGCCCCACCAGAATTGGCCAGTGACTGGTTCGTTGTATTCATCACGCAAATCATAGGTCCACGCTGTTGCCCGTTGTTAAGTCATAAGCGTATAGTGTGCCGCCTAGACCGACTGAGTAGAGTTTGCCATATGCAAAGTACCAAGTGTGCTCTGCGTTACCCCAGCCGTAAGCGTCGCCGTAGTGTTCAGATTCGGTTGCCCATAGGTATTTTCCGGTTTCTGTACTAAAGCCGTAGTGTGTTCTTAGTTCTTTGCTCCATACTGCGATAACACCGTTTTCAGCTTCGTTAGTAGCGCCTGTATAGTGTAATGTGTTTGAGCCTGTTAGCCATTCGGCTGGTGCTGCCCATCTCTCATCAAACAGTTTTGTCGTAGAAGTTGAGCTCTTTGTCAAGCCATTGATGTTTAGTGCCCATATGCGAACTTGTGTTTGATTGAAGAATACACCCATCACTCTGTCTTCATTGTAGACTTTTATGATTGGTGTAAAGAAGGACATGCTGGTTTCTATTCCGGCAGGGATTGAGACGTTCCATGAGTAGCTTTGTGGGTTTGATGCATCAAGTGTTCGTTGTTGAACTATTCTGCCCCAACTGCCCCAGTCTGCACCATTAGGGTCTTGACCCTGCTGACCACAGGCGGTTGAGTTCCAAAGAGCCATCCAACGATTAGCAAAGTCAATTTGCAGAATCAGAATTTCGCCGCTTGCACCGAAGAATTGTGTTCCTGAGGGAACATTTGTCATGTTGTAGAGCCATTTACCATCGAATGGGTCGTATGCAGTCCAAGTGCCAGGTGTAGTTGCTGTATCCCACAGGTAAGTGAATACACCGTCGAAGTTAAAACTGTTGAAGTAGAGGATTTGGCCGAATGATACTTGAATACCTTCTTTAGACCATAGCGCCTCGTTTGTGTGCAAGTCAACTGCTTTGACTTCGATTGGTTCTGTAGGTCCAGCGAAACCACTTGACCATGTGTTGTAGTAGAGGATTCCGTTCATTGCTATTGAATTTGTGAATTTACCTTCGTATGCATCGCCTGTTTCAGATGAAGCTGGAATACCAGTCCATAATCCGCCAGTTAAGCCGCCAGTAGTTAAGTCGTCAGCCCATAGAACGTGCGCTGTTTGTGGTGCATCTTCATTGTATAGTGCCAATGAGTTGTCTGGTCTTATAACCCAGTTACCTGATATCGCGAACCATTCTCTGAGTTGAGGATCAATTGGGCGGCTCCAGTATTCAGTTGGAAGAGCATGTCCTGGATATGATAGCAGAGGGTCTTCTTGTACAACGAGGTCTAATGTTTCGCTGGTGCTTGCTAGCATTACTGTTCCGGGAACTATGAAGGCGTTTCTTTCTAAATCATAGAATCCGGGTGCTGCAACTGTGTTGTTTGGGAAGTTTGTCGTTAGTTTGTATGTGCCTACTTGGTCTGGTACGAAGTTTGTGAAGGTTACGCCTGTTGAGTCAGTTTTGAATGGGCCTAGAGTGGTTGTTGTGTTATCAGGTTTAACAACGGTTATTGTAACGCCTGTCCAGCCTAAGTTGACGCTGCCTAATGCTTGTAGAATGCCAGTTCTTAGCAGACATTGTTCGCCTATACCAACTGGGTTGGGTATGGCGTCGATTACGGGGTAAGTTTTTTGTGTAGGTGCTGTTTGTGCTTGTGCTGTTTCTGTTGGTAGAATTGCTAAGGTTCCTGCTATAAAAGCTGCAATTAACAAAATTGACAATATTTTCTTTAGCATTTTTATTCTCCTATTCGGGATAATAGAGAGTTTAACGCTAACTGCTTTTAAATTTTTGCACGAATACACAGCCACAAATACCAAATTTGGACTCCTCATCCATATCAAATCAAACTTTCACTCACCTAATCAACAATAATATCCACATTATTGCGCGCGTGGCCTTGAATCCAAAGACATCAAAACCAAACCATTCTTGTTAGCTACAAAAGGCCTTTATACAGAGAAGGGGGTCAAAGCAAAACAACAAAACCTGGATTGTAGCTAAACCCACAGGTACCAAAAACAAGCGCATAGAAAACCAAGCAATACCTAACAATAACCTATAGAATGCGCTAATTATCCTGCGAACATAGATAATTGATTAATTGATCTTTGCAACTCAGCACTTGTTGAGAGCATAAATAAGGGGGCTATAGAAAAAATTGCAGCTAAGCCTTCTTCATAGCTTCTGCCTTAAGCTCTTTTGGCATCAACTCGATCGCATATCGCAACGCTGTTCGCGGCATTACTTCGCGGTTTTTAACCACATAATCGAAGACTTCTTTCTGGTGCTCTCGGCTTTCCTCTTTGAGCAGCCAACCATAACCCTTCTGCACCATATCATCCCCATCCAACAACAGCACATCACAGATTTCAAGCGCATCAGCGAGAAATATGCCTTGTTTTGCTGGAACAATAAACGAAACCGCAGAAGCCCGCTTAAGCCAGCGATTATTACTTTTTGCCCAGCTTTTAACTTCAAACACAATCTCTGGATATTTTTCGATGAGGTCACCGATGGTGTGGTT
Organism: uncultured archaeon; assembly: GCA_963800605.1. Lineage (GTDB taxonomy): Archaea > Thermoproteota > Bathyarchaeia > Bathyarchaeales > Bathycorpusculaceae > Bathycorpusculum. Next base: position 181,959 of record CAWDBI010000012.1, on the reverse strand, counting down.
GCAGAATCTATCGCATTTTGCCCAGTTGTTAATGTAGCGTTCAATCCAGCGTTTAAACGTGGCCAAATCCCAGGTTCGAGCTAGTCAATGTAGTTTGGAAGCCAAATGGCAACTACTGACGGCCTCCTCGAGTGTAGTCTGACCGGTAGAGTTCTTCGCATAAGTGCGAAAATTTCCTGTTTACCTAATTTTTACTCGCGGCCAATATTTTTTTGCGATTTTTTCTACAGTTGCAGTTTTGACGCCATAAACTTTGACTTGTTCTTTGAAGAAACGTTGAAAACTCTTCTGTGGTCTTGTTCATCAGTGTTGGCTTTCAGGTCCGCTCGTGATTTGGGCAAGAATAGTGCTCATAGCAGAAGAATCGGATTGCATGGAAAATAATAGCTTTTCTAAAATTTTAGAATTATCTAAAAGTTGGGTAGGAAGAGTTTAGAAGTCTTCCATTTGGTAGAGACCCAAATCGATGTTTAATGTTTTTTCGGGTCCGTGGCAGTCTTCGAGGTCGTAGAGGTGGCTTGTGGCTTTCTCTAAGCGGCTTTTTTTAAGTGTCACTTTAGCTTTTACCATCCTGTACTTTCTTTTGTTTGTGGCTTACCAATAACCTGGGTGCAGCAATGCCATGGAAGTATCGATTAGTGCTGGTTAACTGGAGTAACTTCAACTTTGGCGTCTTCAATGGATGAGGTTGCATTTCAGTATCGTCGTGTACATGTTTAGTCAACGCCTTTTCGCCTCCAAACTTCAGCACTGATTAGATCTCTTATTGCGACTCGAATGGCTTCGGCTCGGTTTGGGTAGAACCGTTCGTCAACCAACTGGTCCAAAGCTTTTATATACGTTTCAGGTAAATACAGAGTGATTAGTTTCATTTGGGTTATCTCTCCCTTGTTACTTGTGACAGCTATACAACGCTACTGGACACTTATACTTCTATATATCATGTTACATATATGTACATAACATGTTGGTACCACTGATTTATAAAACTTAAAACAGGGATTCATCAGCTATATGTCAATTCAGGCAACGTAGGGATTACGTTTTTATTCCATGTCAAAGCAACTAACGATCAGGTTACAACCATGGACAGCAAAGTTTTCATCAAAAACTTCGGCTGCAGCTCCAACACCGCTGACGGAGAAGTCTTGCAGGATGCCTAAAACAAGCAGGATTACACACTCACAACCACCGAATCAGAAGCAGACCTATTAATCTACAACACCTGTGCAGTCAAAGGACCAACAGAAAACCGCATAATCGACGCCATAAAACATGCCCCAAAAGACAAAAAAATCATAGTCTCCGGATGCCTGCCAAAAATCAGCTTTGAACGCCTATACCGTGAAACCCACTTCGACGGCGCAGTCGGTCCAGCAGTCGGCAAAGAAATCGTCGATGTAGTTAAACGAGTTTTGGAGGGCGAAAGGATCATCGATTTAGCAGCACTCAAAGAAAAACCATCGCTTACCCTACCTAAATTGAGTACAAACCCTGTTGTCAGCGTTGTTCCAATCAATTTCGGTTGTTTAGGAAGCTGCACCTACTGCTGTGTTGTTCATGCTCGTGGGCATCTTCGAAGCTACAGTGTAACAGAAATAACTCAACGAATCCAAATGGATTATGATGAGGGTGCACGGGAGTTTTGGATCACTTCTCAGGATACCTGCAAGCTATGGCAGAGACATTCACACTAACCTTGCAGAGTTACTCTGTGCAGTCGGTCAACTTAGAAGGGGATTTTCGGGTTCGCGTTGGCATGATGACACCCAACTTAGTCACTGACATGCAAGAGCGACTTATCGGGTCCTTTGAAAACCCGAAAATATTCAAGTTTCTACATTTGCCAGTGCAAAGTGGCGACGATAGCGTTTTGAAGAGCATGCGAAGATTCTACACAGCAGCAGAGTTCAAGTCGATTGTGGAAGCCTTCAGAGAGGAATTCCCCGACTTAACCTTGGCAACTGATATCATAGTTGGTTTTCCAGGTGAAACAGAAAAAGCCTTCAACAACACTCTCAAACTACTCAAAGAAATCCAACCAGACATTACCAATGTTTCCAAATTTTTTGCCAGACCAAAAACGGCGGCGTGGGAAATGGAATGATTTAGTTGAAAAAGAAGAAATCAAACGCAGAAGCACTGTCGCATCAGAATTGGCAAAGAATCTTTCAGCGAAACGTAACAAAAACTGGGTTAGCTGGAGCGGTGAAGTACTCGTTGATGAGAAAGGCAAAATTGAAGGTTCATGGGTTGGCCGAAACTTCGCATACAAACCCATCGTAATCAAAAGCAGCGAAGACTTACTAGGTAAAACTTTGAGGGTTGAAGTGGTTGAAGCTTCAATAACTTACCTCAAAGGCAAAATAGTCGAAACTGAGGGCGACGGCGAACTGGGATACTTAGCTATTTGATGCAGTAAAAACCAGCCTGCATAACTGAAAACCACAATAATTCAACCACTGAAAACCTGGTTTTACGTAACAGCGCCAGATGCTCCTCAACAGTCAAGGGATAATATTCTACGTCGAAACGTTTCATATGGTCTTCAGCTGTGGTCTGATCTCTACCGCTTGCTATTTGAAAGCGTTTCCAGGCCCAACAACCATCTTGTTCCATCTAACGCTCAGAAGAGAAAAATATTTTTGTTAATGTCTAAAAACAAAAAAAGAAGGAGTGGATTATTTTGTTTCCGATTGCATTCTTTTAGCTATGGCATATACTATGGGTATTAGTACGACTGCGAAAGCGATTGCAAAGCCCCATGCAATTGTTGCAATAATACCCGTCACACCCGAGAACGATGCGAAGATTGCGCCTGCCCCGATAAGTAGGAATATGCTGTAGAGAACAAACTTGGCGTAGCCTGCGATCGGTATGAATTCTTTGTGGTCGTCGGTTATTGATTTTATCACCGTATCCGTTATTATTATGCCTGCACCGATAATGACGAAGCCAAGTATCAGTGAGTATACAAGGCCAGTAGAGTTAAGCAACAAGAGATCAAATGCTATGTTCAGTATTACCGCTATAAGTCCAAGGAAGATTAAGTTCTTTAGCATGTCAGCAATTTCAGACTTTGCTTCCCCAAACATGGGTCGAATGACTTTGCCGATAAGCATCGATAAGAAGTCGACTAGAACTATACCCAATACAATTACGAGTATGCCGCCTAGTAATCTGGGTAGATAGGCTGCTATCTGCTGTATGAATATGCCTGCTGTGCCGGGTATATTGATTAGATCCATAGCTATTGAGATGGAGACTATGGCGATGAATGCAAAAATGATTCCGCCGATGAAGTTTGAGAGGTCAAATCCTGATGCTCTGAAGACTTTTCCGACTTCGCTCTTATCAAAATGACTTTCTACCGTTCTGTTGACTATTCTATTAACGATTTTGCCGACAAACCAGCCCACTATTACTCCTATGATGATCACGACTATTGCGCCGATGACGCCGGGTAATGCTGTTGAGGTTTGATTTAGAAAGTTGTCAAAGACATCTGTTAGCGTAAGCAACGCTACTAAAAACAAGTACATAAAACCACTAAGAACCACTTCTCTGTTTAGAATAAAAGGGTTTGTTTCAACTGATAACTTGCATGATAAGCAATATGAAAAAGAAAATAACACCTATGTTGATTATATAGAAATTTTTGCTTGAGGTTACAGAATTGAGAGTTAAATTGAGAGTACGTAAAATAATCACAAGAAATAGTCTATGGATGTTTTTCTATAATTCATCTATGGCTCGCCTAATTAGCTCTACCTTCTTTGCCACTCTTCCTATATCTACTGCTAACTGAAGTTTGTTGTCGAGTTCAGCTGGTAATCTCGAAGTTGCTGCTCTCAATCGGGGCATTATTAGCTTAGACAATCAAAAGTAAAAGATAGAAAGTTTGGAATAGAGTTGCCAGTTTAATTGTCGTAGGTTGAAAACTTTTCGAGAGCCACTTCACTAAAATATTGTAAAATCTCATGGAAAGAAACCCTTAACCATTTTTGGTTCCAGCAAATCTCTCGGGGACAAAAAGCCAAACATTAACTCAATAGCAATACTTACAGGTGCTCGATTCATAGCAGCTTCTATAAGCAACCATAATGCTTAACGCACAGCAGACATACACGCCCCAAATCTGAATGCTTAAATAATTTCGGCCAGTATCTTACCTGAGCTGAGAAAGTGACCACTAATCAATCAAGCATCTGCCTTTTCAACACTCTAACACGCAAAAAAGAAATTTTTAACCCGATGGAACCGGGCAAAGTCAAAATGTACACTTGCGGCCCAACGGTTTATGATTTTGCCCACATTGGCAATTTTCGTGCTTTCTTGTTTGAGGATTTGCTTAAACGTTGGCTGATTCACCGTGGCTTCAAAGTTACCCATGTCATGAACCTAACAGACATCGATGACAAAACCATCAAAGGCAGCCAAAAACAAGGCATGCCGCTACGCCAATTCACCGATTTCTACGTGAAAGCCTTCTTTGAAGACATCAAAGCCCTAAACATTGAACCCGCAGACGTTTACCCAAAAGCCACCGACCACATCCCCGAAATGGTCGAACTAATCAAGACGCTGATGGCAAAAGGCTATCGCTTACAAGGGCGAAGATGGCTCCATCTACTTCTCAGTATGCAAATTCCCAGACTACGGCAAACTATCCACACATCAAAGTTGATGAACTCAAAGCTGGCGCACGAGTCAGCCAAGACGAATACGCCAAAGAAGAAGCACAAGACTTTGCGCTCTGGAAAGCATGGACACCAGAAGACGGCGACGTCTACTGGGAAACCGAACTGGGCAAAGGCAGACCAGGCTGGCACATCGAATGCAGCGCCATGAGCATGAAGTACCTCGGCGAAACCTTTGACATCCACTGCGGCGGCGTCGACAACATGTTCCCCCACCACGAAAACGAAATCGCCCAATCCGAAGCCGCAACAGGCAAGAAATTCGTGAATTACTGGATGCACAACGAGCATTTGCAAGTTGAAGGCAAAAAAATGAGCAAGCGCTTTGGCAACTTCTACACGCTCCGCGACCTGCTTGCCAAAGGCTATGACCCAATTGCGATTCGGTACCTGTTAATGTCCACGCATTATCGCCAGCAATTCAACTTCACGTTTGAAGGTTTAGAAGCCTGCTAAAGGTGCAGTGGATAGGCTTAGGAATTTTGTTCGACGCCTGCATGAAGCCGATGGCAAAGAAAGCAAGGGAAAAGTCGCCACTTTAATCGCGAAAGCTTGAAGCTTGCTTTGGCGGCTCCATGGATGACGACTTAAACATCGGTATAGCCTTGGCGTCACTGTTTGATTTTGTCCGTGAAATCAACAATCTGCTCGATGCCAACATGGTAAGCAAGGCTGAAGCAGCAGAAATCGGCGGTTTAATGATGCAGTTTCGACGCAGTTTTAGGCGTTATTGGCAAAGTCGAAGTTGAAGAAGCCCTATCCGCATGACATTGATGCGTTGGTGCAGAAGCGTGAAGATGCACGCAAAGCCAAGAACTGGAAAGAAGCCGACGCAATCAGAGCCCAACTCAAAGCCATGGGTATCGTGCTTGAGGATACAGCGCAGGGTGTTCGGTGGCACAAAGAGAAAGCTTAAGCGGTTTTGCCGCCAAAATTCCATTCTTTTGTTGTGTATTTTTCTTTGTAGAGTTTGTTTGCAATTTCCATTTCGTATGGCAGTTAATTCGCCTTCTTCAAGCTGGATTTTCAAAATTGCTTTAAAGCCCTGTGCCAATGCGTTGGCGATTGTTTCAGGGCAATTTTGTGCCCAAGTTCGTTTTGGATGCTGGTGATTTTGCGTTTGGCAATGTCTGCGGCTTGGGTGCAACTTGCATCTTTTAGTTTTAGTAGCTGAAACATTTTTGGCAAATCCACACTTCGCAAGAATGTGCCATGTTGGAGGACGACGCCGCGGGTGATGGTTTGGCTGCTGCCTGAGATTTTTTTGCCGTTTACGGTTAGGTTTGGGCAGTTTTTGGCGTCTCCGCTGCTGAAATCGGCTGGAACGCCTAAAAGGCGGAGTGCATCGGTTATTGCGCCGTAGATTTTGTAGTAAACGGTGGTTATGTCTGCTGTGCCCAAATCTGAGGTTTTGGCTATCACGCTGTAGGTAACTTCGCCCTCGAAATCATGGTAGACGGTTCCGCCGCCGCTGATGCGCCGCACTACATCAACGCCCAACTGTTTGCAGGTATCAAGGTAAACCTCGTTTTCAGGGTTCTGGTTCCTGCCGATGCTTACGGCGGAAGGTTGCCAACGGTAAAACCGCAAAGTATTGGGAACTTTGTCGGCGACTCGTGCGTTGCAGAATTGCTTCGTCGATTGCCATGTTCATAGCTGCATTGTTGGTTGATAGGGGGAGGTAACGCCAAGTATCCATAGACTCACTCTTTCTTAGTGCGGTCAAGGTCCCAAGCAGTCTATTGCTCTTGTTTTCCAAGGTGAGCGTCTAAGGCTGCGATGTTTCCGTCAACCATCTCTATCCACTGTTTATTCTCAGGAGTATCCAGCCCTTTGCATATGAAAATTTCTTTTGCCCGCTTGAAAGCTGCTTGAGCGTCGTTGAAGCATTTGAATGCCGCCAACGCGGTGCCCTGATTTACTATAGCCATGAGCCATCGGCCTGTGTCTGCAGGGTACTTTTCGCTGCACGTCATCATAGAAGAGCAAGTGCTTTATTGGCGGCTGCAAAACTCTTCAGACGGGCTTATCTAAACGCCCATAAGCAGCTGATAATCCTGGTTGGCAAGATGCTTCAAAGCGCTCGCCAATCAAACTGCTGCAAAGGCATTTGGTGGAAGCGACTGGCAGAGTACATAGAGCTTTGTTGTAGCAATTCAACTGAACCCTCATAGTTACCCTGGTGGAACAGGCAGTCTGCATCTCTGAAGGCTTCTTGCATGTCGCGAAGTACATGTAGCTGTTTTCATAGCTTACCTAATCGGTTTAGTCTCATTATCCATTTTATCAAGGTTTATTTTTAGAGATAAGCCTTAAAACCTAAACTGCATTTCTAAAATGCAAAGAGGAATTTACATTGAAGATTATCTCTGGTCCAGCATCCAAAGACTTGCTGAAGCAGTTTCAGCCCAAACTGGTTTCCCAAACGTTCCAGTTGTCTCCAAGATTTTTCCAGACGGCGAATCCTACGTTCGCTTAGACGGCAACGTTAAAGGCGAAGATGTCGCAATTGTGCAGACCACTTGTCCACCTATGCAGGATGGCAGGCTTTTCCAGTTGGCGTTTCTGGCTGATTCAGCTAAACGTGCGGGCGCAAAAAAAGTCACCGCAGTTGTACCCTACTTGGCGTATGCTAGACAAGACAAAATGTTCCTTTCAGGCGAAGGCATAAGCGTTGAAACCATCGCACGCATGCTTAAAGCAGCTGGAATCGACGAGTTCTTAACTGTTAACATCCACTCGGAACCCACACTCGCACAGTTTCCGTTTCCAGCAAAAACCCTAAGCGCCATCCCACTCATCGCAGACTACTTCGTTAAGAAAGGCTACAAAGGCGCATTTGCCCTCTCACCTGACAAAGGCGCCATGTACATTGCCAAGCAAGCACAAGCAGTTCTAGGCGGCGATGCAGGCCACCTAAACAAAACCCGCGACCGCTACACAGGACAAACCGTACAAACCGCTGAAGGCTTAAATGTCAAAGACCAAACAGTCATAATCCTTGACGACATCATCAGCACAGGCGGCACAATCGTTGGCGCAGCAAAAATCCTCCGCGAACAAGGCGCCAAACATGTCTTCTGCGGTTGCGTCCACGGCTTGCTCATCGGCGACGCAGAAAAACGCATTCTCGATGCAGGCGTAGAAGAAATCGTGGGAACCGACAGCGTCCCTGGAAACGTCAGCAAAGTTTCGTTGGCACCGCTAATTAGTCAAGAGCTTAAAGGCGCAATAATAGTGCCTAAACTCTTCTTTTTACTTTCAGGCGAGAACGAGTCGCTGCCTGCCGCTGAAGTTAAAGCCATTTTGGAAGCGGAAGGCTATCAGCTACGCGAATACTTCAGAGTTTGATCAGATTCTGCGGTTAGAAGCAGAATTGAGAGCGTGTAAAGTCGGTGCAGATTCGCTCGGCGTACACGCGGGTTTGTGCGCTTGGAACTTTTTGTTTCAAACGCAAACATCGATGACATCGCCAAAGCAGCCTCCGAAACAGATTTCAAAGCCGTGCTCAAACCCGGCGAAAGTTTTGTTGTACGGATTAACCGCATAAAAAACTATGCCGACCAAGCCCTAAACACCATGACTCTTGAGGGCAAACTGGGCAAACAAATCCTAAACCACACCGAAGGCACAAAAGTTAACCTAAAAAACCCTGATAAAACCTTCATCGGCATAATAACTGACGAAAAACTCGTTTTAGGCTTAAAACTAACCGATATAACCAGCAAAACCTTCTCTGAACGCCGTCCACGCAAAAAACCCTTCTTCCACCCATCAGCCATGCCATCAAAAATGGCACGTTGCATGGTTAATCTGGCACATGCAAAAGCTGAATCGCTTCTGCTGGATCCGTTCTGCGGTACAGGCACATCCCTCATCGAAGCCACCTACATTGGCTGCCGAGCAGTCGGGGTAGATGCTCAGAGACGAATGATTTTGGGCACAAAAAAAACCTGCATTTCTTCAACATCTCAGCAGAAGGGTTAGTGCTGGCGGATTCACGCAAACTCCCCTTCTTCAAAGTCGACTGCCATAGTAACTGACCCACCATATGGCCGCTCCTCAAGCACACTAAAATCAACCACTAAACAGTTAGTTAAAGATGTTTTAGCATCTTCACTGTGAGTTGTTGGGGTGGGGCAACGGATTTGTATAGCTTCCCCTAAAACATTAAACATATCCGAATTAGGTAAGAGCTGGGCTTATCGACATGTGGAATCCCATTTCGCCTATGTCCATGGCACCTTAACAAGGGAAATTGCAGTATTCGAAAAGGTGTAACAAAATGAGTATTCGTGTAGTGTTTCTTGGGAACAAGTGGCAGCGTACCAACGTTAAAGCGTAGCTTGCCATCAGTGGTGGTGCAATGTCCCAAAGAATCAATGGATGTTTGACTGCGGAGAAAACGTCGCAACGCCAAATGATGGAGGCAAAAGTTAGTTTCCATCGAAAAATCAAGATTTTCATCACTCACCTTCACGGCGACCATGTGCTTGGGTTTGCCGGGACTCTTGCAAACTATGGCTCTGATGGACCGCAAAGAACCAGTCCAGATTTACGGCCCAAAGGGACTCAAAGATTTTCTAGTCTGCACCAAAGAAACACTAAATTTCGGCTTAAACTACCCAGTTGAAATCAACGAAATACTTAGCGAAGGCATGATAGTTGACGAAGAAGAATACCAGGTCATAGCAACGAAATCTAACCATGCTGTAGCAGGGTTACTGCTTACGCTTTTGTAGAGAAGCCGCGTCCGGGCAAGTTTTATCCAAAAAAAGCCAAAGCACTAGGTGTCCCAGCGGGTGAGTTGTGGTCTAAGCTCCAAGCAGGTGAAGAAGTCACGTTATCAGATGGCAAAGTGGTAAAGCCAAGCGATGTTATGGGTCCGCCACGGCTGGGCGCAAAATCGTCTATACAGGCGACACTAAACCTTTTGAAGCCTTTGCCAGTTTTGCAGAAGGCGCAGATTTGGTGATTCATGACTGCACATTTGATGATTCGTTAGCTGAAAAAGCAGGTGTTGATGGACATTCAACACCAAGCCAAGCTGCCAGGCAAGCAAAAGCAGCAGGAGCCAAACAGCTGGTACTCTCACATATCAGCGCAAGGTATCCTGACGCATCGCTGCTTTTGGAGCAAGCAAAAAAAGTGTTCGCAAACAGCATCTTAGCTGAAGATTTTATGGATCTGAGTTGCCCCTAAACGAGCAAACTGCTTTAGTTTAGCAATACTCTCGGGCACTTTGCTTGCATAGATTCAATCAATTACCGCATTTGTCGTAACCAATTTTTTTGAGCAACTCTGCGAAACCAGTTGTAATTGATTTTGCCGTCTTCTATGCCGTTATGTTGGTCATCGGCGCCGTCGTTATTGCTGGCGTGTATATGCACGATTTTGTCGGCTAACTGGTTAAAGAACGGTTCAATTTGTCCTTCCAAGTTGGCGTGCCCAAATCCAAAACGATACCGATAGGCAGGTTGGTTTCTTTGTAGAATCGATTAAATTCCTCAGGCGAATTCATTAAAAACCAGTATTTACCCGGCAGATTCTCCATGGCTATGTTTATGCCGTACTCTTCGGCGTAAGAGTAGATTTCTTTGATACTCTCGATGTTCCGTTTCCATTCAGCGCCAGGATAGAATTGGCTAATGCCCGTGTGTGCTCCGGGGTGGATAACTACAAGTTTAGCGTCTAAAGTGTTGGCGTGGGCGATGGATTGCTTTAGCCGTTTAATCGAAGCAGCCAAAATCGGTTTTATGGGTGAAGCGATGTTGATGTCGGCAAACGGAGCATGCAACGAGTATTCTATGCCTAATCTTTTCGCTGTTTCTTTGAGCAATGTGATGCGGGTGGGGGTTAATTCGTGTGTGCCATCGTCGAGTATTTCGATGTTGTGGACGTCGAGTGTGGCTAAGCGTTTGACCATGCGGTTGAAGGGTTCGCCAAGGCAGTAGAGCATTGAAACGCCAACTTTAGGTTTAGACATAGACTTCACCGTGTGATTGGAATGATTCTGGTTAAAAGCTAAGTCTGCCATAAAAACTTACTCCACAGATGGACTAACTGGCAGTCCGCCTAAAGCTTGCGTCGCCACTCAAAGCCTACATGCCCGGTAGCATAATGCTGAACATCACGCACCCCAAGCGCCAACTCCACAAACTCACGAACCGTCGAGTTACGAAACTCCCACGACGGCTCCCCATAGCGAACCCCATTACACATACTATCCACGTAAACGTATAGGCGGTGACCATTGTAGTCGAATGCAGCTAACTTTTCTTCGCCATACTTGGGTTCTCCAGTCACTTTAAACGGCCAAATTTTGCATGCTTCAGGCTTCATCCCCTGTAAACCACAATAATGCTTCAACGAGTTACTGCATAGAAACGCACAGGTGCCGTCGCTGTGACGCTTGATGTAGAAGCGGCTTAAATCGGACACAGCGGCTTCTTGCCCAAACGTTCTGGTTAGTTGCAGCCACTCGGGAAAACCCAGCACTACACTGTAGAGTTTGCAGCAGTAACCGCAGGCTTTACAATGCCAATCTGAAACGTTTTGCCATGGAATAAACTTCATTCCGTGAATCATCTTTGGCTTCAAAGAGGAGAAGGTAAGTTTAAATTTATTTCTTCGATAAATTCGGCTTTATATAATGGGAGAGCACCTGCAGAGCAACAAAAGCTGTTTCTATGTTGCTTTATGTAGTGGAGGGGAGGTCTCTTTGAGGCATATAGGTCTTCTCAAAATAAATGTGGAGTTTGTAGTTTGTTATAACAACCAGCCTGCAACCCAACACAGGCATAGACACAAAAAAGCAGTCTTTAGTGAACTTACGATTATCTACTACTAAAAAAATAAATCGCCCAAAATATTAGCTACTCTAAGTGCGAGCGACCGAAGCTTTAGAAAGATCACTTCGTACCTAACATCAGCTTCCACCAACCTGTAAATGAACCATTCCAAACACATATTAAAAACAAACGTAACCCAACAAACACAATAGACGCCAACGCCAACTCTACACATGCGCATTGACCCACTAGCGCTGAACTTACAAACGTTTAGTCCATAAATAGAGGTGTGGATTGGCGTAGCAGAGCAGCAGGTACTACCATCGGCGTAACTTCTTATAAACAAACCCGCCATACTGAAGTAAGGAATCAAGTTATGTCCATTCAAAAAACGCCAGAGAAAAACAGCATACTCTTCGTATGGCTCAACCAATACGCTGGAATCCTCCTAAAAACCCCAACCAAAACCCTTGTCATCGACCCAGTTGACGTCAAAGCTAAAAACCTCCAAAACGTAGATGCCATCCTAATCACCCATGAACACTACGACCACCTCGACCCACGATTAATCACAGAAATCCAAAAAGCCACCGACTGCACAGTAATCGCTGATCCAGCATCAACAAAAAAACTGCAAACACTGCAATCCCAATCGATAAACTCCATGAAATCAAACCGGGCGCAGAAATCAAAATCGGCGAAGTCACAGTAAAAGCAGAAAAAAGCAACCACCCCGCCCAAGCCCCAGTACACATACATTATAACCAGCGAAGACAAGTCAAAGTCTACCATACCGCCGACAGTTTACCCTTCCCGAACTCGCCAAGCTGGGCAAAAAGAAAATTTGACGTTGTTTTCTGCACAGTCGGCATTGCTCCAGGCGCTACACCACAAACAGGTTTTGAAATTGCATGGTTAACTAAACCGCAAGTTGCAGTCCCTACCATACTGCAACAGTTGCAAGCCAAAAGGAATTCGCAGAACTTATTAAAGAAGGAACTGCCGCAGAACCGCATGCTTGATTCCTGAACAAAACAAAATCTATCAAGTCTCAAAGAGGAAGTGAAAAAATGAAAACTGAAACAAGCTTAACCCCGACAGAAAGAGAGAATGGCAAACATACTCTTTAAAATCGACGCCATAAAATTCGGCGTCTTCAAACTCTCAAGCTGGAAAAGCAAGCCCATACTACATTGACCTAAGAGTAATCCCAAGTTTCCCAGATGCTTTCCGTGAAATCTGCGAATCCTACGCCCAATATATAACCAACCAAATTGGAATCAAAAACTTCGACCGAATCGCAGCCATACCTTTAGCAGGAATCCCCTTCGCCTCCCAAATCGCCTATAACCTCAAAAAACCCTTCCTTTACGTGCGCAAAGGCATCCACTTGCATGGAAGAGAACGCCGAGTAGAAGGAATTTTGGCTTCAGGAGACAAAGTTTTGCTGATCGACGATTTACTCACCACAGGCTTAACGCTTAAAAAAGCTGCTGATGCCGTAAGAGCTGAAGGCGGAGTAGTCACTGAAGCTGTGTTTTCCTTGGACCGGGAAGAAGGCGGAAGACAACTGCTAGAGAAGAACGGCATAAACTTCATTCGTTACTGAAAATAAGTGAAATCGCAAATACACTCTATGAAATGGGCGCAATTGACCAAGAAAGCCTAAAAACCATTCTAAAACAAGTAAAAAAGCAGTAAACAGGTTCTATTCGTAGAAAATTAGGCTGGTTTCTTCAAGTAGCGAATGCAATTTCTCCACTGCATCATAAACGTCCTGTTCTTTTTTAGCGCCAGTGCAAACCAGTTTTCCGCTGGCAAAAAGCAAAATCACAACTTTCGGCTCTGCCATACGGTAAATTAAGCCTGGAAACTGTTCAGGCTCATACATTGCATGCTCCAGTGTGTATGCCGCTTTTTCTAAGATCAATCATGCCGCCTAAGACCACCTGAGGCAACAATGTTTTGGATTTTCATTTCTGGTTTGCTGATGATTATTATGCCGCCTTTCTTGAGTTCCTTAACCACTTTCATGACGGCTCGACTTGGCTTCTTTTTCCGATTTAGCGCCTGTGCAAACCATTTTTCCAGAACTAAAAATTAAAGTGGCAGTTTTTGGGCGTTTTAAGCGGAAAACTAAGCCTGGAAACTGTTCAGGACGATATTCAACACCTGGGTAACCTTTAACGACAGCGTTTAAATCGACTTTCTGGTTGAGCGTTGCAGAAGCGACGACGTTCTCGATGCTTAATGTAGCTTTAACTTTTGGCAAACAATTTCTCCCTCTTGCTATATCGCCTTTCTTGAATGTTCATTTATCAAAGGCTTTCTTTATAAATACATCTATGGCTGAGCTGGTTTTATCTGTTCTGTTGTGCAGTTTCTTTTCTTCTTTTCTTTAATCACAGGAATGACAAACTCAACAACTACAAGCAATATTATAAGAGCAATAATCACTGGCAAAGCCCAATAATTTTCTCTCATGAATAGAGTGATCCACCCAAACCATGGAATACGCATAATAACCTTGCCCTCAATAAGGTTTTGAGGCACTCCTTTGCATCGGGAATGTTATCGTAATCATGTTTGAGGTAACTGTCAGGCCACATTACAGGTCCGTTGCCGTCGCCTTTAGTTTTAAAATACAATGTACCATTAGATTTCTTGTCTTCGCAACTATTCGGTGAACGATGGGTGTAGCTCAAATTGTTCCGTACTGGGGTTTCTGATAAACGATGATGTCGCTGTTGGGGTAATTGGCATTTAAATCCTCTGGGTTTACTCTCTGAATTATTATTATGTCGCCAACATGCAAGGTTTGGTCAAAGGGATGGGTCCAACCGTCACATCCGCCGTCATAGGGTACGCACATGCTGCCGCTTTCCACAACCCTGATTGGAACCGCAGTGCCCAAGAACAAGTCCCATACCAAAAAAGAAGCCCAATGCAATACAGACAACCAAGGCGATGGCGATTGCAGTTTTAAAATAATCGTTCTTCAAGATTTTCTTGTAATCAATCACTTTTGCCATCTGCCGAACCTGATGTGTCAGTTCATTAACAACTGCTTGGTTTTAAAACTACCGCTTTAAAAAAAGAAAAAATAGAGAGTGCAAATATTTGAGGCAACTGTTTATGTTAGGTTGCAGGTTTAGATTTTCTGTTTGCTTAATACTTCGCGGAATACGTTGCCGCATTTTGGGCATTCGTAGAGTCCGATTTCTAGTTGCATGCGTTTTCCAGCTTTATCTGGGCGACCTGCCATTTTCCATGTTTTTTTTGGCTTTGCTACTTCTGTTCCGCATTTTGGACATTTAGCCATTTAATTTTCCTCCGTATTGTTGCTTCCATGCTTTAGGCTGATTGGATAAAAAACTTTCCGTAGCTTTCCCATAGATATTTTTCTTTTATAACATGGAGATTAAACATTTTTTTGTCAATGTCATCGAAAGTCAGTAAAAGAAGTGTCGAAAGCATCCATTTGAACGCTTAGATATTCGCCTAGAACAATACCAATAAAACAGTATATTTCATGGACAGTCAAAATCGCTTTGATTAACCTGTTATCTGCGATTTTCTTCCGCAACTTCTTTTATAGCACGAATCAATAGCTTATCTTCTAATTAAGTCGAAGGTCAATTTATATTGCAAGCAACTTCTGAAAACGCTTTTGAAATGCTCGTAAAGCCAGTGCGAAGGCTCGTGGAACAGAAGAGGATTCTCTAAACCCACCGAACCTCAAGAAAAAACCATCCCGAAAATTCTCGACGGCAAAAACGTTCTCTTAATTTCGCCCACAGCCACAGGCAAAACCGAAGCCGCTTTTCTGCCAATTTTAAGCATGCTTCTGCAGCAGCCGAAAACTCCAGGCATAAAAGTCCTCTACATTACGCCGCTTCGAGCTTTAAACCGCGACTTGCTTGAACGGCTGCAATGGTGGTGCAACAACCTTGACATCAAATTGGCCGTTCGGCATGGCGACACCGAAACAAAAGAACGCACCCGCCAATCCCAATGTCCCCCAGATATCCTAATCACCACACCAGAAACCCTCCAAGCCATTCTCTACTGGGTGGCTACTGCGTCAGACATCTGCAAAGCCTGAATTGGATAGTAATCGATGAAGTCCATGAGTTAGCCGACAGCAAACGCGGAAGCCAACTCTCATTGGCGCTGGAACGTATCCGCGATTTAATCGGTAAAGACTTCCAAATGATCGGCTTATCCGCCACTGTTGGCAGCCCAGATAAAGTAGCCCAATTCCTTGTTGGCAGTCAACGCCCAGTTGAAATCATCCGGGTTTCAGTTGCAAAATGGTTAACTTGCAGGTTATTTATCCCAAACCAACCGAAGAGGACGTACGCTTCGCCTCTAAAATCTACACCCACCCAGAAGTCGCGGCGAGACTGCGCATTATCCGCGACTATATGACTAAACGCAAATCTGTGCTCCTGTTCACTAACACGCGTTCGGTTTCGGAGGTTTTGGCTTCACGCTTTAAAGTTTGGGATGTTGATTTTCCAATTTCTATTCATCATGGCTCATTGGCTAAGCCTTCTCGCATTGCCGCTGAAACTGGCCTCAAAAAAGGCGCTCTTAAAGGGCTTAATTGCCACCAGCAGTCTTGAACTCGGCATAGACGTTGGCGCATATCGACTTTGTCATTCAATACATGAGTCCACGGCAAGTTTCGCGGCTTAATCCAGCGGGTTGGCAGAGCAGGGCACACTTATGGGAACTTGTCTGAAGGCTTAATTATCGGCATGGACTCCGATGATACACTTGAAGCGCTAGTTATTGCAAGACGAGCATTAAATGAAGAGCTGGAACCCATTACAATTCCTGATAAACCCTATGATGTTTTAGCTCATCAAATCGCAGGGTTACTGCTTAAAAACCGACGCTTAACCTTCAAGAAATCTTGGAGATTTGCCAAAATGCTGCACCATTTGAAAACCTCACAATCGCCGATGTAGAAAAAATTCTCAAGTACATGCATAATCGGTTTCCTCGTTTAGCATGGGCATCGTTTGAGGACCAAGTGGTTCTAAGACCCCAGCGGACAAAGGCGTTGTTTGAATACTATTTTGATAATTTATCCATGATTCCTGAAGAAAAACAGTTCCTTGTAATCGATGAATCCACGGATTCTTCCATCGGCGTTTTAGACGAAGCTTTTATGGCTGAATACGGCAAACCCGGCACAAAATTCATCATCCGCGGCAGCCCATGGCAAATAATCCACGCCACCGAAGACAAAGTTTACGTTCGCCCAGTTGACGACCCTACAGGCTCTATACCCAGTTGGATAGGAGAAGAAATCCCTGTGCCCTACGAAATTGCGCAGGAACTCGCGGAAATCCGGGGGTTTGTGGAAGAAAAAACTCATAGCGGCTGTACGCCAGAGAGCAAATCAGCGAGTTGCTCTCCCGAACGCTACCCCGCTGATAAAGAGAATATTCTGCATGCGCTAGATGAAACCTTGGAGCAGGTGCACAGCGGCTTTCCAGTTCCAACTCCCAAGCGGATTGTGGTTGAGGATTGGGGTGAATTCGTTATTGTTCACTCAAACTTTGGTTCACTTACTAATCGAGCTTTAGCTCAGCTTCTTGGGTCAAGTGTTGTCTGATAAGCTTGGACGCGGCATCGTCGTTCAACATGACCCATACCGCATTTTTGTGCAAACTATGGGCGCCATGACGTGCCGAACGGCTTGTTGAAGTACTAAAAGAAATCAAAGCTATGAGCGAACAAGCCATAAGTGAACACACTTGACGCTCTCAACAGTGAAAACTGGGTTGTTTAAACGTCGAGTGATCCAAGTGGCACGGCGTTTTGGGGCGCTCAAGAAGTGGGCTGACTTTAGCAACGTAAGCATACAAAAACTGATCACAAGCTTTGAAGGAACCCCCATTTATGAGGAAGGGCTCAAAGAGGTTTTCTCCAAAGACATCGACGGTGATGGGCTTGTTATGGTTCTTGGGCGCTTCGTGAGGGTAATGTTCGGTTGCAGGTGGTTGAAACAGGTGGTAACGCGACGCCTGTGGCACGTGTGGGTCATTGAACGTGTTAGTATGAAGACTGACCTTATTCCGCCTGAACAGATGCGCGCAGTACTAGTTGAATCTGCGAAAGCAAGGTTGCTTAATGAAACAGGCAATTTTGTTTGCACAAGCTGCTGGGATTACATGGAGATGATACGCATCAAAGACCTTCCCGACAAACCCAAATGTCCAAGCTGTGGCTCATTTGCGATTGGAATGCTCAAGGTTGAGGAGGAGAAAGCTGTGCGGCTTATTGGAAAGAAGGGTGAAAATTTGGCTAAGAACGAGGAGAAGATGCAAGTCGCACGCTAAGACAAACCGCTGAGTTAATTGAAAAATATGGTAAGGCAGCTGCTGTGGCGTTGAGTGCAAGGCGTGTTTCAGCAGCTGATATCGCTGATGTTCTGGAGAAGGAGCCCAAGCTTTCAGACAAGTTCTATGAATTAGTTTTGGAAGCTGAACGGAAGGTACTGAATAGAAGGTTTTCACGGCAATAAGTAATCGTTGATTACTCGGTTTCTGTTTGGATAGCTGTTTTCTTTCTTATGTTCGAGAAACTGCTACCTCTCTTCACGGCAACAAAGGTGACTAATTCAACCACTGTTAAGGTGGCAACTGTCGCTAATGGAAGCCAATCGTACGCATACATAGCGGAAATAACATCTCCCTTCACCCTTTTCTCTAAGAATGTGAAGCCAATGTTGTTGTAGAAGAAAAACGGCAGATTAAATGCTGCAATAAACGCAACACTGCCTGCTAAGAACTTGCGTAGTCTTCCCCTGTTATACCACAACAGTATTGGAATGGCAAGCAATGTAACACGTGGATCAAAGGAAGAGATCGCAACGAATAGTGCGGATAGCCATGGTTTTTTGGTGAAGCCAAAGTATAATGCTGCAACTATGAGCGTACCTTGGATTACGTGTGCATTTGCGAGTGCATAACCCCAATAATAACTTGGAAAGATTGCCTGTGCATCTAAATTTAACAAGTTGGGCATTGGCATAAGCAATATTATTACGGCAGCTATGCAGCCTAAAGCTAAGTTTTTATCTTTTAGAATTTTGTAGATAAAGAACGCCAACGCAAACATGGAGAGGACTTGTATAATGTCAAAGAAGTTTAGTGCAGTCTGGTAGTCCACAGCCAGAAAAGGAGCAAAGAAGATCAAGAAAGAAGGGGTATACATGAATGTCTGTGGTTTTGGTGGAATCATGTAGTCTCCCGGGAGATAGTCGCCTGACCAGTAGATTGTGGTTGGGTTATGGAATAATCGCCACTCGCCTATGTAGTAGGCTGAAAAGTCTGCAGCGAAGGTGGCATCAAGCGTTTTTAAGGTTCGAGGATAAGCCGAGATAAATGTGAAGCCATTTAGTGCAAGCGCTATAATTATCACAATTACAAGTTTCTTTTTTTTATTGAGTGCGAGCACTTGCGTCTACCTAAAATGTGGTATCATGGCATTTAGGCTTTGTGAAACTTAAAGAATGCATCATCTTTTTAAGTGTAGAACCGTTTATTTCTGGTTGTTTGCTTGTTATGCTTTAGGAGAATGCATCTGTGGAAATAAGCAGAAAAAACCTACGCAACGAAGTTTTGGAACGCATAAAATTTGTGAAAACCTGTGTTATGGCGCGAGAGTTATGTTTGCTTGTGCGTACTAACCGTGCGGTTCTTGAACCTAAGGATGTGCAGGAAATATGCCAATACATCTCCAATCTCTGTAAAGAAGAAGGCTGTAGCGAACCCAGCGAATTGTGCGCTAAAGCAGCGGCTGCAATCGGATCCAGTGATGAAGAAAAATATCTTGACCTCTGCGCTCAGAGCTGCGTTAAATGCGGCGAAGCAAAAAGGCCTAGACCAAAAAATGATGCTTATGTTTCATGACTTGCAAACTTTATGGTTTGGATGATGATATAGATTGTTTATTGCTCCGTTTGTTCCAAGTCCCAGTACTGTCGTAGAGTATATGCTAAAGTTGGCTGGTTTGAAATCCGGCGAAGTTCTTTTTGATATGGGCTCAGGAGATGGGCGAACGGTGATTATGGCGGCGAAAACCTTTGGTGCACGCGGCGTTGGGATTGAGTTGCGTGAGGATTTGGCTAAGAAGGCGCTTTGCTCTATTCATGAATGCGGGTTAGCAGATCGGGTTACAATCGTTAATGATGACATGTTTAACGTGAACTTAACCGCTGCCGACGTAGTTTATCTTTACCTGACGACTAGCGCCAATGAGAAGATTAAGCCCAAATTGGAACGTGACCTCAAAAAGGGCGCCCGAGTGGTTTCGCATGATTATGAAGTTGTAGGTTGGCATCCTGAGAAGATAGAGAATTTCTGTGAAAACCCACAGTTAGGGTATCCTTCGCATACGATTTATTTATATCGTAAACTCTGATTTTTTTCAAGTTGTTGCTGTGCCCCGTCTTTTTTCACACAACATGCAAAATAAGCTAAACGTGGTTTCCTTTTTCTAGTAGTAATAATAGCAACACCTCCCTTACTCATTATCTACCAGAACAGTTCGCTAAAGACCTCTTTTTTGTGTCTATACCTGCGTTGGGTTGCAGGCTGGTTCTACAACAAACCACAAGCTCCAAAACCAAAATTTTGATCCACTATAGAACTGGCAAAAGGCATTGAGAAAATTTGTAACACACCCCCTCATCCCTTTTTAGATATGAAGTGCAAACACATAAAAATCGGCACAAACAGCATTTCCTACTAGAGTTATTTAGGCGAATAATTTGAAACCTTTCGAGTTCAAAAAAATCGAAACAGCACTCATAATCTACTGGTCTAAAACTGGCAACACAGAAAAAGTAGCCAAAGCCATAAAACAAGGCCTAGAAGAAGCAAACGTTCACGTAACTATCAAAAAACCTGAAGAAGCCGAAAACCTCGACTACTACGATTATGACTTAGTCTGCGTAGGCTGCCCATCCCACTCCTGGCATCCACCCGAGCAAATGACCAAATTTCTCCAGAAAAAATTCAATTTCTACCGAGAAAACGGTAAAATAAAGCTTGACGCCCCAAAAGTTGAAGGCAAAAAAGCCATAGTATTCGTAACCTATTCAGGCCCACACACCGGAATCGCTGAAGCCATCCCCGTAGGCAAAGATATAGGACAATACTTTGATCACATAGGCTTCACTGTTGCAGCAGAATGGTATGTTCTGTGTGAATTCCACGGTTCAATAGAACACAGCACACAAGGCCGACTGGGTGACCTAAGGGGTAAACCCACTGCCCAACAATTACAAGGCATTAAAGACGATGCAGTCCGTATATGCAAAACACCTTAATTTTTAACTTCATCTTCTCTCTGGGTCGCAGGCGCTTTTTTGGTGCTATCTTGATAAGGCTTAATAGTTTCATGCACCGAGTAAATTCAACATAAGTGACTTGGCATGGTTGATGTTTGGTTACCCTACGGAAAAACTGACGTATGCGTTCGATTCCAGCCCGAAACCTACTCGGCACAATTGAACCCAAAGACAGGGCAGCTGCACCAGACCAGAAAGCAGAAATCGAACGCGCCCTAAAGGAGCCTATAGGAACCAAACGCCTCTATAGAAATAGCCAAACCAGAAAGCAAAGTCGCCATCGTCGTTGATGACGCTACACGCAAAACACCCAGCGAACGCATGCTTATCCCAGTGCTCGCCGAATTAAATGCGGCAGGCGTAAAAGACGAAAACGTCACAGTAATTTTTGGCTGCGGAACCCACCGCGCAGTTAAACCCGAAGAAGCAACAGAACTCCTCGGAGCAGAAGTCGCTCAAAACGAGTCAAAGCAATTAGCCACTGCTGCACAGCCACAGATTTAGTCAACATAGGTACAACCAAAACTCATGGCAACAAAATAATGGTTAACCGCGTCTTCGCAGAAGCCGACGTGAAAGTACTCCTTGGCGACGTGAACTATCACTATTATGCAGGTTATGGAGGCGGAAGAAAAAGCGTCTTGCCAGCTGTGTGCGGTAATGAAACCATCCAGCATAACCACGCCATGCTAGTAAACCCCAACGCCCGAACAGCAATCCTCGAAGATAACCCAGTGCATGTTGATATGACTGAAGCGGCGCGGCTAGCAAAAGTAGACTTTATCGTTAACGTAGTTGAGAACAAGAAAGGCGAAATAGTCAAAGCCTTCGCAGGCGACGTAGAAGCCGCATTCATGGAAGGCGTTAAACTGGTGGATGAAATGTACCAGATAACAGTGGATCGCCGAGCCGACATCATAGTCGTTAGCGCAGGCGGATACCCAGCCGACATGAACCTCTACCAAGCCTACAAGGGCTTAGACAACGCTTTAGATGCAGTCAAACGCGGTGGAGTTATCATTTTAGTTGCTGAATGCTTAGAGGGCCACGGCAACCAAGTCTTTTATGATTGGATGACACGTTTAGGAGACATAAAATCTGTCGAGAAAGAGGTTAAACGCAACTTCGTCATGGGCGGACACAAAGCACTCTACCTCCTAAAAGCACTGCAGAATCACCCCATCATATTGGTTTCTTCGATGCCTGATTTCTACGCAACAAGCATCTTTAAACTAAAAACCGCCCGCGCAGTAAACGACGCCTTAAACGAAGCCCTCAAAATCGCTGGTTCAGCCTCCCGTGTCTGGGCAATGCCTCAAGGAAGCTACACCCTGCCAGTTTTCAAGGCACCAGAAGAAAACAAGACATAAACCAACATCTTCAACATGTAATTTAGGCGCATGGTTGACGTTTAAAGCGTAACCTTTAAGTTTAAACACGGAAATCCTGTTTAGGCAAGGCGAAACGATGCAACAAACCTTCACACTACGCAAATTTGTGCCAGACGACCTACAATCGGTCATGCAAATCAACCGTGTATGCCTCCCAGAAAACTATACAGACTTCTTCTTTGTAGACCTTCATCAACGATTTCCAGAAACCTTCATCGTTGCAGAAGAAGAAGGAAAAAATCATTGGCTACATCATGTGCCGCATAGAAGTTGGATTATCTAACTTTGGCTTCGGCGGCTTAGTCCGAAAAGGCCATGTTGTCTCTATTGCAGTATTGCCACAAGCTAGAAGAAAAGGTGTTGCCCAAGGAATAATTAACAGGGCACTTCAGGGTATGGAGTACTATAAAGCTAAGCAAGGTTTCTTAGAGGTCCGCGTGACTAATGATGCCGCGATTTCGCTGTATAAAAAGTTGGGTTTTGAGATTACCCGCACAATTAATGGATATTATAGTGACGGCGAAGACGCATATGTTATGACTAAGAAATTAGCCTAACAAACGCTATGGGCAGGGAAGCGGCTTGATTAATTCTGCAACAATCAGACGTAAAAAAAGAATCGCCCTTATCGCCCATGATAACAAAAAAGAGGACATGCTACAATGGGCAAAATACAATTGTGCCCTACTTGAGAAGCATGACCTCTACGCTACTGGAACCACAGGGTTGCTTCTTGAAAAAGAATTAGGCTTAGACATCCACATTTTGGAGTCGGGCCCATTGGGCGGCGACATGCAGGTTGGCGCACGCATATCCGACGGTGACATTGACTTTCTCATCTTCTTCTGGGACCCATTGGCGCCATTGCCTCATGACCCAGATGTGAAAGCGTTGCTCAGAGTGGCGGTTGTTTGGAATATACCGATTGCGATGAACAGGTCCTCAGCTGACTTCATCATATCATCGACGTTGATGCATGAAGATTATTGTCGCAAGCTGCCAGATTATGAAGGCTACAGACACCGCTTAGATAAATAAAAAGTCCCGCCGCTTTTGTGGGCAATAGTGCATTTTACAGGTATAGAAAACAAACTTTAAAGAAACTATAACCCAGAATCAGGACTAATTCTTATTTAATAGATTAAAAATAACAAAGAGAAAGAAAATTTTAGGCTGCTTTTGGCTTAGCTTTGGCGACTGCGCCGCTGAGGCTAGTCATTTCTGCATTGGCTTTGCGGATTATTTCTGCAATGGTGTCTTTGGTTGGGATGGCTGCTCCGACTGAAAGTGATACTGCTTTCTGGTGTGCGCGTTGTAGTAGTGGCTTGATTGTGTCTTTAGATGCGTATCCAACTTCGAGTGCTAGTGCGAATGCTTCTTGGTTGCTTACTTCAACACTGCGTTTTGTAGCTGTTACGTCAACTTTGAGTAGATCGCCGGTAATCATCATGCCGTTGTCGTAGACTGCACGCATGGAGATGCCTAACTCGACGGATTTTATGCCGAGTTTGGATAGGACACCTGCCAATCGGTCATTGATTGGTTCACCTTTGCGTACGACAAGGGTGTCTTTGCTAACCCAAACGCTGCCGTTCTCGATTCTTGTAGGAAGTCCGACGGCGTTTAGTTGGCTGATTACTGGTCCTGGTGGTTGACCGGTGTTGCTTGATGGAACAACTATGTCTTCTGCTGCGGTGTCGCCTGCTTTAGCGAAGGTTTTGACTTTGCCCTTTTCTAACATTAGGGCTAGTTTGAAGGGGTTTAAATCAGTGAAGAGGAAAACGTTTGATCCTTCCAAGTATTCCTCAAGCTTTTTGAGTTCTGCTTGGTTTAGTTCTTCAAGGGCGATTTTAGTCAGTGTGTTCTTGAGGACGCGTAGGTAAACTTGGCCTTTCATAGTTTTCTTGAGTTCTTGGAGCTGTGAGGCGCGGACCTTCTTGAGGCTGGCGATGCCGACGGATTTGTATTCTTTGAATATGTCTTTTATGGCTTCTACTTCGCTTGATTTCTCATCTAATACTTGTTGGGATGGCATAATTCTTCTTCTCCTTAAGCTTTAATTTTGACTGGCTCACCCATGGAGGTCTTGATGAAAGCGTACTTTACGTTTTTAAGGCCACGCTTTAATTTTCCATCTAACATACGTAGAACCGTCATGGTGTTATCGACTATTTCTTCATCCTTCATCTGTTGGGAGCCAACGGAAACTTGAATGATTGGTTGAGCGCGCATTCTTACTATCACAGTGTTGCGGTGCTTTTTGATTAGAGCGACTAAG
This sequence comes from uncultured archaeon, assembly GCA_963800605.1. GTDB lineage: Archaea > Thermoproteota > Bathyarchaeia > Bathyarchaeales > Bathycorpusculaceae > Bathycorpusculum. The sequence continues at coordinate 157,426 of CAWDBI010000012.1, read as the reverse complement.
TCAGCGTTTGCTGGAACTGGAATTGGCATTTTGCCTCTTGGACCCAAAACTGGACCCAAAATCCTACCGACCAGGGGCATCAATGGGACTTCGCAGATGAAAACGTCGTAGTCGCTGGCGAGTTTACGCAGTTCCTTCTTTTTGCCGTTTAAGGCATCTAAGATCTGCGCGTTCAATTACCTTTTCAGCTTCGGCATCCTTCGCTTTTACAACGAAGTCTCCGCCTAGAAGCAACTAACACAAATTTTGTTTGGTTTGCCTGTTGCATGTGGAAGTTCTACTATCTCTTGGATTTTGCCTTCTGGTGCCTTCATGTCGATTTCGACGATGTCAAGGATCAAGTCTACGGTCTGGTTGAACTTCTTTTCACCAGATTTAGCTTTTGCCTGTTTAATTGCTTCTGATAATGGTTTTGTTGTCTAGGGGCATTTTTAAGCCTCGTGCCAATAGGGGATAAGAACCCAATTATAAAAATATTCGCCCAACATTAGGCATTACCGAATACGTTATCATAGGTGCCAGCGTCGATGTCTCTCTGGACTTCTCGGGGGTCTTTACCTTCAACGGTTACGCCCATGCTCACGCATGTACCGAGCAACTCTTTGGTAGCTTTCTTTGTGTTTGGTGCTAAGAGCTGTGGAGCCTTAATTTTTGCAATCTTTACTATTTGCTCCATGGTCAAGTCGCCAACTTTAACGCTGTTGGGAGTACCTGAGCCTTTCTCGATTTTAAGTTCAGCAACTATTAGTGCGGATGCTGTGGGTGTGCCGACGGTTACTTCGAAGGTTTTATCTTCGGTGTCAACGGCTATCTTTACTGGAACTTTCATTCCAGCGTATTCTTTTGTGACTTCGTTGATTTTATTGACGATAGCCACTATGTTGACGCCTAATGGACCTAATGCTGGACCCAATGGTGGACCTGCGTTGGCTTGACCGCCGCTGACGATTAATTCTACAACTTTTTTGTCTGCCATTTTGTATCACTTTATGCTTTTGCTTTTTCAACTAGTTTTACATAGTCTGAATGTACTGTAATTGGCAAAGTGAATGTTGCTTCGAGTAATTCGAGCGTAACTTCGCCTTTAGACTTGTCGAGTCTTGTGATTTTGGCTCGCATACCTTTGAATGGTCCACCAGTGATTTCTACAACATCATCTTCGCTGAGGTCTTCCATGACTGGCTTGCGTACGATGTAGCGTTCTATTTCGTTGAAGCTGATTAGCCCTGGAATTCTGGAGCGGACGTGTCTTACGCCTGCGATGGCTTCTTCTATTAGGTGTGGTCCATCTGCTTCGATGAAGACGTAACCTTTTAGTGTGTCTGGCACAAGAAGAGCCTTGATTGGGATATGGGTCATTTCTACTTTAGATGCAATTAACCGCGCCACGTTGCGTTCTTGACCGGTGGTTGTTTTAACTGCGAATATTTTTACTTGAGATAGCTCTTCTTTTTTGTCCATATAGTTTACCTTCTAAGTAGCAGCAGCAGTTCCTTGTGTCAAGAAGAATGCCAGTATTTTAATTACGAAACCGATTAAGCCAACTACTCCAATGCCTAAAAGGCTGATTTTGACTGAGAGCCAGAGCTCTTCGCGATCAGGTTTAACGGCTAGCTTTAAGGTTCTAGCTGCCTGCGTTAGCCAAGATTTTACTCCCATATTTACCGCACACTCAAGATTTCATCAGGAATAATAAACGTTGCTGTAATTTTTAGGTTTAAAAACTACAATATAAAGACGTTTAAACATTACCCTAAAGGAAATGGGCAAAGTTGACCTTAAACTTTGTTGTAGGGCAACCCAGCTGATTCCAAAGCAGCGAGCAAACCAGGTTTATCTTCACTTTTAATACCCTTCCAATCAAGCAACGCCAAAGGCACCTTCTCCAAAGTTTTCTCCACACACTGTTCAATTAACTCAGCATCTATCAAGGAAACTGCATATTTTGGGATCATATGCCCAAACGTTGCTGCCCCCACCATAGACATCAACGTAAACTGTTGATTGTAATGTGTTCCGCCGATACCTAAAACAGCGGTGGCTGTTGGCGCTTCAAAGTTGGCGATTGCCGTCATAGCACTATGTGCAACGGCTTCGGCTGCCATCGCATCACTCCATTGCGCGGGAGAACTTCCAAGCTCCACAAACATGGTGGGTATATTTAGGCTTGGGCCATGGTGGGTGCATTCGTATGAAACTTCATAGTTAAGTAGTAACTGCTGCTGTTTGTAGTGCAATAGCGCTCTTAGGGCTGTTTGCATGGCAACCGCTGGGGAAACTGAGACGTTTTTTGGTAATCCGCCGAGTTCTGCGGTTCCAAGATTTCCGGGGGTATGAACAGTGAGAGTTGGTTTGGCGCTTTGGCTGCTATGGCGTGAGATGAAAACGATGAGTTCTGCCTCTGGAAACTTTTCGGGCAAATCCTGCGCCCGCACAGATTCCTCGTTTAGAGTTATCAAGGTGACTTTTTTTTCGTTGACGCATGCGGTGAAAACTGGGTTCTGCTGGTAGGTCTCGGGGATTTGGTGGAAGATGTAATGTTTTAGGATTTGTTGTTTGATGGTTTGGCTTGCAATGTCCTTGTTGGAGGATACGAGCAGAATCATTTCTTGTCCCAAGTATTGGTTGAGTGGTTCTACGGAAAAGGTTTTTGCATAAAGCTTATTATTACATGGTTGATTCAAGCGTAACTGAAGGTACATTAAAGATGCATTTACTTAACTTCAAAGAATTAAGTGGAAAAGACCTCGAGGGCCTTGTTGATTTAGGCATTGAAGTTAAATTGAACCCCAAAAAGTACCTTAAAACCTTCGAGGGTAAATCTGCAGCCCTGATTTTCCAGAAAACTAGCACCCGCACTCGCGTCTCATTTGAGGTGGCCATGACTCAGCTGGGTGGCCATGCAGTATACATTGACTGGCGAACTACAAACTTCACTCTAGCCGACATCTCAGATGAACTCCAGTATCTCTCCCGCAATGTCGACTGTATCATGGCGCGGCTCCTGTGTAACTCCGATTTGTTGAAGATGGCGACTGCTTCACGTGTTCCAGTTATCAATGGCTGTGACGAAAAATATCATCCCAGCCAAGCCCTAGCCGATTTAATAACCATAAAAGAGAAAAGGGGCAAACTAAAAGGCGCCAAACTCGTCTACATCGGCGTCCACAACAACGTAACCAACTCGCTCATTGAGGGCTGTACCAAAACAGGCGTCAAATTAACCACGGTAACACCCATTTTCAACGAGGCTGCACGTGACGATGAAATTTTGGCTGAGGCAAAGAAATCAGGGCTCTGGGAATCCACCTTAGACGTGAAAAAAGCAGTTGCAGACGCAGACTTCGTCTACACCGACACTTGGATTGACATGGAATTCTTTACCGACCCCAAATTCGCAGCTGAAAAAGAGAAGCGCATCAAACTTATGATGCCATACCAAATCAACTCACAGTTACTCAAAGGAAGCGACGCCTACATCATGCATGACATGCCCATTCACCGAAGCTATGAAATAGATGCTGAATCCATCCAAAGCCCGAAAGCAGTGATTTATGAGCAAGCCGAAAACAGGTTATACTCAGCAAAAGCCATCTATCTTAAACTGATTGCGCCATAAGTTTAGCACAGCTCAATAAAGACTGTTTTTTGCTATCTGGACTTGTGTTGGGTTGCAGGCAGGTTGCACAACAAACCATAAGTAGAATGAAACCCCGACTTTTTTCAACAATGTACCCGTTCAAAGTGACAGAAAGACCCGATGTTGAAGAGAATTACCAAGGTAGGTCATGTTGCAGGTAGGGAAAATTCTAAATGTGAGTTCCCTCAATATTTTTGCCGTTGATAATTATGACTGAAAAAGTAGACACGATCAAACTCCACAAAGACGCTCAAGCCTTAATGGAGAGCGGCAAACTCGCGGAGGCACGTGACCTCTTCGCGAAAGTGGCAGACCTCTACTATAAAGGCCAAAACTACTTTGGCTCCGCAGAAATGAATTATAAAGCAGGCGAATGTAGCTTCAACTTGAAAGAGTACCAGAAAGCTGTTGAGTTCTTCACGAAATCCTCTGATATCTCCTTGGGCAAAGGCTTTGACCGTTATGGTTTAAGTGCACTTGAAAACCTGAGGGACAGCCAAAAAGCCTTAGGCAACACAAAAGAAGTTGAGGAAGTCAATAAGAAAATCGCTGAGATCAATAAGAAAAACGAAGAGCCTGAAGGCGAATCGTCGTTCTCTGTGTTCTCTTAACCCTTAACTAATCATCCTTACAAAAAAAGGGTTTTTATTTTTTATAATTTTTTGTAGCTTAACGTAAGCCCTATATTTACGCTGTTTGGCGCAGAATAGTTAGTTAGCGTTTTGATTTCAGGAGTATACTCCACAACACCCAACATATATGACGGATGCTTCTCTAACTCTACTTCGCTTGTATAGGGCGTTTTTGAGAATCTAAGTACCGCAGTCGCTTTAGATGTACTAATTTCTTGTAGAGTATTGTTTCTTCGGTTACTTTCATGCGATAGATATGTTGCGACTATGATGATCCTGTGTCTTTTTGCAAAGCTTGCAAGATTAGCCATAATTTGGCTATAGACGGCTTTTGCTTCTTGGTCATCTATATTGTCATTTAAGAAGGGACATACAATGTCAGAAACGACTACGATTTTTGCATTGGATACTGCCACAGCTTCTTACTAGCTCCTCCATTATCAGTGAAGTCAACCGATACGCTGTGTATGCCCGCAAGTTAACGACGTTTCCAAGGGCTGTTTTAGGGTCTATTTGTTGTTGTTCTGCAGCCTGCAAAATATTTGATAGTGAGGAACTGTTGGCTGCGTCAATGAAGACCACTTTACTTTCTAAGCCACCGAGTTGTTTGGATTGTTGAGCTCGAATGACGAGTTGGGACATTAAAGAAGTAACTGATTGTGGGCCATAGACTAAGGCGAAGTCTCCTGCTTTGAAGCCTGGAAAAAGCCCATCTATGTCTGGCTCATTAAAGGCAAGCGGTGTTGTGATTACTTTGGTCATCGGCGCTTTAAGTATTAGTTTTTGTTGCATCGTTACTTCACAAAAACCAGTTACGTCATTTTTATCTATTTAAAGCATCGACAATCCAACATAGCCAACTATGGGAGGGGTCAGTGAAAGTGAAAACGCGGGGCAATAAATTATAGTCTCAAACGCCTTATTTTAATGCGGATTTTTGGGGCTAAATTATGCCTACCTCATTCCAATCTCTCAGCGAATTACTCGAAACCGTTGAAGCCACAAAGAAACGCCTCGAAATCATAGATCAAACCGCAAACTACCTCAAAACGCTGGGTTCAGACGAAATCGAACCAGCAGTCAACATGATGGTGGGTAGAGCCTTCCCCAAATACAGCCAAAAAACGCTGGAAGTAAGCTGGGCAACCTTGCAGCGCATTCTTGAGCGGGTAAGTGTTTTCGATTGGAGCCTATTCCGTGGAGCTATTGCTAAAACAGGCGACATCGGTTCAGCCACCAAAGTCGTTCTTGGAGCAATCTAAATCTAAAAAACAAATGCAACTAACCCAAACTCCACTCACAATCGCAGAAGTTAGGCGTGCATTCGAAGTGATCAGCCAAACGCAGGGTACAGGGTCAAGAACTAAAAAAGAACGTCCAAATCACCACGCTGCTAAGCCAAGCTACGCCAGTCGAAGCCAAATACCTAATTAAAATCTTTTCAGGCGAAATGCGCACCGGCTTGCATGAAGGGTTAATCGAGCAAGCTGTTGCACGAGCCTTTGATGTTCCGTTGCAGAGGGTTCAGCATGCCGCCATGGTTCTAGGCGACATAGGAGAAGTTGCTGAAAAACTGAAAACTGAGGGCATCGAGATTTTGGAGAAGGCAGACTTTAGCGTTTTTCGCCCAGTCCAATTGATGCTCGCTCAAACAGCCGAATCCGTGCAGGAAGCCCTCGCAGCAGCAAGACGGCAACAGTGCCTTTGAGTACAAGTACGATGGGGCAAGAGTGCAAATCCACAAACAAGGCGGAGCCGTACGCGTTTTTAGTCGAAGATTAACCGATGTCACTGAAAGTCTTCCCGACATAGTTGAAACCGTAAAGCATAACCTTCAAGCTGATAACGCCATCGTTGAAGGAGAAGTAATTGCTCTCGATACGCGCTGGTTACCCAATCGCGTTTCAGCATTTGATGCGCAGATTCAAACGTACCCGAGAAATCGCTGGTATGCAAGAGAAAATTCCGTTAACACTTTATCTCTTTGATATCCTGTTCCTCAATGGCGAAAGCCTAATCGCTAAACCCTATATTGAACGCCGAGAAATTCTTGGCTCAAACCGCAGGAAAAATCGCCTTAACCAACCAAATCGTCACCGACCAGCCAGTGCAAGCTGAAAGCTACCTAAAAGAAGCCATAGCCGCAGGCCATGAAGGCTTAATGGCAAAAAAACCCGACAGCCCATACACGCCCGGACGCAGAGGCAAACGGTGGCTAAAAATAAAAACCATCCTTGAACCATTAGATTTGGTCATCACCGCCGCCGAATACGGTTATGGCAGACGGAAAGGTTGGTTATCTGATTATTATCTTGGCTGCAAGAGACCCTGAGTCAGGCGAGTTTTTGGATATTGGAAAGACTTTCAAGGGCTTAACTGACGCAGAAATCATCGATTTGACAGAGCGGCTAAAAGGAATCTGCCGTAAACCAAGAAGGTCACCGAGTAACGTTATCCCCAAAATCGTCGTCGAAGTCGCATACAACGAAATCCAGCAAAGCCCCAAATACAAAAGCCAAATGGCGCTCCGATTCGCCAGAATCACCCGCATCCGAGACGACAAAAGCCCCGAGGAAGCCAGCACGATTGGGCAGGTTAGGCAAATATTTGATAGGCAGTTCCGCAATAAAGGCAAATACAACGCCAAAGAGACAGATTAGCGATGGATAAAGAGAAAGACGAATTTGCAAAGTTATTCTATAGTCGGCAGTTACTGATTGATGAGTTGGGTGCGGCTGGGCAGCAAAAGCTTGCAGATGCCCGTGTTGCCGTTGTTGGCGTGGGTGGTTTAGGTTCGGTATGTTCGCTTTATCTTGCTTTGGCGGGTGTGGGCTACTTGCGCCTAATCGACCCTGACACGGTTGAAACCCACAATTTGCATCGACAAATCCTCTATAGCCCCGACGAGTTGCATCAGCCTAAAGCTGAAGTCGCCGCCAAGCTGCTCGCCAAGAAAAATCCACTGATTAAAGCTTATGCCGTAATTGAGAAGGTGGATGCATTAAATGTTGAATCGCTCATAGATGGCGTTGATGTAGTAGTTGACTGCTTAGACAATATTCCAACCCGCTACCTTATCAACAGAGCATGCATAAAACTTGGTATACCCTACGTTTTCGCCGCAGTCATGGGACTGGAAGGTAACCTCGCCGTGTTTAATCCACCAGAAACTGGCTGCTTAGAATGCACAATGCATAATCGCACTGTTAGCTCCGAAAAGAAGGTTTTTGGCATTATCGGCGCCTCCGCTGGTATAATGGGCAGTCTCGAAGCCATGGAAGCCATCAAACTCATCACAGGAGTCGGCTCAAATTTGAATTGGCAAAATGTTGGTTTGCGACTTCACTGACATGAGCTTCACAACTGTGCCACTGCCCAAGAACCCCAACTGCAAAACTTGTAGTCATTGAGATAACGCTTTAATCAGTGCTTGCGAATCGGCAATCCAGCCATTCATAATCTCGAGGTTCTCCGCCAGCTTCGCTGAGTTCTTCTCAAAGCCCTGAGTTGCTCCTGCTGATGCATGTAGTAAGCCGTGATTTTGTTGATGGTATATCTATGGACGCTGCCGTTGAAGCTCCAGTCTATAAACTATCGCCTAAATCTTTGAGTTTAGCCTGCATTTCATCAATCGAGAAAACAGTAGTCTTTTTGAATTCCCTGTCTGTTTTTTAAAAAGAACCTGTAACAACTACGGCTTCGCCCTTTAGGAAATCCTGTCCGAAGTTACCTTTACCAATCAACATGCTAACCACTTAAGATATCACTTGAAGTTGTACCTAAAAAAGCTTGAACCCTAACAAGGCAATCTCTATCCATAGAACTATCGACGCCACAACAACTTCTATGATGGAGAGGACCGCGCCGACTTTAAAGTAGCTCCACAGGCTGATGTTTACGCCTTTGCGCTTCATGGTTTCCAGCCACATTAAAATCGCCAATGATCCCAATGGGAAGAAGTGTGGTCCAAGATTGTTGCCGATTATGTTTGTGAAAACCAATGTCGTAGAATGCTTGACCACTCAACGTTACTGTTGAAGCGATGTGTTCAATGGACATTAAACCAAGAATGGTCATGGGCCAATTATTCATGAAAGATGCGCCGACTGTTACAACCATGCTGGGAGCAATCACTCCAAAAGCAGATGGCAGCGTGCTCGCCGAAATCAATGCAGAAGATAGCAACTGGTGATGCCGGCATTCGCCAACCCCTGCACAACAAGGAAGATGCTTAACATGAAAAGTACGATGTCCCAGTTGATGTCTCGAGCTAAGCCCTTGAGGCCTTTACGTTCGCCCCGTATAATTTCACCGTTAAGGCTTGTCATGTACACGATTAAGAGGAAGATTGCGCCAGAACAAATCACCAATGCAACAGGAATCCTCGCCAATGACGCAGCAATGTAGCCCACGTCGATAGCGACTAAGGTGACAAGGCACACTTTTAGCAGTCTGGGCTTGATGGGCGTTGACCATGCAAGGATGTCCACGGCAGTTGTGTCGTAGGTTTTGGGGATTTTTTTGCGGAAAAAGACGTATACCAAAAGCATGCTGCTTGTGATGGTGGCTACTGCGATTGGACCCATGAAGATGAGGTGGTCGATGAAGGTGTAGCCGAAGAAGTCAGCGCTTAAGATGTTGATGGGGTTGCTGGTGATGAGTGGCATAGCGGCTGTGTCTGCTATGAGTCCTGCGGCGAAGAGATAGGCGAGTTTGCCTTTGCTATCAATTTTTAGTTGACTAATAATTTCCAGCACGATAGGTGTGAGGATGAGTACAGCGCTGTCGTTGGCAAAGAGTATGCTCACTGCCGCAGTAAGCAACGACACATAGAAGTAGAGTCGCAAACCACTGCCCTTTGCCAACCGTACAACCCGAAGCGCAGCCCATTTGAAAAAACCCATCGCATCCAGAATCACCGAAAACGCAACGATACCGATAAACGCCAACGCCGCATCCCAAATGTCCAAAAAAGACTCTGCTGCCTGCCCCAAACTAACCGTACCCAACAGAAGCGAAGCCACCGCGCCAATCCCCGCTGCGTAACCAAGCTTTATACCCCATGGACGCTTAATCATCAGAAACAGCGTCACAGCAAAGACAGCTATTGCAGCTACGGCAACGTATTCCAAACTGGTGCCTCGAATGTTAGAGGCAAGCGGTGTTTTGCGAGTATAAAAGATTAGCTTAGCAAACAAACGAAAACTAAAAAATAAAACAAATAAAAATTAAAACAAAAGAAAAGAAAAAGAGGTTTACTCTTTCTTTTGTTTGCTTGGGCGTAGTGAACGCACGGTTGCGCCTGCACGCCACATTTCGCTGTTGCCCATTTCTTTGAGTTCGTCAGCGAGTTTCTGGCGGTAGTCTGGTGCTTTGCTCTTTTCAAGGACGATGCGTGTTTCTTCGCCTGCTGCGACGAGTTCGTAGAGTGAATCAAACACTGGTTGGGTTGCTTCACGGAAACGTCTTCTCCAGCGTAATGCGCCGATGCGTGCGGTTTCGCTGCAGTTGCAGTACATCCAGTCCATGCCGTTTTCGTCGACAAGGCGGATGAGGCTCTGTGTGAGTTCCTCAACGCTTTCGTTAAATGCTTCACTTGGGCTGTGACCATGTGCACGCAGAGTTTTGTATTGGGCTTCTAGTATGCCTGCGAGTGCACCCATTAATGTGCCGCGTTCGCCTGTTAAGTCACTGTAAATTTCTTTTTCAAATGTTGTTGGGAAGAGGTATCCTCCGCCGATGGCGATGCCGAGTGCTTTTGCGCGTTCTTCGGCTTTGCCTGTTGCGTCTTGGAAGACTGCAAAGCTGCAGTTTATGCCGCTTCCGTCAACAAAGTTTCTGCGCACGATGGTGCCTGAGCCTTTTGGTGCAACAAGTATTACGTCTATGTCTTTTGGTGGGATAACGCCTGTTTGTTCCTTGTAGACGATGCTGAAGCCGTGGCTGAAGTATAGTGCGTCACCTGCTTTGAGGGTTGCTTTGATTTTTGGCCATACTGCTTTTTGTGCTGCGTCGGTTAGTAGGAACATTTTGATTGTTCCTTTTTTGGCTGCTTCTTCCATTGGGAAGAGGTTTTTGCCTGGAACCCATCCGTCTGCAACTGCTTTGTCCCATTCTTTTTTGAATATGCCTTCTTTTTCTTGACCGATGATTACTTTTATTCCGTTGATCTCGCATGTTGAGTGATTGGGCTTGACCTTGTATTCCGTAGCCGAGTGAGACGACAACTTCATCTTTTAGGATTTTTTGGGCTTGAGCAACTGTGAACTCTTTTCGAGTAATGACGTCCTCTTTAACGCCACCGAAATCCATTTTTACCATTTTTAGTAATTCCTCGCCAACCCATTTAGCGGACGCGATAATTAAGAATTATGTAGGGAAACAGCCAAGATATCTTTAAAGAAGTAGCTTACGAGGTGAATTTGGGGTTTAGATAACTTTTAGCCGTTTTTCCATAACAAAAAACAAGACGTAAACAGCTATTCCTACAATTATCAATCCAACACCTATGATTGTGGAAATCAGAAATATTGAGGCTATGCCTGCAATTATTAGGATTAAACCCAAGATGCCCAGGAGGGATAGAAAATTCAACGTTGTTTTATCTACGGGTTCTTCTGGAGCTTCTGTTTTAGGCTTAACTTTTGGCTTTTGTTTGGGTTTAGGCATTTTACTGATCCAAAGAAATGAAAATAGGGTTAAGTAATAACCTTATGGCTTTGCTTTTCCTAAGAGTTGCGCCCAAAGACGAAAAAGCCATTGTGTAGGCGGCTTCTGTTGCTTCCACTAAAGCAGTTCCTCCTAGGCGCTGTTGACCCAGCCATGTCGACCCTTCACTACACCGACGGGTACATGCCCGTTTGTTTCAAACAAAGTCGACTTATCAATAGGACAAATAGATAGTTTTGGGGAACTCCAAAATTTTTGTTAGAGCTTCCTCTTCTGGATATTGACTTAAGGAAAAAATGAGTCGCAGGAATGGGATTTAGTAGTGTTAACCGTCGTTTTTCCACACTTAATTCCTAATACGAATTGGAGAAGTTCTGGATTTTTTTTTGCAGATTAGCTGTTAACAAAAAACATAAACGAAATAGCCACATTATCACAGTTATGGATTCCAAATTTACCCCCGAACTCATCGCACCCTGCGGCATGAACTGCGGAATCTGCAAAAGCTACCTTGCCTATTCACGGGGTGTACCAACCAAGAGAGGGGAAGTGTCACATTGTGTTGGTTGCCGGGTTAGGAACAAAAACTGTGCATTCCTTAAACGGGATTGCCCAAAAAAGGTTGGTAAACAACTCAGCTTCTGTTATGAATGCGCAGATATGCCTTGCGAGCGCTTAGGCAAATTGGACGCTCATTATCAGGCACGTTATGGCATGAGTATGACTGAAAACCAAAATATGATCAAAGAAAAAGGCATGGATGAATTCCTAAAAAGCCAAGCCGAGAAGTACTGTTGCCCAAGCTGCGGCGATGTGGTTTCAGTGCATGATGGACGATGCTATGCTTGCGGCTATCATGGAGAAAAACCTGTTAAAAAATCCGGAAGAGTACAATGGGATAAGGCGCGGTGGATACCCAACAAAAAATAGTCTCATTTGTGTTGTGTGACCTATCCCCTCTATAGATGTAAAAGTGAGAAAGGGCGTTAATGGTCGAAGTTCATGATTTTTCTCTGATGTGAAAGTCTTCCATTAAGGTTGGTCCATGTGGGCCTGCGTTTAGGGAATTGTCCGTATTGTTTATTTTTACGCCTGTATTGCTGGTTTAATGCTGATTTTTGAGTAAATTCGGTAGAATTGTCTCAAGGCTTTTCTCAACTTTGGGCGCATCATTGTATGAGTTTTTTTTGATTTTTCAGTAATAAAAGAACTTAAAAAAGTTAATGAACTGAATTCAATTTAACTCAAAAATCTAAAAGGAAAAGAATTCTTAAGTCTATGTGATTACAAAATAATAGCCACAAGAAGCGAAAGGAATTCCAGGTAGGAATAATTTAGTAATGATGCTTAATAGGGAGCAAGCAAAAATAAGTAACTTAAAACTATAACGCTGTGAAGTCTATGACTAGTAAATACGGAACCTTAGGAGCTGCAGCCACCATCGCAGCGGGAGCTGTATTTGCAGCCCTCGTGGCAGTCGCCACCTACATATTCGTTATACCCATCCCCGCTACCACTGGATACTTCAACTTGGGAGAAACCATAATTTATGTTGCCGCCCTAGTTTTAGGTCCCTTCGCCGGTGCATTTGCAGGAGCCGGTGCAGCCATAGCAGATTTGCTTGTTCCAGGCGGCGCAGTGTTTGCTCCAGCCACATTAGTCATCAAGGCGCTTGAGGGATTCACAGTGGGCTATCTAAACAGGAAACTACTGAAAAAGACCCAGAGCATAACCATAAGCGCCACGGTATCAGTCATATTGGGCGGCTTGATTATGATTTTTGGTTACTTCACCTATGAAATCGTCGTACTTGGTTTTCCGGTCGCAGCAGTATTACTGGAAGTTCCATTTAACGTGGTGCAGATGCTCGTTGGCTTAGCCATAGCAGTCCCAATCATGCATGCAGTGCTACGTGTTTTCCCACAGCTTAAAAGCCACCTCTAACAGAGGAATAAAATATGAAACTCCCGCCAGGAAAAATCCCCATAGACATCCTAAAAGACGTTGTTTTCAAAAACCTAGGCGTAGCCCGAAGTGAAGTCGTTCTTGGACCTTCAGCGGGCGTAGACGGCGCAGTACTGGATGTCGGAAACAAAAACGCTATAGTCTCAATGGATCCCATAACGGGCGCTGTGGAGCACATTGGCTGGGAAGCCATCAACGTAAACGCCAACGACGTCGCCACCTTTGGCGTTGAACCAGTATTCTTCTTCAGCTGCATAATGCTACCCGAAAATGTAGACAGCAGCATCATCGAAAAAATTTGTACTCAAATGCATAACGCCGCCAAAGAATTAGGCATAGCCATTGTAGGCGGCCACTGTGAAACCACTCCAGGGCTGGCTAACCCGATTGTGGTTGGCTGCATCATGGGCTTAACAGAAAAAGGCAAATACGTAACTGCGGGGGGCGCAAAAACCGGCGACAAAATCATACTCACCAAAACCGCCGGTATCGAAGGCACAGCCATTTTGGCGACCGACCGAGAAGAGCAACTCAAAAAAGTATTCAACCAAACCCTGCTGGACAGTGCCAAACACTTCTATAGCCAAATCAGCGTGGTCAAAGACGCCTTAACAGCTTACCGAACAGGCGGAGTGCACGCAATGCATGACCCAACTGAAGGCGGCATCTTAAACGGCATCCACGAAATGGCTGACGCCGCAAACTTGGGCGCACGCATCTATAAAGAAAAAATCACGGTTGAGCCGGAAACCGCTAAAATATGCCGATTCTATGAAATTGATCCTCTACAACTAATCAGCTCCGGCGCGTTACTCATTGCAGCAGACCCACAAGCAGCAGCCAAAATCATAGAGAACTTAGCCAACGAGTACATCTATGCGGATATCATCGGCGAATTTACGCCAAACCCCAACAAAAGACTCTTAGTGCACGGGGATGACTCGGCAGAGATATTGCAGAAGCCAGTTTCGGATCATCTTTGGCTGGCCCTATCAAAGGAATAGGGCCTTAGTTTTTTGCTATACTATTTCTAAACCCATTAAGTGGCAGCTGGACAGCCCAATATAAGAAAAAAACAGGATAAAACAGTATATATGCAAACACATGCGAATACACTAAGCCACATTGTAAATCCACGATGCCTTGTTGGATGCCATTTTTGATGTTCCAATTTTCAGGCGGCTTATAATGCAAACAGTAGACTTCACTTCCGACCGATACCTTGTAGTCATGATCTTCTATCCAACGTACAATGTAGGCGTCTTCGTAAGAATGAAGTTCCTCAGGAATCTTGATCTCTTCTACCGCCTTACGCATAATTAGAGTATCATGCATTCCGCCGCGTAGCTTGAAGCACTGTTTAGCCACCATACTTTGGAAACATAAAATCCATTTATTAGTCACACTAGGCAACACATCGACGTTCAAGCCCCAAATAGCCCCGACGCCCTCAGCTAAATCCGCTTTGATCTTCTTGAACCAATCTCGACAGAGCAACACATCGCTATCCACAAACATAAACCAATCAGTGGATACTTTGCGTATACCTTCGGTACGTGCCTTAGCCCTTGAACCCACCATCTGATAGAGCAGAACATTACCGTATTTACGGTTGAACTTCTCCAGAACCTCAAGTGTACGGTCCGTAGAAAATCCATCAATTATGATCAAGTTATTGATTGGTACGTTTTGGTATATTGAGGTTAAGCATTTGTTGAGTAGGTGTTGGCTGTTCTTTGTCAGCACTACAACGTCGATTTGCAAGGGTGCATTCACATTAATCAGCTTCTTAAGGGTTAGCGTTGGCTTAAAAAGTTAAACCATAAAATTCGGTTTTGGAATATTCAACAACTGTCTACTAAGGGTTACTTTGTGGCGACTATCCGAACCGTTAACCCATAAGTGCGAGCGCTAAAAGACTTAAAAAATAGTCTATCTGAGAACCTTACTGCGAAATCGTGAAATGCCTCAACCTTCAACTCTTTAGCTACTAAACTGTTTGCAACACATTCGCGCCAATCGAGCGGCGACTTGACACTGATATGAGTATCATCATAATCATGCATCAACTTGCGAATTAGTTTTTCCACCTTCTTGTTAGGCGTAGTGCAAACAAGAGTACCCTTGCATACATCAAACATGTTAAGGAGAGCCTTCTCGGGGTTGGGTAGATGCTCTAGCACATCAAAACAGGTTACCAAATCAAATTTGTCATCTTCAAATGGCAAATGTGTCTGTACGTCACATACTAAAAATTCGCTGTCAAGGATGCTTTTTGCCTGTTTTATACCCCAACGAGAAACGTCAGATCCGATAAGCTCATATCCTAAACTCGCAAGCATCCGCGAAGTGTAACCATAAGCACACCCAATATCTAACGCAGATTTCCCCCGACCACATAAGAGGTCTTCTCCAACGTTTTTTGTTGCCCACCGCAGAACTTCCTTAACATGTCGCTCAACAAGTTGCTGTTTATGCGAGTATTTTCTTGTATCAAAGTAATCTTGACCGTATGTCATTGCCACTGCTGCTCCAACACATTGTAGTAGCATTCACTTTTAAATTAAAGCCTAACAACAAACCTATTCAACAAAGAACATCGTTTGTTAAACTACCCACAAATAAAACCAGCCAACACCAAAGTTGAGAGGAACCTGATAATTGTTTTTATAGTTCCGATCTGAATATCTAAACATTCAATTAAATTGGCTAGTGACAATTTGGCGGCAGGTTTGAAGAAAGCAGCATCTATAGCATCTCGTTCTCTAGGACCAGGCAAACCCCACCATGCACAATGGCTAGTCACTAGAAAATGTAATTACCGATGTGTAGGCTGCAACGTCTGGAAAGAACAGGACGAAAGAGAACTCTCGGCAGAAGAAATCAAGAAAGGCCTCGATATCCTCAAGGACATCGGCATAATGGAATTAACCATCTCAGGCGGAGACCCGCTTCTGCGTCCAGACATAGATGAAATTATCAGTTACGCCGCAGACCGCTTCATACTAACAGTATACGATAACGGCAGTATGGCATCAAAAAAAGTTGATGCTCTTCGCAAAGTCGATTTCGCCGCGATTTCTATCGATAGCTTAGACGAAGCAAAAAACGACGCCATCAAAGCGGTTCCTGGTGCATGGAAAAAAGCCATAGAGTCAGTAGAGACCCTCCGTAGTGAAGGTATCAGAGTAGCTGTGACACCGACCATTTCGCAGAAGAACCTCTATGAAATCGTGGACATGACTAAATATTTCACAGGTAAAGGAATACCCATGTGGTACTGCCTTTATTCATATGACACCTCAGTAGATGACAATCAACTCTTCAGAATCGGTAAACCAAATGATGAATTCATCATAACCGACAAAAAAGCTATGGTTAATCTCTGCAACCAACTCATCGAAATGAGAAAGAAAAACAAACAAATGCTCATAACCACCAAACTACTCGAAGCGCTTCGCAGCCTCCATGATGAAGAGAAAAGAATCTGGAAATGTCAAGCACTTAAAAATTTCTTAGTAGTAGATCATCTGGGCAGAGTATCTGGTTGTCATAACCATAATCATTTGGGGTCAATATTTGATTTACCGAAGAAGTGGAAAACTGAAGAGGTTAAAAGTCTTCGTAAGGCATACCATGAGTGTACTCAATGCAATTATCTCTGCTACGTGGCCTATTCTCTATATGGAGGTCCTGGAAGCTACGTATCTTTAGCGAGAGATCAATGGCGAAATGCAAATATGCTCTTTAAATAATTTAAGTTTCAATATTATAGATAAAACTTGGAAAGATATAGCGGTTTAAAGTTAATTGACCACTATCTAAGCCAGTCTCAACGTCCATTAACGAGTTTTTCGAGTTGACGAATCCTGTTTTTAAGCTTGTATGTATAAGTCTGGGTCCGGCATCTCGAGGCTTTCTTAATTCTATAATTGACGGCAGAAACATAATCAGAACTAATAGGCAAGTTGGTAACAGTATGCCAGTGATTACTGCCTCAATTTGCACCATTAATATCTATCCAGCCCTTACGATTGGTTCTCATTAGAACACTTTCCTTTTACCCACATGCTCAGTTTTTACCCAAAGACTGCTTCTACCAATGATTTTGTCAATGATTAAACTAAGAAAGGCCTTACCACAAATTAACATACTTACTAAAAAGGAAAAAATTAGCAGAGGTGCCAACCACTGCATCTGTTTTCTCCCATCTAAGTAAGCGCCGATTCCAACTTCAAAAAAAGGTGCATAATTTCCTACGAAGCCGTAAACAGAAACAGGCACTACAAACCAAAGTGCAGTAGCAACTGTTGAGCCTGAGAGAATTAAGTAAGCACCTGTAAATAGTGAAAGCAGAGTAATAAGCGGCATAAAATAGATATTTAAGACAAGCAAACCATCGAGTTTCTGTCTAAAAGGCATCCGTTCACTTTTGGCAACTTTTAGGGCATACTTGAAACATACCTGCATATGCCCCTTGGCCCATCGATGCCTTTGATGCCAGTATGCCCTCAGAGAAGCAACAGCTTCCTCATAGCATTCCGCGTCCCCCGCATAGCAAATGCGGTAGCCAGCAAGTGCAACGAGGAAGGTTAAGTCTGTGTCCTCCGTTAGCATTGTCTCATCAAAACCGCCTAAATCCTTAAAGATGCATCGCCTGAAACCAGCAATGGTACCACCGAACTGTGGAACCAAACCCAACAGGTCACGTGCTTGCTGATCAACTCTATAGCCGCCTATCCGCTCCAACGCTATTAAACGCGTCACCATATTCTGCGGTTCATTTAACACAACAGGTCTCCCTTGGACGGCTCCAACTTTTGAATCAACAAATTTTTCTACAATCTTACGCACGACATCAGGATTTGGGGTATAGTCGGCATCGAAAATAACTATGATTTCACCTATTGCTTGTTTTAGCGCAGCATTAAGTGCAGCAGGTTTGCCCTTCCCGCCTACTTTGAGATTGCGATGCAACACTTTTATGAACGTATACTTTTTTGCATACTCATCCGCAATTATGCCTGTCGTATCACTTGAGGCGTCATCTATAACTATAACTTCAAATTTATTTTTTGGATAGGCCGTCTCAGCTAATTTTTGAAGCAGAGCAGCGATGACTTTTTCCTCATTATGTGCTGGAATTAAAATGGAAATTATGGGTTCATATTTGTTGAAAATATAATTATCGATATCTTGGTTTTTTTTCGAGTTTTGTAAAACGATTAGAGTAAAAATATAGTGGCGTACCAAGTAGACGCTAATTAGTATCACTGAATAAACAAAGAATAGGGTTAGAATTTCTGTTATCATGCTTTCACGTTGTGTGTTCTTGTGTGTTTGGCAGTTTAGGTAGAAAGCTTAGGCTTAATGACCAAAATGGAACTATCCACATGAGAGTTAAAAGTGGAAAGATAATAGCGTAGAAAATGTTGAATGCTGAACCAAAAATCATAAGACCGTTTTCGGAAATGCGTTGAAAGAGATAGTTCGTGAATAACCCCAGAAGGTTACAGCCAGTTAATAGGATACTTTTTAAGGTTATACTGCCAGGGAGCTGGAAAAATAGTGTTATGAATAATAAATTACATATTATCAACGTGACGCTGGATTGGATGTTTAGATAGCGATATGATAAAAGAAGACATAGAAAGATTATAGTGCAAAACAGTCCCCGTGCCAAGTAATTTATAACTCTATGCATCACGCCCTTCGCCTCTCTCTTGAATCTTAGAAGGGGCTAATTGTTTGTTTTTGGTTTTAAGCTCGATGAAACATTCTTCTAGAAGAAAGTTCTATTCCAAAACTGAATTAGAAATTTGAAACGGAAAGAACCACGTTATCCATAACGCGACAGAGAACCTCGAAAACTTGAGGAGCAGTCAAATTATCAGTATCTAACACAAAATCAAATGGAGCTAAATCGTCGCCTAAAGAAAACCCATAGAGGGCTTTGTAAATACTCTTTGTATGACCTTCTTTTTCGCCCAGTACTTTGACAGCTTCAGCATAAGTCAGGTTATCCCTTTCTGCGACTCGTGCAGCTCTCTTCTCAAATGATGCTTCAAGCCAAATTTTGAATCCACCCTTAAGCAGCCAAGGCATAGTCCAACTGTCCAATAGAACATTGCCCAGGTTTGCGTATTCTAAGAGTTTGTTGTCAACGGCTTTGTCGAATTTGGGGTCGTTAACTCTTTTTTGCAAAAAATCTAATCCAATGGGGCTTTCCCACCAGCCATGCGCATTGATGTCATAGCCTTCTTCCTTTGCAAGGTCCTTAAGAGCGTCGCCACCGGAATAATATTTTAAGTCGTATTTTTGGGCGAGTTTTTTTGCTAAGGTGCTTTTTCCTGTTCCGGCCATGCCTGAAATGCAGATGACTGTTTTTGGGATGGGTTGGCAGGTGTCTTTGGGGTTGGCCATTTTTGGGTTTCTCCGCTTCTAATTTGTTATTGTTCTATGGGCATTATGCCGATGACGCGTTGGGAGAGTAACCCGAAGAACAGGGAGCACATTGGGTACCAGTAAACGACGGAAATCGCATCTGGTACTGGTGCGCCAGCGACTCCAGCTACAGGAAAGGATGCATTTGCAATAGTACCAATTCCAGGTACATAGGCCATCGGAATGCTTCCAAAGACGGGGATCAGTACCAAGAACCATACTATGAGGTAGATGAATGATATTCCGATTTGAAGCATCTGGGGTTTAAACATTTTCTGTTGCATGCTATTAATTTGGGATTGTTTCTTTTTGAGTTTCTCCATTTGCTTCTTATCGTTAGCTCTTGCTGCAGCCATAGTTTCAGAGCGGTATTCAGCCATTTCTTTTTGCATAACTCGGTATTGCTCCCAGCCGATGAAGTAGTTAATTAAGACTCTGTTAACTCCAGAGTTAGCGAAAGCAATTCCCGCTGCAATACCCATAATAATCAATGTTGCCGTTGGCAACGAAGTGACTGCAATCAATATTTCAGACACGACGATTTTCCTCTTGCCGCTCTTTGAACTATGCGTACATGTTACTTGTTAATAACTATTTTCACTTGATTAGAAGTAAAAGGAGTAACGAAAAATCGCTTTTTTAATGTGTAATACCAATTGACTTGTAGACCTAAATTAGGAAAAGAAGTGGAGTTATCTAAGTGCCAGTTTTGCAGTTTCATGGCCCCAATTTTCAATTGCCTCTAAATCTCGAGTGTCATATACTGCAGCGGTATCTAAACCGTTTTTGCGCAGTTTTTTGCGGTTAAATCTAACTAAAAAATCCACAAATAAACCGTGGCTATAACTGAAATCCATGAGTCCACCAAAGTAGCCTAAAGCAATCGGTTTTAGGCCGTATTTTTCGGCGGTTTGGTCTAAGTATCGAGTTTTTGCTGTTTCTCGTTTTGCGTCTTTTCTGTCAGCCATTGAGCAACTGACAAACAAAGCGATTTTTTTGGTTTTAAGAACTTCCTTGTTTTTCTCTAAGAATTCCAGTGACTCTTTAGTCCACTTGTCAGCTCTAAGACCGCTTCCGACAACAACTAAGTCATATGTATCAATTGTTCGGGGGCTCTTTTTTGCATCGAAAACATCGACTGAGTTGCCTTCTTGTTCTAAGGCTTTGGCGATTGTTTGGGCTACTTTTTCTGTGCCTCCCCATCTTGTTCCGTAAATCAAGAGAACGTTCAATGTATCAAGTCCAAACTACTTTTTACAGGGAACCACAACTTGGAGGTTTATTAACTCACCCACAGAGTTTTACGTTTTTTAGCTATAAACGGTACGCTTAGTTACTAAAATAAAAAATGAAAAAAGAGTTAAGCGGCTAAAAGCCGTTTACGCTTATTCGCCCAGGATTCTTCTGAACGCTGGGAACATTTCTGCCGCACGCTCACGCATCAGCAACTCATAGTACTGGTAGATGATGCCTACTGACAGCAGGATACCGGTACCTGTACCGAAGGCGCCGAAGAAGTCGGAGAGCCCAGCCACTAGCCCAACGATTATGCCGCCTAGCACGGTGACTACGGGTATGTAACGTTTGAGGATGGCTTCGATGGGTCTTTCGCTGCGTCTGTAACCGGGAATTTGCATGCCGCTGTCCATTAGTTGCTTTGCGACTTTCTTTGGTCCTAAGCCGCCGACTTCAAGCCAAATTAGGGAGAAGACGGCGCAGAAGGCTACGACAATGCCTAGGTATACTGCTGCTTGCAGTGGGTCTCCTGCGACGGTTTGTAGGTTGCGGGGTGCGGTTACGAAGTATGCTAATCCGCCTACTGGGTAAACGCTTGTTCCGCCTGTTGCTGTGGTTGTGACGTTGTAGTCACCTATTATTTGGAAGAACCAGTTTGTGCCTGGCGGCGGTTGTCCAAATTGGCTCCAGAGCAGTTGGCTGAAGAAGTACACGTTAGCGAATAGTGCACTTGCAAAGATGACTGGCAGGTTGCTGACGTAGAGTAGTTTGATTGGGTATCTGCTGCGGAAGCCTTTGTAGCCTGCATAGCTCATTGGGAGTTCGATTCGGATGCCTTGTAGGTAGATGACTATGAGGAACACTGCTATGGTGGCTATGAAGCCTACTAGTGATGGGTAGACCCGATTGTGTGCCAAATACCCATTCTGCTGCGGTTATTTGTCCATTTAGGAGACTGCTAAGTTGGCCAACGAATAAGCCTATTGGCGGCGAGAACATTGACCAGAGGATGTTTTGGGCAACACCTGCCATGATGAAGAGGCTGATGCCGCTGCCTAGACCCCAGCCTTTCTGGACAAGTTCATCCATTAACATAACGACTATGCCTGCTGAGATGAGTTGTATGAATATTGCTAATATTACGGGTACGCCAAGTTCAGTTATGGTGCCGTACATGCCACTGAGGATGTATGCGCCTGCTTGGACTGCTGTTAGAAGAATGCTGAAGACTTTACTTGCAGAAGTGAATAGTCCTCTGTCTTCAGGGTTAGATAAATCGCATTTTATAATGCTTGAACCTGCGAGTAATTGTAAGATTAACCCGGCGGTGACGATTGGGCCGATGCCGAGTTCCATTAATGTTCCTTGGCTTGAGGCAAAGATGACACGAAGTGACCCAAAATTATCTTGTGCGCCTGCGCTAACACCGTACAGGGGGATTTCGGTCATTACCAAGAAAACAACTAGGACAAGCGCTGTCCAGAAGATTTTTTCGTTGAAGCTGACTTTACGTTCAGGCTTCTTAATTTCAGGCAGTATTCTACCGATTGGTTTGAAAAGGCTGAGGAATCTTCCGGCCATTTAGCTTGTTTACTCCTCGACGGTGGAGGCTGCGGTGGTTATGAGTTTTCCGCCTGCTTCTTGGACTTTTGCCATGGCGGATTTTGAGGCAACTGGAACGGTGATTGTCAATGCTTTGGTTATTTTGCCTGTGCCGAGGAGTTTGGTGTAGCCAAGCTCTGTTAAGTTGATTTCTTTACCGGAAGCGAGTTGATCGAGTTTGACTAGGTTAATGGTGTTTTCGATTCTGTGTTTGCTCTGTGGAGAAACGAATCCGTGTTTTCCGAAGTAGTTAGGTTCGCTAGTTACGACTTTGCTCCAGAGGTGTTTATGGCGTCCTACTTTGCGGTTGCCTTTACTGCCACTGTCGCGGTGTTGTCCGATTCTTCCGTAACCGACTGTTCTTGAGCCTCGGAATTTCCTGATTTTTCTTAGTTTATGGGGCATGTTGATCTGCTTTTCCTATTGCTGTTGATTCAGCTTTTTTAAGTTTGATTTCTAGCACGCCGTTCTTGTATTTCGTGTGCGTTTCGTCTGGAATGACTACCTTCGGCAAATTTAAACTTTTATAGTATCTGCCATCTTTTGATTTGGCTGACAGCGTGATTTTCTGGTCTTTTACATTAATCTTGAAGGTTTCCTTATTAAAGCCTGCGATTTCTGCTATGATTGTGATGTTGTTACTATCCTGGAAAATGTCGATTAGGGGTTTGGGATCTTGTCGTTTGACATAGCTACTGGATGGGCGGAAGTTTGGTGGTGTAGCGGTTTTTGTTTTCTGGGGAGTTTTAGACTTTTTGGATTTAGATGTGGCTAATTCGCTAATATCTAGCCATTTTCGGTTCTTTAAAGTTCTTCTCCATCTTGCACTCATTGGTTTCCCCCTCCGATTTAACTACCCATCTTCTTGAAGACATTATAAAACGTATCGCACATAAAGGGTGAGAAAATGCCTTGAGGACAGATTGCTGTTTGATGGTAAAACTAGCGATAACAATGGCGTTTGGCGCTGGGGCGCGTTACATTTTTTGACCTTGACGTCTCGTTTAGGGTATTGACGATTGGTAAAGATTGAATGTTAAGCAGACAGGCACTTGCCTTGGCACAAATGAGGCTCCTGAGTTGCTTGTAGAAGTTTCTTTGGGTTTGTTGTGTGCGCGCGCAGGTAGCTTAACCTGGAAACCCAGCGGTAATTGTGGCAGAATCAAGTATATAATCTCTTTTGGGATTCAAATTGCTCAACAACATAGTTAATCAGTGGCGGGTGGATTTCCGTAAATTATATAACACTAAAACACACAAGGGTTTATTGAGGATAAGAGCCCAAAAAAAAGGAAGCTCGCAGGCTAACGCAGGATGCAGATCGAATGCAACCAGAAGCCAAGCGGCACTGATCCAATTTACCGCGTAGCAATGGGAAAACCAAAGCTATCCTAAAAGAGAAGTAGGGAGAAAAAAGACATCGACTCTTGTCCTCTCCCTCCTTTTTCTTATGATAACTCAAATGATCGTTTTTTTGTTTTTAGCGAAGCCAAAAAAGATGATAAAATCACTCACGAATATCTTTTCAAAAATGCTTAGAGGTTTTTTAAGTCCTCGTTGGAATACTCATTTAAACTTTCGAATGGAGATTGGAAATTACGGATTGGCTATATAGGTTCTATAATTAAAAAGAACTTATATGAGTAGTATGAACATTAACGTTAACCAGCGTCAATTAACTGATAAATGGGGTCCGGCTTTCCGTTTCTGAATGAATTAGAATTGTTGAAATTATAAAATATAAAAAATAGCCAGCTGAGGAAGTTTGCTTATAGTTCTGGCACTTCGTCGAATTGATCCTTAGCCACACATTCACTATCAGTACGCAGATACTCTTGCCCATTAACAGTGACTAAATGCACGTCGTCGCCTTTACGCCATTTCCCCATCGCAGTTTTAAAAACGGTGGAGTAAGTGATTCCCTTCTTGATGTTGGCGATTACGTCGGCTCTAGAAGCGATTACGGTTTCACATACCATGTTTCCGAAGTCTGAGTGAATCTCCATAGAATCAATCATGCAACTGCTTGGGTTTGTTCGTACGGAGGAGATTAAGTAATCAGCCCACTTCTGCATTGTATCACCAGTGGGTGGTTGTATTTGAAGTATTATTTAACGATTGTTGCATGAGGATTCCACATTTCAAGACAAACTTAGCCTCAGATAGAGCAAACAGGTAAGCCAATCCGTCGAATTCAAGTGATGGTTCTATGCCTGGAATCAGAAACTTTTAAAAATGATGCAGCAGAACCCAGTTTCGGAAGGGAGAATAATATGAGGGGAAGGCAAATTGCCTTATCAATAGCGCTCATAATGAGCGTAGTTTTACTTTGCTACAGTCTATACATTGGAGTTATGATCGGCGCAGACTGGTACGGAAAAGACGCAACGTTCCAGTGGCACATGAACAACTACATCGTCATGGATGGACAATACGCATACAGCATCTTCGGACTCGCTACCATGGTCATCGGAGGCTTAGCAACAGGACTCGCAATGTCATCATTCTTTAACTACACAAAAACCAAAAAACACATCCTCATCTTAGTGCCAGCATTCTTCGTCGCCATAGCCATGTCAGGACTCGGCTTCAACACATTAGACTTCATGCTAGGAAGCTTCTACTGGACAAACATGACCTATCCACCACCAGTACAGGTTGCCCTAATTGGATCAGTAGACGTATGGAACTTTTACTTTTTCTTCTTCGTAGTTCCACTCTGGTTCAGCGGCTTCTTGATGGGGTCAGCAACAGCTTACTTTACATTCATCTACAAACCGCTACGCGCAGCAGAAGCATACATAGCAAAGAAAAACTTGGGTGCAATGATACATCAAAGCAGTCCTCAGAAAGACTATGTTGCGGAATCTAGAGTTTTCTGGAGAAACCGCAGCGTAATCAGAGAAGCTTTCGATAGCACCAACTAAGCTTCCCAATTTTTGTTTCTTTTTTAGTTAATTAAATATTTAGAGAATCCTGTTACTATAAATTAACGGTTAAGAAAACTGATTAGCTAAGTTCTACTAAAAATTAAAAAATAATAAAGTTGGAACGGATGGCCCTTAGACCATACGTTTGACTAAGTCGTTGATGGCTTCGCCGCGGTAACCTGCTTCGCCGCCAGCTTTAAAGCTGTTCTTGGTTTGACCCTTGTAGCCTTTGCTTGGTGGATGCAACTTAAAGCGTGCTTCGATATCGGGTAGTTTGCTGTATGCAACTTTGCAGTTAACTATGGCGTCTGCGAGGTCTTCGATTGTTTTGTAACCGGTTTTTTCAATGTTTTCAGCTAGTTTTTTGTCGCCTGCGAATCTGCCGCGTTTGGTAAGCATTGCAACGATTAGTTCTTTGGAGGGTTCGCCCCAAGTTACGTAGTTGTTTACGCGTTGTAGCATACCTTTGTAGGCTGGTCTGCTGTCAATTATGATTGCATGGTTAGTGTGTGTTAAGCGGAGAAGTTCGAGTGTTTCTCGGGCTTCCCTCATTGCACTGACGGTACCGCGAACTCTAACTACTACATAACATTTGCATTCTTCAGTTTTCTGTTCTGACATTTTACTTCACCCAATCGGTTGTTGTAATCAAGTTGTAAGTCTTCTTTAAGCCGTCAAAGATTGCACATGCATATGAGGGCACTGTTCTTGTTGAGCCGAAACTTCGCATCCAGAGGTCTTTAACGCCTGCTAAGCCTAAGATGACTTTGGCGACTTCGCTTGAAACCAGTCCTAAGCCTCTTGGACCTGGAATAATGACTGCTCGGACACCACCGCATTTACCTTCTACTTGGAATGGTATCTGTGTGGTTTACCGCAGCCGCATTCCCAACTACCACAGCCACGTTTAACCGGGATAATGTTTAGTCGGGCGTTGACTGCTGCTTTCTCGATGGCGTTGCGGACTTGGCTGGCTTTACCTTGACCTAAACCGATGTAGCCGTCTCTGTTGCCAACTGCGACGATAGCTTTGAAGCGTGTTTTTTCGCCTGCGTCAGTTTGTTTCTGTACGAGGTTAACGTTGATGACTTCTTCTTGTAAGTCAGGAATAAGAGAGTCGACGATTTGTGATTCGCTGATTTTTATGCCGGATAGGAATACTTCTTCGATAGTTGTGATTTTGCCTTCTTGAACCAATTTGCCCAGTCGGGTTCTTGGAACCCAAGTATTCTAGGCTGCTTTGGCGTCTTTCGCTATCTCTGGATTTATCTCGTGGATTTCTACTCATTCTTTCTTTTCACCCTTCTTGGTTGCCTTTTTGGCTGGTGCTTTTTCTTTAGCGGGAACTTGCCTTTTCTTTGGCGGGCAGCTTTAGCTTTTGCTTTTGGCTTCTTTAGCTGGAACTTTTTCTGCTTTCTCGGCTTTAGGAGCTTTCTCAGCAGATTTTTCTACTGGAGCTTCTTTGGCTGGTACAGCTTTAGCTTCGACAGCTTTTGCTTTACTGGAGCTTCTTCTTTGGCTTCGCCTTGGCGCTTTTTCACTTCACTTTGGAGCTGCTGCGCCTTTTGCTGGAGCAGCTTTCTGCCTTTGCAGGAGCTGCCTTCTCTTTAGCTGGAGCTTTAGCGCTTTTGGCTTTGGCTTCTGGTTCAGGAGCAACTTTTGCACCCTTGAACGAACCGACAATTGCAGCTTTAACTTCACTGAAGTGCTCGGCGAAGCTTTTCAGGAGCAACGTCTGCTGCGATGAACTTGGAGAATTTGGCTTTGTATTCTTCAGAGTCTACGCCTAAGTTCTTCAGCGTAGCTTGCAATGTGCTCGCCTTTGTTGCGTTCTCTGACGATTTTCTCTTCTCCATGTGGAATTTCTACGCCTGCATCGACTACGCCGTTTAGAATTGCGAAGACTCTTGCGCCTTTTGTTGGAATAATCATGCCAAGGTCAAGGATTGCTTCGTCTATGCCTGCTGCTTTGCTTTTAATCCACAGAGTAAACCAGTTAGGTATGCTGCGGGGATGTTGCCTGTTGCAGCTTTCCAACCATATTTCTTGACGAGTTCTCGGCTGCTAGCTGCTGCAAGCACTATGTCACCTATTGGTTTAGCAATGACGATTTGCGCTGTAGTGTTCTTGATTGATGGACGCGCTACAAGTCGAGGTCTACCAGAAACTACCATTGCTTTTCGAGCTTGGTAATCGGTTTTTCCTTCACGTCTGCGTCTTAATTGTACTCGGTAATGTGCACTTTTTGCCATCTTAACGTTTCCTCCACTGATCGTTTGCTTTTAAGTTGCGCTCCATATCGGCGATTGATTGGAATCTGCCACTGCCTGCCATTCTATAGTATTGTGTATAGGTGGCTTCAGTGATAACTCGGCTTGCTTTGAGCTCGCGGAGTTTACGTCGCAGAGAACGAATTTTAATCATCCAAGCCTCTTTCTTAGTAACTTTCGCGTAGCCTGCACCAGTGATGCTACCGGGACCACTACGTCGGCCTAATGTTTTTTACCTCGGATGGTTTTTGCGCGAGAGCGGCTTACGCCTTTCTCAGGCAATGAAACGATGATTTTCTCGTGAATGAGTTTTCTAACTTCTTCACGTGTGATTGCGCCATCTACATCATCCATGCGTGCGGGGTCTATCCAAACGCGGTTCTGCCCAATTTTCAGAATTTGTGCAGCTAATCGTCTTTGTCCTGTTAGATTGGTCATTGTTTCTTAGTCTCCTTCTTCTTTGGTTTAGTTTCTTCTTTTTAGGTGCCTCTTTCTTTTTTGGTGCAGACTTTGCTTTTGCCTTTTTCTCTTCCTTGACCTTCGGCTAGTCTCGGTTTCTTCGCCTTGTGCTTCTTCTGCTTCTTGCTTCAGTTTCCTCTTCAGTTGCTTCAGTTTCTGCTGTAACTTTGACGTTTAAGATTTTTATGTTCATGTTCTTTTGCTTTGGCGATGATTTCTGCGCGTTTTCGTTTACCCACTGTGTGGGCTATGCGAGCGGCTTGAGTGTTAACGTCAACGTTTGCTAAGTCTGCTACGTTGTAGACTATGACTTCCTTGTAGCCTGATGGATGTAGGAATCGAGCTACTTTTGGTCCCTTGTAACCCATGCTTGGTCCTGGAGGCCAACCTTTGATTTTTCTGCGGATTTTGTTGTCTAAGCCGCGTGGTCTACGCCAGCTTACGCTGAATCGGTCGTACTTCCAGCTTTCTGCTCGTACGAACTCTGGCTTCTTGTTTCTGGCGCGTGCCCTAACTTGAAGTGCTTTTCGTGATGGTGAAGCTTTCTTTTCTGTCATTATGCCATACCTTCATTTCTTTCATAAACGTAAATGCCGTCAAGGAAGACTCTCGGGTCTTTTCCGCGAACTTTTGTGGATTGTTCGATGTTGGCTGCTGTTTGGCTGACTTGTTCTAAGGTTTGCACCTGTAATGATGATGTCTTCAGGTTCAATCTTGACTTTGACGTCGCCTAGGATTTTGACTTTGCGTGGTCTTCGTTCGCCTGTAAAGTTTTCGATTAGGACGGTTTTGCCTTGGTACTTTGACTGTGATTGGGAAGTGGGAGAAGACGATTTTCATCTTGTATGTGTAGCCTTTGGTGACGCCTGTGATCATGTTGTTGATGTGTGATGCTATAGTTCCGACTAGAGCAGCTTCTTTTTTGCGTGGCCATTTTGCGGATATGCGAACGGTTTTGCCTTCGGCCTTCTATTGCAACTGTTGCAAAGGAGAAGTCGCGTGTCAAAGTTGCCTTTTGCGCCTTTGACGCTGATTGTTTTGTCCTTCTACATTTAACATTACGTCTTCTGGAACTTGAATTGTTCTTGATACTTCTGGAAGCCGCATATACTTATTTCTCCTAATACACGAAGGCTAAAAGCCTTCCTCCAATGTTCTTTTCTTCTGCAGCTTTGTGGGCGATTACGCCTTTGAGAAGTTGAAACAACCATTATGCCGACGTCTCTGGAGGGTAAGAATTTCTTTTCCCAGTCCTCGAACTCTGTTGACTTTTACTGCGAATCGTGGTTTAACTGGACCACATTTGTTTATTCTGCCCAGTAGCTGCACTTTGAATTTGCCTTGTCGTCCATCGTCGATGAATTCGAATTCGCCTATGTAACCGTTAAGTTGCATGATGCGTAGGACGCGGCCCAATAGTTTAGAGGCAGGGCTAATGATGCATTCGCGTTTGTTGCGTGTTTCGTTGTTTATTATTGTTATCAAACCGTTTGTTAAAGTGTCCATTTTTGTTCTTTTAGCTCCTACTCATATTTTTTGAATCCTAATTTTGGGGCAGCCTCTCTAAAACATGTCCTGCATAGATATAAATTGTAACGTCTGATGACTGGTCCGTAGGAACCGCATCTTACGCATGGACGTGAGCCTTTGCCGTATTTTCGTTCTTTCTTGACTTGCTGTTTTCCCATACATTCACACTCTGTTTAGACGATTTCCACTCCTAATGTTTGTTTTGATGAAGAAGATTGATTCTTCAGGTGTTAAGCACATGCTTTGGACCAATTGCTTTGCTTTTGGCGTTTGCGAATTTTTACGCGTTGACCTGGACGATTGACGGTGACACAGATATCCATTCCGAATATGCCGACTTCAGGATCGTATTTTACTCCAGGAATTTCGATGTGTTCTTTTAGGCCGAAAGCAAAGTTGCCGCGTTCATCAAATGATGAGTTTTGCGAGTTTGTTGTCGATGACTGGGAAGACTTTTTTGAGGAAGTCAATTGCTTCTTGCTTGCGCAGGGTAACAACGCACTGCGATGGGTTCACCTTCGCGTATGCCAAAGTCTCTGATTGTTGTTTTTGCGTTCTTCTTAACTGGAGTTTGTCCAGTGATCTCTTTGAGGACTTTGTTGGCTTTTTCGAGTGGTTCGCCTGATTTGCCGACGTTGAGGTTTACGACGACTTTTTCGATTCGTGGGTTTGAGCATTGGATGCTCTTCCCAGTCTTAATCATGGCTTCTTCAGACAACTTGTGTATGCCTCCACTGGTGTTTATCATTGGTGGAGTTTCGCCTATTGAGAAGACGAAGTCAAGTATTGTTTGGTAACGTTGCGCCTTGTCGTCTTCGATAACTACTAGGGCTTGTCTGCGTTTCTTTGCTTCAGTTTTTTCGATTTCAACGATTTTCCCTTTTATGCCGATGTTTTTTCCGCCTGTGATTATTGCCAAGTTGCCTTCTTTGAGTTTTAGCGTTTCAGCTACTGTCTTTTCTGGATAGGTTACTTTGAGGACGTCGAAGGTTTCGTAGATGTACTTCTTCGGGGTTTTTGGGGTCTGCAACTTTGATGAGCATGATTTGATCCATCGTGTAAGTGAATTTGGACGCCGTTCGTTACTGTGTTTTGTCTTCTACTCTGACCAGTTTGTAGGTTGATTTCTTCTTTGCTGATTGGAGCTAAGAACTAATCCTTTGTGTGATGGCATGATTCGGTAGTATTTGTCTGCATTCAGGCATGGAAATTACATCCATTAAGCCGACTGGGATGTCGTCTTGTTCTGTAGACTTTTCCGTTAACCAGAACTTTGCCTTGGTGAAGTGATTAGTTTGAGCTTCTTTTCGTGTCTGTGCAATGCCTAAGCATGTCACGTAGAACAAGTGTTAGTGGTAGGCAATTTTCAAGTGAATGTGAACCTGATGAAGGCTTCACTACCCATGGAATTCTTTTCTGTGAATTGGCCAGAATCTTGGCGCTGGCTTACGTTTCAGTCTTGCTGTTTTTCCTTTTTTACCCAAATTTATTTTCCTCCTTTTCAGAGCTTTTTTAGCGGCGCTTTAGGTGCGGTTGCTTTTTCCTCTGGTTCTTTTGCTGCTTTTTTGGCAGCTGGTTTTGCTTCTTCTGATGCCGCTTCTTCTTTTCATGCCTTAGCTGGAGCCTTTTTGGCTTTGACTGGCTTTGCCTTCGTGTTTCCTTTTTGCTTAGTCGGCTTCTTTCGTTCCAAGAACTGTCTTTGCGGTATTTATCGTCAAGATTCAGAGTTTGCGAATTATGATCTTTGGAGGGTGCACTGCAACGAATATGTTTGTGCCGTCGACTTTTTCGCGTGTTAAACCTTCAATGTAAACACGGTAGCGCTTTCAGGTCAACACGGGAAACTTTTCCTTCGAAGCCTTTGTTGTCGCCTCGTATTATGCGAACTGTGTCGCCTTTGCGAACTGGCAGGGTTTTTGCGCCTTTTGAGCTGAGAGCTCACGTGAAAGTGGTGCTGCCATTTGTTTGTGGCGTATGTGAGCTGGTGCATTGAAGAGCATCTTGCGCTGTTTACCAGGATTCTTTCTCGTTGCTTGTTGCATTATCTTTCACCTATACTATTGTGCTTGAGGCACTTGCGATTCTTGGCCATCTTTCAGCTGCCTCTCTTGCGACTGGACCGCGGATTTCGGAGCCTTTCATTTCGCCTTCAGGGGTTATAATTACTGCTGCGTTGTCTTCGAATTGTACCCAGACGCCGTCGATTCTTCGGAATGTTTTTCTTTGGCGTACGATGACTGCTTGGAAGATTTTTTTGCGCATGTCTGGTGAGCCTTGGCGAACGGAAACGGTTACTTTGTCGCCTACTGTGGCTGATGGGTAACGTCTTAGTCTGCCTTTATAGCCCATAGCTTGGATTAAGCGTAGTTCTCGTGCGCCTGTGTTGTCGGTGCATCTCATTTCTGAGCCTGCTAAGTAAGACCACGGGAGATTTTTTGTCCGTGTGCAAGCATACCTTTTGCTGTTAGTGCTCTCTGCTTTCGCTTTCGCCGCGCCATTTTACTTTTCTCTCCTAATTTTTCTACTACTACGAAAGAAACCGTTTTGCTGATTGGACGGCACTCTGCTATTTTTACGCGGTCGCCTTCTTTAACGTCTATGCATGGTGGATTGTGTGATGGGATGTGACCGTGTCTTCGTTCGTAACGTACGAATTTTGATGAGAATTGCATGTATTCTCTGTTCAACTATGACTGTTTTGTCCATCTTTGCTGTGTGCAACTATGCCTTCCAGTACGCGTCCTCTAACTGGAGAGTGTGCCGTGGAATGGGCAGTTGGGGTCGTCACATGTCTTTTTTGGTTGCTTGAATGTCAAGGACATTACCATAACCTCTTTACGCTTTTCTTTAAGTCGATCTTCTGATCGGCCGACTAAAAGTTTACCGTCAATCTCAACGACTGTTCCGTCGTTGAAAGTGAAATCGAATGTTGCAGCTTCCTTGATTACGCTGCGGGTTCAACCTTCGATTTTGGAACAGGAAGGTATTTCTTGTTTCGCCTACTACTAAGCCGCCTACGCCCATAAGGTTCATGTTTGGGCTGGCTGCCACTATGCCTTTTGCACCGATGAATTCATAACGGATGATGTCAGGAGTTATTTTCATTCGGATGCTTTCTCCTCAGGTTCTTTTTTGGGCTTTGCTTTTTTTGCTGGTTTTTCTTCTTTCTTTTCTGGTTCAGGTGCTTTGCGTAGCCCGATTTCTTGTTCATTTTGTACTGTGAGGATTTTTGCGATTGTTTTGCGTAGTTGGCGTA
The DNA here is from genome assembly GCA_963800605.1 of uncultured archaeon. Classification (GTDB taxonomy): domain Archaea; phylum Thermoproteota; class Bathyarchaeia; order Bathyarchaeales; family Bathycorpusculaceae; genus Bathycorpusculum. Next base: position 124,793 of record CAWDBI010000012.1, on the reverse strand, counting down.
TGCGAGTTGGATTTTCAACTGCGCCGCCTGCTTTTACCATGGTTCGTATGCGTGCTAGTTCTACGCGTAAATCGATTAATCTTTGTTCACGTGCTTCAGGGGTCATTGCATGCAATTTCTTTCATGCGCATTATTGGTGCCATTTACTGTTTCTCCTCCGCTGGTTTTGCTTCTGTTTTTGGTGCTGCTGCTTTTGGTTCGTCAACTACTTCTTTAGCTTGGACTGCTGGAGCTGGCTCTGCTGCTGGTGCTGCTTGGGGTGCTGGTGCGGGTGTTGGTGCTTGTGCGACGACTACTGGTTCTTCTTTCTTTGGTTCAATAATTGTGACTTTGTCTGGGAAGTATGCGTCTGGAGGCATGATTTTGACTCTTACGCCGATCATGCCTGGTTTTAGTTGGACGGCGCTTCGGCTGTTTTCATTGCGACGAGTGCTGGTTCGCCGACGATTGGGTAGTGGCCTGCACGGAATTTTTCGAAGCGTGCTCGTTCAGTGGTTAGTTTTCCGCTGATGACGATTTCGCATCCGAGTGCGCCTGCTTCCATGACTTGGTTCAGTGCCCAGAAACCTGCGCGTCTGAAGTGTACTCCGCGTTCTGAGTGCTGATGTGACGCGGTTGGCGATGACGTGGGCGTTGAATTCTGGTACTTCGATTTCTGAGACTGATATTTGTGGATTGGAAACTTTGAAGTTTTGTTCTAGTGAAGCGGCGAGTTCTTTGATGGTTTCTCCGCCTCTACCGATAACTAATCCTGGACGCATGGCGTAGATGACTACGTGTGTGCCCAAGGGTGTTTTGGATAGGTTTACTCCGCCGTATCCTGCTCTTTCAAGTTTTTTCTGTAAGAATTCATCGATTTCTGTTCTTTTCATGGATTCGGTTATAAAACGTTTGACTATGCTCATTTATTGCTCTCCTGCTGTGGGTTTTTCTTCGAGCACGATTTCAACGTGTGTGGTGATTTCGTATTTTGGTGATGCTCTGCCGTGTGCTCTTGGCATGTAACGTTTTAGTTTCATGCCTGGATAGGCTGCACTGTGCATGATTCTTAAACGGTCAACGTCTAAGCCTTTGTTTTCTGCGTTGGCTTGTGCTGCTTGCAGAACACGTAGTATTGCGTCGGCGCATTTGATTGGGTATCTGCCGACTCCGCAGTTTTGCATGCCGCCTTTGTGTCCCAGTTTCTTGGTATATCGGGTGTATGGGACGGGTTTGTTTTTGGCAATAACATCTCTGAGGAAATCTTTTGCTTGTACTAGATCCATGCCTTTTAGGGCTTTAGCTACTTCCCGAGCGGCTTTGTGGGATACCTTAAGTTCTCGTACCGCTGGCTTTCGCTGTTTTTTCTGGATTTAGCATTTCTTGGATTATTGAGTATCCCCATTTTGGCATTATTATTTCTCCGATGCGCATTCAAACACGTAAAAGCAATTTATATGGCTTTCCGTATCACAACTAAGATTTTAGTCATTTTATCGAAAGTGACTAATTAACGTCCCTACCAGAGGGATGCATTTCGTTGCAGTGAGGTGTACTGTTTGTGGATAGCGTTTAGCCTTTTATAGTTTTTCCAAGAATGCCTTTTTGAGACTCATTTTTTGCTGTTTAAAGGTAGTAATTGTTACCGAAAAGTCCCTATACACAACAACAACCGGTAGATTGTTGGGGTGATTGCTTTGTGGTTTACGGGTTTTTTGCTGGATTGCAGGCTGTTGTGGCTTGTTCCGCAAGCAGATGCATAATGTAGTAGAGGTCTGCCGGCATGCCAATCAACCCTCTATTAAAAGGCTGAACGTAGGCCCAACCCCTAATTGCATCAGCTACCCATTAACTTTGCACTCAAGCAATAATTTTTAACAGTCCACATCTCTATTGAGTGTATACATTTTGGTGTTTTGTGTATGCCTAAAAGCAAGAAAGAAAAAATTGAAGGATTAGAACATCACAAACAGCAACAACACGAAAAAGAGCTTAAGAAAAAAGAGAAAAAACAGGCACTTTTAGTCGTGAAGCATAGCCCAAAAAGATAGCAAAGACCAACTCTTAGAAACTAATTCAATCACAACCCGAGAAGCACCTAGTTTACGCTGTTTAGGGTAGTCTAATTCACCTAAAAAACCCAAGAGACCAAAAAACTATGGAAAAAAGCGGTTAAGGAGAAAGTTTTTTGCCACATTTTGGGCAAAATTGGGCTTCTCCGCCGACTGCGTTACCGCATTGTGGACAATACTTTGTGGATGCATATTTGTTGGCTGTGTATAGGGTGCGGTTGTTTGGTATGGTTGTGATGCTGCAATGGTTGGCATTGGTTGGTATGTTACTGCCAGTATGCCGCCAATCAAGCATAAGAGGTTCAATCCGGAAAGTATTGACAGGATTATGATGTAGGTTCCATAGTGGGAATGTTCTGATGGCTGAGCCAGTATACGTTGTGCATAAATAATCATCATGACGTTTGCAATTATTATCCAGATTCCGACGATGATGAAGAGTAAAAATATTCCAACTATTATGCCTAATATGCCGCCGATTAATGTCAGGTAATAAGCTGCACTCGGCGGGTTACTTACTTGTTGATTAGCCATATTATCTGTACCTCGATATACTTTCAGTATATTCGAGTAGCTTTGTTATAAAAAATTATTGGACAACATAAGAGAAGTTAACTTGACATATTGTATGCTTGGTGCGATTTGTTTATGTTTCACTTTTAACCTTCCTATTTCACCCTTTAGGAGCAACCACAATGGCATCAAAAGATGAGAAAATCACTATGCTGCATGGCGCAGGCGGCACAGTCATGCATGACTTAGTCAAAAACTATGTCGTTAAAGCGTTTGGCGGCATCGGCAACGCAGAGGTTCCGCTAGAAGCTATGGATGACGCGGCAGTCGTGGGGGATGTAGTGTTTAAGAGTGATTCTCATGCGGTGAAGCCTATCTTTTTTCCAGGCGGCGACATCGGGCGAATCGCTATTTCGGGCACGGTTAATGACATTACTTGTTTGGGTGCACAGCCTTTTGCTTTAGCATGCGGACTCATCTTAGAAGAGGGGTTGTTAATCTCAGATTTAGAGAGGGTTCTCGCCAGTATGCGGGAAGCCTGCCTTGAAGCAGACGTAGGCATCGTAACAGGCGACACCAAAGTTGTAGAGAACGGCGCGTTGGGCGGCCTAGTCATGAACGTTTCAGGCATCGGCAAACGTACAGCAGCCTTAGACAGCAACCTTGAAGTTGTTAGGAAAACCCGGGAGCTTAAAGCCCGCTGGACACTCGACTCCAACATAGCTGTGGGCGACAAAATCATTCTTACCGGCGCAATCGGCGACCACGGAATTGCCGTGCTCTCAGCTCAGCAGGGATTGAAGTTTGGCAGCGAAATCAAATCCGACGTAAAACCCCTCAACAAAATGGTACAGCGCCTATTAGGAGAAGTCGGGGGAGTAGTTGCCATGAAAGACCCCACAAGAGGCGGCTTAGCAGATGCCCTCAACGAATGGACCGAAAAATCTCACATCGGCATCTTAACATACGAAGACAAAGTCCCCATCCACCCAGACGTACAGACCGCCTGTGAAATGCTAGGATTGGACCCTCTTGAAATCGGTAATGAAGGCAAACTCATCATAGGCGTAATCCCAGAAAAGGCAGAGGAAGCCCTAGAGTTTTTGAGGCAAACACCCCAGGGTAGGGAGGCGCAGATAATCGGCGAAGCCACCACACAGTTCCGTGGGGTGGCGATGCAGACGCTGGTAGGCGGTAAACGAATAATTGCGCGGCCAGTCGGCGACCCTGTACCAAGAATCTGCTAAGCCTCGCGCTAGCTGTAATGCCAAGTTGAGGAACCCGCCTTACTGTGGTATCCAAGTTGAAGTAAGTAACTGCCTGAGATGCTTCGGTGCCGGGGTGTGTGCTGGATCGGTTGGGATGTCTGCTTAGAGTTTAGACTCAACTTGGCAACTCAATTTTATACAGTAAATCTTGGTGAGTCCAAATGCGACATATCAAAAATGGTAACCCGGAGTGTTTGTTGTAGCCATGAGGCAGTCACATCGCTATTTATCATTCATATAGGACATAGTGTAGATAAGCGAAGTGAAAAGCCAGCTTAAACGCAGGTTTCGCCCCTCTCTCTTCCGAATTTCCTTACTTGCGTTTAAACTGCTTTCCACCTCTCTCTTCCAAACAACACAGGTTGTTTTATTTGATACAGAATATATGCCAAGTTAGCCCTAAAATCCAACAAACCCCTCAAACGACATTAAGGATATAAAAAGTGGTGCACAGTATGTATTCTATAATTTCGAGAGGGGAAAACACTATGGCACAAATTGAAGAAATAGAAAGAAGAGAACGAGATAAAAACTATCGAATTGACATCGGCGCATACGGCAGCATATGTATTGAAGCGCCAACAAAAGAAGAATGCTTGGAACTCTTTAAGGAAGTTACAAGCACCAAACGTAATCAAAGAATTGATGAAGCAATAAGGTAAGCCACCGGTTTTTTTCGGTTTTCTTTAAACCAGTTCTCTTTTATCAACCCAGTTTTATTTCTTAGTTAGCGTTGACTAAAAAAGTAAGACATTCAGCGCCCCTTCGCTGTTTCACGGGGAAACAACACAACTTTATTAGCAATTTTCTTTGCCTTGTAAATGGTGAATCATCTTATGGGACAATATAAGAAGTATATGGGATTGCATATTGCAACAGTTGGAGTCGCTATGGCGGCTGTTGGATTAGCGCTGTTTGTTAAGACAAAGAAAGAAGAGAAGCATGGCTGCTTGCCACTAAACCCTAACCTTCAAGTATAGTGATCGTTTTGTGGAGGTGAATTCATGCAAAGCCATGGAAAGTAACGACCCACTGGCTGCAGCATCCAACGTATACAAACTGCTAAACGAAAATGAGAACGCCAGAGTCTTCAAGGTAACCTTCAAACCGGGTGATACAGCAAAAATGCATCATCACCCAGACCACATGGTATACGTCCTAAAAGGAGGACACCTAAAATTAACATCAGCAGACAAAACAGACGAGCTAGATCTATCAGAAGGCGCAGTAGTTTTTCTAAATGCCCAGAATCATGAAGCTACAAACACTGGTAACTCAACCGTTGACCTCTTAGTTGTGGAATTCAAAAAATAAGAATACCTAACTAGAGTTTGCTGCAACGTTTTTAGCCCACACACGACACGTTCCTTCACTGCTAACCATACAGGCTCCAACGGGTTTAGCTGGCGTACATGCCTTTAGAAACATAGGGCACTGGTTAGGTTTGATTTTACCAACGATCACTTGGTGACACTGGCAGCCAGTATGGATATCTTTGCCCTGTGTTTCTTTGAGGCCATATTTTTTGCGTGCATCATATTCGGCGAGGGAATCCTTGAGTTGCAGCGCTGAGTTGTCTAGTTTACCGATGCCTCGCCAGTTACCCGAGGTAACTTTGAAAGCTTTGCGCATAACTTCTTGGGCTTTTTTGTTGCCTTCAGGCTTTACAACACGTGAATACTCGTTCTCTAATTCTGCTTCGTTTGTGTTGTGCTGTTTTAAAATCATGTAAATTGACATTAACACGTCATTGGGTTCGAAGCCGGCGACAACGGTGGGCATTCGGTAGACTTTAGTGAATAGTTCGTAGGGTTTTAGGCCGATTATAGCGCTTACGTGTCCAGGTGCGATGAAGCCGTCAATCTGCAAATCCTCAACGCCCAGCAGTAGCTCCATTGCTGGTGGAATGAGGCGATGGGAAACCAAGAAACTAAAATTCTCAGGCAAATCACCTAAGGCTTCGACGGCGGTGATTGGTGCAGTTGTTTCAAAGCCTACAGCTGAGAAAACAAACTCTTTTTCACGTTCCTTTTTAGCCATTTCCACCGCATCAGAGAGAGCATAGACAATTCTAACGTCTGCACCGGCTGCTTTAGCTTCTATAAGCGAGGATTCGCTGCCTGGCACACGTAGAACGTCACCGAAGCAGGTTATTACTTTACCCTGTTTGGCCAGTTGTAGGGCTTCGTCGATTTCGGCTGCGGGTACAATGCAAACTGGACAACCGGGTCCAGCAATGACTTCAACGTTTTCTGGCAAGAGACTGCGTAAACCAAAGTGGGTTATAGTCCATTCGTGGGTTCCGCAGACATGGCAAATCTTAACTTGTCCCTTCTTAGGTGCAACATCACGGATTTTCTGTGCAATGTTATGGGCAATCTCAGGGTTTCTAAAACGCATGCTCTCAGCCATGCAGATACCTCAGTTATTCTTCGCCCGCTTGCGCTAAAATGTCATTCCAGAGGCTCAAAGTCTCCAACGCCTCTTTCTCTTCCAAAACCTGAATTGCGTAACCTGCATGCACAAGCACGTATTCGCCGAGTTTTACTTCCACAAGCGACACATTGACATCTCGCAATACGCCCTGTCCAAAATCAACTTGGGCTTTTTCTCCTTGCAAGGTCATAATTTTTGCGGGTATTGCTAGGCACATAAGTATCAGATAAATTAAAACTGGGTTTTTGGGCGATAAAAGCAGTTTGGTCTAAAAAGACGCTTTTGATGCGACAACTGCTTGTCCCAATGAGATTCCGCCGTCGCCGGACGGAACCGATTCGTGAACATAGAATTGTAGCCCCGCTGTTTCGACGGCTTCACGGATGTGCTGTGCAAGGAGTTGGTTGCATGCGGCGCCGCCAGTGAAACCCACATTTTTGGTACCCTGCAGTTGAGCTTGCTCAATAGCCAAAGCTGCAAAACCCTTAGCCAAGTAAACATGGGCAGAACACGCTAAATCTGCAACAGAAACCTTACCTAAACTCTCGTAAATTGATTTAAGCAAATAAGATGTACCCAGAATATTGCCATATATCTGTGGCTCAAGCTCCAATACATCCCTGCCAGATAATGCCGCTGACTCCAGCTTCATGGCGGGTTCACCCTCATAACTGCGAACGTTGCAGAGCCTCAGAAGCGCCGAAACAGCATCGAGAACTCTGCCGCAACTGGTCGTTTGAACCCCGCCTGTGCCTTTCTTTAGCTGGTTTAAGATGAGTTCAGCTTCCGTTTCACCATAAGATAGCATGTCGCTGTTTTTGTGTAGCCAATCCTCAACGTCTACGCCTGCTTTAGACAGCATTGCTGCTGCCAAACGCGCCGGATACCGACTTGCCACGTCACCGCCCAGCAAAAGCTGATGCTCTAAATGGGCCAACCTGCTAAACCTTGTTGAGGTGTTTGTGCAATAGAGGATTTCGCCGCCCCATGCTGCCCCATCGGAGCCATATCCGTAGCCATCGCAGGTTACCGCTACAATCTCATCTAAACCATGCTCCGCCATCAACGCAGCGGCATGAGCATGGTGATGCTGGACTTGAACCAGCGGCAACCCGGCTGATTCCGCCATTTCTTTGGCTATCCGGGTGGTTGTGAATTTTGGATGCAAATCGCATGCAATTGCCTCAGGGTAAGCGTTGGTTAGGCGTTGTATGTGTTGTGTGGCTTCCTGCAGGAAAGTTTGGGTTTCGATGTTTTCTACGTCGCCGATGTGTTGGCTGATGAAGGCTTTATCGTCCAGCAGAACGGTGGAGGTGGTGTTTAATTCGGCGCCTAAACCTATAACGCAGTGTTTAGCTTTTTGTTTGAATCGGATTGGGGCGGGTGCGTATCCTCGGCTTCTGCGAAGGAACACCGGTCGGTCACCGTGGACGCGCATGACTGAATCGTCGCATCGATGGGCTATTTTGCGGTTATGAAACAGGAAATAATCCACGGTTCCGCCGAGGATTTCCAGCGCAGCCTCGTTGTCTTTTACGATTGGCTGATTGGGTGGATTGGCGCTGGTCATAACAAACGATGTATCCGCGACTTTGTCAAAGAGCATATAGTGCAGACCTGTGTAGGGCAGCATAACGCCGACATTGTGTAGATGCGGAGCCACCTGTGGCGAGAGGTTATAGTTGCTGCTTTTGGTGAGCAGAACAATGGGGCGCTGAGGAGAAGTCAGCAATTCCTGCTCTTTTACGCCGACTTCACCGAAGCTTTTTGCCGCATCCAAATCCTTTGCCATAATTGCGAAGGGTTTCTCGCGGCGATGCTTAGATTCCCTTAATCGTAATAGTGGCTCCTCAAGCATAGCGGAAGCGGCGATGTGGAATCCCCCATACCCCTTCACAGCGAGTATGCTACCTTGAGAGAGTAGCCGCCCAGCCTCCCGAACGGGATCGCTGACTTCTATGGATTCGCCTGCATTTGTAGTCAAGTAGACCTTGGGTCCACAGGTTGGACACGCAACCGTCTGGGCATGAAACCGCCTATTCGCAGGGTCTAGGTACTCTTTTTGGCAGAAGCCGCAGAGGGCGAACTCACGCATAGTGGTGTTTTCTCGGTCATATGGCAATCGCTCGATTATGGTGAAGCGGGGACCGCAGTCTGTACAGGTGATAAAGAAATAGTCAAATCGGGGGTTGTTTGGGTTTCGGAGTTCTTTGAGGCATTGGTTGCAGATAGCGATGTCGGGTGGAATGATGGAGCCGGGGTGTTCTGCTTCTTGAGAGCTTTGAATAATCGTAAATTTGGTGTACTCGTTGGTGCCTGAGAGGTCGATTTTTTTGATTTGGTCTATTCGGGCAAGCGGAGGCTTTTTGTTATCTAAATCAGCTATAAATTCCTCAATGTTTTGCGCGTCGCCTTCAAGCAACACCTCAACCCCAGCGTCACCCCTGTTACGCACATACCCTGCCAAGGCATGTGTAACCGCGGTGCGGTAAATGAAAGGCCGAAAACCCACACCCTGCACAATGCCTGAAACGTTGAGTTTAACGCGCAAAGAGTTAACCTTAACTTAATTCAAGCTCGAGGTTTTCTCTTATACATTTCTTAGTTTTATCAGACAATCTTTAAAACATTCAAAGACCAACTCGATACAATATGAAGCCAGCCACGTTTGCTCTCGCATTTATCCTAACAGTTTGCTTTGTCATCGCAGGCGTAGTTACGTACCCAGTTTTGGCTCAAGCGGCAACTCAGAACAACGAGATTATCTTCGGCTTCTTCTTAGGCCCCTTCTGTGGGATACTGTTTTTGTGTTGGATAGGCGAGAAATTAGTGTTAAAAATACTCAAAAAGTAATAATACACGGTTTTGGATACGAAGCAATCGTTAAGGTTTCAAGCAGCAAAAGTATATACCTCATGCCAGCCAATAGCTAACCAGTCGGTTAGAGGAGAGATTTGGTTTGGGCATAATAGAGGATGTAGTCGGTTTCATAACTTCTGGAAGCATTGCGGGTTTGTCGCCTCTTATTCTAATGATTATTCCCCTTGTTATCGGAGTCGTCGTAGGCTTTCTGCTGCACAAATTCCTGAAATTCGCCATAATCGTAGCGGCTATTGCAATCATAGTCGCGTATCTGGGCTTCTATACGTTGAACCTTGAGTCAATGTCTGATTTGGCAGTCCAGTATGGTCCCATCGTCGTCCAGTTTGGAACAGTACTCTTTGGCGTATTACCGTTGGGCATCGGATTCATAGTTGGATTCGTTATTGGCTTTCTTGTCTCAAAATAATTTCTTTTTAATTTTTATTTGTCAGCCTTCGATGGTACGTTTGTTTCTCTGTTAGTTAGGGAAGAAATGGATTGTGACTTTTTAGAAAAAGTGTCATTGGCTGCTTTGAATAATAGCATCAAAATCTGGTTGAGTTCATTCTTTTATCTTGGTTGTTGCCGAGACCCCTCTTATTTCAATTACAACCAGCGTCTGATGCTGCCGATTGCTTTTTAGCTTCAGCATCCGGGGCTATATTGTAAGCTGGTTGTGGAGACTTCTGCAAGCAGAACAGAACTTTTGATTCCCCGATAGGGAGTGAGAGAGCGTATGGGGCGTTACAGGATTTCTATGCTGGATTCAACCGTTCTCTAAGTTGTCTACGCAGCACCTTACCCGCAGAACTAATAGGCAACTCTTCTCTGAACTCAACTTCGCCGATTGCTTTGTAGGATGCCACTTTATCGTTAACAAAAACCCTCAACATCTCAACCGAAATATTGAAGCCCTCTTTTAGAACTACAAACGCCTTCGGAACCTCACCCGCCACCACATCAGGTCTCCCAACGACTGCACAAAGCTTGACCGCAGGGTGCTCGTAGAGGATGTCTTCGAGTTCTCTTGGGTAGATGCTGTAGCCGTTGTGTTTGATGAGGTCTTTTTTGCGGTCGACAATGTAGAAGTAGCCGTCTGGGTCCATGCGGGCGATGTCGCCTGTTAGGAGCCAGCCATCATGGAGCACAAGGGCGGTTTCTTCGGGGCGGTTCCAGTAGCCTTTCATGATTTGGGGTCCTTTTATGGCTAATTCGCCTACTTCGCCAATTGTAAATGTTTTCATGCTGGTTTCGGAATCTACAATTTTGGCTTCTGTGTCGGGCAGGGGCAACCCAATCGAACCCACATGCAACAAAGTCTTGTCAACGGGGCTGCAATGGGTAACAGGCGACGCCTCAGTCAAACCATAACCCTCCGCCAACACCCCACCCGTAACCTCCATGAACCGTTTCTGCATCTGAGGCGGCAACGAAGAGGCACCCGAAATGCACACCCGAATCGACCCCAAATCGTACTCTGCAAGGTCGGGGCTGCTTAGGAGATACTGATACATCGTGGGGACACCGCAGAAAACCGTGACTTTATGCCGCTGGATGGCTTCGCAAGCTTTTGTTGCTTCCAACTTGGGCAGTAATACCATCTTTGCGCCCAAATTAATGGGCGCTGTCATGCTGGTGGTCATGCCGTAGATGTGGAAAAGCGGCAACGCAGTCAGAAAAACATCGTCTGCTGTACCCTTTATCGTGGCGGCGAATTGAACGGCGTTTGAGACGAGGTTGCTATGGGTGAGCATTGCTGCTTTGGCTGTTCCCGTAGTGCCGCCGGTGTATTGGAGCGCCGCCAAATCCTCAACAGGATTAACTCCAACGTTGGGCTTGTCCCTGGAAACGCCTTCGAGCAGCTTCCCAAAGTCATCCAATTTAGTTATAATAATGTGCTTGAGCTTGGTTTTTTCCTTAACCTTCGCCACTACAGGGTAAAGTGTGTCAAGACCGACAATGGTTTGGGCTCCAGAATCGTACAATTGATATTCCACTTCCCGTTCGCGGTGCATGGAACTAATAGCTGTTACAACAGCACCTGCCTTGAGAGCGCCAAAAAATGAGATTACAAACTGGGGAATGTTGGGAAAATAAACCGCTACACGGTCACCCTTTTCCACGCCCAACGTTAGAAGCTTATTAGCGAACTGATTAGAAAAGCAGTCCAGCTGGGCATAAGTGAATTCTCTTTCACCATATACTACAGCTACTTTTTCGGGGTAGCTTTGTGCCGTCTGCTCCAGAAGCCCATGTAGCGGAATTGATGGGTACTTGATTGTTTTCGGTACCGCGGTTGACCAATGTTTGAGCCATGGCTTCTCTTCAGCACTCAATGCAGACACAGCTTTGAGTGTTCTAAATTGGGACGGAATCGCCGATTGCCTCGGGCTCAATAACCACAGCGGTTCCAGTCGCAGAAAACAACATAATGCTGCTGTTTTGGTTGCCCATAGATGAGGTCTCCACATCCATACCTATGATCGCGTTTGCTCCAAGCGCAATAGCTCGGGATTTGGCGCGTTCAATGGCTTCCCAACGTGCTTTTTCTACTTCGGAGGTAAATGCGGTTACTTCTCCACCGACCATGGATTCGAAGCCTGCCATAAATTGACCGAATATGCCTCTGGTACGTGGTGTTAAGCCTGTGACTATGCCGAAAACTTTTTTGATTTTATACCCTGCAACTGTGGGGGTTGTTACGATTAGGAATTGGATTTGGCTTGTTTGCTGGGTTAGTTGGGCGCCGCATTTAGTACAGTAACCTGCGCCGTCTGCATTTATGTTTCCACATCGGGGGCAATTCATAATTTTCACCTAAACGATAACCGTTTTGACTTAGTCTTGCTCGTTAAATCATTCTTGTCCTCTTTTAAATGTGTGGAGTGCCGATAGAAATCGTAGATTTGGTCCATCTCTATAGTATACGTGAAGGGATAAATGATGACTTGGTCTAAACCAAAATATAGTGCCAACTCCTCATCGGAGGAGCTGAACAGTTGGTTGGCTGGTTTATCGGTTAAGATGATGGTTACGATGTCGCCAGCGACTAATTTTTCACCCAGTGTTTCGCCGCTTCCAAAAGCTTCGCTGAGGCAAATTGAGCGTGTATTCGAAGACAACTTATGGGTTGCCATTGTGGATTATGGCTTGACAAGTTAGTTTGGGCACTTGAGTGTCAAACCGGGTTTTTAGTCATCAAATTCTTCTTTGCCCAGCTGTACTATGAGATGGTTGCGCCAATTTCTTGATTCTTCGTCTCTTAGGGGAAAAAACTGCATGTGAACCACGAGTAATAGCGCTGAGGCTTTCGATAAATAGCTATCTGCTAAAGAGCAAGGGCATAACTCTAAAAGCACTCAAAGCGCTAAAGCTAAATGAGGAAAATGCCGTGAAGCCCCTATTGGTTGTTTATTCATATCATCACAATAATACTCTGAAAGTCGCTGAGGTTTTCGCTAAAGTTCTTGACGCAAAAATAGTTACGCCCCAGCAGGCAAACCCCCAAGAACTTCAAGGGTATAATTTAATCGGTTTTGGCGCTGGGATTGATAGCGGAAAACACTACAAACCACTGCTTGACTTCGCCGACCAACTACCTAATGTTACCGACAAAAGGGCATTTATTTTCTCCACCAGCGGAGTATCAAACCCCAAGTACATGACTAAAATCCACACTGCCCTCAGGGAAAAACTAACCAACAAAGGTTACATTGTTGTTGATGAGTTCAATTGCCATGGTTTTAACACGAACAGTTTCCTTAAAATGCTCGGTGGCATGAACAAGGGCAGACCCAACGAGGAAGACCTTAAACATGCCGAAGAGTTTGCAGAAAATCTCGAGCAGATTCTAAAAATTTAGATTTTTTGGAAAGAAAATTGTTTGGTGCCGGGGGCGGGATTCGAGCCCGCGACTTCTGGCACTGGGCGTGTGGCCCTACTTGTCTCCAGATTATGAGTCTGGCGCCCTAGCCAGGCTAGGCTACCCCGGCACAAACGCCACGGTTTTGGCAGCGTCGTGGTTGTTTAGTCTAAAATCATTGATTTAAATGTTTAAGTTTAGCCTGTGAATTTCGGTCGCTAAGTTGTGTTGGAAACATGATTTAGGAGGCTATTTCTATAGTGGGGGGTAACCTTGTGGTCGACCTGCTTGGGCGTTTTGCCAGTAGTGGAGATAGAGGTTTGTGCACCACTTAGGGGCTTGAGGCGCCTGTGATTTAAACGCGAAGGGACTTGAATTGAAAAGATTTTGAACGAACACAAGCCAAATAAATTGAAACACAAAAAAGGTGAAAAAGTATAAAAAAAGACCTAAATTTCATCCCAACCTACCACAAAAACCACAATCGCCAACATGACTTCACTGGATTTTCTTACAATAAATTTATTGGATTGAAAAACCCAAAGATAAGCAGGTGACTTGTAATTGTCTTCAGACCACGAAGATTTTCCTGAATGGTTCAAAAAACGTCGCAACCAATCAAAAGACCCCTTCTTCGGCGACATAGATGACATGTTCAAAGAGATGGAGAAAATGATGGATGAAGAACTCAAAAACTTTACCGAAAAAGTCCCCAAAGAATATGTTAAAGAACGCAAGTTACCGGACGGCAGCACCGTAAAGGAGCTAGGTCCATTCGTTTATGGTTACAGTATGAAAATCGGCCCCGACGGCAAACCGGAAATACAGGAATTCGGCAACATCAAAAAAGGGTTGAAAGGTCCACCGGAAGTTAAAGAGGAACGGGAGCCATTGGTTGACATCGTTGAAACCGAGACGGAAGTCCGCGTGGTCGTCGAGTTACCTGGAGTAGAAAAAACCGATATTAAACTGCACGGCACCGAAGACTCACTGGACATATCTGTCAATACATCACAGAATAAATATTACAAAGAAGTCCAGCTGCCAGCTAAGGTCCGCGTGAAAGAGGCAGCATCAACCTACAAAAACGGCGTCTTAGAAGTAGTCCTACCAAAAATTGAGCCCTCAAAATCCAAAGGCGAAACCATAAACATAGGCTAAAAGCCTAAATTCACATCCCCTCATAGTAAGCATGTGCACCCATGAGCAGCAACTCCGAAATCGATACGCTTAACGCTATATGTAGAGAAGCTAAAGCAGCGGGGAAACTGTCGGGTGATAACCTCACTGAACTGTACGAGTTGTTTGGGCAACGGTTTACGAAGGCGCTTGATGCACTCAAAGAGAACAGAGTGAAGAAATACATTTTCAAGCCAAGCGGAAGAATTGTTTGGATTGTGATTGGCAGAGAACGCGATTACCTGACAATGCCCGAAGCCGAATTCTGCACATGCGACGACTTCTACTTCCGAGTGCTCGACAAAAAAGTTCACATGTGCTACCATCTCTTAACGCAGAAGCTGGCGCAGAATCTGGGTTGGTTTGAAACGCTTGAAGAAAACGACGAATGCTACGACATGCTCATGAATGAATGGAAAAAGCCTCTCGTAGAGAAATAAGTTTAGGGTTGGCGGGTTAACCAATCCATTGCTTCTGTTGCATGTGAAGTTGTTTTTTCTCGTCCAACGATTGATTGTGACTTTTGAGCGTATGATGGCTTTGAGTTTTTCTATTTCTCTGAGTAAACAAGATTTTTGTGCGTTTCATCAATAAACAGTGAACCCACAGTAAAGCGACAAGTTGGGTTTAGATTTAAATATGAAGATGCTACAACAATAGAGTAAATATACAGAGGAACCTCGATGGATATAAGCGCATACTTCCTAACTCTTCAGTACGTCCTGATGGGCTCAATATTCATTGCCATAGCCTTAATCTTCATGTACGCATACTACGGGAAAGAAGAAGAAACGACTCCGGAATAAACAAGTTTTAATTTTCTATTCTTCTGACTCGTCTATTCATTATTAGGAATAAAACTATACTTATTACTGATAAAATTACGCTTATAACGATTAGCCAGACGGCTTCTGGACCCGCACCGAAAACGATTGGGATGGGGCCGATTAAAATTATGCCGCCCACACTACCAGAACCATCACCTAAAACTATGGATGCGATAATAATTACAGCAATACCGACGAAAACTAAAGTTATACCCAACAACACTAAACCAAATAGTCTACTGGAAAACGTGATTCCCTCGCCCTCATCTTGTTCATTTAACATTCATAAATCAACCCATCAACCAATAGTAAACCAACAAAATAATTAACACAACAATAGAAAGCGACAATGCCAAAGCTAAAACAGTTTTAATCGACTTTTTATCTGTTCCAAAAATGATAGGAATAGGTCCAATCAGGATTACGCCTGCACCACGCACCCTTCCTTTCTCTTTGCTTTCACCAGTCGAGGCACGAATTATGGCTGCAACAATCACTACAACGCCAACTATGACGAGTGCTATGCCGACAGCATAAAAAACAGTCAAATCCGCCATTCCTCTGTGAATACCTCAAGTGCAGTGGAACAGCCCTTTTAATAAATATAACCAGAAAACCCCTTGGAAACACAAAAAATTAAAAGCGCCCGCACCGCTTTATCGTGTCGGCGAAAAATGACCACCCAAGAACTCATAGATGAGATTCAAGCAAAGAATCCGCAGATTAGCCAAGCCCAGATACTGGAGCGGCTGGAAGCTGAAAAAGCCAGAACCGGCGGATTGTTGGGTGATGAGACACTTCTAAGATTGATCGCCGCAAAACTTGGCGTAGCAGTGCAACAGAATGTTTTCCAAAGCTGCGGTGTGTTATCTTCAAGTAAGCTTTTTCCAGGACTATATGATGTGACAGTGGCTGGCCGCTTAGTTGCAGTTTTTCCAGTTAAAACATTTCAGGGTCAAGAAAAATCGGGCAAATTCGCCACTATAATGCTAGGCGATAATGACGGACTTATCCGGGTTATGCTATGGAATGAGAGAGCCGACATTGTGGAAAAAGGCGAGTTAAAGGCTGGTCAAGCAGTGCGTCTCCTGCATGGTTACACTCGAGAAGACCGCTATGGCAAAACAGAGTTGCATCTGGGCACCAAAAGCCTAATCGAACTCCAACCAGAACAGAAAAGCAGCGATTATCCACCCATCGAGAAGTTCACCGCAAAAATATCTGGTCTTAACAGCAACTCGGGCAATGTACACATCGTAGGCACAGTAAAAGCAGTTTATGGCAAGAACACTTTTCCCAAAAGCGACAATACCGACGGCGTAGTCATGCGTCTAGCTTTAAGGGATGATTCAGGCGAGACAGTAGTGGTTATCTGGAATGAGAAGGTTGAGGAAATCGAGAGGGCACTTCGTGAGAGTCCACGGTTGCTTCTGGTTAACGCCAGAGTGAAGGAAACGCAGAAGGGGGCAGTTGAGGTTCATGTTGACTCTAACACGTCTATTACCGCTCAAGTCCCAACAACATAACTAGAAAACAATTATTTTGCCAAAAGAGAAGTCAAACAAAAAAATAAAATTAAGAATAACAGAAACAGCTTAAATTTTTGCGATAATAGCATCTGTTATTTCTGTGCCCGTCGCTTGGCCGCCTAAGTCATGAGTTCTGACTTTGCCCTCTTTGAGCACAGCGATAACGGCGTCTTCGATTTTCTTTGCACCATCTTTCTCGCCCAAGTAATCAAGCATCATGGCACCAGCCATTATGGTTGCGATTGGGTTAACCCGGTTCATGCCAGTGTATTTGGGTGCTGAGCCGTGGACTGGTTCGAACATGCCATAGGTTTCGCCGATGTTTGCGCCTGCTGCTAAGCCTAAGCTGCCTGTAACTTGTGCAGCTTCGTCGCTGATGATGTCGCCGAAGAGGTTAGTGGTCACCATAACATCGTACTTTTCTGGTTGCTTGATGAGTTGCATGGTAGCTGCGTCGATGTGTAAGTCGTCGACTTCTACTTCAGGATAGTTCTTTTGGGCTTCTTTGACTGCGTCTTTGAAGATGCCGTCGGTTATGCGTAGGATGTTGCCTTTGTGGATGTAGGTTAAGTGTTTTTTGCGTTGCATGGCGAGTTTGAAAGCGAATTCTGCAACTCTGAGGGATGCATCGTGGGTGATTATTCTGAGTGCGATTCCGACGCCGGGGGCAAGTAGTGATTCTGCGCCTGAGTAGAGGCCTTCTGTGTTCTCTCGAACTACCACGAAGTCAATGTTGGGTTTTAGAGCTTCTACATTTGGGAAGGTTCTGCATGGACGAACGTTTGCATAGAGGTTGAACATTCGACGTAGCGTTACTGCGACGCTGACTGGTGCGCCTGCTTCTTCAGGTGTAGTCATGGGGCCTTTTAGGCATGCGTCGCTTTTCTTGATAAGGTCAATTGTCTCTTGGGGCAGATTAGTGCCATACTGGGGAATGCAGTGAGCTCCTGCTTCGCCATAGACTATGTTAAGCTTGAAATTGGATTTTTTCTCGACTGCTTCAAGGACCTTGACGGTGGCTTCGGTAACTTCGGGGCCGATTCCATCTCCTTTAAGCGCGACTATGGTGTAAGTTTTACTCATTAGATTTCTTCCTTGTGGTTGCTGTAGAATAATGTTTTTGCTTATCAGTTTTCCTGTTGGCTTTTCAGTTTTCTAAGCATCCATCCTTACAGAAAGTGGCTTGGTAGAGTAACTATTTCCAGGATTGTTTTACCCTTGAAGAGTGATGGAAAATGGCTGTTGAGTTTAGAGTGGCTCTATCTCGGAGTAGCTGGTAAGTTTTTTTCTGTTTAGGTTTTTAGGAGCACATCGCAAGGTTACCGCATTGGTTTTTACACGTTCAAACCGCTTCTGGGTATTCTTGCGCTCCTCCAACTTGACCAGGTCATCCATTTTTCCAAAGTGTTCGGTTTTGCCTTGGTCAGGTTCACGTTCGATTTTTATGCAGTTATCGACCATACAGTTGACTACGCAGGCTCCGCAGTAAACGCAGAGGTCATCGATTATGCCGACTTCGCCGGCGCCCCAGTAGAGCGCGTTGGTTGGGCAGGCTTTGATGCAGAGTTTGCATTGGCCGCCGACGCAGGTGAATTTATTGATGGTGATTTTGCCGTCTTTGAAAAGCTCTTTGACACCTGTAGGTTCGATGAGTTCTTTTCTGCGTTTTTTTCGTTCTTCTTCCTCGTTAACCGCTTCGCTCTCTTCATTCATTAGGTCGAATATAGAAGGCGGTTTAGCGGGCATGATAATCACTTAAACTGCGATTTTACTCAAATTAGGTTTTACGAATTATAATTACTTATCTGGTTTGATATGAGTGTTTTATCGTATGTATGCAACATTTTTTGTGTCTTTGGGGGTTGGATGCTAAAGGCTATTACTTGGCTGCGTCAAATATTGGCTTGTAAGGTTGAAAATGTTGGGTCAAAAAAAATTCGGTGTCTTCCTACCATTCTATGCTTTCCAAGCTAAACCCAACGAGTACTATGCCCAACTCAAGAATATAGTTTTGGAGTGTGAACGTTTGGGCTACGATTCCGTTTGGCTCGACGACCACCTCATGTACAAAGACGCCACTATCCTCGAATGCTGGACCACACTTTCCGCCTTGGCAGCTTCAACCAGCAAAATACGCCTCGGCAGCATGGTCACCTGTAATGCGCACCATAACCCAGCGTTGCTTGCAAAAACCGCGGCAACACTGGATATTCTGTCAAATGGACGCTTAGAATTCGGCATTGGGGCAGGCATACAGGAAGCTGAGCACCTCGCGTATGGACTGGGTTTTCCCAAACCAACTGTTAGGATAGCCCAGTTGGAAGAAGCTTTAGAAGTCATTAGAAGGCTTTGGGCATACCAAAAAGCCAACTACCAAGGCAAATACTACACACTAAAAGACGCCGTCTGCGAACCTAAACCCCAACAGAAGCCCCGTCCACCCATCATCATTGGTGGGAGCGGAGAAAAACATACCCTAAAAGTAGCAGCCAAATATGCAGATCGGTTTGACTGGGGCTTTGTACCCTCAATCGAGGCTTACCGGCATAAGTTGTCTGTTCTGAAGAGTTACTGTGATTCTGTGGGTAGAAATTTTGGTGGGATAGAGCGGTCTTGTTGGCCTAGCGGACAAATACTCGTAGCCCAAAACCAAGAGGAATTGAGTGAAAAGATTGCTAAGTATAAACCTGCGGGGACTTCTCTTGAGGATTTCAAGCAATATACACTGGCTGGTACACCTGATGAGTGCATTTCGCAGTTGCAGGTTTATGCCAGTTTAGGAGTAACTTACTTTATGCTTTACTTTGCTGATTTGCCCAGCACAGATGGACTGAAACTATTCAAAGAAGCAGTAATCAGCAAGTTGGGTTAGAGGTCGCCTCTGGAAATATGGCCTAACTCGTGAACAATAATTTCCTCTAAGTTATGATACGGATTCTTCCGGACCAATATGATGTAGTCTGCGTCATCGGTGTCTTCAGCATTAAAAATACAGGCATCCGTACCTTTTGTCGAAAGCACCCTTCCCCATTCCTCAATCTCCCGCAGGTCATCCTCCAAACATCGCCGATGCTGCAGGACATGGTTGAAGTCATCGTCGCTTAGTCTAAGTGCCTTGACGTGGGGGAATGGTTTTTTACTTATGGTTTTCCATGCTGCGGCGAGTTGCTTTCGGGGAATCTGTTCAACCTGCAAATCTAATCCTTCGACTAAAACCATAGAATTATCTCCTGACTCTTTATTCTTACCTTAAAACGGTAACTCGCATGTCTTAGGGGCAAGTCACTTACGAAAAACCAAACCGTTTTAGCTCTAAAAGCGTTTGCAGTAGTGACGGCACAACCACAACCAAATGCTGGTGTGGCGGGGCTTATCTTTGGTTGCTGATTAAATCGCCACTTGCAAAGCTATATGCCGAAATCGTTGGTGCGGAAACAGGAATAACGCATTCTTGCATTTCGGCTGAACATACAGTTCTCACACAAGCGAGTCTGCAAATGTTGAAGTATAAATCAGGGAGGGGTCTAAGTGAGAGCAGTTATTGTTTTTGGTTTAGCCAGTCTGCAAGGTAGACTTGGTTGGTGTTGCCAGTTTTTTCCAAGTTGACGATGCCGCGTTCGGATAGTCTGGCGATGATTCGGTGGGTTTGCAGTCGGCTTAGGCCTGTTTCGTTTTTGATGTATTTCTGGAGGTACTTGCCTTCGTGGGCTTGCAGGACGGTGATGATTTTGCGTTCGTCTTCGGTTAGGGTTTTGGAGACTGTCTCGTAAGCGGAGACTGTACTCACGTTTGGCTGCTAGTTAATGTCGGTTGGTTGTTGAGCATTGCCCATTCGGATTTGGGGATAAACAAGGTAGTAAGCTACGCCGATTATGCCGACGATTGTTACCGCTATTATGACTGCGAATAGGACGCCATAGTAGGGCAGCATTGAGCTGGCGGTTGTGGTTGGCGTTGGGGTCTGGTCCCATCATGCCGCCCATTCCGCCGTATCCGTTGCTGCTGCCCCACATTTGGCTCATCCAACTGTAGGGGTTCTGTTGGTTTGTTGAGAAGATGGCGAAGCCGATGACGGTTGCAGCGATAAGCGCGGTTATTGCGGTGATTAGTAGTATTAGGAAGAGGTTGACTCTTTTCATACTATATCTAATTTAGACTCATCAGCCATGGATTTAAGGATTATCACAAATTATAACCCATTTTCCATTAAAAAACTGTATCTAAAAATCGTTTCACATCTGTTTCAGTCAACATCCAAACCACCCCAAGCCCATATGATAAGTTGAGGTAAAATGAAATGAAAACAAAAATCATCCTCGTAATAGTCGCAGTCGCCCTCGTCGCGGCAGCACTCGTCGGCGTCACCGCAGCCCAATTCGCCAACACCCAAACCCCTATCGGCACGGTTGGTCCAAACGGTCAAGTCGTACCGCCATGCGTCACCGCCAACAATGGAGTTGTTCCACTGAACTGCATCAACAGCACCACCGGTCAACCTTACTGCTACAACAACGACGCAGGCATCTACTGCAATAACGGCATAGGAACAGGCATCTGCCAAAACGGAGGCTGCTACGGTTACGGAGCACAAAACCAAAACCAGAACCAATATGGCGCTGGCATGATGAGTAGAAATGGTTATGGAATGGGACGCTGCCGGTAAACCCAAACAGTAACCCACATCCATGATCTTTTTGTTTCTATTTTTATTCAATCGAAGTTGGCTTATACCTAGAGAGGATGCCTTTGGTGATTTTTGGCGGGCGTGGCTTCCAAGCAGCAAGTCGCGTTTGTAGCTCTTTGTCGGATAATTCGACTTTGAGAGTGCGGTTTGGTATGTCGATGGTTATGACGTCGCCGTTTTGTAGTACCGCGATTGGTCCGCCTTCGAAGGCTTCGGGTGCTACGTGTCCGATGCTTCCGCCTCTGGTTGCGCCGCTGAAGCGTCCATCAGTGATGAGCGCGACTGATTCTGCTAAGCCCATGCCTGCGATGGTTGCGGTTGGAAACAGCATCTCGGGCATTCCGGGTCCGCCTCGTGGGCCTTCATAGCGGATGACAACGACGTCGCCTGGAACGACTTGTTTGCCGCGAATGGCGGTTAGGGCTTCTTTTTCGGAGTCGTAGATTTTTGCTGGGCCAGTGTGCTTCATCATTTTCTCTGAAACACCGGCAGATTTGATGACGGAGCCTTTAGGTGCAAGGTTACCGGTTAAGATGGCTATGCCGCCTTCTTTATGCACTGGGTCAGACAGTGAGTGGATTACGTTGCGGTCTTGGACTTCTGCGTTCTTGATGTTTTCGCCCACTGACTTGCCGCTGACAGTAGGCAGTTCCAAGTGGAGCAGACTTTTGAGTTCGTTCATGACTGCTGGAACTCCGCCGGCTGCATCCAAATCCTCCATCGCGTAGACTCCGCTGGGTATCATGCTACATATGTGTGGGGTTTTTCTGCCGATGACATCAAAAGTTGACAGAGGCAACACTAAGCCGGCTTCTTTGGCGATGGCTGGCAGGTGCAGGGTGGTGTTGGTTGAGCCTCCAAGCGCCATGTCTACGGCGATGGCATTTTCGAAGGCTTCTTTTGTTAGTATTTGGGAGGGTTTGAAGTCGTCTTCGACGAGTTTGACGATTTGTTTGCCAGTAGCTCGTGCGAGTCGCATTTTAAAAGCGCTGTTGGCTAGTGAGGTTGCGCAGTAGGGCAGTGACATACCGAATGCTTCAGTCATGCATGCCATGGTGTTGGCGGTGAACATGCCGCTGCAGCTTCCGCATCCGGGGCATGCGTTGGTTTCGAGTTCGAGTAATTCCGCTTCGGATAGTTTACCAGCGGCAACCTGCCCGACGGCTTCAGGCATGCTGGAGTAGCTGACTTTTTTGCCGTGGTGACGCCCTGCCGCCATTGGGCCGCCTGTAACCATGATGGATGGGATGTTTACTCGTGCGGCTGCCATGAGCATGCCGGGGGTGATTTTGTCGCAGTTGGATATCATGACGAGTCCGTCGAGGCTGTGAGCTTGAAGCATAATTTCGACGCTATCCGCAATGATTTCTCGGCTGGGCAAGCTGTAGCGCATGCCTATGTGTCCCATGGCTACTCCATCGCAGACTGCAATGGTGCTGAATTCGAAGGGTATACCGCCTGCGGACAGGATGCCTTCTTTGACGGCTTCGCCGATGGTACGGAGGTGAATGTGGCCTGGTACAATGTTGGTGTAGCTGTTGGCTATGCCGATGAATGGTTTATTCATGTCATCGTCTTGTAGACCGAGTGATTTGAGTAGGGCGCGGTGAGGCGCTTTTTCTGTTCCAGTTTTGATTTCGTCGCTTCTCAACTTCGTTAACCTTCTGAATAAGCGGGTGTTTGAGAATTATTGGTTGGTGTTGCTGTTAAGTTTTATGTGAAAATCGAGCGAAATTATTATATTAGACGTTTCTCGTAGGAAGCTGTTCTTGCTCTTTAGCCCTTATTGTTTATTGAGACAAAATAGAGCTTAAATAGCAAACGGATTATAGTTGTACTTAGGGATGACTTAAATGAATAAAACCGATAAAGTACCCGCTAAAGTAGTTAAAGAAATCAAAGCAGCACCCACTAACCCCTTGCCAGACAATACTGTGACAGCAGAATACATTCGAAGAAGACGCACACAATAAGAAACCCATGGAGTGGGGTTTCTTCCAGTTTTTATAAAACCAGAAAACCCTAAGCTGTCAGGGGCAACTCTAAACCCTTTCACCGCCAATATGTACTTATGAAAATCACTAACGTAGACCAAAACAAACCATTCCAGAACGCCCACATGGTTGACGCAAGAAAAATCTATTCAGCCACAGACGCCGAGGTTATCCATATGGCTTTAACGCCTGGTCAGGCACTAAAGCGGCACACGACGCCGGTTGATGTGTTCTTCTATATTCTCGAAGGCAAAGGCGTCGTAGAAATCGGTGAAGAAACCCAAGAAGTAGCAAAGGACACACTAATCGACAGCCCCAAAGGCATCCCGCATCTGCTCCGCAACACCGGCGAGGGCGTGTTTAGGTTTCTTTTAGTGAAACTGCTAAAAACAGCCTAACCAACTCAGCGGTGGAATGGACAGTGAACACTAAACACCATAATTCTTATATCTCCGCTTAACGCTGAGAAATGGTACGTGATTTAAATGGGGTATTGCTTTATTCAACCGCTTCCCTAAGTCCATAAAATTTTTAGATACCACCCTGCGAGATGGGGAACAAACACCCGGAGTATCACTTGTAGCTGAAAATAAACTGCGCATAGCCCAGAGGCTAGATGAACTCGGCGTAGACGTTATCGAAGCTGGGTTCGCAGCGGTTTCTGATGGCGAAATGGAAGCCGTCAGCTTAATCGCTCATGCAGGCTTACGTGCAGAAGTTAGCAGCGCAGGCAGAGGCACAAGGGGCGACATCGACGCCGTCCTCAAAAGCGGCGCCTCAACAATGAGCATGATTATACCGACCTCGGATTTGCATATCGAGTGCAAACTCCGCAAAACCCGTGAGCAGGTGCTTAAAGCCACCGAGGACTGCGTCACATACGCCAAAGCCCACGGCTTGAAAGTGGACTTATTGGCAGAAGATGCTACGCGCTCAGACTTCGACTACTTAGTCAAAGTCTTCCAGACCGCAGTGGACTGTGGCGTTGATAGGGTTACCGCCTGCGATACCGTGGGCATCCTTACACCTGACCGCAGCTTCGACTACTTCACGCGCTTAACAGACAAAATCAAGGTGCCAGTCGGCGTTCACTGCCACAACGACTTCGGCATGGCAGTCGCTAACACCATAGCCGCATTGGGCGCAGGAGCACAAGAAGCACATGGCACCATAAACGGCTTGGGAGAACGCGCAGGAAACGCAGCCTTAGAAGAAATCGTCATTTCCCTGCGCAGCCTCTACAAACTGGACCTCAACATCAAAACGGAGTTACTATACAACACTAGCCAACTCGTTTCACGCTTAACAGGCGTCCACACCCAACCCAACAAAGCCGTCGTTGGAGAAAACGCGTTTACACACGAATCAGGCATCCACACACAAGGCGTACTCGCCAACCCCTTAACCTACGAACCAATCGCGCCCGAACTCGTCGGCTGTAAACGTCGCCTCGCACCCGGCAAACACAGTGGCTCAAGCGCCATCAAAAACGACCTCGCACAACATGGGCCTCACACCCACAGACGAACAGTTCAAAGACATATTCCAGCGCATCAAGGAGCTGGGTGACAAAGGCAAAAGCGTCATGGACGCAGATGTCTTGGCAATCGCCGAAACCGTCATGGGCTTGAGTGGCGCCGAAACCCATCGAACTCGAAGAAATCACTTACGTCGGCGGCAACAAAGTCACCGCAACCGCATCCGCCAAACTGAAACTGCATTGCAAAGAACTCTGGGGTAGCGCCATCGGAGTCGGCCCAGTCGACGCAGCCATCAACGCCGTTAAAGCCGCACTCGCAGAAACAGAGCAAATCACTCTTGAACAATACAACGTCAAAGCCATCACGGGCGGAACAGACGCCATGGTTGAAGTCGTTGTTCATCTCCGAAAAGGCGAGCGAACAGTTACAGCTATGGGCGTGCGCGAAGACATCGTTAAAGCCAGCATCGAAGCAGTCATAAGCGGCATGAACGTGCTCAAAACCGACTACAACGGCAAAACCCACAAAGCATAGCTGCTCTGTGAGACCTCCCCCTCCCTTATTTAAAGGCAAATTTTGAGCACAACGGGCAAAAATTTACTATAACATCATTATAAGTAAAAGCAGCTGTTTTTGCGCAAATAATATATGCCCGCTTAGCCTTCTCGATTGGCATCAAGGGAAAGGCTACTACTTTGTCTAAAGAAGCCAAAACTCGGACAATAGAAGAGATTAACGATAAAATCCGCAAAGGCGACGCTCAGGTCCTAACTGCTGAAGAAATGAAGAAACTCGTAGAAAGCAGCGGCGTAGAAGTCGCCTTTAAAGAAGTTGATGTAGTTACAACCGGCACTTTTGGCGCCATGTGCAGTAGCGGCGCAGTCATCAACCTCGGCCACGCTGACCCACCAATCAAAATCGAAAAGGCATGGCTCAACGACGTGGAAGTGTGCCATCCAGGAGCAGCCGTAGACCTTTTTATCGGCGCTACAAACATGTCTGAGAAGCAGCCCTGCGAATACGGCGGAGGCCACGTCATCTCGGACCTCGTCGCAGGCAAAGAAGTCGAACTCAGAGCCACAGCCTATGGCACTGACTGTTACCCAAGAACAGCAGTAAAAACCACAATAACCAAAGATGACCTCAACCAGTTTTACCTGCTGAACTTCCGCAACGGTTACCAACGCTACAACTGCGCGGTAAACAGCAGCGACGAAGTCATCTACACTTACATGAGCAAGCTTTTGCCCCGATTCAAAAACGCGACTTTCTCGGGCGCAGGCGAATTAAACCCTCTGATGAATGACCCTAACTATGAAACCATAGGTATGGGTACTCGTATATTCCTCGGCGGCGGCCAAGGCTATGTTATCGGCGAAGGAACACAGCATAGCCCCAAGAATTTGAACGGCACCCTCATGGTCAAAGGCGACGCCAAAAAGATGTCACCAGAGTTTCTGCAGGGCGGCAGCTTCACCAAATACGGCACCTCCATGTACATCGGCTTAGGCATCCCAATCCCAATCCTCAACATGGGCTTAGCGAAAAAGACGGCGATTCGCGACAGCGAAATCTTTACTGACATCGTCGACTACAGCGTGCCAAGACGTGATCGTCCCAAGTTTGGGCAAGTCAGCTATAAAGACCTTAAATCAGGTAGCATAATAATCAACGGTAAAAAAGTAAGGGTAAGCTCTCTTTCGAGCCTTAAAATGGCAAGAAAAGTTGCTGGGACATTAAAGTCATGGATTGAAGAAGGCTCCTTTACCTTAACTTCGCCAGTTGAAACATTACCCACAAATACAGTTTTCAAACCAATGCGCCAAACCGAAGAAATTCCCTTCGTCGTTTCCGTTATGCATCCCGCTGTCACCTGCACCGAAGACGAAGAAATCCAAGCCATCGCCCAACGCATAGTCACCAAATCAGTCAACCACATAGTCGTAGTAGACGAAACCGGCAAACTCCGCGGCATCGTCACGTCATGGGACATAACCCGCGCTATGGCAGAGGGCAAAAAAGCCTTAGCAGACATCGAATCCCGCAATGTAGTCACCGCTAAACCTGATGAGCCACTGGAAATAGCGTCTAAACGCATGGCACAACACAACATATCCGCCCTACCAGTTATTGATATTGAAAAGAAAGTGCTGGGCATCATCACTTCTGAAGATGTGTCCAAGCTGCTGGGGAGGTAACGATATGGGAAGAATACTCATCCGCTTTAGCGAAACACAAGTTTCCGAGCCAATCGCTTCACAAATCATCATCGAATACAAAGTACCCATGGCCATATTATCAGCGCATATAAACAGTAAAGGCGGAGAAATCCTAGCCGAAGTCCCCGACGACATACAAGAAAAAGTTGTTGAAGCTTTCCGCAAAAGAGGCGTCAGCGTAACCGTACCTAAACTCATCGAAGTCAACAGCGATAAATGCTTCAACTGCGGCACCTGCGTTGCGTTGTGCCCCGTGGAAGCCATCAGCTTAGACAAAGACGTCACCGTTCAGTTTGACAAGGAACGCTGCCTCGGAAGCACCTGCAGCATCTGCGTGGACGCCTGTCCAGCAAGAGCTATAAAATCAATCAAACCCAACGGCAACAACAATGAGCATACTGTGAACAATCGGGTAAAGAAAAGTTGACTGGAAACCTCCACAAAGAAGCCTTCACCCTAAAAGAAAGCCAATGCACCATTATTTCTGAAAAGCTAGAAGCTATTGAAGCTGCTAAAGAGTCGATTAGGCATAACAGGCTAGAACTCGAGTTGTATGTCAGGGCCAACCCCAAATTTTTGTATACACTAACTCCGATTCCTGCCCCAGACAAGCCGCAGGTGGCCAAGATTATGGCTGAAGCCGCACAGGAAGCAGACGTGGGACCCATGGCAGCCGTCGCAGGAGCCATAGCTGACCTCGCCGTAGAAGACATGAAACTAACAGGATGCATGGTGGCGGTGATAGAGAATGGCGGAGAAATATATGCTGAATCTAACCAACCCGTCGATGTAGCAGTTGCCGCCGGCGAAGAACCACTCTCAAAACGCTTCGGATTCAGATTAACAGAGTTCCCAATTGGCATTGCCACAAGTTCTGGACGCTTTAGCCATGCCTTGAGCTTCGGGGATGCGGAGGCAGCAACCGTTTTTTGCAAAAACGCCACCTTAGCAGATGCAGCAGCAACCGCAGTTGGAAATGTGGTAAAAGGGGAGGATGCCAAGGCAGCAATCCAAGCAGGCATCAGCAGGGGATTGTCGATTGAGGGTGTCGAGGGAGTCATGGTTATCTACAAGGGTGAAGTGGGAACCGCTGGTAAGATTCCTCAAATAATTAAAATAATTTAGAGCACAGCATACGAGTCAGTGGTATCACGTAGAGGCTCTGCGGAATAGTAAAAAGAAATCACCATTTTCTTTTTTTGTTAAAAAACCCTCGATTCCACAGGTTTAAGCAATTCCCATTTTATCTCTGTGTGGAACTATTGTTAGCTGCTTTATCGGATCAAATGTCTCCTACTGCTTGCGGTTTACTCCACAACCAGCCTGCAACCCGAACTGAACGCTGAAACCTAAAAGCGACCTTTTGCAACGTTTGTTGGAAGATGATGAGTATAGAGGGTCCAGCTATTATCAACTACTAAAGAAAAACAAATGAAACCAGCACAGAATAGACCTCAACGATCAGAGACAGAGCCCTCAAATCCGAAACGCTTATATTTTCTAAGATGCGAGTGATTGGACAGGTTCGAAGCTATGCTCAACGCTAAAGCCAAAAGCGAATTCAACGCAGCACATTTCCACAGCTTCGACTACGGCTTTTATTATTACAGTTATTTTCCTTAAGCCCAGAACTGACAAATTTTTTGAGAACGGTTCTGGGCAAAGAAATGGGTGCAACATAAAATGACAAGACAACTCTCTGAACGTAAAATTGTGGTTAAATTCGGCGGTTCCAGCCTAGCTGATCACGAACGCATGTTAAAAGCAGTCATGGCAGTCGTTAACGAATCCAAAAAGGGCACTAAACTCGCAGTTGTAGTGTCAGCTATGGGCAAAACCACAGACCAACTTTTAACCACAGCAAAAAACACTTCGAATGGAAAACTTACAAAACATGAATTAGACGACATCCTCTCGATGGGTGAACGAACAAGCATACGCCTATTCGCCGCCGCATTGAGGAACAATGGCGTCGATGCATGCTACTTTGACCCTATGGATGCTAAATGGCCCATAGTCACCGACGATAACTTCCAAAACGCGAATCCATTGGTTAAGGAATGCGAGAAAAACATCAAAGAAAACATCCTACCACTGGTCGATGCAGGAACCATACCCGTCATCGCAGGCTTCGTGGGCAAGACCAAAGACGGCAAAATCACCACATTGGGCAGAGGCGGAAGCGACACCACAGCCTTCCTAATGGGACGAGGTATAAACGCCGACCAAATCGTCCTCGTCACCGATGCAGACGGCATCATGTCCAGCGACCCCAAAATCATCGCCCAACCAAAACTATTACCAACAATCAACGTAAATACACTCGTTGGCTTAGCGGATTCAGGAGCCAAATTCATCCATGCCAAAGCACTCAAGTACAAACCAAAAGACATAGACGTTAAAGTCATCAGCAACAAGCTTGACGACTTAAGCCGAGACGGTACCATAATCACCGACGGCTTAGCCACCGAACTCGACGCCGAAATCGCCAACGACACACCAGTCGCGGAAATTACTGTGATCGGCAAAGGCATGTCAACTAACCCACAAGTCATCACCGAAATCGTTGAGAAAGTAAAAGAGAACTCAATGCTAATAGGCATGTCAATGAACACTAACTCAATTATCGTCTATGTACCGCAAACAGAAAACATCAGCAAACTCTTCAACCAAATCCACGAAATCACAATCAACAACAAAGAAACCATAGCAATGGCAGTGAAAAAAGACCTCGTATTCATCAAAACAAGCGGAGTCGGCTTAGAAGAAACACAGGGCATCATCGGCAAAATCAGCGAGGACTTACGCGTTAACGGCATAAACATCAGCGGCATCTTAACCATCACATCGAGTATTCTGCTTTTTGTAGATTGGAACGAGAAAGAAAAAGCACTAAAGTTAATTAAAAACGCGCTTAAGACGCATTAGAGATGTGGAACTATGAACGAAGGCAAAACTCGCAGACTCAAACAAGTCTTTCAAAAAGACAATCGCACCGTAATTGTGCCTATGGATCACGGCGTCACTGTTGGTCCAATCCAAGGCTTAGCCAATATGCAAGCCATCACTAACCAACTGGTCAAAGGCAAAGTCGACGCTATCCTAGTCCACAAGGGCATCGCCAGACGCATCGACGTAGACGGCGCAGGCCTGATTGTAATGCTCTCAGGCATGTCTAATCTTAGCCCAAACGTCAACGCCAAAGTCCAAGTATGCAGCGTACAAGAAGCACTCCGCATCGGTGCAGACGCAGTCTCCGTGCACGTTAACGTCGGCGCTCAAGATGAAGACAAAATGTTAGCTAACCTCGGTAAAGTTGCGGAAGAATGTGATACCTTCGGATTACCACTTCTCGCAATGATGTATCCACGAGGACCCAAAATTCAGAATGAACACGCAGTCGAAGTCGTCGCCCACGCAGCCCGCATTGGAGCAGAACTAGGCGCAGACATCATCAAAACCAACTACACAGGCAACATAGACACCTTCAAAACAGTCACCGAGAGCTGCCCAGCCCCAGTAGTCATCGCAGGCGGACCCAAATGCAAATCCCCACAAGAAGTGCTGCAAACCACATTTGACGCACTCAAAGCAGGAGCAGCAGGCTTATCCATTGGACGCAATGTGTTCCAATGCGACAACCCAACCGCAATCGCTAAAGCGCTTTCAGCCATTGTACATGAAAACGCAACTGTAGAGCAAGCAGAGAAAATTATGGGTGTCAAGGCTTGAAGGAACTCTGGCTAGAAACAACCGCAAAAAAGGACTCCATAGAGGCGCTTATCAATCAATATGTCGATGTATTCATCGAAGATGATAAAGCAGAGTTTCTAGCTAACAAACAAACCGTCAATTTAGTCTCTCCAAGCAATGAAGCTGCCCTCGAAAAAAATAAATCAGCAAAGGTTCTGCGGATTTGCATCAGCGACAAAGCAAGCGAAAACCTTATCGTTAAAGCTGCCGAGCAAGGCGCAACACACATCCTAGTCAGCACAGCTAACTGGCGAGTTATTCCACTGGAAAACCTCATCGCCCGCATAAAGGGTAAAAGCAAACTCATCGCTGAAGTCACCAACGCCGAAGAAGCAAAGGTAGCATTGGAAACCCTCGAGTTAGGAACAGATGGCATCTTGCTAAAAACTTCTGATGCGGATGAAATCCTAAAAACCGTAGCCATCGTAAAACCAGACGCACTAAAACTTGAGATGGTACCCGCCAAAATCTTAGCCACCAAACCCATCAGCACCGGCGCACGCGTCTGCGTGGACACTTGCGACTTGATGCAGCCCGGCGAAGGCATGCTGGTCGGCAGCCAAAGCGCAGGCTTATTCCTCGTAGAAGCGGAAGTTAACGAGAACCCCTATGTTGCTTCCAGACCTTTCCGTGTAAACGCTGGCTCTTGTTCCATGTACACTTTAGGCAATTTGCAGACAACCCGTTACCTCCAAGAGTTCAAAGCAGGCGACGAAGTCATACTCGTTAATCGCGAGGGCAAAACCCGTAAAGCAAACGTTGGCAGAATCAAAATCGAAATCCGACCACTCATCCTCAGTCGAAGCGCAGGTAGAAGGAAAAACCATCAAAATCATCCTACAGAACGCCGAAACCATCCGAGTCGTCACACCCAAAGCATCAAAACCAGTCACCGACCTAAAACCCGGCGACGAAGTCATGGTGCATTTGGCAGCTCGTGGAGGCAGGCACTTCGGCATCTCCGTGCCGGACGAAACGGTGATTGAGAAGTGAGCGCAAAGATTTGCGTCTCGATTCTCCCCAAAAACATAGCCCAAGCCCTAACTCTTATTGAAAAGGCAGAGCAAGCGCAAGCGGATTTTATTGAGGTCCGTATGGACTGCCTCGAAGAAACAAGGAATTTAGCGGAACTGTCTAAGAGCACAAAAATCCCCCTAATCGCCACAAACAAACTGCAAAACGAGAAAGGCCATTTTACTGGTTCTGAAGTTGAGAGACAGCAAACCCTGCTGAACGCAGCCAAAAGTGGTTTTGCATTTGTTGATGTTGATTTTTCCAGCGAAAAACGAAGCGAAACTATAAGCAAACTAAAGCAGTTGGGAACAAAAACCGTTGTTTCCTACCACAAATTCGACGGCATCCTAAACGCTTCCTCACTCGAAAAAATCCTCGACGAACAAATCGCCAGCGGTGCAAGCATCTGCAAAATCGTCCTAACAGCAAAACAAATCGAAGACAACCTCCCAGTACTCAGCTTCGTCTCATTCGCCTCGACCAAAGCCAAACTCGTATGCTTTTGCATGGGCGAACAAGGTAAAACTTCACGGTTACTTTCCCCAGCGTTTGGCGCCTACTTCACCTTTGCCTCGCTCGACGAAGGCAACCAGACGGCAGCTGGACAGATGAGTATAAAAGAAATGAAGACTGCATACAAACTACTGGGGATAGGGCAATAAATGACTATTTCGGGCAAAACAAGAGTGTGCGGGGTCATAGGTGACCCCATAGAGCACTCACTAAGCCCAATCATGCATAATGCGGCCTTCCAAGCACTCGACTTGGACTACGTTTTTTTGGCGTTTAAAGTCAAACCCGCCTGTGTCACAGACGCAGTCAATGGCATGCGTGCATTAAACATCCGCGGATTTAACGTAACGATGCCCCACAAAAAAACAGTTATGGCAAGTTTAGACCGAATCGACTTATCCGCCCAAATCATCAATTCAGTTAACACTATCCTTAACAAAGAAAACCTACTGTTCGGCTTCAACACCGACGGCGTAGGCGCAGTAAGAGCGCTCAAAGAAAACGGGGTCGAGTTGAAAGGCCGAAAGGTACTGTTGCTTGGCGCAGGTGGAGCAGCCCGAGCGATTGCTTATGCGATGGCTAAAGAAGCCGACGAACTCGCGGTCCTAAACCGTACCGTAAAAGATGCTCAAGCATTGGCTAGGCTGGTTGAGAAAGCAGCCAACAAACGAATTGTAGCAGGCTCACTCTCATTGGAAGATATTGATGCTAACCTGCAAGATTCAGATATCTTAATCAATGCCACCTCAGTGGGCATGAAACCACGTCCAGACGAAACCCCAGTCCCGATTGAACTACTCCGCAAAAACCTCTCAGTCATGGACATAGTCTACAACCCACTTGAAACCAAACTCGCCAAAGACGCCAAAGCAGTCGGCGCAAAAGTCGTTAGCGGGGTTGAAATGCTGATTTATCAGGGTGCAGCATCCTTTGAAATCTGGACTAGGCAAATCGGCACCCGTTGAAGTTATGAGGAAGGCAGCGCTAACACACTTACAGCAGAAGGTGTAGATGATTTGGCAGGAAAAGCAGTGGCAATAGCGCATGGTGCAGCCACAATTGTAAATGCGATTGCACTGGGTAAGGGCGCAGCATTCGGCGTTGATTTATGGACAGAAGCAGAAGTCAAACTCACAGATGAAGCAGGGGTTTTTGAAATACAAATAACCTCTGATCCAAAAGAAAGCACGCTTCTGGTGGAACGCACTGTCTCACGGGTTCTTGAGAGGTTTAATTTAGAAGGGAAATTTGGCGCTAAAGTTAAAACAACCTCAAACATTCCCAGCCGCTCGAGGATTAAAGAGCAGCAGTGTGGCAGCAAACGCAACCGCACTCGCCACCGTCACAGCATTAGGCAAGAAACTGGACGACTTAGAAATCATAAAAATCGGTGTTGAAGCAGCATTCGACGCCAAATGCACCATAACAGGCGCATTCGACGATGCATGCGCATCATACTTCGGCGGAGCAGTCATAACCGACAACCTAAACCGCCAAATCCTCAAACAAATGGCGCTTCCAAAGGACTTAGTAGTACTTTTCCATGTGCCTCCACAGAAAGCTTACACCATAAACTCAAACGTAACCAGACTACAAACTGTGAAACCCCTTGTAGAAATCGCCTTCGAGAAAGCCATGGAGGGTAAAGTCTGGGAGGCATTAACACTAAACGGCTTAGTCTATTCTGCCGCATCCAACCAAAACACAACCATCGCCGTTGATGCCTTGGCTGCCGGCGCAGTTGCAGCTGGACTCTGCGGCAAAGGACCCGCCGTAACCGCGGTAACTCCAAAAGATGATGTTGATAAAGTCAAAGCTGCCTTGCAGAAGTATGAAGGCGAAGTTTTGATGGCACAACTTAACAGTGAGAAAGCCAAGGTGACTTAGAATATGGATGTAGTTGTAAAAAAAGCGGAGAACCTAAGCGGCAGCGTTTGTGCTCCTCCTTCGAAATCTTATACTCAACGCATGGTTATAGCAGCTGCCCTCTCGAAGGTACGTCGCATATTTCTAATCCGCTCTTTTCTGAAGATACAGAAGCAGCGCTTCGAGCAGTCACCGCTTTAGGTGCACAGTTCAAGGCACAAGATGGCTGTTGGGCAATCAAAGGAGCAAAACCCCAAGCCGCAAAAGAGCCCATTGACTGCGGTGAATCAGGCGCAACCCTGCGCTTCATGATACCCGTAGCTGCACTGGCCGATGGCCAGTCAATTCTGACTTTCAGGGGTTCGATTGAGCGTCGCCCTGTGGAGCCGCTGCTTAAGAGCCTCAAACAGCTTGGTGCAGACGCTCATGTTGGAAAACATGGTGATCTGGATGCTGTTTTCGTTGAGGGCGGCGGCATAGTCGGCGGCAAATGCAACATCCCTGGCGATGTGAGTTCCCAGTTCATTTCGGGATTGATGTTTGCTTGTCCCATGGCACAAGCAGACACTGAAATCACCCTAACTTCACCGCTTGAATCAGTCGATTACGTTAAAATGACTGAGGCTGTCCTCTCTAACCATGCAGTGATAGTCGGCTTAGAAGAAAAGCGCATTATAGTTCCAGCCAGCCAAACCTACAAGGCAACCGACAGCAATGTGCCTGGCGACTTTTCATCAGCAGCATTTCTACTTGCGGCCGCAGCAATCACCAACTCTAAAGTCACCGTTAGCAATCTTGACTATGAGGCGGTGCAGGGCGACAAAGCAATCCTCACAGTACTTAAGCGGATGGGTGTAGAAGGCAAGGTTTGTCGTGACAGTGTCGAAATCGAAGGCACAGGCAAACCCCTAAACCCAATAGAGGTTGATGTTAAAAACATCCCTGATCTCGTCCCAGCCATCGCAGTTCTGGCATGCTATGCAAAAGGCACCTCCCAGATTACAGGCGCAAGACGCCTCAGGCTAAAGGAATCGGACAGGCTACTATCAATCCAGCAGGAACTGGGCAAAATGGGCGCAGAAATCACCATAACAGAAGACGCCCTAACCATCAAAGGCACACCTCTTCACGGCGCAACCATCGACCCACACAACGACCACCGAATCGCCATGGCAGCCGCCGTCGCCGCAATCGGCGCAAATGGCGAAACCACAATCGAACATGCCGAATGCATCAGAAAGTCTTATCCGCAGTTCTACCTTCATCTAAAGCAACTAGGAGTTGACATGGTTGGCGGGAAACTCGATAGGTAAAGAATTCACAGTTACAACGTTTGGCGAGAGCCATGGCAAAGTCGTCGGCGTAGTCGTTGACGGTTGCCCAGCTGGGCTGCCACTTGCCGAAGCAGATTTTCAGGAAGAGCTTGGACCGCAGGATTCCAGCAGAGCCCAAAATTGTTTCAGCCAGAGTCGAAAAGGACTGCTGCCAAAATTCTCTCAGGTGTCTTTAACGGCTTTACCACAGGTGCACCTATCGCACTAATGGTAGAGAACAAAGAAACAAAATCGAGCGATTACGACGCCATCAAAGACCTGCCCAGACCAGCACATTCCGATTATCCAGCCCGCATCCGATATGGCGGCTTTAACGATTATCGGGGCGGCGGACGATTCTCAGGACGAGTCACGGTGGCGCTTATCATGGCAGGTGTCAGTCGCCAAGAAACTGCTTGGCAGATACAACATTGACGTTTTAGCTTACACTACGGCAATTGGGCAAGTTAAAACTGACAAGAAGATTCAGTCCAGCAGAAATCAAAAAGAACCGCTACTCAACTACGACCAGATGCCCAGATTTGGCCTGTGCAGAAAAAATGGAAGCAAGCCATTATCAGCGCTAAAGAATCAGGCGACAGTCTTGGTGGAGTCATCGAATGCCTAGCACTTAACATGCCTACGGGCATTGGTGAACCACTCTTTGATACCTTAGACGGGGATTTAGCCAAGACACTATTCTGCTGTACCAGCAGTCAAAGGCATAGAATTCGGCACTGGCTTCAAATCCGCAGAACTCCGAGGCTCAGAAAACAACGACGCCTTCCTCATGAAAGGCGGCAAAGTAGTGACGGCAACCGAGAATGCAGGAGGCATCTTAGGCGGCTTATCCTCAGGAATGCCAATAGTAATCAGGGTAGCAATCAAGCCTACGCCCTCAATTGCCAAAGAGCAACAAACCATTAACATGTCATCGATGGAGAATGCCTTGATCAGCGTTAAAGGACGCCATGACCCCTGCGTAGTTCCCAAAGCAGTACCTGCAATCGAAGCAGCAGTCGCAATCACATTAGCGGATCACCTGATACGTTCAGGAGAAATCCCAAAAACACTCAAGGAGCACTAAATATGGATGAATTAGCAGCACTACGGGAAAAAGTCGACGCAGTCGACGACCAAATCCTAAGAGATATCGCCCAGCGAGTAAAGATTTGCCGAGCCATCGGCGAGTTAAAAAAACAACAGACCAAACCTATCCACGATATTTCCAGAGAAACCGAAGTCTTCAAGCGCGTCAGAGAACACGCAGAGTTGTTCAAGCTTGATCCAGTCGAAATTGAGCGCATTTACCGCGAAATAGTTAATATGTGCAGTGCCGTTCAGGAATAAAGAACTCTTAACGGAGAGTCTGTCTATGCTCTATGAAATAAACGAGAAAGCACTTAAACTGGAAAGTGAAGGAAAAAAAATCATCCGATTAAACCTCGGCGACCCAGACATGGCTACGCCACCTGAAATTGTAGAAGCAGCTTATGCTTCAATGAAGGCGGGTAAAACCAAATACTCATCCTCCTATGGCGAGTTGCGTCTGCGACAGAAAATCGCTGAGTCCCACGGTGTAAAAGCAGAAAACGTTGTCATTACACCAGGCTCCAAATGGGCCATATTTGTCACTATGTTCTTGATGCTAAAGAACGGCGGCAACGTCATCATTCCAACGCCTTACTGGACAGCTTACGATTTAATCGCTAAAAGCTTCGGCGCAAAAACCAAGCTGCTCCGCACAGAAATGGAAACCGGCTGGAAAGTCGATGTTTCCAAGCTTGAGGAGTTAATTGACAGCGAAACAAAAATGATCATACTCAACAACCCAAACAACCCCACCAGTAAAGTCATGGACAGCAAAACCCTCGACGAAGTAGTCGAGTTAGCCAACAAAAAGGGCATAACAATTCTCTCCGACGAAGTCTACGGCGCAATCGCCTTTAACAAAACCAAAAGCATCCTATGACTACGGCGCAGACAGCAAACACATCCTCAGCAACGGCTTTAGCAAAACCTTTACTATGACAGGCTGGCGCATAGGCTACATAGTCGCCAACAAAACATACATAGACAACGTAACCAAACTTAACCAAATCACCTTCAACAACGTCCCAGTCTTCATCCAAGACGCAGCACTCAAAGGCATGGAACTCCACGCACAAATCGCAGCCAACATCAAAGCCAAATACAAAGCACGCGCAGACCTAGCAAGCACAAAACTCTCCGCGGCAGGCTTCAAATTCACCAAGCCAGACGCACCCTTCTACGTGTTCCCCAAACGTGAAGGCTTAGACGGCGTAAAATTCACCCTGGACCTACTCGACAGAGGCGTAGCAGTTGCACCAGGCTCAAGCTTCGGTGACTACCCTGAACACTTCCGCATCAGCCTAACCGCACCAGACGACCAAATCGAAGCCGGATTAGAGAAAATCTGCGAGGCCACTTGATGAGGACAGCCGTTCTTGGCGCGGGAAAAATGGGTGTCTGGTACGCAAAATACTGCAAAGCCAAAGGAGACACCGTGGTTCTCGCTGACAGGAACGCAGAAAAACTCGCAAAACTAAAGAATGAGTTGGGCGTTGAAACAGCAGATTTCCAAACCGCAGTTAAAGGCGCTGATCGCGTCTTAATCTGCGTATCCATATCCTCTTTTGAGGAAATTGTTAAGAAAATAGCCCCTGCCATTCATCAGGGACAAGCAATCATGGATATCTGCTCAATCAAAGAATATCCAGTTAGACGTCATGCATCAATACCTCAAAGGCGCCCTCGTGCTGGGTACGCACCCAGTTTTTGGGCCAGGCAGCAACGGTGTAGCACATAAATCCTACGTACTAACTCCAACCAACCCAGAGGAAGAAGCCTACGCCATGGAGTTTAAAACGTGGCTCGAAAAAGAAGAAGCCCACGTCTTTGTCATGACTCCACAGAAGCATGACGAATTAATGTCGATTATTCTGGGATTGTCACATTTTATAGGATTAGTCACCTGCGAAACCCTGCTTGAGCAGCCAGCGTTTCCAGAATCCAAAAAATTGGCAGGAACAACCTACCGCATGCTACTCACCCTTGCCGAATCGGTTGCACAGGAAACCCCAGACCTCTACGCCAACGTCCAAACCAAAGTTCCAGGCTTAGAAAAGATGGAGAAACAGTTCATCGCTAACGCTGAGGAATGGGTTGATTTGATGAAGAAGAAGAATTCCCAAGCCATAATGGCCCGCATGGATCGCTTACGAATTAAACTTGCCAAAGTCGATAGTGACTACGGCAAAAGCTATGAGACCATGTATAAAATGTTGGAATCAACAGAAAAATAACACGTTTTTTGTGTAGATAGCCCACCTTTAAAAGCAGCCTCGCTTGAGAGGAACTACAGAAAAAGCTAAGAAACTCGATACAGTAAGCTAATCAATCAACCGAGTAGAATGCCAAATGACTAAGACCTTACTCATCAACTGCTATCTAGACAGCAACAAAATCAACGAACTCCGAGACGCCCTCAACAAATACACAGTATGCAAAGTTGTCCCCTTCTCAAACATACAGTCTGATTATCAAATCGGCGAAGATATCAGCGCCGTTGTCATAAGTGGATCTGATGCCAGAATAACTGACCCCACTCACAGGGCAAAATTTGAGGGTGTTGTGAAATTAATCCAGTCCTGCAAAGTGCCCCTTCTTGGAATCTGCTTTGGACACCAACTGCTCTGCTATGCCTTCAGCGCTAAAACAGGAACCTTACAGCAACCAGTCATTAACAGGTTTGAACAGGTTAGGGTGGTTCAGACTGGCGATATTCTTGCAAGATTCAAAATGGGCCAAACAGTTCCATTGGCAGAGTACCATAACGATTACGTCTTAAAAGATGGTCTTAACAGCGCCGGCTTCAATTTGATAGCTGATTCTGCTTCATGTGAAGTAGAAGCGGTTAAGCGCAAAGACAGGTTATTCTTTGGTGTACAATTCCACCCCGAACGCATAACGGTAGGAAATGAAACACACGTTGAAGGACATAAAATCTTGGATAACTTCTACTGCAACAACGTAAAACGGCTAGGCATCTAACCTAACCTATTTTTGGGGACTAGAAGAAAAACAGTAAATTAGATGACTCTGGGATAAGATCCCAAAATCTTCACGAATACAGCATATTTCTCCAGTGCCTGTAGAGCTTCTGCACAGCGTTTTTCTGTTCGATGTCCCTCAAAGTCGAGGTAGAAGTTGTATTGCCAAGCGGTAGTTTTAGTTGGTCTAGATTCGATTCGGGTCAGGTTGATGTTGCGTGAGGCGAATTCGCCGAGGGCATGGTAGAGCGTTCCTGGGGCGTGTTTGGCTGAGAATATTATGGAGGTTTTATCATCGCCTGTGGGCGCTGCATCTTCATGTGCCAGGACGAGAAATCGGGTATAGTTTGTTGGGTTGTCGGCGATGTCTCGGGCAAGGATTTTCATGTCGTAAAGGCCGGCGGCTTTTTCGCTTGCGATGGCGGCTGCGTTGAAGAGTTGTTTTTCTTTAATTATTTTGACGCTTCCGGCGGTATCGTAGGCAGGGATGATTTCCCATTTGTGCCTTTCAAGGTAGCTGCGGCATTGCCCTAACGCTTGAGGGTGGGAATAAACTGTTTCTATGTCTTCAAATTTTGTTTGTGGGTTAGCGATGAGGACGTGGGCAAGTTTTACTGCGACTTCACCGCAGACTTTAAGGTCATAGGCGAGGAATAGGTCGTAGTTTTGGTTGACGCTGCCCTCAATCGAGTTTTCAATCGGAACCACCCCGTTTGGGACTGCACTGGTTTTGACTGATTCGAAGACATCTCGGAAGTCTTTGCAGGGCACTGGCTCAGCTTTGCTGCCGAAGAATTTGTAGACAGCCATTTCGCTGTATGCGCCGGTTTCT
Source organism: uncultured archaeon (assembly GCA_963800605.1). Taxonomy (GTDB): domain Archaea; phylum Thermoproteota; class Bathyarchaeia; order Bathyarchaeales; family Bathycorpusculaceae; genus Bathycorpusculum. Next base: position 84,524 of record CAWDBI010000012.1, on the reverse strand, counting down.
CCTTGATAGGTTACTTTCATTGTTTCTTGCCTTGGTTACGGTTTTTTATGAGGCACTTGTTTATACCGTTTATCATGGCTTCCACTGATGGCCATTACGATGTCTTCTCTGGCTGCACGGGCTGAGATGATGTTGCCTTTTTCGTCTTCGACTTTTATGACGACTTCTGCAACGGCATTGGAGCCGCCTGTGATGGCTTCCAGTCGGTATTCGCTTAGGCGGATTTTTTCGAGGTTGCTTGTGAGTTTCTGTATGGCTTTTAGGGCTGCGTCGACGGGTCCAACGCCTGTTTCTGCGGCTACGTATTCTTTGCCGTCAAGCATTAGGCGCACTGAGGCGGTTGGGATGACTTTGATGCCTGTAATGACTGCCATGTCGCAGAGGTCAACGATTTTTTCTTCACCGATGACTTCACCCATAACGGCTGAGGTTAATGCGATTAGGTCTGCGTCGGTTACCATTTTGCCTTTGTCGCCGAGTTCTTTGACGCGTTTCACGATTTCTGTTAATTGGGTATCTGTTGGGTGGATGCCGATTTCGTTTAGTTCTGCTTGGATGCCGCGTGTTCCGGCTAGTTTACCTGCAACCAGTTTTCTTGTGCGCCCGACTAATTCGGGGCTGATGGGTTCAAAGGTTAATGGTTGTTCGGTTACACCGCGTGTGTGGATGCCGGATTCGTGGGCAAACGCGTTCTCGCCGACTATAGCTTTGTTAACTTGGACAGATACGCCTGTTAATGAGGCGACCATACGGCTGGTGCTGTAGAGTAAGCGTGTGTTCACGTTTGTTTTATAGCCATAGACCACATGTAGGGTGGTGACGACTTCTTCTAAGTGCGGCGTTTCCTGCGCGTTCGCCCAAACCGTTAACTGCGGTGTGTACTTGGGCTGCGCCTGCTTCGACTGCAGCTAAGCTGTTTGCTACTGCTAAACCGAAGTCGTTGTGGCAGTGAGTGCTGATTGGTACTGTGACGACGGTTTTTAGGTCCTTGATTAGTTCAAAGGTGGTTTTGGGTATCATGCAACCGACTGTATCTGGCACGTTTAGTGTATCCATGCCTGCGTCTTGGGCTGCTTTGCAGATTTGCTTTAGAAAGGGCATTTCAGAGCGTGTGGCGTCCATTGGTGAAAATTCACATTTTACGCCATGTTTCTTGACATATTCGATTGAGTCAACTGCTGCAGCCAGTATCTGTTCAGGAGTCATGTTAACAGCGTGTTTCATCTGTACTGGAGAAGTCGGGATGAAAACGTGAACTAAATCCACGTCACACTCGAGTGCTGCATCAATATCCTTTCTTGTGCATCGGGATAAACCGCAGATTTCAGAAGTTAAACCCAACTTGGCGATTTCTTTAACAACCTTACGTTCGCCCTCAGAACTACTTGGAAAACCAGCTTCGATAATGTCAACGCCTAATTTGCTTAGTTGGCGTGCAATCTCGACCTTGTCTTCAGCAGTTAAAGAAACACCAGGGGTTTGTTCCCCATCTCTTAAGGTTGTATCTAAGATTTTGATAAATCGGGGGTTTGGAGTTGCCATTGTTTTCACAAGCTTAGGCTGTTAGCGCTGCAGCAATAGCTTCAGCCATTTCCATGGTTGTGGCTTTGCCGCCTAAATCTGGAACGGTTACGCCACTGGCTAAGGTTTTTACTGCTGCTTTTTCTATTGCAGCGGCTGCCTTTAAGCATTTAGAATCATTGTATTTTTCGCCTAGCCACTCCAGCATCATCTTGGCTGAGAGTATCATTGAGAGGGGGTTTGCGATGTGTTTGCCTGCTATGTCGGGTGCGCAACCGTGAATGGGCTCGAATAGTGCGAAGTTGTCGCCTATGTTTGCGCCTGGAGCCATGCCTAAGCCGCCGATTAATTGTGCAGCTTCATCGCTTAAGATGTCGCCGAACATGTTACAGGTGCATAAGACGTCGAAGTCGTCTGGTTTGCGGATTAGATGCATTGAGGCTGAGTCAACGTACATTTCGTTGTATTGTATGTCTGGGTATTGTTTGGCAGTGTCAGCGCAGATTTTTTTGAACATGCCGTCGGTTACGCGCATAACGTTGGCTTTGTGGATGGCAGTCACTTTTTTCTTGCCGTTGCGTAGGCGTGCTGTTTCGAAGGCTTTTTTGGCTATGCGTTCGCAGTTTTTGCGTGTAATAACGCGTAAGCACAATGTGGTGTCGTTACCTATGGTGAATTCTAAGCCCTTGTAGACGTCTTCTGTGTTTTCGCGGACGAAAACCATGTCTATATTAGGTGAAGCAACGGGTACATTGGGAAACGCCTTGAGTGGGCGTATGTTTGCGTATAAGTCGAATAATTGTCTTAGTTTAACTATGACGTCGGCTGCTGTTTCTCCGACTGGACCTTTTAGGCAAGCTTGAGAGTCCCTGATTTTCTGCAGGCTATCCTCGGGTAAGGCTTTACCTTGCGTCTTGAACACTGCGTCGCCGGCGTCTGCTTGGATCATGACAAGTTTTATCCCGAATTTCTGCTGGACCACATCTAAAACTTTCAGGGTTGCCTCTGTTAACTCTGGACCAATTCCATCGCCGGGCATTAAGGATATTTTGTATTCAGTCACTTTTTGTTCAGCCTCTTACGTAAATTCTCAATTAATCCGCCATCTGCTAGGACTTCCATTATGGATGGTGGCAGTTTAGTTCCCTGCAAGGTTTGTTTGTTAGTTAAGTTTTGGATTTTACCTGCTTCCAAATCCACTGAGACTTCGTCGCCCTCATTTACGGCAGTGGAGATACCTTTGCATTCGATGACAGGTAAGCCGATGTTTATGCTGTTACGGTAGAATATACGGGCAAACGATTCTGCCAAGACACATTTTACGCCTGCATACTTCAATGCTAAGGGGGCTTGTTCTCTGCTTGAGCCGCAGCCAAAGTTTTTGCCACCGATTATGATTATGCCGGCTTTGGCTTTGTCAACGAATTTAGTGTCTAAGCTCTCCAGTGCGTGTTTGCCTAATTCGCAGGGGTCAACTAGAGACCAGGTATTTGCCGGGTAAGATGACGTCTGTGTCGATGTTGTTGCCGAATTTGATTGCTTTAGCTTTGATTATGGTCATGCTTTTCGCTCCTGTTTTGTTGGGTCAACGATTTTTCCTGCAATGGCAGATGCTGCAACGGTTGCAGGAGACGCCAAGTAGACGTTGGCTTGAGTGCTGCCCATTCTGCCGATGAAGTTGCGGTTTGATGTTGAACACAGGTTTCGCCTGCTGCTAACAAGCCAATGTGACCGCCTAAGCATGGTCCACAGGCTGAACCACAAACGATTGCGCCTGCTTCTGTAAAAATCTGGAGCAATCCTTCTTTATCAGCTTGTTGATAGATTTCCTGAGATGCAGGAATTACCAATGCACGAACGCCGTCTGCGACTTTTTTGCCTTTCATGATTTTTGCAGCTAACTGCAGGTCTTCTAATCTCCCGTTGGTACATGATCCGATGAAGGCTTGGTCAATTTTGACGTTGCCGACTTTGCTGACTGGTTTGACGTTGTCAACTGATGAGGGGCATGCAACTTGGGGTTCCATGGTGGAGACGTCGATTTCTACTGTTTGGTTATATTCTGCGTCTGCATCGCTTTTTAGTGCGTCTAAGTCGGGCATTTTTTTGATTTTGTCCGCTAAGTATTTGCAGGTGGATTCGTCGGGTTCGACAATGCCGTTTTTGGCACCCATCTCTACAGCCATGTTACACAGCGTCATGCGACCTGAAACAGTCATTTCTTTAATGGTTGGACCAGTGAATTCTAGGCTTTTGTAGATTGCACCGTCTACGCCCAATTTGCCGGTTGTGTGCTAAGACTAAGTCTTTGGGTGTGACGTTGGTTTTGAATTTGCCTGTAACGTTGATTTTGATGGCTTCTGGGTATTTTGAACCAGATTTTGCCGGTTGCCATAACTGCGGCTGCTTCCGTTGAGCCGATGCCAGTGGCAAATGCGCCGAATGCGCCATAAGTGCAGGTGTGACTATCTGCACCGACGATAACGGCTCCTGGAACAACATGTCCTTTGTCGGGCATGACTTGGTGACAGATGCCGCCTCTGCCTACGTCGTAGATTTGGAGGTTTTGGTCTTTAGCGAATTGCCTCATGGTTTTATGAAGCTCCGCTGCCTTAACTGATTCCGCTGGAACTTGATGGTCTAGAATTACCACTACTTTTTTGTTATCCCAAACTTTGGGGGTGCCTATTTTTTTGAAGGCTTCAACTGCTAAAGGTCCAGTTAAGTCATGTATCATGACCATGTCAACGTTTGCGTCAACGATTTCTCCTGGATGCACGGCTTTTTTGCCGGAAGCTTTAGCCAAGATTTTTTCGGTAATGTTCATTGTTGCATCTTTTCCTATTATTAATCCAGTTAGATCTATGTATTAGGGCAAATTTTAAAGAAGAGACAATTAAGTATTTCCGCTATGTCAGAGCCGTTTATTCGTCGATTCTTATCGATTTTGCGCCTCGTGCTAAGGCTGTTATGCCGGTTCTTGCAAGTTCGATGATTCCGAAGGTTTTCATTAGATTCAGGAAGGCATCGATTTTATCGGGGGCACCTGTGATTTCGACGGTTATGCTGTCAGTGGAGACATCGATTATTCTGCCGCGGAATACTTTGACGAAGTTTATGATGTCGCTGCGTTCTTTTGAGTCTTTGACTTTGACTTTTATCAGTGAGAGTTCGCGCATGACGAAGTTGCCTTGTTCTAATTCGCCGACTTTTAGGACATCGATTTGTTTTGCGACTTGTTTGATGACTTGGTCGACGGTTTTTTCGTCTTCGTTGACTGTTATGGTCATGCGTGCGATGTCTGGTTGTTCGGTGGGTCCAACGGTGATGCTTTCGATGTTAAAGTTTCGGCGTCTGAACAGGTTGGCGATCATGTGTAGGACACCGGGTTTGTTTTCGACTAGGACGGATATGACTTTGGTTTTTCCTGCTTCCATTAGTAGTCCCCTCTCTGTTGTGGTAATCCACAGCCCGGCGGCACAAACGGAACCACATCCGTCTCTGAACCGATGGGAACGTCGATTACTGTTGTTACTTTACTGGTTAGTGCTGTCTTAACTGCTTTTTGGAATTCTTCCATGCTGTTTGCGCGGATGCCTTGTGCTCCATATGCTTCTGCTAACTTGACGAAGTCAGGTGTTTTGCCTAAGTTGACTGCGTTGTAGCGGCGGTTGTAGAGTGTGCGTTGCCACTGCGCCACCATACCTAAAATACGGTTGTTTAGGACGATGACTGTGACTGGGATGTTTTCTTCGACACTACAAGCCAATTCCTGTTCGCTCATGATGAAGCTGCCGTCGCCTGCGATGTCCACGACTGGTCGGTCGGGGCATGCGACTTTGGCGCCTATGGCTGCAGGGAAACCGAAGCCCATGGTTCCAAGGCCGCCGCTGCTGATGAATGTGCGGGGCTTTAGGGCTTTGAAGTATAATGCGGACCACATTTGGTTTTGGCCGACCTCTGTAGTAACGATGCCGTTTTCTGGCAGCAACTCACGTAAAGCAGCTAGTAAGTGTTTTGGAACAACGTCCCGTGGCAGGTCTTTCAGTAATGGGCTTAATTGTTCTTTGGCTTCTTTGACCCGCTTGGTCCATGCTGTGCCTTCGCCCTTCTGTAACTTCTTATTCGTAGCTGTCAAGAGCATTTTTAGGGTTTTTTTGGCGTCTGCAACGATGGGGACATCGACTTCTATGTTCTTGTTGATTTCGGCGTTGTCGATTTCGATGTGGATTATTTTGGCGTTTGGAGCAAATGAGTCGAGATTGGCGGTTGCGCGGTCACTGAATCTGGTTCCGACTGCTAAAAGCACATCTGCTTCGCCCAGTAGCCTGTTTGCTGCTGGGTTACCATGCATACCTATGCTGCCCAAGGATAGCGGGTGAACTTCTGGGAATGAGCCTTTACCCATAAAGGTGGTTGCGACTGGCGCCATCAATAGATCTGACATCTGCACTATTTCGTCGGAAGCACCTGAGCTTATGACTCCGCCGCCCGCCAGAATTATGGGGCGTTCAGCTTTTGCAAGTAAATCGGAGGCTTGGCTAATCTTCGACTGGGTTGGTTCAGTGATTAGTTTGTAGCCTCTTAAGCTGATTTTGTTGGAGAATTCCACGTCTGCGATTCCTGATTGGATGTTTTTGGGTAGGTCAATTAGGACTGGGCCGGGTCTGCCGCTGCTTGCTATGATAGAAGGCGTTGTTGACCATGCTTGGGATTTCAGCGATGTTTCTGGGTTGGTAACTGTATTTGGTTACTGCGGTGACGATGCCGATGATGTCTGCTTCTTGGAATGCGTCTTTGCCAATCATGTATGATGTGTTGACGCCTGAAGATGGAACTTGACCTGTTAGGGCGACTATGGGTACTGAGTCCATGTAAGCGTCCGCTATGCCCGTTACTAGGTTAGTGGCTCCGGGGCCGGATGTAGCCATGCATACGCCGACTCTTCCGCCTGCTTTAGCGTAGCCTTCGGCTTCGTGTGCTGCACACTGCTCATGCCGCGCTAAGATGTGGCGGATTTTTGTGTTGCCGCAGAGTGCATCGTATACTGGGAGAATTGCCCCGCCTAAGATGCCAAAGATTGTATCGACTTTTTGTCGTTCAAGGGATTCTAGTAGTGCCTGAGCACCGCTCATTTTAGTCATATCTAACATGGTCTCCTGTAGATTTGGTCGAATATACTTTCGTCTAACAGAAAAGTTGTTTGCAAGAATTCTGTGGCAGATTTAGAGGGTAACCTGGGCGAATTAGAAGAATTGTACCCGTCGATCCCAGCTATTGAGGTGACGATCCCTCATGTTCATGCCTCTTTTAAACTCCACGTTAGTTTAAAACGTAAGCGCTGTGCAAATAAAAAGATTGTGGTGTAGCTATACTTTAGGGATAGTATTCAGTAAACATAAACATGACAAATCAGCGCCTAAAGTGCAAAATCAACACATCCTTGCTCTCAGTAACCTATAGAACATATAAGGCAAAAGAGGGAAATATGCAGTTACCACTGTTTCCAGGGTAACGCATCCATGTACTCGTTTAGGCTGCGGATTGTGTTACCGTTCTGGTTCCTCTGGCGCATCACATCTACCAATGCCTGAGCAAGCTGCAGGTTGGTGATGACTGGCACGTTGAATTCTACTGCTTGGCGTCGGATTACGTAGCCGTCGGTTATGATGTCGGTGATATTGGAGCGGCGATTCGCCATGGGCACGTTGATGACTAAGTCGATTTTGCGTTCTTGGAGGTAATCGAGGATGTTGGGTGTGACGTCTGGGTCTTTAACTTTATGCAAGACTGTGGTTGCGATGCCGTGGGCGTTTAGAACTGTAGCGGTGTTTGATGTGGAGTAGATTTTGAAGCCCATATCCGCGAATGCCTGCGCGATGGGGACCACGCGTGCTTTGCGTTGGTCGTCGCCGCCGACGCTGATTAGTACTGAGCCGCCTTTGGGTGGAATCGTAAACTCCGCTGACTGTAGCGCCTTAGAGAATGCGTCGGAGAAGCTTTCGCCGATGCAGGCAACTTCGCCGGTGCTAAGCATTTCCACGCCTAGGACGGGGTCTGCGCCGCTTAAGCGCATGAAGCTGAACTGGGGAACCTTTACGCCGACGTGAGGTGCAACTTGCATGGGGGAGAGTTTGATGTGGTCGATTTTTTTGCCCAACATTGCCAAGGTTGCTAAGTCGATGAGGTTTATGCCTCTGCATTTGCTTACAAACGGCATTGACCGTGAAGCGCGAAGGTTGCATTCGATGACGTTGACTACGTCATCTTTGACGAGGTATTGGATGTTGTATGGGCCATGGATTTTTAGGGCTTTTACTATGCTTATTGTGGCGGTTTCGATGTCTTTCTGTACTTGAGGTTTGAGTGCTTGTGGCGGGATGGTCATGGTTGCGTCGCCGCTGTGTACGCCTGCGTTTTCTACGTGTTCCATGATGGCGCCGATGAATACGTTGTCGCCGTCTGAGACGCCGTCAACTTCTACTTCTTTGGCGCGGGTTATGAATTTGCTGATAACTACTGGGTGATCCCGTGAAACCTTTGCGGCCAAATTGAGGAAGTTTTCGAGTGCGACTTCGTTGTAGGCTACACGCATAGCGGAGCCTGAGAGTACATAGCTTGGACGTACGAGTACTGGGTAACCGATTTTGGTTGCAAACCGTTTCGCATCATCGATGGATTGGAGTTTGCTCCAGCTTGGCTGATGAATCCCCAACTGGTCAAGTAAAGCGCTGAATTTAGAGCGGTCCTCAGCCAAATCCACGTCCTGAGCGGAGGTGCCCAAGATTTTTGCGCCTGCATCTGATAAGGGCATGGAGAGGTTGTTTGGGATTTGTCCGCCGACGCTTGTAATTATGCCTAATGGGTTTTCTTTTTCGTATATGTCAAGTATGCGTTCTTTTGTTAATTCTTCGAAGTAGAGTTTGTCTGAAACGTCGTAGTCGGTGGATACGGTTTCTGGGTTGTAGTTAACCATGATAGCTTCTTTTATGCCATTCTTTTTGAGCGCCCAAATCGTGTTGACGCCGCACCAGTCGAATTCGACGCTGGAGCCAATGCGGAAGACGCCTGCACCTAGAACTATGACTTTACTTGGGGTACTGCTGAATTCGATGTCGTCTTCATCTCCACCGTAGGTCATGTAGAGATAGTTGGTTTTTGCTGGCCATTCCGCGGCTAAGGTGTCAATCTGTTTGACAACTGGAATGATGCCCGCGTTTTTGCGGAAGCTGCGAATGGTTGCTTCAGCGGTTTTTTGGCAAACAGCTATTTGTTCGTCTGAGAAACCAATGCGTTTGGCTTCACGGATAATGTCTACTGCACCTGCCTCTGCCAAGTTAAGCTTGCACAGTTTGGCTTCCATGTCGACGATGTTTTGGATTTTATATAGGAAGAAGGGGTCAACACCGCTTAAACGGTATATCTCCATAACTGAAAGGCCCATTTTGAGTGCTTTACCAATCTTATAGAGACGCTCATCTGTTGGATGTGCCATTTCGTCTCTTAGGCGTTCTTCGGATTCGGGTTCTTCGTCTTCTGGGTTGCAGACTAAACCGATTTTACCTGTGTCGAGCATGCGGACGGCTTTTTGGAGCGCTTCTTCGAAGCAGCGACCAATCGCCATGACTTCGCCGACGCTGCGCATTTGGGGTCCAACATGGCGGTCTGCGTTCTTGAATTTCTGCAGGTCCCAACGGGGGATTTTAACAGTGATGTAGTCCAAGTGCGGGTTCGAAGCAGGCGGTTGTGACTTCGGTGACTTTGTTGATTAACTCGGGCAGAGTATAGCCTAATGTTAGTTTTGTTGCGATGTATGCAAGTGGGTAACCTGTGACTTTACTTGCGAGTGCGCTGCTGCGGGACATTCTTGAGTTAACTTCGATAACGCGGCATTCTTCAGATCGGGGATGCAGTGCCCATTGAATGTTGCATTCGCCGACTATGCCGAGGCTGCGAATGGCATTTATGGAGATTGAGCGAATCCCGTGGTACTCACGGTTAGTCATTGTCTGTGAGGGTGCAACTACGATGGAGTCGCCGGTGTGGATGCCCATGGGGTCAAAGTTTTCCATGTTACAGACGGTTAAGCAGTTGTCTTTGTAGTCACGCATAACTTCGTATTCGACTTCTTTCCAGTGTCCCACGTATTCTTCTACGAGGACTTGGTTGATGCGGCTCTGGGCTATGCCGATGGTTGCGATTTCTTTGAGTTCTTTTTGGTTATGTGCAACGCCTGCGCCTTTGCCGCCTAAAGTGTAAGCTACACGGACCATGACTGGGTAACCGATTTCGTCGGCGATGTCCAGTGCCTGTTTGACGCTGGTTGCGGCTTTGCTTTGTAGGAATGGGACGCCTGCTTTTTGCATTGCTTGGCGGAATCGTTCGCGGTCGCCGGTGTCTTCGATTGCTTGGACGGGTGTGCCTAAAACTTTAACGTTGTATTTTTGGAGGATTCCTGTTTTTTCGAGTTCTAAGCCGCAGTTAAGTGCGGTTTGCCCTCCGAAGCCCAAGAGGATGCCGTCTGGGCGTTCTTTAGCTATGACTTTCTCTACGAATTCAGGGGTAACTGGTAAGAGGTATACTTTGCCGGAGAGGCGTGGATCAGTTTGGATTGTGGCGATGTTGGGGTTGATGAGGACGGTTTCTATGCCTTCTTCGCTGCAGGGCTTTTATGCATTGGCTGCCGCTGTAGTCGAATTCTGCTGCTTCACCGATTTTGATGGCGCCGCTTCCAAGAACCATGACTTTCTTTATCCAATCGAACTTTGGCATGCTTAGTTGACCTCCAAGGTTTTTGCGAATTTATCAAACAATAGTTCCGTATCATAGGGTCCCGGTGAAGCTTCAGGGTGCCATTGTACTGCGAAAACTGGTTTGTTTTTGTGGCGGATGCCTTCGGTGGTTTTGTCGTTGGGGTTGATGAACCAGGGTTCGAGGCAAGTTTTTTTGAGTGAATCCATGTTTATTGCGTAACCGTGATTTTGGGTGGTGATGTAGCATCGGCTGTTGTATATGTCGAGTGCTGGCTGGTTTTGGGCGCGGTGACCGAACTTTAGTTTGTAAGTATCTCCGCCTAATGCGAAGTGCAAGGATTTGTGCGCCCAAGCAGATGCCCATAAGCGGGATTTTCTCGCTTAATTCGCGGATGGATTCGATGGTTTTGGCGCATTTCTTTGGGTCGCCGGGTCCATTGCTCAAAAAGACGCCGTCTGGGTTGTAGCTGAGGACTTCGCTTGCTGAGGTGTCATAGGGCACTCGGACGACGTTTATGCCTCGTTTGAGTAGGTTGCGGATGATGCTGAATTTGACTCCGCAGTCAATTAGGACAACGGTTTTTTTGCCGTCGACACTGTAGGTGACGGGTTTCTTTACTGAGACTTCTTTTACTAAGTCGGTTAAGTTAGGGTCGGCGATGCTTTTGCTGCTTGTTTAGTAGAGCTTCCATGTCTGGTTCTACGCCTTCCTCGAAAACCTGTAGAATGCCCAGCATGACTCCGTGGGTTCGCAGCTTCTTAGTTAAACGTCTGGTATCTATGCCATAGATTCCGGGGACACCTTCGTCTGCGAGCCATTTATCCAGTGTGCGAGTTGATGCCCAATGGAATGGCTCCATGACATAATTCGTGAATAATTAAGCCCTGAGGCTGGATATGATCGGATTCGAAGTAGAGCGGAAGCCCCAAATCCATCTGTTTATCAGGCACACCATAGTTGCCAACCATGGGATAAGTGAAAGTTAAAACCTGCCCCTTATACGACGGATCAGTCAAAGCTTCAGGATACCCCACCATCTGAGTGGAGAAAACAACTTCCCCTGAAATTTTTGCTGTTGCACCAAAACCTTTACCGATGAATGACGTTCCGTCTTCGAGAAGCAGAACCGCTTTTTTATTATTTTTGAACGTGCTATCTTGTGGAGCCAAAGCCCTATTTCACCTATCAGTTTAAATTTTTAAGCTTTACGCTTTTTGATTACTTGAAAGAGAGTAGTCCTTGACGGTTTTGTTGAGTGTGTTTTCGGCGGTTGCAAGGTAGTCGTTGAGTTCTGCGACGGCTTGTTTGTTGTCAGCGAGGGTTCTTTTGTGTGTTTTGAGTGCTCTTTCAACTTCTGCGGGTGATGGTCCGCCTTGAACTTTATATGTTTCGATTACTTTGCGCAGATTCGTGCATGAAACAATGTCTTCGCTTTTGACCACTAACTTGACGCCTGCAGATTCCATGGCAACTTTCTGGAGCATTTGAGGCGTGACATCATTTAATGTCTGTTTTGAATCAATTAAAGCCTTCACAAGTGCGCCCACTATTTTGTGGGATGTGCGGAAGGCCACGTTGTATTTAGCGACCAACATGTTGGCGACTTCGGTTGCAGCAACAAAGCCTGAGGCAGCTTTAGTCTCAAACGTCTGCTGAGACTTTCAGTTTGGGAACTAATGCTTGTGAATATGTTAAGGGAAGCTTCCAAGTTGTCGGTTGATGCCCAAAGTTTGGGGGTTACTTCTTGGAAGTCCAAGTTGTAAGTTGTGGGCAGACTTTTCACGGCAGCAGCTGCAGCAAAGAAGTCGCCGAAGGCATAGCTTGCCCGTGCGCGGATGACTTCGAGGACTTCAGGGTTCTTTTTCTGGGGCATGATGCTGCTGGTTGAGGTGAATTCGTCGGGTAACTCTACGGTGCCGAATTCGGCGAGCTCCAGATGATGAGGTCTTCGGCGAAGCGGCTCAAGTTTATGGCGAGCAGTGCCAGTGCCGCTTGGGTTTCAATGATGAAGTCTCGGCTGCCAACGGCGTCTAGCGAGTTTTCCAAGACATCGTTGAAGCCGAGGAGTTCTGCGGTTGTTTTTGCGGTTAATCGGGAAACTTGTAGTTGCCAAAGCGCCTGCACCCAGTGGGCACAGGTTAACATGGGTATATGCGCTTGTAACCGTTGCAAGTCGCGCCCTAACGCATCAACGTGGAATAGCAGGTAATGCGCGAATGTGACTGGTTGGGCAGCTTGCAGATGAGTGTATTCTAAAATGATTGTTTCTGTGTGTTTGTCGGCGGTTTCAAGTAGCGCCTGCTGCATGTCAACGATTGTCTGCATGATGTTTTAGCAGTTCGTTACGAAGCGCCATGCGGATAGCGGTTGCGACTTGGTCGTTGCGGCTTTTGGCTATGTGCAGGTTTCCGCCGACTTCTGGACCCGTTTCCGCCAAAACGGCTTCTTCGACTGCCATGTGGACGTCTTCGGCGTTGGGATCAAGTTGTTTGCTGATTTCTGTTTTTGGAGAGCAGCTAAGGATTTTTGCGCCGCTCTGCCATGTAATGATTTTCTGCTCTATCAGCATGACGACGTGGGCTTTGTTGATGGCTAAAACAGCGTCAGCTAAGCGTGCGTCGTCCTTGCGTGAGGAACAAAATTTGGCAACGTCTTCGCGGACATCACCGAATCTTCCGCCATGCAGCATCTTTGACATTTCTTCGCCCTCCTTAACTCCAATTAAAGAAAAGTTAGGATTTCTTGGTCTTTAGCTTTCTTCTCTTGGGCTTTGTCGGCATTTTTGAGGTTGTTGTACATGACGAGTTTGTAAGCCCTAGAGTTCGATGAAGCCTTTGCTGTAGGATTGGTTGAAGCTGGTCTTGATGTTGTAGTTTGCTAGGTTCTTGTTGTAGAGTGACTTTGGTGAGTTGCGTCCGATAATTTGCATGCTGCCCTTGAAGAGTTTAATTTTGACTTCTCCGGTAACGTTTTCTTGTGATTTGTTGATGAAAGCGTCTAAGTCGTCTTTGAGTGGGTCAACCCAGAGACCTGAGTATGCAAGGAATACCCATTGAGAGTCGATTTGTTGTTTGAAGAGAACTTCGTTGCGGGTCATGACCATCTTTTCGAGGTCGTGTGAGCATCTAAGATAACCAATGCTGCTGGGCACTCATAGACTTCGCGTGATTTGAGTCCGACTACGCGGTCTTCGATGTGGTCGATTCGACCGACGCCGTGTTTACCAGCAATCTTGTTAACTTCTTCAATGAGTGCAAGTGGCTTCATTTTTTTACCGTTTATGGATACGGGGACACCTGCTTCGAAGCCTATAGTTATGACTTCAGGTGTATCTGGCGCTTTTTCGAGCTGAGGCAGTCCACTCATAAGCATCTTCTGGGGGCTCATTGTTTGCATCCTCGAGCAAACCGCATTCGATGGCGCGTCCCCAAACGCTTGCATCTATACTGTATTTTTTAGCGTTTTCAGAGATCGGGATACCTTTTGTCTTTGGCATAAGCGATTTCTTCGTCACGAGTTAAACCCCAATCGCGTACTGGGGCAAGGATTTGTTTTCCAGGGGCTAATGAAGCTAAGGTTATGTCGAAGCGGACTTGGTCGTTTCCTCGTCCTGTGCAGCCATGAACTAGGCCGTTTGCGCCTTCTTTCTCTGCGACTTCAGCCATCTTTTTGGCGATTAATGGCCGGGATAAGCTGGTGCTGATTGGGTATTTGCCTTCGTAGAGGGCATTGGCTTTGATGGCTGGGAAAATGTATTCTGTTACAAATTCTTCTTTGGCGTCGATTGAAACATGTTTTATAACGCCAAGTTTCTTTGCTTTTTCCTCTGCTGCAACAAGGTCGTCTCCTTGACCAACGTCAACGGTGACTGTAATAACTTGAGCTTTGCATCGTTCTTGAAGGTACTTGATTAACACGGATGTATCTAATCCGCCGGAGTAAGCTAATACATATTTGTTTGTTATCTGATGCTCCCCCATTTTTTGTTTTGAATTATTCCCCTAACCTTAAGGGCTGTATTTTTAAAGGTTGTGACTTTTTTGTTACTTAACAAGCTTTAAATGTCCCATTTGATACATGACAAAACCATGACTGTAGCCCAAGACGTTCGAAATCACCTGCGAAACAAACCCTATTTACTTGAAGCACTCGAAAAGGGAATCGTGAACCTAAGTGAGCTTTCAAGACAGCTACAGAAAGAACTTAAAACCAGCGACATAAGCGCCATAAAAGCTGCCCTACGTCGTTATTCTGAGGAACTCCAGAAGCACAGACAAAAAAGAGAAGAAAAAGTGCTCCATCTGCTCAAACGCAGCGGCATAGCAGTTTACGACCGCAAATCCGTAATAATAACAGCCAAAGAACTCAATTCAGAGACAGGCATGAAAGTTGATTTGCTTGATAAACACGTTTACCTTCTTGACCGCAGTGACTTGCCGGAGCGTATTTCCGCTTTGGTGAAGCATGAGAACTGTACCATGATTGTTGTGCATTCACCTGAAGAGTTGGAAGCTACGCCTGGAGTTGTCGCGTTCCTCGCAACTTTACTAGCAGAACAGAATGTCAACATTGTCGAATTCATTTCGTGCTGGACAGAAACCATTATGGTGGTCGAAAAGAAGGATAGCCTCAAAGCCTATGAGGTTTTATCAAACTTAGTAGGCTAAAGGGACAACCTTGGGCACCAAAATTATTAATTCAACCGCCGATACTTCACTGAATATACTCGTAATCATAGTCGATAGTCTATTGGAGATGCATAAGGTTTGGTACATCAAGAATGCATAAACTGCAAAACAGTCTACAGCGTAGATGAGATTGTTTACTTCTGCAAAAAATGCGGAGACATCTTAGAAATCAAATTTGATGCTAACAGAATTGACAGATGCAGCAAAGACTAGCGACTGGAAAACTAAGCCGCTCTCTGTTTGGCGTTACCGCCCCTTCATGCCCATCCATGAATGCACCAAACTGGTAACATTAGGTGAAGGCGGAACTGGGCTACATCGCTCTGAACGCTTAGGCGCAGTGTTGGGCATTAAGAATCTTTACGTTAAAAACGAAGGCGAAAACCCAACAGGCAGCTTTAAAGACAGAGGCATGACCGTGGGTGTAACTAAAGCCGTCGAATTAGGCGTACGCCATGTAATCTGCGCTTCCACCGGTAACACAAGCGCCGCCCTTGCAGCATACGCAGCCCGTGCAGGAATCAAATGCACAGTCCTAATTCCATCAGGCAAAATCGCCTATGGTAAACTATCCCAAGCCATGATTCACGGCGCCAAAGTTCTACAAGTCAAAGGTAACTTTGATGAAGCCTTAGAATTCGTGCTTAAACTCGGCGAAAAACACAAGGACATTTACCTACTCAACTCGATCAACCCCTTCCGCATCGAAGGCCAAAAATCATTAGGCTACGAAATCTGCGAACAACTAAACTATGAAGCCCCAGACCGCATCATCATCCCAGTCGGCAACGCCGGCAACATCAGCGCCGTCTGGAAAGGCCTGACCGAATTCTACCAACTTGGCCTAATTAAGAAACTACCCAAAATGACAGGCATCCAAGCTGAAGGCTCAGCACCCATCGCACAAGCCATCAAAGCCAACAGCGACAAAATCGTGCCAATTGAACACCCAGAAACCATCGCCACAGCCATCCGGATCGGCGCACCAGTCAGCTGGAAGAAAGCTGTCAACGCCATCCATGAATCACATGGCACAGCAGAAACAGTCACCGACGAAGAAATCCTCGACGCACAGAAAACCCTCGCAAGAATAGAGGGCATCTTTGTTGAACCCGCAAGTGCATCTTCACTGGCAGGCCTAAAGAAACTAGTCAAGAATGGCACAATCCTAAAGGACGAAAGGGTTGTCTGCATCACCACAGGACATGGCCTCAAAGATCCAGACACCGCCATCAAACAAAGTGAGAAGCCAGTAGAAGTTGACGCTGATATAACAGCCATAGAGGCAGCGTTGGGCTTAAAGAAAAACGCAGCAATCATAGCAAGGTAGGGATGAATTAATGAGAATTATTTTAGTTGGCTATGGCATAGTCGGAAAAGGTGTCACCACCATTCTGGCTCGCCGATACGCCGAAAAAGTCAAAGATTACGGGTTTAACCCAAAAATCGTCGCCATCGCAGACATTGACGGCGCAGTTATCAACCCACGAGGCTTAAGCCCAGAAAAGCTGGAAGAGATAAAGCAGCGCGGTTACCCAATTTCTTCTGACCCCGACTTTGGACAACCTGGAATAAAGGCACTTGACGTTATCAAAGAGGTTGAAGCCGAAGTAGTGGTCGAAGTAACTCCAGTAAACATCAAAACCGCTGAGCCAGCGCTGTCACATATTACTCAAGCCTTCAAAACTGGCAAACACGTCGTTACAACCAACAAGGGACCATTAGCACTTGCCATGCCAGCTTTGACTGAACTCGCGGAATACAACAATGTGTATTTGCGGTTTAGTGGCACAGTCGGCGGCGGCACACCCATGCTGGAATTCGCCAAAAGGTGCCTTGCAGGCGACCGAATATTGGGCATCAAAGGCATCTTGAACGGCACAACCAACTATATCCTCTCAGAGATGTCTCAGAACCGCGTCTCCTTCCAAGACGCATTAGCAAACGCGCAGAAGCTCGGTTATGCAGAAAGAGAACCCTCGATGGATATTGATGGGTTTGATACCGCCTGCAAAACTGTTATCCTCGCAAACTGGATTCTAAACCAAAAAATCACCTTAAAAGACGTTGACAGAACAGGCATCCGTGACGTATCCCTGCAAGACCTTGATGAAGCTTCGAAGAGGGGCAACACAATCAAACTCATCGGCTCCATAGAGGACAAGAACAAACCAATCGTCAAGCCAATGGAAATATCCAAAACAAGTCCCTTATGCGTCAGCGGAGTCCTAAATGCAGTCACCTTCCAATGCGAATTCGCCGCGGAACAAACCATCATCGGGAGAGGCGCAGGCGGAATCGAAACCGCAGGTGCAGTTTTAAGAGACCTCTTAGACATAAGACATAAGTTAGCAACTAAACTACTAACGTAAAGAAAAGGCTGAATAAATCATGAAAATCGTTATGAAGTTCGGTGGAACCAGCGTGGGCACTGGCGACAACATACGCCACGTAGCCGACTTAGTTACACAATACAGCAAAGAACACAAAGTAGCCGTTGTTGTTTCGGCACTCGCAGGCGTCACAAACAGTCTTATCGAAACAGGCTGCCAAGCACAAAAAAGCGACGAAAAACATATCCAAGCCTTCACAGCAGACCTGCTAAAAAAACACACAGACGCCATCGCATCCGCAATCACAAGCAAAGCAATCCAGAAAGAAGTCACCCAAATTACCGAGAAAAACATCGCTGAACTCGAAAAAGTCCTAACAGGCATATGCTATGTAGGCGAATTGACACCGAAATCCAAAGATTACGTCATGTCCTTTGGCGAGAGCTTATCTGCACCGATTGTTTGGGGTGCCATCAAAGATTACAAAGCCCAGACTCAGTGCTTCACAGGCAAAGAAGCAGGTATAGTCACTGACTCAAACTTTGGCGAAGCCGACCCTCTAATGAATTACACAACGCACCTCCTCCGTGAACGTCTCTCACCCATTAATGGAGCAAGGCGTTGTTCCAGTTGTTACAGGTTTCATAGCCGCGAACCAAGATGGAATAGTCACTACGGTTGGTCGCGGAGGTTCAGATTATACAGCAACCATCCTTGGCGTTGCTTTACAGGCTGATGAGGTCTGGATATGGACCGATGTCGACGGCATCATGACCACTGACCCCAAAATTGTTCCAGCCGCACGCATGCTACCCCAACTCAGCTATCAAGAAGCGGCGGAAATGGCGATTTTCGGCGCCAAAGCCATGCACCCACGCGCATTAGGACCAGTAATCAAAGAAAACATCCCAGTCCGCATCCGCAACACAGCGCACCCAGAAAACATGGGCACACTCATCACAAAAGAACCAGCAGCTGAAGCAAAACTAAGCCGTCAAAGCAGTAGCCATGATAAAAGACGTCGCCATGCTAAACGTGTACGGCGCAGCAATGGTCGGCGCACCTGGCAGCTACGCCAAAGTCTTCGACGTACTTGGCAAAAACAACATCAACGTCATGATGATATCCACCGCCGCCTCAGAAGCCAACATCTCCATGATAATCAAACGTGGACTCCTCGGCAGAGCAGTCAGCAACCTAGAAATCGCACTTCAGGAAAGAGGCGGAATAGTCAGTGAAGTTACAACCGAAGACGACGTTGCAGTCATCGCAGTCATGGGCGCCAACATGAAAGGCACCTTGGGTGTTGCGTCAAAAATTTTCAGCACCGTCGCCAAGAAGGGCATCAACATTCGCATGATTGCGCAGGGCAGCTCCGAACTCAACATTAGCTTTGTCGTCAAAGAGAAAGACGGCGCAGCTGTTGTTCGGGCGATTCATGAAGAATTCAACCTCGACAAAGCCTAACCGATTTTTCTTTCTTGTTCCTGTTGGATTGCAGGCACAATCCTTTTTATTTCTTGGTAAACTGATAAACTTTTGAGAGTTAGAAATAGAAGGTTTCTACATCAACAGATTTGTTAAACATCTAAAATACGATAGGAAAGGGTCTACCAAAGTAATCGCAATAATAACCATAATAGTTGTCGTTATAGCGCTTGTTGGTTTAGTTGTCTACTACTATAATGCGTATCATAATCTAACTTTTGAGTTAAATGAAGTAAATGTGGCCAACGCAAGCTTAGCCTCCGTGACACTAAATATTAAAATAAACATTATCAATCCCAACCTGTTGCCTGTTTATATTCCAAGTGGAAGCTTTACTGTTTACCTTAATGGTCAACGTTTGGGTGTAGGCGATTTTGGTTCATTGACAATCGGAGGTAATAGTCAAGGCGTGATTACGGCGCCTGTAACCTTCAACACGACAGATGTCCCATCCGTTCTATTTGGTATCATCACTGGAGGAGGCAGAGTAACTTTGAGTGTTCAAGGGTCAGCTAATCTGGTGCTGTTTAGTGTACCTTTCAACTCTACACTTTATGATATAACAATCAGTTAACAGATCGGCTCGATTGGCAAGCAGGAATTTAACCCTCCAGAACCATCTAATTCATCAAGTGTTATCATGAGAATTAATCTTTCACCAGAGGCAGCCAAAAGATTACAAGAGTTATTGGGTAGCACACAATACGAGTTTTTGGGTTTCACAGTTAACCTGAAAAGCGGCGATATAACCGATAACCTCGCTCAGCCAGGCGCAAAACTAAATGACTGGACCATTGAAGTCTTATCTACGCTTCTAACGCACTACTCAACCGCCACTTTAAAGCCTGTATCTGGGAAGCTGGTTAAGTACAAGGATTTACCCGGTGGCTGCGCCTATGAAGGAGCATTTGTCAAAACGGCGATTCAGCCGATTGCGGATGTCTTCGGCGAAAATCCTCGAGAGTTGATTGAAGTCGCTGCGAAGTTTGGCGGCAAACCTCTGGGCTATGGAGATGCCTCAGCCGAAATCATGGCGTTGAAGGGTATTCCTTTGGTTTTAATTGTTTGGGAGAAAGAAGAGTATCCGGCGGCTGCGAGTATACTTTATGACCAAACAGCAAGCAACTATTTGCCTACTGAGGATTTGGCGGTTCTGGGTGAGATAACGACAAGTAGGTTAATTCAAGCGAAAAATCTGCGTGAATAGTGAATTTGTAGGTTGCTTTTGGGTACTTCTTGTTTTTCTTTGTTAGTTATTGCCGGGCACCCCTCTTGTTTCAACAACAACCAGTAGACTTGGCGGGTGTTTGTGATATAGTTTCAGTGTCTTGGTTGGGTTGTAGGCTGATTGTGGAGCAAACCGCAAGCAGTTGGATGTTGAATGTTGTTTGAAATGTTAATTTAGTCGTTTTAACCATATCCTTAGATGAGGGATGTTTTTGTCGACACCTCAAAAACAAATAAAAAAAGAACCTTTATGCGTCGTCGACATAGCTTATGAAGAATACAAACGCGACCTGCCAAAGTTCCAAACAGCTAAGGAATTAATGAGTAAAAACGTTATCACCACAACCCCCGAGACTCCACTGGAGGAAGCAGCCAAACTAATGGGTGAAAAGCACATTGGAAGCCTAATTATAGAGAAGTATCAAACGCCTGTGGGGATAATTACTGAACGTGACTTATTTAGCAAGGTTTTTGCTATGGGGCTGTTTTTAAAGGACGAAAAAGTCGAGGATATCATGTCCTATCCATTGGCAGGTATTTCGGTGAACGCCAAAGTCAAAGAAGTATCCCAGAACCTAATCAGTAAGAAAGGAAGACTTGGAGTATTCGACGCTGGAACACTTGTGGGCATTTTAACTTCGTCGGATTTGATCAAAAGCTTACCTGACGTCGCCGAGACTGAGGTCAGGGTTGATGATTTCATGACTAAAAATGTTGTTTTAGCTGATGAATCCACATCTGTGGAGACTATAGGTGCATTGATGGGTCAGCAGCGGATTGGCAGCGTAATAATCACCCATAATGGGGAACCATTTGGGATTTTTACTGAACGTGACCTGCTTACTTCTTTCTTGGCGGTTGGCAGAGCGTTGTTTACTGAAGTTGGACCAGAATGTTCATCGCCCCTAATCACCATACCCGCCGGTACCAGTGTTCACCGAACAGCCGCCACAATGGCGCTAAAACACATCAGACGACTACCAGTTGCCAAAGACGGCAAAATAGTAGGCATTATTACTGCTCGGGACCTTGTTGCGGCTTACGCAAAATAATTTTGTTAGCCAATGCGCGTAACAAATGGACGCTATAGGGTAAAATAGTACTGACCATAAATCCGCTAGAAAACCGATGTTAGAAAATGCATTATTAAATCTGGGAAAATGCCAATCAGTAGTGAAACAGCTGCCAAGATGTACAATGGGATAGTCATGCTAAGGGGGGCTTCTTTGACGTTTTCATTTCTCGGCGAGATAGGCCCGAAAAAGATGCGGATTGCAGGCCAGAAGGTATAGGCTACTGTTAAGAAAGTTGCAAATATAGCCACTACAGCCAGGATCAGATAAACTGTTGATGTTAGACCTTGTGTGAAAACTCCCGTAAACAATATCCATTCTGCTTGGAATCCACTAAGAGGCGGAATGGCAGATAAAATCATAGCACCAATGATGCATAAAGTGGCGGTCAAGGGCATTTTCTGTGCTAATCCACCCATCTCTTTGATGCTTCGGGTTCCAGTCTGGGTAACAAGTATGCCCGCAACGGAGAACAAGATAGCTTTGCCAAGGATGTGGCTGATAAAATAGAAAACTCCGCCTTCAACACCCATAGCATTCATGCTGGCGAGGCCCAAGATGGAATAGGCAGTTTGGCCTATGGTAGAGCAGGCAAAGAGACGCTTAACATCATCTTGCCCCATCGTTAAGTATGCACCATAAAGCATGGTGATAACAGCAAGTACCATCAGTGGTAAACCGAAGAACTGGAAAGAGGTAAACATGTTCTGATAGAGCAACCGTGCGATCAAGTAGGTGCCGAAGCCCACTATGGTAGCTAGAACAGCGGCTATTGAGGTTGGATGCTCCGCATGTACTAAGGGCAGCCAGACGTGGAAGCCAAAGGTGCCCATCTTTACAAGGAAACCTACAAGAATTAAGCCACAAACCAACAGGCCCAAATCGGTTCCAGACAAAACGGATAATGAGCTGATTGCAAAGCTACCTGCATTAACGCCTGCAATAACCGCTCCAATCAAAAAGACTACCGCACCCGCCTGTGTCCAAATAAAAGACATCATAGCGATGCGGTGACGGTCATTATACCCAAATACATCCATTAAAACGTAGAATGGAATAAGGCCGGATTCAAGGAACAGAAATAGCTCGATTGTATTAGTTGATAGAGCTCCTCCGATTAAACCCACGGGGAACAACAAGAAAAGAGCATAATAGAGGCCATATGTGCCCGGTTTGTCTTTGCCGTATAAGTGATCGATTCTATGATCCATGTAGTTGATTGAGTAAACCGTCATTGCTGTGCATACTATGCTCATGACAAGGGCAACTGGGATGCTTAAGCCATCTGCAAACAAACCCAGATCCAACTGGAAAACGATTGTACCCCAAGTGTAAGTTTCGACTAGGGTACCACCCTGTATCCACATTTGTACTGCAACATACGCTAAAAGAGCAGTTGAATAGAGTGTAGCGGCTGCAGCTATCCAGCCAGTTTTCTTTTTAAGGTGTTTACCTAGAAATGCACAGGCGACGGCGGCGATTAGTGGAACTATGACTGCTTGTAGTAGTATTGCAGGAATTGAAATCTCCATTTAGATGAAGCCTCCAAGCCATAAGGCAATTAAAGCGATAACTAAGAGAACCAAAAAATACGCCATGTTGATTCTGAGTTTGCCAGTTTGGAACTTCCTAAATACAGTGCTTAGTCGTTTGAAGCCTTCGGGTATTCCACCGTTGATGGCGCTGTTTAGGGGGTTTTCGATGTAGCGCTGTACAAAACCGCCCAGCTTAATCGATGGTTCAACAAAGGCCTTGGTGTAAAACGCGTTGATGTACCAGCGGTTCCATAGGAAGTTATAGATTGTTCGTAAGGGGCCTGTTTTAGGTAGGATGTTTTCCGGTTGGGCTCTGCTGCTGATGTAGTATTTGTAGGCGGGGATTGCGCCGATGATTATCATGAGGGTGGATGCGACTGCGATCACGATTTCGAGCGTTAATCCGCTAAGTGCAGAATGGGAAACTGCCGCCTCACTTGCTATACTAAGACCTAATCCAGTGGTGTAGTAAGTTTGGAACACGGAGGACAGGTATTGGCTGACATAAGGTCCAACTAAGCCGATGATAACTGTTAGACCAGCCAAGATGCCGTATGGCAGGACCTCAAGCCAGTGGCCTTCTTCTCCGTGGACATGCTCCGGATGTAGCTTGCGGTCATGGAATTCTTGCTTCTCGGTGAATATTACCGTCGGGTGTGCCTGTGTGGAATATCAATCCCATTAAACGAATCACATAGACCGACGTCAGTATGACAGATACTAGGGCAACCGCGAATATTGCGTATTGGCCGCTTTCCCAGCAGGCGATTAATACACTGTCTTTACTCCAGAAACCCGAGAGTGGGAAAACGCCCATAAGCGCTAATGCGCCTATCCACATGAAAACCCATGTGAAACGCATCTTCTTTGGTGAGAGGTTCATGTGATTGAGGTAGATAGAACCGGAGGCGTGGATAACTACCCCTGCACAGAGGAAAAGCACCACTTTGAAGATACCATGGTTGATTAGGAAATAAATTGCTGAAGATGTTCCTACTACAAGGGAATCTGCACTCAAACCAGCAATGCCCAAAGCGAGAACCATGTAGCCGATGGCACTCATGGTAGAGTACGCGAGTGCTTTTTTGAGTTCTTTTGCGACAATCGCCTGTGTGCCGCCTAGGAAAGCGGTGATTGTGCCGATTACTGCGGTTAATATGAAGAATGTTAAGGCTTCAGGATAGGCGGGGGTTGCAACCCAGGCTGCAAAGAAAAATATGGGCAGCATTCGGGCAATTAAGTAGACTCCTGCTTTCACCATTGTGGCGGCGTGGATTAGGGCTGAGACGGGTGTTGGACCGGACATCGCTTCTGGTAACCATTCATGGAATGGGAATTGTGCAGATTTTGCGAGGGGACCCAGCAGCAGTAGAACACAGGTTAATGTTAATACGCCGGGGGTGGCAGCCATTGCGGGGAGCCATGTGTTTGCTGTTTGGAAGAGCTGTAAAAAGTTGAATGTGTGAGCGTATAGGTAGAGGATGATTATTCCGGCTAATAATGCGACATCGCCAAAGGTTGTCATGAGTAAGGCTTTGAGTCCGTTTCGGGAGGGCTTAGTGAATGGGAAATGGTGCGGGTCCACCTATCCAGTGTTCTTTTTCGTCTTTGTAGTAGTAGCCGATTAAGCCGAAGCTGCAGAGGCTGACGAGTTTCCAGCCTACGAACATCATGATAAAGTTGTCAGCTAATACTAGCAGTAGCATGGAGCTGATGAATAGGGACATGAAAAACCAGAATCTTGCGATACTTGGGTCTTCTGCCATGTACTTGGATGAGTAAACCATGATGAGGAAACCCAGGAATGCTACAACGTTGACTATGATTATGCTTAATGGGTCTATTAGTAAACCAACGCCCACTTGGCCACCTGATATGGAAAACCAGAACAGCGAATTATCGACACTATTATAGTTGAATAGGTCTGGAATCAACAGAAGAGTCATAATCCAGCTTAGCAAAGCCATGGCAATTACTGTAACGTTCATGGCTTTCCGGTTAACTTTGTTTAGAGCTAAAGCAGCTAACGCACCTATTATTGGGAATATCCAGCATAACCATGGCGCGATGTCGATTATCTGCATTTTAGACGGTGCCTCCTATGGATATGAGTGCATTGGCAGCCTGCTGGGCAAAGTTAAAGAGGGGTTCAGGCCAGACACCGAAAACTATAATCAAAATTGCCAACGCAAGAATGGGTAATAGCATGAGCAGTGGGGCTTCTTTTGTTTGCTCAACCTTTTCTGAGGCACCCGGCTGAATGATTGTGTATATTATTTTTAGGTAGAAGCCCGCGGAGATTATGCTGTTGAGTAATAATGCGATTCCAAGCCAAGTCATATTTGCCTCCACCGCTGAAGAGAACAGAGTTAATTCGCCCGGGAAACCAGCCAGCGGGGGCAATCCAATTAATGCGACCACAGATATTGCCAAGGCAACCGCGGTCAAGGGCATTTTGCGGCCTACACCCTGCATATCCCCGAGTTCCCTTGTGCCTAATCTGTAGATGATTGCACCTGCACAGAGAAAAGCGGCTCCCTTCATTAGGGCATGGTTGAAGAATTGCAGGAAAGTTCCAGTTAACCCAAGCTGGCTTCCAACAGCCAAACCGATAAGTAGGTACCCGACCTGTCCAATGCTTGAGTAGGCCAGCATTCGTTTTAGGTCAGTCTGCATCAGAGCAGTGATGTTGCCCACAAGCATTGTTATGATACTTAGCACGGCTATAGCTGGTGCCCAAACGTTTTGGAAGGTGATGAATGCTGTGAAGAATATTTTGGCGATGGCAAAGATGCCGGGACCAATCACTATGCTTGCGAGGAGAGCTGAGATGGGTGCTGGAGCGGCTGAGTATGCATCTGGTAGCCAAGTGTGGAGGGGAAAAACCGCTGTTTTAACTCCGAAGCCTACAAAAATGAATATTGCTGCAATGTATATCCAAGCGTTTGATAGCTGTGCCGCTTAGTGCGGTAGTGAGGGCTTCAAAGTTTACTGTGCCGGTCATGCCGTATAAGAGGGATATTCCGAATAGGGCTGTTGCGGAGCCGGCTGCGCTCATGACTAAGAATTTGAAGCTTGCTTCTATGGATGTTCCTTGCTCTTTGAAGAAGCAAACTAGGGCGTATGAGGAGATGGACATGAGTTCCCAGAAGACGAATAAGATGAGCAAGTCGCCGGCGAAGACTATTCCAACCATGCCGCTGATTAATGCGAGAATTAATGTGTAATAGAAAGGGGTTCGGTTAACGTTTTCTACATATGCTATTGAGTAGATAGTTACCGCTAATCCTAAACCCAAAAAGATTGCGGCCATAAAAATACTTAACATGTCAACTCTAAGAATCGCTGAAATCAAGCTGTTACTTGGCAAGTAAACTGCGCTGTTGCCAACTACCTCAAGGTACAATCCATATAGTGCAAATCCGGTTACTGCTAAAGCAATTGCTGTAAAGGCACCCAGAATTTTTGCTCTATACTGTTTGGGAGATACCCAACCAACCACAGGGGAAGCTGCGGTGAAGATTAAGAGCAAATCAAACGGTAAAGTGAACATAATATTCCTCTTTTAGCCCCTCAACCGTTTCAGCTCATCGGCATCCAAAGTACCATAGTGCTTATAGATTAACACCACAATTGCAAGCGCAACCGCGCTCACGGCTCCTGCCAAGCCAATAGAGATGCTTGCGAAGGAATGCCCCATCGAATCAACAAACCCGGGCATCATATACGCTGCAAAAACAACGAAGTTAATGTTCGCTGCATTAACCAGTATTTCGATTCCTAAAATGAGGCGAATCAGGTTACGTTTTGTCGCTAAACAGTAAATACCAATAACATACAATGCCAAAGAAAAAACGATGTAATAAGTCAAGTCAAGCATGGTACTTCTCTTCGTCATTTTTTAATAAGCCAAGAGCAGCAGCCGCAGCAGCAATAAGAACAAAGGCTTGACCGATTAAAGCTAAGCCATCGTTAGTCCACAGGAAACGGCTGTCTTCAGAACCTACATTTCCTGTAACATTCACATAGCTGCTTGTTTGATTGGAGGATTTGTAAATGGGGAAAGACTGCTGAGTTGCAACTACTGCAAAAAGTGTTATCGCTACAATAGCACAGATAAGACAGACAAGGAAGGCTATGTTTAGTTTCATTTTATCGGATGCTCTCCCTACTTGTCGTCAACATGACTGCTGCAATAAAGATGGCAACAACTGCGCCTGCATAGATCAATATTTGGAAAACCGATACATAGGGGGCATTTAGAAGCCAAAATATGCCTCCGATGGTAATGCACATTCCGCAAAACCCGATTACCGCATGTAAAACATTCTTAACTTCGATGGTAAAAATGGCAAGAAGTACTGTGGCAACCATAAGAGAAATCTGTAATACTTCTTCTAACGTTCGCCCACCCTCGAGTGTACTGAAAACAAAAGCTTAATAGGATGCTTTAATTCTTTTCGCAAAGGGTTTAGAAATGACAGCTGAACTTCCGTATATTTTACCTCTAGTTTTCGGGGTCTCGCTGGTTGCAGCTCTAATTATCTATCGAATCGGCGGAAGAATCTCACCAAAAAGCGACCAAAATAAAGAAAAAAATGCCTCTTACAGCTGTGGAGAACAGGGACCCGTAAAAGAGGCTAAACTGGACGTTGAAAGGTTCCTTACCTTCGCTGTTTACTTTCTCATCTTTGATGTCTTAGCATTTGTTACTATGACGTCGTTTTATGCTACTGACTTTCTGCCTGTTGTGTATTCCTTGATTGTTTTAATTGCGGTTGGTATGCTGGTTTTTGCAAGAAAGCGATTGTAAATACTAGCCAAGCCTTAATTTAATCAGAAATAATCTATCACAATGTTTTAGCCAATCGATAATATTAAAAGCGCCCTAAGAGTAATCAACGCATTTAAGGGGCGCTAAGGGAACGATTGCACTTGATATACTCCAGATCATCGTCTTTCCAGGTGTTTTATTCCTCTTTGCCTTAGCATTCTTTTACGAATGGATAGACCGAAAAACCTATGCGAAGATCCAAAACAGATATGGACCATTGCATGCGGGCCCTGCAGGTATATTCCAACCATTCGCAGACTTCCTAAAGCTGCTCTCCAAAGAAGATATAGTGCCTGCAGTATGCGATAGAGTACTTTTTTCTGTAACACCAATCGTGTATCTTACATTGCCTCTTACTGCTTTATTCATTATCCCAATCGCAAGCAACACAGGCATTGCAGCGTTTGAAGGCGACTTGGTCTTTGTAATGTTCATTTTCACATTAATGATTATCACAGTGTTTCTTGGCGGCTGGGCCTCAAGGAACAGGTATAGCACCATTGGAGGAGTGCGTGCGATGCTTCAGATGATGAGTTTTGAGATTCCAATGGCATTGGCTCTCAGCGGTCCAGCGATAGCAGCAAAAAGCCTCTCGATAAGCACCATTGGGCAATGGCAAAGTAGCGCAACATGGCTGATTTTCCTTCAACCAATAGGTTTTGTGGTACTGATAATTTGTTTAATGGCGGAACTGGAAACCTCACCTTTCAATATTCCTGAATCTGAATCTGAAGTGGTTGCTGGGTGGCGCACTGAATTCAGCGGCAGAAAACTAGCCATGATCAGACTGGGCAAAAGCTTCGAACTCGTATTAGCATCAGCGCTAATAGCCACATTATACCTCGGCGGGATACAAGACCTCTTTTTCATTCCCGCAATAGCAGTCTTCCTCATCAAAACCATCGCGGTAGTCCTACTGCTTTCCTTCCTAAGAGCTATCTTCGCTCGTCTACGTCTGGATCAATCAATCACAGGCATGTGGAGATACCTACTACCGCTTAGCAATCCTGCAGATAATCCTCATAGAATTCGGCATAGGCGTTTAAAGCGCCGTTAGTTGAGCCTATGCTGAGGTACGGTTATTTCTGGACTACTTGATCAGGCTGAGCCGACTGTGCCGGTTGAACTGGCGCTGCTACAGGCAGTGGTTTTATTACAAGAGTTCTCTTGTCAGTAACAGCTAACTCAAAGATTTTAGATGACTCAAAAACACCTCTTGGACAACTGTCAGCACATTGATAACAAAAGACGCAACGGTCAAGGTGTATTAAGGGTCGTTTTTTTCCTTCAACATCGACCATTTCTATCGCATTAGAGGGGCATTCCTTAGCGCACAAGAGAACAGCTTATGCATTTTTCAAGGTTTAGCATCTGTTTACCTCTGAAGCCTTCAGCTATCGTTGCAGGTACAGATGGGTACTGCTGGGTTGCGCGTTTCTTGAAAATATTTGAGAAGGCGTCTCTTGCCAGTTGAGTGGATATTCCCCGTTGCTTTTTCCGTTTGTTTGCCATAGTGTCACTTCATTATCTGTCAGTGCATGAGAAACATGGATCCAAACTTACGAAGTTAACAGGGCAATCTGCAAGGTTTTGTCCGATAGCAGTTTTGAGGAACGATGGGAGGTTGGCATATGTTGGGGTGCGTACTTTAACGCGGTCTGGATTCATGGTTCCGTTGCTCCTAACGTAGTAGAACAATTCGCCCCTTGGAGCTTCAGTAGCGGAAATTGCTTCACCTGCGGGTACAACTCTTGGAGTTTTCTCTTTTATTGGTCCCGCAGGCAGATGTTCAAGGGCATATTCGATTATGTCAATGCTTTCGGTGATTTCATCCATGCGCACATTCATCCGTGCCCAGGCATCGCCTTCGGTATACACGATTTTGTTGAATGGGATTTCACCGTATGCTTCGTAGGGTACGTCTTTTCTTACGTCAATATCAACGCCTGACCCCCTTGCAACAGGACCAACAACACAGAGCTTCAGGGCATCTTCACGTGAAAGAACCCCGACCCCTTGCATGCGTAATCTTATCGACCGGCTGTTTTGGTATGTTTCTCTAAAACCAGGCATTTTCTTTCGCAGGTCTTCAAGGGTTGCTTTGATCCTTGGAAAATCAGTTTCCTTGAGGTCTCTGCGCACGCCGCCTATGGCCATAGTTGAAGAGTAAACACGGTTACCACTGATTAATTCAATAAGATCCATTATTGGTTCACGGTCACGCCATAAAAACTGGAATAGTGTCTCGTAACCCATTTCGAGGCATGCATGACCCAAAGTCAGCATGTGACTATGTATTCTGTTTAATTCTAATGTGATGGTTCGTATGTATTTGGCTCTTGGGGGTATGTTTACTTTTAATATTTTTTCTACTGATTCTACAAAGGTTGTTGCGTGGACGGCATTGCAGATGCCGCATATGCGTTCAACCAAGTATATGTCGCGTAGATAGCTGCGTGATTCGGTTGCTTTTTCTATGCCTCGGTGAACGTAGCCGATGCGTGGTTCAACGTTGGTTACGATTTCGCCTGCAACTGTTACTGAAAGTTTTTCTGGCTCTATTAGTGCTGGATGTTGTGGACCAATGATAATTTTAAATACGTTACTGTCTTCGGGTTCCTCTTTAAGCGGAAGAGGATTAAGTTTTATTTCGTTTGCTTTAACATCTTTTCGAAGTGGATAGACGCCTTCTGGCCAATTTTCAGATAGAAGGAAGTGACCGGTTAAGGGGTTGCCTTCGTATATTATGCCTAATAAGTCGGTTCCTTCCAGTTCGGTGAAGGTTGCTCCTGGGATTAGGTCGGTTATTGTTTCAATTTTCGGGTTGTCTTTGGGTACTTCTGCTTTGATTGTCAGGTAGCCTTCGGAGGTGCGCATGTGATAGTAGACGCCTAAGGTTTGGCCGAGGTCAAGACAAGTTATAGTTACAAGGGTAGTTTTGGGGTCTGCGGCGAGCATTGCTTTAATAATTTTGTGGTGAAGGCCGCCGTTGGCTTGGATAGATGCTATACCGAGTTGGCCAAGCTGAATCTGCAAGTTATTTTCTTTAAATTGAGCTTCTAGTGATTGGATTAAATTTGGACTTTGGATATTTTGAGTTGTTTGGGTCATGTTTTAAGCCTTTTACACTGAACAAGGATTTCGTCAGGAGTTGCTTATGGATGTAGTTGACATTACACCCGATTGATTATCCTGTGATAATCCTTTGCTATCTATATCCTTTGCTCTTCACGGGACTTTTACTGTGTTTAAAGTTGAAGAGCTTGTGGCTTATTGCACAACCAGCCTGCAAGGCAGACCAAACACAAAAGCCAAAAAGCAGCCGCCTGCTAAGCCCACAGGTAAATGATGAGTAAATGGGGACCTCTGCCTTTATCTACTGTTTTTCAAGGTATTCGTTCAAGTTTTAGTTTAAATTATCACACGTGTAATTTTCTGAAAATCACATTTTCGATTAAAAGTCTTGCCGGGGGTGGGACTTGAACCCACACTCCAATGGAGACATCACCCGCATTTTCCATTTTTTTATAAAAAGAAGGTTTAGAATTCGATTGGTTTTTAATTTAATTCTGCCTGACATGTAATTTATTTAGGAAAGCCCAATTCGGAACCCTTCATTTTAAGTTACTCTTTTTCTTTCTATTGTAAATTATCAAAATGCTTAGAATTATTAAGACTGCAATCGACAAGAAGATTAAGACCATTTGTGTCTGATCGATTTTAATTTGGTTGAGTAGCGCTGGTTCTCCGATGGTGAAAGTTATCTCTTTAGTATCTTGTGAAGCCGCGATTCCTTTAACGATTGAAAATCCAAGGGCTGTAATCTTTAAGGTATGTGTTCCTTGAGGGATTCCCGACAGTGTATTGTTGAACGCCATAAAATCAAAGTGTTCATCATCTAACAGAATCTGCGTTATATTGTTAAATGACACGTCTTGGTAGTATAGCGTCTGTCTATTTGGCTGCCAATCAACTTCATAGAATACCCACGATATTTCTGATTGAACCGCGTTAGCCATCTGTGGGGCGGACACATTAAAGATTAGTTGAATAAAAGTATCGTTAATTTGAAAATTATTTTGAGGGGAGGATAGTTTGATTTGAACTGGAATCATGGGTGGTTTTGGGGTTGGGTTTGCTGTTGGAAGAGGAACTATTGGGTTAGTCCCAGAATTGATGCTACTTTCAATGGTGAACTCTACAGTTGCAGAGGATAATGCGATAAAGTCTACTTTGTAGTTATTGTTTTCATCTACATGGTATTTGCCGTATTTGATTTCTAATGTATGATTGCCTGTTGCAAGATTAGTAATCGAGGTGTTGCCGGTTAGAGAGTATTCAGTATAAGGTCCATAATTAGCCTCATTGGAAATGGTAATCTTTTTGGCAATTTGAAAGTCACGGAATTCATATATTAATGAATCCAAGTTTATGAAACAATAATTATCATAGAAGGATGAACTCACATTAGCTGGCTTGAATCCATAGTCGAAAAACTGATTTGTAACGATCGTGAAAGAAAGTTGCATCAAACTTTCAGTATAAAAGGTGCTTTTAGGGTTATCAATTGAAATTGTTGCATATGGGGGCTTTGAGGGAGTTGTGAGAGGGTTTGCGGCAACGGAGCTAAGAAGCATTAGGATGCAAAGCGGAACCAGAACTTGGGCGATAACAAGAAGCCTCTTGCTCATAGATACCAAAGGTCTATTGTATTGTCTTGGGATAAAGATTTTTTGTAAACTTTCACGATTAAGATGGTAATCAGCTTGCTCAAGCTTCTCCAGCGAGCGCGGCAGTTTTAGGCTCCTTTGAACAGGTTAAGTTTGTGATAAGTTTTTAACTGTTTGACAACAAACGATTATATCGAAAGTGCCCTAAGTTTGAAGACTATTTACAGAATAACTTACCCCAATGGAAAAATTTACATCGGCAAGGATTTAACAAATACCTTTAGATATTTTGGTAGTCCAAATAGTAAGCTGCTGGAGTCAGATTTTACCGATGAGGAAAGAAAGGATTTTACAATAAGAAGAGAAATTCTTTGGCAATCAAATGACGTGACGGATAGAGAAGTAAACAAGAAAGAAGTTGAGCTGATTCTCAAGTACCAATCAAATAATCCTAAAATTGGCTACAATAGGTCGCCAAAATTCAAAGAGACATAAACCGCTATTGGTCTATGCAATAGTAATTTGCACTAACTCGGTTAGTTCCCCTTAACAGCATGCACCATCAGTTTCTTCATCACGCTTAACATTATATTTTGCTTTAACTTCAGTAAAAGACATCTCCGAAATCTTGGACAATTCCTGATAACTAAAAATTTGAAAATCAATAGAATAACACGACCCTCGATGCTCAAAAGTTATCCAATCAGACCCAAACTTTACAATCTCAACCACAAACAAACCCAAAAATAAACAGAGCGACTCATTATTTAAGCACACATTATTACACAAAAGAAAGGGTGCTGCCGAGCAGCGCTATTGTTTCCCATTGCTTTCTGCTTTCTTATTTTTTATTACAATCCATCGGAATCGCAAGCCTCTTTTCAACAAACTCGCTTAAGTCATAGCGGTAGTCAAGGGTCTTAACAACATTATTCCTATCTAATTTTATCTCCATATGCAACTCATCAATCTCTACAAACTTTTCTAAAGTAATCCTAAAGTCACCCTGCTTAAACTCAAACCAACCGTTATCTGTTTTTGAAAGTGCACTCAGAAGGCTTTTCCACTGCGATTTTTTGAATCCCAATAGCCTTCTTGTTTCCTCAAGCGCATGATATCTGTTGTCAGATAAAGTGTTGAAATTCACATAACGCACCTACGTTTAGTTCTCTTAGTAGTTAAGCTATTTAGGGGTATTTGCCACCTTTGCATTCAGCTTTTAGTTTGCCATTTTTCTTTTTTCACATGAAGCCTAACTCAAGGCTCTTATAGGTAACTAAAAATCACGGTAACCGCCATTGGAAATTACATATTAGGCTATG
Source organism: uncultured archaeon (assembly GCA_963800605.1). Taxonomy (GTDB): domain Archaea; phylum Thermoproteota; class Bathyarchaeia; order Bathyarchaeales; family Bathycorpusculaceae; genus Bathycorpusculum. Next base: position 51,079 of record CAWDBI010000012.1, on the reverse strand, counting down.
CTTTGTTCTGGAGCAGTAGAAGGTTTTTTGAGGTTGAACTCAAATCCTTGGGTGATTGTGGTGGGGAATTGAATTGAACCCACATAGCATTGGAGACATCACCCGCAATTCTCTTTTTTTATTTAATAAAAAGCTCCTCAATGTACCATTTCATTGCGCAGTTTAGTGGCTTTCATAGCTGATTTGTGGACTTTGAAATTCAAATGCTCATGACGTTTCCATTTCAGCATTGATAAAACAGATGTAAAAAGTACTAAAATAGTCAGCATCACCAATGTAGACAATTCCGGTACAGTAGGTGACGGATTCGTTGATGTGTTTGGTGAATTGGATGGTGCCTGTATATTGGAAGACGGATTTACCGTAGCGGAAGGCGATGGCGTTATGTTCGTTTCCAGAATCTCAGTTTTTAACAAAAGGAGTTTGTTTACCCCATTTACGTTGGTTGAACCTATCAGAACATAAGCGCCATCGTTAGTTTTAACCATAGAAGTCACATAATCATCGCTACTTCCACCATATGTTCGATTCCATAGTTGTACCCCTGAAGAATCAGCTCTGACTAACAAGAAATCGCGAACTCCACTCGACGGTTCTGCTAAACCTAAACCACCCGCCAAAGCATATCCTCCATCATTGAGTTGAACAAGGGAATACGCACCAAACTCTTCATAACTTCCACCATACTGCCGATTCCACAGCATCTTACCAGCAGAATCTGTTTTAACAAGCCAAAAATCTCCCCGCCAATTAATAATGCCAGTATACCCAGCTAATGCATAACCGCCATCAGTGGTTTGAACCACAGAATAAGCTATGTCCTTATCTGAAGTCCCATACGTTTCACTCCACAGCATTTTGCCAGCAGAATCAGTTTTCACCAAACGGAAATCCTCTCGGCCATCAGCAAGTACAACATAACCAGCCAATGCATAACCTCCATCCTTAGTAACTATAAGGCAATTCGCGCCAGACTCACAACCGGAATATTGATACATTTGCGACCACTGCTCTGACCCTGTTGAATCAACCTTAACTAACCAAAAATAAGGCGTACCCGACGATGGACCCCAAGCAGAACCTGCTATGGCATAACCCTCATCGCTTGTCTGAACCAAAGAATACGCTTTCTCATCACCCTCTCCACCATAAGTCTTGTTCCACTGAATTTTACCTGAAGAATCAGTTTTAATCAACTTAAAATCATTATAACCTGCGAGAGATGACCCGGCTATTGCGTACCCGCCATCTCGAGTTTGAATTACTTTAAATTGACTTTCAATAGCATGGTTATCGAGATTTTGGTTCCATTGTTTGTTTCCTGAAGCATCCATTTTCAAAAGCCAAAGGTCGCACCAACCATCACTATGATAAATGAAGCCTACTGCAGCATAACCGCCATCCGTAGTTTGGATAATTGAATAGGAAAACTCGGGCTCAGAGCCTCCAATCACTTGGCTCCACTGTTCTGCAGCGTCGGAAAATGATACAAAAGAGAATGATAATAGTATGGATAAGATGAAAATGCTGAAAATAACATTATGATAATGATTCAAGTTAGCCCTTCCCCAAATTCTCTAAGAAGACAAGTTCTATATAAAATGCTCTGCAGAGGAGTGCTAACAAAAAATCGTTGAAATTACCTGTTGGGGATTTAGTGAACGCCATGAAAAGGGAAAGTGTAATAAAAGCCAAAGTCAACCAGAATCCGAAACATCAACTATAGTACAAACACTAGCCACTATGCTCCATGGATAAATACTAAGGGCAAACGATTGGTTTTTATCGGATACTGCTCAAACCGAATGATTAAAGTGGTGTTTCGAGTGCCCTTCAAAAGAATCTTACTTGTGAAGCCCGCTGGCCGGAAAGGATTGAGCTTTGCTTTCGATTTGATACCCCTCGGTTTAGAGTATATTGCAGCTTATATCCAAGAAGTTGTTGACGAAGTCCACATTGTTGATATGGAGCTTGACCGCAGGACTTTCAAGGAATGCCTCGACTTCTACCAGCCCGATTTAGTGGGCATTTCGTTATCAGCCACAGAACACAACCAAACACTAAAGTTAGCTAAACTCGCCAAACAAAACGGCGCAGTCACGGTTGTAGGTGGCTATCATCCAACAAGTGTTCCGGATTTGATGCTTTCTCACTCGCAGATTGATGTGGTTGTTCGCGGTGAAGGCGAGCAAACCCTGCGTGAACTTGTTGAACATGGAAGCCCAGAGAATGTTTTGGGTTGTTCTTATCGTGAAAACGGAAAAGTAATCCATACTGAAAATCGACCGAGAATCTCCGACTTGGACAGTATTCCCTTTCCAGCCAGACAGCTAAGGCAATACCCCTACAAGAGCGCAGACCGCACAACAGACTGCGACGTACTTATGATGTCAAGAGGCTGCCACGGATTATGCAGTTTCTGCTGCGAACCCAGCATGAGCGACGGTTGCTCAAGGTGCCGTTCACCAGAAAACGTGATGCAAGAAATCCTTGAAATGGCCAAATTCCACGCGAACAAACCTGTAAGTGTAATGTTTGCTGACCCCAACTTCATCGGTAACGCAAGACAAGTTGAACGCCTCTGCGACATGCTAATGGAGCACGATTTAAACATAGAATTCGGAGCCTTAGTTAGAGCCGACATGATGGCCAATAACCCACGTATAGTCAAGAAGATGTGCCAAGTAGGTATTGCTAAATTCGAAATGGGTATAGAGAGCCCCAACGCCAAAGATTTAGCGTCTACCAAAAAAGGTGTAGCTACAAAATTCCATAAGCAGGCAGTTAAAAATATCCGTGAAAACGGCGGCAGAGCCGGAGGCACCTTCGTTATTGGTCTTCCTGATCAAACTGAAGAGGAAATAAAAACTTTTCCCGTCTATGCTAAAGAGATTGGTTTAACAGCGGCTGCGTTTGGAATTGCTACGCCGTTTCCGGGAACAGAATTCTACACGGAACTCGACAAGCAAGGCCTAATTTTTGAAGCCAACTGGGACAACTTTGACGAGATGCACTCTGTCTTCAAAACTAACCATTTAACAAAAAGGCGTATTGAAGAATTAGCGACGTATTGCATGGCCAAGTTCTGGAATATAGATACTTTCATTGATCATGAAATGGTGGTTCAGAAAAGAACCCTCAAAAAGAAGCCAGTTGTTGATTTCGTTCAAGAACGTACCTTAAACTTGGGATTCATGGCCAACAATGGTAATGAGTTGCAGAAGGGGAATTTTAATCAGCACATAAAGACGTTTCTTGAGGCATACGTAGACCCCCGAGTAGAAACCTATACTAGAATCGTGGGAGTTCACGAAGCATTAGAGATCTCCAAGTTTCTGCATATTCTTGGTTCTCAAAAGATACAGTGTACCTTAAACCTCGATGATACAACAGTCAGTTTCCTCTTTGAGACAACCAGCAAAAGTGTCGAATACATACGAATCAGCTATGGGAGAGTACACGATTCCACTGTAAACTTGGATGTGGATTTGAATTGGTTGGCTAAGCCCTCAGTTTCGAATCTGGCAAAGACGCCGGCGTATTTGTTTAAGAATAATTTAACTGTTAAGAAATTGTGGAATACGTTTAGGCTTTTTGTTGCGGTGGGCGCAGAGGTTTTAGCCGCGAATTTACCATCAACGGCCACCAAAAAATAGTTAGGCACTTACATTTTCTCTATCTTTTTACGTTGACTCGATGAACTTTTCAGGGCGGAATCCAGACCGTGACAAGAGGGTTTATTTACTCTATTTTATATGCCTTCGTTAGGTTTTAGAAAATGATAGACAACATTTTTGGTTTCGAAGAGGAAGAAGAAGACTGCTGTGACGAAGACTGCGACTGCGACGACTGCGAAGACGAAGAATAAACGCACACGCAATCCATAACTTTTCTTTTTTTACCGATAACTTAGCAATGGATTGTATCCGTTCTAATGTTTACGAATGAAAGATTCGGGTTTCTCATAGATTTCTTGGCGCCATTTCCCTTCCCAGCTGGCCCAACCAGTCTTTACAAGACCCTCCCTCAGATGAGGATTCTGCGCTATCCACTCTAGAAAAGCCCAAAAGCGGTTTTCGTCTTTAAGCATTTCTTTAGGAACCCCTTTCTCGACACACCATCGGATGTAGGCTTCTTCCACTTGCCTTTTAAGTACACCTGTGGATTCAACCCTTTCTACCCTAAATCCTTTTTTCTGTAAATGCGGCATTATTCCTGAGAGCACGTATTCTGTGCAGACTTTAAAGCAGGTTTCGCTGTCTGCTTGCATGACTGTAACTATTTCGTCAGCGATTTTTATGGCGTCGGCGAGGTATTTTTTGTTTGAAAAGTTAGGAGGCTGAAAGGAAGTGACGGGTATTTTGCGTTCTAGAACCATTTGGTGTGGGGGTTTTATTGCGCAGATTACTACACCTAGTAGGAGGTCGCTCCAGCCTGAAGCGTCTATTAGGATCATGTTGCCTTGGAGATAACAGTCAAGCGCCAATTTTGAGTCAGCCATCTTTGTGTCTAGATAAGTGTAAGGCTTTTTAGATATTGTTTTGCCTATTCTGTTTTTTTAAAAAATAAGAAATTGCGAATTATTTGTTTGCTTGGGAAATATTAAGGGGGAAGAGAAGTTAGGCTTTTTTGTCTGGCACTTCAAGGTGCAACTGCTTCTTTAGCGACTTATATCGGTTTCTAACCGTAACCTCTGTGACTCCAGCTGCTTCAGCGATGTCTTTTTGTGTTATCTTTTCGTTTTGCTGTAGACAAGCTATGTAGAGTGCAGCTGCAGCTAACCCCATGGGGTCTTTCCCTGCTGCAAACCGTTTACGTTTAGCTTCAGCGAGTATTGTTATGGCTGCTCCTTGTGTTCTACCGGATATTCCGTTTTTCTGTGCAATTTTTGAAACGTATGTTAACGAGTCGGCGACTGGCATGCTAAAACGGATCTCTTGTATGAGTAGCCTGTAGCATCTTGCAACGTCTTTTTTGTCAACTAAGCTGGCTTCTGCAGATTTCGCGGAGAGTTCTTGGGGTTCCGCTTTCTCGGCAAGCAGCATAAAGTGAAGCGGCGGTTATAGCGTTTATTGATCTTCCTCGAACTAATCCTTTGTCAAGTGCTTTGCGGTAAATGAGGGCTGCTTTTTCTTTGATTGACGGTGTGATTGTAACTTTGCTTGCTAGGCGTTCAAGTTCGCTCATGGCTTGGGAGAGGTTTCGGTCGATGGATGAGTGTACTCTGCTGCGTATTTGCCATTTCCGCAGACGCCACATCTGCAGTCTTGTAGATAGAGGTAGTTTTCTTCCGAATGCGTCTCTATCAACTTGACTGATAGTTGTGGATAATCCTTTATCATGAATTGAATATGATGTTGGCATGCCGACGCGGCTTCTTGAGGTTTTCTCTTGTTGGGTGAAAGCGCGCCATTCAGGTCCTTTATCCAGCATTGTCTCATATAGAACAAGCCCACAGTCGCCGCAGATGGTTTCGCCGCTGTCATAGTCATGAACAAGGTTTTTGCTTGCACATTCAGGGCAATTTTCTGTTAAGCGCGAGGGACTTTTTGAGGCTTCTTTTGTTGTGCTGGGTTGGGTTATTGTCATTTTCTTTTTTACTCCTTACTTGCCCAGAACGACACTAAATCGTGAAATCCCCGATTTAAGGTAAGAAAATTAATGCGGTCCGCGCAATTATTATTAAGATGAACAGGGGTAGTTATTATACTTGATATGTTTTTTCGGTAATTTTCGGGTGCTATATCCTTATAACGTGTACTTTACCTGGTGAGAATACAATAGGTGTTTTCAGGTATGCGGTTCAGTGGGTATATGCGAAATTATTAGGGGATTAGCCTTTAACTGGTTGTTTATTGTTTTCGCATAATTCCAAGAGATGCTTTAAGATAATGCTTGCCGCTTTCTTGTCTAAGGGTTCATTTTCGTTTCCGCATTTTGGCGAGTAAATGCATGAGGGGCAGCCGTCTTTGCATTCACAGTTGTCGATGAGCTGCAAAGTTTTTTCCCAGAGAGGTTTTATTTTTGCGTAGAGGGTTTCTGAGATTCCGATTCCGCCTTCAAAGCCATCGTAGATAAAAATTGTTGCTTCACCCGTGTCTGGATGCAGAGGCGTTGATAAACCTCCGATATCCCATCGGTCACACATTGCAAAAATCGGAGACATAGCAATCATCGCATGCTCAACCGCATGTAACCCCCCGGCAAAATCAAGTCCTTGTGCTTCAATTTCTTCTCTAATTTCATCGGGAATTATAAACCATAAGCCCACCGTTGAAAAAGACAAAGGCGGCAGATTGAGCGGTTGTCTTTTGATGACTTCATCATAAGTTTTGGTAACGTAGGTATGGTAGATTTCTGTTATGGATAATTCGCCCAGTCCAACTTTGACTCCGTTTTGTTTTTCTTCAAGGGTTTTCTTTATGGCGACGTCAACTGTTTTTAGTGCTTCTGTGTAATAGTTGACGTTTTCTTGTCTAACTTTAGCGGTTAATTCGTTCAAGGTTTAGTTCTTCAGAAATGTAGGTTTCGCCTTGATGAAGCAAAACTGCTCCTGCGTGGGCTTCTTCATAGGCTTTGTTTAAAGTGAGGGTTTCAAGTAGGTTTCCGTTGCAGGTAACGGTGACGGTTTGGTGGGAGATGCTTTCAAGATTTACAACTTCGGTTGTTCTTGCTGTTCCTGAGTAGACCCATCCTCGTGGTGTTTTTCGGATTAGGTTTTCTTGTTCAAGTGCCTGAATGCTTTCTGATGAGTAGTTCTGGGAAAAACTGTTTGTCCCCTTCAGTTAATGGGCAATTCGCTTGCTGCACACATTATGTGTCCCAGAGAAATGTATCGGTTATGAAGATCAATTATGGCTTGTTCATGTGGTCTTCCAAAGAAGTCGTCTGGATGCTTCATGAAGTATTGGTCAAGTGGGTTTTGGAAAGCAACTAAAGTTACGAGTGAATCGGACGTTGGTTCTGCCTGCTCGTCCTGCTTGTTGCCAAGTAGATATGACGGTTCCGGGGTAGCCAGAAATTATCACTGAATCAAAAGAGCCAATATCGATTCCAAGTTCCAATGCGTTGGTTGAAACTACGCCGATTAAGTTTTTGTTTTTTAAGTCGGTTTTCTATTTCTCGTCGTTCTTGAGGAAGATAGCCTGCTCGGTAAGCTGTAACTGATATTTGGTAGTTTGGGTGACTTTGTCTTGTGAGTTCTTCTTTAGTCCATCTTGTTATTAGTTCAGCCATTTGTCTTGAAGTGGTGAAACAGAGAGTTTGCAGGTTTTTGAGGATGTTAAGTGTTAGGAGGTCTTTGGTTTCTTGGTGGGTGGATCGGCGAATTGTGTTAGTTGCATCGATGAAGGGTGGGTTCCAGAACACAAAGGATTTTTTTCCTCTTGGAGCGCCATCGTTTGAGACTATTTCAAAGTCTTTTCCCGTTAATCTCTTGGCATGTTCTTGTGGATTTGCGATTGTTGCTGAGGAGAGTATGATTTGTGGGTTTGCATGATAGTAACTGCATATTCTCAGTAGCCGCCTTAGAAGCATGGCTACGTTGGAGCCAAATACTCCTCGGTAAACGTGGGCTTCATCGATTACGATGAATTTGAGGTTTTGCAAGAAAGCTTCGCCATTTGTAATGCCAAGGAAGATACTGGTGCAGTCCATATGGGTTGGTTAAAATGATTCTTGAGTTTTCTCGTATGCTTGCCCGTTGATGCTGAGGGGTGTCTCCATCGTAGACGTTTGCGTCTGCTTTGATGCCTGTTTCTTTTTCAAGTTCTCTTAGGACTTTTAGTTGATCGTTTGTTAGGGCTTTTGTTGGGTAGAGGTATAGTGCGGTTGCTTTCTTGTCGTTGGTGAGGGCTTCAATAACTGGAATGTTAAATGCTAAGGTTTTTCCTGAAGCGGTTGGAGTGGCAATCACCACGTTTTTGCCTTGCTCTGGCTTTGTTTATTGCTTCGGCTTGGTGGGAGTAGAATTTGATTTTTCGATTTAGTAAGCAAGTTTGCGATGTTTTCTGGAAGCGGTTTTTCCAGTTCGCCAAAGCTTGCTTCTTGGGCAGGAATTTTTTCTATGTGAACGATTTGTTTTTTGTAAGATCGGCATGCGTTTGATGCTTTTGATGAAGTCGTCTATCAAAGGTTCCATTCCTCATAGAGTTTGGAGAACAAGGTTCCAAGTGTTAATAGGTCTTGTTTGTTATGCTCAACTATGGGAACAAGTGGTCCCACGTTTTTGGTTCTCAGGTAAGTATCGTAGAAGTGGGGCACTAATGCACCGGGGATGTTGATGTCTCTTTTGATTCCGATGTATTTTTCAACTGTTTCCAATTTGCAATCTGACAGTTTGCTGCGCAGTGCCCTTCTGGTGAAGTGGAGAACGTCAAAATGGGGGTTATCCAAGTTGGCGTCTAATCCGTAGTAAGCTAACCTTTGTTTGATGTATGGAATGTCAAAGCTTCTGCCGTTAAAAGTTATCAGCGACAAGTTAGGTTCCAGTTGTGAAACTAGCGCCCAGATTGCGCTGGGTTCATCCTGAATGTCTCTTAGCAGAAACTGGCTTGTGCAAACTTGGTCTTTTGCATGGTTTTGCTAATGCCCAAGAGAATTATGGGTCTTTCTGAGAGCCCCAAGGTTTCGATGTCTACTATGGCGAAGTCTTGTCTCTGGCAAAACCCAGCTAAATAGTGGAGTAGGGGGTGGGATTTTGGGAGGCGTTGCCAGAGCCATTTCTGGGTTGAGTCAACCTCTTTTTTATCTATCATTTTCATGAAGTCGCTGGCTTGTTTATTCCAGCGGGGATGACTCACCAAATCTTGCACTGTTGCGTAACCTTGCCGCTTTAGTGCTTGTTCACCTACGGGTCCTATTCCTGAGAGAACTTTTAGGTCAGAGATGATGTGTTCGTCTGCTTTCTTCGTAAGATGCCATTTTGAAGTTGGATGTGCAAGAAGCTGAGATGGCGTAGCATTCGCCTTGTTGGTTTGAAACTATCTTTCCGGGAATGGCATCCTCGAGGCTTTTGCCCTTGTATTGTTCGATGAGTGTCTTTTCGAATTTTAGGGCTTCATCGTATTCGGAGCTCCACATCCAGCTTTCAAACGCTGGTTTCTTGGGTTCCTCTTTGGCAGTTTCGGGGACTACGGTATACTCTTTTGATTCGCCGACCCTTTGCCTAAGACTCTCAGCTGCCCGACTTAAAGCAGATCTTTCTTGGAAAAGATTTAGCGGCTTCTGACTGCAAGGGCATGTCCTGTTTCTGCACATCTGAAATTCGGCAACAGAAAAGAACCGCATGTCTTTGCAGAATTTGCTCTGTGCATACTCTTCTTTAGAGTAATTTTTAGCGCATTTTCTGCACAGGTAAGTTATTGGCAATTTAGGGTCAAGGTACAATCCCTTCAATGATTAATAAAAGCCTGTGTTTTTTGCGCAAGAAGTTAACTATACTGTTGCTAAGCGGTGTTTTGAAGGGATTTAAAGAATGTTACCAGTGACCGGCTATTGATTGGAAAAATTAGGGACAACAGATAAGCTGAGCGACGGTTTTTTTGTCTGGTATTTCTAGCTTTAACTGGTTCTTTAGTGCCTTGTACCTGTTTCTAACAGTAACCTCGGTGACTCCGGACGCTTCCGCGATGTCTCTTTGTGTTATTTTCTCGCTATTCTGCAGACAAGCTATGTAGAGTGCGGCTGCAGCCATGCCCATCGGATCTTTTCCTGATGAGAATCTTTTCCGTTTAGCTTCAGCGAGTATTGTTATCGCTGCGCCCTGTGTTCTGCCGGTGATTCCTGTTTTTAATGCAATTTTTGAAACATAGGTCAACGGGTCAGATATTGGCATGTGAAAATCGAGCTCTTGAAGCATTAGTCTATAGCAGCGTGAAACATCTTTTTTATTAACAAGGCTTGCTTCAGCGATTTCGCGGAGAGTTCTGGGTGATCCGCTTTTTCGGCAAGCAGCATACAATGAGGCAGCTGCGATGGCAGATATGGATCTTCCTCGGACTAAGCCTTTGTCGAGTGCTTTGCGGTAAATAAGGGCGGCTCTTTCTTTGATTGCTGGTGAAATTTTTATTTTGCCTGATAAACGGTCAAGTTCTCCCATGGCTTGGGCAAGGTTTCGGTCGACTGAGGAGTGCACTCGACTGCGTATTTGCCATTTCCTAAGGCGCCACATTTGCAGTCTTGTAGATGCGGGAAGGTTTCTTCCGAATGCGTCTCTGTTGACTTGGCTGATGGTTGTGGATAGTCCTTTGTCATGGATTGAATATGATGTTGGCATGCCAACGCGGCTTCTTGAGGCTTTCTCTTCTGAAGTGAAAGCTCGCCATTCGGGTCCTTTATCTAACATCTGCTCATACAAAACAAGACCACAGTCGCCACAAATGGTTTCGCCAGTGTCATTGTCGTGAACAAGATTTTTGCTTGAACATTCAGGGCAATTTTCAACTAAACGCTTAGACGTTTTTGGAATTTCTTTAGTTATAATAATTTGGGTACTCATTTTCTTCTCCATTAATTGCCCAGAAAGTCACTAAATCGTAAAATCCCGATTTAAGGAATGAAAATGAATGCGATCCGCGCAATATAACCTAGAAGAACGCAAGTGGTTATTATACATGATATGCGCCAAAGATAATATTCAGGGTGAATATGTCAAATATCGTGAACCTTGTCCTACGGCAAAACGTCAAGTGCCTGCATGCACGTAGTTCAACGGGTATGTGGCGATGTTTTGATAATGGATGTGCCTTCTTGTCTAAGGATTCATTTTTGTTTCTACATTTCCTGCACAAGTATGCAATCGGCAATTAGGGTCAATCTACAATCTCCGTGATGGTTATTAGAGCCCTATGCCCCTTGGCGAGAAGCCTACGAATATGTTGTTGAACTGTTTTAGGGTAATCAACCGAAGAAGAGTGGGCGTTATAGGCATTTTAGGTAATGAATCATTTTTTCAAATTCTTCGGTTTTCTTCATTTGACCCTTCTGGAGCATTTCCTCTATGTTAGACTTGACATAGAGCCCGCCAGGAGGATGCAGTTGGCGAGCAACAAAAGTGAAGACTTTGCAGTTTTGTTTTCTTATCACTTCTTCTTTAAACCGCCATTTGTAAGGTTTTGGCGGAAGCAGCATTTCAGAGAAAACGATAACAGCAAAATTCTTCACATAAGCCATTGCTTCAAGCTCATTGAATTTAAAACGCAGCACCTTGTTAGGGTCCTCCTGTTTCCCGTTTGGCAAAGTTTTGCCGCCGACAGCATTGTTCTTAACTTCTATAGCCATCTTCACTTGATCGGATGCGTAAGCTTTTTGGTTTGGGTCTACGCCGGGTTTTAGAAGAAGCAGATTGATTTTGATTTTTGACCCTTGAACGGTGACGTCTGGAACCATTGAAAGGTTGAGGTTTCTTTTGAGCAGGTGATTGCGTAGGACTATTTCGGTTGCGGTTCCATATTTTTCGCGGGCTGTTTTGTCGTTTTTTTGTCTCTCGAATTCTTCGGTTACCTCGAGTAGCATTTTGTATTCTTCGTCGTTTTCTGTTAGGAGGGGTTTTTTGGTGTAATTTGGCACAAATAGAATATTGGTGCTTTAACATAAAAACTAAGTCGCGATTGGCTGTGAAGGCAGGGTTGCTGGAGGAGAGAGATGGCAAATTTGCCCAAGAGACCTCAAGTGCCCGACGGGCTTAAATTCTTGGGTAAACGCAACATGCTCCCACACCCACACTTCTACACTGCTTAAATAGGTCCATGTAGGGAGTGTGGGGAAAAACGCTTACCCCACACCTAATTAGGCGTTGAAAAACGTTGCAAAACCAAAACAAAGCTCAATTCACAAGCAGCAGTGTAGTGTATTTTATTTAGCCACACCCACACAAAGAGAAAAACAATTTTTATCCTCTAAACAGGAGAGAGATCGGCAAAGCATCAGACACAGTTTGTTCTGCTTACGGAGGTCACCACAACCTGCCAGCAACCCCTCACAGATGCCGACCACAAAACACAACACGCCCCTCACAAGCTGTTGGTTCTTGTTGAAATAAGACGACCCCCGGCAACAACTACTAAGAAAACGGGGTGGTTAGCTTTTCAGTGACCTATCAAGAGATTTCTTCTAAGTGAACCCGTCAAAACAGATAACGTAACCAAAACCGAGAGTAAAACAACGCTGTAGACAGTAAAACTCTGGATAATTGAAACCGCAGTTATGGCTATCGGAACTACACTGAGCAAGAGATACACGTAGGGGAAGAGTTTGAGTGCTTTTCGGTTTATGTTCAGGTCTTCTATTGAGGTCTTGGTATAGAAGAGGTATGATAGTTTGCCCATGCCAATCGTGCAGGTTTTACACCAGAAACAGTTCACGCAACCCTTTTTACCTAACTTGTAAAAGACAAGAAAGGACGCTAAAGCAAGAAAGCCTAACGCTGCAAAAGGCGAAAATAGCCAGCATGAAGCTGCACCCAGCAGTATCCAAGCTGCAACTGCTAAATTACCGAAGATCAACTGAGATTTGGTGTATTCCCGTTTGTTTATTTGCGCCATATCTTAGCCTTCTAAGCCCTTTTCTGTTCAACGATTTTCCTTGAAACCTTCAATGCCAAAGCCGCTGCAGTTAACATAGTTGGCAAACCCTGCGAACGTGGCATAAGCGACAAATCAGCAACCCACAAGTTCTGAGGAAGCCCCGCAGGATGCATTGTTTCCACATCGCCCCTTGTAAGCGGGACCGTGCCTCCGAGGTGACCGCCATGAATCATACCATCCACAAACGGCCCAGTCACACCAGATGCCTCCATGATTGCTTTAGCCTTCAATTTAGCACCTTCCAAACGTTCCCTGTCAACTTCAGTTAATGCTTTGGTGACCGTTCCATCTGCAGCAACTGAACCCTGTTCAACATCTGCAAGTTTAATCATCATACCCACCCGATCCTCAGCCGACACGTCTTTCCAAGGTTTATGGAACCAGTAAGATAGCAAGTCAAAGTATGGTGATAGGATGTAGTTGTCTTCTTTTATGAACCAAGCCATAGGCGGCTCATTGAGCATCCTTGAGCCTTTGGAGACTCCGCCCACTGTTAGAACAATGTCAACCCACAATTTGTCTTGAACAGGCAAATTTGAAGATCGCAGAATCTGGGCTGTCCCAATACCTCCAGCCGACAAAACGACAACGTCTGCGTTTATTTGTTCATTTGATGACCCATGGAAAACCTGCACGCCAGATGCACGGTTACCATCCAAGAGCACTTTCTGAACCGCTGTATTCGTCAATAAGGTGACACCTTTGCCCAAATAGTCTTTGTAAACACGTCGGCTATCCCATTTCGCACCTGTTACGCAGCCAAGTTCGCAATAGCCACAGCCAACACATCGACTTAAGTCATCAACCTTCGGCGTGGGCTTAGGCGTATATCCCAATTGTTCTGCTTTATCATACATTTGCTGAGTTAGAGGTCGCCATCTTTCTCGTGGTATAGGTGTGATTGTTAGGGTTTTCTCGATTTCCTCAAATTCGCTGGATAGGTCCAACCCGATTTCTTTTAAGCCGTTTTCGGCTCTTACCATGTTGCCGCAGGCAATTGAAGTGCAGCCGCCTTCTGTAATGCCCCTGAAAATGGCTAAATCCTGGCTTGCACGGGAGACAGCATAATGTGGAAAGACACGTTTGATAGAGTTTTCATCTTTTAGAAGAAATGAACCCCGAAGTGAACTAAACCATGAAACCTTATGGGTTAATGGACTGAATGGTTTCCCTGCTTCTATTATTGTTACTTCATAGCCATTTTTCGCTAATTCTCGGGCTGCAATTGCGCCGCCAGCACCGGACCCAACTACAATTGCTTTCATGCCATATTCTCCTTTTTTTAAAGTGAATGTTTGCCCTGCAATTGTTGCAGCCGCTTGTCATATACTCTTTAAACTGCATTGTTACGTTTGGCTGCAATCCTTCTATGACGCCTTCGTCTGTGGCGCTTAGGACTTCACAGGTTAACTTGCTATATTGCTCTGCGAGAGCACAACGGTTAATGATTGCTACTGCGTTTGAATCATCGAGCCACTCCATATTGAAATCTATACCTAAGATTCGATAGAGAATTTTAGCTGCTCTGAACAAGTCTTTTGGGTTATCGCTTACGCCCAGTTTGCTCACGGGTTTGCTTGCCCAAGTTCACTCCAACTGCAACAAGGATTCCCTGCCCAACGCCACCGCTTTCTCATGCCCAACAGCGGTTTCCAGTGCTTCGACCATTTTTGCGTGTGTTTGAGCCATGTTTGCCCTCTGCCCTTTGAGGGTCATTGGAGATTGTTGTTCGGTGAGGGGGAGTTCTTGAGGGGCATATGAAGAGATTAATGTTTTGAGTGCTTCGGTAGTTTGCTTGGATACCGCTCTGAGTTCCCTTTGTATGATGTAGTTTGGAGTCCACCAATATAGAAGAAGAAGCCTAAGTCCCATGTTTATTCACCTGGCTTTTCCACTCCGCCAATGTGCACTTCGCCTTCAGGGGCAGCTCCTGTGTAGAGTGAATCGATAATTTTTGTGTATTTTTGGGATATGACGTTGCGTTTCAGTTTGAGGTTGGGTGTTAACTCGCCGTTTTCGATGCTTAAGTTGTTGGGAAGTATTGCCCATCGCTTTAATTTTTTCGGGGTTTGAGAGGCGCTTATTCATTTCTTCCATAGCTTGGTCGATTGCTGCGAGTGTTGTTTGGTTGTAGTGTTTTTTGTCCACCCAAGCAACTGCTGAGCAGTAAGGTTTCGATTCACCCAAAGCATAGCTTCTGTCACTTCTGGGTAGTTCTCTTATCATGCCCTCGATTTTTCCCGAGTAGATGCATTTGCCATAGGAGGTCTTGATTAGTTCTTTTTTGCGGCCAAAGATTACGAGGCTGCCTTCATCGGTTATCTTGCCGATGTCACCAGTCATTAACCAGCCGTCTTTGAATGGTGGCTCAAGTGATTTGTCAAAGTAGCCAACGGTTACCTGTGGACCTTTAACCATTATTTCGCCGTCTTCAGCGGTTTTAACCTGCGTGAAAGGCATGGGTTCACCGACTGTGCCTATTCTGTTTCTTCCCAGTCGATTTAAGTTACCAATGGCGCTTCAGTCATTCCATAAGCGTTATAGATTTCAACGCCGAGTTCGCGGTAGTTTTCAAGGAGGGTTTCTCGCAGCTTGCTGAACCAGCGATTAGTTGGGCGCATTTGTTTAAGCCTGCCCTTTTAAGAGTCATGTTTCTGATTGTTCTTCGCAGCGCCCGCTTAACTAAGCTGCTTTTTGTTGTTATGTAGAATCTCCCAAAGGAATTCTTCTCCAAGGCTTCCCAGACTTTTTCGTAGACACGAGGAACCGCAAAGAAAATAGTTGGTTTAACACGCGGCAGTTCATCTTGCAGTTTTCTGAAGTCTTCTAAAAAGTAAATTTCGATTGGTGCTGGAATGTAATATGGCGAGTAAGTGGCTAAGATGCCTTCGACTACGTGTCCCATCGGCAGGAATGATAGGTAGCTGCAGGGGCGGTTTCTTGCTTGCCAGGGGGTTATGGAGACTATTGATTCAGCCATGTACCGGAGGTTGTCATGTCTGAAGACTACTCCTTTGGGTTTACCTGTTGTGCCAGAGGAGTACCTGCAGAGTTGCGATGTCTCCAAAGCCAACTGGAGCCTTAATGGGGGCTGTATTGTTTTTGCCTTTTGAGAGGAATTCTTCCCAAGAAACAACATTCCTCTCTGAGCTCTATGGGAGTTTGAACTCGACAAATGGAAACAATTGGCACCTCAGCGGTCAGTTCTTTAATTCGTGCCATAAGACTGGGCATGCCAATAAAGAAGAGCTTTGCACCACTTGCCTTTAAAACCTCGTTGATGTCTGAAGGCGGCGTCGTATAGTAGAGTGGAACGCTTATTGCACCAACAAGCCCGATGGCTATGTCTACGGCCAAGTATCTGGTGCTGTTTAAACCTGTTAATGCCACACGGTCGCCCGGAACTATTCCAAAACTTTTCATGGCGCTGGTTGCAGCCAAAATGTCTTGGCGCATTTCTTCAGCAGTTTTCTTTACGACTTTGCCTTCGATTATGTCAAAGTAGGTGACTGGGTGACTTTTGCTTTCTAAGCGGAAGAGGACTTGCTCATGCACCGTGCGGTCTGAGCGGTGGAAGAAACTGTTGTAAACCGCGTATTCAAGCAGTTTAGGCATTATTTCTTGCCATTTGAAATCGTAAGATCCAAGGAGTCTGTCGAGGTTGTCTCGGTTAAATTGGCGGTTTTCGCTAAAGTAAGGCGACAGCGAGATAAGTGCATCTGAGACTCGGCGGTCTCCAGTGAATACCCGTTGGAGTTTCAAGGCAGTCTTCATTGAAGAAGCAGACATTGGTAGATATATTGGGCTCGGAAGTTTACAGGATAATTCGGTTTTTGCCCATTTCTGCACATAATCCAAGAGTTCCCCGAGTTTTGGCAGTGATTCGTAAGGTGCCACTACATGGAAGGTCTTTCCTTCTAGCTTTGGTTCAAAAGTCAGATTGCGCAACCGCTTTCGCGACATAATCAACAGGAACCATATTGATTCGCAGTGAACGGCTGACAGGCATAAACCGCATTTTACCTGTTAAGTAAAGACGCAGGGGGAAGTAGAAGGTGTTGAATGTTTTGATTGCGCCTGTTTTTGAGTCGCCTACCACCATCGAGGGACGAAAAACAGAGATGGGCAACTCTGTTTTAGCGGCTTGTACTAGCTGTTCGCCTTCATACTTGCTGCGTTCATAATCGGTAAAAAAGCCATTTTTATCGGTTAATTGATCCTCAGATATAGTTCCAGTTGCGCCGCCTGCAACATAAGCAGGTGGAAATGTGGGATAACCGTTCTAACGCGGTGGTGTTTGTTTGCTTCTTTGGCAAAAGCGACTACGTTTGCGGTTCCTTGAACGTTTGTTTTTCTGAGTTCATCAAGCGGAAGAAGACGCCAATCAGCTGCTGTATGGATAATGTGAGTGGTTTTTTCGGCAATGACTGCTGTATTCTGCTTTGTCTAATCCAAGGTTTGGTTGGCAAACATCGCCTGCAATTACTTGGATTCTTGTTCCTAAAGCATTTATCAGTTCAGGATAATCCCACCATTCACTGGCTAACTTGGCTTGAGCACTATGTGTATCGTTGGCTCTGACGAGAGCAAGAATAGTTGCTTCTTCATCAGCAAGGAGGTTTCGGGCGATTTGAGTAGCGATAAAGCCGTTTGCACCAGTTAGAAGAATTGTTTTCATGTCAACCACTCCGGATAGTTTGCTTCCAAGAAAGCTTTAAACAGTTCAGCATTTCTTTTTTCTCGTGTTGCATATTCTTGGTAGCCTTTCTGGAGCTTGTTTCTTAGGGTGCTGGTTTGGTTGAAGAGTGATTCTATGTTGTCGCTTAATTTCTTATATCTGTCGGGGTCTTCGTGATCTACGAATAGTTCGGGGGTGCCTAAGTCTGTGTATAGGTCTTGAATGCGCAGGTCGTGACCGATGCCTGTTTGGGGAACCAAGTTTGGCAAAGACAGAACGCCGGCATGGTATCTTGATGTAATTAGTAAATCGAGGCTCCTGAGTACGCTGGTCATTTGTGAAGCATTGTAATGGGTTGAACTGAAAACTTTTGTTCTATCTGCATGCTTCATATGCTGTTGAATTCTATTTGTGAAAGCAGTGTCTAAGCCTTCCATGCTTAGTAAAGCTACATCTTTATCGTATTTTTCAACCATTTCATCAGCTTGAACAGCCAATACATCGATTAGTAATTCACTCTTTTCTTTACAAGCCTTTGAATGCTGATAATAGTAAGGCCATCGGTAACAGTACTTCTTCTGGTCCCAAAGTCTAATTTGAACAGGCCAAATGTAGATGTCTTCTGCTGCCATACCGACAACGTGCGATGCTTCTGGCCAAACACGTTTGAGTATATCGTGGTCTTCAGGTTTTGGCTGGAAAGCAAAGGCATTGTCAGCTGTGACTTCGATGGGGGCTTTTACTTGCCATTGCTTGAGTCGTTGGCAGCTTTTTTGGTTCTTGCCATGTATCAGGTTGGTTTTGCTTGCTTCACGGCGGATAAGCCAACGGTTGAAGCGAGATGCACTGCCAGCATCGACGGAGTAGCCGATGCAGGGTTTTTTCATTTGGTGAGCATATCTTGTCGCAAGTAGGTAGTACCAGAGGAGTGCTGAGCCCCAAGTGTCCATGTAGGTGCTTCCTTCTACGAGCACTATCAAATCGTTTTGTTTGACAAGGTTCCAAATGTCAATTGGAAATATGGAGGGTCGTACTGGTTTGATTTTTAAGTTTGGGGCTTCTTGGATGTATCTTTTGAGGTTTGCTTCGTTTAATGAGGGTATAGTGAAACATGATTGAGGACCAAGAATTGATCGTAGCTCATCGATGATTACTAGGAGTTTAGCTTCTGCTCCTGTGTTGTTTGCGCCGTTGTATCCAACAAGCAAAACTCTTGGTTTCATCTTTCACACCCCCTCTTTACCTTTTTATTATTCTTGAGCTTTCTTCGCTAACTCCAGAGCCCAGTTATGGATTTCATTCCAATCCCGCAGGTCATAAACACCCGACGCCACTTCTTTGAAAGCATGTTTCTGAAGCGCTGCCTTGTAGCCTATTTCCATACTTTTTTTGAGTATAAAGTTCATCTTGTTATAATCTATAGTTCCACCAAAGACACCAGTCATTGTGGGCTTAAGTTGATACTTTAAGATTTTGTCGTCCAACCCAACTTTCTGTATTCTGGCGACGAGAGCTGTTTTTCCTTCTTTCTCTTCGACAGGTTTTAGTGAGGAAATAAAAAGTGCTAACTTTTTGTATTCAAGGTCTTTGTGGAATTTCTTGACAAAATCCTCTACTTCGCTGGTCCAATTGCCCATTGCCATACCGCTGCCAACGACGACTAATCCGTATTCTGTGATGTCTTTGATTTTTTCTTCCTTTGCATTTAGAATTTTAACTTCAAAATTCGCCTCTTGAAGAACCTTACCGATTTCCTCAGAGGTTCCCTTGGTGGCACCATAACGGGTACCATACACAACTAAAACTTTAGCATTTGAACTTGCATTCATTTCAAATCACCATTTGATTTCATAAAATGCGCTACATGACGGTTGATGGAGTCTGAGTATAGCTGCATAAAAGTGCATGAGGTTCGGCCGTACTGTATGAGAAAGTAGTTGGTGAATGCATTCCAGAAATACGCTAGGAATTCTGAGGATAGCACTTGGGGGTCTTGGGGTTTGATGAGTCCCTGTTTAATCATTATGCTGAACACTGAGGTCCAGAAGGTTTCGCCTGCACTGATCAGGTCGGTGTAGGATTGCATGATTTCATCGTTGTGGTATAATTCGATGTAGAAGATCCTTAGGATTTTTGTGGTGTTGGGATCGGTCATCCAGCTTACAAAGACGGAGCCTGTGTCCGCTATGAAGCCCTCTAAGCCCCCTTTTTGAATTAATTGTTCTGTAGTGTCTTCGCGTTGAGCGATGGTGTACATTTTTGTGAGTGGGTACTGGATGATTTTTTGCAGGATGGCTTCTTTGTTTGTGTAGTGTTTGTATATTGAACTTTCTTTGATGCCTACTGCTAAAGCGATGTCTCTTATTGATACGTTGTCGTATCCTTTTTGGGCGAAGAGGTCTATGGCTTCGTCGAAGATTCTCTGCGCTGTGTCTTTTTGTCCTGGGATTTTTGTTGGTCTGCCTGTTTTCCGTTTTTGTGCCGTATCCATCACCTAAAGCTAACAACTGTTAGCTTATTGTTATTAAGCGAAACATAAATATAAAGCTAACGTCAGTTAGCTTTTTGGAAAACGCTTGATCAATCAAAACCCCAATTATTATCCATAAGAATGCCAATAGTATGAATAGGAACTTAATCCAACTGTGACGAGTTTAAATCCCCGATTCACAGTATATAAATTGCAAGCAGCAGTTTTGCACAATTAATAGCTAAGTCAACCCGGCTCTCACTGATCAAATCCACCTTATTTTGCATGACTCTGAATTGAGCAAAAAATACAATTAATAAACAAATTGAGGATAGAATAATATGGCATATTTAACGCAAGACCGGAATGGTCAACCAGTACTCATCTTAAAAGAAGGAACCTCTCGAAGCAGAGGCAAAGAAGCCCAAAGAAACAACATCCAAGCAGCCCGAGTAATCGGCGAAGTACTAAAAACAACCTTAGGCCCACGTGGCATGGATAAAATGCTCATCGATAGTCTAGGCGACATAACAATAACCAACGATGGAGCAACAATCCTCAAAGAAATCGACGTTGAGCACCCAGCAGCTAAAATGATGATTGAAATCGCCAAAACACAAGACGACATGGTCGGCGACGGAACCACAACCGCAGTAGTGCTAGCCAGCGAACTTCTCAAAAAAGCAGAAGAACTCCTAGACCAGAACATTCACCCAATCATACTCGTTGCAGGATACCGCAAAGCAGCCCTAAAAGCAATCGAAATCATAGCAAAAAGCGCAGTGCCAATCGCTGTGGAGGATCAAAAAATGATGATGAAAGTTGCTCTGACATCCATGGGAAGCAAAGCTGTGGGTGGTGCTAAAGAGCACTTTGCGGAAATTGCCATAGAAGCGGTAAAGCAGGTAACCGAGAAGCATGCAGACAAGACAGTCGCAGACATAGATAACATTCAACTAGTAAAGAAAACTGGAAAAAGCCTCATCGAAACGCAACTAATCAGAGGCATAATCGTAGATAAAGAAATCGTCAATCCAGGCATGCCCAGAAAAAAAGAGAACGCGAAAATCGCACTTTTAGACATGGCGCTTGAGACAGAAAAGACCGAGATAACAGCGGAAATCCGCATACATGAACCCAACCAGATGAAAGCCTTCCTAGACCAAGAGGACAGGTCACTCAAAGAGATGGCGACCAAAATCAAAGCTTCAGGCGCAGATATTGTGTTCTGCCAAAAAGGAATAGACGACATGGTTCAACATTACCTTTCTCAAGAGGGCATAATGGCTGCTAGACGCGTCAAAGAATCAGATATGGAAAAACTCGCAAGAGCAACAGGCGGACGAATAAGCTCCAACTTGAACGAGTTAAAGACAACCGATTTGGGTTTTGCAGGCTCATGTGGAAGAACGCAAAATCGGCGATGACAAAATGATCTTCGTCGAAAAATGCAAAGATCCTCATTCAGTAGCAATCCTCATTCGTGCAGGGCTTGAAAGAATGGTTGATGAAGCTGAAAGAGTAATCATCGACGCTTTATCAGTAATTTCAGATGTTACAGAAAACAACAAAATCGTTGCTGGCGGCGGCGCAATCGAAATTGAAATCGCTAAAGGACTACGCAACTACTCAACTAAAGTTGGCGGAAGACAGCAACTCGCAATAGAAGCTTTCGCAGATGCAGTCGAAGTAATCCCACGCACGCTTGCAGAGAACGGAGGCTTAGAACCAATCGACATACTCATAGAGCTACGTCAAGTGCACGATAAAGAAGACGGCAAATTCATGGGCATCAACGTATTCACAGGCAAACTCCAAGATAGCATTGAAAACGGCGTGGTCGAACCAATAGTGGTTAAAGAGCAAGCAATCAAATCAGCAGCCGAATCAGCAGCTATGATACTGCGTGTAGACGACATCATAACAGCCAAAGCTCCAAGAGGCGGTCCGGGCGGCGGAATGCCAGGCGGCATGGGAGAAGAATAAGTTCTCCTTTCATTTTTGTTTAGAAAATGACCCTTCGGCTTATAAATGATGGTTACCCAGTAAAGAGCAATAACATTTTAAGGAAAAAGTGATGTACATGTCAGAAAAAACAGGAATTGTTTTTGTTGGAAATAAAATGCCAATGGACTATGTTCTAGCCATAATCACAGGCCTATCAAGTAGCAACACTAAAGAAATAACGCTGAAGGCCAGAGGGCAAGCAATAACTACAGCCGTTGACGCAGCTGAAATCACAAGAAACCGCTTCCTAAAAGACATAAAAGTAAGCAAAATCGCAATAGCAACAGAAGAGATGCCCCCAAGAGAGGGCGAAAGTAGGTCCAGAATGGTTTCAACAATAGAGATAGTGCTTACGAAATAGTAGGAACCCCCTGCAGAACAAAGTATCTACCGGTAAGCTTTTTTTCTCTTTTAACAAAACACGAAATAAGCCCTAAGCTTTTTCTTTGATTTGCTTGCCTAATTTACCATTCTTCTTCTTCCCACTCAGTCTCATCTTCGCTTTCTTCTGTTCCTTCATCTTCTTCCTCAAACACCATTTCTTTTTCACCTCACATTACGTGCTAAGCACTGTACGTTGTCTAGAGCGGTTTAAACATTTGTATCCATCAAGTGTGCATTAGGAAAGTAATAGGTTGTTCTGTGTTGATTCATAGAAATTGGGTTTTCCTCTTTTTGTTTTACCGTTTTATTTATTGGTTGGTCCCTTGGGCCGCTCTTATTTCAACAACAACCAGCAACGTTGAGGGCGGCTGTGTTTTGGTGTCTGGTTGGGGGCAGTTGCTGGCTGGTTGCGAAGCAATCCGCAAGCAGTAGGGTTTGCAACATAGAATAGCATTTGTTGCTCTGCCGAGCCCCCTCCACCTATAATAAGCAGCCATTCAATTATCGGGTGGATTTAACGTAAACTTCCACCTTAACCGCCGAAGCCTCAACGCCAAGAAACTCCGGCAACAACCCCACCCAATCAGGAGTAGAATCCGCTGTAAAACCAACCGTCTGACGAAATCCCACGCCACAACAACGCCTTATCATAGTCTTTGGCATCCTGAGGCATGAACTCAAAAATGCTGCGGCTTGCGACGATAACAATTTTTTTCTTCATGCGTGAAATTGCCACGTTAATTCGGTTGAGGTTAAGGAGGAATTCGCTTTCGCTTCGGACATAATCGGGGTCGCTGACAGTGGAGGAGATTATTATGAAGTCTGCTTCTCCGCCTTGGTAGCGCTCAACGGTGTCGACTCGGGCGTCTTTGAAGCCATCCGAGAGCATGTTTTTCAGTAAGCCTTTCTGGGCGTTATGCGGAGTAATTACGCCGATGCTCTCTGATGTGCACGTTTCGAACCAAAGCCTCGACAATCGATGCTTCGACAAGGTTGGACTGGAAACTTTCCGCCTCATCATGAACAATCAAAACGAAGACGTTCTCGGGTTCTAAAACAACCCCTAAACCATCAGTTTTAGGCTTCACAGGCGCCAACGTCTGTTTCTGGTCTGAGCGGAAATCAATCTTGTCCTTCTCATACACCCATTCTCTGCAGAAACTCAGCTACGACTGAGTGGCATCTGTGGCTTTCGCATAATCGCTCGGCTGGAATATCGGCGGGGTGTTTGCATTCTTATTCGTTCCATGCCGAGGTCCTCTTGTCGCAGCAACCGCAGGAAATCCATGGCTGAGAGGAAAGATGCCATTTCTTCGAGTGTTCGGCGGTCTTCTTTTTCCCAGTTATGCGCTTGAATCGGCGGTAGCTGGCGGTGGTCTCCTGCGACGAGGATTTGGCTGCTTTTAGTTAGGAAGCTGCCTGAAAGAATGAGTTCTGGTAGACGCATCATGCTTGCTTCGTCGACTACGAGTAAGTCAAAGAAGCCTTCGCCCCACGGGGGTTCTGAGTCGCCGATTTTCTTCATTAAGCCATACAAGCCGGGAGGAGTGAGGCATAGAATCAAGAGGATCAGAACGCTGAAGCTTGGGTGTTAATGTTGCTTGATTCATCAAGCAATCTGTGAGTTCCTCAACGGTTTCTTCGTCTTCGTTGTAGTTGACGTATTTGACGCCTTCAATGGGCTTGGCGGAATGAAGCTGGATCACTGCTTAGGACGCGGTAAATTCTCAGGTCTTTTAGGTCTTTGCCGCCTTCTTGCAGTATTCTTGCCAGCATCGGGCGAGTTTGACTGACGAATTCTTGGATGGCTTTGTGGGTTGGTGCAACCATTAATACGCGGCATCTGACTTTGGCTCTGTGGGCGGCAACATGCGCCAAAACTGCCAATTGCAAAGTCTCAGTTTTCCCTGTGCCCGGTGGACCCTGCAACATAACAATCTGCTCTTTCCCAAAAACACGGTCAATAAATCGTTGCTGTTCTGCTTTAGGAGGAAAACGTCTACCCTCAACCCAACGTAAAAATGGAGCAGCCGCATCCTGTGGCAAAGCAGTATGTGTTGAAGCCGCCAGTTTTGCCCGCTAAATACTCCGCTAACAGACAGTAGAGCACATTGTTGGCTGCGTAGTCGAGGCATTTAGCTGCCCTATCAGAAATTATGTCATCCGCCAACTCGTCTAAAATGTAGTATCGTCCTACTTCGAAGAGCTGCATGATACTTGCTTTTTGGCTTTCTCAGGATCAGTTGTTGGGAGATTGTGCCATGCACTGTATTTTCTGCCTTTGCCGCTTGGCCAACTAACAACGTTTATTAGTAATTTCAAGTTTGGGCACATCTACTTTGTCGACGATTGCCCGAGCAGATTTTTCTACTTCAGAAGGAGATCGTTTCTGGGCTTCCTCAAATTGACCCTGCTCATTACGCCTAAGTTCAGTTACAACCATCCAGTCGCCTGAGCTTGAACCATCCGATCCTTTAACTCGGCAGGCGTTAGCAACACATTCAGCTTTGGGCAAACCAATGCCTTCATAGATGAGTTTGCCTCTGACTATGAAATCCTTCTCAGACTCAGTCGACTCCGGTGCATTGGAAAATCAGTGATCTGCCTGAGGCAACGCGCTGGTAGGGGAGCAAAGCGTAGTGCTGATACATTTCTTGGCGCTTGGAGAAATACTCTAAATCCAAAAATTCTCGGCAACTACGCTCTAAAGTTGCGTCGCCGAGAGAAAATTCAGCAATTTTGGGGACAGCAATGGGCTTTTTACCCAACCGCCGGTTGCGAATTGACATTGACCGCTCAATATGTTCAAGCGCCATGCAGATCTTTTGTCCCATCAAATTGAGCTCTTCATCGGTTATACGGCGGTTCTTCTGGGTATAATCGCACCACTTGCGCTTCTCCAGAAGGATTTTGGCTGGACCCTTCACCTGTTCAAATTGTCCAAGCGACCTTTGGCAGCCCCAGAGTACTCGATGGGGATTTGGTCGCCGAATCGGGCTCGGGCGGGATAGTATCCATCTTTGGGTCCATTCATTTCAAGAAAAGCTATTGTGCCATCGGGGTTTCTGTGGAAGGGAAGGGAATAATTGAAGAGTCCGTCGCGGAAAACCATGCTTAAATCAACTATTGAGCCGTCTTTGCGTTTTGCTATCCATTGTTTGCGGTCGAAATAGCTGGCTTGTTCAAGAATTGGCAGAAGCCCAGAACTATGAAACTTTAGGGCTTTTCGGTGGGCTACTTCGTCTTGGATGATTGAAAACATGGGCTGGTCGATGGCTTGTCTTAAACCCAAAAGGTCGCTGACTGCCCTTGCACTGATCAATGTTGGTTGGCGGCATACTGCTTTCATTAGTACGTCTCGTTCTCCTCGGCTGAAGAAGTAAAGGTGGATTGGGGCTTCGTCTGGGCTACCTACTTCGTTTGCTACTTTTGTTATTGCTTGGGTTAAGCCTTTGAAGAAGGCTTCCATCAGTTCTTTTTCTTCATCTAAGCATTGGTTGCGGTCGTCGGGCAGTTTTCCAATAACCTGCGAAACACATAGGGGTTCGCCTTTGTAGCGTGTGCAGCTAACCTTGCGCTAATCATGCGAAATAACGTCTAGCATGTAGTCCCATTCGACAAATAGGTAAATGCGTATCATGCCGTCTGGATTGTACAGTAAGCGCTGAATCCATGCCGGCGGATGGGCTGTCTTCGGGAAGGCCGCCGTATCCAGTTCCTGTTAGCCAAGGCATCCATCGGCTTTTGCTTGCATTGGGGCTGCTGGGGCGAATTCCACCAAGCATGTATTGGGCACGTTCAACCAGCCAATCCAATTTGGCACCGACGATGGGGTCAGTTGATAATTCATGCACTTTCTCTGGATCTTTGGCTGGTATAGTTTTGAAATCGTAGGGACGCAAGTTTGTGGTATCAATCGTGGCTTTAGTTTGGCCAGATCTTCTAGTTTGGCGATTCCATAGTGCCCGAGAGCTTTCTGTTCGCCCCTGCTAAGATTGAGCAATGCTATGCTTTCATTTTCGACTGCGCAAACGATGCAACATTCGTTGAAGCCGCAGTTGTCACATCGCCAGCAAAGCTGATACTCAACCTTTTCCAGAGGGGTCTTGATGAATGCGGTTTAATTCGCCGTTTTTGGCAAGAAGACGCTCAACATCCTGAATTAGGGGGCTTAACTTGAATTTGGGGAGCCTATCAGGATCAAGACTTTCCAAGCTTGTTTCGCGGTTGATTACTCCGCCTTCAACCTCAACTTTAGACAGATAAGCTGCCTAATTCTCTGGAAAGCAGGATTACATAGATGTGCAACTTGGATACGATGAGCAGTCTGCTCCTTCCAAGAGGACTTGAACTCAAAAATCCTTACTTTCACTTTTCCATCTTTAAGCGGCCAAACAGCAATCAAATCAGCAATACCCTTAACTTCCCAAACACCAATTTGACCCTTCATTGGAACCTGATAAATCAAAACTGGTTTGCCGTCAGCTTTTTCTCCAGCAGCCAATTGAGCTTCGATAACATAGTGCAGTTATTCATGGAATCTACTGCTTTTTCCCAGCCACGCTTGCCATACTGGTTGGGGTCATATTTGGTGAAGTCAAGGTAATGGTCGGCTTTCGCTTTGAGTTCAGCGACTTTTTTCTCTTCCAGCGCTTTGCCAGTACCGTAGAGGAGTGGGCTGATGGGTTTGAAAGCTTCTGGCCATGTGCGTTTTTTGACTTCTTTGCCTTCAAATTTTAGTTTGAAGAATCGGGGGCAACAGTTGAAGCGGATGTACTCGGCGATTCCAGAGGCAGTTAAGGCACCCTCACTTTCCTCCTCACCGCCGTCTGGTAGTTCTATGCTGAAATCATCGCTCAACTAATTGCCTCCTCTTGTTTAGTGTGCCTTGTTGTCTTTTACTTGTGAGGAGACTATTGTATTTACCGTTGATTAACGAACAAGGTGCTTGCAGAAAAAAAGAGCAACACAGCGTTAAGACTTGGGCTGTTTTATTTCTTTTTCCTGCGCCGCCTTAACAGTAAAAACAAGAACCGCAAAAGATACTGTGCTAACCTGCTGGATGCCAATTGCCATTTGATTTGAAACGTTGGCTGCATACTTCTAAGAGGTAATCCCCATTTTTTGGGCTCACCAGTTAAAGGTTAAAAGCCAACCCTGCAATAAGCGAACATGGATAGCCTTGCCAAAAAACATCGAAGCCTCAAAACAGACAACACTGGACAGATTACCTGAGGCTTCCAAAAAAGAACCAGCGAAATCATCCAAGCAAATAGTCATCACCCAAATAGCAGCCAACATAGGGGAAAATGAGTTAGCAATAAAAGTGGCCTTCAAAATGCAACCCTCCAAAGACGCCTTCTCCAAGGTACACTCTGATCTATCGTTTAATAGTCACCCAGTTAACTCTGTTATAATTCGGATTCCACAGGGGCCATTAGCAACAGATGAATGCGAATACGGCTGCGTCTTGGATATGAATGGAATTGCCGCAGGCGCCTACACCGTAAAGGTTGAGTTGTTTGAGCAATGGCAATCTGGCGAAAAACTCAGCGAAACCACAAAAGAGTTAACAGTAGATTATGTGCCTCAGACACGCCAATCACGCCTCGTCAAAATCCCAACAGTAAAAAACGTAGCTGGCGCAGACTTAGCGGTTGCGTCTAGAATAGAAAAAGACATTTACGAAGAAATCGGAAAAACACAAAAAGAAGAACAGTTAAGCAAAAGGGATAACTGGTAATTTTAAGTTAACGCTTTTGTCCTTTAGCAGGAAGTTGCGAAAGTTGTTGTTTCTTTTTTGCTTCTTTCTCCCGCTCAGCCTTCTTTTCATGTTCTTTGCGGGTGTTGATGTTTTTCTTTTTCATAGTGCCCAATATTGCCACCTCAGATACGAATCAAAACGCGCAGCCTGCACTAAAATGTTGCCCTCTTTAAGCATAAAAATCTGAAACAAGCCCTGTATTTGTCAGGTTCAATTTTCTATCCCAAACCAATAGAGTTATGGAAGAAACACTTATCAAAAAAGGAGACTATTGTTCAGGTAGGATTTGGACATGACAACTAAGACTTTGCTTTGCGGATGCGTCTACGAAGAAAACGAATGGATGCTTGTCCGAGTAAAAGAATGCGAAAAACACTATAAAGAGCGGCATAGAAAAGTTGAGTATCGGCCTAAAGCGGAATGCAATCGGAATGATACTAGGGGCGAATAAAAGAAAAGTCAGGCTTGGTTGTTCCCGTTGCTTGGGGAACTTCCGTTTTTGCTGTTGTGCAACTCCGATAGTCGCAGCAATGTTTCTTTGTAGACTGCGATGGCGTCGAAGTATTCTTTGATTTCGATGTGTTCATCGAATGTGTGGTCTAGGTGCGAGTCGCCTGGGCCATAGGTGACGATGGGCAGGTTCATGGCTTTGCCCAGAATGTTCATGTCACCTGTTCCTGTTTTATGCAGCAGTGTTGCTGGCTTGTTTAGCACTTTTCGAACGGAAGAAGACAGAACATGGACTAGTGGTGAGGCTTTGTTGACTTCAAACGGCTCAACAGTGTCCAGAACGGTTGCTTTCATGCCGACTTTTGGGTTGGCAGTTTGGTACTTGGCGATTATCTTCTTCATCTGCTCGTAAACTTGGGTGGTTGTGTATTGTATGGGCACGCGGACGTCTAGGTTCATTTCTGCCTCGAAGGGAACAACTGAGTTGCCTCTGCCACCCACATGCTTCACTAAGCAGGCTGTGACAGCGTGTATGGGCTTGCTGATGGATCCAATCGAGGGAAAGTGCAGGCTGCATTCTTGATTTGTCTCCCAAAGCTCATATGGCTTTCTCCAAGGCGTTGTCGTATAGCCAAGGCGTTGAAGCAGTGACCTGTTTCGGTTTTAACGACAATTTTAGTTGGATTTGTCCTTTGTAGCCGATGGTGATGTTTTCGACTCCGCTGGGTTCACCGAATATTGCGTAGTCAGCTGTTGATGCCCTGAGTGATGAGGTGGCTTGACACCTCGGCTTGTGGCTTCCTCTTCGACTACGCTGGCAACTAAGATTTTTCCTTTAAACCCAGGTTCTTTGCCAGCTTGGACTGCAGCCATAATCATTGCGGCAAGCGGACCTTTTGCGTCTACTGCGCCTCGAGCGTAGATTTTGCCTTCTTCAATGCGAAGCGGCATATGCCCAGCCACTGTGTCCATGTGACCGCACAAGAGGATGACTGGTTCGCCTTCGCCGACGACGCCGATGACGTTACCGATCGTCGTCTTTGCCAACTTCAAAACCCATCTTGCTTCATTTCTGTAGGCTAAGAAGTTGGCTGCGTCCTCTTCTTTGCCCTGAGGGGCTGTAGATGCCAAGGAGGTTAGTTAGGAACCGTACTGCTTGCTCGCTCATTTTCTTCTTCTCCCAAAACTGTCATCTAAAACGGTGATGGCTCGGTCAATTTGTGCTTTAGTCGATTACCAGTGGCGGCAGTAAGCGAACGACTGTTCTGCCTGCATCCAACACCAACACGCCTTTGCCTAAGCGTCTTTAGCAATACGTTGTGAACGTCATAGCGGAGTTCCATGCCAAGCATTAAGCCTAAGCCGCGGACTTCCTTGATGATTTTGTGTTTAGCCTGCAAACCTTCGAGTTGTGTTTTGAAGTATTTGCCATTGACGGCTGCTTTGTCAGCCAAGTTTCTCTTCAATTAAGTGCGTCGATGGCAGCGCATCCAGCAGCACAAACCATTGGGCTTCCGCTGAAAGTAGTTGAGTGTTCGCCCATTTTGAAGCGAGGACATGATGTTTTCTTTGGCAACGGTTATACCGATGGGTAATCCGCCTGCAAAAGGCTTTGCCAAAGCACATTATGTCGGGAGTAACGTCCCAGTTTTGGCACCGCGAACAGTTTACCTGTGCGACCAAAGCTTGTTTGGACTTCATCAAAGATTAGCAATACACCTCTTTTCGTCGCAGATTTCCCGGACCTCCTGCAAGTAACCTTCTGGTGGAACACGGACTCCGCCTTCACCGCGAATTGGCTCCATGATAACTGCAGCGGTTTTTTCGGTTATTGCTTCTCGGATTTTGTCTGCGTTATCTGGAGCAACATGTTTGATTTCTGGGATAAGCGGCATAAAGGGTTCGCGGTATTTTTTATCCCATGTTGCTGAGAGTGCACCCATAGTTTTGCCGTGGAAAGCGCCCATTAAAGCGATGATTTCGGTTTTGCCTGTGCATTTGCGGGCAAGTTTTATGGCGCATTCAACGGATTCTGCGCCGCTGTTTGAGAGAAACGCTTTGTCCAATCCTTTGGGTGTTATCTTAACTAGTTTTTGTATAAATTCGGCTCGTTTATCATTATAGTAGCAGCTGTGGCAAGTAATGAGTTGTTCGGCTTGAGCTTTTATTGCCGCAACAACTTTTGGGTGACAATGCCCAAGCGCAGCCACACCATAGCTGCTTGCGCAGTCAACGTATTCTTTACCGTTAATGTCCCATAGAAGCGCGCCTTTGCCGCGTGTGAATACGACGGGTTTTTTGGCGAATACGTTTGCCAAGTAGCGGTTTTCAGTTTCCATTATTTCTTTTTCATTCACTGGTTATCACTGTACCAACTTGATGATTCAAGAGCTGAAGTAATGGGCTGCTTTGCTGTGCCTGAGGTGACGAGGACTTCTTTGACGCCTTGGTTTAGCGCTTCTAGTCCAGCGTGGACTTTGGTGCTCATGCCGCCGCCGATTTTGGAGAGGACCTCTTTGACTTCGGTTGCAGCGATTTTGGGAACACGTTCACCTTTGAGCATTAAGCCTTCGACGTCAGTGAGCAGGATGAGTTTGTCGGCTTTTAATGCACCTGCAATTATGGCTGCGGTTCGGTCGCCATCCACGTTTAAGGGCTCACAATCTTGGCTTAAGCGCAATAGGCGTAACGATTGGCACGTAGCCGTTCTCAAGTAGCAGATTTAGCAGTTCAGTGTTGACTTGGGTGATTTTGCCTGTGTAGCCGCCATCGATGACTTTTTTTCGTCCTCGTTCGTCAACTGCGATGAGTTTGGTTTTTCGTTCAGCCTTGAGAATTGCAGCGTCTAAGTCCGCTTAAGCCAACGGCTTGGATACCTTGGCTTTGAAGCGCAAGCACGATTTGCTTGTTGATTTTGCCCGCCATAACCATGGTGTAGATTTCGATGGTTTCTTTGTCGGTGTAGCGGCTTCGGAAGCCTTCGGGTGACATTATGAATTTTTGTTCTTTGCCCAGTTTTGAGGCGATTTCGGTGACTTCTACGCCTCCGCCGTGAACAAGGACAACTTTGTGTTGTTTTGGCGACTTCTTTTAGGTCAGCGACGAGGTCGGTTGAGGCGCCTTCTTTGAGGATGCTTCCACCCATCTTAATTACAAGCAACATGGCGTATCACACCGGATGGAACCCAGTGCTCTTAAGGCCTGTGGTTTCGTCTAATTCCCATGAGTAAGTTGAGGCATTGTACGCCTTGTCCTGCTGCGCCTTTAGTCATGTTGTCGATGGCTGAGAACATAATGAGGCGGTTTGCGTGTTCGTCAATTTCGAAGCCGACGTCGCAGAAGTTTGTGCCCATGACTATTTTGGGGTCTGGTAGCTGGTAGGGTCCTTTCTGGTATTTTACTAAACGAACGAAGGGTTCTGTGCCGTACATTCCGCGAAGTGCTTTCCAGAGGTCTTTGCTATGCAATTGGCTGTTTTGGGAAAGGCGTGGATGGTTGCGAGGATGCCGCGTACCATGTTTACTGCGTGCGGTGTAAAGCCGATTTTGACGGGCTCAGTTGCGCAGGGCAGTTAGTTCTTGTTCGACTTCGGCGGTGTGGCGGTGACCAGCGACTTGGTAGGGGCGTACTCCGCTGAAGCGTTCAGGATGATGTGAAGCAAGGTTTGGTTTGCTGCCGCCGCCTGAAGAACCGACTTTGAGGTCAACTACGATTTTGTCTGTTATCAACTAAGCCAGCTTTGACTATTGGCGCTAAGCCAAGAATGGCGGATGTTGCCATGCAGCCTGGGCAAGCGACGAGTTTGGCTTTCTTGATTTCTTCCCGATGAAGTTCAGGTAAGCCGTATGCGGCTTCTTTTAGCATTTCTGGATGGGCATGTTTCCAGCCATAGTAGGTTTCGTAGTCAGCTGGGTTTTTGAGGCGGAAATCAGCGCTCATGTCGATAACTTTCAAGCCTGCCTCAAGAGTTTGGGGACTAAGTTAACTGAGCCGCCGTGTGGGGTAGCTGTGAAAACTAAATCGCAGTTCTTCTGAAGCTCAGCCATGTCTTGGGGAACAAATTTTAGTTGAGTTAAACCTCTGAGGTTTGGGTGTACGTTGAAGACGAATTCTCCTGCGCTTTGGCGTGAAGTAACCATAGTTACCTCTGCTTGTGGGTGCATAAGCAGCAGTCTTAGGAGTTCACTGCCAACGTATCCTGAACCGCCGATTATTCCAATTCGCATTTTATGTTTCCTCTCTCTGTTTTGATTAATGGTCGATTAGGCTTTGAGCGCCCTTTAAGCAGCGGAATTGCCACGTTTAAGTCCAGTTGCGAGTCGAGTGTTTTCCCAGAACTCTGGGCAAGAATTTGACTCGTGAAACACCAAGGCGCTCTTATTTTTTTCTACACTTTCTTCAATTATATTTTTAATGTTTTCGTAAGCTTCAGTGCTCTTGTAAGTCTTGAAGGCTTCTTCCAGTTTGCTATTCCATGCTTGGAAAGTCGGTTAGACGAGTTTCATCTGCCTTAACTTTCTGTACTGGCACCAAACGCTTGGGCAGCTAAATCAAGCTGACCCTTCAAGGTAATGCGTCATCCGCATTCTTGTTTTCTCCAACATTCACCATGGCGTCCAAGGCGAATATCCATGCATCACTGCCTTTGCCAAGGGTTTTGCCGCATTTCACCGCCAACTCCTGAATGCTCTAGGGCAGTTTGGCGTGGAAAACCAAGTTGCCAAGGAAAGTGTTGGTGCGGAAATCTTTGAAGCCTGCTCGTGCCATTGAGGTGTGGTAGCAAACGGGTTCTTTGCCTTTTTCTTTGGAAACGATTATGCGTAAGTCGTAGAACCATTTCTGGACAAGTTCCTGAGCGACAACGCCGATTGGGTTGATGATTGTGGGTTTGGTTTCTTTGATGTTTGCTTCCAGTTCTTCGCGGTTTTTGGAGAGCATTATCATTTTGCCATGTGTTCCAGCATCCGCTTTGATTACGATTCCCTCTGATAGGGGGATTTCTGCTTCGAAGAGGTCAGCGATGTCTTTTTCGTTGTGGATTTCTTTGCCATTCTTCATAGTGTCGGTTGCGTCGCAGGGAACAAAGACGGTTTTTGGAATTGGGATGCCTTCTTTGTAAGAGGTGCAGTAGGGTGCGGATTTGCTGTAGCAGATGAATTCGATTTGGGATGAGTTTAGGGTTTTTTTGCCAAGCATCTTCCATGATGTATGAGGCTTGGAGGCGGCGGTTTTTGCTTTGCGCACGATTAAGCACAACTTTGGTGTCGTTGATAGGTTTCGGTGTAGTCTTTGCCTTTGGTTTTGGCAGTTAAAGCCATCTTTGGAAATTGATAAAGCAATTTTTCGGAAGGGAATAAAAGCTAAGTCTATGCCGAGTTGCTGGGCGGTGAGTTTTATGCCGTTTTCGTCGTTTTCCGAGCGCTCATACAAAAGTGCAATGCTCATCGCTTTCATCGTCCATGTAAAATTTTGCCTTAAAAGGGTGATTTAATGTAAGAGAATAGGTTGGTGGATACTGTTTATTCGCCCCAGTCTTCGCCTTCAATGGTTAACTCTTGAAGGTCAACGCATCCGCATTTTACCTGTTTAACTTCAAGTTCAAGTCCACAGCCGGGGCAACTTACAATTTCGCCTTTCTCTGTGTCTGCTGGAACATCAAGTTCTGCGTCACAGTCGGGGCATTTTGCTTTATGCGTTCATGTCTTAGGTTTGAATTTACTGGTTTAATCATTTTTTATTCGTCACTTTTTTTATTTTGGGAAATGTCTTTCTGATTATTTCCAGTTTCTTTTAAACATTTTGACTTATTTGTTACAACTTGGACTTTAATGTCTCATTTGGTGCAGCATTTTCGCTTGCTTATGACATCAATAAAAACGCACCATAAACGCGCCAACACAACGAAATCCGCATTACCAATTCAACGATTAACGTATGGAAAACGTTAAATTTTATCACACCAATAAGTCACTCGGCTGAAAAAATGGATGAAAAAGACAAGCAAATCATAAAAATCCTAAAAGACGACGCAAGAGCAGGCTACGGCGACATAGGCAGCCAAATCGGCTTATCCGAAGGCGCAGTACGGAAAAGAATCAAAACATTAACCGACGAAAGCGTCATCAGAAAATTCACTGTTAAAATCGGCGTCGCAGAAGGCGCCCAAGCCATAACACTACTTGCCACAAACCCAGCTTACCCAACACAGGAAGTATCAAAAAAAATCCAAGCAATCCCAAACGTTGAAACAATCTATGAAGTCACAGGCGAATATGACATCGTCGCAGTCATCAGCGGCATGAACGTCACCGAAGTCAACGAATGCATAGAGAAAATCCGCCGAGTCGAAGGCATCATGAAAACCAACACCATGATAGTTCTGAGGAACTGGTAACTATCCTTTTTTGCCAGCTTTTAGGCATGTCACTTTTATGCCGTTTTTCTTGAGCAACGCAGCCGTTACCCCATCGCCTGCCTTGAATTTGTCGGTAAAAGTGCCATCAAAGATTAACCCGCAGCCACAAGAAGGACTCTTTTCGATAAACAATGCTTCTTTTGCACCAACAGCCTCAGCGATCCTCAGAACTTCAGATAGGCTCCTTTCATGAATTCATCAGTTACATCGATGCCCTGCATGTTTATGACGTTGGCTTTGCCTTCTATACGTCTAAGCCGTCGCCGTCCTGGGATTTCGGCTGGGACTCGCGGGACTGACAAGCCGCCTAGGACTTCGGGGCAGACGGGGAACAGTTCGCCTTTTTTGAATTCTTCGAGGAGTTGGGGTTGGAGCCAGTTTTTGCCTTCGAAGTTGCAGTTGACGCCAAGTAGGCAGGCTGAAACGAGTTTCATAGTGGATAATCGGAGGTTTTAGCTTAAAAGACTTAGTGGCTACGTTGACTTTTTTGCCTTAAATAAGGGGAAAGGGAGGCAGCCAAAAGCGCAAACGATTTCGGTATACAGAAGCATCAACAAAACACACAAAACATCCCTCAACACCAAAACAGCTGCGCAAACCATCAATGACGTTTGAAACATAAGTCAGCAATTCAACAGACCCTTAGCCTAAAAGAAGGGAATTGAGAAAAAATTGCAGTAGGTAGCTTAGCAGACAAAAAAGAAGAAAGGGTGTTTATTGAAATATGCTATAAGTGGTTTCTTCCAGTGTTGAACCAAACAATTCGGATTGTGATGTAGATGACCCGAGCAGGATTTGAAACCTGAATAAAAATGTATAAGGGTTTAATTCAAATTGGATAACTGCAAAAAGTCAGCCACAGACACGAAATAACTGCCAAAAAGGCGTTATTTACGTTTTACAGCTATTTTCTCAACGCCAACTGCTGTTCCAAGATATGCAATGTCTGTTAAACCGATAAAGAAGCCTGTTTCAGCCACACCTGGAATCATCTTCACAATCACAGCCGTCTCGGCTGGATTCTTGATTTCGCCGAAAACTACGTCGAGGACTGCGTTGCCGTTGTCAGTGATAATTGGGCCGAGTTTGCCTTTAGCTTCGCGTACGGTGACTTTGCCGCCCATCTCGGTTAGCTTGCGTTTTACTGGCGATAGTGCAAATGGGATAACTTCAACTGGTACAAATTGGGCGTTAGCGCCTAGCAGGAGGACTTTTTTGTTTTGGTCCGCAATGATGATGTTGAGTTTGGAGGCTGCGGCAACGATTTTTTCTCTTGCTAGTGCTGCGCCGCCGCCTTTGATGAGGTAGAGTTCAGGTGTTAATTGGTCTGCGCCATCAATGGTAACATCGATAACTGGATGCTCTTCGAGGGTTGTGATTGGGATGCCGTTTTCTACGGCTACTTGGAAAGCTTGATATGAACTCGGAATGCCCATGAGGTGGATGCCTTCGGTTTTCATGCGTTCGCCCAATGCTTCGATGGCGAATGCGGCTGTGCTGCCGCTGCCTAGTCCAATGATAAAGTTGTCTTTGACATGTTTGACAGCTTCAAGCGCTGCCAGTTGTTTCTGTAAAGTTATTGGGTCTTGGCTAAGCTTCAATTTCCATCTGCCCTAGTTTATCTAATACTTTCTCAACTTCACTACGAATAGTTTCGATGCGTTTTTCTGCTTCTGTTTTCTGAGTGGGCTTCTCTTCCGGTGGCTTGCGTTTCTTCACAACCGGTTTCTTTTCAGCCACTACTTCAGAGGTTTCTTCTTCGTCCTCTTCCTCTTCTTCAGCATCGTTGATGCGGATTGGCGTTGTTTGGATGGGTTTGATGGGGATTTCGCGGATGGGTTTTACGTCGATTCTGCCTCTGAGTTCTTCGACTTTGCTGGTTAATTCGCCGAATCTTTCGCTGAAGAGTTTCATGAGGTCTTCCTGCATGCCTTCGAGTTCATGTAGGGCGATGATGGATTCGTCTTTAGAGATCGATTCCTTTATGGTGTTCATCCGTTGTTTGTAGGAGGCTGCGAGTTTTTCGCGTTCAACCTCAGTGATTTTGCCTTCGGCTTGGGCTTCGTATAGGCGTCGTATGGCATCTCCGAGGATTTCACGTTCTAAATCGAGCATTCGTAATTCGTCTTTGGCGCTGTTTGCCATTGTGCCTTGTACGCTTTTTGAAACTTTAAACGGCATGGGCATGTTGGTGTATTCGAGGTCTATGCTTGTGTTTGGTTGGGGTTTCTGCTTGAGTGGCTCCTTATCCGGTTCTTTCTCTTTTTCTTGTTTAGGAGCGGCAGGATTTTTGTTGCTGAAACGGCGCATGGCAATAACGACGGTGCCGCAAGCAGTAATAATCACTAACGCGACAGCCAACACAATTACGGGATCATCATACCAAGCCAAACCTTGCCATCCTCGGTATCTTCTTTGCACCATTGCATATATTAATTAATATATTGGCTATGTTTGGTGTTCCAAGTTTAAATAAATGTCGCAAGCAGAAGCGGTTTAATGCCCTAAAAGGCATTTTCTATGGGTGAGTCAAGCTGTTTTTCTATCTTTGGTGTTGCCGGGGGTCGTCTTATTTCAACATTGAACCAACAGCTTGTGAGGGGCGTGTTGTGTTTTGTGGTCGGCATCTGTGAGGGTTTGCTGGCAGGTTGTGGCGACCTCCGCAAGCAGAACAAACGGTGTCTGATGCTTTGCCGATCTCTCTCCTGTTTAAAGGGCAAAAATTGTTTTTTCTCTTTGTGTGGGTGTGGCGCCTAAAAATAATACACTACACTGCTGCTTGTGAATTGAGTTCTGTTTTGGTTTTGCAACGTTTTTCAACGCCCAATTAGGTGTGGGGCATACGTTTTTCCCCACACTCCCTACATGGACCTATTTAAACTGTGTAGAAGTGTGAGTGTGGAAGCATGTTATGTTTACCAAAGAATATACAAGCAATCAAAAGATTCAATGAATAACAACACAATGCAATCGGGCGCTGGCATGGCGCAAAAGGATGCGTACCCTAAACACACCGCTCATTATCCCTAAATGCGGCAGGTGGGTTGACCTGAATCGGAACTAAGTAGCTTTTAATAGATACTACAACGCCTAATCAATTAGAGTTGAACATTATGCTGTTTAAGCATAAGAGTACCATAAAAGTAGACATGGCAGACTTAGAAGCCGAAAAAACCAACCTATCAAACTACTTATCCAGCCAATACAAAATCAATTCTTCTGAAACTTCTAAGGGCTTGGAACTAAACATGGAAACTTCCGAGATTTCCCATGCTGTAATGATGGTTAAGAAATTTATTTATCACAAGAACCTGAATGCCACCCATTGGGTTAACGCAGAAAATAACGTGGTCAAAATCTATAAGTTCAAAGGCGGTAAGAAAAAAGAAAAACACGAGAAAAACTCGCCTCATCAAAACATTACACAAAGCTGGGGACTCTAAGCCAGCTTAAAAAGAACTGCCTTAGATGTTTAAAACAAATCCTTGCCTGTTGAGTGTAAACAAGCGTTTTTTCTTTAGCTCCATTTTATTGTGTGCCTAACCGCTAGGCGATTGCAGTAGGACTAGGTTTAAATCTTTAGGACTTACAAAGCAACTGTTATGAAATTAATTACTGTTATTGGCGGTGTAGTGGTTGCGGTTTGTTTCTTCTTCGCAATCATATTTGCTATGGCTGCTTCGTATAGTGCAGCAGTGGCTACTTCAAGGCTTGCAGTCAGCGGCATCCTTTTCGTAATCGGCATAGCCGTGGTTGCAGTTGTTTGGTACATTAACCGTAGACCCAAAACCGTCATCCAACACCTCGAGTTTTCGGGGCAAATGAAGGCAGCCCAGATTAAATGCCCCAACTGCGGCGGCAGCATCAACGCAGACCAAATTAAAATAACGCAGGGTGTTCCATATGTTAAATGCCCATATTGCGGTACAACTTTTGAGGTTGCTGAGGAACCGAAATGGTAAAACGTTCTGCCCTGTTTGTTGCGTTACTTGGCCTTTGCATTGTTGGCGGCTTCAGCGGCAAGCGTAGCCCAACGCCCAAAACTTAACTCTACACTGTAGATCATGAGTGGGCGCAAATCTTCATCAACCAAGACGGCACCATCGACTTAACCTACAACATATCCGTAACCGTCACTCAAGGCAGACTCATGCAGCGTTTGATGTTGGGCAACCAAACCGCGACTTCACCATCGGCCAAGCCGAGGACCAATACGGAAACCCACTAAATACATACAGTTACACCCCTGATGTGGCATCGGTAGATTTTAATCAGCCACGTAAACGCGGGAGAAAGCATCTGGTACACAATAACCACTAACGTTGCAGGCATGATAAGTAACGACACCACAAACCCCGGGAACTATGGCATGCAGTTTATTCCCCAGTGGATAGCTGACACAGCCATTAACGATGTGCGAGTTCAGATTGTTTTGCCACCAGGCGTACAAGTAGGCGATGTGAAGACTACCGAGAACTTCTACAACGGCACCTCCACCGTTGATGGACAGATTGGCGGTTTACTGGGAAAAACCAGTCTATTGCAGCCAAATGAACAGTTTATGGTCGGTGTTTCTTTTCCAGCCCAGTTCATGCCAAACTATACCCCAACCGCGCAACTCAGGCGGCGGCTTTGACTCGGATCTTCAGCATCATCCTAGCCGTAATTGCGGTTTTCGCGGTAATTGTCATCTTTATATTCATCGTTACAGGCGTCAGCAAAAGCACCTACTCATCGCCCAAAGTCAGCATGGAAACTTTGGGCGTTAAACGTGGCTTAACCGCTGTTGAAGCTCTTATCTTCTTGATTTGAAGCCACCGCAGATAGTCACCGAAATCCTCTACAGCCTTCTGCAGAAAAGGGCGGTTTGGGCAGAAGAAACCAAACCCTCACTTAAACTTAAAGTGCTGCCGCCGTTTGAGAACAAAACTGGCACCAAAGACAATCCTCTGCGGTACTACGAAATTGATTTCCTAAACTCGCTCAAAGCTGATGGCACCCTCGACGAAGAAAAACTTGCCAAAGCCATCATGTTCCTCCGCGATACGGTAGAGCAGAAACTGCAGGGTTACAGCCGAAAAGACACCGTTGACTACTACCGAAAAATCGCAGCTCAAGCATGGACTCAAGTGGAACAAGCAGGCACCGTTGAGTTAGCATCAAACGCTTATGATGAGCAACTGCTCTGGCTTATGCTTGACCCCAACCAGCGGTCACACACAGAAACCGTGTTCAGAGACAGCGTTTTCCAACCAAACCCACTGTGGTTCTGGTGGTGGTACGGCTACACAATCTATCATCCACATCCAACTTACACTCCAAACATTAATGTACCCGCACAATCAGGTCCAGCACCGGCGATTCCAGGCGCAGACTTCGCCAACAACATCGCCACAGCCGTGGAGAAAACATCAAACAACATAGTTGTTAACCTCGAAAAATTCGCCAACGCCATCGTTCCGCCACCGCCTAAAGCTTCCCATGAACCAGCACGCAAAGGAGCCGACTGCGTTTGCGCTTGTGCATGCATGTGCCTGTGCTTGCGCTTGTGTTTCATGTGCTTGTGCATGTGCAGGTGGAGGAGGACACTAAATGAGTTTCCTAAAAAAATTTGTAAGTAAACAAAAAGTTCCCACTGGACGGTATAGTTACCGTGGAAAAGACAAGTTTGCGGGAATGTCTCTTCAACTACGCGTTGAAGCAGGCTGGACAAGGTGTCATGGTGATCAACGCCAACACCGTTCTTCACCTAAACCATACCGCAACAGCGTTCGCTTACTATTTCATGCAGGGCTTACCCGAAAAAGAAGTCTTAGCCAAAATTCGCGGCATGTACCACGTTAACGCCGAAACAGCTAAAGCAGATTACGAAAAACTTGTCTACACCATTAGCACGCTGGCGCAAACCGAAAAAATTGATCCTGTCACTTTCTTGGAAATCGAAAAAGAAGAACCCTTCACCTACCAGTATTCAGCGCCGCTACGCATGGATTTGGCCTTGACTTTTAGATGCCAAAACGATTGCGTCCACTGCTACGCAGGTGGACCACATGAAACCCCCGAACTGACAACTGAGCAATGGAAAAGTGCCATCGATAAACTCAGCGACATCGGCGTCTTCATCTTAACCTTCACAGGTGGCGAACCCACCTTGCGCGAGGATTTGCCTGAACTGCTACTGTATGCTCAAAACAAAGGCATGGTTACGGGGTTAATCAGTAACGGGCGAAAACTCAAAGACAAAGCCTATGTGGATATGCTTGAAAAATCAGGCTTAGACTTTGTGCAAATCACTTTTGAATCGCATAAAGCCGCAAGTTCATGATGCAATGACAGCGCAGAGGGCAGTTGGAAAGAAACCGTTGAAGGCATCCAAAATGCTGTTAAATCACAAATTTATGTTTCAACCAACACCACACTTAAGCAAACACA
This sequence comes from uncultured archaeon, assembly GCA_963800605.1. Taxonomy (GTDB): domain Archaea; phylum Thermoproteota; class Bathyarchaeia; order Bathyarchaeales; family Bathycorpusculaceae; genus Bathycorpusculum. The sequence continues at coordinate 9,895 of CAWDBI010000012.1, read as the reverse complement.
ATGCCGCAGATTTCCTGACCACAGTCGATTACATTAAAGGACTTGGGCGTGGACGCTTTTGGCTGCAACAGCCTCATCTACTCGGGCAAAGCACCTGCAGCAAGCAACGAATTCGCCCTAACCACTGAAGAACTAAAAACTCTTCTGCCCAAAATCCGCGACAAAGCACAACTGCTTGGCTTAAAGTTCCTCTGGTACACACCAACTCAGTACTGCAACTTTAACCCCGTCCAACTCGGCTTAGGAGTTAAGAGCTGCACAGCCGCCATGATTAACGCCTGTGTAGGACCAAACGGCGATGTTTACCCTTGCCAAAGCTACTTTGAAAGCCTCGGAAACATCCTCACTGAACCATGGGAGAAAATCTGGAACAACCCCTTGGCTGAGAAGCTTCGCAAGAGAGAATATGTTGAAGAAAAATGCAAAGACTGCACTGAACTGCAAGTATGCGGCGGCGGTTGCCCCTTGAGCTGCAAAATAAAGAGCACAGCTGCAATTCGACAGCATGATTTATCTTTAAGCAAGCCACCTTTCTCTTTTAGGCGCTATGCACGCTTTTTGTGGATGTTTAGAGAAATATGGTTCAACCAGAGAAGCCTCGGCTTGTTGTTTTGGACGTTGAAGGAGTGCTTATTCCTAAAAACCGCTTCTTTTTTGAAGTGGGCAAAACCTTAGGGGTCATTGGGCTCTTTAAAGTGCTAATCTTGGGGTTTTCTCTATGAAGCAGGCTTAATTAAGCTTGAATCGGCGCTAAGACACATTTACGGGATTTAAAAGGCATAAAAATCGAGACCATACTAAACATTTTCGGCAGAATTCCCGCAACACCCTACCTTCAAAACCTTTGTGAACAACTTAAAGCTCGAAACTGTAAAATCGCCCTAATCAGCTCAGGCATACCAACATTGGCGGTGAAGAAACTCGCGACTTTGCTTTGTGCCGACTACGCATATGGCGTTGAAGTGGAAACCAAGGATGGAAGATTAACCGGTGAAATCTGGGGCGACGCCATCACCAAAAACGGCAAATTAAAAATTCTCTGCGAAATCCTAAACAGCGAAAGCTTGCTAACGCAGAACTGCATCGTCGTAGCAGATGACCGAAACAACCGCTGCATTTTCATGCCTGGCATCCTAAAAATCGGGTTTAACCCCGACTTTATCATCCGAGTAAAAGCTGACAGAGTAGTCAACGGAAAACTCTCAGGCATCTTACCCATCATCGACGGCAAGAAACATAAACGGTCTTTTCCCTCAACCAACGATCTTAGTCAGAGAAGACATACATGCCGCCGGATTCTTTATGCCAGTCATCGCAGGAATGATCGGAGTCCCCATTGTCGCCACATTAATCATCATCATAGCCATCATATACACTGCCTCTGAACTTCTCCGCTTGGACGGCTACAGGTTACCAGCTAATCTCAGACATCACACGTCATGCAGCTACTCAATCCGAACTCTTCGGCTTTGCTGCCGCACCACTCTACTTTGCTTTTGGAATAGTAGCAACATTGCTACTGTTTCCCTCACATGCAGGTGGAGCAGCAATCGCCATGTTCTGTTTAGGCGACAGCGCAGCATCAATTTTCGGCGGAATGATCTCAACTTCGCTGCCGTTTAATAAGGGTAAAACTTGGGAGGGCTCACTCGCTGGGTTCTTCTTTGCTTTTTTGGCGGGCACCCTTTTTGTTTCGCCACTTTTGGCTTTGGTTGGAGCAGCAATTGCCATGACCATTGAGGTTCTGCCGCTACCAGTTAATGATAATGTGTTGGTGCCAGTGATTACCGGTGCAGCTTTAACATTGTTAATGAGCTATGGCTTCTTCTGAGAAACAATCAAAGTCAGCTTTTGCTGATGACTTAATTTTTTTATTTCCCGTTCCCGCTTCATCGCTTTACTCCTCGTATCAAACAACTCCACATAAGCCAAATGCTCAGGTGGATGTGCTTTGGTGTACTTAGCGCCTTTACCGTTCTGATGCTGCCGTGTTCGCTCATCAATGTTTTTAGTGTAGCCTGTATAGAAGCTTCCGTCAACACATTTCAGGATGTAAACGTAGAAGGACATTCAGATCGTCATTGCCCCGGTATTTCAGGCGATAAACAGTCAAACACGACACCTTTCTGTATTGCCCTTCGCATATAGGAATCTGGGTCAAGTTCATTAACACATACCACGATCCACATCGATTATGTAGATTTCTTGTATGCGGGCATTGCGGACTTCTTCAATGGTTACGGGTGGTTTTTGGTAGTATGCATCGCATAGTGCTTTTATCTGCTCAATTTCGAGGTCTGAGCGGTTTCGTGGTGGTTTGGCTAAGGTACGTGGAAACGGTAGAATATAATGGGGTGGTACTCCTAAGGCAAATTTTCCTGCGAAGCTGCTGTAACGGATGATTTTGCTGGCTAACCGTGCTGAAGTGTAAGTTAGGGGTGCCAAGGCGTTTTCTGGCGGGATGAAACCTGTCTCGATTTCTACAACCAAGTTGCCTAAACCTTTGATGCCGTATAAGTCACAGGTTAATAACTCATTTAGGGGGTATTCAAGTTGGATTTCGTAGCCTTTCTGGATTAAATATTTGGCACATACGAGTTCCATTACGGAGTGATTGATTTTTACAATGTTTTCTTTTTGAAGTTTGATCAGCCAATCTTTTAGCATATTCAGTTTATTTTCAACGTTTGGCTCAACATTGCATGTTAACCTATTTAGAAGGCTGGCGAGGTCTCGTTCAAATTTGTCTTGATTACTCATCAGGGTTCCTTGCCCAATTTATGGCATTGAGGAAGTTTCTACGTTACTAGTTACCTTTTGAATATATAAAGCCAAAAAAACATGACAAATATACTGCATCAAGCAGTTTATCGGTGTTTACATATATAGCCAACGTGCTTGTCTTGTTAAGCACTTTTTCCCATGCTTTTGGCACATTAACTGTTTAACCGGCTTCTCCAACTTGACCTAATCTTGTTTTATGCTTGGACGAGTACTAGTCTTGCATTGGGTACGTCTACTTCGGCGATTTTGCAGTTTTCGAATTCTTTGCCTGCACCCATTACATCTCTAACGATTATTGTTGTACCTTGGGTTTTTGCGTAGATTACATCTTTGAATTGGACTTTGCCGTTTAGGATTACGTTAAATTCACACATACCAAATCACATTAGCACAAAAACATTTTCCAAGTAATAAGGACTCTCAACACAAACCAATAGAAAGATAGTTGATAAGAGGGAGTTTTTTATTTCTTTTTTGGCTTTTGATCTTTTAGCATTTTCATGATAAAAGCGATATTATGCGCTTATTTTTGGCGGGGGACGCACACGCTTCTTACCCAACTTAATCCGCAATGCGATACGGTAGAGTTTACGAAGAGACATAACCAGCTGCTCCACAGTTGGCGCAGACGAGAAAATAATTGGAATCTGCTCATACTCCGCAATACGAATCGCCTGTTCATCAGGCATAGTCTTATGGAAAATTACAATCCGAGGCTTAAGACTACTGACCCGCACAATCATCATGGGCAAGCTGCCGCCATCTACATTGGTGAATACCAAGGCACGTTCGGTTGTTGCTCCAAACAGTTGCGCATACTCTGAACCCGAGTAAGCCTCAACCGCTTTTCGGCTATCAATGACTGTGTAGCCGTTGACTTCTTTTACAAATGTTTCTTTGCAAGCAACGACTTCGCCGCCTATGGCTTTACAGAGATACTCAACTCTGACTGGAATGGGGAACTCGCGAAGGTCGACTACTGCCATGCTGGGTGAACTGGTGAGTCTGGCGAATTCTCTTATGAAACGGCTGCCCTTCTCTTCATCAATACGCAGCAATGAAAGCACGAATCTGCGGGTGAATTTGGCACCGGGGCTTTTACGTCTGCCACTCTCATAGTCACTTATGACTGAGGAGGAGAGTTTCATTGCGTCTGAGAGGCTAAGTTGGGAGACCGCGAAGAGTTCACGCCATTTTCTCATGGTGGAGCCTGGTTTGCTTGAAAGTATGATTTCCCCAGCAATTCTTCTAGCTAAAACTTCCCTCAGACCAGGCGACACAGACATGTATGCTTCTTCCTGCTTGTCTTCCCTTCAGGAGGAGGTATAAAACTATAGCGCTTTTCAGGAATGTTAATGTCCAACTATAAAAATAATGCTAAAATCTCTATTGAACCGAAAGTAAGCTGGCTTGTCTACCCAAAAATCGATATACCGCACTGGTTGTCATTCGTTTAATTGAAATTTCTTTATTATTCAGCTTCCAACGACGTCTCATTCCTTGAGTTTGCCAGTTATCGGCAATGGAGCAGGCTGCGGTTGCGGCTGTTCTTGGAAATCCGCCCCGGCAGCCAATAATGAAGTCGTGGCACCCGGCCAGTCCCTCCGCTGAAAAAATCCGATCATCTGTAGCGCAGACTCGCGTTTTTAGCGAGTCTGCGGCTTTTTCCCTGGCTTACCGGGCCCCTTTGGATAGGCATAGAAACTGCCGCAGAGTCGCAAGCGACTCTGCGCTACGTCATGTCTGTTCACCACTTTTGTTTAGTGCCTAAATTCTCTTTCCTTTTTTTTCTACCGCTTCAATACATGTTAAGGTAAAATTCTTGTACATTTATGTTAAGGAACAGCAACTATGCCTTTGCCTGTGAGCAAATTGGCGCGCTTATTGGGATTGAATTATCAGGGGGACAGGGGCACGGATCATTCACGAGGTGCGCGGATGGCAAGCGGCAGGCCCCGCCAGCCTGGTTTTCTGTGATTCCATTGAGCGGGCCGCTTCCCTGCCCGAAACCTTGCCTTGTCGTTGTGTTTGTCCTCCAGCCTGGAGGCCCCAAGCCCGGATGGACCGCCTTGTTGTCTGCTGCTCCGAAACTGGATTTTGCCCGGGCAGCCGCCTTGATCGAACCTCTGCCCAAGGGGAAAGGCGGCCGGCATCCTACAGCCTTCGTTTCGGAAAACGCGGTAATCGGGGATCACGTGGATATTGGGCCCTATGTCGGCGTCGGACCCAGGGCGGAAGTGGGAGCAGGCTCGATTCTGTATACGGGAGTGGTCATAGGAGAAGGTTGCCGCCTGGGGGAAAACTGCATTCTTTATCCCAACACCGTACTCTATCCCGGCGTGCAACTGAGAGACCGCGTTATCCTGCATGCCGGAGTTATTGTCGGGGCGGATGGTTTCGGCTATATCTTTGACGGCGAAAAACAGGTCAAATTCCCTCAATCAGGACGAGTCATCATCGATGACGATGTGGAAATCGGCGCTAACACAACGATCGACCGGGGCTCGCTGGGAACGACTCGAATCGGCCAAGGATCTAAAATCGATAATCTCGTTCAAATCGCCCATAATGTAGAAATCGGCCGTCATGTGGTGATTGCCGCGCAAACCGGCATTTCCGGTAGCACTGTCATTGAAGCAACGGCATCATTGGCGGACAGGTCGGTTTTGGCGATCACATACGCGTGCAAAAAGGGGCGATTATCGGCTCTAAAGCCGGAATCCTCCCCGGGAAAATTGTGCGCGGAGGAGAAGTTTATTGGGGGGTTCCCATCCGCCCTTTGAGCGAATATAAAAAGCTGAATGCCCTCTTCGGCCGCCTGCCGGAAATGAAAGCTGAAATTGACCGGCTGAAAAAAGAAGTGGAAGAGTTGAAGAAAAACAGGGATTGATTGGGAACGGTGAACGGCAGCTGTGAGATGTGAGACGGCAGACTGTAAGCAGTTATCAGTTGTCAGTGGTCCATGGTCTGTTCGCGGTTGGAGGTAGACATCCAGCAATGGACAGTTGCTTCCATCTACCTACTCATTACTGATTACCGTTTGCTGATGACTGCCCACTTTCTGCGATTTTCTTAGCGCTGACCAATACCATGGACCGAATACACTTCAACCAACTCGTCGATGATGCCTTAGAGAGGCTTCCCCGCTTGTTCAAAGACAAACTGTCCAACCTGGCTATTATGGTTGAGGATTATCCCGACTCGGAATTACAGGATCAATACTCCGGTCTTCTTTTGGGGCTTTTTCATGGTGTTCCAAAAACACGGGAAACAGTTTTTTGGGCCTCTCCCCCGGGGCAAATCCTCCTGTATCAGAAAAACATCGAAGCCATCTGCCACGACGATGAAGAGGTCCGGGTACAGATCGAAACGACTCTCAAGCATGAAATCGGCCATTATTTCGGACTTTCCGAGCAGGACTTGAGGAGGAAGGGATACTAATTCGTCGAGTCAACCAGTTAAATCATCAGCCCCGAACGCAACAAGGTGATTAAAACGATTGCCTCGCACTTGAGGGGGGGGGTTCAAAAGCCACTTATGCCAACCGTCTTGGCTCTATCTCCGTCATTCTCGCGCAAGCGGGAATCCAGGCGCGAGCCAATTCGGTTATCATGACAAGAGGGGGAAAATGAGAAATCCCTTCTGGCCATACTCGATACCGGGGTCTGTATCGACATTGCAGCTTGGCAAAGCTCTCATTGACTCTTAGCGGCATCATCGATGCCGATGCCGGTTCCGACTCCGGCCCCGAATTTCCAGCAGGTTAATTTCAGCAAATGACACGGATTTTCTTCGGGGAAAAATCTCAACACAAAGGAGGAATGATATGGGTCTACTGAAAGAATTCCGAAGCTTTATTGAGCGGGGCAATGTGATTGATCTAGCTGTGGCGGTCATTATTGGCGGTGCATTTGGAAAAATCGTCTCGTCGGTGGTTGCAGATGTTTTAATGCCTCCCATTGGTCTGGTTGCGGGAGGTGTGAATTTTACTGCACTGAAATTGGCGATTGGAGGCAAACCCGAGGCACCGGTCACCATGAATTATGGCAATTTTCTCCAGGCGACCTTTGATTTCCTCATCGTTGCCTTCTGCGTTTTTCTATTGGTCAAATCCATCAACTCCCTAAAGAAGAAACAGGAAGAGGCGCCTGCTGCGCCAGCAGCACCGCCCGAAGATGTGGTGCTGCTGCGCGAAATCCGCGACCTGTTGAAGCAGGGGAAGTAGCGCTCAAAGAAAACTTTATAACACTGACGTCGGTTTAAAAGGCGATTTGATTTTCTTGTCTGCAGATACCACGGGCAAAATGAAGTCGGAAGACGATGTCTTTTGCCCGTGCATTTCTTGACTGACGATCAACCCTGTCACGCATTCTCTAATCCCCTTGCGCCCACTCGGGGCTTTCTGTTGCACAGATGGGTGGTTTGTTGCTCACGCGTTGTCCCTATCAGCGGGCGGCCAGGACGAATCCCTTTTCAAATCTGCAGGTACGTCGGGCGAAGACACCGGCTGGAAGCCTGCTTTCTCAGGGAATTCAATCCATGGAGCGACATGCGGCAAGAATGATGCGTTACACTCTTCGAGCTAACGCATCCTACGAATAACCTTATATCCAAACACTCAAATTCATTAAGGAAATAGTTAGTTGGCGGGGAGGGTCCCTTCAGGAAGGAGCTGCCCTTTTTCCAGGTGGCGTGTTTTGCTGGCAAACTTAGCGGCATGCGGGTCGTGGGTCACCATGACCACGGTTTTCCCAAATTCCTTATTCAGCTTGGAAAGGATAGTCAGCACTTCCTGGGCTGAATGGGCATCCAGGTCTCCAGTAGGCTCATCGGCCAGAATAATCTGGGGATCGGTTACAATGGCCCGGGCAATGGCCACTCGTTGTTCCTGGCCTCCGGAGAGTTGCCGGGGGTAATGGCTCAACCGGTACCCAAGCCCACCAGTTTCAGAGCCGTTTCTGCATGCTCAATCCGTTCTTTCTTGCTTAAATTGGTCAACAGCAGGGGGAGTTCAACATTTTCCCGGGCGGTCAGCACCGGGATCAAATTGAAAGTCTGAAAAACAAATCCAATATGTTCGTTGCGCCAATGGGCGATTTCCTTGTCGCTCATATCCTGAATATCCTCACCCAGAACCCGCACCCGGCCGCTCGTGGGCCGGTCGATGGCCGCCAGCAGGTATAAGAGGGTCGACTTGCCTGAACCGGAAGGTCCCATCAGGGCCACAAATTCGCCCTTGTGAATCTGCATGTTGGCATTTTCCAGGGCCACCACATGGAATTCATCCCGGATATATTCTTTTTGCAAATCAATCGTCTCGATAATGACGTTGTTATCCATGGGTTTCGACCTCAAGAAGAATGAGTAATGACTCTTAATGACTGGAGAATTCAGAATTTTAAATTTTAAATTCCGGCTTCCAGCGTTGTCAGGTTTAATTCATCCCTGTTTTTGTTTAGGGGCGACTTTATCACCGTTTTTCAGAGAAGTAGGGGGATTCAAGACAATTTCTTCTCCACCCAGCAGTCCTTCGCCGATCTCAACGCCGTTGCTGGTGGAATTCCTCACCTGGACCGCTTTTTCCACTGCCTTGCCTTCAAAGACCACAAACACGCTTTTTTTGCCATCGCGTTCGCACACGGCGGTAGTGGGCACCATGATCGTCGCAAGAGCGGCCGATTTACCGGCAGGCTCGGGATCTTCCTTGGCCAGGAAAGCAGCCTTGGCATTCATTTCCGGACGCAACCAGGCATCCGGTTTTAGAATCTGGACCTTGACTTGGACTGTGGCTTTCTGACGATTGGCCTCCGGGGACATTTCGGCAATTTCCCCTTCATATTTGCGGTCCGGGAAGGCATCAGTGGTTACTACAGCTTTTTGTCCCATCCGAAGTTTGGCAAAGTCATCCTGGCTGATATCCAACTCCACCTGCAGGTCATTCAAATCAGCCATGGAGACCACATATCCTTTGGCGCCCCGGTCACCCACAAAGCTGGTGGTGACAAATTCCCCCACCTCCACCGCCCGCTCCAGAATGGTGCCGTTGACGGGCGCTTTGATGACTGTGGCATCGAGGTAGGTCTGGCGCAACGCCAGATCCCCCCGGGCCTGTGCCACCCGGCCTTTCATCGCCTCGATTTCTTCACGGCGCGGGCCAAGACGGTACAACTCCAAAGTGCGGGTCAGAGAGGCAACCCGGGCCTCCTGTCCCTGGAACCGCGACTCCGCGTTATCGAAATCCTGCTTGGGGAGAACCCCTTCGGCATTGAGCTTCTTGACTCTTTCATAATTGACGCGGGCATTTTCCAGATCGGATTTTGCCTGCAGCAAATCCGCTTCAGCCCGTCGAATCTCCTCCGGCCGTGAGCCATTTTCCAGCTGTTGGAGTTGAGCCACAAGTGATGCCAGGCTTCCTTTGGACTGGTCGACTTGCGCGCGGTATTCCTCATCTTCGAGACGAACCAGCGTTCCCCGGCCTTGACTTTGTCCCCTTTCTCAACGCCGATCCAGGCGACTCTCCCGATGACCTTGGACGTCAGTTCGATCTTATGGTGAGGGACAATGTAACCCGCAGCATTTAAAATGACACTGCCCCCGGATGCTCCCTTTTCAGTCTGGGCCGTGACCCTGTAAATCTCCACTTCAGTCGCCTTGTTGACCATTTTGAAAAAGGTGGCAGCGACGCCTAAAAGAATCAGAATGACTACTCCGGTAATGATCCATCGCTGCGACCATTTGGATCCATTATTCCTGGGCCTTCTTTGATTTCGATCAATTCGTAAATTATTCAATCCTTGATCCAGATGATTTTTTTCAGGTGACATAATACTTCCTTAAAGTACAAATTCCCTTTTGTTCCCCGCTCAGTAGAGTTTTTAAAAACTCACATGCTCCTGATGCGTTGCGCTCTTCGCGCGAACGCAATCTGCGACTACTAAGGTAGACTGAATTCTGGCTCCGGGATGCACTGGAGCAGTTATCCATTATTATAAATTCCCGCAAGGCATTCAATATGTCCGACTTTGAAGCCAGACGGACGAGGCAGATAGCCTCCCAGTACGCCCATGATCGAGGCAAAAAGAATCCCCATTGTAGCAAGACCAGCAGTAAT
>CAWDBI010000011.1:0-67075 GCA_963800605.1 uncultured archaeon | reverse complement strand
AAAAATAATAATCTTTTAGCGGTTGACTCTCTCTCTCTATAGGGCCAATCGGCGAAAGGCTTTTGCCTGATTAACGCTGACTTAGGGTGTAACCTGGAATGTTGTGTAGCCGAGCGATATTGTGTCGTTTATGACTTGAGGACGTCGCTACAGTGTTTCCATCTAGCCTTACCTCAAGCGAGTGCCAAGTAAACCTCGAGACCTCTACTGTATATTGGTCAAGTGTGCCAAATTGTTGTAAATGCTTACACCGTTTCCCATTCGCCGTTTGCGCCTTGGCCGCTCCAGAAGCATAGGTACTCCATTGATTTCTGATAGGGATCCCAAGTGGCGCTTGATGAGTTCCGCATGGAAATCCATTGCAGTGCTCGGTTTCCGGTGAAGTTTGGATCAGTATTGGTTATATTTAGGCGGTTTTTGATGTTTTCAAAGTTTTGTAGCTCGGTAGAATTGAAATGGACTGCCGTCGCGCTGACATTAATCGGATTGTATGAGCCACCGTCTTCATAGTTTGCTTCAATGGATGATTGCTCGTAGAGCCATACTGAAATGCTTGAGATGATTACTGCGGTTAATATCAGGACAATGGCGAGTTGGTTCTTCAAATGGGTTCCTCACCTGCTAAATTAAAGTCATGAAGATATAACATTTGCACTGTAGTTTCTGACTTCAAAATTTTTTAGGAAATTCCCAGACGCGTGCGATAAAAGTGGATTCGACAATACATAGGTGCACAACATAATATGCCAAATGATAACGTCGATGTTATCAATGTACTCTAAAATTGATTGCCAAAAAATCTCCGAGAAATTTAAGCAGCTCAACAGGGTATAAACTTGGAGTTTCAATTTGACAACGCCAAAGGTGTTGCTTTACTCCATATCATTAACGATATGAGAAGTAAAAGTTGGCGCTAATGATTTTTATTCGTCAAGCTTGATTTATCTTATAGACTCTGTTCGGCAAAAGACCTTCGCCAAGTGCGCGCGCTTGCTTGTTTCAAAGAAAGGGAAGAAAAGAAACTAAATCTCTCCAGATTAAGAAAGGACTATAGAGACAACTGTTCTATCTGAGCATTATCTTTTGCTTATAGGATGTTTATCATGAGATTCTTTGAGGTGAATTGAATATTTAGAGCATGTTAGACAAATGGAGCATATTTAGAGCATAACAAGCAGTACTTTTGTTTATAGAGTCTATAAATATCCTGGAGTGAACAAGTACTTAGTTAGAAGAGCGTAGACTAATGTTGTTATCCAATAAATCACAACAAACAACTTAGCACTTTTAGGATTTCTGCTGTAAAGTTTTATTGCATAACTATTGGTAAAAACCATCAAAACTAAAAAACCAGAGAATGGAAGAATTGTGAGACTGGTCCAATAGTAACCAAAAGTACCAATAAAGAAGATACAAACAACAGTTAAAAATAAGAATACAGAAAAAATAACTAATTCCTTAACTTGCATTTACCTTCATGCTCTAACTCTATTGATGAGAATTTAACTTTTCTTAATACGCTCAGCACGTTAACGAAGATTAAGGATAATTCAGTAGACGTTAAATAGTTTTGACCTAAGTAACTTAGAGGTAATATGCTAATACCTTTACAGATTGGACTTATAGAACTCATGGTTTTGTTCTCTTTGTAGCAATTATCCTCTTCTTTGCGATATTTTATGTTGTCCTACCAAGCGTTGCATTGCATAAGCTTACTAAAAGAGTCAGTTCCAAATTCAGAACACTAACATTCCTGATTTATTTTTCTCTGTTAGCTTTACTTGTCATCGAGTTCCTAACATTCATAATCTTCCTAACCTTGCCAGAATCAAACAATCCAATTATTATGGGATCTATCGTATATGGTAAGCCTAGCTTTATTGTCGATTCCACTAACCTATCCACTTAGTATTTGGATTATTCGTTTAGTAATCAGTAGGAATAAGTCCAAAAGCGCAGAGTCTATTGCAAGCAAAACAATAGCTAACCCCTAAAGAACTTCTTTTAGTAGGTCTTGATAAGAAAGTAATGTCATGCATGACCAGCTCCAAGCATATGGTTGGTCAATTATGGTTAAAATCAAAGGTTATAGATTTGAATGTGAGATATGCCAAGTTAAAATATCCATACAAGTTTTTTATCGTAAAGATGGACAAGTAGGATATGCTATGGCAAGGCATCTTGGGGCAAGTAAGAAGTTCTATTATCATCAACAGACCCTAGAATATATCAATACCAAACTTAGAGCGATATCTAATATTGGTCATGGTCAAGAAACCAATACTAAATCCATTGAGCATAGTAAGGTAGAAGCCAGGACTTTATTGAGATTGAGCCTTCGGCGGGATTTGGACCCGCGACCATTACCTTACCAAGGTAACGCCCCACCGGGCTAGGCTACGAAGGCAAATTCTAAGTCTTGTTCCAAAACAAATACGGTAATGAATAAAGAGCTTACGGTCTAGTTGGCGAGGTTAAACGAAAAAACATGGGGATTCATCGCTAAACCCTGCGGTTTTGGGGGCAAATAAATATTAAAGGAGGTAGAACATTCTCCTAACGCAAGTAGTGTGCAGGGGTCTCCAAGCCAGGTCAACGGAGTAGGGCTTAGGACCCTATCGCGTAGGCGTTCGTGGGTTCGAATCCCACCCCCTGCACCATATATAAGTAAACAAGCATTGGAGTTGCTTCTATCTCTTAAAAAAATGGCGTTCATTTCACTCAGTCTAAAGTGTTACAAATGTGTGGCAGTGTGAAAATATTGATTATCAGTTTGTTGGTGTTTTAGAGCTTTATGTAACAACCTTAAATATGACGCGTGTCATATTTATTATATTAAACAACAGAAGGTAATATAGATTAAGCGATCATTCATTTTAACGTCAATAACTATACTGTCAGTGTGCTTAATTCTTACATCTTTTACTTCTTCAATATTTACGGTTCGCGCAAGCTCAAACGACTCTATCTGGCAATTGAGCGTAAGCGGTCTTGTTAATAACCCTTCAACTTTCACTTTGACTGATTTAGAAGCAATGCCCCAAACAACCGTTTCAGCGACATTGTACTGCGTCGACTTTCCAACTACAGTAGTTACAGCAGGTAACTGGGTAGGTGTAAAACTCTCGACACTTATAGATGAAGCAGGCGGGATCCAACCTGGCGCAATCAAGGTTGCTTTCCACGCAAATGATGGCTATTCAACAGATTTAACAATAGACGCGGCAAAAAGCGATAATATAATCTTGGCGTACGCAAAAGATAATTCCTCTCTAAGTGAAGTGTTGCGCCTTGTTGTACCTGAACATTGGGGTTACAAGTGGATAGCTCAAGTTGTGAGCATAGAAATCGTTAACTACAACTTCACGGGTAAATGGGAAACTCTAGGTTACTCAGACAATGGAAACATAAGTGATCCCTCTCGGCCACAAAACCCCTACACACAATCTCCCATACAAATACCACGTACAACTTCTCCTACTCCATCAGCATCACCGAAACAAACACCTACCCCATCAATACTTCCAACCGTATCACCTTCCCCCTCGGCTTCAAACTTAACCTTCCAAGAACCCCAAGCACAATCAGAGAATACAAGTTCCCAAAACATTAGCCTGCTAATAGCAATAGCTGCTACGTCTATTATTGTAGTTGTAGTTATCGCTTTAGTCGCATCAATAATCAAGAAAAATAATTAGTGTGTACGCATGCCTAGTTGATCCAAGGAATCTGACTTTCAAATTGAATTTCTATTGTTGCCGGCAGAATTACTTGTCGATAAGCTAGCTTTAGGAACACCGAGAACAAGCACAGCATAAGTGTCTCTTTAGGATCCCATGACCAGTAACTTCCAGTAACAATTTGTGCCAAAATCATTCCAGTAAGCAGACCCAGTTAGGGTCGGTAATGGTGAAAGATTGAGTTCACCTGTAGTGTTCGGCGTTGTAGTGGGCGTATTACTCGTGGAGGAGCACAGCACCATGGAATCGGGAAAAACGACCGGTTTTCTTTGTTACTTCTTACGTTTTAGCCATATGTAGCTTGTCATGCTTACTGTTCCCACTATTATCATAGTTACCACAATCGCCCCATCGATGTACTGCATAAGAGAGTTTGAACTGGAAGCCTGTGGGTTTTCCGATGGAGAACTTGTAGGCAAAGTGGGTGTCGGAATTGCTGGTGTGTTGCTGGGTTGTGCTGTTGGTTTTATCGTAGGATGTGGTGTTGAGGGAACATACGTTGTTGGGTAGGGTGTTGGTGTTGCAGGTGATGGCTTGTTTACTGTAATGGTGGTGGTTGATGGAGCATTGTTTGATCCATGTTCATCAAATGAGAGGATAGTTATCGTATGAGAACCAGAGGCAATATTGGTAGTATCCCAAGAGTATGAACCATTAGCTTCGACTGTGTCTTTGGTTTGCCAGGTCCATGGACTATCTGCTATTATTGTGTTGTCTATAAGGAGCAAAACCTGCGTTAAGAGAAGTATCTGAAGCGTTGAATACTATATTCACTTTGCCTTCAAGGGAAGCTCCGTTGACAGGAGCTGAAAAGGTAGCTTTTGGCGGTTGGGTTATGTCAGTTAACACTTTTTGGCGTGATTGTTCAACTTCTTCGGGCAGACTGACCTGTAGAGGATAACCGTCTAGTTGAGGTGCAAAGTTTTGTCCCCACATACCTAATCCATAATATATTGTTGGAGCAACGTCAATTTGGTCTCCGTTGCGACCAACGTTTTTGTCATTGGTGGCCAAGAAAATGTATGGTGCATTATTATGTGCCTTGCCACCTTCGTCAAATCCATGGTCAGCGGTGAGGTAAATTAGTGTCTTTTGAGTGAGGTTTGCAGAATTTAATTTATCCAAGATTCTTCCAAACTCATAGTCACAACGCTCGATGGCTTGCTCGTAGGCGTCTGAGTTTTCTCCGCCCTGGAAATGTCCTGCCGTATCAGGATCACTAAAGTGGAAGAAGGCGAAAAAATGATTGTTTTTTCGGTTCTCGATAAAATTAAGAGCCAATTGACCACTTACGCTTGAGTTTTTGTCACCATTGTTAACAACATCCAGAGTTGATGGAAGGTTTCTGTATAGTGCTTGGTGCGTGTAGGTCCCGGATGCAGTGTCAAATGTTCCATCTGTTATTTCCATGTGGAAGGATTTTCCAACTATAAAGCTTGTGATGATTTGGTTTCTTCCAAAGTAGTTTTCAGCTCTCTCAGGTATTGTGTAACCTGCAGGTATTGAGTGGAACCAATAGACATTGTTATAAACGCCTGTTCGCCACCATTTGTAGCCAGTCAATATTTGAGTCCATCCAGCTTTGGTATCAGTTCCATGATCTGTTACAGTAATGTTTACCAAAGAGCCTTGGCTTGCAAATGATGATAGATTGGGCAGAAGGTTACGATTTAGAAGTTCATAGAGATGGTTTCTTTGGACGCCGTCCCATCCAATTACAATAACGTTTTTTTGAACATCCTGTGAATTAGCCAACTGAGGCATAGCAGCCAGACAAACGATAAGTATGGAAAATAGCGTTAATAATACTAAAAACAGAGCAGTTGCTTTTTTTAGCCTAATCAACTTTTGCCACCAATACCAAGTATCGACCAATTCCTATTTTAAATTATACAAACGCAGCCCTTGTTTGCTTCTGTGTGTTCAAAAAAACGCTAATATAAATAAGGAATCAGGCACTTGTCTTAATAGTTTTTGATTTTATGTGAATAAGGGCAAAATATGCAAAGACCTGTTTGATGCTTGGTTCGAGTTTACCCTAATCAGCAAGTAGCAGGGGTGTAACCACTATCTCCTGAAGAAGCGAGTTGATAACATTCTACTACAGCGCATTAAACCAACTGGGTTTGTTGAGGCTCTGGAGTACCATTTTAGGAGAAGATAAAATACAAACTGCAACAACGATGAACGGAACCACTATAATAGCGACCGAGAGCTATTTAGACTCCAGCCTGAAGTTAAAATTTAAATAAAAAAGGGAGGGAAAATAGTTCCCATTGTTTTCATTTTATGGCTTTTTTCTAAGGACTAGTATTGTTATGGCAAAGCCGATTGCGATTGCAAGAATAATAGCTACTACGGCTGGAATGAAGTATTGATCAGTCATAGATGCTGCTGCGATCGGAGCTGGAGAGGGTGTTGATGCTGGGTTTTCGGCAGATAAATGAGGTTTCTGCTGATGCTGCGTAGTATGACTCAGAACCTGCAAATGACGCTATTACTTTGTAGTCTCCAGGAATGTCGGGAATCCAAGAGAACGTGAACATGCCGCTGTCATCGCTTGTTGTTGTGCCAATAGTTCTGTAGTTGCCGTTAGAGTCAATTACGTTTATTGTCACTGGAACACCGGTAGTATTTGTCGGGCGTGGCTGTTGCATATAGACGTACTCCATCCAGGCATTTTGACTTTCTTCAGAGACGCATGGAAGTCCGTTGGGGAACCGTGCTGCTTGTGCTTCTTGCGATGCACCTGCAGAAATATCCATAACTGTACCTCTTATCACGATTGATGTTGCTGTTGATACACCAACGCTAGGTGCAGTAACAGACATTTTGACTGGTCCTTTGCCCCAAGCATATATCTGATTGTCATAGGCGTTGAGTGTTGTCATGATGCCGTCTGAGATAGCAGGAGCGCTAGTAACGTCAAAAGCAGTTGTGCTCCATACGACAGTGCCATCAGTGAGGTTGAGCGCCATTTGTTGTGCGTGGTGGAATAGTGGTGGACTGTACATGTGACCTACAGGGATAAACAATTTGCCATCAGCAACTGTTCCAACGGTGAAAGTCCAAAATGGCCATGTACCGTAAGGAGACTCATAACCACTTGGTGGTGAATGATACTCCCAGTTAAATGTGCCAGTCGCCATGTCGATTGAATATGCATCCCCGCCATAGGTCCAAGTTAGAATTGCGCCGTCAGGGCCTACTTGATATTGTTGACCAAGGGAGGTGAAAGGATTAACATTTGGCATTGGTTTTGGTCCCCAGATCTTGTTTCCTGTGGTAAGGCTGTAGCCTGAAGCTGTTAGTTCTGCTGAATCAAATTCTACCCAAGTTCCGTATCCCATAGATGATGCGCCAAAGAGAACTCTTGAATTTTCGACTTCAGTGTGATTGAATGGTCCCCAAAGTAAGTGCCCGTCGACTGAACTGTAGCCTGCTCTAACATACCATCCGCCTTGGAAGTATGAAGATTGACCGCTCATATATGACAGAAGTGCTACGCCATCAGAAACTCCGTTAAGGCTCAAAGATATAGAGTTGTTGTTAATTTGTGTCGCAATTGGTTTTGACCATTCGATTCCGTTTTGGAACTTGAATATTCCGTCTTGTGTAGGTCTCCATTGCCAAGCATTGTTGAGGTCACTTGTACCGCTTAACCCCTCTTAGGATTGTTTTGGTTGAATTCCAAACTGTAAGCGATGATTGACCTTGACTGCTATTTACATAATAGCCTATCAAGCCGCCATGTTCGTCTAGATCAATGTAGCTTAAGCCTGTACCGTTGACAATGCTGAGTACGTATTTTCCTGTCATAGCGTCATACATGTTATAGGTTGTTCCAGTCACAGCAGTTCCGTTTGGCAAATCCTCGTTACCGGTCGACCATAGATATGCTCGTCCTCCGAATTCGTTAGGTGATAAATAATTCATGATTTGGCCGCATTTTAGAACAGTACGAGTGTCTTTTGTCCATAATGTTTCTCCAGTATGCAAGTTCACTGCTTCCCAGCCTGCTGGATTAGCAGTAGATCCTGGGTACTTTGTGTAGTAGAGAACGCCCTGTATAATTATTGGTGCGAACTTTGGTTGATACTGTGAAGTTGACCAGTAATTGCTTTGTTGATCATTGCCAAATTCGCCGCCCATTGTACCACCAAAAGCTACAGGTTTAGTCCACATAATATGAGCACTGTTTGCAGCAGTAGTATATGGTGCATAGTTTCCATCAGAATTGTACATTCCAGTGTTTGCGAAATGTTGAAACTCCAAGACCGAGCCAGTTGCCGCCTATTGCATACCATTGGTCATTGTTCTGTGCGTAAATTGGACGTGTCCAATATTCGGTTGGAAGTGAAATTGTAGGTGCGTAGCCTATTGGTTCTTCTTGAACGGTCAAGTGAAACACGTTGCTTTGGCTAGGTTCGAAATAGTCGCCAACAAATGGGTTAGTCGATGGCAATCCATTAGCAGTGTTTGCCCCTGCTAATTTTTCTCCACCAAAGAACAACTGGAAGGTATAGTTGCCAGCTACGGTAGGCGTATATCTAGTGGTTGTTCCGCCTGTATCATCTGAGGTGAAGGGTCCCAATGTTTCGATAGTACCATCAGGGTGAGTGACTTTAACAGTCATATTTACCCATCTATCACCATAAGCTCCAGCAGCTGTCGGTGGGGGTACTTGAAGCCACATGTTGACGTTAACTGTTTGCCCTACACCTATAGGAGCGGGTGCGATGTTGATGAAAGCATATGTCGGTAGTGACCATGGAGGAGTGTGTGCATTAACATTTGTTATTGTAGCTGCCATTGGAATTGTTAGGATTGCTAAAAACAAAATAGTCATTGCTTTATTTTTTATATTTTGCATTTTTCTTTCCTCGATAATTGTATTAAGCAAGAACAAGGATTAGCCCTTGCTTAATCAAAAGATTGTATTGAAGCTAACTTCTATATAAAATGTCACAGAATTAAGTTCGTCAAGTGATTGCATGTAACTTTTTATTAAAATATATTCAGAGTTATAATTATCGCGAATTTACACTTGAGTATTAAACAAGTTAATACTTTCCAGCGCTTGTGATATAGAAATTCAACATACATAACAATATGAAACATGAGATAACTTAGCAGAGTACCAGATATCTTGACTAATTTTTAAAAAACGAAGATGCTGGTGACATAACATCACTGCTTAGAGAGTTTGAGGTAACTCTCACCAGCAAGTAACAGGGGTGTAACTACTATCTTCTGAAAAAGCAAGTTGAGGACATTTTACTACACTACATTGAACTAACCGAGTTTGATGAGACTCTGGAACAGCCTTGGGAAGAAAAGAATAGAAAATGCAACCAAACTATTCTTAACCGCATTTACGTAATTATTATCCAGACCCCGCCTCTCAGCCCAGTATGAAACTCGAATCAAAACTAAAAAAGGGAGGGAAATAGTTCCCATTATTTTATTGGTTATCTTATGGTCTTTTTCTAAGCAATAAAATGGTTATAGCAAAGCAAACAACGATAGCTAAGATTATCCCGATGATTCCTGGTAAAATGTATTGATCAGCTAATGATGTTGGTTGTGCCGGTTGTGGTGTTGGTGTTGCTGCAGCGGCATCTATTGTGAATGCAGTGACAGCATGTGAAGAGTAGTAGGCTTCAGATCCAGCGAATGAGGCGTAGACTGTGTATTTACCTTCGATGTCTGGCATCCAGTTATAGCTAAAGAATCCATCTGCATCTGAAGTAGTTGTTCCAATGCTTCGGTAATTGCCGTTTGCGTCAACAACGCTCAACTCAACAGTTACACCAGTAACATCGGTCGGGCGTGGTTTCTGCATGTAGACATATTCCATCCATGAGCTTTGGCTTTTGTCAGAGACTGCGGGGACGCCATTTGGGAATCGTGCAGCCTGTTCCTCTTGTGTTGTGCCTGTAGCAATATCTATAACTGTTCCTTCTATCAACACACTGTTGCCAATTGTGGATACCTTCGGTGAAGCTGTTACAGTTGTTTGGCTTGGACCCTTACCCATAACGTACATTTGATGATCGTATAGGTTCAGGTATGCCATGTAGCCGTCAGCGACTGCAAAGCCCGGAGCCATAAATGATCCTGGGTTGGCATATGACATTATTTTCCAGATTTCTGAGCCATTATTGGCATCGATGCATCTTACGTATATGTCCTTGTACATTGGTTCGTTTGGAGAGTGCTCTGAGCCGAAAGTATAGATTTTTCCATCAGCAATGGTGGCCACGTTTATTGGGTATAAGCCCCATGGTGTTTGAAGCCCAGTATAACTGCTGTTTCCTTCTCCACCGTTTCCGTAAGTCCAAAGTAGTTTTCCATTCTGAGTGTCAAAAGCGTATACTATTCCACCGTAACCAGAATAGTAGAGTTTGCCGTATGCAGTGAAGCCGCTAGTGCTGAAATATTCCCAGTCAGGTACTTCTTGGATTTTCTTTGTTTCCCATAATAGACTGCCATCTTGCATGCTATAGCCGTAATTTATTAGGTCTTCTTTGTTTCGCATCATGAATACGCGGTTTATTGGATCTGTGGTTAACCAAATCTGCGAAGCGCCGATAGTGTTCGTTGCGGGTTGAGGAGCAGAATAGTTCTTCATCCATTGTAGATTCCCTCTGGATGCTGAAGCTAAACTGATAGCGCCAACAGTGAACGGATCAGTAGTTCCATATCTGCCTGCTAAGGTATAACCGACGTTGCTAAAGAGAAGGACATCGTTGGCGAGTGTATATCGTATAGTTGAGCCAGTTTGTATGGTGGGTATTGTTACGTTCCATGAATATGCTTTGCTTCCATCAATCACTGTTCCTACAGGTCGATAAGCGTTGTGGGCAACAAGACGTGGGAAGCATTCAGTGAAGTTCCATAGTGCTAGCCACTTGTTTGCTACGTTGAGAGTATAGATCAGTATTTCGCCATTTGGACCGTATTCCATCGTTCCTGAAGGTACACCAGTTATGTTGAATAGCCAGTTACCGTCTTTAGAGTCATAAATCATACGTGTAGTGCCAGATGAGTACCATAGGTAACCGTTAGGTATGACACCGTGTTGGTTTTCTGAATCGAACCATTCGAGTTGAGCAAAAGAGGGCAATGCCAGGGTTGAGGTATAGATTTGTTCGCCAGTTTGTAAGTCTACACAAGCATAACCGTTACCTGCACCGTTGTTGCCTCGGGGTATTGGATAGTATAGTCTGCCGTTGATGATCATAGTGCCCGTGTATCGAGTTTCATATGAAAGCCCAGAATAGTAGGTCATTCCGTCAATCCCAGTCTCGCTTCCCCCAACAACGCCTCCGTCTTCAAGTGGTTTAGTCCACATGATGTGTGCGCTGGTTGGTGCTGAACCGTCTGGTTGCACTGCACCGTCGATTATTTGGGCACCCCTCAAATAGTTCGAGGAGATGCTATACCAGGCAGTGTTTTGTCCCTCTATGGGTCTTGACCAGTACTCTGTGGGAAGGGGATAGCTACCTTTTGGTTCAGGTATTGGTTCTTCTTGAACAGTTAGAGTTACGCTTTTACTTGTAGCAGGTTTGAATGTGTCATTTTCGAAAATTGCGTCACTTGCAGCTAGACCGCTTGTATTCTTTTGGTTCCATGTGTAAACTTGTCCGGGATAATAGAAAACAAATGAGTATTCACCGACTTGGTCTGGGGAAAATATGTAGAATTGCACTCCAGTTGAATCTGCGAGATCGAAGGTATGTTTTTCAGTGGTGTTATCTGGTTTTGTGATCGTCAGTTCATACCCGTGGCGTCTAATATCGTTGAATATTGTTGCACCAGGCAATGGTTTGTCTACCCACATGTTAACGTATACTTTTTGGCCAACTCCGACAGGGTCTGGCGCGACTGAGATATATGCCCAAGTCTGCAATTCCCATGATGGAGTGTGAGCATCAGTGATTGGAAAAGCAAACATCGGTAGAGTCATTGAAACTATCAGAATCAAGGTCGTTAGTAATTTTAGTATTTTATTTTGCATTTTTTTTCTTTTCCTTACATGTTATAGGAAGCATTCTTTAGCTTCCCTTTCACTAGCCTGCTAAGTTTATAAGATTTCTGCATTTTCGGGTGAAAAGAATTCGCCAAAAAAAGGGGGGGTTGGCGTTTGCTACTTCACGCGCTCTTTTCAGCAGTAAATCCACAAGTTACCTACAAATAGCCAACTTGTTTGAGGGTACTTCGCGTATTCTTAATTGATAAATCGAAAGCAGGACAAGATCAAACCGCTATTTACGAAAAAGGTATGCAGATGATCTCCTCGGCTGAAGGGGTTCAAATCCCATCCGTCCAACAATATAACTAAAAGCGGATGGCTCCTCCTTGGCGATGTCAACGGGTTTTTGGCTTATAGTACCACAAAATAAGATAGATAAAATAAGAGTCATGACATACAACAGCCACAAAAACAAAGATGAAAAAGAAGAATACCTACGTTCCTTGTTCCAGCAAAAAGTTGGAACCATAAGAACGCAGCGATAACGGAATCTTTTCGGTGAGTCTATTAAGTCTATGGCGGCGACCTAGACTATACTTCGTTGTAGGAGTTGCACTTTGGACACTTTAGTACAACGTTTTTGAATTTGCCTTCGATAATAGTCTCGCCTATCTTTGCTCCGCAGTTGCCACATAGATAGGTAGTTTCGCCACTTTTGCTTTTTATGACTGGCAACGTTTTAGAGGCGTAGACAGTTTGGGTCTTTTTTGGTTCAGGTATAATATTCAATTTTCTGTTCATTTTATCCACTACTTCGGCTTTATTGGGTTTGACGTGGATTAAAAGTTTATTGCTAGCCACCCTTCGCTGAGAAGTCTCCACCGAAAAAATGAAAGCAACCGCAGAAAAAAGTTAAGATATCGCCAGCATGTCATGAGTTCGAATCCCACACCTACACCCACACCACCAAACATAGATCCCATGTTGAAGTGTCCAGGCAATTTCTTCCCCACACTCAAAATAACATAGGAAAACAACCTAAACACAGAAAGCAACCATTTTCAAAGCCTCAAGTGTGGTGTGCAATTATACAACCCCACACCCACACAAACAAAAGGTAAGCAGTATCCGAAGGCGAGGAATATGTTCTTACCCAAATTATTTAAGTCAACACAACAGTAACCTTCCATACGCTAGGCATTTATCTATGGTCGGGAATTAACAACTTGCCATATCAGGGATATCAGGGGATAAAAAAAACATGAACAAAAAACTATTCTCAGTCATTATTATATCACTTTTCTTTTTCTCAATTGTAGTTATTCCACAAATATCCTACTGCCAAACAGCCACACCATCTGATGGAGAGACAACAGAGCCAACGCCAACAGCAACAACAGACCAAGGAGGCTCCTTGGACTTGTTACTCATCGGTGCAATAATAGCGACGGTAGCAGTTGTTGGAGCCGTAGCTGCATTTGTTATCGTTAAGAAGAGGAAAGTGAATGAAAAAAGCCTAAGAAAATTTACATCCCCTAACTTCCAAGATTGGGTCATCAAAAGATTCAACGGCAAACCAAGCGATCCATCTTCAGGAATAAATGGATTCACCCAGGGAGGTCAACCGCTATTGATTAAACAATCCGATGTCACTCTTGGCTGAGGTTACAGATTTTGTCAACGTATTAGCAAAGGGAAGAGCACAAAAGGGCACAATTGTAGCTTTCAATTTTGACAAAGATACCATTGAGGGAAGAGTAGACGCGCTGGATAAGGGAATTGAGCTTCAAATGTTACGCGTAACTGAACTGGTGAATAAGCGCTATACAGAGAAGATCAATAAGATCGCTAGTTCTCAGGTTACTTTTGAAACTCCACTTACATGTGTAACAGAATCTCCAGTAACAATGGCACAAACAGAAACTCTTGAAAGAACTCCAAATCTGCAGCCCAGAGACGGCGTCAAACCGCTAGTCTTCATATCTAACAGCAACACAAAAGTAACTGAACAAGTAAAGAAAATGTTAGAATTCCTGCATTACGACTACGTTATGGGCGACAAAGAAGAAACAGCCGTACCAATTTCAGATAGCAAATTTGGGTTGATGAAAAGCTGCGATTGCGCAATAATAAATATCGCTGCCGCCGAACAAGAGAGAAGATACAGCGGAATCTACATCCTCAATTCAAATATCCTCTCAGAAATCGACGCTGCATATCTAAAATACAACACCCAAGTTGTTTTGCTGGTTGAGAGAAAAGTAGATTTGCCATCAAACCTTAAGGGTCTAAAAAGAATCAGACTATGATACTGATGATTTATCTTTTAATGCAGCGATGGATCTGGAGAAGGCATTAGCGGAATTTAGGAAATTCTAATTTTGGATTCTAAAAACATACGGGAATCCAAGGCTCCACTGTTTTGAGGGGGGTCGAATCCACCCTTGAAAACATTTTCAGTTTCTTTTGCGGGCATTTTTTAAGCAAGCTTCAAGGAGTTTGTTAGAAATAGCGAGGTGCCTAGGAGAATACAAGCTTTTGCGAGTTTGGTTAACAAAAAAAGAAAGGGGAAATGAGTTGTTTTTGCGGCTGATTTAATCTTTCTTCGAATCATCAACGCCAACACTGCGCCGACGATGATGATGACAATGATAATGGCTATAATACCGGGTAGGAGATACTGGTCTACTGTCGATGTGCCTGGCCCAGATGTTGCAGTCGGTGATTGCGCCTGATTCGGATACGGAGATGGCTGTTTGTGCAAATGAACTATAGTATGCGTGAGAGCCCTCGAATGTAGCATATATTGTGTATTTGCCAGTGATGTCTGGTGTCCATTCGAAGCTGAAGAAGCCGTTTGCATCAGCTGTTGTTGTACCAACTGTTCTGTAGTTGCCGTTTGCGTCGACAACTGAGATGACGACTGGGACACCGGTTGCGTTGGTTGGCTGCTCAAATTGTTTGTAGACGTACATCATCCATTGGCTTTGGCTTTCATCAGATACTGCTGCAACACCGTTGGGGAAGCGTAGTTTTATTGCTGTTGATGCGAGACCTGGTGAATTGTCCATGACAGTGCCTTCAATTATAACACTGCTGCCAGCTGTTGACACCTTAGGTCCAGCGGTTACTGTCATTGCTGATGGGCCTTTACCCATTGCGTAGATTTGTAGGTCGTATGTATCAAAGCCTGCAATGATGCTGTCACCCATAACTGGGTTACCACCCCAACGAGTCAGACGCATTAAACCGTTAATACGGAAGATTTCACTACCGTCGGTTGCGTTAACAGCTGCGTATGGTCCGCCTCTTGGAATTGGGTTGTTAGCTGAGTGCTCAAGTGTGCCGATGTAGATTTTGCCTGCTGCGATGTGGTCTGATCCAGCCCCACCAGTTCTCGCCAGTGATTGGTTCACCAAAAGCGTCTGACAAAGTGTAGGTCCATGCTGTGGTACCTGTTGAGAGGTCATAGGCATACAAGATGCCAGCAACACCAACTGAGTAGAGTTTGCCATAGGCAAAGTACCAAGTATGCTCAGCATTACCCCAACCATACATGTCCAGGTAGTTCTCAGATTCGGTAGCCCATAGATATGAACCGTCAACAATGCTAAAGCCATAGTGGGTTGTTAGTTCTTTGTCCCAAACTGCTGTGACACCTGCACCGTATACTGGGTCGTTAACGTAGTTTGAGACGCCTGTCCAGTGTAGCGTGTTTGAACCATCTTTCCATTCCGCTGGTGGAGCCCATGTCTTATCGAAGAGTGTTGTTACTGATTGTGTGTTGATGGATGCATTTCTTGTTGCTGTTATACCGGTAACTGGTAGTGCCCATACGCGAACCATTGTTTGGTTGTAGAAGACACCGACTATTCTGTCTTCAACGACTCTACCTGTTGCTCCGAAAGAGTTTGAAATTGTTAAGCCTTTGGGTATTGTGACGTTCCATGAGTAGCATTTAGGTAGTGTACCGTTTAGGCATCTGACTGTTGGATATGCAGAGTTTACTTGTTGGCCTATTGGGTTTGTTGGGTTAGCAATGCTGACACCGTTAGAGTTCAGACCTGTGACACCGAAAGTCCAACTGCCATATGAGGGAGTACCGATAACTGCATTTTGTAGACCTGCAAGTGTTGAGTTCCAAAGAGCCATCCAGCCATTAGTGTAGTCCACTTGGTAGATTAGAATTTCACCGTTTGGACCCCAAGTTCTAAAACCTGATGGGACGCCATAGAATTGGAATGCGAATGAACCATCAGTTGGGTTGTATGCAGTATAGTTTGAACCGGAAACTGACCATAGATAGTTCCATATACCGTTAACGTTGTAGCTTGGATAGAACATTGTTTGACCAAATGAGAGTACTGTGTTGTTTAAGAACCAGAGTTTTTCTCCTGTGTGTAAGTCAATTGCTTGGATACCGGGTATGCCAACTGTGGAGTAAGTTCCTGATCCGCGCGTGTTGTAGAATAGTACACCGTTGATAACAACTGAAGCTGAGAATCTGCCTTCGTATGCGTCACCTGCATATGATGCTGCTGGAATTTGATTTTCGCCATCATATAATCCGCCGCTCAAACCGCCCATTTCATATGGAGTAGACCACAAGAAGTGTGGAGTTTCTGGTGCATTATCCTGGTACTTTACAAATGAGTTGAATGGTCGTTCTACCCAGTTACCTGAGATTGAATACCATTCTCTGAGTTGTGGGTCGATTGGACGACTCCAGTACTCGGTTGGTAAAGAATGACCCGGATAAACATTTGCGACTGGTTCTTGGAGTACTTCCAATATAGTTGTCTTACTGCTTGCTAAAAGTACAGTACCTGCTTCGATGTAAACACCTCTTTCCGAGGGCAGGAATCTTTGTGTAATTGTTTGGTTTGGAACGTTTGTTGTTATGGTGTAGTTTCCTACTTGGTCGGGTGTATATATTGTATAGGTTGAGCCTGTAGAGTCAGTTGTGAACGGACCAAGAGTCTCTGTTGTTCCGTCTGGTTTTACGACGGTAATAGTGATTCCAGACCATCCTAAAGATGCTGATGCTGCGGCCTCTGAAATACCGCATTTAAGCAGTGTTGTTTCACCTAGACCGATTGGGTTCGGAATAGCGTCCGCGATAGCATATGTCTTTTGTGTAACTTGTGCTTGTGCTCCGATGTTCAAAGGAATTGCCGTAACTGTTGAGATTGCAAAAACGACTAATAGCGCCAATGCGAATTTTTTTGGCATATTCATTTTTTTTCTTTCCTTATTTTATATTTGGGCAAGAAAGCGAAGAATATACTATTTTTATTGATTAGCAAATTTAGAATTCTTTTGGGCTTGCCTGCCCAATGGATTAATTATTAACTTTCATGTTTATAATAGTTACTAAAATTTAATATTGCGTTACTTCACAAAAAAATAGCGATAAAAATTTAGAAAAGCGACAAAATCAGGTATTTCCCTCGAGATTATAGAAAAAATTATTGTTGGATGGACTTAATTTTTTTTGTTTTCCTTCCATCCTTTCTAAATGCTGTCTATCACCCAACCAAGCTGCAAAGGCAAAACAACAAATCAGACATAATAAGCTGCAAATACCAAAACAGTTCTGCTGGTTTAACCATACACCCGTTCAAGAGTCAAGTTTTGGGAAAACAACTAAATAGTTGAAGAGTTCAATTTAGAGCCATGACCTACGTAAAGAAAAGCCACACTAAACGCTACCTAGCGATTATTCTGTCAATTATACTGATAGGAGCTGTAGGCGCAGCACTCTATGCAACCATGTCAGCTAAACCAATAGTGGCTGGGGTGGATGTTGGTGACACCTTCACCTATAGCCTTAAGGGTTATGTAACCCTAACAGGTTTAAATGCTGTACCAACAGAGGGTTTCTCAATCTACAACGAAACAGATTACTATAAAGTCGAGATTACGGATGTAAATGGCACCATAGTTTCCACAAAAAACACCTGGCAATTCTTAAACGGTACCAACCAAGTTTTCACAGAATCCTTCGACATATCAAAAGGCGGAGAGGGAATCAAATTCTGGGCTATCTACCCAGCAAACCTCAATGTAAATGACTTACTTCGGCCAAACGGTTACGACAACAATATCGTGAATAATACAAGCCCCAGAACATACAGCAGTGGCAGCAGAGAACAGAACTTCTGGTTCATAAACAACCCATTTTCAGACATAAAAGACCCAACGGGCAGTACACTGAGATACGACTACATGAACATATTCTTTGACAGAGCAACCGGCATGCTAATTCAGCTTGAGAACTACCAATTCTATAACAACCCCGAAAGAGACGAAAAAATCACCTGGAACTTAACGAACTCTACAGTTTGGCAGGTATAGCGCTTTAACTGAATAGCTCTATCGACACCACACCAAAGGAATTAGCATCCAAAATTTAATCTTTCATGCCTAAAATTCAGGCGTTCCAAAAATTAGAAAGCCCCTCTTTTTACTTTTTTGTTTAGGTCAAGTATTTATACCATTTTTTCTTAGGTTTAGACTGGTGTTTTTATGGAAAAAAATGGAAATATACATCAGAGTTTGAGCAAGGCTTCTGGATCAGCAATGGCAAGAACAGCTGAAACTGTTGGAGATACCCTAGTTGCAGTGCTTGATAAACTGGCAGGAACACAATCTGACGTTAAACTCAGTTTCCAAGAACTTACACTAGACACAGGAGTTATGAAAGCTACAATCAATGGTGCAGTAGTCCTGGATATTGTTATGGCAAAACAAGCGACCGGCACCTAAAATCACTTTTTAAGGCGAACGTAAAGTGCAATTAACCACTTTACTAGTTGAAGCTCTTAAATCGGGAAAAATAATAATTAGCCAAAACGATGTTGAAGCAGTCGAAGTAAATGTAGCAAATAAAAAAATCGATTTCAACGCCAAAAACAAGCAATTCATAAAGGAAATCGTGTCCAGTGCAAGAGGAGCCGCTACAAAGAAAGGCCTACGTGAGAGTATACACAGAGGTGTAAATACACTTAGAGAAGCCCAAAAGGCACGCCCCCTTGTAAAGGATCTCGTGGAGGACCTCTGCAGAGAAGGCGTCACAATTACGGTCTCTTACAAAGGCGACCGGGTTATAACGGTTGGTTCAGAAGCCCACTCTAGAATTAGTCGTGTTGTCACGGGAACAACAGGTATAGAAATCAATAGTCCATTAAAATTAGCGGAAATGGGGATTTGAGAGCACACAAAGCAGCGAGCCACTGTGTACTCTATCGAATTTTATTATTTTTTGGTCTGTTTGGCTTTTATAAGGGCTAATTTTCCGCCTGCAAGTACCTGTTCTTTTTCTATGTTGCTTAGGTTCAAGTTTACGTTGATTTTTGTACCCTTAGTCTTGTTTACGATGACTAAGTGTTCCTTCAATCCATCAACCTCAAGGTCTAAAGCATCACCCATTTCTATGGTGTCATAGTCTTTCTTGTCAGCAAAAGTTAAGGGTAATATACCGAAGTTAACTAGGTTGGCCATGTGGATTCTGGCGAAGGATTTAGCAATGATAGCTTTCACTCCCAAATATTTGGGCGCAAGCGCCGCATGTTCTCTGCTGCTGCCTTGTCCATAGTTTTCGCCGCCAACGATGAATCCTCCGCACTTCTGGAGCGCACGTGAAGCAAAGGTTTTGTCAATATGACAGAAGGTGTAAGTGCTGATTTGGGGGATGTTACTGCGTAAAGACATGATTTCGGAGCCGCCGGGGATTATATCGTCAGTGGTGATGTTGTCGCCTGTTTTTAGGAGGACTTCGCCTGAGAGTTTCTCGGGTAGAGGTGCGAATGTTGGCAGCGGTTTAATGTTTGGTCCCATAATTACTTTCTCTGATGCACAGAAGCTTGGCTGAATGAACATGGCATCGCTTAAAAGGAACTTTTCGGGCATGCTGATTTGGGGGAATTTGCCGAGTTTGCGTGGATCAGTGATTTTGCCGTTTAATGCCGCTGCAACTGCGGTTTCGGGACTGACCAAATACACTTTTGCATCTTGTGTTCCGCTTCGGCCTTTGAAGTTGCGGTTGAAAGTTCTCAGTGATACAGCTTCTGTTGTTGGGGCTTGCCCGATGCCGATGCAGGGTCCACAAGAGTTTTCTAGGATTCTTGCGCCTGACTGGATGAATGGTTCAAGTTCGCCTGCAGCAGCCAAATTTTCCATGGCTTGACGTGAACCCGCAGAAATGGTTAGGCTGGTGTTTTCATGAACTTTTTTGCTTTTAAGTAGTGCGGAGACGATTTTTAGGTCTCGTAGTGATGAGTTTGTGCAGCTGCCGATGCAGACTTGGTCGACTGGGGTGCCTTCGAGTTCGCTGACGGTTTTGACGTTGTCTGGGCTGTGAGGCAATGCGATTAGGGGTTCGAGTTTGGAGAGGTCAATTTCAACTGTCTCATCATATGTTGCGCCCTCGTCCGCTTTTAGTTCAAGCCACATTTCTTCTCTGCCTTGAGCTGCAAGGAAGGCTTTGGTGACTAGGTCTGATGGGAATATGGAGGTGGTTGCACCCGTTTCAGCCCCCATGTTGGTTATGGTTCCGCGTTCGGGTATACTGAGTGTTTCTACGCCGGGACCATAGTATTCGAGGATTTTGTTTACTCCGCCTTTGACTGTTAGGATTTTTAGGACTTGGAGTATGATGTCTTTGGCGGAGACGAATGGTTGGAGTTTTCCTGTGAGTTTTATGCCAACGATTTTGGGCATTTCGAGGTAGAAGGGTTCTCCTGCCATGGCTGCTGCAACGTCTAAACCTCCGGCACCGATTGCGATTACGCCTGCTCCTCCTGCGGTTGGAGTGTGACTATCGCTGCCAAGTAATGTGTAGCCGGGTCTGGCGAAGCGTTCAAGGAAGAGTTGGTGGCAGATGCCGTTGCCGGGTCTGCTAAAGACGATACCATATTTTGCTGCTACGCCTTGGAGGTAGCGGTGGTCGTCTGCGTTGCGGAAGTCGTTTTGGAGCATGTTGTGGTCGACGAAGCTGACGCTTAGTAGGGTTTTGACTTTGGGGATTCCCATGGCTTCGAATTCGAGGTAGGCCATGGTGCCGGTGGAGTCCTGTGTTAGGGTGTGATCGATTTTTAGGGCGATTTCTTCGCCTGCAACCATTTTACCTTCAACTATGTGCTTTGCGATTACTTTTTGTGCTATCGTCTGCTTAACCATGCTCATTCTTCCTCTTTTTTGGGTGAGTTTGATTGTTGTTATACGCCAAATTGGATGGAGGCAAATTTTAAGTTTCTTATCTAAGTTGAAGGTTTAAAAGCTAATTTACCAATAAAACAGAACCAGTTACTACTATCACCATCAAGAGGCATGTCCGATTGTCGTTTAAAGGAAAAATGCAGGAAGCAGCAAAAAGCAAAAACTCACCCCTCGTCTTAGCACTTGACTTTCCGTTTGAACCCGCCGAAAACCGCAATAACGTCCTAATCAAGGCACAGAAAATCCTCAAAGCAGTCCACCCCTACATCAGCGCAGTAAAAATCAACCACCATCTCACCTTGCCGCTGGGCACCTTTGACGGCGTCCAATTCCTCGTGGAACAAATTCGAGGACAAGGACTACTCGCGATCATGGATGCTAAAGTAAACGATATAGGAGCCACCAACCAAGTGATAGCTGAATACTACTTTGCAGCGGGCTTTGACGCTATCATTGCTAACCCGTTTGTTGGCTGGGAAGAGGGTATGAAGCCATTATTTGACGTTTCTAAACGACTCAACAGAGGCGTTATCTTACTAACTTATATGAGTCACAAAGGAGCAGCGAAGGTTATGGCCAAATCATAGTTGACCCCTACACTGGCGAGCAAATGCCCCAATACGTTTCCTTTGCAAGGAAAGCTGTGCAATGGGGTGCCGACGGAGTAGTTGTAGGAGCTACTCATCCCGAAAAAATTGCTGAAGTTAAGCAGATTTTGCGGGAAAAAGCAGCTATCTATTCACCAGGTGTTGGTGTTCAGGGTGGCAGTGCAGAAGCTGCGATTAGAGCAGGCACAGATTACTTGATTGTGGGTAGAGAAATAACTATGGCTTCCGATCCAGCGGAAGCTGCTCAGAGGCTGCTTTATTCTATAAAGAGAATATAGGGCGGTTTATCTTCCGCGTTTGTTTTCCCAGAGCTCTTTTTTGAGCAGGTCGCGTACTGAGGAGCGGATGACGCTGCTTCTGCTTGGATACATGTTTGCTCGAACTAATTCATCTAAGCCTTCGAGGTAGGCTTCTGGTAAAAGTACTGTTACTAGTTTCATTTTGATTTATCTCTCCCTTAAACTATGTTAGCCATATGTTATGTGGCAAATATAAGAGTTATCAGCTAAACGCATTCAAATTACAAAGCTCTAAGTTGGTTTAGTGTGCCCAAGTAAGTGCCATCTAAAAGATAAAGCTCCGATTCATCAACATCCACCGCTTCTGAACGCAGCACAGGCCCAATCAAAGCTTCGGCCCCAATTTCTTTTCTGGGGCGAGTCTCGTTTATGGGTCTGCCTCCTAAGAAGTCGTTGAAGCTGGGCATAATGTAGAGCTCAGAAGCCTTCAATTTGGTGTTGAAGTGTTTCTGTAGGGTGTCCTCGACTGAACCAGCGATTTTTATGTTGCTCTTCTTGAGCAGAATCCTTGCGAGAGCCTCGCTGTCAATGTCTGCTCTCATCCACACTTGCCGGGTCATTTTGCAGCCTGTCGGGTCACGAAATACCACCACTGGATGCAGATGCCCCATAACCAAGGTCTTGCAGCCTAAAAGTGCAGGTGATGGCCACTTGTGCCCATGAAAAACGCCGACATCGCCGACGACTGCGCCCGTTGCAGGCAATAGTTCGACGTTTTCGGGGAGAAGCGGTTCAAGGTTGGCATCGTGATTACCTCTGACAATAGAAATTTTGTTTACATAAGGTTGCAGTTTCTTGAAAAACTCTGGAATATCATGCCATTCCCCAAACTCGCTCGATATTACCGTGTATTTGACGTCGCCCAGAATAACCAGTGCATCAGGTTTGTATTCTGTGAGAATCGCAGTTAATTTGTTTAGGAGTTTGCCAGTTTGGCTTGGTATATGGATACCTTTTTGCTGAAGCTCCATTTCCCAGCCGATATGGGGATCAGAGATAAGAAACGTCTTAGTCTTCTCTGTTTTCACTAATGCTACCGGGTTTGGCAAGAGCAAACTAAACATTGGCTTTTACCAATTTCAAAATTTGTTTGTGAAGTTCCTTGTTGGCTGAAGCTACAAAATTCAGCGTCTGTTTGGGGTCTAAGGGTACGTTTATGGGTTGATTGTTGGCGTCTGTGACTACTGCGCCTGCTTCTTTGGCGATGAGGAACCCGGCGGCGACGTCGGTGGTGCGGATTTTTCCCCGCAAATCAACAAAGGCGTCTGTTAAGCCGTTTGCAACGTAACAGATTTCTAGGGCGTTTGCGCCGAAGTGGCGGATATGTTTGCTTTTTTCGATTAGGGGAGTGACGTTTTGGATGACGAATTTACCGTTGTATGAGTTTATGTCTAAGCCGATTAATGCGTCGTTTAGTGAGGTGGTTTTGGAGGTTTCTATTTTTTTGCCGTCTCGGAACGCGCCTTCGCCTCTAAAGGCGGTGTAGGTTGCGTTGTGGGGGAGGTCTGCTACCATAGCGGCGTAGACGTCGGCGAGTTCAGGCTTGTTTGAGACTGCGATTGAGGCTGCGTAGAAGGGTAAGCCATGTGTTAGGTTGGTTGTGCCGTCGATGGGGTCCACGGTTACGTAGCAGTTCTGCGGTGAGGTGCCATATTTTTTTATTCCTGACTCTTCGCTGATTAACGTGAAAGAAACGTCATGCCGCTTTAGGGTTTCGACAATAGCTGTTTCAGCGGCTAAATCCACGGGTTTCATCATGTCCCCGCCTGCACCCATGCCTAAATTCGGCTGAGGTTCCTGTATAGTTGCTGTAAGAGGATTGATTGTAAGTTGTATGTTGGTTTTGCATTCCGTTAGAATCTGTTGCCACTCACTTGGGGTTTTCATTGCACAACCTTCAGTCACTACTATTGAGAGTTCAGGTTGATAAAGAATAATACCAGGTTAAACTTGCGTTTGCTTGCGTCAGCTTATTTGGTCTAGTTTTAGCGAAAACTCAGCTGCCCACAGATCATTTTTTATTACCCCATGCCAGATGCAAAGAAGCAAACATCGTAGAGACCTCGATTCCCAGACGCTTGTATAAACTATCTGTATAAACTAATTGTATAAACAATCGACCTCGCATCTTCCAACCGTTAGACACACAATAACTAGCCCAAAAACCATCTGCTTAGGAGCCAGCAATAACAAGTCCGACATGATGACTCACGACTACAAATATTCAAAGCCTTAAGAAGATTAAAACAAAAAAAGAAAAAGGGTTTTGATTTTTTGACTTGCGGTTGTTGTTTTAAGGTTTCTTCCTTAAGAGCAACAGTGCTAGAACTGCACCGACTATGACAATGGCGACTACTATGCCGATTGTTGCTGGGACGAAGTATAGATCAGCCATCGATTGTGCGGGTGTTGCTAATGGTGTTGCTGTTGCTGCTGCTGGGTCGACAACGAAAGAGGTTTCTGCGTATGATCCATAGTATGCTGCTGAGCCACCGAATGTTGCAATAACCGTGTATTTACCAGTGATGTCTGGTACCCAGTTAAAGCTGTAGTAACCTGTGGCGTCGCTTGTGGTTTCGCCGATAGTTCTGAAGTTTCCGTTAGCATCGACAACTTGGATTGTGACTGGTACACCGGATGCGTTGGTTGGCTGCTCAAATTGTTTGTAGACATAGAGCATCCATGAGCTCATGCTTGCGTCAGAGACTGCTGGGACACCGTTGGGGAAGCGTAGTGATAGTTCAGTGGTTGCTGTACCTGGAGAAACATCCATTACGGTACCTTCAATTACTACACTGCTACCTTCGGTTGTAACCTTGGGTCCTGCAGATGCTGTCATTGATGTTGGGCCTTTGCCGATAGCATACACACGTTGATCATATGTATCCATGGTTGCGATGATGCTGTCACCGATAACTCCGTTACCACCCCATCTGGTGTCACGGAACATACCGTTAACTCTCCAGATTTCTGCGCCGTTGGATGCATTAATGCAGATTTGTGGTGCGCCTCTTGGAAGTGGGTTTTCTGCTGAGTGCTCTATTGTGCCGAGGTAGATTTTACCGTCTGCAATTAGAGTGATCCAGCCCCACCAGTTTTGGCCTGTGACGGGTTCGCCGTATGCGTCAGTCATGTTGTAGGTCCATAGAGTTTCGCCTGTGTTTAGGTCATATGCATATAGTATGCCTGCGACACCTACTGAGTACAATTTGCCATAGGCATAGTACCAGGTGTGCTCTGCGTTACCCCAGCCGTATGCGTCTAAGTAGTTTTCGGATTCAGTTGCCCAGAGGTATTTGCCAGTTTCAACGCTAAAGCCATAGTGGGTTGTTAGTTCTTTAGACCAAACACCGATAACACCGTCTTCAACGTTGTTTGATGCGCCGACATAGTGTAGTGTGTTTGAGCCGCTGAGCCATTCAGAGGGTGCATTCCACCATTCATCATAGATCGTTGTGATTGATTGTGGTGATGCTACTGCTGCTGTCAATGTTGGAGTTATTTGGTCAAGTGGTAGTGCCCATACTCGAACCTTTGTTTGGTTGAAGAATACTGACACAACTCTGTCTTCATTGTAGACTTTTAGGATCGGTGAGAAGAATGATGTGCTTGCTGTCAATCCTTTTGGAATTGTAACGTTCCAGGAGTAGCATTTCGGGTTAGATGCATCGAATGTTCTTCCTTGGACTTGGCTACCCCAACTACCATATGATGAGGTGCCGATTGCCGAGTTTTGTAGGCCTGCTAATGTTGAGTTCCAGAGTGCCATCCAGCCTGCTTGGTAGTTTATTTGGTAGAAAAGAATTTCACCGCTTGGACCGAATGATCTAACGCCTGAAGTTGGTACGTTGTTGAATGTGAATGCCCATTTGCCATCGAATGGATCCCAGGCTGTGTAAGTTGTGCCTGAGGCTGAGTAGAGGTATGTGAATACACCGTCATAGTTGAAGCTATCGAAGTATAGTATTTGACCGAATGATAGTGAAGTTGCGTTTTTAACCCAGAGTGTTTCGCCAGTGTGTAGATCAACTGCTACTATTGAGCTGGTTAATCCTTGGTCGAATTGGTTGTAATATAGGACACCGTTGAGTACGATTGAGTTTGCGTATTTGCCTTCGTATGCGTCACCAGTTTCAGATGTTGCTGGAATCTGACCTTCGCCCCATAGACCGCCGGTTAGTCCACCGGTTGTTAATTCTTTTGCCCATAGAACGTGTGCAGATTCTGGTGCATCGTCGTTGTAGAGTACTAATGAGTTGTCTGGTCGTGCTACCCAGTTACCTGAGATGCTGTACCATTCTCTGAGCTGTGGGTCGATTGGACGACTCCAGTATTCAGTTGGCAAGGTATGACCTGGATAACTTAGGGAGGCTTCTTCCGTTACAACCAATTGGCTTGTGGCTGTGCTTGCTAGGAATAATGGTGCCTTTGGCAACCATAGAACCTCTTTCCATGGCCATAGTATCG
Organism: uncultured archaeon; assembly: GCA_963800605.1. GTDB lineage: Archaea > Thermoproteota > Bathyarchaeia > Bathyarchaeales > Bathycorpusculaceae > Bathycorpusculum. The sequence goes on along the minus strand of CAWDBI010000011.1, from coordinate 40,764 downwards.
ACTGGCATTTCTTGTTCTGGGAAGTATGTTGTTAGAGTATAAGTGCCGATTTGGTTTGGTGTGTAGAGTGTGTAGGTTGAACCTGTGGAGTCAGTCTTGAATGGACCGAGGGTGGTGTTTGTTCCGTCAGGTGCAGTAACGACTATTGTAAGACGTTCCCATCCATAGGCTTGGGTTACTAGTGCCTCTGTAATACCGCATTTTAGCAGTGTTTCTTCTCCAACGCCAATTCTATTAGGAATGGCATCAGAAATTGCATAAGTCTTCATTGTTGTTGCTGCTTGTGCTTCAATGTTCATAGAAGGTATTGATGTAACAATTGATAGTGCAAAGATCGCTAATAGCGCCATTGCGAGTTTATTTGTGGTTTTCATTTCTTTTTATTTTCCTTTTTTTATAAAGACAGCGCTATTTACCAAAAATACCGCTGTCTTAACCCAGCTATTTTACTCGGTTTCTTATTAATGTTTTAGTAAATAATGGAGAAGGGAAAGGGATTTCACCATATCAACTCACGCAGATATGCCAAAAAAACTATCTTTTTCGCGGGGGCGGGAACAGAATGCATTAAAAGTCAATCTTTAGTGAAAAGTATTGCACAAGCACCAATTTTGGTATTGTATATTAGAGGTTTTACTATAAAATCAAATATTTTTTAACCGATAGTCTAACCATGCAATTATCAAGAAGCAGTGTACTATAAAACTAACAATCAGAATAGCAAACACCCCATAGACCAATATAAAACCGAAAAAATCAGTCAAGCTGATAATTATAAAAAAACATTCTATTCAAAAATAAATAAAAAGAAATGAAAAAGAAGAAAAAATATCTTTACTGGATTAACTCGATTCGGCGTTTACCGCGAGCCATCGAAGACGTACGAACCTTACCGCTAACCTCCAAATCCAGCAGCAACTCATTAAAGTCCTTAAACCCTAAGTCCTCATACTCGTCCTTAAGCTGCTCAAAGAGGTCATCGTCAGTCATATCGCCCTTCTTTTTTAGGATTTCCAATAGGTAAAAGAAAGCTGGGCGTGTTTTCCAAGTTTTAATCTGCGGCATCAACGGTTTCCTTCTGTCTAAGCAACTGGTGTTTGTGGCTTTTGTACTTGTCGGATTTGCTGCATGAAGCTCTTATACCATTTTTCCATGTCAGGCGATATGGATGGACCCATTTCTTTCATGGCATCCAAGAAATCCTTCATCATGACTTCGCGGCTGTTTACGTCTCGACGCAAGGCGTGCATAGCGGCTTCTCGGCAGAGTGATTCGATGTCTGCACCGGAATAGTACTTGGTAGATAATGTTAACTGGTTTAGGTCCACGTCTTTGTTAATGGGCATGCCTTTGGTATAGAGTTTGAAGATTTGTAGGCGGCTCTTTTCATCTGGTTCTGGGACATAGATTAAGCGGTCGAATCTGCCTGGGCGAATAACTGCTTGGTCAACCATGTCGGGCCGGTTGGTTGCTGCGATGACTACGATGTCTTGGAGTGTGGTTATGCCGTCCATTTCGGTTAGGAGTTGGCTGATTACACGTTCGCTGACTCCGCTGTCACTCATGCCCATGCCTCTGCGGGGTGTTAATGAGTCGATTTCGTCGAGGAAGATCACTGCTGGTGCTGCCATGCGGGCTTTGCGGAAGACTTCGCGGATTGCTTTTTCTGATTCGCCGACCCATTTGCTGAAGACTTCTGGGCCTTTGATTGAGATGAAGTTGGATTCGCTTTCAGTTGCAACGGCTCGTGCAAGTAGGGTTTTACCGCAGCCAGGTGGACCATACATTAGTATGCCTTTTGGTGGACGAATGCCCAATCGAGTGAACATTTCAGGGTTCTTGATTGGCCATTCAACGGCTTCTTTTAGGTGCTGTTTAACGTCATCTAATCCGCCTGCATCGTCCCAATGGACTGTGGAGACTTCAATGTAGACTTCACGCATTGCAGTAGGCGTTACTTCTTTGTATGCGCCTAAGAAGTCATCCATTGTGACTTCCATCTTTTCCAGGACTGCTGGTGGGATGCGTTCTTCTTCAAGGTTAATCTGTGGCAGGTATCTGCGGAGTGCTTTCATGGCGGTTTCTCTGCCGAATGCTGAGAGGTCTGCGCCTGTGTAGCCATGGGTCATGCCTGAGAGCTTCTTGAGGTCAACATCTAGACCTGTTTTTTGGTCTTCAGGAACGTCCACTCCATGAAGCGGCATTCCACGTGTATGGATTTGTAGGACTTCGTATCTTCCCTTTTTGTCAGGAACGCTGATTTCGATTTCTCGGTCAAATCGTCCGGGTCTGCGCAATGCTGGGTCTAAGTGCGCCTGGGCGGTTGGTTGCGCCGATGACGATGACGTTTCCTCTGCCTGATAAGCCATCCATGAGTGCAAGTAATTGGGCGACTACTCGTCTTTCGACTTCGCCTGTGACTTCTTCACGTTTCGGCGCGATAGCGTCGAGTTCGTCTACGAATATGATGCTTGGAGCGTTCTGTTGTGCTTGCTGGAAGATTTCTCTTAGGCGTGCTTCAGATTCGCCGTAGAATTTGCTCATGATTTCTGGGCCGTTGATGCTGTAGAAGTTTGCTTCGGATTCGTTAGCGACTGCTCTGGCGAGGAGGGTTTTACCGCAGCCTGGTGGACCATGTAGCAAGACGCCTTTTGGTGGTTCAATTCCGAGGCGCTGGAACAGTTCAGGGTGACGCAGGGGCAATTCGACCATTTCTCGGACTCGTTGGATTTCTACGCGCAGTCCACCGATGTCTTCGTAGGTTGTGCGTGGGAGGCCTTTGCCTTCTGGGGCGGGTTCGTTGAGGATAGTTACTCTGGATTCGGTTGTGACTTTGATGATGCCATGGGGCGTGTCTTGGAAACTGTGAAGGGTATGGCGTGTCCCAGCATCATAACTAGGGTAGTGTCGCCTTCTACTAGTGTGCGTTCCATGAGGCGGTTCTTAACAAAGTTTGTGAAGTCTTCATCTACGTTTAGCCTCATGTCGACTGGCGCTAAAGTTAATGCAAGAGCTGTTTTCACCTTGGCAGGCCGTACCACAACATATTCGTTGATGGCTACACCAGAATTTTTGCGTGTAAAACCATCAATGCGGATGATGTCGCGGTTCTGGTCTTCACTGTAAGCTGGCCAAGCAATGGCGCTTGTTGTGCGTTTGTTAACAATTTCGATTACGTCTCCAGCGCTTATGCCTAGTTTTTGCATTGTGCGTTGGTCGATGCGGGCGATTCCTCTGCCGACATCTCTTTGCCGTGCGTCTCCGACGCGTAATTGAACTTCGCTCATCGTGAAATTCTCCAAATAATGTGCTGACTTAGGTGTGTTTGAAAAAGACGAGTAGGATATATAAACTTTAAAACGTAGCGCCAGAAACATTCAGGTGCTTGTTAAAAGGAAAATTAAGGGAGTTTTGTTTGAAAGAGGGTTAATCGCGGCTTGTTCTGCGAATGTTAAAGGCTTCAGCTTGGCTCACGCCTGGAATTTTGGCGAGTGCAACTTCGAATTCTTCAACAACACCCATTTTGTCTTCCGGGAAGCGGACTTGAACAAGTAACGCTTTGAGTCCGAAGGCAACTTCTTCTTCGCCCCAACCTTCAATTGAGCTTGATTGAGGGAGAACTGCTTTGATTTTTTCTTTTAGGGGGTCAAAGCTTGGAACTATGTCTTCGGGGAAAACCTTGTAGACTACAAGTATGGCTCCCATTACAATCGCCTTTTATGGTCCCTGAAATCCGCATTTGGGGCATTTGTATAGTCTGCCGAATTTCCGGCATTTACCGTCGCGTTTGAGGAGGATTTCGCCGCAGCTTGGGCATAGGAATTTTGTAGATTCGCTGCCTGGTGGGATTGGTTTACCGCAGCTTGTACATGTGACTAATGACAGTTTTTCTGACATAACTGTGACACTTCTGTGCCCGAAATATTGTTGGGGTTCCTTATATCTGCTATGCCTAGAAAAGCCCTTAAAGTACTGTAAAACTTAAATTGGTAGCGATTACTAGCAGGCAGTTTTTGTGTCAACCATTGTTTGGGGTTTTTATGATTGCCTGTAAAAATCTTAATTCGTAAACCTCTTAAACCAGAGTCTTGCCTAATCTTAATCTGTGGTGTCCTTTTGGGAGTAAACTTCAAAGACCTCATACCAAAAACCCCAGTTAAACTCGAAGACTTATCGGGTAAAATCATAGCCATAGACGCATACAACACCATCTACCAGTTCCTTACCATAATTCGCCAACCAGACGGCACCCCGCTCAAAAACAGCAAAGACCAAATCACCAGCCACCTAAGCGGCCTGTTCTACCGCACAAGCAACCTCATAGAAATGGGATTAAAACCGATTTTTGTTTTCGATGGCAAATCTCCGGTGCTGAAGTCTGCTGAGGTTGAAAGGCGACGCCAAGTTAAGATTGAAGCAGTCGCCAGCTACGTCAAAGCAGAAGCAAAGGGCGACAAAGAAAAGATGCGGCAGTACGCGCAGGTGGCAACAACCATGAAGTCTTACATGGTACCAGAAAGCAAGAGTCTGCTGGATTTAATGGGTTTGCCATGGATTCAAGCGCCAAGCGAAGGCGAAGCCCAAGCAGCGTACATGAACAAGAAAGGCGATGCAGATTTTTGTGCAAGCCAAGACTATGACAGTTTACTCTTCGGAGCACCCAAACTACTTAGAAACGTCACTATCTCAGGCAGAAGAAGGAGAGGTAAAGCCTTCATTGAAGTTGTTCCCGAAATTGTAGAATTACATAAAACGCTTGGTGAATGCGAGTTAACTTATGAACAATTAATCGACGTGGGCATCTTGATTGGCACAGACTTTAACGATAGCGTCAAAGGATTGGGCCCAAAAACTGCCCTTAAACTCATAAAGCAATATGGCACCATAGAGGCAGCGTTACCTCACATCGAAAACGTCACTTATGGCGATAAAGTAGAGCAGATAAAAGAAATCTTTTTGCATCCAGAAGTTACCGACAACTACAAATTAGAATGGAAAGAACCCAACGAACAAGGCTTATTGGAGTTTTTGTGCCGCGAAAAAGAGTTCGGTGAAGAGCGAATCAAAAAATCCATTGAACGCATGACTGCGGGGAGCAAGAAACAGAAAGGAAAAGTCTCACTCGAGAAATGGTTCGGCTGAGTTTATTCGGTGAATTTCTGGCAGGTGCAGCCTTTAATGGTGCAGCCTCTGTCCCGCTGATGGGCTCCTCTTGGGTGTCCACAGTTGTTACAGTCTTTGAGGATAGTTGCACTTAGTATTACGTCTTGATTTAGAATATCACTCATACCATCCGACTCACAATAATTAGAAATGAGAGGGTTACTTTACGGTAACCGATTTCGCCAAGTTCCGTGGCATGTCTGGGTTTTACCCCTTCTCAATGCGCAGTATAGTACGCTAACAGTTGCAATGGCACAGCAAATGGAATAGGTGATAGTACGCCTGGGATGCCTTTTGGAACTTCGATGTAATCGTCGGCTAAGGCTTTGATTTCCTCGTCGCCTTCCTCTATTACTGCGATTATGTGTGGCGCCTCGAGCTTTCATCTCCATAATGTTGCCGATTACAGTTCTGTGGGTGTCATCTTTGGGGCAGACGAACACTACTGGGAAGCCGTCTTCGATTAGGCTGATTGGGCCATGTTTGCTTTCGCCGGCGGGGAACGCTATGGATGGGATGTAAGCGATTTCCATGAGTTTTAGTCTGCCTTCAAAAGCTGTGGCGGTGCTTATGCCTCTGCCAAGAAGAAGAACACTTTGGAGTCAGCGTATTTCTTGGCGATTGCTTTGATTTTGTCTTCTTGTGTGGCTAACGATTGTATTCAACATATTCGGGGCAGCTCCTGCAGTTTCTCTTCTAAGAGTATCCATTTCGTCTTGAGATACTTTTCCCCGTTTCTTAGAGAGTTTTAATGCTAACTGTGCTAAAACTGAGAGTTGGGAAGTGAAGGTTTTTGTTGCTGCGACGCCGATTTCTGGACCTGCTTGTGTGCCAATGTAGACTCGGCTGACGCGTGTTAGGGTTGAGCCGATAACGTTTGTTAAGCTTAGGATGGTTGCGGCACGTTGCTGAGCACAGGTTACTGCTGCTATGGTGTCAGCTGTTTCGCCTGATTGGCTTACGGCAAGGATTGTGCTGTCGATGTTTACTGATTTGCCGTATTGTTCAATGAATTCTGAAGCGTAAACTGGGATAAGTTGGTAAAAACGCAAGTTTTGAGAACATATAGGATGCTGCTAGGCATGCGTGGTAGCTTGTTCCGCAGGCTACAAGAAAGACTTCGTTGGCGCGATCAAGAAATGTAGCAAGTAAATCCAAGTAGTGATCTTGTATACGAAGGGTGTTACGCAGGGTTTCAGGTTGCTCATGGATTTCTTTTATCATGAAGTGTGGGTAACCCTGTTTTACCGCCATCTCAGCTGTCCATTCAATGGTTATTGGTTCACGCGTGATTGTGCTGCCGTCACAGATTTTCTTGATTTCATATCCGTTGACAGTGAGGATTACGAGTTCGCCGTTGTTTATCATTACAGCTTTGTTTGTTACCTCAAAAACGCTGGAATGTCTGAAGCGCAGAATACACCTTTGTGGTTGATTCCTAAAACAAGTGGGCTCTCGTTTCTGTGCGCAGATGATTTTGTCTGGTTCACGGGTGGATATTATTGCGAATGCGTAGGAGCCTTCGACACGTTTGAGGCTTTCCAGAACAGCCTGTTGAAGGGTTAGTTTGGGGTTATGTTTTAGTGTTTCCTCGATTAGGTGTGGCATGACTTCGGTGTCGGTTTTTGAAACGAATGTGTGGCCGAGATTTTGAAGTTCAGCTTTTAGTTCGATGAAGTTTTCGATGATGCCGTTGTGGACGACGACGATTTCGCCGGTGCAGTCGGTGTGTGGGTGAGATGTTAACTTTTAGGGGTGCACCGTGGGTTGCCCAACGTGTGTGACCGATGCCTATGCTTCCAGGCATGTCGTCGAGGTTTACGATTTTGTGTACTTCATCAATTTTACCTTGATCTTTTTTGATGAAGACTTTGCCTTCGCTTAGAGTGTGCGATGCCGACTGAGTCGTAGCCGCGGTATTCTAGGCGTTTGAGTGAAGAATGAATTAGAGGAGCAGCGTTACCTTCTTTTAAAACACAACCAAATATTCCACACATATCTATGAACCCTTCACTAAATAGTCTTGATTTAACTATCGATGGGCTTGAATTTTACATTAAGGATTTTTAATGACTAAGTTTGAGCGCTACAACTTTTTTGTTAGCTGTTACATCTCATTTTGCAGCAACGGCAGTATACACAGCAATTTTTTCGCCGAAATTCTCTAACCATTATAAATAAATTTTTTATAGTACCTGCACCCATTACGCCTTGACCAGCCATGGACAAAAAACTGCTTCTCCAAGACAACGGCAAAACACAACAAGTAAAAGAAATCAGCATTCTAAACGACGCCCAAAAACTAAAAATGATGCTGGGCAGCCTAAGCTGGAAAATCCTCACCATACTCTCAAAAAAAGAAATGTACCCACTCGAAATCGCCAAACAACTAGGCATGCATGAACAAAAAATATACTACCACATACGCAAACTCTGCAAAGCAGGAGCCATAACCGTTGCCCGAGAAGAAAAAAAGAAAGGCGCCACAGCCAAATACTACAAAACCGTTTCACCCAGCGTTTGGTATAGAGTTCGCTGACGGCTACAAACCCATCCAGAACATGTGCACGCTTAGCATAAGCGATCAACTACAAGAGTTCTTCAACGAATTCATCCATGACGGCTTCTTTGACGGCAAAATCGTAGTTGGCAGCCCATTGGCCACATGGACCCTTTAAAACAAGCGCTCGAGACGGTCACTACGCTGCGCATTTAGCTCTTTTTTTAGGACAGTTTGCCAAGATGCCCTCTGAATTTGCAGTAAAACTGGACGTTGATGTTAAAGCTGAGAAGGAAGAGAAAAACAACCTCATCTTAGTCGGTGGCCCCGGAACTAACCTGTTAACACAGGAAATTAACGAGTACCTACCCATTAAATTTATCATGCAATCATCGCAGCAAGGTTTCTTGCTTGGTGGTTTATCATCCAAGAAGACAGGGCAAAATTATACTTCAGACGTTACGGGATTGGTTGCTAAAATTGTGAATCCATGGGATAAGTCTAAGACGAATTATAATTTTAGCCGGTAACAAGGCAGTGGGAACAAAAGCCTGCGTTATAGCCTTGACTAATTTCTGGAAGAAAACCCTTGAGAAATATAAAGGGGAAGACACGTTTGCAGTGGTCATCATCGGCTTTGATTTAGATGGCGATGGCAAAGTAGATTCAATTGAGGTACGTGAATAATGGAGCCAAAAAAAATAGTAGAAGTCATTCATGCGTTTGGACACCCCAACATTCGGTCAAGTCACCCAACCACGATTATGATCACCAAAGAGAGGCAGGTAACACAAAGGGGCGACTGTATCATAGCGGTAGATGCAGACAAGTCAGTGGCTGATTTAAGTGTAGAATTCAAGAAGGCCCTGCGAAAGCCAAACGCCAAATTAACTATCGAACTCGAAGTGGACGGTTTGGTGGGGCAAATAAACGCGTATGGCTCCCCGGAATTGAAGCTAAACCATCCAAACGATTTGGTGATAAGAAAAAGCGAGTTTCTTTCAGATAGAACTTTAGCTGTAAAAGCGGACAAATCATCAGGCGACCTCTCAAAAGCAGTTGTGGAAAAACTAAAAAACCCAAAACAACCAGTCACCTTAACTCTAACTGTGGAAGCCTAACGATTTAGGGCTACGTCAGCACCAGCACCATATCTTAGTTTTTAGGTTGCAGATGCAGTGAAAGCCATTAAACCTGCAAACATCATCATATTGCTTATGAACACTTGGTCTATCCATCAAAGCAGCGAAAAGAGCATACAATAGGCAGGCTAATTTCATTAGCAAGATTTTCTTTCGGTTTTGCCCTACCTATTCATCGATTATCTGACCATCACTACCACCGTGTATGATGTATAGTTATGGCGGTTATAACCCACCATTGATAGAGTGAACTCGTAGAGTTAGAGCTGCAGTAGCTAAAATAGTCGAATAAGGATTTTTTACAGAATTACTGCATCTAAAACAATCTGTGACTCGAAAGGCGCAGTTTCCCGAATACTCTTGGCATACAGAAAATGCGCCACTGTTCTGCCGTTCTGCTCGACCATCTCTGTAAAGCGCTGTTTCAAGTTCTCAATTGTATCGGGTTGACGTACAAAACCATAGAAATGCGCTACTCCACCCATTGGCTTAATTGCGTGGCAGGCGGCATCTACAAAGTCGATCGCCGTCTCAGGCAAATTCATTATAACTCTGTCAGCTGTGCCTTTGAGTTTGCCAGCAGCGATTTCTCTGCGCATCAGCAACTATTGGGAATACTCGGTTATCAACCCTGTTAACCCGCACGTTTACCTTGAGCAACTCGACTGCCTCAGGGTTCAAATCAACCGCATACACCTTGGCTAGCGGAGACTTTTTGCCAATCAGCACCGAAAAAGGGCCAACCCCCGCAAATAAATCTGTCACCACCTCACCAGCCTTTACCAACCCAGCCACCCGCTCATGCTCATGGCTAAGCCGAGGCGAAAAGTAGGCTTTGGCTATGTCAACGTAGTATTGGCAGCCGAATTCTCGATGAATTGTACTGGTTTTATGTTCGCCTGCAATGAAAGTATAGTCACGGACACGGAAAATACCGGTGATATCGCCTGCTTTGGCGAGGACCGTTTTGACATTTTTTTGGGTTTGTAGAATTGCCTCGCCGATCAAGTTTTGGTAAGCCTTCAGTTTGGGTGGGATATCGATTACTACTATGTCGCCGATAATATCGAAGGCTTGAGGAACACTATCGAGCAATTCAGTGGGAAGTTTGCCTTGGAGAGCTTGGGTTAGGGTTTCTGGGGGAAGCTGTTTTTCGCTGAAAACAGCGGTGTAGATGGTGAATTCTGGTATCTGACTTTTTAGAGTTGCTAACTCGATGCCCATAGGTTCTCTAACCAGGGGAATAATGAGACTTTCTTCTTCTCGTTGGATAACCAGTGATTTGTCAGCGAGCGCCAATTTGGTTGCTAACGTTATGGTTTTTTCACCCTGATTTTTCGGTACCTTTACGCAAACGGACGGTTTAGGCATGGTTGTTCAGCTTTTTTCTACTCGATAGAGGTTGTTTACCTTTTCGATGGTGAATTTAACGTTTAACATTTTTTCCATAAGCCAAATGTTGGATTCTATATGTTCTGAGATGGCATCGGGTGAGAAAAGCCGATTTGCCCTCAGATAATGCCATGTAGGGTATGAGCATATCGGCTAGGAATTCATCTACCGTTGGTTTAGTGGATAATTCGGTTACAAGGGTTTTTGCGGCTTGTTTACCAACATCTTCAGCCATCTTACGCAGTTCACCGATGGAATCGGCACCAACGATTACGCCTGTGTCTGTTTCAGCCCATAAGACGATGGAGCTGCCCTTCTGGATGGAGTTTGATTTGTCATTTACGATTTGGATGTCGGCTTTGTAACCATTTTGGCCGAGAACGTTCTGTGCACCTTTTGCTTGGCGTTCAGCCACTTGTCTATCAGCCAAAAATGTGCAAACCGAGACGCCCTTTATGGATTTTAGGTTACCAAACGTTTCTAGGACAAATGGTTTCAGGTTGGGGTTTGGCTTCACCGTTAGGGTTGCTTCACCCATGCCTTTTGGGTAATAACCGTATTTTTGAACTGTAATTTCGGCTTCAACACCCATCTTGCTGAGAGTTGGTAAGAGTACGTTTCGCATGTAGTTTATGGTTGGTGCGTGGGTGGTGTCTGTTCCGCCCTTTGCCACGTGCACCCGTACAGGGGTTTGGGCGAAGAGGCAAATGGGCAATGCGGACAGGAATAGCATCGGGATGCTTCCGGCTGTTTCGATCACAGCTTCTATGTTGCCGCCTTTAATCTCATGAGGTGTAAACCAGAGTTCCCTTGAACCTAACTTTGCCCCTTTGACTTCTGCATTGCAGAGTTTTGCGGCTGTTAATACTGATTCGAGATGCTGATGCTTCAAGCCTGGCTGGGGACGGTTCTGGCGGATGTTGATGATGTGTAGGGGCTGCTTTTTGATGGCTGCTATAGCTATGGATAAGCGCAGAATGGTGCCGCTTCCGCTTTTTTGGCTTCCATCAATCTCAATCATACACCCTTTCTATAGGCGGGGTACCTAAAAATTGTTTTAGCACAACTGTGCCGCTTAATCCAGAGACGGCAAATGCTGGATTAAAACAATTCTCAGCCAACGAACGCCTAGTCTAAACAGGCGCCTCTCAAGGAATGCGAGTATGGTAGACATCGTTAAGGCTGCAGACGTGGAGTCTATAAATAGGGGTGATAGGTCCGTGAGAACAACAGCGTCTAATACAAACAGTTAGTAAACATTATTGCAGACCCATGGTGGCTTAGGCTGCAAATAATTTATTAAGCGTCCGGGGTTATTTAGGAGTTTAAGAGGGAGCAATAGTGAGCAGTGACAAAGAAAAACTCAATCAACTTCTGGCTAAAGTTGAAGAAATCAATGCTACAATGAATAAGATGTCTGAGGAGTTGCGTTCGGTTTCTGCTTCACTTAAGTCACTTGCTGTTGGCCAGATTACTCAACCGCCAACCGTTCATGTTACGGCTTCACCAAACTGCCTGCACCCATCCACACATCCACCCTACACACCTGCAGCTACGGCTCCAGCGACTGAGGGTTCAAAGATGAGGTCACTAGATGACATCCGCATGTCGTTCCCTGAAGAACTCGAAGCACGCCTAAGCTTTGAAGAAAAAGGCGACTACATCATAATCAAACCCAAACAGTTCTTAGGCTCAGATAACTTCGCCAAAATAGCTGCTGCATCACGTGGAATGGGTGGAGAATACATCAGTTTAGGCAAAGACTCACATTTCAGGATACCCAAAAAGAAAGCCTAAACGGCATTCTTATTTGATGTGTTTGCCCAGCGTCAAGGCTTTATTTAAAACATACGGCTGCGATTTAACTTCCGCCTTCTCAGAAGCTTTTGGCAACAATACGCTAACTATGTCCATTTCTAAATACTTGAATGACAAATTGAACATGCCCACGATGTGGTTGCATGCGTCTGCGCCTTCTTCAGATGGAATTACTAGAACAGCTTTTTTGCCGCTTAACTTTTTCGATTCGATAAAGGGTCTCAGTCTGTCGAGTAGTAGCTTCATTTTGGCTGTGGGTCCATACCAATAAAGAGGCGTACCAAAGACTATGACGTCGGCTTCTTCAAGTTTAGGATAAAGAGCTTGCATCCCATCTTTTAGGGCACATTGAAAGTTGCCTTTTTTGCATGCCCTACAATCAACACATGGAGCAATATCAACACTATAGAGATACACTTTTTCGGTTGTATGCTTGTTCTTAGCTGCGCCTTCCAGAATTGCGCTCACGAGCAGGTCGGTGTTGCTATCTTTTCGGGGGCTACCCACTAAACCCAGTATCTTCATAATGCGTCTATAGTGTAGTTTCGAATTTTAATTTAGCGTTAGTATGCTATTGTGAAGTTTTGGAATTCTTCCTTAAACGGCTCCCAATCCACGGTTATGTCTGTGACTGAAGCGCCTTTTGGACCTTTTTTGCAGAATTCTACCACTGCCTTCACGGCTTCTTCTTCACCTTCAAAAATTGCTTCCACTCGGCCATCTTCAAGGTTTTTTACCCACCCTTTAACGCCTTGGCTCTGTGCCTGCCGCTTAGTGTTCTGCCTGAAGAATACGCCCTGAACCTTGCCGCTTACATACACGTGTGCTCTGGATTTTGCCATACCCATATTTTTTGATGAGCCCTCTTTTATTTGTGCCCCCAGACGTTGATGTTTTCGCCCACTGTATAGAGGAAAGTGCTTGCAGTAAATAGACCCCAACCACTTGAATTTGTTGATTAAATCCTTTACAACGTTGGCGTAGTTGTTTGATTTGTCTTGGCTGTCGAGGTACTTCTGGAAGGAACCATACCTTTTTTGGATTACTACAAAGTTTTGGGCGTTCTGTATGATTGCTTTGATTTTCCCTTTGTTTCTGATGATGCCTGTGTCGTTCAGTAGCCTTACCAGTCTTGTGGCTGTAAAGCAAGCTACGTCTTGGATGTCAAAATCATGGAAGCCTTCTTGGTGGTTTCCCATTTCTTGTCGATTACCTGCCAGTTAAGGCCCGCTTGAAAAATTACTCGGCACATATTCTCAAAATATGCCTCATCGTTTGAGGGTCGTTTATTTCGGTACCACCAATCAGGCGGCTGCCAGTTTTCGTGTTCCTGTTCCATAGAAGTTGCCATTGAAACTCACTAAAGATTAGGGTTTAGTGGCTTGATTTAAGCAGTTGTGGTAACGCCGACACACCTACTGTCTGTTTTCACTTTCACCGACCCCTCTCCTGATTGGCAATGTTGTTTCTGGAGTTGTCTTAAAAGAGATTTAACTGATTGGAAAGCTAGGTGAGAGTATAGTATGCTTAAGGGGAACTCCGGGAAACTCATGGTTTATACTTCAACGGGTCTTCCAAGCAAAGAACGCTTAGAATCCGTACGAGACGCAGCCAAAGAAACTGCGAAACGGTTGAATCTGGATTTTGAAATTGTACGCTTCGAGCGATCAAGTACCCCAATCTATGTGTACTATGAAGAAAACGATGGGGAACCAATTCCACTTTATTGTGATGAAGGTAAAATTTCAGGTTATGAAGAAATAAGCAGTGCCTTGAGGCACATGATGTTTGTGTTGTCTTTCCATCCCAAGCATCTGGCGTTGGCTCAGATGCGGAGCGAATTGCTTAAACTTTCCTAAACCTTACCGCTTGGTTCTCAAGCACAACCTCATAAACTTGGTTAACATCAAAGGTTATACCTAAACTGTCGTATTCATGCTCGGTTAGGAACAGTATGATTTTTGGTGTTGCCATCTGTTGGCGTTGCGGTAGAAACGGCATTTGTGTTTGAAGCGCCTGCATAATATCCTGTGCCATCTTTGCTTCATCGGATTGTGGCCTTACAATGTAGGGATTAACTTCGCGCTCTTCAAGCAGTTCGATTCTTTTTCCAAGGTTGCCGTCTAAGTCGCGGGTGGATTCGATTTTATTCACTCGTACGCGAAACAAGCGTTATACACTCCTGTTCATAAGGATAAGATAGTCACAGATTTAAACTATTTACAGAAACCCCAAAGCTGCTACTTGCCGGTCACTTCAGGTTGGAGTTTGGCTTGTTTTTTAAGTTGCGCAATCCTTTCATCGATGTCTGCTAAACGTTCCCTCATCGATTTCATGTTCTCTATGAGGTGCGTGCGTTGATGCTCCAACTGCGGCAGCGATATTTCACAGTTTTTGTCTTCGAGAAAAGCACTAAACGGTGAGGGCATCGGCATTTTAGCAGTTGTTTGCACGTTAAGTACTTCTCGGGCGAATTCATTGAAGAGTCCGCTGATATTGGTGAATATTTCGCTTTGTTTTACGATTGCGTGTTTTAGGATGGCATCGCCTGATTGGGTGGTTTTGTAAATTTTTAAGTGCCTGTTTTTTTGGGTTTCCCAATGGCCTTTGATGTAGCCGGATTTTTCAAGGTCTCTAAGGATGGGGTAGACACCGCCTGCGGTGGGTTGCCAGAAGCCTTTGGTTCGGCTGTTGATTTCTTTCATGAGTTCGTAACCGTGGGAGGGTTTTTTGTTGAGAAGCATTAAAACGCCCATGCGTATGTAGCCTTTTTGCGCTTCTTTCATCCAATTTTGTGTGGTCTGGTCTTGGGTTTCAGGCTTCATGGGTCTTTCGAACGTATAGTATCTATAGGTAATACTTATATTTTACCGCAATATATTGCAGTCAACACTATTCAAAAGTGGTCTCTCTACAATGAATAATGGCAATATAATCGAAGTAAAGAACTTAACCAAAACGTTCGGTAAGTTCACAGCCGTAGATGACATCAGTTTTGAGGTAAAAAAAGGTGAAATCTTCGGCTTACTAGGTCCCAACGGAGCAGGCAAAAGCACTACACTACGCATGCTCTCCACGCTTTCACGACCAACCAAGGGTACAGCCACCATTGGCGGCTTTGACACAGTAAAAAATGATATGCAAGTGCGAAACCTAATCGGCATAGTCTCAGAAAAGATGATCATCTACAACCGCTTAACCGCCAAAGAGAATCTGAGGTTCTTTGGCAACCTATTCAACATCCCCAAAGACACCCTAAATAAAAGAATCGACGACTTACTAGAACTCGTCCAACTAACCAAATTTAAAGATGCCCAAGTCGGCACATTCTCAACAGGTATGCGCCAAAGAATGAACGTAGTACGCGCATTGCTAAACATGCCACAGGTGCTCTTTTTGGATGAGCCAACTTTGGGTTTAGATCCACAGTCATCAGTGGAAATCCGAGAGTTCGTTAGGAAACTCAACCAAGAACAAGGAACCACAGTCATCATAACCACCCACATGATGCTTGATGCTGATTTACTCTGCGACCGCATAGCCATCGTTGATCACGGAAAAATCATAGCCCTAGACACTTCAACGAATCTGAAAAAGATAATTTCAGGAGCAGACACCATGGTTGTTAAACTTGAAATCGCAAACCTAACACCCGAAATAACAGCCACTATAAAGGAGCTCAAATGTGCAGACGCAGTAACTCAAGAGAACTCTACAACTCTACATGTTATCGTTCACGGCAACGAAGCCTTTGACAACATAGTCGATGCAATCAGAAAAAAAGAAGGAAAAATCACATCAATGGCAAACCTGCAGCCATCCCTTGAAGACGTATTCCTGCATATTACAGGTCACGAGGTTCGTGATAGCGCTGACCAAAAAATCCCCATGGCACCACAGGGACCTGGTAGAAGGTTTGGTGGCGGAGCGCAAAAGAGAGTAAGGTGATAAAACATGACCGCACAAACTATTATTAAACACAGCTTCAGAATCGCTCAAAAAGACCTAACAGAACTGTTCCGCAACCGATTGGGCTTAGTGCTTGCTTATCGTGATGCCACTGTTCATGATGGTTATGGTTGGCTTCATTTATCCCATCCAACGGCACCATAAACGATTTGCAAATTGGCGTCGTTAACGAAGACGCAGGCTTTCAAGGGCATTTCGAACCAAGTACAGGGTTCTTAACTGGTCTTAACCAGATCAACAATCAAACTCATATGCTGATAATGACTGATTTGTCGAGTACAGCTGACCTTACAGATCAAGTGCAAAGAGGAGTGCTTGGAAGGCGGTATAGTAATTCCTGCCAACTTCTCGCAAAGCATAATGTCTGGGCAGCAAGGTACGATCATCGTAGTCAGCGACGAATCTAACCCGCAGATATCCGCAACCATACAAGGAGCCCTAAAAGGCGTATTTGATGTCATGGGAACAGCCGATGGCACAGCAAGCACTTAACACAACAAACATCGCAGTCATTAAACCATTAAACGTCCAAACACAAGGAGTAGTCAACGGCAACCCAAGCTACTTCGACTTCATCGCACCTGGTATCATGGCTATGACCGTAATGATGAGTGTCATGACTGGTTTACCAGTAGCTATCTCACAGGAGAAAGAAATGGGCACAATGGACGGCATGATGGTTGCACCAGTTAACAGACTATCAATCCTGTTGGGTAAGACGATGGCGCAGACAGGCAGAGGCTTAATCCAAGGTGTCATAATCTTGGCGTTGGCAATCGGGATATTCGGAGTCGCCATACAAGGAAGCATCCTACTCGTGTTCGCGCTATTGCTGCTGGGAGTGTTTAGCTTCGTCGGCTTGGGCATAGTGATCACGTCGTTCACCAAAGACCAAGAAACTGCTCAGATGCTCATGATGACACTGATGTTCCCAATGATGTTCCTATCCGGAGTGTTCTTCCCGATACAGCAGATGCCATGGTACATGCAGACAATATCGCATTTCCTACCGCTAACATACGCAGCAGACGCATTACGAAAAGTCATGGTGCTAGGCGCAGGTATTCCACAGATAACCAACGAACTTATAATCCTCATCGGCTTTGGCATAGTAATGATTGCAATCGCTTTGCCGGTGTTCAAACGGATGATGACACGATAGGAGAACCACAATGAGTACACTCTGTAACAAATGCCCTTTCTTTCAGCTTGCTCCTCTTTTGAGGCGCAAAAATGCCCGCAAACGCTGCCGGATTGAACCGCAACGTCAACTGCGCATCTATGAATGCAAAGACTACCCCAAAAAACAGCAAAAATAACTCTATTCTTTTTTGTTTGCCTTATTGGAATTCAATTTAGGTCTTTTCTAATTTTTTAGTATTTTTTGGATGCCTTGCTCTTTAGCTATAAGTTCTCAATTAGTAGTTGTTGCCCAAAAGACCCGGTTTTTCTCGAATCAACGCCAAATGTAATGTAAGTCAGTTCTCAACAACAAAGAAAATAAAAAAAGAAGAGATTGTTTTTTTGTGGTTATTTTTTGCGAACCATCAGAATAATGACTAAGCCGATTGCGATGATAGCGACAATGATTGCTGCTACTGATGGTAGGAAGTATTGTTCAACCATTGAAGCGGGTGGCTGAGTTGGTGCTGCTGTTGCTGCGGATGCTTCACCGACTGCGAATGCTGTTGTTGCTTGGGATGGCCAGTATGATTGGCTGCCGCCGAAGATTGCGTAGACTGTGTATTTGCCGGCTATGTCTGGTGTCCATTGTAGACTGTAGAAGCCTGTGGCGTCGGATGTTGTTGTTCCTATGCTGCGGTAGTTGCCGTTGGCGTCGACGACAAATATTTGGACTGGAACACCTGTGGCGTTTGCTGGCATTGCCTGATCCATGTAGACGTATTCCATCCAGTCACTTACGCTTGCATCAGAGACTGCTGGGACACCGTTGGGGAAACGTGCTGCTTGCTCGTTCTGTGTTGTACCTGATGAAATGTCTGTGACGCTGCCGCTTATGATTACGCTTTGGCCTGGTAATGCTGCAAGGTTTGGTGCTGACACTGTTGTTTTGCTTGGACCTTTGCCCATACTCCAGATGGAGTTGTCGTAGTAGTTGTAGTACACAAAGAAGCCGTCTGCTAGTGATGCTAGTAGAGCTACCGGGTCCTCCGCTTTGACCTGCCCAGCCTAACATCTTTGAGATTTCAGTGCCGTCAGTTGCATTTATGATAAAGACACATTCACCCTTGTACAGTGGCGCGTTTGGAGAGTGCTCGTTGTTGAAAGCATAGATTTTTCCGTCGGCGATTGCAGCGATGAAGATAGGTGTTTGACCCCAAGAGTTATCGAGACCAGAGTTTGTGTTGTTGTACTTCCACAGTAATGATCCTGTTTTTGCGTCATAAGCAAAGAGTTCTCCACCGAAGCCTCCCTCATAGAGGTTACCGTAGGCTGTTACTGCTCTTTGACCTGCTCCGTAGCCGCTGGCAAAGAACTGCATCGAACGTTTTTCAAAGTTTGTTGGACCCCATAGAAGATTGCCATCTGCTAAGCTGTATCCTAGCCATTGCATAGATTCAGCATCAGTCATGGTCCAGACTCGGTTTATTGGGTCTAGTGGTCCTAGTGATCGAGATGCATTACCTGAAGGTGCTGTGTAAGATTTCTTCCATAGAATTTGTCCTTGTTGACCGTCTTTTAGATTCATTGCCCAAACAGTGTATGGATCGGGGGTGCCTCGTGTGCTGAAGACTCCTGCAGTTATTGCGCTGCTTCTACCAAGGATTATGTCACCTGGTAAAATGTATGTGATAGAGGGTGCTTGGTTTCCTAGGAGATCACCTGAGATAGAAACGTTCAATGAGTACGCGGTACTACAGTTGATGTTTTTGCCGATTGGTCTGAATTGTAATGCGTTTGTTCCACTTCCAGGTAAGCCTAGTGCTGCCGTTGGTGCTGCAGTCCAGTTCCACAGTAATAACCTTCCAGTTTGTGAAGTTGTGTTGTAGCTAAGAATGTATTTTACAATTTCACCTTTGTCGGTGTATGCTATGGTTCCTGTTGAAGGGACATCGGTTAAGTTGAATAACCAGTTGCCTGTCATTGGGTCATAAGCTATCCATGTTTGCGTTGTGCTCGTTTGGGTTACTGTCTGCCATAGGTAGCCGTTTGGAACAACACCGTGTTGGTTCGGTGACTCATAGGAGTAAAGTTGACCAAAGCTCGGGTTGATTGTTGCATTTCTCCATAGTACTTTACCTGTGCGCAAGTCCATCGCAATGTAGTCTCCGCCGTTTTGGCTGTTACTTAGTGGAGTCTTGAAGCAGAGTTTGCCGTCTATGATTATAGCGCCACCAAATCGTCCTTCGTATGAACCACCTGAATAGAATGTAGATTCTGGGATGCCAACTTGGTCTCCTCCAACTATGCCTCCGGACTCGATTGGATAGGTCCACATTACGTGGGAACTGTCAGGTCCGATACCGCTTTGCTGCCATAGGTTATAGCTTGCCATTTGGAAAACACCGAATTGGGCTCCGCCAAGCCAGTGTGATCCGAGTTGGGCCCAAGCATGGTTTGTGCCGTAGATTGGACGAGACCAATATTCAGTCGGTAGAGGCGTATCTGGTGTAGCGCTGATAGGGTCTTCTTGCACTGTTAGAGTCGTTGATGCGGTTGATGCTAAGAATTTGGTGCCATTCCATGTGGAACTGATTGAGTACCAAGTATATACTTGTTCTGGGTACTCAAATTTGAGGTCGTATGTTCCAGTTTGTGTGGGTGTGAAAGGAGTGAATTCTACACCTGTCGTGTCTTTGACTACAGGCCAGCTTTGTGTTGTAACTGTGCCGTCTGGTGCGGTGATAGTTAACTTGTAGTCATGTCGTCTAACGTCGTTTGCTTCAGAAGCTGAGGGCAAGGGTACGTCAACCCAAACTGAGATATATGCGGTCTGACCTACCCCAATGGGGTTAGGGGCAACCTGAATGTATGCATATGTTGCAAATTCGCCTGATTTCTGTGCGTTTGCTAGGGGCATTTGAACGATTGAAATTGCAATTGAGAGAATTAGAATTGTTGCGATTGTCGAGGGTATAATTTTTTTGTTAAGCATTTTTATTTTCTCCTTAATTTTATGACTATTTAATGGTACCATTGACTAATAAGCGATGTGCCAAGCCAAGAAGCACTACAATGATTGAGGATCAAAACAATCAACAGCGCTGACAAACTATCGTTTTGCAAGTCGCTCTTATCTGTAGGATTTAAGCTGCGGCACCAAGGGAAATCGCCTGCTTAAATTCTTACTGTCGGTTCCAAGTTGAATACTTCAGGCATGAATTCTTGGTGTTTTTAGCTGTTGTTTATCGGTAGAATTTTTTTTGGACAGGCTTTGCTGCTGGTCTCTTTCATCAGGAAACTTGCCATCACTAATTAACTGAAAAAGAACCTGAATTATTCCAAATGATTTTTCTTGTTAATGCTTCTTGGAGGTGATTTGTTTGGTTGATGAGATAGAGGTATCTGAGAATAAGGAAGCCCTAATCGTTTTGGCTGGCACAGTTGCGGGCGCTGCTACTACGTTTGTTGCTTCTTTGCCGATCCCGCTGGAGATTAAGGCTCCGGCGACTGCGTTAGCATCCACTGTGACGGGTGCGATTCTGCTTTACTGGAAAAACAAAGTCAACAAGCAGTAAGCATCCACTCTCTTCTTTTTTTGGGAAAATTTGACTTTTCTTTTTAGCCTAAAATTATGTTAAATTGAGAAGCATCCGCTTCCTTTATTAGCCAATTATTTTTTGGCTTAGCGATAACTCTGGCTTCTTCTTCATCTGCTCTTTTTTCATCTTTCTCGATTTCTTTCAGCAAATCTTCGTCTTCAACTTGGAAAGTTTTTTCTTAATCAACTTCTAATTCTCGGTCTTGGATCGACCCTACCCTTCAAGCAAGGTCTATACAACCTATCCTTAGTTGCTGGCCAGTTGTGAAATTTGCCACATGCCGTTGGCAAATTACACATTCATTGAGGTAGGGCTTTTCTGGCAGGTGTTTTTGGGATTGGAGTTGTTTTCTATTTCCATTCACCGTCGTCCACTCTGCACAAGAGGCGGAAAGGTTTGTTAAAAACCACACGACCGCTCTTCGACACTTCTCCCCATTATATTAAGGCAAAATAGCTTTTCAAAGCACTGTTTATGCCTGCTTCGAATCAAAATGCAAAATGATAATACACAGTTATACCCTAATTCTGCAAGGAAACAAGCGTGTCCAGCAACTCAAAACCAGAAAGAAAAAACCGAAACAAACTCACAGCCATCACAACATACATAGGAGTGGTTGCCATAACAGGCATCATTCTACTATCTGAACAGTATTGGTTCATATGGGCAGCTCTCTCAAGTGCAGGCTTTATCATCCTTATCTCTTGGCTTAGAAACGCTAATCCCCATAAAATATTGACCTATCTCGTCGGTGCAAACATAGTTTTAGACATCATCGCAATAGTGATTTGGGCTGCTGCGCCGGCTACTCAATGGAGCATCTACCAGTTAGGGTTCACAGTTGTGAGCGCTGAAGCAGCCGTCGTAGCAGCGCTGTATACAGTAACACTCCTTGGGCTGCTGAAAAAGAAGAAATGGGCACCTTATCTTGCGCTCATCATTACGGTGAATCAGCGAATCTTTGCGACCTATGTGTTCTTTCCAAGCACCGCAATCGCAGTAACACTAATTTGGAGTATAGTAATAATCTACTTCGCTTATAGAGACATAAAGAGTACCGTGTAGAGACTATTTTATATCTTATTCCCGTTACGGTTTTATACGCATTTAGCATAAAACAGTAAGAAGAGAACTAGCATGTCTGATACTGGAGTAACTGTAAAGAAAGACCATAGATTTCAGCGAATGGTACGTTGAAGTCGTCCTAAAAGCTGAACTTGCCGATTACGCCCCCGTAAAAGGCTGCATGATCATCCGCCCAGACGCTTACGCTGTTTGGGAAAAAATCCAAGAAGTAGTAAACCAAAAAATCAAAGCCACAGGACACAGAAACGCTTATTTCCCCATGTTCATTCCAGAAGCCTTCCTTAAACAGGAAGCCGAACACTTTGCAGGATTCACTCCAGAAGTCGCATGGATCACACAAGGCGGCGACACCCCGCTTGAGGAAAAACTTGCCGTTCGTCCAACCAGCGAAACCATCATGTACTCAATGTACTGCAAATGGATACGCAGTTGGAGAGACCTACCCCTCAAAATTAACCAATGGTGCAACATCGTAAGATGGGAAACCAAAGCAACTAAACTATTCTTACGCACACGCGAATTCCTCTGGCAAGAAGGCCACACCGCCCACGCAACCGCTGAAGACGCAGAAACCGAAGTCAGTGGGCCCTTAACATGTACAAAGACGTTATCGAAAACACCTTGGCAATCCCAGTAATCTTGGGCACTAAGAGTGACAGCGAAAAATTCGCAGGCGCCCTCTACACAACCGCGCTCGAATCAATCATGCCAGACGGCAAAGCCCTACAGATGGGAACAAGCCACAATTTAGGCCAACACTTCGCAAAAGTCTTTGACGTAAAATACATCGGCGAAGACAAACAAGACCATTATGTTTGGCAGACCAGCTGGGGCATCACTACACGTCTGATTGGCGCCATGATTATGGTTCACGGAGACGACAAAGGCTTGATCATGCCACCCAAAGTTGCTCCAATCCAAGTAGTCATCGTTCCAATTCCATTCAAAGGACTTAGAAGCAGAAGCAATTGCTGCCAAAACCAAAGAAATCGCAAGAGACCCTCAAAGCTAAAGGTGTTAGCGTAATCCTTGACGACCGCCAAGAATACACTCCAGGCTGGAAATTCAACCAATGGGAACTCAAAGGCGTACCCTATCCGTATCGAGCTCGGCCCAAGAGACCTGAAAAATGGACAAGTAGTCATGGTGAGACGCGACAACAAAGTAGAAACGCCAGTTGTTAAAGAAGCAGACATCCCAGCCACAGTCGAAAACTGCTGCAAGACATTCAGGACAACATGCTTGCAAAAGCCAAAGCAATCCTTCGCAGACAAAACCACCCCGTAGCAAACTACGACGAATTCAAGCAGGTTGTTGAGGGCAAAGGCGGCTTCATTAAGGCAGCATGGTGCGGCAACCCAGATTGCGAAGCAAAAATCAAAGACCAAACAGGCGCAACCATCCGCGTCATACCATTCGAGAAAGAAGAACCAAAGACAGGCTGCGTTTACTGCGGTAAAAAAGCCAAAGAAGTAGCTACTTCGCAAGGTCCTACTAGACCAACCATTTTCTATTTTAAACTATTTTTTTATTCTAAAACATCTTTAAACAGGCATGTATATGTTTGCATATAGGGAATGATTTATTTTTTTAGCTACCAAGTGTTCTGGGTACAGGTAAGGGCATCTTGGCAAACGTTAAAGGTAACTAAACGGGCAAGCAACATCGAATATGCTATACGCGATGTCATAGTCCATACTCAAGACCTAATTAAGAATGGACGAAAAATCTATTACCTAAACATCGGCGACCCCGCCGCGTTTGACTTAAAACTCCACCCAGCCTAAAGCAGGCCCTATGTAAAGCAATTGCCAAAGAAGACAATAACTATTATTCACCCTCGGAAGGCAGACCTGAACTTCGAGAGGCAATCGTGCGCATAAAGAGAAAAAAATTAACGATGTAGACATAACAGCCGACAAAGTACTAGTAACAGAAGGCATCTCCGAAGGCATCCAGATGCTGCTGGCAGCAATCGTTGAAAAAGGCGACGAAATCCTCTTCCCAGGCCCAACCTACTCCACCATACATCGCCTACACCAAATTCTTTGAGGGCAACCCAGTCAGTTATGAAACAATCGAAAAAGAAGATTGGCAACCCAACATCGACGATTTACGCAGCAAAATCACCGAAAAACCAAGAGCCATAGTAATCACTAACCCAAACAACCCAACAGGCGCGTTTACGACCGAAAAACCATTAAAGCAATACTTGACATCGCAGGCGAACACAATCTTCCAATCATCAGCGACGAAATCTACGATCAACTTACCTATGAGAAACCCTTTGTTAGCACCGCAGCCACGTCACCAAAGATGTGCCAGTCATTGGATTAAACGGCTTCTCCAAAGTCTACCAAATGACTGGCTGGCGACTGGGTTACATGTACTTTAAAGGTGAAGGCGAAAATCTCGACGACCTAAAGATGGGTGTTGAGAAGCAATGCCGAATCCGCCTCTGCGCCAACACACCCGTCCAAATCGCCGCGAGCAGCAGCACTTAACGGTCCACAAGGCTTTGTCAAAGACATCGTTGAAAAACTTAAGCAACGCCGCGACTATGCCTACAAACGCCTAAACGAAATCGAAGGCGTATCCACCACCAAACCCGAAGGCGCATTCTACATCTTCCCCAAAATCGATGACGTCGGCATAGGCAAACGCTGGAAAAACGACATGGAATTCGTCGTTTCACTCCTCAAAGAAACAGGCGTCCTAATCGTTAACGGTTCAGGCTTTGACCCAGTTTATGGCAAAGACCACGCCAGAATCGTGTTTCCTGCCGCCGATTAATGAGCTTGAGAAAGCTTATGATGCAATTGAAGAGTTCATGAAGAATAGAGGAAAAAAGTCGCAGTCATGTAGGCAAAGGGTAAAACCCTTAATTCTTTTTTTTAATTTAAAAATAATAAAAGAAAAGAAAATTTAGATTTTTGTGCCGTTAGCTGGGTCAGCAATTACTTTCTTGAACTCAGCCATCAGCTTCTTTGTAACTGGACCAGGCTTACCTGTACCGATCACTCGCTTGTTGACTTCACGGATTGGAACAACTTCCATTGCGGTGCCTGTGAAGAATGCTTCGTCAGCAGTGAATAACATGTATGCTGTTAGGTTGGTTACGGTGACTTTGATTTTGAGTTTCTCGCAGAGTTTTATGACTGCGTCGGAGGTGATGCCTTCGAGTGCGCCTGTGCTGCTTGGTGGTGTGAGGATTTCGCCGTTTTTGACGATGAAAACGTTTTCGCCGACTCCTTCTGCGATGCAGCCGTTCTGTTCAAGGCATATGGCTTCGTCAGCGCCGGCTGCGTTAGCTTCGATTTTTCCCATGATGCTGTTGAGGTAGTTGAGTGATTTAACCTCGCTTGTGGTTGCATCCACTGGGTTTCTACGCACCCAAGTAATCAGTGCGGTTACGCCTGTTTCTGATGCGTTACCTGCTTTGATGTTGATGGTGTCAGCGATGACGATAACGGTGGCTTTGGGGCATTTGCGTGGGTCTAAGCCTAAGTCGCCGATTCCTCTTGAGACAACTAAGCGGATGTAGCTGTCCTTCATGTTGTTCTTGCGAAGGGTGTCAACTACGGCTGCTACCATTTCCTCTTTGGTTAAGGGGATGTTTAGCATTATGGCGTGTGCGCCACGGTATAGGCGGTCAACGTGTTCTTTGAGTTTGAAGACGACGCCGTTGTAGGCACGGATTCCTTCAAACACGCCGTCGCCGTAAAGGAATCCGTGGTCATAGACGGAGATTTTAGCCTGAGATTTAGGGTAATATTGCACCGTCTATGTAGATTTGCAATTCTTTAGTCATTTGTTTATTCCTTCTTGGATGCGCTTTTCATATTGTCCAATGATTTGATAAGGTTTACCCCAGTGATACATATTTTTCATTTATGAAGGATTTATTAACCGTGGAACTGGGGTCGCTTGGAGAGGTACAGTGGCAACGGCAGAGGCTTAAATGGTTTACCAGCGATTTTCTCGGAAACTTTTGCGATGAGTTGCTCGGCTGTGAGGGTTTCCTGTTTGCCCTTCTACTTCACGGACACGCACTGATAGGGTGCCTGACTCGATTTCTTTTTCGCCTACAACGATGATGTAGGGGACCCATTCCTGTTCAGCTTCACGAATCTTCTTTTGCAGTGTTGAGGAGGAATCGTCGATGTCTACTCGGATGTTAGTGAGCCAGCGATTTGCTGGGCGAGGGCTTCAACTTTGTCGAGGAATTTGTCAGAAATCGGAATCAAACGGACCTGAGTTGGTGAAAGCCAGAGGGGCAGCATTGGAGCTTTTCCAGCCATCTGTTCACGGTAAGCCTTCTCAAGCAATGCATAGATGTCTCGTTCGATTGCGCCGCTTGGGCTACAGTGCAATATGAGGGGGTACTGTTTTTCGCCTTTCTCATCAACGAAAGTAATTTCATAGCGTTTGGCGTTTTCGACATCGATTTGGTCTGTGATAGAGCTGCGGCTTTGTCTTGGTTATCAACAAAGTTGAGGTCCCATTTCAAGGCGAAGTAGAAGAATCGTTCATTCCACACTTCTGCAAGGAGGGGTTTGCCGAATTTCTGGGTTAAGGTTGCGATGAAGTCTTTGTTTTCTGCGTAGAAGTCTTTGGTGAAACGCATAGCGATTTCGTAGTCGTCTTTTACTAAGCCGATGTTGGCGAGTACGTCTGATGCAGAGGTCGAAGCGTATCATGAATTCTTTTTTGGCTTGTTCAAGGTCAGCGCAGAAGGCGTGACAGTCCGGCATTGTGAATGCTCGGAGACGTTTTAAGCCTACGACTTCGCCGCTTTTTTCTCGGCGGAAACTGTAACGGGTGAGTTCGTAGAGTTTAACTGGCATCTGTTTGTAGCTGAATTGGGCGTCGTGTGCCATGAGGAATTGGCCAAAGCATGCTGCGAATCGTAGGAAGAGTTCTTTGTCTTCGGATTTGAGTACGTATTGGCGTGCTGGGAAACGGTTTAGGTAGCTTGCTAAGGCTTGGGTGGTGGAAGTCATACATGATTGGAGTTTCAACTTCCATACCGCCATATTGAGCAACACGAGCTCAACGTACTGTTCAAGGAGCGATTTTATCATGCGACCTTTGGGGTACCAGCGGATGTTGCCTGGGTCACTGCCGGGTTCATAATCGGCAATTTCAAGGCGTTTCATCAACGGCACATGAGGCGGCATTTGAGTGACTGCGCGGGTCTTTTTGATTTCGTATTGGCTGAATTTTTGGAGGTTTGATTTTCCTTTAAACTTGAATTCTTCAATGGGAACTAAAGAACCGTCAACTTCGAGGATGTGCCAGTAGGATTTCATGGTGTCTTCGGCTTTCAGAGCTGCGGAGACTGGTTCTTCCTCTTTTTTGGCTTCACATGGAGCACCAGGTTCCGCTACGGCGGCTACTTGCGCGGTTGGGGCGTAGCTGCGGGCTTGCTCAGCTAACGGGTGACCTTTGATGGATATTGTGAATTGTTTGTTCCAGCCGAATGGTGCACGGAAAGTTTCTATGCCTTTTGTTTTGGCGTAAGCTTCCATGTCTTTGATTATTGCGAGGGCCTGTGATGGTTGGGAGAGGTTGCTGCTTAGGTGCGCGAATGGGTAGATGAGGATTCTGTTAGCTTTGAGTTTACCCAAAAAAGCGCGTACGTCATTGATGGCTTTTTGTGCCATGGCGCTGTTGTCGCCTTCTTCGATTGCGGTGAATAAAACTACAACTTCTTCTACGCGGCTCTCTTCTTTGGCTGCTTCTTCGGCTATATTAATTTCTTTTTCGATTGGTTTGAAAACTATAAAGTTAGAATGTAACTGTAAAATACGCATGGACTTTACGCCTCTTTAGCCGTAGCGCCATTTGTCAAGGGTCTTATCTTTCTTGGTTTTCTTCTTGAATTCCTTATAGTGCTCTTTACAGATGTATGCGCGTTTCTCTGCAGTGTTAACACTTAATCCTGCAGCTTTGCATTTGTCAGTTGTTATTGAACGGGCTGCTTCATTCTTGCAGCCTGATACGCTGCATGTTTCGCCTTTTTCGATACGACCCAAACAAGTCACGCTCACGTTACTATTTTATTACGCTATATTGTTGCTATTGCTTAAGTTCCTTTTCATACAGTACGTTGGCTCTCCGATAAATCTCTTCTTTTTTTCCGAAGTAAGTTGGACCAATAGACTCCACAACCAACGAAGCCGCAGCGGAGCCAACGGCTGCACACCAAACGATTCTTTCTGGCGGATATATTCAGTTAAGAAGCCACCGATGAAAACATCTCCAGCACCTGTGGGATCAACGAGCACCTCTGAGGGGCAAGCTGCAATATTGTATTGTGTACCTTCCACAGAGAGCACGGAGCCTTTTTCACCCATGGTTACGATAACTGTTTCTACGCCTACATCATGGATTGCCCTTATTGCATGTTTAAGGTCGGATTCGCCTGTTAGAGCAAAAATTTCGTGTTGTGAGGACTTGTAGATGTTGATAAGGCTGAATATGTGGTTGTCTACCTCTGCGGCGTTTTCAAATACGTTTCCTTGCTCATCAAAGCTTCGTGTTAGCCCTTGAGGATCAAGTGAAAGGATGTCAGCGGATTGTTTGAGTTGTTCAGCTACTTCATAGGTGATTTCGTTAGCGATGGGTGCTAGATGGATGGCTTTAGCATGGAAATCTTTAGGTAAATCGTCCAAGGTCAGGGGTAAGCCTTTGCTTTTGAGTTTGAGGGTTCTGTCGGCGAACCCCTGAGTATAGGTTAATTCGAAACTTGTAGTTGGCTCATCGAGGTGTCGGGTAACTCCTGAGATGTCGATGCCTTCCTGCTCAAGCCACCATAGGTAAGCTTGGGGAAAACTTGCGCCGACTCTAGAAATGACACTGGCGCATGCATCCAAATTTTTTGCGGCAAAGGAAGTGTAGGTTGTTGCGCCGCCTAGAATTATGAAGGGTGATTTTCTGGTAGGCAATACTAATGTGTCGACTGAGAAGTGTCCTACCACTGCTACATCGAAGCTTGTTGCCGCCATCTCTCTAATCCATGTTTGAATATTAGGTATGTCATATATAGGATTAGCCTAGCACAGAGGAGTGCACTTTTACAAGAAGTTACTTTGTGACGTCTTGCACTTTTTAGAATAAAGTTTCATGGACGTATGTCGAGGCCATGGAGGAGAACCAAGAAATGCAACCTTTGATCACAAACATTACATTAATCGTGAAAGTGGTAACCAGAGCCTATTCTGTCCACCATTTTTATCTTCAATTTTAACAAAAAAGGGAAAGGGAATTGTTGTTTGATTTTGCTGTTGTTTACTTTTTGCGTTGCATCAGCATGTTTAGCACGCCAACGATGATAATGACGATGATGATTGCTGCGACTCCTGGTAGGAAGTATTGATCAGCTAAGCTTGCTGGAGCTGCTGTTGGTGCTGCGGTTGCTTCTGGTTCAGTTGCAACTGTAAATGATGATACTGCCTCAGATGGCCAGTATGATTCACTACCGCCGTATGATGCGTATACTATGTAGTCGCCTGCAATGTCTGGACACCATGTGTAGGTAAAGTACCCTTCAGTTGTGCTTGTAGTTTGTCCAATGGTTCGATAGTTGCCGTTTGCGTCAACAACACTCAATGTCACAGGAACACCAGATGCATTTGTTGGCTTTGGCTGTTGCATATAGACGTATTCCATCCAGGCTTCTTGGCTTGCTTCATTAGACGCATCCAACGCCATTGGGGAAACGTGCTGATCTATCAGAGTCTGTTGTGCCTGCGGAAATGTCTGTGATGGTGCCGCTGATGACTAAGGATTTGCCAAAGTCGACGCTTGTCTGTGGTGCACTAAGTGTGGTTTGTGTTGGGCCTTTGCCGTAGGTGTAAATTTGGCAGTCATAGCTGTTCCATGCGACCAAGTATCCGTCTGCGATTGCACTTGGTTCACGGCCATAGAAGCCCATTGCTGTCCAGACGATTGAGCCGTCTGTGCAGTTTATGGCGACTTTGTGTGCGTCTGAGAACATTGGTGGGTCGTACATGCGACTTTCAGAGAGGAATAGTTTGCCGTCAGCGATGCTGTGTGAGCCGAAGTGCCAGAATGGATAGATGCCATAGGGTGTATTGTATCCTGCGGGTCGTGGGATATATGTCCAGTTTAAGGTTGCTGTGTTTAGGTCGATTGCGTTGACGTATCCGCCGAAGTCCCAGATGTAGCATTTACCATATGCAATTGCGCCGCCTCGTTGAGAGAGTGGCTAAAGCGTTACCTACTAATTGAACTGGACCGCCAACTTGTGCACCTGTCTTGATGTTGTAGACATATGCTATGTTTGTGTCTTTGTCATGTTCAACATAGTATCCATCACCTGCTGCAATAACGCTGATTTCGTGGTATCTTGGCAAGTGTTCGGTTTACTGGACCCCAAAGCAGTGCACCTGTCTTTGCATCCATACCTAATTCAATTTCTGAACCTTCACCGAATTCAGATGCAAACGTATCCATGGTTTCACCGATAAGCTCTTAGCAGAATAACATCGTTAGTTCTTGCAGCGATGTTTAGCTGTGGATTCGTTAGTGTATTTAATGGGTCTGTGATGTTGACGCCATTGATCGTGTGATGGAATTGGCATTGACCATTGGTAGCCTCTGGTGTAGTTCATGTTGCCTGATGGGCGAATGTGCTTGCGATGGACTTGACATTAAGCATTGAGTTGAGTTCCACATAGTTAAAGTCAGGTTTGGATATGTGCCGTTGACGGTGTGTATGTAGACTGCTCCTTGAGTGCTGTCATCATCTGTTTCAACTAAGCCAGATGCGGTTGTGCTTGGAACGCTTGTGATGTTGGCAATGAAGTATCCAGTCATTGGGTCGTAGAGTCGCCAAACGTTGTAAGAACTTGCGCCAGACCCAACACTTGGACCAATCGCTACTAGGAATGCTTGTGTTCCATATTCCTGTATAGTGTGGAATTGCATATTCCAAGCCAAAGACCAGTGTGTCGTTGGTGTCTTTGTGCCATAGCAGTTCGCCAGTGCGTAAGTCAACTGCGTTCCAGCCAGGGGTTCCGCCTGCACTAGTGACAGTTGTTGGTACGTTGGGGTATAGCTTGTAGAAGATCATTCCATTGAGGATGATTGGCTCAAATTGTCTGTAGAGAATTGATGTTGATGTGTATTGGCTTTCTTGGTCGCCGCTGATTGGTAAACCAACTTGGCCACCGAAAGCTGTTGGCTTAACCCACATTATGTGAGCTGAGTTTGGCGCTTCAGAGTATGGGTTAAAGTTGTTGCCTTGCGCATCGTAGCCGCCAGTGTCAGTGAATGATGGTTTACCTAAACCCCACCAGTTGCCGCCGAGTTGTGACCATTGATAGTTCGTTGCATAAATTGGACGAGACCAGTATTCCGATGGAAGTGGAACTATAGGGTTGCCCTGAATTGGGTCTTGCTGTACTTCAAAAGTGACTGCTTCACTTTGAGTTGGTAAATATTATATGAAAGAGTGGTACCCGAGACTGTGCCGCTGATTGTTTGTCCTTTATAGAATGCTTGAACTGTATAATTGCCAGTTACTTCGGGGGTAAATTCGATTCCGCCGACTCCACCAGTTGTATCGCTTGTGTATGGTCCTAAGGTTGTGTTGGTTCCATCTGGCTTAACAAGGTTGACTGATAAACCAGTATAGAGACTGCCACCGCCGGATGAGCCGACGATTGGAATTGGCTTAGTGAAGAATAAGCTGATGTATACGACTTGTCCTACGCCTACTGGGTTTGGTTCAGCGTAGACTTTCAGATAGACTGGCATGTCATCTGCTGCTACCGCGGGTGCTATTTGAGAGACCTGTATTATCATAGGTACTGTTAAAACTACGAGAAGAATCATCGCTATCAAAGATTTTGTTTTTCCCATTTTTCTTACTCCTTATATTAATTTGGAAGCGAATAAGCTTCCTTCCTAACCTTCTGCTGGTTGTGCTAATAAAATCGTGTCACAACATAGTGTTGTGACAAAACTTAAATTCCCAAAACACCAACAGTGGTGCAACTATTTGTTAGGATGTAAGTGGACTGCAACTTCAAGCAGAAGGAATTCAACTTCTAATACAAATGGGGTTCACTTAGACACAAGCAAAATTGTATCAAAATAAACGCTGCAATCTTTGACGATAAAAAGCCAGCTTCAGCTTCTACCCCTCCCGATCCCTCTCGGAATCAATCATGATATGGATAAATCACCCCAGTTTACTAGTGGGCTTCCAAGACCATTTTAAGAATGTTTGGCTTGATAGCGAAAAAGTAGATATGCAAAACAAATTCAAGTTAGCAAGAAATGCTGCCCAGAAAGTTAATTAATCCATAAACCCCCAAAAAGTTGGCTATGGCATTAGCCGTGGCAGAAGCCAGAACCGCAGCCAAAACTGGATGCTGATAATGCCTACCAATAAAATGGATGGTAGATGGTTTGAAGTGGCTAGAATTTGCCTTATTAGCGGTTGGCGCGGTTGTTGGAGCTTATTTGCGGTATCGGCTTGTGGAGTCTCCTGTTGCTTTTTATGGGTTGCCAGTGAATGTTTTAGTCGTTAACGTTTTGGGTAGCTTCATTTTAGGCTTGTTTTCGGTTTTGTCGGTTGCGTTGAATTTGGATTCGCAGTATAGCTTGTTCATGGCGGTTGGTTTCTGCGGGTCGTTTACGACTATGTCGTCGTTTGCGCTTGAAACCACTAATTTGCTTGAGGCAAACCGTTTTACACTGTTGGCACTTAACATTCTAGCAAACGTGGGCTTATCGCTCGGAGCCATAATCGGCGGTAGAGCGGTGGGTAACGTTTTAATGGAGAGAGTCGTGCGTTGAAGCAAAAAATGTGGCAACTTGTAATTCGCATTAAGAAGAATGATGAAGTCGGCGGCAAACGATTAGAGAAGCTCATCATGGATTGCCTGATAAAGGCGCATATTGAAGGTGCGACGGTTTGGACGGGTGTTGATGGGTTTGGCAAACGAGGCAAATCCACATTGTATTTGGAGGGCGTGTCTGTTAATATGCCTCTGATAATTGAAGTGGTTGATACCCAAGAGAAGCTGGAGCCGCTGCTTCCTGAAATTAAATTGATTGTGGGTGACAACGGCTTAGTAACCATCCAAGAAACCTATGTGATATAGAAGAATAAACCTTGAGTCATATGCTCTTGGAAAACTATAGGCTCCTTACATACATCCCCACCAAGTGCAACGTATAACAAGCAGAGAGTAGACGTTTGTTATAGAGAAATCACATCCTCCATGCGCCTGTTGTGAGTTAATGTGCGTTATTAGTTAAGCACACTATGGAAAGAGTTGAGCAAGCGAACAATAAGAGCAGTAGCAATGCAAGGAGCTTACTCATTTAATTGAACCTCCTTTGAGAGGTCTGTTTTTTAAGAGTAATCTTGACGCTACTAAGAAGATAAGGAGAAAAGAGCAACTCTTCTTAGTAGCTGTCATAATTAAGGTTGGATTGGGCTGTGAATTAAAGGGTTCTTGTATAGGTTTCTTGACTAAGGCTTGTCTACAAATCTGGACTAAACCGCGAAGACAGAGGTTTAAATACAAAAATGAAATGTAGAAAAGAAATTTTTATTGAAGAAGCAAAATTGCTTTCGCCAAATCGCCCTCAGCTTCGATAAGCGCTTCTTTTGCTTTTTCTAAGCTTTTGCCTGTTTGATCTGCGACAAGCTGTACGTCTTCTTCGGTGAATGCTGGCTTAGCAGGTGCACCCAATGCGCCTCTTGCGGATGGGGCTTGTTCGCTGACTTGTCCGCCGATGACTTGATACATTTTCTGTCCCTGAACACCCAAAATCGCCACTTCAGGTTCATCAATAACTATGTCTTTGGTTGCAGTTCGAATGATGACTTGCTGGACATCTTCTACGCTGTCCATGTTCATGCCCATGCGTTGCATCATGCGTTTTTGCTCTCGGGGATTCATGCGTTTATGCATACTGTTCTACCTTTAACCTTATTCTGCGTTAGAAGTTGATATACTTAACTTTCTTTGGTTCCATGTCTGGTCTTGACTGCAGCGCCGGTTTTGAAAGCCCTGATTTCGCCGCTACTAAGTAGGGTGCGTCCGACAGCTAAGACTTGGTGGTCTTCGTCTATGGCGATTACTTCGTCTTTTGCGCCGACTTCATCATCGACTTTGACGACGTGTACTGCGAAGACGTCGCCGCCTTTTGCAATGTAGGAGGCTACTTCGTTTTTAACTGTGACGAAGCATTTAGCTTCAGGGATGTCTTTTGCCATGGTTTCTGCGGCTTTGAGGCTCAAAGATAGCAATCCATCAGTTGGGCGTAGTGTGGCTAGGCGTTCGCCGTTTAGGTTAATGTAGCGTATTCTGCCTGTACGGGGCGACAGCTGAATTGTGATGTCTTCTGGGAACAGTTTTGTGCCTACGCCTTTGCCGAATTGGTAATCTGCAATGCTTCTTACACGGTCTTTTGCATTCTCCATGGCTCAATCATACCGTAACTTTTTAGTTGATTCGACAAGTATAAACAGTACAACATTATAAAGTCACTGAAAGGTGTACAGTTAATATGCGATGCGAAGTTTGCGGTAGAAAAATACATTCTGACCCCGTACGAGCAAATATTGAAGGCGCAAAATTAACCGTTTGCGTTGAATGCTCCAAACACGGCAAAGTCATCTATGAAGATGCCCCTACGCAGCAGTCCAGTCCTAGCCCGACTAAATCGTATGCGCATATTCCAGTTATCATGAGAAAACCGCCTGTTGCCCAAGTGCAGATAAGCCAAGAAGTCGTCGAAGACTATGCATCCAAAATCCGTGTAGCAAGAGAGAAACTGGGTTTATCACATGAGGACCTTGGCAAGAAAATTAACGAGAAAGCATCTTTACTAAGACACGTCGAAACCGGCAAAATGGCTCCAAACAATCAACTTGCAAACAAACTGGAGCATGTTTTAAAAATTAAGCTGATGGTTCAGATTGAAAACGAAAAAGCCGCGGCTACTCCAACAAAGCCCGCTGAAGGGTTAACTTTGGGGGACCTCATCGACATGAGTAAAACAGATGAGGAGGCGCCCAGTAAACGAAAGCGATCTTAGTTCAGCGTAGACTTAACCGTGAAGAATCCACTTTACCTGAGCTGGAGAGTTTAGCTGAAACAGCCGGCTACCTCGTCGTCGGCAAAATGGAGCAGACAAGACTCCCCGATTCACGTTACCAAATTGGCGCAGGCAAAGTTGAAGAACTTGCCAGAATGGTTGAAGAATTGGGCGCTGAAAAAGTAATTTTTGACAACACCCTTCGCACACTACAAACCTACAATCTGGCCAAGGCGACGAAGGTGGAAGTTATTGACCGCTTCCAGCTTATCCTGGAGCTTTTCAGGAAACGCGCCACCACAACTGAAGCGCAAATGCAAATCCAACTTGCCACACTCCAAAACGAGTTGAAGCATGCCAGAGAAAAAGTTCGTTTATCCAAAGGCAGCGAACAACCTGGCTTCATGGGCTTGGGAGCATACGAAGCAGACGTTTACCGGGACGCTATTAAACTACAAGTACAAACAATCAAAAAGAAACTCGTTCGCATAAGAGAAAAACGGGTGCTGCAGCGTGACAGGCGAACCGAGTTGGGTTTCCTAACTGTTTCACTTGCGGGATACACGAGTTCGGGCAAAAGCACCCTCTTTAACGCATTGACAGCCGAAACTGCAATGGTTGACAAATCACTATTCACTACCCTCTCGACGCAGACTCGTATGATAGAGTTCTCTAACCGCAAGTTCCTCTTAACCGACACAGTAGGCTTCATCGACCGCCTACCGATCTCATTAATTGAAGCGTTCCACTCTACATTAGAAGAAACCATCTTCGCCGACCTGATCGTACTCCTAGTCGACTTAAGCGAACCCCTCGACTCAATCAAGAAGAAAAACAACGTGTGCCTCGAAACCATCGACCGCCTCGGCGCCTCCGGCATACCAATCGTTACCGCACTCAACAAAATCGACCTCATCAAACCCGAGGAGCGAGTAGAAAAACTCGAAGCACTAAAGGAATGCATCAAAAACCCAATTATGCTCTCGGCAAAACGTCAAATTAACCTCGAAGAACTCAAAATACATGTGCTTCGTGTCCTCGAAAACTTCCAGGCAGCTCAATTTAGCGTTCCCCTCTCAGGCAATGTGATGCCGTTTATTTCTTGGATTCACCAGAAAGCTGATATTCACAAAGAAGAATTCACAAACGACTCCGTTAATGTAGTCTTCGAAGCCAATCCGTCTGTGATGGAGCAAGCTAAAAGGAAAGTGCAGGACCTCCATGGAAAATTCCAATTCACCACTCAACCCAGCAAGTAGCCAACCCAAAATTGTTATTCTAAGATGGGGGCACCGTGTGCAACGTGATGTGCGTTTGACGACTCATGTGGCGTTGACCGCACGGGCATTGTGCGCTTCTGGTTTCATACTTGCAGACACGACTGATGTCATATTGAAGAAACTGTAAATAAAATCACTAAGGCATGGGGCGGCAACTTCCACTTCGAAATGGGCACACCTTGGAAACGGGCGGTTCGCGAATGGAAAGCCACTAGGCGGTATCATCGTGCACCTAACTGCTTATGGCGAGAACATTCAAACAAGCGATGTTATGGAAAGAATTCGAGCTACAGGCAAAGATGTGATGTTGCTGGTGGGTAGCCAGAAGGTTCCAGGCGAATTCTACTCGGACGAAGTCTCAAACTTCAACGTTGCAGTCGGAAATCAGCCACATTCAGAGTGCTCAGCGCTTGCCATTTTCCTTGACAGATACTTCGAAGGCAAAGAACTAGGCAAACCATTCGAAAAAGCCAAAATCACCATTGTCCCAAAGGAGCGGGGTAAGGAAGTTAAAACAAACGTCGATTTTCCGTAGAATGGTAAGAAGAGTTTTATTGTACGGAGCAGCAATATTAGGGTATCAAAAGGGAACTTTAGAGCATGTTATCGACAATTGATGATGCAACCCTAAATAAAGTCGCAATAGCTTTGGGCGAACAAGACGCCGTTATACTTATCGCGCACTTAAAGGGCGTAGAAGAAATCACTGATGACGAAATAGCGAACAAAACAGGCATCCGCCTAAACAGTGTCCGCAAAATTCTCTACAAACTCTATGACCACTCACTTGTCAGCCTCCGCAGGACACGAGATCCTAAGACAGGCTGGTTTATTTTTCACTGGAAACTCCAACCAGACCAACTAGAAGGCTTCATACTCAGCCAAAAACGCCGAGTACTCGAAAAACTAAACGTCAGGCTCGAATACGAAAGAAACCATGACTTCTACTACTGCGGCAGTCAAGAATGCAAACGTGTACCATTCGAAGAAGCAGTTGAACTCGTTTTTCACTGTTCAGGCTGCGGCAAACCACTGGTGCACTTTGCAAACGAGACCATGATTGAGAAGCTCGGCGAAAAAGTAGACATTCTACGCAAGGAACTGGGCGAATAAATTGACTGCGACGCTTCCGAATAGGGAGCAAGCAATCAATCTTCTTCAAATAAACAATTGTCCGCCCCAAGTTATCAACCACTGCGTAGCAGTAACAGACTTAGCGTTGCAAATTCGCAGTAAACTTCAAGACAGAGAATACGCGATTGATTTAGGGCTGGTGGAGGCAGGAGGACTTCTCCATGACCTCGGACGCAGCAAAACCCATGGCGTTGACCATTCGTTAGTAGGTGCACAAATAGCCAAAACCCTCGGGTTACCCCAAGCCGTAATTAACATTATAAAGCGACATGTTGGCGCAGGAATCACTTCGGAAGAGGCAGAATGTCTCGGTTGGCCCAAAGATAACTATATACCCCAAACCATCGAGGAAAAAGTTGTATGCTATGCAGACAAACGTATAGACCATGATCAAAAAACGTCAATCGAAATCGAAATCGAACGATTACAAAGGGCGGTTTTAGTGAAGCGGCAGAAAGAGTTAGAAGGCTGCATGTGGAAATAACACAGTTAATAGGCGAAACTCCATGACGGACTTAACTTTATTCGTTAAAGCATTCAATGGCGGACAACTTAAACAGATAGATGAGCTTCTGCAAAGCCAATTTGAAGATTTAGGTGTAGAAGCTAAACTTGTAGCTAATCCTACTAACAAGTGGGTTCATGTTCACATTGAAGGCGAAGACGAGGTAATCGCCGCTGCTTATGCCTAGAAAAGAGATTGGAACCTGCCCAGTCAGCCTTGACAACGTCGAAGTTGGCGCAGTGTTGAAGGGCTATGTGTCTAAGGTTGATGAGAGCAGGATGCAGTTGACGGTTGATGTTGGAGTTTTTGACCCTAACGTAGTCCATGCAGCTGTGTCTGTGGTGGTTTTGCGTGGGCAGTTTGGAGCAGCAAAAGATGCGCCGCTTAAGGCAATCTGTGAAGCTTATGGTATCGCAGAGGGTTTACCTATCAGTGTTAAAGTGACTGAGAAGGAAGCTGAGGGTTTAAAGGCGGAGTTGTCGCATGAGATGGTTGCGAAGCTTAAGGCGTGGCAGCAGTCGCTTCTTGATAGGTTGATTGTTCTTCGGGCGCCCAAAGATTTGGTTTCAACTGCTTTGGAGCGTACTCATTTGGAACGGGATGTTATTGATGTTGAGCAGTTAGGCTTTTTTGAATATGCGTTGACTTGTAAGTTGGGTACAGATGCACGTGGGTTGATTCCTCGTGTGGGTAGGTATATGCGTAATGCGGTGTTTGTGGTGTTTAGTTCCAAGAAAAGCGTCGACTTTTTGGGTGAACAAGGATTAACCTTATAATAGTGATCATAACTAATACAACAATCTATTATCCGTAATTGAGGATTTAGAGAAGGGAGAGGGGTATATGACACAAATAGAAGACAGTAGAGATAAGGGAAGAAAATACAGAATAGACATCGGAGCCTATGGCAGCATAGGCATAGAAGCACCCACAAAAGAGGAATGCCTAGAACTTTTCAAAGAAGTCACCCGAACCAAACGTGACTCCAGAATAGACGAAGCCATCAGATAAAAAAAATAAAATCGCTGGCAGACGCAAACTAATCTTTTCAACCCAAAAAATGGTGATTTGTAGCTTGCGGATTACAGCACATCATGTTCTTCTTTACAATGTGAATTATAGTCCTCACGGTTATCGTAAACCTGCTGGTCTATGGGGCACCTGAATTTCTTTTCATTAGTCATTTCTGGTTCAGGAATAGTTACCCGTGGGGCAGTACGTTTCAAATCTTCTCCCAAAATTTCACCTCCAACAAAACCTCGGCTGCCTAAACAACAATTATTCTGCGGAGAGGATTGTTAATTAAAATATGTGACTGCACAAAGCCAACAACCAACCGTTAAAAACAGATTACTAAAAATAGAAAAAGGGAAAAAAATTGGCTTAGGGTTTAATTTTTGGCTTTGGCTACCTGTTTGCGGAAGTACACTACGCCGATGACGCCGCCCACGACTACTGCTAATATGACGCCGATAGCTGCTACGATTAGGGTGTTATCGCTGGAGTCTTGGGCTCCTGTAGCATATATTTGTGCATCTTCGCCATAGGGTTCAGCGCCAGAGTTGTCTGTGCTGTTATCATCCTGTATGGTGTAGAGGATTTCGTCGTCGCTGCTTACGGATCATCTGGGCTTGTTGAGTTGTCGTCGTCGATGATTTGTGTTTCGTCAGCTTTGTCTGCGGCTTCAGGGTCGACTGATGCGGAGGGGTCAGGGGTTGCAGGTGGAATGCTATCCTGTGCAGCCGCCAACTGAAAGAACGGAGCTGCTCAGAGGACCGCTGCTAATAGGGAGATTACGAGTAACTTGGTTTTTTGCATATTTTTCACTACTTGTTTTGCTTGTTAGGCTCAGAAGGTGGATGGTTTATTTAGCACCAAGCATGCGAACAGGCTGTCCAATTTCTGGAACCATCGCTTTCTTTTTAGAATAAGAAAAAAGGGAAAGATTCAGTACTACAAAATGATAGAAAAAAGTGGTTGCTGGACTTAGAAGCCCAGTGACCCTAAACCTATACCAATGCCTATACCGATCAGTGCCAGCACGAAAGCGATGATGACGAAGACGATGACAGCGATTATGGCGATTACGAATGCTTTGATCCAGCCGCAGTCAAAGAAGTGTTTAATGAGTCCAAGCCAAACAAAGAACATTATTATCGATGCGATTATGCCGCCGATTAACCAGCCGAGTATCGAGCCAATGACTATGCCAAGGACTACTATCCAGATGGCGTCAGTGAATTTGGCGTTCTGTTTGCCTGCTAATGCTCTGCCGACCAGCCAAAGTATTGGTGCAATGACGATTATGGCAATGACTATCTGTATTAAAAGGCCTACAATGTCCATTTTTATTCCTCTATTTTGTTATTGGGTGGCTGGGTTTTTAAAACAATCGCTTGCTATCAGAAGTGGTGGCAAAATTATAGATAAGGTGGTGGGCCGAGCCGGACTCGGACCGGCGACCTTTGGCTCGTAAAGCCAACGTCCTAACCAGGCTAGACGACTGGCCCACAGACGTGTTTGACTAAGAGATTGCATCGGTTAATATTAGAATTTTGTTTCTGAACTCCACAAATTATCGCTTTAGGGATGATTGTTTGGGGGTATACTTGAACCCATAGAAACTCTGCAGAAACTATAGAGAGGAGGAGTTTAGCGCAGAGAGGCTATTTGAATTTGCCCTCAAAGAGCGCTTTGAACAGAAAGATAATGGCCGGGATGTTGATGACAGCGGATAGCATTTATCCAGACCTGATAGTAAATCATAATCCCCACGCTTGCTCCTAACGTAGAGACGAGGAAAATATGGCAAATGCAGCGCCCCATTTCTTTGTCCATAGCAAACGGGAATCGCGATGACCCAGAGTGTGATTTCTACCCAATTGTTTAGGTCTCTCTACATCGCCGCAAAGCAAAATAAGTACCATAGTATTATGTTTATGATCATCCTGCTGCGATAGCA
>CAWDBI010000010.1:0-312748 GCA_963800605.1 uncultured archaeon | reverse complement strand
AGCATAAACGCTTTCAGAAGGAGCGGGGTTGTTGCTTTGCCCAAGAACCTTCCCCCCTTTAAAAGGGTAAAATTGTTTTTTTTCTCTTGTGTGTGGGTGTGGCTGGTAAATAAATTACACTACACTCCTGTTTTGAGAATTGAGGTCTGTTTTGGTTTTGCAACGTTTTTCTACGCCTGATTAGGTGTGGGCACGCATTTTTCGCCACACTCCCAACATGAGCGCTATAAGCAGTGTAGAAGTGTAAGTGTGGAAGCATGCTGAGTTTAAATATTTACAGACATCAAAAAATCAGTGAATAAAGCTACCACCTGCCATTTGTTTTTGCCTGAATACCTATTCCGCAAATGTGTGTGTCTCAACGTCTAGACTTTCATGAGAACGTAGGTAGTGGTAATATCTTGCAAAATACCGTCAAGGTCTTGCCAATGAATAACCGATTATACTGTCAGGTCGGCTATTTTTCGGTAATAATTCCAGCGTTTGATTAAATAATTAAAAGGGGCAGTGCCTATGTTGTAGTTGGTGGTGGTTTGGCCCATCATGCCCCAGTATACTAATCTGATTTTGTGTTGGCCGAAAGGGAATTACCTGAACTTGTATCCGCCGGGAATTATTAGATAATGAGATTCGAAATACCGCTATGGTTTGATTATCCTGCTAAATTTATTTGCATCCTTACGTAGAGGTCGATATAGGCGATTTATTTGAAATACTGGGTGAACATCGATAAACCAACAAATTGTTATCTCCATACGGATTTATGCCCTAGTGTTTTGAGGGAAACAACTTCGAAGGATACTAATGACGGAAAAGCGGAGGGTAGCTGGTTTTCTTTCAATTCTAAGAAGGAAGCAACTGATTTTCTTGAGAAAAAGTTTCCTGATAAGAGCCTTTTCCCTCATTATTGCGTTGACTCGCATGAATAAGTAAAAACTCAAAAAAGAGTAAGGGATAATTTTTGTACCTAGTGGCATCCGTTAGATTCGGGGATGATTTTTAGGCTGCGAAGGACCTTTTTGAATTCTTCCTCTTTGAGTGATGCTCTTCGGCCGTTTGCATAAATGTCCTTGACTTTTCAACTACAGCATGCAACTGTTTCGTCGTCTGGTTCGTTGCCTGTGAGTTCGGCGATTTTGTGTTTATGATGCCTTTGCCTGACTGTTTGCCAATGGTTAAGCGTCTTTTGTTGCCGACCAGTTCAGGCGGATAAGGCTCATAAGTCCAAGGGTCGTTTAATACGCCGTGCGTGTGTATGCCTGATTCATGTGCAAAGCCGTAATCGCCGACGATGGCTTTGTTGGGTGGAACTACGTAACCTGTTGCTTTGCCGATGAAATCAGCCGTTGCTTTGAGCTTCTGAGTTTTCCCAGCGAACTTCATGACACCGTAATGCATGTAAAGGTTCAATAGGACTTTTTCCGTTTCAGCGTTTCCTGCACGTTCGCCGATGCCAAGGTAAGTTGTGCTGACGTAGATTTTGTCCCATACACCGTGCCGCGCGAACGCCGCCATTGTGTTTTCTACTGCGTTGCCAAAGTCGTCATGAGCATGAATTTCGATGGCTTTGATCCGGGTTTCTTTCTTGATCGCTTTTACTTTGGCTGGGATTCCGTTTGGCAGGGGCGCATCTGGATCAGATAAGCCCAATGCCGACAGTATCGCATATTCGGTAACATTCTGCGCCTGCATCAGCAACTGCGTTGATTAATTTTCTTCTCGAAATTCCAGTCTGCACGTGTGCTGTCTTCACCATGAACGAAAACACGCAATCCATGTTTTAGCCGCATATTCAACCACATCTACCACGTTTGCTAAGATTTGATCCGTGTTTTTTCTGGCCATTTGGCTGCAAAATGAATGTCGGAAACAGGATGGGAAATACCTACTTCGCTGAAGCCAAATGCCAAAGCGCTGTCGATGTCTTCTTTAACCGCTCTGCACCAACCCGCAACTCGGACAGTCAAGCTTCATGATCCGTGAATGAGTTTCGCGGCTTTTTTGTCTGGTTCCTGATAATGGAACATCTTCGATTCGCTCAACGCCGATTTCATCTAGAAATTGGGCAATTTTCGCAGCGTCTTTTGGTCCGGCAGCTAAACCTGGCATTTGGATTCCGTCTCGAAGTGTAGTATCATCTATTATTGGGTTCGGTTTTTAGGGTTGGCATTTTGAAGTAGAAATCTTTTAGGTCCATTTTTTACTCTACTCTGTATAGTTTTTTTCTCTCTTACGAGTTTTGTAATGCTATTTTACGCTGTTTTGGCGTTGATAAATGTTTCTGCAACTTTTTGCAAGTTTGTCCAATCAGATATGGACTTAAATATCAAATTGTCTTTTCACAATGTAAATAAAAACTTTACACGTCAAAAAGAACACTAAAACCTTGTTGCAACTAACAGTAGCGCTTTAATTGTTCCAGAAACAGCTAAAACATGCACCGCAGCTTCTTTCCCTCCAAGAGTAATAATTGTTGCCAAAGACGCCCTCACGTTGTCCAAGCAGCAAGCCAAGAACGAATAACGGCAAACTTTCGTTCACAATCAAAACTAATTAAAGCCAAACCAGTCAAACTTGCACCGAATTCGCCGTAGAGTTTCGTGACAGCAAACCAAACTGCATCCATAAACTCCCGTTCTCCAGGCACACTTCACATTCAAGTTGCAAAGCTAAATAACGTCGTTTAACCCGCTTCAACAATCTGCCCTCCTTGAGTACTGCTAATCCCTGGAGCCACAAACCTTAACCAAGTTTTTCGCGGTTCCGTTCAACTATCCCATCAGGATTTAGGGAAACAGCATCCAAGTGCTGCATCTCGCCTCAGACCAAAAAGCAGGAAAGACTTGCCACTTCACGGGGTCTACGCATAAGAATGATTCTGAAACCCCACTGGAAACAACAATTGGCAAATGAAACTCCTTAGCAATCGCAACTTCACGACGCAAACTAGATAAAAACCGAACCCGCGCCGCACCCTCCAAAACCAAGAGTGGTTTTATGTCCACTTCAAACGCGCTGGCCACCGCTGGCTAATTCGGCTTCAGCGCGGTCAAAAAACCGCTTCTGTAATCAAGGCTTGGGAAGTTCAGAAGATCTACTCTGCGGTCTTTCGCAGCTCTGTCTAGCCACTTCT
Source organism: uncultured archaeon (assembly GCA_963800605.1). Classification (GTDB taxonomy): domain Archaea; phylum Thermoproteota; class Bathyarchaeia; order Bathyarchaeales; family Bathycorpusculaceae; genus Bathycorpusculum. The sequence continues at coordinate 309,615 of CAWDBI010000010.1, read as the reverse complement.
TTGTTTTCGCACAAGACACATATTACCTCGACTTTCGTCGCACTTTGCGCAGAAAACCCATAAGGTCATCTGGTTGCGTGGTCTAAAATCCACACGAAAACAAAATCTAAACCCACTTGGTGCAAGCGGCTTTTAGCGCGGTAATTTGGGTTTCTTCAAGTTGTTGCTCAATGGGATGCTGAGGCGACGATAACCAAATTTTGCTGCTTTGCTCAATTGAGCTGCCTAGTTGCCTGTGCATCTTTGGGGTTTACTCGCAGATGCAAATCTGCAAAGGTACGTTTCATGGGAGCAACCCTGACTGCCTGCCAACTCGATTATTTCATCTGGGGTTTTGTTTTTGAAATGGATTTTAAACGAATTGGATCGTTCTGCGGCGAGTTTGAGGTTGCCCAAGAACGCGGTTTGTTTGTCAAACCGTAAGTACAAGTTGTGCTTTTCCAAGATGTAGCTTGATTTCTTCGTTGAAGTTGCTCTTTGTCAAGTGCACTTAATCCAGCGCCAATTTTCTCAAGGCATATGGAAGTAGTTTGCGGTCTGTTAGTTTAGCTTAACATGATGATGGGGTTTGCATGATGCCCCGAAGGGTTGTTTGTGAAATACTAGGGTCTCAGTGAGGCTTTCGGGAAGTAGGTTTCGAGTTGCTGTTTCGACTTTCTCCATATCTTCGGTTGCGTGGCAAAAACGTGTATTCAATGTATCCAATTGGAATTTGGATAGGTCAAGGTTTTTCTGCATAAACTTCCCTCGTTTTGGTTTTATTCTTCTACGGCATTTAGAAGTTTTGTTTTTGGAAGTCAACTTCTAGGTTAGCATTAGCTTTGTTTCTTATCAACTGATTTTGAGGTTAAGAAAGAAGAAGTAGGATTGCAGGAAATAAAATAAATTTGAAACACTCGAAAAATCGAGTGTAAATAAGGAAGGTTTAGGCTTCTGTTTGCTTGGTGTGCGCTTTAATTGCATCTATGTTTTCGTCGTGGCTACTTTTGCGTCTACATATCAACTGGTATGCCTGCTTGCCATGCTTGCTGCTTGCTGATGCCTGCTTCTTTGATTTCGTCTGGACTGAAGCCTTTGCCAGTTTTGTGTTTGCCGTTTTGTTAGTGATGATTGGTTTTATGTGGTGCATTTATTTTCCTCCCTTTTCTTGCAGTGGTCGCCGTGGACGCCTGTTTGCGCATCTGCGGTGGCTTGGTCGAGCTTTTTCTGAGCCTATACCTTTGTGATGTAAGCCTCTTACGTTTTTGCCTGCGCTTGTTAGGCTGCGGAAGACGCGGCTTGTGTGCTGTTTTTCAGTTATCCAGTCGATGTCTTTGTCTGCTTTGAATAGCTGGTGTGACTTGATCCACGAGGATAACTTCGAACCATTTGTGTCTGCCGTCTTCGCCAACCCAGTAGCTGTTGAGGACTTCTAGTGTTTGGGAATGTTTGCGGCTCGTTCCTCAGCGATTAAGCGGAGGCTTTTTGCGGGTTTGAATTTTGTGACACCCATACGTTTGGGTCGTCTGCCTGAGACTGGTCGCAATTTGCGTAAGTCACCTCTGCGGACTTTTACTCGCGCATTACGAAGCCTTGTTTGGCTTTGTAGCCGAGTTCTCTTGCTCGGTCGAGTCTTGTTGGGTCTTTCGATGCGTAATGTTGATGGTTGTTTACGCCATTGTACTAGGCGTTGACGCATAAGTTCTTCGACGAAGCTTTTTTCGGGCTTTGCCCATTCTTCAGCTATGTATTTGTATGCCATGTTGTTTTCACTTTCTGTGTTTTTTGCTTGTGGTTCAGCCTTTCGGCCACATCCCATCGGACAGGGTTGTCCGTCTGCAATTTCACATCAAAACGTGATGCAATGAAATAAACCTTTGCCAGAGGTGTAGCGTTTGTATATAGATTTGTGTTCGGTTCTTTTCCGTTTTTTGTTGTGTTGTCGGGCGCGTTTTCGATAACGTGTTTTGTTTTTATTGTTATATATAATGGCAAGATTGCCCTATACTCATCTTCTTCCTGTGGGCTTAACTTGCGGCTGCTTTTTGGCGTCTGCCTTTGGGGTTGGTTGCTGGTTGGTTGGGGCGTTTTCTGCAAGCAGGTTAGGTTAAGGTGGAGTAGGTTTGTTGCTTTGCTGACCGCTCCCCTCCCCTTATAAAAAGGCAAAACTGTTTATTTTCTTTGTGTGGAGGAGGCCGTTTTAAATTCTGCACACGTCTGCTTGAGGAGACAACTTAGTTTTGTTTGTTTTTGCATTGTGTTTCAGCGCCTGTTTCGTGTGGGATACGCATCTTTCTCCGCACGCCATACATGAGCCCATGTTGAAGCCGCCAAATAGTGTGGATGTGGAAGCATGCAGAGTTTTCCTAAGAATTCACAAGACAGTAATGAATCAGTGAAAAGCACACGCGGTAACTAACTACCTCAAGAGGCATAGCTTCCGGTTCTATTCTCTCCCAGGATTAAAGAGTTAATTGTACAGCAGTTGAAAGGATAAAAAGGAAAATCGAAACCTTATTGATAGCTTAAGGGTTTTGTGTTTTCGTAATTTTGATAAGTGATTGTTACTACTTATCGATAGGTTTCGTGAGGCAAATTGATACTGTCTGCGTTGGATTTGAAGAAAGCTATCGAGCAGGGATCGCTGACAATTAACCCCTTAAGTGAGGATACAATAAGGGAAAATGGCGTAGACCTACGTTTCTCTGAGGAAATCGTTCGTTTACAACCCACAGATAAAGTACTGGACATACAATCCCCGAACAACGAGGGGTTGTATTTTAAGGAAAAAGCCGTGGACTCTTTTGTTTTGGGTAAATATGAGAAGGTACTTGTTGGCACTTTGGAGAAAGTGAAGTTAGGCAATGATTTGATGGCGTTCTGCCAGCTCCGAAGCACATTCTCAAGGGCAGGCGTCTCTATTCCCCCAACGGTTGTTGATGCGGGGTTTGAGGGCAACCTTACCATCCAAATATCAGGTGGCCCATTCCCAGTTAAAATTCCCGTAAAACGCGGTTTTTGCATTTGGTTTTTGCAGAGCTAAAGACGCCTTTGGTTATGGGTTATGAGGGCAAATATAAGCATGATAATGGTGTGGCGCCCCCGAAAAAAGATCGCTAGTCGCATTACATTTTTATCCCTATTCGCCGAGTGTGGTTTGAGGAAAAGTGGACTTCACCTACCCAGATAACGTTTGCTTCGAATGTAACTGCTGTGGCTTATGCTGCGGCGACACAGACCACAAAAGGCGACATATTTTGCTGCTGGAGAGCGAAGCTGAAGAGATTTCAGCCCAACAGGATAACCCATTGAAGATTTCTGCCAACGAATCCAACGGAACCCAACCGTACATCTACGAAATGAAGAAGCCGCAAGGCGACTGCTTCTTTCTAAAAGATAACAAATGCACCAACTATGAGTTGCGACCGCTTATTTGCAGGTTTTACCCCTTTGAGTTAAAATTCGACAAGACAAAGATACGCATGTTTTCAAGCTACACATTGGAGTGCCCAATGATTAATCAGGGCAAACATTGAGCTAAAAAGGATTTTGAGGCGCTATATACGCTGGCGGAGCAGCGGTTGCCTTAGAGTTGAGCTAAAACATCGGCTTGTTCGAAGGTAACGCCGCAGTAGTGGCATTTTAGTACCAGAGGCTCTTCATTTTTCACATGGAATTTGGATGAGACGGGTTCGTCGTGTTGCTTACGCAGCAGGGGTTGGCACATTTGACGATGCCTTCTATGGTTGGGGGTAGTTTTACCTCGAATTTTTCAACCACTTCGTAGTTATTGATGATGTTTATAGATGCATGGGGGGCAACAAGAGCGATGCGGTTGACTTCTTGTGCGTTGAGGGCTTTTCCTTCGATTTTGACTATGTCTTTTACTCCGAACGTTTGCTGGGAACATTAACTGGCGATGGTCATGACTCGTTTCTCTTTGCCGGTTATGCCTAAAATTTTTACGACATCGAGGCGTAGCCGCCGCGGATGTGGTCAATTACTGTGCCATTTTTGATTTTGTAAACCCTAAGTTCCTTATCACTCATAAGTGACTCCACCTACAAAGCTATGCTAAGGAACAAATAAGAATTTACATAAAGAAATGGTTGAAAAGTGGAATTATGATCGCAAGTCGATTACGGTTGTTCCTGCGAACTTGTCAAAGTATCGCATAAACGCTTGATTCTTTATTCGCCAGCCAATAGCAAATCAAAGGGAAGCAAAGGTAAAACTTTGCCGAAGTTGCGGACTGCAGCGTGGTCATAGGACATTTTCTTTCCATCAGTTCGAACGACTTTTAGACCTATGACCGTTTGCCATGCTTTGACCGTTGAATCCTTCAAGCAAAGTGGAGTAGAGCCAAAGAAGCCCAACTGTTATGAAAAGTAATGTGCTGATTTCGCTGCCTAAAGTCTGAGATTAGGCGAAAGCAACTGTGGAAGAAAAGTAATTGCCACTGTTATTGCAAAGATTAACGCAAAATCAATTAGGAACGCTAAGAGCCCTTTTTTTAAATGAAGCAAGAGGTAAGTGACTTGCTTTGCCTTGTACATCGGCAACTTCCGCCCAGCCCTCAACATCATGGATAACTCGAACTGCGCTTTCTCCAGCCCTGCTAAGTTTGTATTTGCCGCTTGGTGTCTGCTCAATAAATGGTGAAAGCGAACGAAGTGGAAACTTAGCTTGCCTGTATCAACCTTAAGCAGATTTAGCAAATCAGTGAAGGATGATTCGCCGTTGTTGCTTAGGTCCAATAGTATTTCCCTTCGCAACGGATGCGAGAGGACCGAAAGTACTTTTGAAACGTTTTCTTGATCTACTGCCATATTTCAAAACCATTTGTTTTACTAATTAGGAAGTTTGTTGATACGGTTTTGGCTATAACCCATTTAAATCGCTTTCTCACATATAAGTCACACTTAAAAACCTCTATTAATTCTGATAAAAACTATGTTTTAATAGTAAAAACAACCTATTAAATGATTAATTATGTCAAGTGCTGAATTAGCTGTCAAGGGTATTTAGTGAATTGGAAAGTGAAGACTTCAGAATTCTCAATATAATTGAAGCAGGAATGAGCAAAACACGAATTTGTCCCAACAGAACAAATTCAAAAACTACGCAAAAGTGCCCATGGACCGCATCAGATTCACACTGGGCAAACTAAACAAGCTGGGCTTAACCTATCGAATCAAAGAGCGCCTACAACGGCCACACCTTAAACTATGCAGGATACGACTGTTTGCTATAAACGCCCTTGTTAAAGCAGGCGTAATATCGACTCGTTTGGGCAAACTTTAGGTGTAGGAAAAGAAGCCGACGTCTACGACGCTTTAAGCCCAGACGGCAAACGTATAGCAGTCAAATTTCATCGATTGGGCAGAATCAGTTTTAGGCAAACAAGACGCAAAAGAGGATACAGTCAGAGAACATTCCACTTGGCTTTTCCAATCACATATAGCTGCAGAAAGAGAATTCCAAGCTATGAAATTAGTCTATGAAAACGGCGTTGCCGTACCTGAACCCATCAGCCACAACCGCCATGTTGTAGCAATGGGCATGATTGAAGGCGCCCAACTTATCAAATACAAAGACATCGGCAAACCCGAAAAAGTTCTAAAAGAAATTCTGCGAAACTCAGAAAAACTTACCTTAAAAGCCATCTTATCCACGGAGACCTAAGCGAATATAACATCATTCTGAAACCTGATGGGCACATTTTAATTATTGATTGGCCGCAAGCAGTAAAAACAGATCATGCAAACGCAACTGAATTGCTGGAACGAGATATTAAAAATGTATTGACTTTTTTTAGCCGAAAATTCAATGTAGAGTTGGCTGTAAAAGAAGCCTGCGAATATGTAACTGGAAAAGCCAGAATGCTTACCCGTTTAGTGCTTGTTCGCATCTAAAACGATGTATAGGATGTTGTTTCCGCGAAGTAGCACGTTACCATAGTTCGTCATGAGTTGGTCTTCTTTACATTCGGTTGCGCCTTCAAGAAGAATGTTCATGTGTCCATCGCATTTTATCATTTTTCCCTTGTATTCATAGCCGTTTTTGAGAACAACTTCGATGTTGCCATGTAATTGTTTTATGAGAACGTTTAATGGTTTTTTACTTGGTTCCATCATTGTCATTATTGGGTCCCTGTCCATTCCTGTTAATATGCAAGAACCCCCTACCAAATATAAAAGGCTTATGAAAAATTGCCCGTGAAAAATAAACAAAGAAGAGTAAATTAAGCTAAAAACGGATTTATTTTAGGAAAACACGGTCAAACTTAGGCTTAACAAATTAAATGTGTAAAAGTAATAAAAGAAAAAAGGTTGGTTTCTTTTGGGTTACAGCTTTGAAAGTAAAGATAATGCCGCAACTACCAAGAAAGCAATGCCAGTCCAGAACAAGTCGCCGCCTGTTAAGAAATACACTACTATAGCTATCAGTACAGCGGGTATGAGCACTAAGAAGAGTTTGAGGAGGACGATGATGACTAAGCCGATGACGACCAGAATTATCAGAAAAACCCAATCGATGTTAGCGAGACCGAGGCTATCCAGTACCGAGTAGACGATTGCCATTAAAAAAGTAAGATTCATTGCATCTCCACTAAGAACTTTGAATCAAGTCAGTAATAAATTTTTTCATACAGGCCTGCGCTTGACCCTGTTGTATGAGTTCTTAGAGCAAATTGATGCTTGAGGTTTTCTCTTAACTCATCTTGCCCCGAATCTTACTAAGCACTTCTTCCTCAACCCATTTCTCACCTTGAATTGTCAGTTTAAACTCTGGCTTATTTGGGTCAGGCTTGAAAACTTGCCCACGTTTAGTCATTTCATTGAGTCGTGCAGGCACCATGCTTTTGATGCCGCTGGATTCAAAAAGTTTCTGAACTTGCGCAGCAGTGTTCTTTCTGTCTTCGGAAGCATATAGCACTAAACCAACCGCCTCGTAATGGGTAAGGTTTTCACGTGTAACAATTACTGGACCCTCTGTTGTGGGTTCAACTATGCCTTTTAGTTGAGCTCCAGAAGGCGTTAAGCGGTTAGATACAAAATCGGAGAGTTTCTCAACAAAATTTTCCGGAATACTTTCAGCATGTCAGTATTTCTTGTGGAGTTTCGCCTTCAATTACGACTTCTCCAAACGAGTTTTTATGCGGGCTTCAATATGCTTCAATGACTATGCCTCTTAATGGGCTATATGCATGCTTGAGCTTTTTAGGATTTGTGGCATTACAGCAAGCTATATATTAACAGTAAAGAAAGAGAGGTTATTTTAGCCGTTCTTGCAGAAGTTTACCGACTAGTTCGGGGTTGGCTTTGCCTCGGACTTCCTTCATTGCGGCACCCATTAGCATGCCGAAAGCGTTCTTGCCCAATTTCTCGATTTGTGCCTTGTTGGCTGCGATTATTCGGTCAATGACTGGCGCTAAGTCTGCTTCAGTGAACATTTTTAGTCCCAAAGCATCAACTGCGTCCTGCACGGTTTTGCCCTCGTTCTTGGATAGCCAGCTGAAAACGTCTGCGATGGCCTCTTTGGCGAGTTCTCCTGAGCCGACTGCTTTGAAGATGGCTTTGATTTGGTCATCTGACACGTTTTCGATTTGGATGCCTTCGCGTTTTAGGGATTTTACTGTTTCAGTTAAGAACGCTGCCACTGTGGAGGCTGCGACGCCGCTGTTTTTGGCTGTTTCCTCAAAGAGCTGAGTGTATTCGGAGTCAACGAGTTGCTTGGCTAATTTCTCGTTTAAGCCGTATTGTTTTATGAGACGTGCAAGTTTTTTTGTCTGCTGGCTCTGGCAGATTTGCCTTGACCTTCTTGACTAGTTCGTTCGGTTATGGGTTGAGGTGGAATGTCGGTTTCGGGGTACATTCTTGCTGCGCCTGGACGTGGACGCATATATCGGGTGGTTCCATCGTCTTTGGCGGTTCGCGTTTCCGCTGGAATGCCCGTGCATGCTTCCTGCGCACGCTCCACAACTGCTTTTAGTGCATCCAATATATTTTCTGCTGTGTCAGCTACGAAAACTACTGCGTCGCCTTCTGCCGCATCGACTGCTTTACGGAAGCGCTTCAACTTCTTCAGGTGTGATTCCATAGTTTGCAGCATTTCGTCGGTGTGGAATATTCCGCCGACTCTGCCCCAGAACTTGGCGCGATCAGACAATTCGCTTCCTAAACGGAAGTTAGGCATCAATTCGCGCCCAGTTAACCCCGCGAAGCCTGTAAGTTTGACTGCCAAGACTTTTTGGTTTTTGTCGACTGCTTTGCGGATGACTTTGCTTTTGGTTTCTTTGAAGATGTCTGTAACATCGACAAATTCTGGTTTTAAGGCTTCGAGGTGTTATGCCTCGTTTGGCGAGTTCTTCTTTGATTGCAATTAAGCCTAGTTGGCGCTGAACCTCATACTCCACGACTGTGGAGATTAAGTCGAGTTCCTGAACACCTTTAATCTCGATTAAGGCGCCGTTTGGCAAGGAAACGTTGAGGTCTTGGCGAATGGTGCCTAATCCACGCATAACTTTGCCTGTGTCTCGGAGAATTCTGCCGATGGCAAACGCAACTTCCTGGGCTTCCATGGGCGAATAGATGACTGGTGCTGTAGCGACTTCGATTAGCGGGATTCCTAATCGGTCGATGCGGTAACGGATGGTTTTTCCTTCATCCTGAGTTCCTGTTTTGCGTGCGGCATCCTCTTCTAGGCTTGCTGCTTGCATTGGAATGATTTTTTCGCCGACTTTTATCCAGCCATCCAAGGCGATGATGCATGGTACGCTGGAAGCCTGTGGTGTTTGAGCCGTCGATGACGGTTTTGCGCATAACATGGACTTCGTCGACGGGCTGCATATTCATCATTAAGTGAAGCAGTTAAAACCACTTCGACCGCATCCAGGTTGATGGGGTGCGGTGGCTCCTCATCCATCTCAACAAGGCAGGAGCTTTTGTGGTTGGCTTCGTAGAGGATTTTTACGCCTTTCTGGAATTCAAAGAATGCTGCGGGGTCAATTTGTCCCAGTTCACTTTGGGTTGGTCGTAGTCTGCGCAGGAATGTGATTTCTGGTTCTTCTTTGAAGAGTTCGGGTGGGCAACTGCAGAAGAGTTTGCTGTTGACGTTTAGTTGCTGGTGGATTTCTAAGCCGACTTTTAAGCCGACTTTAGCATAGTCGATGGTCATTTTGTTGTCCTCCTTCAACGATTTTGTCTTGTGGAAGTGTTCGGGGTGAGAATTCGCCTGCAATGTTAGTTTTCAATAGTGTCTTGGCTTCTTCGGCGATCCTCGGTTTGTCCAAGCGCCCACATGAGTTTAACAAGCCCTGTTTCGGGGAACATATCATCGAGCGGGACAACGCCGAAACGATAGCAAGTCTCGTCCTGTGTCGTAGACGTTCATGTTTACCCGTCCCCAGATGCACTGGGAAGCCAACGCAACCACCACGCCCTTGGCTGCGGCACTTTTGATTGCGTCAAAACAGAATTTGCTGACATGACCTAAACCTGAACCTTCAAGCAGAATGCCTTTGATTCCTTTTTCAACATAAAAGTCGATGACGGCTGGGTCAAGTCCAGGATAGAACTTTACAAGCGCAACTTTTTCACTGAAGTTCGGTTTTAGAACCAGTTTGCTTCTTGGGGTCTCGGCGTCTGGTAATGCGTCGGTTTGCATGGTAACTTGGAGGTCTTTGGACTTTGGCGATTGGGAAGCCGTTGATGGATTTGAATGTGTCTCTGCGGCTTGTGTGGCATTTGCGGACTTTTGTGCCGCTGTGAACGACGATTGCGGTGTCGGAGACGGTTTCATGCATGGCTAAGCCGACTTCGGCGAATGGTGCTTCTCCGGCGGCTTTGACTGCGCCGATGAGGTTTGTTGCTGCGTCGCTGCTTGGGCGGTCAGAAGAACGCTGAGCACCAACAAGTATAACTGGAACGGGCAAATTCTGCAACGCAAAACTCAGCGCGGCTGAAGTGTAAGCCATCGTATCTGTGCCATGAGCGATTACTATGCCATCTACGCCTTGCTCAATGCGTTTGGCAACGGTTTGGGCGAGTTCTGTCCAATGTTTGCTGGGTGATGTTTTCGCTGTAAATGCTAAAGACTATTTCTGTGTCAACTCGAGCGACATCTGCGAGTTCTGGAACAACACCATAGAGGTCGCTTGCTGACATCGCTGAGCGAACTGCGCCTGTGCGGTAGTCTACTCGGCTGGCGATTGTTCCACCTGTACTCATGATAACTACATGGGGCAAAGCAGGGTTTTGTTTGGGGAGAGGCGGCGAAGCAAAGGTGGGTTTGGTGCCTTTGCCGATTTTTTCCACTTTCACGTCAGCGGTGGCTTTGATGCCGATGTTGTAGCCGCTTTTCATTTTGATAATGATGGCTGTGCCTTCGCCGAAGCGTGGGATCAAGATGCCCTCGTAGGTTTTGCCTTTGCTTGTGATTTTGAGGATGTCGCCGACGTTGCAGTCTGCTTGTTTTAGCAGGTCTAGCGCTTTGCCTTTGTAACCTGAATTTGTCAATTCACTCATTGTTGTATTTAGCCTCTTTGAAACGTAAACTCCATCACGTCTCGTAACCCGAAACGCATGTAATATCTTCTTGTTCCTAACGCACTAATAACTAAAAGCTTTTTCAACCCAAACTCATCACCTGCAATGCGTTCTGCCTCTTCTAAGAGCTCTTTGTCCATAGCCTTTATGCTGCCATGCACTGGCTGAGTGCTTGCCAACAGGAACGAGTGGTCCGTAAACGTGGAGTTCCCGCACGATAGCTGAGGGCACTTCTGTGATTTCTGGTCTGTGAGCCTTTGCGGATGGAACACGCAGCCGCAAATAGCCCAGTAGAACGTTGTTTTCTGGGTCTTCGGCTGAGATAAAACCTCTTGTCCTTCCGAGGCTTCATAACGTTCGGTTAAGATTTTGACTTTTTCCAAATCAGGCTTCACATGTGTCTACTGCTAAGCGATGCCCAACTTCGCGGCAGCGGATACATTGGCACTGCTGACCTTGGTCTTTGAGTTTTGTCTGCGCCAAGCTCCCGCACATCGCTCTTTTTTACCCCTGCCAAAATCAGCCGTGCAGGAATATCCCGTTGCACACGCATGACTCGTACCCATTGCGGGATGGTCTTTTTGATTTCAGCAATTAAGTTTGCTGCTTGTTCAGTTGTGTATGGTTCGTATGTGCCTTCTTGGTACCATTGGTAGGCTTTGGTGCCTGCGATGGCGAGGCAAGGATAAATTTTTATCATATCAGGCTTGAAGGCGGAGTCTGTGAAAATCCGTTTGAATGCGTCAAGGTCTTTTTGAGGTTTGAGCCTGGCATTCCAGGCATCATGTGATAAACAATTTTTAATCCAGCAGTCTTTGGCGATTTGTGTTGCTTCAACCACGTCTGCTACGGTGTGGGTTCTGCCGACTAGTTGGTAGATTTCGTCATCAGGGTTCTGCACGCCAAGTTCAATTCGGGTTACGCCCATGTCAAGCATTGCGTTGATGTGGGGTTGTTTTGCCCAGTCGGGGCGGGTTTCGACGGTTATGCCGACGTTGCGGGTTTTGCTGACTTCCGCATTCGCCTTTGCCTCTTCCAAGTTAGCGGAGGTTTTGCCTGTTAATTGCATCTAGGCAGCGCTGGATAAACCATGTCTGGTACTCCATCGGGGTCGCTGGAAAAGTTCCGCCCATGACGATTAACTCGACCTTGTCCACTTTGTGCCCAATAGCGGTGAGTTGGCGGATGCGGCTCTGTACCTGCTCGTATGGGTCAAAGCTGTTTTGGCTTCCACGCAATGCAGCTGGTTCATATCCAGTGTAGCTTTGCGGGACCCCGTGGTTGGTCCTCCTGGGCAGTAAGCGCAGGGTTCAGGCTGTGGGCAGGGGTATGGTTTGGTCATGGTGGCATGACTGTTACGCCGCTAATGGCGCGGGTATTTTTTCTTCGGATGATCGGTAAGAGTTTTTTTGACTCTGAATCTGTCAAAGCCGCTATTAAATCAGCGTTCGATGGTACCGCTTCGAGGTGGTATTTGGCTGAGACCTTGATTTTTAGTCTGTTGACATCGTCGCCTGTGGGGGAGTTCATAGAAAGCAACGTTGTTATGATTTCTCGTAGGGCAACTGTGTTTGTCAAGTAAACTTTACCTGAGGTTAAATTTAGATTTCTGATAGATAAAGTGAACTAGCCAAAAATTGACTTAAGCAAGAAATAGAGTTTCAACTAACTATTGTAAGTGAATAAACAATGTTGACAAAACTAAAAACGCTGTGAAAAGAAAAGTCGTTTAGGACATCCAGTTTTGGCCCGCTTTCCGTTGCAGAATCGTACGTTTTTCGTAGTTGCGTCTGTTTCGGTTTTTTGGGCTTGGAGCTGTTCTTACACGTGCCTCAACTTTGGGCGTTTGAGTGCGCACTTTTCCAGCTTTTGAGAGTGAACCGTGAGTTGGCATATTTTATACCTTTTGCACAATAAGTTAATGCGTTGCCTTTAAACCTTTAGCTTAAAAACACGATTTAAGTTAGTTGGGTGGCTTGTGTGTTTTACTTGTTAGCTACCTGTTTTTTGCTGAGTTTTTTTATGTTTTGATGTCTGCGTTTATTCTGCGTTGCAAACTGGTTACGGCTGAATCCACAAGTAATAGGCTGATTCGCTTTAAAGGCACACACGTCTTAAAAATGAGTTAAATCAAAAAAAAGTGGAATAGAATTAATTCGGTTTTATCCTATTCAATTTGTCTTCCACTAATTTTTTTGCAGGCCAAGCCTAAGCCCTATTGTTGATACGGCCCACCTAAGCGATGCTTCATTCGCCAACGGATTCTTCGCCGCCTTGAACCCGAGGCTTCACAGCTCAGATGCTTCAACATTAAGCAACGGTTCAGCCCAATGAGGCGAAGTCTTTATCACACCCTAATTTTTCGCTGTTTTAATTAGAGTGCATCTGTGCCTCAATGCATTGCTTCTAAAGCTTGCTCCTTGACCTGCAATAATCAATTACATTTGGTAAATTATAAATTTTGCGACAAATGTAGGACAAATTAGTACTAAAATGGCTCATTTGATACAATCGATTGCACCCTACCGGCACCTAATAGTTTTAGCTTTTGCCCAAAGCCCTTACCCACTGAGTGGTTAAGCACAAACCAGGGAGAAAACCAGTGTCTATAGAATCTTCAAATAATTCCGTAACGACAAGTAATTTCAAACTGGGATATAGGGTATGATAGCCTTCAGTTTAACGACAGATGGGCAAGATTTAATTAAAAATATATCCAGAGTACCAAGACTTTCAAAGTAAAACTCAAAGTCGGTGTTGCCTCAAATAAATGCTGTTACGTTCAGTTTACGGGAAATTGCCACCTTGACGGTTCTTGCTCGCTACGCCTTTGTACTTCAGAAACTCAAGAAGCGTCTATGTGAAAAATGGAAGTGGTGATGTAGAGGATTACTCGATGTAGATTGCTGGTTGATAGGGCATTGCCATTGTTGCACGGTTTTTGGGGTCAAAGCGTTTCTTGTCAGTCTTCGCCGTAAACTTGAGACTTCTGCGTTGAAGCGGTCTTTATAGAATGCTGCAGTACTTTCGAAGATCGCTTTTTCGTCCACTTCGCTTTGATTTTTGTTATGTTTGCTTTGCGTTCGCCTGAAACTTTGGTTAAAGCCTTAATGATCCGTGGAACCATGCGCGGCGATGTCTTTCATATGTGGCTTTAAGTCTTGTGTCGGCGGCGAATTCCTTCATTAACTCGTTGATTTTTGCTTCGCCAGCAATGGTTTTTTCCAGGATTTTTAGGTAAACTTGCCATTTCCATGGTGCAGCAGTGTAGTAGCATATGCGTTTTGGGCGTTATCTTCGTGGCTTTTAGGATGTTTGTTGGTGTCAGCTCATTACAGTCTGTGATTAGGTTTTCTTGTTCCTCAGCGGCGACATCTATCTTGGCAGCGTCGAAAATTGGCCACTTGGCAACGCTGATGAATCCTTCTTCGCCTGTTTGGCTCCAGAGTTCCTCGCACAGGAACGGTGCAAAAGGCGCAAGCATCTTTAGCCAAATCTTTAACTGCTTCACCCAGTGCTTTGGCGTCGGTGTTGCCTTTTCGTTGGATGTACCATCGCAAGATCATTCCAAGTCTCAAACAACGCAACTTGGAGGGCAGTTCGGGTTTTAAGCTCATCTAAGCTTGCGACGTGACTTCTTTTATGCGGCTGTGAAGCTTGCTCTGCAGCCACCGCTCCAACAGCTGTGTTTTCTTCGTTTTTGGCAGATGACAATTATGTTGCTTGCAAAACCCATTAACGCTTCAAATTTGATTTTGAGGTCACTTAACGTTTTCTGCTCGCCAATCTGGATCATCCATGCCTTCAGCGCCCAACAGCAAACCGCAGCGTGTAGCGTCAGCACCGTACTTTTCGACTGCGCCTTTCATGGTTATGAAGTTGCCTTTGCTTTTGTGCATTCCTTGTCCTTCAACCATGAGCATGCCGTTTACGCCGATTGCTTTGGGCCAGTGTTCAGGTGGAAACAGGGCGGCATGGTGGAAGATGCAGAAGTGAGAGATGATTTGGTACGAGTTCTTTGGCGGAGTTGCGCAAGTCAAATGGGTACCAGTAGAGGAATTCAGCTACGCATTGAATCCAAGCAAGTCAGCGTTGATTCCGACGTATTTTTGAGAGCTCTGCTGCGTTGCCTTTGCCGTAGAAGATGTAGTCGAAAACTTCAGGTGTCAACGATTCAGGTTTGATGTTGTTTTGTTTTATGTGTTTGTTTATGGTGTAGAATGCCATGTAGACTGTGAGTCGCTTAGCGTTTCGATTATCCAGCCTTTTCCCCAAGGCAGCGGCGTTCCAAAACCGGTGGTTCGTGCACAAGCCCATTCGCGCAGCCAATCGATAACTGTGTTGAACCATGGTTTGGCGGATTCGGGATAAATCTTCATTTGAGCAACGACTTGTTTGGCTTTCGCTTTCCATTGTGGATCAGAATAGTTTAGGAACCATTGGTCCGAGAGAATTTTTACAATGCATTGGGTCATGCATCGGCAAACCACTGGTTCAGATAAGATCATACATGCTGTCGGCGACACCCATCTTTTTGAAATCACTGATTAAGATATCTTTGACTTCGCGGACAGTTTTGCCAGCGTATGGTCCACAGTTTTCCTTGAGAATTGCCGCCATGGAACTCTTTCTTGTAGAGTTCTTTTGTGGCTTCGTCAGCTTTGGGGTCATTCTGGTCTTTTATACCCATTTTTTCGACGATTTCAACTGCTGGGAATTCGCCAAAGCCTTCAACTTTGATAATTGAAATTGGTTTAATTGCTTTAACACATTTCTGGGTCCATACCGAATTGCGCAAGAACTTCGGGTTTCTGCTGCAAGTCTCTGAGTGCAAACCAATCGTATGGTGCATGGGCTGGAACGCTGTAAACGACGCCAGTTGCGGTTTTGGGGTCAACAAACCAGCCGGGCAAAATTGGAAACTTGAGCTTTGTAACTGGGTTTTCAAAGGTTTTGCCGATGAGTTCTTTGCCCTTGAAACTGCGTTTGACTTCGATTTTTCTTTCTTGTTCTTTTAGTTTCTCAGCAGCTTCCTGGCTGATTATCCAGTTTTCCCCGTTAACTGTGGCTTCCACGTAGGTGGCGTCTGGGTTTATCCACATGTTTGTTATGCCATAGATGGTTTCTGGGCGGAAAGTCGCCGCTGGCAAAACTGTTCCGTCATCTAAGCTGATATTTTATTAATGTGTATTCTTCGGGGGTGACGCCTTCGCCGCTTTGGCGGTCATGGTCACCTGTTGGGACTTTTGATCTTTGGGACACCAAACCACTGGGTGAGTGCCTCGTGTGACGTAGCCTTTTTCTTTGAGGTTCTTGTATTGCCACTCGATGAATTTCTGGAAAGTGGGCATTACAGTAGTGAATTCTCGTCGCCAATCAACTGAGAAACCGATGCTCTTTGACTGCTAAGCGACCTTCGTTAGTGTAGTATTGAGCCATATAGAGGGGGTCAACAAATTTTTTGAGTTCTGCTTCAGGTACACCATCAACTTCTCGTAGGACTTTAATGTATGCTTCATCGCCCCTAGCCACACGTTGACTTGCTCCAAGCAGCGGTTGACCAGTCCAGTGCCAACCCCAAGGCCAAAGCACATTGTAACCTTGCATACGCTTAAACCGAGCATAAGCATCAACGCGGGAAGCAGTAAAAGTGTGACCAACATGCAATGGACCATTCATGTATGGGAACGGAAAAGTAACCATTTTTTTCTGTCTTTTCGGGTCAGGGTCAGCTTCGAAAACGATGCGCAGCTTCCCATTTGGCTTGCCATTTCTGCTCGATTTGCTTGGTTTGGCTCATGAAACCTTGTGATTAAAGCCTTAGCTATTAAGAGTTTTGCTTTTAGGTAAGAGTAGTTTTGTTGTACAAGCGCTAAGATATTGATTTAAAAAACATAATTAATATATTACTATTCCAGACTCAATATATTCGGGTTCGGAATATGAGAAGGGCGTGGGTGGTAACATGGATAGTAATTCTATCAGTTATAATTTCATCGCCATTATTTAGCAATACAGTAGTTGCAATAACAGGCAACTTCCAACCCGACAATAGCTCATACGTAGGAGTCATAGTCCTCTTTAGCGACACCGACCGGCAGAACCCAATCGGCTACTGCAGCGGATTCCTCATATCCCCCAGGGTCATGGTAACAGCAGGCCACAGCCTAATCGGCACAGAGGCAGTCAGCGTCTGCTTCGATGATGGCCCAATCAGCTACGCCATTAAAGATGGAACAAGTCATCTATTATGGCGTAGAAACAATCTACACCGGCATACCCGAAAAGTATTCAGAATATATTCCCGTCTTTTCAGGCAACCAAGAATTTGCTACCAGCGACATAGGTCTAATAATACTGGACCAAACAGTTACCGGCATAACAGAGTTTGCAATACTGCCCCCCCAAGCAGGCTACACCGAAACTCTACCAGCTAAAACCGACTTAACAGTCATAGGCTATGGCATGCAAATCCAAACCAACCCACGAAACGATGGTCCCGAAAATTCCTGGAGAGGCACCGTCATCACGCAACAGCGCCCAAGTCGAACTAATAAACGGAAACTTTAAGGGCAGCGACTGCTACCTAAAATTAACGGCTAATAATGGACAGGACAAAGGTGGAGTTGCATTCGGCGACTCAGGCGGCCCAGTAATCTACAAAGACAGCGAAGGACAAGAAACAGTAATCGCAGTCAATTCCTTTGTATCCAGCATAAACTGCGGAGGAGTAACATACCACGCTAAATTGGATACGCCTCAAGTGCTCGCTTGGATCAATGAGTATCTTTCATAAAAAAGATATGAATACAACATATAATTGGGAGGTGAAATACGTGAATACAAAAAAAGCAATCAAAAGAGCCAAGGGTGGAATAACATTTGGAGGTTGGTAAAAAACCGAAAAATATTAATCATTTTTTCCTTTTTTATACAAAATTACTAATATAACGACAAATTAAGTAATTTCATGCAAATTGGTCCTTTAACAGAAATTGCTATTGGTATTATCGATAGAAGAGGTAAATTCGCTTTAAATGAAGCCTCAAAAAAAATTCAAGAGCACAGATATACCAATGGATTAATTTCTGAAGCACTAAATTATTACGCGAATATAATTTTTCCAAGAGTCTTACCGATTTTTCCGGCTCTGATTAATCTTTCGTGCAAAGCTGTTGGGGGAAAACCCGAAGAAACAAGACCCTTAGCCGTGGCTATGTTGCTCATAACCGCATCAGGCGACATCCATGACGATTTTATTGATAGGTCAACAAGTAAGTTCCAAAGAAAAACTATATACGGTAAATATGGAAAAGAAATAGCTCTTCTAGCTGGAGACGCATTCCTAGTTTACGGAATGTCACTGCTCCAAAACATTGAGTCATTAACCATCGACCAAAAAGAAGCAATTACCAATTTGATTACAAAATCGATGTTTGAACTTGCAGAGGCAGAAGCAACTGAAACGCGTCTATGGAAAAAAGACACTGTGACTCCGCAAGAATACTTTGAGGTAATTAGAGGTAAAGGAAGCGTAGCTGAGCTTCACTGTCGACTTGGTGGAATATTGGGGTGTGCGGATGATACATCGCTTGAGTTTTTAGCTGATTATGGCAGGACAATTGGCATACTAGCTACGATAAAGGATGAATTCATGGATATACTTAATTTTTCTGAGTTAAAGAATAGAATGCGTAATGAGATGCTTCCCTATCCGATTGTCTACGCTTTCCAAAACGAGGTCTTAAGGAAACAAATTAGTCCTATTATTATGAAGTATAGTTTCTCAAAAGAGGATCATACCTTCATCACTAAAACCATTCTGGATTCGTTGGAAATTAAACAGTTAAAAACTGAGGTGGAGGGTATGGGTGTAAGTGAATTGACAAATAATCAACTCCTCAAAGATTCCAAAAAGGGAAAAGAGGCAGCTCTTTTACTTCAGGCTCTAGCTACAGAAATATAGCCTAAAGCAAGTGGAATACTTTACCAGCCGCCAAAAGTACGAGTTAATTTTTTTGTTTTCTGCAAGCCTTTTCCTTCCTTGTGTATACTTGTAGTACAAGTGTGCATAAAAGCTTAGCGGTAAGTTGATTTATAATAATGATCAAAAACCCATTGTAGTAATTCTCAATGCTTAATAATCTGCAGGTATAAACCCTTTAATACGGTACTAGATGGCGCTTAGCAGATTTGCTAAAAGATCGGGATCTAACCTGACGAACGCAGCAGTCAGCACATTTTTGCTAGCGAACGCCTTCGTTTGGTACCTCAGTTCACTTGAGTTTCTCCAGTCAAACTCAAGTGATTCGTTGTTTATACTTGCATTGAACTTTACAGCGTTCATTGTTTCAGTCTTTATAGGAATATCATTAATTGGACGCTTCAAAAAAAGAACAGTTTTTATCAAGTATTGGATGCTTTCTGGACTTGCCATTTCTTTGCTATTTGTTATTCTTAATTTAACAAATTTTGCAAGCGTAATTTTATTAGCGGGTGTATTAGGCACTTATTTTGGACTTGGAATGCCAACGTTTGTAGGCTTCTTTGCAGCAAGCACTGAGTCAAAAAACAGGGCAAAATTTGGCGGTCTAATAATTCTACTCATAGTACTGGGTTATCCGGCTATCACCTTGATTGGACTTTCATCAGCTTACCTTACAACAGGCATTCTTGCGACATTGTCAACCATAGGACTTGCTTGCTTGATTTATTTTAAACCCGACGAAAAGAAGGCTGAGCAAAAAAATCAGGTATCTTACCGCACAGTATTTTCAAATAAAACCTTTTTATTGTATTTGATTCCTTGGTTGATGTTCTCTCTAATCAACGATTTAGCCTCACAATACGTCAAGGACAGTTTCATCGGATTACTTCCTGGATACTATATTATTTTCGGAAATGTATTGGCTGGCGTTTGCGCAATGGTCTGGGGATTCTTAGCGGATAAGAAAGGTAGAAAACGGTTAGCTTTGATAGGTTTTGCCTTGTTAGGCACGGGATATGCAGCCTTAGGGCTTAGTAGTGGAGCGTATCTTGCCGCATGGTTCTACGTTTGCGTAGACGGTATAGCTTGGGGAGCTTTTACCATGCTATTTATAACAACGCTTTGGGGAGACATCGCTCAAGAGAAAAACAGTGAAAAATACTATGTTATAGGGCTTCTACCGTACCTTTTTTCCAATTTTGCAGGCGCCTCAATGGGAGCGTTCTTGTCGGACGCTTTAATAGAGTCAAGCACAGTGTTTTCTTTCGCTGCCTTCTTCCTTTTTGCCGCAACTCTACCTTTATTTTATGCTCCCGAAACATTACCTGAAAAAATCATGAAAGACCATGACCTTAAGAGCTATATTGAAAACGCTAAAAAGAAAGCAGCAAAAGACGTTGGAAAAGTCCATAAAAAAGACAAAAATGAAAACCCCAAAACAAGCGAACCCGTCGAAAAAGACGCCAACTATGAAGAAGCAAAGAAACTAGCAGAAAAATACTATTAAGCATCCATATAATCTAAAGATAAATCATGTTCTTCCATCTGCTCCTCACCAGCGACTGCAACCTGCAATGCAAATACTGCTTTGGCGAAAGCCTAGATGACTTTGACGAGGAATTCGGAGACGATATAGAAGTCGATTATAACCTGCCCCGCAAAGCCAACTACGACATAGCCCAACTCAAAAACTTTGTCCGCAAGGATCCCGACTGCGTTTTAACCTTCTATGGCGGTGAACCCTTAATGCAGATGGATAAACTGCGCCAAATCATGGATAAGGTCACGCCTAAACTGTACATGATGCAAACAAACGGGTTACTGCTCGATAAACTTGAGCCCCGATACGTCAACCGCTTCCACACTCTGCTCGTATCAATCGATGGCGAAGAAGCCCTCACAGACTATTACCGTGGAAAAGGCACTTTCCGCAAAGTCATCGATAACCTCAAACTTATAAAACGCAACGGTTTCACAGGCGAGTTAATCGCAAGAATGACGATAATGGAGCAAACCGATGTAGAAAAACAAGTGAAATGGCTCCTGCATAATGACGAATTCTCATTTACTTCAATTCATTGGCAACTTAATGCGGGTTTCTGGGGCAACGATTTTAAACGCCGTAACTTTGAGGAATGGACCAAAACCAGCTACATCCCAGGCGTTGATTCATTAGTCCGTTACTGGGTAGACGAGATGGAGCAGACGGGAACAGTGCTCAAGCTCTACCCGATTCTGGGCATCACAAACTCACTCTTGCACAGTGAAGAGAATGCGTTGATGCGTTGTGGCAGCGGATGGATAAACTACTCTATCCAGATGGACGGCCAAATAATACCTTGCCCAACCATGTGGGGAATGAAAGCCTACTATATGGGCCACATAAAAGATGCAGATCCGCTAAAGTTGCCTAAACTGTTTGTTGACCAGAAACCCTGCAGCGAATGCAAGATTTTGGGTATTTGCGGTGGACGATGCCTGTACACTAACATTGTTAAGCGGTGGAATGATGATGCTTATGGTAAAGTCTGTTTTACTGTGGAGCAATTGATTGAATCGGTACAGCGTAATCTGCCAAGAATACGACAACTCATTCAAAGCGGACGAATTAGGCTGGAAGATTTTGATTATGTAAAGTTTAATGGCGCTGAAATAATTCCTTAAAGTTTTTTAAAAACCGCATCTTTTACATGTGCTAACTGCCCCAGCTTTAAACCTACGCTTTGTCCGCCTTCAGCGCGGTGAATAGCTTTGCGGTCAACCTCAATAGAAGCCTATAAAATCCACCAAAAAAGGCTATGCTACCAGCTACCTGTCGCGTCCTCACCCTTCTGCGCCAACGCCTTCTTCTTCTCTTCGCTAACATCAGGCGGGACATCAACCCTGTTACCGCGCTCTTCAAAAATTTCGCGCTTCTTCTTTTTCTGCTCAACCGTAAACTCGCCACGCTTATTCTCTTCTGAGAAAACAGTCACCTCCCAAACTAAAGAATAGAAAACAATGGGTTAGCAAACAAAAGGCTTATTTTTTTAACTTGACTTTAACCGACCATTCGAGTTTATCGGTTAAATTTGAAGCGTCTTCTTTGATGTTGTTGGATTTCAGGTATTCCGAGAGGGTTTGTTCTACTTTGTCCCAGACTTGGTCATTGTCGAGTTGGTCAACAAGTGTGCGGCCTACGTTTTCGCAAATGTCCATTGCTTGCTTATCATTTACATTCATTGTTTCCATATTTTTCATCAGAAAGTAGCTGCGAAATTTGTCGTATTAACATACGTGATTGTATAGAACCAACAACAGATTGGGCGTATAGCTTTTCTTAACTTTTACGAAAACATAAATACAGTCATAAACAGAATAACCAGCAAGAGGTTATGGCATGTCAGCACAAAAAAATGCAACAACTCAAAGAAAAGATCCATATGGAAATTACAGATTTAGAGTTGAAATAAGCGGTATTGCACAAGCCAACTTTTCAGAAATCATACTCCCCGATTCAGCAAGCGAAGTTATAGAGCACAGAGAAGGAACCACCGCCAGCACTCAAAAGCAAGCGGGACAGGCGTCTTTTGGCAACCTCATTCTGGTATGGGGGCTTACGGCATCTATGGAACTCTATAATTGGCGCAAACTAGTTGAGCAGGGCAAAATGTCTCAGAGCCGCCGGAACTTATCGGTAGTTCTAATCGATGAAGAAGGCAACGATGCTGCACGATGGGACTTCACCAATGCTTGGCCAAGCAAATACAAAGCACCCGACCTTAACGCCAAAGGCAACGAAGTAGCGATCGAAACACTCGAAATCGTGTTTGAGTCTATGCAACGGGTAAAATAAGATAGGGATAGCTTTGAGCTACAACAACCTAAGCAGCGTCACCCAAACACTGGCTAATAAAATCTGGACAGGCATAAAAGAGGATAAACAACTACAAAAGATCATTCGTAACGAGGAGCAAATCAGCTTTCTGGCTCCAAATGATGCCCAGAAGTCAACGCAAATCTCAATATTCCTCTACAGCGTTGCCGAATATACGAGCATGCGCAATCAGCCCCAGCCACAAAACCCAGAGGAACCCAAAACCCTCCTATACCTAAATTTGCATTACCTAATTACGCCGCTAACACAGAACCCCCTAATGGATCAGGTTGTTCTTGGAAAAATCATGCAATTATTCGCAGAGAAACCTGTCCTTCGAGGCGACGACCTAAAAGGCAACCTAAAGGACAGCAAAGAAGAACTACGAGTCATATTGGATGCACAGTCAATGGATGACGTTAACAAGCTTTGGACAACACTTTCTGCACCGTATAAGCTAAGCGTAAGCTACAGTGTCTATCCTGTTCAGGTTAAAGCGGAAAATAAGACGCAACCAGAACTTATTGTCATCAAAAAACCAGATGCGGCAGCTAAGAAGAAAATTAAAAGTGAGAAAAGCGCCTAATTTGGCGCATTTTTGTTTATTTATTTCCGGTAGTCTTTGACTGGCGTGAGTGGAACCGTGAAAGTCTCCAGCACACCTTCAACTAAGCGGATTTTGTCACCCACAAAATGCAGCGCGGCAGCGTTGGTGTCTGCTTGGAATAAAACTGCGAAATCCCATTCGCCGAATACTTGGTAAGCTTCTTCAAGCTTTACGCCGTTGATGGGTTGCTCGCTAAATTCCATGAGTGGTTCGTAGAGTTTAGCAGCCATGTTGGGGCTGATTTTGATAAATGCAAGGTACTTCTGGTTAGAGTTGCTCATTTTTGCACCATAAAGACGTGGGTGTTATTCCCTAAAAATGTACTGCTCAACCCCTGACTATGCATTCTGTGACTGAGTGGAGGCTACCACAAATTCTTATTTTCTATTCTTTGAGTAGGTTATTTGCCGAGCAGAAACGAGTCGTTTGGCAGATATACCTGCAGCCGAACAAGGCTCCGTTCCAGTTATGCACTATGGGGCTTAGGCTCCCAAAGGTGTATCTTTGGACATCCTTATACGGTGGCTAGGAAAGTCTGCCAAACGGCACCTAAAGCGCGAAAACTTGTGGCAATTTTTCACTGTTTATTTTTGGTTGTGTTAACTAGACACCAAAGGGGCTACTGCTTTTTTATAGGCTTAAGAATCGCCGTACACAGAAAATCCTCAGCTAAATGCCTAACTGCAGCTTCTCTGATATCATCACAAGTAACTGCCTTTATCTTTGCAACATAGTTCTCCAGCCCAAATTCGCTCCTAAACTGCAACTCCATAAAGGTAATGATTTCATAGCTGTCATGTGGACTATCCATACCCCTTAAAACACCGCCCAACATGATCTGCTTAGCTCGCTGCAACTCTTCAACAGAAATGTTTCCTGAGCGCAAATCTGATAGCTCCTTTAGAATCAAAGCGCGTGCCTTGTCGACTTTGCTGTTATTCACCGCACAGTTAACGCTGAAGTAGCCGAAGTCGGTACCTTTGCAGTGGGCTGAACTAACATCGTAGGTAACTGCATGTTTCTCGCGTAATTCGATGAATAGTCGTGAGCTTGTGCCTCCACCCAGCAAGGTGCCGATTAAATCCATTACTGGAGAGTCCTGGTGGCTGGAGCAGACTGTTCGTGCGCCCATGCTTAGGTATGTTTGGCTTATTCCAGCTTTTTCTTCAACAATAACTGGTTTAGGTTTAGCATTGTCTTCCGTTGGTTTATTCTTTAGGGGTCCACAATCAGCATTTTTATCTTTGAAGTCATCTAGATTTTCATCAAGGTCTTTTTCTGAGACATTACCCGATAGCACCAGAAGCATGTTTTGGGGCACATAGTTTGTCCTATGCGCGTCCATTAATTGTTTTAGTGTTAACTTTTTGACGGTTTTTGGGTATCCGCCCACGGGGCGCCGAATCGGGTGGTTCTTGTAGAGGTTTTCTAGAAGCAGTTCCTCTACTTTCACGGTTGGGTCATCTGCTACTTCGGCGAGTTCATTGAGGATTATTTTGCGTTCTATCTCAAATTTTTCGCCGTCAAAGCTGTTGCCGAAGAATAGCTCGAAGAGGATCTTTGAGGCTTCTGTAAGTTTCTGGGGTATGACATCCATGGTGCCTAAGACTTGTTCGCGGTCGGTATAGAAATCCAAGACGCCGCCATGGTCTTCTACGCTCCTAGAAAGGTTAATGCGTTCTTCTGAGCCTCCGGCAAGCATATGTTCAATGAAATGAGCGATTCCAGCCTGCCCTTTTTGTTCCTGATTTGACCCATACTTAACGCCGATTGACATCTGTGCCGTGTTTGCAGATGGCCGAGGATATAATAAGACTGTTAAGCCGTTTGGAAGCGTTTTTCTGTGCCAAATCAGATTAGCTGACATAGTGATGATTGCTACCCTGCCTTTAAAAAACGTTACATTCAGTTCAATGTCCTATCCCAGCGTATTTTCAATGTTAGCTGATACAGTTTAATAGTGTGGGTAGCAACTCCTTTGCAATTTAAGGTAACAAAAAGGTAACTTATGGGAGATTTAGAATGGGACAAGTACTCGGTTTAGCAATCAATGCTACCACTGAAATAATCTTAGTAGTAGTTGTTTTAGCTGTTGCAATTGGTTTACGTCTCTATACGATGCGTCGTCCCGGCACCATGCGGGCAAAATGCCCAAAATGCAGTACAGTGTTTGATGCCTCTCACAGCTTCTCTGGAATCCATGTTGGACCTTTCAAAGTGTTGCAGTGCCCTTCATGCGGTAAAAGTAGCTTCATGAATGCTTACAGTAAAGATGCAGTCACTTGGCCACCTCAAGAGACAATCCAAAGAGACTCGAAAAATTAAAGCCTCATAAGCCCCGCGTTATTGATGGGTTAAATTTAGAGAGTTTTTCTCTTAGCTCCACTATTTTTGCTTGGACCTCTGGTTTTCCGCATACATCGGCGAATACTAGCATGTTGATGAAGAATGAGTAATCAACTGGGTCAGCATTTTTAGGGATGTCGCCGAAGGCTGCAGCTTTTGATAGCATCTTATGTTGGATGCTGTTGTAGATTTCAAAGGCTTCTGTTAGGCTGGCATCTTTTGGTGTGAAATTGAAGTATTGCTGGGGGGTGAAATAGGTTGCAGTTGAGCGGTAGAGTTTCTTTTCGAGGTTACCTACTTTTTGGGTTCCTGTTAGTTCGATTAATTTGGCTTTTTCGAGTTTTTGCATTCTGCGCCAGACATTCAAGGTGGGTAGGTTTAGTTTTTTTGCTATATCGGATACTGCTTGTTCGGCTGTTACTAGTTCGCGTAGAATTGTTTGGTTTGTGGGGTCGGAAGTTAGGTTTGTGCCTTCTTGGTCAAGCACTTTTATTAGTTTCATACAATGAAAGCGGTTTCATCTAACTTAAATAGCTATTCCTCAATATCAACAACAAAACAACACAAACTGGACGGCATAGCAATGATTGAAACCAACAACTTAACGCGAACATTCGGCAACCTAACCGCAGTAGACAACCTTACACTTAACATAGAAAAAGGCGAAGTCTTCGGTTTCCTAGGCCCAAACGGTGCAGGCAAAACCACTACCATACGCATGCTCGCATGCCTTATCTCACCCACTAAAGGCAACGCCACCGTCGCAGGATACGACATCCAAAAAGACCCCCTCAAAGTACGACAATCAGTAGGTATACTTACCGAAAACCCCAGCCTCTACGAGAGGCTAACAGCCTATGAAAATATGGACTTCTTTGCTCAAGCTTACGGAATCACAGATGCCGCTGAGAGACAGAAGAGAATTCAGGAGTTGCTGGAGTTTTTCCACCTCTGGGATCGCAGAAACGATAAAGTCGCAGGGTTTAGCAAGGGTATGAAACAGAAACTCGCGATTGTCCGTGCTACTGTACATCGGCCGCCTGTGCTGTTTTTGGATGAGCCCACTGCTGGTTTGGATCCTGAGTCTGCCAAGGAAATCCGCGATATGATGGCTGAGTTGAGCCAGCGCGAGAAATGTACTATTCTTCTGAGTACGCATCATTTGGAGGATGCTGAGAAGCTATGTCGTCGCGTGTTGATTATGAACAAAGGCAGAGTTCTGCTAATAGGCAGTCCTGATGAGTTGCGGCAAAAAATAAGCGACCAACCAGTCATCGAAGTTGGCTTAACAAGGGTAACGCCCAAAGTTTTGGTTGCTGTCAAAGCAAATACAATGGCTAAAGAGGTAAAGCAGCAGGAAACCACGCTGCTAGTAAGCGTGCAAGACAGTCGTGTGGCGACTCCGGAGATTGTCCGCTCAATCGTAGAAGCAGAAGGCCAAATCCTTTCTGTCAATGTACTTCGCCCTTCGCTGGAAGAAGCATACCTAAAACTCATCAAAGGAGGCCAAACACAATGAACATCCACAAAGCTTGGTTAGTTTTCAAAAAAGATTGGTTAGAAATAAAACGCAACTGGCAAGTACTCCTCCCAATAATCATTCTACCAATCATTTTCTCAGTGGTTTTACCGGTAATAGTTCTGGGAATCTCAAGTACACCTACACCACAACGAATATGTCAACATCAGATTTCCAATCGCTGATACCAAACCTGCCAGTAGAAATACAAACTCAGCTTGCCCAGTTTACTCCAAACCAAGTCCTGATCTACATTATGGTGCTCTACTTCTTTGCGCCGTTCTTCCTCATTATCCCAGTGATGGCGTCGAGCGTTATGGGCTCTGATAGTTTTGCAGGGGAGAGAGAACGTAAAACTATAGAGGCGCTACTAGCTACGCCGATTTCGGATAGCGAGTTGTTGTTGGGTAAAATCTTGGTCAGTTTTATCCCTGCTATGCTGGTGACCTTTGTGTCATTCGGTGTTTATGCAACCATAGTAGATGCACTAACCGTTGGTATGTTCAATGGAATGCTGCTGTTGCCAAACGTGAATTTCCTCATCATGATCTTCGGCGTTGCCCCAACCATCGCATTATGCAGCATAGGCTTAACCGTTATAATCTCTGCTAAAGTCAAAGGCTTCAAAGAGGCACAACAAATCAGCGTCGTTCTGCTGCTTCCTGTGTTGGCTTTGGTGTTTGCGCAAATCTCAGGCGTTCTGGTCCTTGGACCTTTAGTGTTGGCTGCACTCATTGGTTTACTTGCAATCGTTGATGTCGCTGTATTCTATGTTGGCATAAAGATTTTCCAAAGAGAAGAAATCCTCTCCAAACCAGCATAACTTGCATGCGACGTATCTGTAGATACCTCCCCTTCCTAATCTTTTGTAAATTAAAGATTTTTTGGCTTGGGAGTTTGTGTTGTTTGCACAACCTGTCAGCTACCAACCCATAACCCAACAATAAAACAGACGCGCCAGCTAAGCCCCCTGTAAGAAGATGAGTAAGGGTGGGCTCTGCTATTAGATTAATCTAAACAAGCTTTAGCTGATTGGCAGGTGTAGTTGTAAAAAAGATGGTGATAGTAACAACAACCATAAAAAACAGAACCTTCAAACTATAATCTACCGAAAAAGAGTCTAAAAGCTGTCAAGAAGTAAACACCAGAACAACCACTTAGCAAACGTTAAAATCTCAACTGCTCATTCTCATTTTTTAGGGGACTCATCAGTTGTCCCTTAAAAACGCCTTTAAGCGAAACATGTTTTTCACTAAACTTTAAGGTCGCGGCTTTATGGAGGAACCAATACACAAAGACAGCAACTTCTAACGGTATCCTCAGCTGCCAATATAAAACCAGCCGTAAGCACCGAAGAACTACTAACCTTATCAATAGAGGATATTCTACAGCGCCTAAATACTTAACCCAGGGCCTCAGCTCCGGGGAAGCAGAAGAACGCCTAGAAATTTATGGTCAGAAACGAACTTGCCCGAAAGAAAAAAAGCGCTGCCATAATTAATTTTCTCTCACGCTTCAAAAGCCCCCTTGTAATTATACTTGATCTGCCGGCGTAATCTCTGGCTGCCCTTGGAGTCATATCGCAAGTGTAATCGTCATCTATACCATGGTTATTCTAAGTGTCACTTTAGCATATTTATCAGGAAACAAACGCTTCAAAAGCCGCAGAACTACTGAGAGAAAAAGTCACCACTTCACGCAACAGTGATTAGAGATAAGCATTAAACAAGAAATTAAACTTCCCTGAAATTGTTCCAGGAGACATAATCTATCTTTCAGCTGGCGACATTACACCAGCAGACGCAGAGTAATCATCGAGCCAAAGACTTATTCGTCAACCAGTCCGCTTTAACAGGCGAATCTTTTCCAGTCGAAAAAACCGCTTCGCCGATGAAAAGTAAAGGAGGGGTCAATTACTGAATGGAGTAATTACTGTTTCATGGGCACCTCGGTTGTAAGCGGAACAGCAACAGCTGTGGTTGTTAAAACTGGCGGCTCAACTGAATACGGAAAAATCGCCAAGAAGCTCATTGAAAAAGCTCCTGAAACCGAGTTTGAACGTGGCATCAAAAGTTTCGGTTTTCTCATCATGCAAGTAACCTTCCTTTTGGTTATCTTTGTTTTCTATGATACATTTCGCTTCGCAACCCGACACCAGACGGCGTAGTTGACTGCGCTGCTTTTTGCCGTTGCATTAGCAGTAGGGTTAACGCCTGAACTTCTGCCCATGATCATCACCATCAACCTTTCCAGAGGCGCCATGGCGATGTCCAAGAAAGGCGTCATCGTAAAACGGCTTTCCGCAATCGAAACTTTTGGCAGCATGAATGTTTTGTGCACTGACAAAACAGGCACGCTTACAGAGAACCAAATAAAACTCTTCTTAAACGTTGACATGGAAGGAAAAGAAGATGAAAAAGTATTGCTCTACTCTTTCCTAAACAGCCACTTCCAAACAGGACTAAAAAGTCCCACTCGATGAAGCCATCCTAAAACATCAAGAAATTGATATTCCAAATATCAGAAAATCGATGAGGTACCCTTTGACTTTGTCCGAAGACGTGTCTCAGTTGTCGTAGAACACGAAAGACAAAGATTCTTCATAGCTAAAGGTGCCCCAGAAGAAATCCTCAAAGTCTGCTCATATTATGAGCTTAGAAGAATTAATTGCGATCTTAACGAAGAAACACGCAAAAAATTGAACAAAAATACCATGACTACAGCGCTGAAGGCTTAGAGTTTTAGGTATCGCATACAAACGACTCAAAGAAGAAAAAGCTGTTTACTCAATAAATGATGAAAACGACATGGTGTTCTTGGGTTTTGTCGCTTTCCTTGATCCGCCTAAAGAAACAGCCAAACAATCACTTCAAATACTCACCAAAGCAGGTATTGAACTCAAAATTCTCACTGGCGACAACGAATTAGTCACCAAGAAAAGTCTGCGAGGAACTGGGTTTTGAAGTTAAAGGTGTCGCTCTTGGGAATGACATTGCTAACATGACGTGATGAAGCGTTGACGGCGGTTGTTGAAGAAGCAAACGTTTTTTGCCGAGTCAACCCCATCCAAAAAGACCGCATAATCACCTTGCTAAAGAAAAACGGTCATGTCGTCGGCTACATGGGTGATGGCATCAACGATGCGCCTTCACTGAAAACCAGCGACGTAGGCATTTCAGTTGATAACGCAGTAGATGTTGCAAGAGAATCCGCTGACATCATTCTCTCCAAAAACGATTTGACTGTTTTAGGGGAGGGTGTTTTGGAAGGCCGCAAAACCTTTGGCAACACTATGAAATACATCATGCTGGGTGTCAGCTCAAACTTCGGCAACATGTTCAGCGTCGCCGGCGCCGCCATGTTCCTGACCTTTCTTCCAATGCTGCCAGTTCAAATTCTTCTAAACAACCTCTCTACGATTTCTCCCAATCTACAATCACAACCGACAAAGTTGATGAAGAATATGTTGAGAGCCCAAAACGATGGGACATTCGCTTCATTCGACAGATTCATGGTTGTCGTTGGGTCCAGTAGTTCACTCTTTGACTTTCTTAACCTTCTTCACTATGCTCTTTGTCTTCCTACCGATAATTCCCGCTTAACGCTACTATCCAATCCAGAGTATCCTCAGCCTTGTTCCAGACAGCATGGTTTATCGAATCTCTTATGCTCACAAATCCTAGTTGTGTTCATCATTAGAACAAGACGAAAACCTTTCTGGAAGAGCAAACCAAGTAAATACTTAGTAATCAGCAGCTATAACCATTCTTGCCTTCGCGTTAATAGTGCCCTTTACGCCGCTTGGTGAAGTCTTCGGCTTTGTTGCACCTCCGCCGCTGTTCTATGTTGCATTAGCCCTTCTGTTGGGTGCATATTTAGTGCTGGCTGAACTGGTAAAAGACTGGTTCTATAAACGCAATGCATATCGTCTTGAACAGATATTGGTACCCAAAAGAGCCCTCTACATTACACGAACAGCAAAGTTGATGCAGGATATGATTGCAGCCATAAGCCTCCGCGTCGAAGACGAATTTACAATCGAATCCTTAACTGACGACTTAAACAGCGCAATAACCTATCCCAATTAACACAAACCAGATGGCTCGCAACATACAGTATCTCAGACGCTCAGGATTAATCAGTGTCAGATTGGAACAAGAGAACAATAAAACGTGAAAAAGCACTTAACAATTACGTTAAGAAAAGTATTATTGCGAGTCCAACTTGGGCAACTGTAGGAGTGAAGAATGGCGCTAAAATCAACGCTATACTCTTCAACAAGTATGGCGCAGTTAACGCTGAATACCAAGAAATGCTGCCCAAACAGTAAAGAAAGCCCTTTGCGAAGTGGACTTCGCATGTTTGTTAAGTCCAGTAACGTTTTTTTGTGAGGTTAGTTGGCAAGTTATCATCTTCTTGTCATGGCGACTTGTCAAGTAAGCAAATTGGCGTTCTCAAAAACCGTTATTTCAGAAGAACCCTAACGAGGCTAGCTATAAGAGGGGGTTGAAAACAAATGCCAAATACCTGCTGGGACTGCAAATATAACAGCCTGAAACTCAAGGTTCTCGTGCCGTATGACCGCACCATAAAAGAGTATATGCATCGTACAGGCAACTTCCAATCTGAGATAGTAGCTGTCATTAAAGAGAAACATGGACAATACACGGTGTGGTACCGGTCGGAGGCGAAATGAGGATTATAACCTTTAAGATGCTGCATGTCTGTAGCCTAAACATGGAGCACCCGAAAAAACAAGTCGCCTGCCCCAGCTACTGCCGCAAAGAAGAACAGAACACGATAAGCAACATCATTTATAGCAAACTGCCGATGCCCGAAGAAACCAAAACAGAGTTATTGCAGCAAGCAGAGCTTTAGATTCTTTTTTCCACCTAGTTTGGCAGTGTCTATAACTACAACAAAACACCATGGTGGGCTAAAAAAGCTATGGACGCAGACCGCCCAAGGGTCGAATCCAACTATAAAGCAGTGGAACCAGGTGTTTATCACACCCGAGACTGGACTGCCATCAGAAGCGGGGTAGAAGCACTATCAAAAACTGTTATGTGCTAGCTACGAGCTCTTGAAGCTGCGCCTTAGTTAAACCCAACCCGGGCGTGGCATCCAACCTTTTCTGCACTTTCCCATTTTTGAAGCACAGTACAGTTGGGTAGTACTCGATTGAGTATTTGTCGCATAAGTCTTCTTTGAAATCAATCATGACGGTTAGGCTTTCGTCGGGATGGGATTTGGCGTATTCTTTAAAGATTGGCAGGAACCTTTGTGAATGTGGACACCAGGAAGCGTAGAAGAGCGCATACACTTTGGGTTTGGACACTAAAACCTCTTCAACATCTTCGTTGGGGGCTTCAGCTGTTTTTTTCTTCATTTCTTTCACCTCTCTTCCTGGTCCTCTTCGGGGTAATGGCTGCTATCACAAAACGGTTTGATCGTGGATTTACCGCAGCGACAAAGAGTTGCACGGTTGCGTATTTCGTAGGGTTTTCCGTCTGAAGAGTAAACTGGAATTCCGCCGCGGATCCAAAGAGGCCCATTAATTCCCATTGCGGGATCCTCCACTACCCCAATCGCTTGATCCAGCGCTGGCTCAATTACCTTGCCTGTCGCTTTATCTACGACTACAAGTCGCCCAGAGGGGCAATCACGCTCATTGCGTATGCAGTTTTCCTTCATTTTGGGGTCGTCTGATTGGGGGATTTGGTCCCAGATATCGCCCCCTCGGTGACAGAATCGTGCGGAAGCACACAGAATCTCTGCATCCTTGAGTGTCAATTGTGGGCCATCGATTTGTTTTGCCATCTGCTCATAGGGCACATTGTCCATGTTCTCTGTGCCGTCAAAGTTAACTTTGAAATGTGTTCCGTCGCAGAAGGGCTTATTGCTTGATTGTCCACATCGGCAAAGAAGATACTTTTCTTGAGTTTTTATTTTGCCAACAATGAGCCACTCGGAGGGTATGTTTGTTTTTGGTCGCATTTTATGGATCATGTGGTAGAGGGGTATGTTGCCTGAGACAATGTAGGGTCCGTTTTTGGTTACTTGTATTTTGACTGCTGGTTTTGCCTCATTTTGGTTATCCACTACAAAGTCTCCTATAGTAGCTGTGTGATTCTTTACAATTGAGCTTTTCTGTTATCTCTCTTTATTGTTTGTGACTGTAGGGCAGCTATCACAGAGGGTTATAGCTTCTAAACGCTAATTAAACCCATAAAAACAAAGATAGTGTGGAAGTGGCTATGGGTGGAAGAAACCAAGAAATTATCGCTCAGCGAGTTATCGAAGTTCAACGGGAAGAACGGGAACCCCGCATACGTGGGGTACAAAGGGAAAGTCTACGATGTAACCGAATCAGCACAGTGGAGTGAAGGCGACCACCTCGGACATGAAGCAGGCAAAGACCTCACCGAGCAGATGGAGATTGCACCTCACGCTGAAGAAGTCATTGAACGTTTTAAAACCGTTGGTATCCTAACTCCTTAATACTTGAGGCTTTTTTATGGTTAATTTGAAAGGTAAAGTTGCTATTGTCACCGGTGCTGGACGCGGCATAGGTAAGGAAATCGCGCTAAATCTTGCACGGGCAGGCGCAGATGTTATTGTTACAGATGTCGCTGACACAGTTTTTGAAACCGCGAAAGAAATAGAAGCACTAAACGTCGCGGTTCTGGCTGTTAAATGCGATGTTTCTAATCTTGAAGAAGTCCAAAACACCCAAAAACAAGCCCTTGATAAATTCAAGAAAGTAGACATACTCATCAACAACGCAGGCATCTATCCGCAGAAGCCGTTTCTAGAAATGACAGCTACCGACTGGAGTACAGTGGTGCGCATCAACCTCTTTGGCACCTTCTACTTTACCAAAGCATTCATATCAGGCATGGCGGAGCGGAAATATGGCAAAATCGTCAATTTATCATCCATTTCAGGGCCAGTGGTGGCCTT
The DNA here is from genome assembly GCA_963800605.1 of uncultured archaeon. Taxonomy (GTDB): domain Archaea; phylum Thermoproteota; class Bathyarchaeia; order Bathyarchaeales; family Bathycorpusculaceae; genus Bathycorpusculum. The sequence continues at coordinate 275,808 of CAWDBI010000010.1, read as the reverse complement.
CCCAAATCTTGTACATTACTCTTCAACTAAAGCAGCAATAGCTGGCTTCACAAAATCGTTAGCGCTGGAAATGGCTCCACATGGCATCAATGTCAACGCAGTGGCGCCAGGACCCATAGATGTCGGAGGTATGCAAGCCGACGAAGCCATGTTAGCGCAGGTTTTGAGGGCGATTCCGATGGGTCGCATGGGTAAACCAGCAGACATCGCAAACCTCGTGGCTTTTCTGGTAAGTGACGAAGCCAACTTCATCACGGGACAAACCATAGTTTCCGACGGCGGATACACGATATTATAAAGTTGGCTAGCGCGGCACAGCCACATAAGTTAATATGCAAAAGGGTAAGTCGCCATTAATCAAAGGAGACTCTATTTTTGTCTGAAGAACAAGAAAAGAAGAAGATGAATTATTACTATGGCGGCAAAGAGAAATCCGCCAAAGAAGTTAAAAAAGCCAACCGAGAGAATTGCGCCCTATACGGCTGTGGATGTGCAGCAGGATTTTAACAGGTTGATGAATAGGTTTCAGCGTGATTTTGAATATTTCTGGGATACTTCCTGGAGGATAGGCCGGGATATGTCGCATAAAGCACGCACGATAACGCCGTTTACTGGGGCAACATTGCCATCGGTGGATATAGAGGATCAGGGAAAGAATTACCGCTTAACCGTTGATTTGCCTGGCTTCAAAAAAGAGGAGGTACAAGTGGAACTTGAAGAGGACTCCGTGACGATTAACGCTAAACGTTCACAAGTAGAAGAGGAAAAAGGCAAAAACTATGTTCGCCATGAACGTTTAGCGCCAGACTTATTACCGCCAAATTCAGCTCCAGAGCCATCCGTTCTGACCAAGCCAATGCAAAACTAAACAACGGAATACTTGAAATCACCCTGCCCAAGAAGGAACCTAAGGAAACCAAGAAATTAGCTATAACCTAAGCTCGTTAAATCCTTTTTTCTTCTCTCAATATTCTTACTCAAAGGTGAGGGATAGGTCCGCGAGAGCAAAAGAAGCCCCGCTTAACATCCCCAAAAAAATGGAGAGAAAAATACTTCTATTCAGCGTTGGCTGACGAATCCACGATAGCCTTGATTTCCTTATTCAATGCTTCAGGCAAACCCAGAATGCCAACATCCATGAAACCCCGGATTATCAGTGAAACGGCTTGTTCACGCGAAATCGCTTCGGGTCATTAGGTAAGTGATTTCTTTCTCGCTGATTTTTCCAACTGCTGCTTCATGTGTGATTTCAACGCCTTTCTTGGTTGCGATTAATTCAGGAATCGACTGCATAAATGATTCGTTATCCATGATTAGTCCTCGGCATTCAAGTGTCCTTTGCAGTCGGGGGTATGGCCTTCAATCATACCGCGAATAATCATTTTTGAACCTTCACGGGCGATTGCTCGGCTGACCATCTCTGCTTTGCTTCCTTCTCCTGTTAGTACTGCTTTGGAGCCTATGTCTAATAGGCTGTTTTTGTGGCCGTAGAGTATGCTATTGAAGCTCACACGGGAATTGTCGCCTTTGCAGTAAGCTACAGGGTACATTTGGACGTCACGGACGGGACGCATGCAAACATAGTTTGAGACGAAAGTTGCGTTGTCGTCGATCTGTGCGCCGCTTCTTGGGACGAACCAAGGTGTTTTCGCTCCATTGATGAATCATTGTGAAGTTCAGCATTGCACCTTTTTTGACGTAAATCTCCGAGACACCTAAATGCGACGCGTTAGGAACGCTGGAGTGCTGAAGGCAACTGGTGATTATGTGCGCTCTGGAGTCTTCCTCAGCGATGATGATGTTATGCACCCGTTGCTCCAGATTCTTCTGGGTAATCATAAGGCATGATTGCAGAGGGAAAGCGATTTCTGCACCTGGTAGAATACGCATAAAGTAGCCGCCGCTGTAGTCCTCAGCAACCTTTTTTGTGTATTCGTCTTTGTCTTTATTTACCAGTTTCCACGGTATTCTTCAAGCCATGAATACTTTTTTAAGGCTGCTTTTATGTCCATGAGCTCGAGTTTGCCTTCATAGAGCTCATTGACTTTGGATGCTATCGTCTCCTGATTTAGATGGAAGAATGTTCCTGAACGATTTTTCTCTTCAACTTCAAGGCCAGCTTTTTGGGCTTCATTCAGGATTTCATGCGGAAGTTTTGTTAAGTTACTTTCTTTGTCCATTTTTTCCATCCCTCACTTGTTCTTATCCTGCAAGCGACGCATTCCTCATAGCCCATCCTTTGATATCTTGTAGATGCGCATTGGGTCTTTGAAGCAGTGAAATTGACCGTTTAGCAGTATGCAGCCATATGAGGCCTTGATGTATTCTAGAATGTCACCTTTATGGGTGATGATCAAGGCTGATCGCCTGTGGCTTCAATGTATTTTTGAATCTCTGTGCAATCATCTTTAAACTCTCAACGTCAACACCTGAGTCAGGTTCATCAAGCAACAACAGTTTGGGTTTAAGGAAGATTAATTGCAGAATTTCTGAGCGTTTCCTCTCTCCTCCGCTGAAACCCAAGTTTACGTCGCGATTAAGAAAACTCGTTAAACGGAACGCTTCAATCTGCGTCATCTCCTCTGCGCTAAACTCGTCAGATGTGGTCTTGCTCAGACAGAGTTTAAGCAAATCACCCAACTTCACACCTGTTATTTCAGGCGGATTTTGGAAGCTAACAATTATGCCCAAGTTGTGCACGTTCATCCACACCTTTAGTGGTGATGTCGACTCCGTTCAAAAATATCTTGCCCGAAACCACTTCGTATCCCGGTAACCCCATAAGTGTGCTGATGAGTGTTGTTTTTCCTGAACCGTTTGGTCCAAAAAGGATGTGGCTGGCGCCCGCTTTTAGGTTGAAGTTTAGGTCTTTGAGGATGAGTTTGCCTTCAACTTTGACGGATAAGTCTTTAACTTCAAGCATTCCCATGTTTGGTCATAATAGATTGTTTTTTGGGAAAAATAAGCTTTTCAAATATTTTGCCTCTTCTTATTATTAATAGTGCGGTAAAAGAAGGTTTCTTTGAAGAAACCTACTTAAACTCAGAAAAAGCCTCACTTTACAGAATACACTGGTCATTCTATGAGAAGCAGTTGAGGGGGTTGGGTATTCCTGAACTGGACAAAAGATAAAACCAAACGAATCAGCATCATACGAACAATCATTCAACTGCTGTTCCTGTCTCTAATCTTCTACATATCCATAGTAGCCCTCTGGAAGGGACTACTTCTAACCATAATTATCGGTGCAACGTTGCTACTGGGCAGATTCTTTTGTGGCTGGGTTTGCCCACTTGGCTTATACATGGATACAATGACGCTACTGCGAAGGCTTTTAAGAATTAGCCATTGGTCAATACCGCGCAAACTCAATGAGACACTGCATAAAGCACGGTACCTAGTCGCACTGACAATTCTTCTGATAGTTCTATCGAGTTTTCCTTTGGGAACCTATTCATGGATGGATGCAGGTAACTTTGTTTGGTTGCGTCAACCCTTTACGCCGTTTGCGTTTCTTTTGGAGCCGCTTCAGCCGATTGTTTGCCTTGGCATCCACCGTTTGGAGCGCTCGCCAGCATAGATGGGGTTTACTTGACTTTTCCATATGTGGGCGAATTTCTCATGTACCTCAAAGATACAGGCTTCGCACTGCCTCTTTCTTACATATTTGTTGTTGCGGTTTTAGCTGCATCTTTTAAGGTGAGACGTTTCTGGTGCCGATTCTGCCCCACAGGCATATCCTTAGCAGCAGTAAACAGATTCAAGCTATTCAGATGGGCACCGCTTCTGCGCCTAAGCAAAAACGGCAAAAATGCACCAAGTGCGGCATCTGCAGCCGAGTTTGCCCCGTCCAAGTAACCGAAGTCTACGAAAAGAAAACGGGTGCAATCGATACTTCGATGTGTACATTGTGTCTGCGATGTGTGGAAATGTGCCCAGAAAAGGACTGTCTCAGTTTAGGCTTTGCTGGACGACGCATTTGTAGCTCCCGCAATTGGCTCCAACAGCCAGCATAGCATTATATTCTGAATTCTGGGCTGTCATCGAAGAGTTCGCGGTAAGTCTTGTTGAATAGTGCGATGTACTCTTTGGCGGCGTCAGTTGCTTTCAGTAGTGTCATGCCCTCGTCTTGTACCTCTGCAAGGAAGCGGCGGCTTTTTAAGAAATCCAGATGCACCTGCCCAATTTTCGAATTGAGATTACAGCGATTAATGATGCTAGTGAAAGATCGGGGTGTCTTGCAGTAAGTTAAGATTTCCCAGTAAATCTCGTAATGTGTCCGCTTAAACTGCATTAAGTAACCCCCAACTGTTTCTGCAGCAGTGCTTCGGCTTTCTCGGTTTCTTTCAGGCGACTATCCCAAACTTGTTGATATTTGGAAAAAAAGTGGGGAATGATGAATGCTGCAGCGGCGATGGCGAAGTTTGGTATTGCACCTGCAATTAACCATAAGTTGGCTCCACCTGCAATAACAGAGCTTATTATTGTGTAGATTCCGGTTATGAGGAAGCAGACTCCCGCAATTCGACTAATCGTCATCATCAGTTTAATGGTGCCTTTTTTCTCGCGGTAACTAGCCATAGCATCAACAATTACGCCCGTTAAGGCGTCTTCGTTTTGGTTCGCTTTTTTTGAGCCTTCTTTTAGCTGCTCGTGTATTTCAAGTACCTCTGCGGTGGCAACTAACCATCTTATTCCGATTGCAAACGCTAAACCACCCAGAATTGCCCATATAAGTTCTGGTAGAAGTATGCTTTTGGTGTTAAACATTGTAATTATGTTTGGGAAGAGCGCGCTTGCGCCAAAAGCTAAGACCATTGCGCTGCTGACTATGTTTATTATTGATAGCCCTAAGAGGCTGTTTGATTCCCGTCGGAGTTTTTGTGCTGTGTTTGTTGTCATTTGTTTGACCCATTTAACATCTTACGGAGGATTTCAGATATAAAGCGCCACGAAACATCGTTACATACCCAAGTTTCATGTTAGAGGTTATATTGGACTTTAAACTTACAGGTTGTTATGGGCTGTTTTGTTGCTTTTCTGCGGGGAATTAACGTTGGAGGACACATCGTCAAAAAAGAGACACTGCAGACTGCATTTTACCTGTTAGGTTTCCAAAACGTCGCTACTTACAAGCAAAGTGGCAATGTAATCTTCGAAACCAAAGACACCAACCCCCAAGAAATAAAAATAAAAATCGAAGACTACCTTAAAGGCACTTTGGGTTTTGAAGTGCCCGTTTTTCTGCGCTCAATTCCCCAACTCAAAGAAATCCTCACCGATGACCCCTTCAAAAACCAAAAAAGCGAAAGCTCAAGTTTTTTAGTTACATTTCTTGATGCCCCACTAAGCGCTTTTCCCTCGAGTTTGCCCGCAACGATTCCGAAATCTACCGCTCAAGTACTTGCCGTAAAAGGCACCGAAGTTTTTAGCGTTACCCACGGCGGAGGAGAAGGTGCATTGCCTAACCCGTTTGTAGAAAAAACATTGAAAACCAAAGCAACCACCCGGAACCGCAATATCATCAGAGAAATCATCGATAAATACAGTGAGTGAAGTGCCTTTGGTGTCCTCCAGAGCCCAGGTTTTGACCCCTTTGTTTCCCATAGAAGCCTTTGTTGTAACAACTTGAAGTCACAACCAATAAAAGGCTTCAGAGAACACCAAATTTTAGGCAATAATTTTAAAAATCGAAATAATTAGAAGGGTAAACATTAGAACCGCCCTACAAAAGAGTTTAAGCAGAGCGGGGCACGAAACCAAATTTGGTCACCGCGACCCCAATGAATCAGTCGCTGACGAATCAAAATGGCCGAAAATAATCATGCTCGCAGTTCCACATAACAGCACAGACGACGCCAGAGAAAACATCAAACCCTAAGCAGACGGTAAAACTGTAATCGATATCATAAACGCCATCGGCGAACACATGGATCTTGGAATCAACTGCACCACTCTACTGCAGAAGAAACACAGAGGAAACTTCCAAAAGCTCACATAGTAAGCCTTCAATACGGTTTTTGCTCCTAACCAGAGCACCGGCAAAGTTGCCGGTCAGTAGTTAACTGCGTTTTTGCAGGCGATGATGCAGTTGCGAAGCAGACGGTAGCTCAGTTAACCCGCGACATGGGCTTTGACCCCGTCGATTGCGGCTCATTAAAAGCCTCACGCTTCTTGGACGCCATGGGCATACTGATAATCATCCTTGCATTCAAGAAGGACATTGGGCACCAACATCGGCTACAAATTAGTAAAAGCTTAAAACCCAATGCGCTCTAACGCCATTATTCTTCTATACTGCGCATACATACGTTTGGGTATGTCTCACGAAGAAGAAAAAGGTGCAGCCAAACAGGTTAAAGGAGAACTCCGTGAAGCAGCAGGCGTTCTAACAGATAACCGCGAAATGCAAGCCAAGGGCAGGCTAGAGAAAACTGAGGGTAAAGCCCAAAAAAAGATTGGCCACATGAAGCGCAAATTAACCGAAGACGACGAAGACCTCTAAGCCACAAACCCAGATTCGCTTGCATAAAACTGCAAACAATAGCGATTAGCCGAAAAACCGCTGTTTATGCAGTTTTCTTTATCTTCACTCCTTTTTTAAAGAGAAAAGTTTAAGGGTAAATGATTCTTTTAGGTTCCGAGTATTCTATCTTTGAGGGTTTGTGGTTTGAGTACTAAACTAAACAACTTACAATTGAAGAACGTAAAGCGGAAGTTCTAATTAAACTAAGAAAATATAAACTTGTAGAAAAACAGAAGTATGAAGGCGCATACGCCTACATAATCGACATTCCACAGGATAAAGAACGAGCAATCGTTTGGTGTATCCTTGGAGAAGCTACCGTTGGCATCGCAGCCATGAACACCCTCTACAAGATAATGAAAGAAAAAGAGCTCGAAAGCGCCATCGTAGTCACCGAAGGACGCTACACCCACGCAGTCAAACTGGGCGCAAAAAAGAAGAATGTAGAGTTACTTCCAAAATCTTTCCCAGTGTTTGACATATTCGAGCATGCGCTTGTCCCATTCCATGAAATACTTAAGCGAGAAAGAAAAGAACCAACTCTCCTCTCGCAATTCAAAGTTAAGCCATATCCAGATGCCACAAATTAAATCAGGCGATCCAGCAGTCAAAGCTATCGGTGCACAACCCGGCGATGTGCTAAAAATCACGAGGAAAAGCACAACTGCAGGCGAACACGTAACTTACCGTTACGTGGTCGAATAATCATTTTTTATTTTTAATCTTGTAATACGTCTTTGTTAAGTTGCTTAGCTGTTTTTTTTAGATAATGGCAGGACCGTCCTTATTCATCATCTACCTATGGGCTTTGCAACACAGTGCTTTTTTTGTGTCTGGGGCTGGTTTGGGTTGCTGGTTGGTTGTGGCGTATTCCGCAAGTGGTAGGCGCTATTTGGGTTTGGTAGCTTGGGCTTGTTTTGCTTCCGCCAACTCTTCGAGAATAACTATGGCTTCTCCAAGCGGCATACCCAACCGTTCCGCAAGCTCAACCGATGAAATATCGCTTTTTGAGGGCAAAAGTGTGTCGCGGGTGTAGGCTTTATGGGTCGGATACATAACAGAAGCATGAACAGCTTCCACGAGCAACTGCCAGAGTTTTTCTTTAGAGACCTCATCTAAATTCATATGAACACATCAGCAACTTGTCTATTTACTAGTAAACTTGGATAAAAACAGTAAACATAAATCCGCCCAATCACAGCCTAACTATTAGGGATATTTTTGAAAGCCGCCATCTATCGAGGAGCACATCATATTAAAATCGAAGAAATCCCCGAACCAGAAGTTAAAGCCACCAGGGTGCTTGTCAATTTTAAGGCAGGCAGCATCTGCGGCACAGACATGCACCTGTACCGTGGCGACTGGAAATGGATGAAAAAAGGCAGAATCATTGGCCATGACGCCTGTGGAGTCCGCGAAGACACCAGCGAACGTGTAGTTATGGTTCCCGTGGTAAATTGTGGTCACTGCTACTTCTGCCTGCGAGGGTTGCCGACTTATTGTATCCGCGGCAAATTCTACGGTTTGACACGGGATGGCTTTTTTGCTGAATCCAAAGCTATGCTGCCCCGGAGCCTGATTCCTGTACCCGATACGGTCAGCGACGAGGAAGCCGCGGTTGTTGAGCCAGTTGCGCTGGCGCTTAGGGTGCTTAATCATTTGAAGCCTGATTTGGGTGACTGGGTTACTGTGGTTGGGCAGGGTGCTATTGGGTTGCTAATGACGCAGGTGGCATTGATGAAGGGCTGCCGAGTCATAGCTGTAGATGTCGATGATTACCGTTTGGAGCTTTCGGAGAAGTATGGGGCAGATGCAGTGATAAACGCCAAAAAAGAAAATGTACCTAAAACTGTCCGTAAACTAACTAAAATTGGCTCGGATTGTGTGATCGAAGCGGCTGGAACCACTCAGACGGTGGAGCAAACGCCGTTTTTGGTGCGCAAAGCTGGCAAAGTAGCGCTCATCGGCGAATCCAAAGGCTACATGAACCTAGAAGATGCTGATGAAGCCCAATTTTTCACCATATACATTTCACCAGTTGAGTATCCAGCTGCAGTTGAATTAATTGCACGGCGCCTCGTTGATGTGCGGGAGCTAATAACTCATCGATTTAAGCTTGAAGAATTTGAGAAAGCCCTCGAAACAGTGGAAAATCCATCTGAGAAGGCACTTAAAGTAGTCATAACACGATAAACAATCCTTGCAGCCATTTACCGCAAAGTATATCTTGGCATAAGAAGTGTAAACCCCAACCTACTAATACCATTAACCAAGGAGATAGGGGCAATGCCCATTGAAGCAATTATATTCGATTTAGACGGAACACTTGCATCATTCAACCTAGACTACAAAGCATTGAGAGGCGAAGTTAAAGAATACCTAATTCATGTAGGCGTTCCAGCATCCGTCTAAATGTTAACGAAAGCATCTTTGAAATGATGCAAAAAACAGAGATTTTCTTCAAAATACTGGGAAATCAACCCAAGTCTTCAACGAAGCCCGCAAACATAGCTTTAGCCATCGCAGAAAAATATGAGATGGAAGCAGCCGTCAACTACAAACTTGCAGCCCGGCGCAGTGGAGACGCTCAAAGAACTCAAGAAAATGAAGCTAAAAATTGGGTTATGCACAACCAGCAGCGAAACAGCCGCAAACTATATTCTGCAGCGCTTCAAAATCGTAGATTACTTTCAAGTTGTTGTTCCACGAGACAAAGTCAAACATGTTAAACCCGATACGGAACAGTTTGAGGTCGCGCTAAAAACTTTAGGCGCAAACCCAAGCACTACCGTCATCGTTGGCGACAGCATAGCAGATATGCAGAGCGCCAAAGAACTCAAAGCCATCGCAGTCGGATTACCCAACAGGCATCGCAACACAAGAAACAGTTGACTGTACACGGCGCAAACTATCATCATAACGTCGTTATCTGATTTGCCACTTCTAATAAAAAAATTAAACAAAAATTAAATGGAAAATTAAGCGGCGGTTATTACGCCGTCGTCTTTACAGACGAGTTTTCGCTCTCTTATTAGCCGTTTGAGGATTTCGGCGAAGACTACTTTTGCTTCTTCACCGGAGTGGTTTATGCCGAAGACTTTAGCGGTTTCAGCAATCATTGAGTCCTCACTTATACCTAAGCGCGTATTGTGCGACGAGTTTCATGGCTGCTTCGACTTCTTCAGGCGCAATGTATTGTGCTTTGCGTTTTGATTCAGGCATGCCTTGCATTGGAATACGGATTGGGGTTTCTTTGAGTCCAGTTGGCCATAGGAAGCTGCCTTTGAGGACAACTTTTTGTTCGCGGATGAGGTTGTTGAGGGCTTCTTTGACTGCATGTGAAATTTTTGGTGTAACCTGTTTTATGTCCCCATGTTGCTGCTAAGCGTTCAACTGCATAGTCGAAGTGTATGGTCCTTCGTTTGCTATTAGCTCAGAGAGGAGTTTGGTTTGATTTTCTCGGTTTTCTGGGAAATGGAATTCGTTTTTCTGTTTTAGAGTCGACGGTTGATTTGCCGTTTGCACTTTGATGTAGGGGTTATAGGTGGCTTTTAGTGGGTAAATTTTGTAGGGAACAGCTAGTTTTTCGATGCCGCCAAAGTTGTTTTTCTGCACGTCAGTTGATGGGTGCAGTCTGATTGGTTTTTGTGAGTCTTTCTCTATTTGCTGTTTGTTGGCTTGCTCGAGGGCTTCTTTTAGGCGTCGGATTTCACTGTCGCGTCTTGCAACCCAAGCGGGTGACCAGATGCGGTGAATACGCCAACCCAACTGCCTTAGGACTTGTTCGCGGAGGCGGTCCCGGTCTCGCGCACTGCTGCTTGATTGGTAAGTTGCGCCGTCGCATTCCACACCCAAAAGATAGCAGCCTTTGTTAACTGGGTCTACGACGCCTATGTCTATTTTGTAACCGCTGCAACCGACTTCGTGGGATGATTTGGTAGCCGAGTTTTTTGATTTCGCTGCGACGTCTTCGTCAAGCGCTGAGTCGAATGTGCCTTCTTTGCGTTTAGCGCTCTTAAGGTATTCTGTGCCGTGTTCTGCATAGTCGAGGTATTTTCGCAGGGTTTGTACGCCTAGGGCTTTGGCTTCTGGGTCAATGTCTGAGCCTTTAATTGAGGTGATGAGGACGACTTTTTCTCGTGCCCTGTGTAACTGCCACGTTTAAGTCTGCGTTCCCCGCCGGGCTTGTTGAGGGGGCCAAAGTTCATGGTCATTTGCTTGTTCTGGTCGTATCCGTAGCCGACGCTAAAGAATATGACGTCACGTTCGTCTCCCTGCACGTTTTCAAGGTTTTTGACGAAGAAGCCGTCGAGTGCGGTCTTCTTTGAAGAACTGGTCAAACTCGGGCTGTCTCTTTAAGACGGCGGTCTATTGCTTCCTGTACTGCATCCATCTGCGCGATGCTAAAGGTGACTACGCCGAGGGTTTTTTTGGGGTAGTTTTTGAAGTGTTCGAAGACGAAGTCGGCGACTTTTTCGGCTTCGATTGGGTTGTCACGTTTGCCGCCGCGGTCATAGACGCCGTCGGGTACATGGACGAGTTTTACGCCTAAACTGTCGGTTTCTGCTTTAGCTGCTGGGAAAGTTATCATGGTATCGTCGTAGAATTGGTGGTTTGAGAAGGCGATTAGGTCTTCGTGTCTGCTTCTGTAGTGCCACTTCAGCGTTTTTACTGGCAACCCGATGCCTAAGCATTCGTCAAGGATGCTGTCGAAGACTTCGATGTCTTCGTCGTTGAGTTCATCCCAGTCAGTGTCGTCGATGCAGGTTTTTTGGAAGAACGAGGTTGGCGGAAGCTGCTTGTTGTCGCCTGCAACTACGATGGTTTTGCCGCGGTAAATTGCGCCGATGGCGTCTTCTGGAACCAATCTGTGAAGCCTCATCGAAGAGGACAAGGTCAAACTTGCATCTCTGGCGGCAGGAATTGGCTGACGGAGATTGGGCTCATGAGTAGGCAGGGTTTTAGTTTGACGAGCAAGTTGGGGATTTTCTGCATGAGCGTGCGTATGGGCATTAGGCGGCGTTTTTTGGCTGCTTCTTTGGAGAGTATGCTGGCTTCGGAGTCGGCTGCTTGGATGAGGATGTCTTGGGGTTTTCTGCTGTTGGCGGCTTCAATAACCATGCCTGATGTTAAGGTGGATTAGGTCTTGGTCAAGTTTTTTGAAGTCCGCGATTAATTGCTCATGGTTTTCGCGGCGGAACCTGCCAAGTTTCTGGTCTTCATTGTAGAGGTTGTTTATCCATTCCTGATAGACGCTCTTTCGGAAAACCGGCACTAAATCGGCTGCGGGAGTCTTCTGCTCTACTAATCGGCCGAAGAATGGGTCTAAACCTCGCAGTGCAAAGCGGTTTTTGGCGTCTTTGTAGTCAATCCAAACTTGCAAGTCATCAACGCGTTCGCGTAGTGCTTTGATTCGTTCCTCGATGACTTTGACCTCGCAATCGCTGAGTTTCTGGTTTTGATAGCGCATTTCAGTTTCAAAGCGCTTCCAAACTCAGCTAGAACCTTTAGTGAGGCGTCGCGTTTGGCAACTAAATTCGGTATTTGATGGTGCTGCGGTGGGTCCTTTAGCTGCGATTTCAGCATAGGCTTCAGGAACTGGAATATCGCCGAATGCGGCCTGAACCTTCTGTACCCATTCAAGCACAGTGACGATGTCTTGCCAGTTAGTTTCAGCCCTTGGAAGCGGCTGCCGATATTTCTCTTGAAGCTGCGCTTTTTCGCCTACTATCTGCGCTTCTTTTTTGCGGATTTCCTCAGCGTTGTTGAGGTCTTCGATTAGTTGCTTGTAGTTTTGGGGTTCAACTTTAGCTACGGTGCAGTGTGTCTTTTGTTATGCTGCAGAGTGGGGTGAGGTGTTTCTCGGTTTCGGTTGCCCATTCCTCAAGCAGTGGCAGTGTGGTTTCAGCGAATGCCTTTTCGGATTTGGGCATATTTTGCTGGAATGCAGGGTTTCTACTTCTTTGATTTGGCTGTTCCCATTTCTCGACTGAGTCGCTGAAGTTCTTGGCCCAAATTCTTAATCATCGGCGAAGGAGCTGCTGATGTTGTGAGCAGTTTGAGCAGTGGCTCAGGAACGGTTGTTGCCCATGAGAGCTTTCGGATTTCCTCGGTAAGCGCTAAGGCTTTTTCTGCACCGTTGAAATCAGTTCGGCTCTTGTGATAGTAGTGGCCAAGTAGTGTTTGGACGGTTTCGGCTGATTCACTCAATTTTCTTTGGCTAATTTGTTAACTTTGCGGGCGTCGATTAAGTCTTGGAGGACTGTCTTTGGGGACTTTACCGTCGTTGGTGACTTTGGCGATTGCTTTTTGGTCGTTGCGGTAGTCGCTATTGAAGAGTTTCATGCTGCTTTGGTATGGGCCGCTGTAGTTGGCGATTAAGTTGTCGAGGTCTAAAGTCGTAGAGGTCGTCTGTGTAGGTTTGGTCTAAGCGGCTCTTTAGTAGGCTGTGTTCTTGGTAGAGTTGCTTGGCTTTGCCGACTGTTTCTTGTACTTGTTCGAGGTATTTGGAGTCAAACCACTGTGGCTCAGGCTTATCCTCGGAGAAGCACAGCAGCGCCATGCGGGAGAGTTGCTTGAGTTGTGTGATTGTTAAGTCACCTGTGTCTAAGCCCAAATTGGAGCAAGTGCCTGGAGGTTTCACGCCATTTCTTGACGGTTAACTGGGTGGTTTTGATGAATACGAGATATTTTTCGCGTTTAGCGAGAAATTCGCCTTCGCTGATGTTGACGATTGCAGATGTTTTACCCAAGGTTGTAACTGCCTTTTGGATTTCCTGTGACCGCGAAAGAGCCAAATCGAACAGTGCAGGGTTGTAGCGTTCAATAAGGCTGATTCGGGTCTGTTTTATCCATAGGCTGGTTTCTAGTACGCCTTTGGCTTCTGCTAAGTAGTTTATTCAGAGTCTGGGTTTGTCATCCAGTACTGTTCCGGTTTGGGGCTTTCGGAAAAGTATGTTGCTGACGTCAAGTAGCCACTGGATTTTAGCAAAGGTTTCTGGTGGAAACATGCCTATTTTAGCTGAGAAATCCTCGGTTTCCAATTTCAAATCGCGGAGGGTTTGGTTGATAGCTTCGAGGGCTGTTAAGAGTTCGCTCCGGATTTCAAGGTTGTACTTGTCCGCTCTGTAGCCTATCCAGGGGAAATCTGGTTCCTCTATGACTTGCCAGACTTTGCTGAGTTGCGATGACGAGTTCTTCGAGTTCACGCTGTTTCTGGGGTGTTAATGTGCTGAGTTCGGTTAAGCCCACGGGGACAAATGGAACCCGTTCAAGGCTTGAAATCATGCTTAGTACTTCGTAGACGCTTCTTTGCATGTAGGGACGTTTATCGTGGAGTGCAGCGACGTAGCCGTTTAGGGTGTCACGGTACTCTGCGAGTCTTTCAAATTCGTGAGCTGAAGGCAATTTACGGGGAATCAGGTTCTCGTCGAGGCTGCGTTTGAGTTCCGCTACGACTTCTTGCTTGTTGGCTTTGCTGCTGTGCAGTTCTAAACAGAAATGCGCCAACCCCACTTCACTGAGCCGCTTATACACGACTTCGAGGGCTGCCATTTTGTCGCTGACGAATAGCACAGATTTGCCGTTGGCGATGCATTCTGCGATCATGTTTGCGATTGTTTGGCTCTTGCCTGTGCCAGGTGGTCCTTTCATGACGAAGCTTTGGCCGCGGAGCGCATATTCGATTGAGACGCGTTGGCTGCTGTCGGCATCAAGCACCTGGTAGGTTTTGGCTGGCAATTCAACTTTGTCTACGTCTTTTTCGTCGGGCAAGTCGCTTAGGATTAGGTTTTCTTCTTTGATGCCGGCTATGGCGCGGATAATCGGATGCTGGGTTACTAATGCGGCGTTGGATTCGAGGTCTTTGTAAATAACTAGTTTTTGGAATGAAAATAGCCCAAGGTCAGTTGAGGCTTCGATTTTCCAGCCCATCTCTTTAACTGCTGCCTCGACTTGAGCATAGTAGTCAGCCAGCTTAGCCTCTTCCCATTCTTCAGGCAATGGAGGCAAATCAATTCTGTAATCTTTTTTAAGTTTAACCTGCAATGCGGGGTTAAGTAGGGCTTCATCTTCAACAGGGGGCAACGCTATGCTATAAGGTGCCCTAATCGTTTCTTTGCCAAGTTCGAGCGGGACCAGAATGAGTGGTGACTGAACATTTTCTTTGGTTTCTGCATCCACCCAGTTGAGTGTGCCAAAAGCTGCATGCAAGATACGTACGCCCCGTTCGCGGTAATCCAGTAGTGAGCGGCGTTCGAGCGCTTTGAGGTTGCGGTCGAGTTCCTGGCGGGTTAGACTGCCGCAGACGAGTTGGTTTACGCCTGGACGCTTTGGGGCTTCGGGGTATGGTGGCGGCTCTTGTAGGTTCTTTTGCCACTTTAGCCTCGGGTTTAGCTTCTTTTTCTTTAGTTCCCCCTTTGCCTTTTGCTTTAGCTTTTTCATTACCCTTTGGGGATGCTGCCATCTCTGCTTTTTGGGCTTTTTCTGCCTTCAAAACTTCAGCAGGCAAATAGAATTCCATGCGATTCTTCTTAACAACTAGAACATCAAAGATTCTTTGAGAATCAGGCGCAGTAATAGTTAGGTTTCCACGTTTAGCCTTTTTGAAATAAAGCAAATTGTTCTTTTTAGATAAATCAATTAGTCTGCCTTTCCAGTCTTCTACTCGCTTCATAGGTGAAGAAGGTGGAGCGGGTTCATATTGTTCAGTCATTAATTGGCACATCCGCTTGAGATACAGTTTAGCTTATTGTCACGATCATTCTTTAATACTTACGGTAGTTCCCCAAAGCAGCAAATAAGCAGTATAACAAGATTAGATGGATAAGTAACTCAGTTGATAAGTCTATGTATGGTCTATTGCATCTGCGACGACGCGTAAGATATTGTCTGTGCCGATTTTACGGGTTTCCAATATCTCAACATTCAGCCCCGCCTTCTTTATCGCCGCCAGTAGTTTGTCCCCGTCGCCGCACGTATCCAAAACTACAAACCCTTTAATGCCGCTAAACATGTTCGCGTATGTTGCTTCATCCATTCCTTCTTGGAGCATTTTGGGTTTAATGTCTTCGAAAAACTCTATCATGCCGGGACCCATAAACATTAAATTATGTTGGGGGTCTTCAGTGTTTACTTTGCCTTTGCCGCCAAGTTGGCAGTCAACACAGTTAACCGCGTCTACCTTGGTTACATCGTAATCTTTTGCAAGTTTTTTCATTTCGTTATCCTGGCCAAGACAAAGGTCGCCATAAACCAGCACGATTTTACCATTAAACCTCTTCTTTGTGTGTTCAAGAACTTTGCGTAGATTGGTCTCTACTAGGGCATAGTCGACGTGGAAGAGTTTGCTTACAAAAACCAGTTCAGCATCGAGTTTGCCTTGGGCTTTGAGTTGTTGGAGTTCTCTTTTGAGTACGCTGCAAGATACTAGGCAGATTTTGGCTTTTGAGGCGGCCATGTTAACACTTCACTAATGGGGTTAAGAGGTGATTACAGATAGGCTTTTCCTAATTTTAGGCTTTAATATTGCCTATTAAGACATGAGCAGAGGGGTTTTGTGAAGCCTTAAATCAAACAAGTTATCATTATCTCGGTTGGTGAGGCATCTGCTGGATGGTTGGAGTTTTCCTCTCTTCCTGAAAATTGGGGATTTTTCCTCCAACTATTTGGCGGATGTCCGCACTATTGCTGTCAGTAAACCAACTTTTAGAGTGGCTTGAAACAGTAACGCTGCCAAGTTGGCCACTGCATGTGGTTGGCTACAGGTGCCAAAATCAACAACTAAAGACATACCGATTTTAAGCTGATCCTGCACTAAACCCTGAATCATACCGGGGATTCTCAAGCCACCGGCCAACTCCACAATACCTACCGCGTAGGGTGTCAAGTTTTGGAATTGCTGTGGTGCCACGTTGATGACTGTGTATGTGAGGAGTTTGCCTTTGCCTGAAATGTTAACCCAACTGAACTGTTGCGAACCGCATTCGTTGCAGAAGGGGCGTGGTGGCAGGTGGACTTTTTTGCATTTTTGGCACATACCAGCCATAAGTTTGCCTTGCTGCATGAACTTGTAGAATTGCTCAATAGTAAAAGACTCAACTGGTTGACTCATTATTGGTCTCTCCTGTAAATATGCACAGCCGCCGTAGCGCCGGAGCCGCCGATGTTATGTGTTAAGCCAATTTGGGCGTCTTTTACTTGGCGTTTGTCTGCTTGGCCGGTTAGTTGTAGGTACATTTCGTAGGCTTGAGCGGTTCCTGTTGCGCCGACTGGGTGGCCTTTAGATTTTAAGCCTCCGCTGGTGTTGACGGGGATGCAGCCGCCAAGGGTTGTTGCGCCGCCTTCCACTAATTTGCCTCCTTCGCCGACTTTGCAGAATCCAAGGTCTTCATAGGCGATTAATTCTGCGATGGTGAAGCAGTCGTGAACTTCTGCCAGGTTGATTTGGTCGGGTTTTAGGTTTGCCATTTCATAAGCTGCTTTAGAGGCTAATTTGGTGGATTTTAGTGAGGTTAGGCTTTCTCTTTCGTAGAGGCCTATTGCGTCGGTTGCTTGTCCGCTGCCGATGATGTGGACGGGTTGGTCGGTGTATTTGCTGGCGAGTTCAGGTTTGGTTAATATGATGCAGCTTGCGCCGTCTGAGATTAGGCTGCAATCGTAGAGTTTGAGTGGCCATGCAACATACTTTGACCCCATAACGGTTTCGAGGGGCACTTCTTTTTGCATGTGTGCTTTGGGGTTTAAGCTGCCGTGGTGATGGTTTTTGACTGCGATTTTGGCGATTTGTTGCTCGGTTGTGCCATAATCATGCATGTGTGCGGTTGCCATCATGGCAAATAAGCCTGGGAATGTGATGCCGTGGAATTGTTCGAAGGGGTAATCGGCTGCCATTGCGAGATATTCGGTGACTTCTGCGGTTGTTCGGTGCGTCATTTTTTCGACGCCGCCAACTATGACTACGTCGCTGAGTCCCGATAGGACCGCGTAGATGCCAGTGCGTAACGCTGCGCCTGATGAACCGCATGCCGCCTCAACTCGGGTGGCCGCTATACCGGACAATCCGATCCAGTCAGCAATAGTAGCCCCCATATGGCCCTGATGCTCATAGGATTCACCCATGTGCCCGATGAACATGGCTTTAACGTCACGTTTAGGCTCCAGTTTAGGGCAGCGGCTAAAAGCTTCGGATGCTGCTTGCCCAAAAATTTCTCTTCCAAGTAAGCCTTCTTGTTTGCCGAATTTTGACATGCCAGCGCCGATTATGCTGACCAGTGGTTTCCCATTCAAACCCGATGTTCCTCTCTTGTAGCACTACATTGATGGCAAGCCGAAATAAATACTATACAACTAACTGTTGCTTGGCTGCTTTACGTAGGGGGAGGGGAGGGTCCGCAGAGCAACAAAACGTTGTATGTCCGTTTGAGGTCTTCCGCATATGTCTGGGCTGCTTTCAGGTCTTCCTCGTTTGGGTGTCCCTTCTGTATGCCGCCGACGAGTTTTGTGAGGGCATAGGTGTCGTATCCGGGGCAGTTGAATTCGCTGATGATGTGGTAGCCTTTGCTTTGGAGTTTTTCCCTTAGTTTTTTGTGTAAATTTTCAGCTTTGCCTTCTTGGCCGCTGGTTGAAAAGATAAAGGCTTGTTGATTTGTTGCCTGCGGCATTTTATCAACTAATTGGAGAACGGTTTTGTGGTGTTTGCCAAAGTAGATGCCTGAGCCGAAGCCGATTAATCCGTAGCTTGAAAGGCTGACGGAGTCTACTTCGGTGGGTGTTTTTACTGGGGCATCCAATACTTTTGCAATTACTGCTGCTACTTTTTGGGTGTTTAAGTGATGTTGTGAATGAAGGATGATTAGGGCATTCAAGAAGAACACATTCGCTGTGGTTACACTGACGCCTGCTTAAATAGTCTAGTTAACATTCAGCTATCAAAACACAGTAAAAGAAAAAGCAAGCTGCCCTTGATCGTTAACATAGTAGATGGGCGATCTCCTCAGAGTAATTATAAGATAATTTTATTCTTTAAACGAGGGTAATTGCGTTAGCGCCACAGAGGTCGCGTGTTTTTCAAGTTAGTTGCTGAGAAGTTGTAGACTGACCCGTTGCAAACGTGTATTTAGAGCAAGCCAACCTCAACAAGCATTGCTCATTCACAACTTATATCCATTGAATGCACACTGCTTCAACTGGTACAGCTGCAAGTGTCTATTCTATATAATGAGGCCCCTCTGAGAGAGCAACAAAGCTGCCAGCTACAATCCAAGCAAGCAATTTGGGCATAACTTAATGAACACCTACAAAACAAAGGTAATACCAGTCGTGCAGAATCATGGTAAATTTGAAGCTTGTAAGTAAAATAGCCCTATTCTTTGGCATAGCATCAATCGCATTCACCGTAATCTTAGCCATCATAACCTACCTAATCATCACAGTCGCTAGCTCAGGCGCACCAATAGACTACATCGTCTACTACATTCTATCAACGATAATGCCATACCTATTCATCGCTGTCCTTTCACTCATAGTCGCAGCCCTATCAAGAGGCCACACAAACGAAACTGCGCCGCCACCACAAGTGCAAGACACCACAGAAACAGCCTAAACCAACCTTCAACTCAACTTTTTTTGTTTATCTTCCACAGCTATCTCCCTATTTGTTGAGCTAAAGAAAAAAGGCTCATTAAAGCCCAATAACATATATCCGCAGCGCCAGAACCGGCAAAACCACAACCAACCCAAACAACGCCGCAGTCAAAGTCATCACCCGCAACGCTTTACCGATGTCCTCGTGGCTGATTCCATGGTCATCACCCAACTTATAGCAACCCTGCTTTTCCAATTGAATGTTGAGTGCTCCAGCCATAGCTGAGATGGTAAAGCCGGCGTTTGGGCTTGAAGTTTTGTGTTTGTCACGCTGCAGTATGCGCCATGATTCACGCCAGTTCATACCCAAAAGCATAGCTGAGGCAACCATGAGGTAAGCAGTGATTCTTGCGGGAATATAGTTGGTTATTGTGTCAAGTTTGGCGGAGAACCAACCAATATTCTTGTACTCAGCGTTCTTGTAGCCAACCATAGAATCCAGAGTGTTGATTACTCTGTAAGCAAAAGCGCCTGGAACACCGAATAATGCAAAGAAAAAGAAAGGTGCCGTAATGCCGTCAGTGGTGCTCTCAGCGATGGATTCGACTGCGGCAGAAACAATTTGTCGCTCGTTTAGCGAGTTTGGGTCACGACGCACAATGTAGGGCAACCATTTTCGTGCGCCTGCTAAATCGTTGTTTTTGAGTGCAGCTGCAATGGGTTTAGTGTACTGTCCCATGCCTGTGATGGCAAACGTTGCTTTGAAGAGAATAGCGCCTACAATAATGTATGGGATGGAACCAAAGGACCATCTAAGCCAGAAAAGTAATGCGCCTACTGGCAACGCAAACACCGCCATGATAATTAGCGCCATAAAGACGCCGTTAGCTTTCTCCACACGCGGATTAGGCGACTTAGCCTTCTTTTTGAGGTAAATTATGAGTTTACCGATACCAATAGTTGGGTGAATCCTATCCGGATACTCGCCCAAAACTAAGTCGATTAGAAATGCTAAGGTGAAGATAAAGACGGAATCGATTAGCCAAGACACGTCAAGAGCGAACATGCTTCACTCAAACCGGTTTTAGCGCCTTCTTAAACGCATCTATCAACCGCACGTTTTCTTCATGGGTTTTAACTGCAACTCGAATATAGAATTCGTTTAAGCCGACAAAGCTGCTGCAGTCGCGGATTAGGATACCCTGCTTTAGCATTCGATGTTTTAGGGCATTGGCAGTTAGGCTGGTGTTGCGGATGTCGATGAAGAAAAAGTTTGCGTCGGGAGCACGAAACTGAAGCCGCGGAACTGGCTCAGTTCCTGCTGTAGCCAAGCTTTCTCTTTTTTGATCAACTCATGCGTCAACTCGAAGATGTTCTTCATCTTTGAGGGCTGCAACCGCCGCTGCCTGAGCCAAACAGTTAACATTCCAAGGAATCTTGGCGCACAACATTACATCAATAATCTCTTTACTGGCAATACCATAACCACAGCGTAAGCCTGTTAAACCAAAAAGTTTGGTAAAAGACCGCAAAATGAACAAATTCGGATACTTGTTGATCTTGCCTATCATGGTTCGGCTTTTTTCGTCATCGACAAACTCCAAAAAGTCCTCATCTAAGAACACAAGGATATTCTGTGCTAATGCGGCATCGAGGATTTCGGTTAAAATATCATTAGGGATTAGTTTGCTTGTTGGATTATTAGGATTGCATAGGAAAACAAGTTTTACTCCTGCCATTTCTCGTCTGAAAGCTTCTGCTTCAATCTGGAAGCTATTTCCTAACCTGACGAATTTGGGTGATTCCCCAGTCTTGCGGACAGCACTTTCATATTCGCCAAAAGTTGGCGCTGCCATCAAGGCTTTTTCGCCCTTTTTGAGAAACGCCTCTGCGAAGAGGTACATGAGTTCAGTTGAACCGTTACCGACAATGATGTTGTCTTTGCTTATTCCGCCGTAGTGGTCGGCGAGTACCTGTCTTAACGCATTGGAATTGGAATCTGGATAAGCCTCAATTCTGCCAAACGCAGCCGTAACAGCATCAAGCGCTTTCTGTGAAGGCCCCAAGGGATTTACACTTGAACTAAAATCCAAAATCTCTTCAGACTTAAACCCGCTTTCTTCAGCGGCACCATAAACCTCTGCGCCATGCACACAGGGCTTAAGACTGCGAACGTTATCCCTAACCAAACTATCAATAGACTTCATTTGATCTGTTTCCTATGCCGCTGAATTCCATGTTTCTTGTAAACGTAAATCATATAAATGTTTGGTTGGATGTTCCATCCAAAACGTGTCTATTACAAAAGCCTTTTAGAACAGGCACAAGAACGGTAATGTAGTGGTTTGGGCAGGTAAGTCTTATGAGCAAAAAAATTGTTGATGAAAAACATTCTATTGAGACGCTTAAAGAAATGATTACACAGAGAAAACCCGGTGAACCTGTGGAGGAAGTGCTCTCTACGTTTTGTCAACGATACAGTCTTCCGATGGAAACGTGCCGAAGTTACTATGATGAGTTAGTGAAGAAAGGGCAAATTAAAGAAAAATAACTTTAAGCCACAGCACATAGATTACACTTCAAGGGCTTAGTTTGAAGGAACTTGTATTCGTAGGGTTAGGGTTAAACGACGACAAAGGCATCACAGTTAAAGGCTTAGAAGAAACTAAGTCTGCAGACGCCGTTTTTATGGAGACCTACACGAGCCGCATGCCAGACTTTAGCATGGAACGCTTCGAGGCAGAAATGGGCAAAAAAGTACAGCTAATTGAAAGACGAGACCTTGAAGAAGACAACGGCAAACTCATCCTACAAACAGCCAAAACCGGAAAAGCAGTGTTTCTGGTGCCCGGCGACCCATTCATCGCCACAACCCACGTCACCCTCCGCATAGACGCAGAGAAACAAGGCATAAAAACCCGTGTTATCCACGGCATTTCGATCATGTCTGCTATCGTCAGCCTCTCAGGGTTACACAATTATAAGTTCGGCAAAACCGTCACTGTGCCTTTTGCTGACAACTTCTCCGAGACACCCTATAACGTCATAGCCCAGAATAAGAAGCTGGGTTTGCATACGCTATGTCTTTTGGATTTGAGGGCAGCAGAAAACCGGTACCTAACAATTAATGAAGGCATCAAACTGCTTTTAGAAGTTGAAGCAAAAAAGAAACTAGACGTCATTACTTCAGACACTGTTGCTTTGGGTATTGCAAGGGCAGGCAGCGACAACCCCACTCTAAAAGCAGATTTCATCAAGGACTTGGTAAACTTTGACTTCGGAGAGCCACCGTTTAGCTTAATCATCCCCGGCGACTTGCACTTCATGGAAATAGACGCATTAATCGCCTTCGCAGGAGCGCCCAAAGAGTTTAAGAGGCTATCTAAATGAGCCTCGAAGCTCTCGCCGCCAAATATATTGGTTCAGCCGAAAAAGTCTTCTCTGAACTGAAACGGCAACCGACTCCAATAACCGTCGATGAAGCCATGGTCAGTGAGGTTCTGCGTTGGGCAATCGATTACTTGGCAGATGCAAAGTATTATAAGGCTCAGGGCAAGCTTGAAACCAGCTTAACCTCAGTGGCTTACTGTGAAGGGCTGCTGGATGGGTTAAGACTTATGGGTGCAGTGGACTTTGTATGGCCAACCAAAACGAGCAAGAAAGCAAAGAGTAGTTCTGGCTTCAGGCGTCTTTGACCTGCTTCATCTGGGGCATGTTCGCTTTTTGGAAGATGCCAAAAAAGCAGGTGGACCAGACGCCAAACTAATCGTTATCATCGCCAAGGACAGTACGGCGGAGAAGATTGAAGGGCAGAAAACCCATTATGTCTGAAGACCAACGTCGCGCCCTTGTCGAATCACTTAAGGTTGTGGATGAGGCGGTACTGGGTTATGAGGGCTTAGACATTGGCGAAGTTATCGAAAAAATCAAGCCCGACGTCATTGCATTAGGCTATGACCAAGCAGAGATGGAACAAGAAGTCAAAGAATATCTCTCAAAACATAAACTGTCGGTATCTATTGTTCGAATCGGCAAATACGGGGAGAATACTTTAGATAGCTCAACCAAGATTAAACAAAAAATAATCGACAAACTCGCCAAATAACTGGTAGCCAGCCATGAATTGCGAGAAGTACAAGCCCACATACATCCTAATCGCCCTAAACGTAGCCATCTACATTTACGGCGCAATAGTCGGCGGAAATGCACTTCAGACACACCGCAACATGTCGATAGTACAGTGGGGTCAAGTTAACGCTTTTGTGCTTACAACGGCGCATACTGTCAACTTTTCACATCTATGTTTATCCACGCCTCAATATTCCACCTTGTGGGCAACATGCTGTTTTTGCTGATTTTTGGTTTACGAGGCGAAGAAATGTTTTCGCTGCCAGAATACCTCGGCATCTACATCCTCGGTGGCTTAGCAGGCAACTTGCTGTATTTGGCTCTGGGACCGACTATAACATACCAGCAGTGGGCGCTTCAGGCGCCATCTTTGCAATGTTTGCTGCTTGTGTCATGTATGATAGACGTTCAATCAGACAATCAATAGTGGGAGCGTATTGTTTTCGCTTTCTTTTTATTTTTCATCAACATTGGCGAGAACACGAATCATTTGGCACACTTCGGCGGCTTAGTCGTCGGCTTGATCCTTGGTTATGTCATAGCTTCGCGTAGAAAACCGCAACATGAATAACCACACTGAATTTAAGTTCCGAAATACGCCCTTTTAGGTATTAAAATTGGGTGCTGATTTCAACTTTTACTTTGTTGCCGTCTTTTAATCCAAGTTGTTTTCGTAGACAAACAGGCGCAATAATCTCTAGCACTGAGGCGTCGTAGTGGCTGCGTAGTGCCGTTACTAAGGCGCCTTTGACTGCGCCGCCTATGATGGCGGGGTAGCATTTGACTAATCCGAATGTGCGGGTTTCATTTTGGAAACCCATAACTTCCACAGCGGGGTAGGCTTCGAGGTCTTTGCGGGTTTTTATGTCGTAATCTGAGTTTAATTTAACGTTTAAGGTTCCGGGGTACGGTTCGAAACCCATTTTCTCAGAATTTGTTTTTTGTAGTCTGGTTTCGAAATGTAGTATGCTCCTTCGCCTAACCCTGTGAAGACAGCGCCCTCCAGCGTAACGGAAGGGGGATAATTCTTTTCCATCAAAACCTTCAGGTTAGAGTAGAGCTTCTGTAGTTCCAAAGAGCCCGGCTCCTCGATTTTTATTAAGCTGCCATCAGGTGTGACTTTGCGTTGTATCCAGCCTTTGCGTTCCAACTCGATAAGGTAACGTGAAGCGGTCTGCTGGGAAATATCGAGTTTCTGGGCCAAGTAGTCGGTTGAGATTTTGGCGGTTCGCTTGTAAGCGCCCATTTCGGCGAGTTTTAGGAGCATGTAGAGGTGCTGCCATTGCTGCTTATCCGTCACGCATGGGGTCTCCAGTGATTTAGTGAATGGAGGGTTGGATATTTAAGCGGCTCGAAACTAAGTGTAAGGTTTTTTTTCTGTAGTTGTTTGTTGCTTTGATTCATTCAACTTTTTTAAATTACAACCAGTAGCTTGTGGGTGCAATTGTGTTTTGGCGTCGGGGTTGGGTTGGTGGCTAGTTGTGTGTGAAACATATTGAGGCCAAGCTAAACCGCTAAATCTTCCGTTGCCACAATCATAGATATGAAACAAGGAGAATCTTCTGGCAACGTTTTTGATGAAATGGACGTTTATTGGGCTGAAATCGCTGACAAAAACCAGACAGAACGCCAGATAAACTTCCTCAAAGGGCAACTGAAACCAAACGGATACGTTTTAGATGTTGCCTGCGGGACAGGACGCCACCTAATTGCTCTATCAGAGGCTGGCTACTACGTGATCGGTTTGGATGTTTCCGCTCGTCTTCTAAAAATCGCTAAACAGCGGGGTGCCACCGATCTAGTCAGGGGTGATATGAGGTTTCTGCCCTTCAAAAAAGAAACTTTCACCGCTGCCATCAGCATGGATA
Source organism: uncultured archaeon (assembly GCA_963800605.1). Classification (GTDB taxonomy): domain Archaea; phylum Thermoproteota; class Bathyarchaeia; order Bathyarchaeales; family Bathycorpusculaceae; genus Bathycorpusculum. The sequence goes on along the minus strand of CAWDBI010000010.1, from coordinate 250,704 downwards.
CGAGCTTTGGGTATCTCCCCACAGAACAAGAGGATACCAAGAGTTTAGTTGAAGTTAGAAGGGCCCTGTATGTGGACGGTATATTTGTCCTTGATGTGTTTAACCGAGAAAACCTCCACAGGAAGCATACTGGAAAAGCTTCGATGCCAAAATTGTATGAGTATTCCACCTTTACCCTGCAGCAACAGCGTACAATAAGCGATAATGGGGAGCGGCTCCGCGATTTATGGACGATTCAACGACAAGGCAAATGGGCAAATGAGGGTTTTTGGGCATTCAGTACGCCTATACCAGCGCAACCAACTTGAAGAGTTACTCGCAAACACCGGCTTAGCAACTCAATGCGTTTATGGTAGATTATGAGGAGCAGCCATATAGCGCCGAGACCCCACGGCTGATTCTAAGAGCAAGCGCCAAATAATTAAGTCATCTCCAGATTTTTTAGGCCTGAAAAACTGCTTTTTCGCATAAAAGTTATAAGCGCGCAGCGAAAGACACTAAAGAAAAGTGAGTTTCATGAACGCTTGGAAGCTACGTTTTTCCATGGTTGCCACCTTAGCAGCCATCTTTGGGTTAACCACACTGGTTTTCTCCGCTATCCTACTCTACGTCGGATACTTTAGCATAATAACGGTTGGAGTATTAGTCGTATTCTTAAACGTCGCACAATGGCTACTCTCACCTTACTTGGTGGGGGCTATCTACAAAGTTAAAGCCCTAAAAGACGGCGACAACCCCAAACTCCAGCAGATGGTCTCTGATTTGAGCAAAAAAAGCGGCATCAAAACCCCCCAGCTCATGCTCTCACAGATTCCATTGCCAAACGCCTTCGCATATGGCTCACCTCTAACGGGCAGTAGAGTCGCCGTAACTGAGGGTTTGCTAAGCAACCTTGATGACGGCGAAGTTGAAGCAGTCATCGGTCACGAACTTGGCCACCTAAAACACCGCGACGTTCAAGTAATGATGGTCGTCTCTTTCCTCCCTGCGCTGTTCTACTACATTGGTTGGTCCATGATGTGGTCAGGTATGTTGGGCGGAGACCGCAAAAACGAAGGCGGAGGGGGCAACAACGCCTTAATCGGCATCGCTTTTATGGCGTTCTCATGGATTCTAACACTATTTACACTGTATTTGAGCCGTCTGCGCGAGTACTATGCTGACCGCCATAGTGCCGCCATCGTCGAGAACGGAGCAGAAAAACTCTCCACAGGCTTAGTCACCATCGTTGAAGAAAGCAAACGCAGCACCAAACCAAATAAGCAACAAAACAAAAACAACACCGCCTACAAAGCACTCTTCATCTCAGACCCAGACCGCGCAACCTTTGATTCCGAAGAACTACACAAAAACAACGCTGCCAACAAATACGATTTGCTCAGACAAAAACTCTCAGAGAAACCCACCTCCACCGACTCATTAGTAGAAATCCTCTCAACACACCCAAACATAATCAAACGTTTACGTGCACTCCAAGAACTCCAGCAAAACCCAAGGAACTACTAAAAAAACAAATCGGGGCTGCGGTCACTTAGGAAGGGGTTTACCCTTTTTTCTTCCCCAATCATCGACGTTTCGCCATGACCCGGATAAATAAGCATCGAATCGGGCAATTTCTCGATTTTTTTCAGTGATCGGTTCATGTCAGTCAGGGAGCCTTCTGGAAAATCTGTTCTGCCGATTCCACCCGCAAACAATGTATCGCCCGTAAAGGCTATGTGGTCGCCGACCAGGCATATGCAGCCGCGGGTATGGCCGGGTGTATGTAGGACTGTTAGGGTTTCTTTGCCGAACTTGATTAAGTTGCCTTCTTCGAGCAGTATATTTGGGGGTGCTTTGTCTGTTTTTATGCTTTCGATAAAGTAGGCGTCTAGTTTGTGGATGCAGAGTGGCACGCCATATTTTTCTTGCAGAATTGCGTCTCCTTTGACGTGGTCGTTGTGCCCATGTGTATTCACGATGTATTTGATTTTTAGTTGTGCTTGTTCTATATAATCGATGATCTGTTGAGCTTCAGAAGTGTAATCAAGTCCGGGATCGATTATTATTGCCTCTTTAGTGTCATGACAGCTTGCTACATAACAGTTGGTTGATAACATACCAACCGTAAACGTTTCAATCAGCAAACAAACCAACCCTTCACGGTTAATCTATGTTTGATGATAAATAAAGAATTTTGCTTTCCATTTATACCCTTCAAATTGATCGCAGTTAAACGCTGGCAAATAATGGAGTAAATTACTTCTTTCTCTTTTTCTCTTCCTTTTCCATCTGAATTGTCTTATCAATCTGTACCGCTAAACCTTCGATAAAAAGTTCAATGCGGTCTCGGGTTCTGCCAAAATCAGCCATAGAAGTTATAGTCGTTACGGGTGTCTCTGCGCTTATGGATACACGCGTTTTCTCTTCATCCACTGAAACAACTTCAACATTCATTACCGTACTGTAGGATAGAAAACCCTTTTTTGTACGGAGCTTCGCCTTGTGAGATTCATCATTTTTTTCTTCGACAGTCCACTCTATAGTTTTTACTACTTCAGGAATTGCCTCCCAAACCTTCTCTATTGGATAGTCGATTTCTATTTTTTGTTTTTCTTCGCGCAGATATGCCATAGCTGGTCACTGATTCGCTACTTTACTTGTAGCTTTCTTTTTATTAAAGGCTCAGGCGGCTTCTTGTCCAGCATTGTTATGGTAAGCAGCTGATACATCCACGGTAGGTATGCAATTAAGCAACGTTGTGAAAAATCGAAGGTATTTTGTCAAAAAAGGATTATTTGAGGGATTCTTTTAGAGCTACAAAATATGAAATAACCTGAGCCATCTGCTCACGTGACATAGCCAAAATCGTTCGGACTGCCTCTCTTTGTTTAACCTTGGCTGAGACAGAGAGGGTAGCCAACGCATAATCAAGGCTTGTAAAGAGTGGGTCCCACGGAATGTTTACGCGTCTGCCCTTAAGGTTATAGAGGGCAAGTACATAGGCGCTGGCGCGACTGAGACTGTCTTTAAAAGTCTGAATACTATTGCCAATGGTTATGGGGTCATAGTCTGTCCCTAAAATGAATCCCGCGAGAACCTTGTAGTTTTGTTCTAGGACTTGGATTTCTGCTAAGAGGTCTTGTTTTATCTTGGCTTCTGTGTCAATTGACATGCTACATCGCTTCTTTGTAGGGGTAAGGAAGTAAATAAGACTTGTTTTCGGGAACCTTCGAAAGATAGCTAACCGATTATTTTTTTCACATATGGTATCTTCTTTAGAGGCACTATTACTGCGAGGCAAATCAGCAAGGTGAGACCTGTAATTAGTGGAATAGCTATTAGGGGATTCATTGATGTGATGCTTATGGTCAATCCTAAGTAACCATTTTGTAAGGTTTCAAGCACTATGACGTGCAAGAGAAAAATCGGCAGAGTGTTAGCGCTTATTAATTTTATTATGCAATTTATTCTTGGATGTTTTTCTTGAAGGTTTTGGGTTGGAACAGCCAGTAACAGCAAGAAGAGCGCGGCTGAGGCAATAATTATGTTGATACTAAATCCATCGTAGAAAAAATGACTAAAACTTTCCCCCAATGAACCTACTGTCAGATATGTGCCGATTATTGTCCACAGCAAGCCCCCAATCAAACCGACGATTAGAATCTTTTGGGCTACTCTAATCTTTAGTAGGTAGGCGCCTAAGACAAAGTAACCAATCCAACCCGTGAAAACAAAAAAATTAGCGTTGAGATAGTAAGGCCCAAACAAAGTCAAGAGTGGCATAACTGCTGTGCCAATAAACCAGACAAAAAGAGCATACTTCAGAATTCGGTTACTTGCATGCTTCATGAATACCCGCAAAATCGGCGTTAATATATACAATCCAACCAGCAAATAGAGAAACCAGAATTGATAGTACGGACCAGTCAACACACCTTGGACAACTGAGTCAACATTGAATGTTTTGCCATCAACCAAGAAGCCCCAAGCAAAATACAATATACCCCAAAAAATGACGGGCAACCCAATGCGCGCCCAGCGTTTCTTATAAAAAACTCTTATTGGCTCATCAGACTTGCTTGGTTGGAGCAAAAGTGCACCCGCCAACATAACAAACAACGGAATGCATACTCGTAGCTATGGAGTCATAGATGTTTGATGCCCACCAAATTTGCACACCCTGCGGTGACATCAACTCAATTTTTGTGTAAGGTTCAGTTGATGCGTGAAGTAAAATAACCAGAACTATGGCGACGGTTCGGATAAGATCAACAGGAAGAAAGTTGTCCCCCTGGATAGGGTGCATACTTTTAGTCTCCTTAATCCACACTATTTTCTTTTGCATCCTTTGTGTTAATAATTCTTTGCAAAGGTTTTCGTTTGGATTTTAGTTTATTTAAAAAGAATAGGGACGGGATTCGACCCCTCAATTCAGTGGAGACATAGCAACATATTCCCTTTTTTATTGAAGGTTAAGTTTGTAAAGCTTTTCTTTGTGATATTATTTTTACCTTTTTCTCTAATCTTCGATTTGTTTTGAGAGAAGGTTTTTCGATGCCTTCTAAAAAACAACAAGGAAATGGTTACAATGACTGCAATAAATGAGACTGCCAAGACTATGGAAGCAGTTCTAACAAGTAAACTTTCAGAATTATCAAATGCTGGCGAAAGAATTTGAAGAGTAAAGACTTGTTCGTTTGAAGTAACATACAGAACCCCATCAACGATAATTGGGCTCCCAAAGCGCGGCGCTACCGATGGAGACATCAGTCGTAATGCCGTTTTTTATCGGGTGCAGGTTATTCTTTTATGCTGAGAGAAATCCTCCATCCACAACTATCATCGTGCCATGTACGTAACTAGACAAATCGCTTGCCAAGACCAAAGCCATACGAGCAACCTCATCTGGATTACCCATTCTTCCTAAAGGATTTCTCATATTGTATTCTATACCTGATTTTATGATATCCAATCTGAACTTAAGAGCCTCTTTTGCCACATTTTTAGTGCCTTGGGTCCAGATTCCACCCGGGACAAGAACATTTATCCTAAAACCACACTTTCCATACTCACTCGCCAATGCCCTTGAAAGAACCATGACTCCTGCTTTGCTAATGTCATAATGGCATAGTCCTTCTTTTAGAGGCATAAAAGCTTCGATTGAACCTGTGTTAATAATCACTCCACCTTGTTTTAGTCTGCTCTTAATCATGTTTTGGCACATCCAAAAAACTGAGTTTAGATTGACGTCCATTACTTTCTTCAAGAATTTCTCATCCACTTCCAAGAAAGACTTGGAAGGGTAAATGGCTGCATTATTGACCAAGATTTCTGGCTCTTTTCCTTTCATTTTAATCCAAAGTGCATCTATTTCATCATGTATTGACAAGTCAACCTTATGTATTCTTACTTTTATATTGAATTGTTCTAATTCTTCTTTTACCTTGGACAGGTTTTCTTCATTTATATCTACAAGTTCTAGGTCAGCCCCTGCCTCAGCAAACCTTCTGGCTATTGCTTGTCCTATTCCAGTTCCAGCTCCAGTGACGAGTGCTTTCTTTTTCTCAAGAGAAACAAGTTTGGACAGCGGCAGCCAATTTGACTTTGCGTTCTTCATCATTTAACACAAGAACCTCTAAAAGTCTCTATCTGCAAAAGAAGTGAATAATCAACGATTTAACTTTTCAAACTTCTCTTTGCTTTCTATATTAGCGTTTATATGCGCGGGCATTCACCATTTTAAGGGAAGCTCAACTATGAATTTTGTTCCTTTGCCTTTTTCGCTCTCAAAGGTAATTGTGCCTTTCATTGCTTAAATCATTCGTTTGGAAGCCGCAAAGCCAAATCCTTGACCTTCAGACTTGGTAGTCATCATTGGAGTGAATAACTTAGGCTTAACCTCGTCAGGTATACCAACGTGAAATAACTTTCAAATGATAATAACTGATTTAAAATTAGAAGTTATAGCCATGTACAGACATTACAGCATCATACATCGTCGAAGCTATAAGCGTTGAGCCGTCATTGTTAGGGTGTATTCCATCTGCAAAATAGTCCGAATGATTCCCAAAAGCACTATACATGTCAACTGTATGGAGATTCATTTGATCGGCAACAGTATCGATTGATGGAATAACATTTGTGGTGAGATAGGTATTGTTGTAGCCTGAGTTGGTGGAGAAGATTGGCGGTGAATCGACAACGACAATTTGTGGCCTACTATCGAGTTCTTTGAAGGCATTTACTAACTGCAAATATTCAACCTGTATATCCCTATCCGTTGTGATTTCCAAGTTAGCATCATTGGTACCTAACATTATTATCACAACATCTGGACGAAATTTCATTGCTTGTTGGAATGCATCTTGTTTCATGTAGGCTATTTTGGAATCAAGCGAAACCGTTGCTCCTGAAACACCAAAGTTACCCACAGAGTAGTTGTAGCCAAGCATATTCTGAAGTTTATGGGGGTATCCGCTATATTCAGTAATGCTATCACCAACACACGCGACCCGCACAACATTTTCTGCTCGGGTAATCTGTAGTTCACCAAGCATACCGAAAACAGAAGCAAGGATAATCATTACTAGCCCCAATGCGACTACCGTATTTCTTTTGCGCATATACCGTTTTGCATGCATACTCAACCCTCAATGAAGCTTTCCCATTATACGGTGTTGCCTTAATTTTAGTTTATGGTGTTACATTAAGAATCAACGCAACAACAGCTCGAAAAGCAGCAAGAAAGCGCAAAATAGGCACTGTTTTGCCCTGCTTACTTCAAAACTATTGCTTGACATACTACGCGTGCAATTATCTTTGCGCCTTCATCATTTGGGTGCACGCCATCTAAGAAATACTGTGAGTTAGTTAGAGCCGAGTAAACATCGATAATCGGCACCTCTGCTCGTCTTGCAACCTCCTCGATGGCAGGAATTACTGCTTTGGCAAGGCCTTCTTTGCTATAACCGAGGGTTTCATTGAAGATGGGCGGCGGCTTAACAATCCAAACCCGCGGCTTGCTCTCAAATCCTTGAAGCTCCTCTATAAGCACCAGATAATCCTCAACAAAATTCGTATACGATTCCTTGAGGCTGAGATTGGCGTCGTTTGTTCCCAGCATAACCACGGCAATTTTTGGCTTAAAGTTTACAGCTTCACCAAAGGCGTTACTATGCATATATGCAGATTCGGAATCGAGCGAGATAGTTGTGCCACAGACTCCAAAGTTCCCGACAAGATAGCTTGGGCCAAGGCTCTGCATTACATAGTAGGGGTATTTTGTCAATTCGGTTATGCTATCGCCGATGAGGGCTATTCTTGTTTGTGCATGTGGGTTGGTATCTTTTTCTGTTTTAGGGGCTTGTGATAGTGTTATGGGTTGCATTATTTTCAGCCATTAATGGATGTTAAGCGATGTTATTTACAGTTTGATTTTTTTATACCCCAGCCAAAAGTTCACCTTGTAGATCGGATCAACTAAGCGCCTAACTAAACCCCTTAGCTATACGGGGAAACACCTATACATAAAAACCTACATAATACTTCTCAGTGAAGAGTTATGAGCCAAAATCAAATGTTCTGTTACCAATGTGAACAAACAGCCAAAGGACAAGGCTGCACAGTCATGGGAGTATGTGGCAAAACCCCAGAAGTCGCAACCCTCCAAGACCTCCTCGTCTATAAGCTAAGAGAACTCAGCCAACTCGTCTTGCAAGCACAAAAAACCGGATTCAAAGATGAGCAAACCGATGTTTTCATTGCTGAAGCATTGTTCGTTACTTTGACTAACGTAAACTTTGACCCCGAAGCCATCGTTGGCTACCTCAAAAAAACTGAGCAGCTACAAAACCAGCTGCAAGCAAAGCTACAATCGAAAACATCGTACTTGAAACTTGAAGCCACAACCGAAGGCATGGTTACACAGGGCAAAAAAGTCGGCATAAACGCAGATTCAACCATCAACCCCGATTTACATTCACTCCAATGGCTACTAACCTACGGCCTAAAAGGAGTTGCCGCCTACAGCTACCACGCATACCTACTGGGCAAGAAAGACCCCAAAGTCTTCAGCTTCATCGAGGAAGGACTAATAGCACCACTCGACAAAAACTTAGATACAAACGCTTTCGTCGGCTTGGTTTTCAAATGCGGCGAAATCAACATCCGTGCCATGGAACTCCTCGACGCAGGCAACACCGAAACCTACGGTCACCCAACACCAACCAAAGTTCCATTAGGCCACAAAAAAGGCAAAGCCATACTCGTCTCAGGCCACGACCTCATGGACTTAGAGGAAATCCTCAAGAAGACACAAGGCAAAAACATAACCGTTTACACCCACGGCGAAATGCTCCCAACCCACGGTTACCCCGGACTCAAAAAGTACCCCAACTTCTACGGCCATTATGGCACCGCATGGCAAAACCAGCAGAAAGAATTCGCAGCATTTCCCGGCGCTATCCTGATGACTACTAACTGCATCCAGCGCCCGATGGATAGCTACAGTAGAAACATCTTCACTGCAGGTCCAGTTGGTTTCCCAGGTGTTCCACACATAGAAGGCAAAGATTTCACGCCAGTCATCAATAAAGCACTTGAGTTGCCAGGGTTCCAGGAAGATGCTGAAGGTAAATCTGTACTGGTTGGCTTCGGTAGAAACGCAGTGTTGAGTGTAGCAGGTAAAGTCATAGATTCAGTTAAGAGCGGCCACATCAAACGTTTCATCCTCGTCGGTGGATGCGACGGCGCAAAACCAGGTCGCAGCTATTACACCGAATTCGTAGAAAAAGCTCCAAAAGACACAATCATCCTTACATTGGCATGCGGTAAATTCCGATTCTTCGATAAAGAACTGGGCACAATTGATGACATCCCACGACTACTCGACATTGGACAATGCAATGATGCCTACTCGGCAGTAAAAATCGCAATGGCACTAGCTGACGCATTTAAAGTTGGAGTCAACGACCTACCACTCTCAATGGTACTATCATGGTATGAACAAAAAGCCGTAGCTATCTTGCTGTCACTGCTATCCTTGGGCATAAAAGACATCCGCATTGGACCCAGCTTGCCAGCCTTCATCACACCCGGCATCCTCAATGTGCTCGTTGAGAAATTCAACATCATGCCAATCAAGACACCAGATGAAGACCTCAAAGCAATAATGAAATAAAAGAGCCCATTTTTGGGCAATTTTCTTTTTTATGCTTGACTAAAAAATGATGGGTGACTCGGCGGCACCGCATTTGATGGGTTGAGCTGTTTTAGTAGCCAAGCCATATTTTTGCCCAGTGTCTCCATTGTTTTAAGACCTTCTTCGTCTTTTTCTACGTCACCTTGGGCTCTGCCAAAGCCTACATTCCAGTAGGATGAGCCGGGAACTATCATTTGGCTTATGAGGAAGAAGTGGTTTATGGCATCAAATGTTGGCATGGCACCGGTTCTACGTACTGCGACGACTGCAACGCCGACTTTGCGTGTAAACATGCCGTCATTTGACATTGAAACGTATCCTGCACGGTCGATGAGGGCTTTCATTTCGGGGGTCATCATTGAGAAGTATGTGGGTGAACCAAGGATTATTCCGTCCGCTTGAGACATTTTTTGGATGTAGATATTTACGTTGTCGTTTACGATTTTGCACTCTTTGTTTTTAATTTTTCTGCAGGTACCACAGGCCATACAGCCATGAATCTGTTGCCCGCCAAGTTGAATGAATTCGGTTTCTATACCTTCTGCTTGGAGTTCTTTGAGTACTCTGTTGATTAGGATGGCGGTGTTTCCGTCTTTTCTTGGGCTTCCATTAAAAGCGACAACCTTCATGTGAAATTACCTTTTAAAAGGTAAACCAAGCCCAGATAAAAAGACTATCGTATCATTGATCGATCACGTCTTTTTCTAAGGAACAAACCGAAAAGAACTGTCAAAATTGCAAGCGTAACTAAACCAATGGCGATCATAACTGGGTCAAATTTTGGTGCAAGTATCTCCGCTATCATTTGGTATGGGCTTGTCATTAGGGGATAACGGTCTAAGTTCATCGCATCTATGACATATGGTGAATCACCTATGCCATCGCTATTTTTGTCTGTGCCGTTATAATCGCTCCAATAGTTACCTTGGTTGCCATCGTCCCATGCATGTGGTTCTTCATTTTCCGGGTAATCCTCGCAGAAGCAGCCGTTAATCTGTATTTCATTTTCCTGGAACGTGTTATGGTTAATCACAATATCTGAGGGTATTGTTTCGTTCACGCCATTGAAGCCAAAAAATAGACCTTGCTGGTTTTCGGTTAAGTAATTGTTAGATATAGTAGTGTTAGAACCTGATAGCATTATGCCAAGTATGCTCTCGGAAACAGCACAGTTGGTTATAGTGTTATTTTTTGTCCACAAATAGACGCCTATGCTAAAGTTTTTAACATTGAGGTTTTGGATTGTTATGCCTTCTACTGTTTTGGCACCTAAGTCTACGCCGATTATGTATTCAGCCACTAAATCTGGCGACTGATTAGGGCCCTCACCGACCGCCCATACATTAAGTTGAGATCCATTGTATGGTCCACTTAGAGTGTGACCTGCACCATTAAGAGTAATGTCGCTTTTTTGGATTCTAATGGTGCCGTAAACGTGCTGGGTAAGGGTATAGACGTTATCGTATTGTACTATGGGGGCATCGGTTGGAAATATACTCCCATCGGGCTTTATGACTATATTTCGCACAGTGGTTTGCTCATTGGAAGCTTCTTGTGGTTGAACAAAGATCAAACCAGCAAGTATTGAGATAACCAAGATGGCAACCGCCCAAGCAATAACTACTTTTTTCTGCATTCCGAGACCTCTTTATTCCAATTTTACTGTGTCTGATTTATTTAACCAGTTCCTAGATTTGACTACTTTCTTCCCTAATACCTTGAACTGCAGGCAATCCTCCTGAGGGCACATCTCTACGCACCGCAGACAGTATATACACTGTGAATTAGCTACGTCGCCCCCCTTCTTTTCATAAACGTCCTTTACCTGTGTGGGGCAGACTCGTTTGCAGATGCCGCATTTAGTGCATTTTTCTTCCACTTTGTTGAGGCGTACGCCTGAAATCCATTTGAACGGTGGAAACCTGTTAAAGAGCGCGATTAATGCGCCGAGTGGACAGATTTGGCACCATGACCGTCTAAAGAAGAATGCTGCAAGTGTAACTATGGCAAGTATGATTAGGTTTGTTGAGGTTAGGTAGAAGCCTACTTCGAAGAATTGGCCTGTTGTGTTCTGCGTTAGCCATTCAGGTCTCATTAAGCCAACGCTTGATTCTGTTAAGAGGCAAAGTGGCTTCATGGGGCAGACTTGACAGAATGGCGCAGAGAAGTAGGTGTAGATTGAACCGCCTTTCTCTGTACCGGGTATGAGTTGTGTGTCTATGATGGCTTGTGATGCAAAAACTACGCTGAGAATGAGTATGAGCGCCAGTATCAGGTAGCTTAACTGGTGAAAACGTTCGTTAAATTTGTCGGATAAGAGCTTGCGTTTAACCTTTAGGGCTTTTCGTAGCCGAGTCATCAAGTCTAAGTATAAACCGAAGGGACATACCCAACCGCAGAAGAATCTGCCCAAGAGTACAGCTGCGATTATTATGATGCCGAAAACCACCCCTAACCTGAGTAATCCCTCAGAAGCATAATGTACTCCCCAACCGCCGCCGACATCAAAGAAGGGGTAAATATATGTTTGAATCTGCCACAGAGCGCAGGTTACAGTTCGGCCACAGGGGTAATAGCAACCAAAAAATGGTGCAGGGAGCCCATCGGGCATATCCACACCTAACACATTGGTTGAGATGTCTATTTCGTGGGTTGCAATCTGCGCGGCAGGTACGGGATAAGCGTAGTGGTCGATGAAGATGCCGAAGAATATAATAAAAATTAGACCTATCTGCACAAATGTTCGGATAGCAGTTATTTTTCGAGTTTTATTTTTTGTTCCAAAGTAAAAGATGACCGTAGCTAAACTTAGCAAGACGGCGGTGAGCGCTGTTACTGAATAATTGATTTTATAGTTCAGAGCCACACTGGGCGTTGGAGATGGCGCTGTGGGGTTTGCCGGGTCGGTTACTTCAGCGAACAATCTGTCGCAGATGTGGCCGTCGATTACGAATATGTTCCAGTAACCGGCCATGTCCAGTTGTTGGGTTAAAGTGAAGTTGCCCGTTTCGGGGTCGGTTAGGGTGTATTGTTCGATGTAGGTGTAGTCTGGTCTTGTGTAAGCTACGCGTATTGTTTTGTTTTCTGCTGCTGGGCAAACTTGCCCAGTTAGTGTTACGGTTTCGTTTAGGTTGACTTGTGTGCGGTCGATGTCAGCGGAGATATGTGGGCCATAGCATGATTCTGCCAGCTGCACATACTGTGTACTCAAGAAGCAAACGGCGACCATAACAGCAACAGATAAACCTACAAGCATACGCCGCTTAATTTGTACCCACACCCATGGCTGTGCATAGTGCATCTTTATTCATATATTTTTGCAAACAACCCCCATTGTAAAAGACGATTGTACCTGCTTGCTGATTTCTGTTTCTGTTGGCTGAGGTAAAAAAGTGCTTTGGTCAAGCTTTCTTGACTAGATCAAGTCAATATTTGTTGACTAAACCATATTTAGTCTCTGTAATCAACTCCATGAAAAAGCCCTATCTCTCGGATATGTTGGAAGAGTAAATGAGTACTGAAAGAGCGCGTTCAAAAACTTACTAAGCAAGTTTCGCTTGAAGGTGAACCTTTTTTAGCGTTTTAGAACCTTTACCTGTAATGGTTTGCCTTTTACCTAAGTACATCAGGTTATGTTCATTAACAAGCTTTTCAGGGAACGGTTCAGCAAATCTCAGAAACGACTATGCCATAATTATCTTTTTAAATTAAGTGATCCATGCCCATGGTGAGAAGCCTATAACCTGCTAAAATAGGTAAACCACATTATTGGCGGCTTGAATGCCCAAACGGCACCTAACAGTTTTTATCGCCAGGAAAAAAGGTTTGAGAAAAAGCTGCAAGTTATATTGGAATTCTTGAACCGTCAAAACCCATCTTAGAAATCCCAAGCTCATCCTTCATTTCCCGCAACTTCGAAGCATTGAACACTGGACCATCTCTGCAAACACGGTATTTGCCAATCACGCAGCTTCCACACAAACCGATACCGCAACGCATCAGCCGCTCAAGACTGGCCTCTAATGGGCAGCTTGCGTTTCTCGGTCATTTCAAAGATTTTTTTAACCATGACTTCGGGTCCACATGTGTAGATCATGTCAAATTGTTCTTTATCCAGTAGACTGGCTAGTGGCTCTGTGACGAGGCATTGTAGCCCTGCGGTGCCGTCTTCGGTTGTGGTTATAATGGTTTTTTCGTTGCAGACCCCACCGATTTCACGAACAAATAATAGTTCATCTTTGGTTTTTGCGCCCTCAACAAATGAGAGCCGCTCGGTTTTGGCTGCAAGTTGTTTTGCCAGGAAGAGCAAGTGGCGCCGTTCCTGTTCCGCCACCGACTAAGAGGACTCTGCCGCGGCTTTCAGTGAAACTGTTACCGAATGGGCCACGGACGCCGATGGTTGCGCCTGCCTCCAGCGCATGCAGGTGACGTGTGGCGTCACCTACTGCTTTTACGGAAACCGAAACCAAATCTTCGACCGGCATCCAAGAATGCTAAGGGAATCTCGTCTATGCCGGGAATCCAAAGCATCAAAAACTGTCCTGGCTTAGCTTTGCTACATAATTTATCGGTAAACGTGAAGGTTTTCACTGATGGACTCTCAGTGCGAATCCGAACAATCTGCGTAGTTCGCATCGAATTATTTGTGGTGGGCAAGTCCGACAATATCCTTCACACTCCGAAAATTTTTCTTTCTCAAGTAAGTTTCCACTCCTTTAGTTAATGACTTGGAAAACTTCGATGTCATCGGCGACTGCTGTGCCGATTTGTACTGCGGATGCTCCAGCTAAGAAGAATTCGACTGCATCACGCCAATCCGTGACTCCGCCACATCCTATGATTGGAACATCGAATTGGCTCATGCAATGTCATAAACACAGCGCAATGCAACGGGCTTCATGCATGGACCAGATAAGCCGCCTTTTACGTTGGCGAGTATGGGCATCTGGGTTTCTGTGTCGATCGCGATGGCTTTGAGGGTGTTTACCGCTGTTAATGCGTCTGCGCCAGCTTCAACAGCTGCCTGAGCCAAAACCGTGATATCTGCAACGTTTGGCGATAACTTTACAATCAAGGGTTTATTCATTGCCGCCTTCACCTTCTGCACGACTTCTGAGAGGAGTTTTGGGCTTTGCCCGATTTCTGCACCTGTCTGCTTCACGTGGGGACATGAAACATTGAGTTCGATTGCATCTGCACCTGCTTCAACTGCTTTTTTGGCCACTGCAGCGTATTCTTCTGCGGAGTAACCGAAGACGCTTACAATCACGGGAACACGTAAGATGGTTTTTGAAAACTTGATTTCCTCACGTAAAAACGTCTATGCCGGGGTTTGGCAAGCCCCATTGCATTAATTAAACCCGCCTCTGCCTGAACGACTGTCGGGTTTGGGTAGCCAGCTCGGGGCTGTACGCCGACAGATTTTGTTACTACTGCACCTGCGCCGCCTTTTGCTATGCGTTCGAAGGATTCTGCTGAGTAACCCATGATGCCTGAAGCCAGAATCGTGGGGTTCGGTAGCTGTAAGCCAGCAAAGCTTATGCTTAATGGTTGCTTTCCAAATAAATTCACCCTTCAATCTAGGTTTATTGAGTTTAGTAAGATAAATGTTCGTTTGGAGTTGTAATGACTGCTATGGTGGCTAATGTTAAGCGCTTTTATGTCTATTTTGAGCTAGTTTAGAAATAAAGTAACTGTCTGGGAGTAAAAAAGAAAAATAGGGATTAGCCAAACTGCTATAGCGGCTTATTTCTTCTTTTTAGCTTTTTTATCGTCTTTTTTTGGAGCTTTCGCCACGCTAATAACCTCAAAACTATGTTAGAGCCCAATTTGTATTTAAAATTTGCCAAACGCTAAATGCACTGCCTCAACCAACGAATAAGCTAAAAAATAGGCGCTAACTCAAAAATAGCCTTAAAATCAACCGATAAAAAAGGTAATTTGCCCATATAAAATGGGGTGTGCAAATTATACATTTAAATGTTAAAAAATCATTTCCCGAATAAAGCGGCATCCTGAACATAATCCCGCCCAACCCTCAAGGCCACCTCAGCCTTCGCCAACTCACCACCCAAATACGCCGCATGATCCAACCGAGAAACCAAACCCAACCGCAAAACCTCAGCCATAACCGCTTGGGTATCCACGCCCCGAATGGCACATGAAGGCTCCTTTGCATCTGCATTTGCATAATGCATAACTACAAGTTCTTCAGCGTCGCGGTCAACCATAACACGAAAAACACCACAGGGATCCACTACCACAGGCGTGACCTCATGCTTTTTGGCATTAACCACTTTGGCGGCGTCAACATTGAAGGGCAATTCACGTTCGACCTTATCTTTTAGGATCAGCAAATCCAAACCCAAATCTCGCGGGACCGAATCCCGCTTCTTCGCCAAAAACATCATCTTAGCCGCCACCGAAACCTCGCTTACGCTACCACGCGCTTTAGGCGTCTTCTCAGTAGTCAACAAGATATCCACATTCACCTCAGAAGATAATCGAGCGAGCAAAGCATTGAGACCCACTGAATCAGCGTCAAAAAGCTCCACCACGTTGGCGATGCCAATAACAAGCGGCACATCTGGGTTTCTTTGGGTGAATTCTCGGAAAGCAACATAAGAATCCACCACGTGAGAGGGTTCCAAGATTAGGTCGCCGATGATTTTTTTGAAACCCAAGCTGTTTGCCTTGCTAATTAAGCGCTCCAGCATTCGTACGCGGGCTTGGGGTTTTTGTGGGAAGATGCCTCGGCGCTGGTTAGTTGGAATAACTACGACGGCAACATCCTTTGCGAATGGTGCGATGGCTTTGAGGTTGCCTGCATCTGCACTTAGGATTAAATCGACTCCGGCGTTGACTGCAGCCTCAATTTCAACTGGGTTAAGCGTGTCTATGCTGACTGGCACATTTACGGCGGCTTTTACTGCGGCAACGGCGCGTTTAACTTCCTTTGGGCTGGTTTGTCCCGCCACCATGCCGATGTCGATGATGTTAGCGCCAGATTTCACATAACGCTTAGCTAAACGCTGAATTTCAGCAGTCTCCAACAATGGCGCATCAACGATTTCGGCTAAAACACGCATAGGGAAATTCTTTACCGACTGCCAAATCGCCAATTACCAAGTTGCCTGGCTTTTTGAGCAGCACTTCGCGATTCTGCTCCACCTTTTCGAGTTCCGCCAAGGCTTTTGCTTGGAGTTTTTCGCGGAGCAAATCGCATGCGGGCATAATTGTTGAAAGCTTCACTTCGCCAAGGCAGTCCAAAACGACTGGTAAGTCGGCGGCGTAGCGTGGACCCTTAAAAGTTGGGATTTTGATCTCTTCGGTGATGGTTTTGGTGTCGCCTAGCATTTGGCCTGGCGTTAGGATTATGTCGATGCCTTTGAGGGTCTTTTTTTGAGGGCTTGGCTAATGATTTGTGGGGTTAAAAACGCAGCGACGGGCACGTTGAGCGCTATGACTTCTGTTGGGGTGTCTGGATTGTTTTGCGTATTGTTTTACGGTGTTCTCTGCGAGGGTTCCGGTGATTAGGAGTGCTTTCATGGGTATGGCCTTCTGCTGTATGGGTAGTTGGTTGATTATTTGTTTATTGCGGTGTGTTATTTAGCGGTTGCTTCTGTGTAAAAATTGGTGGGCGAAATCTTTTATAGGCTGACGGTATGTAAAAAGTTACACAACGATGAAAAATAATACACGGGAGCCTTAAGAAATGATGAAACAGATAACAACCAGACAAGTTGCCCTAACAGCAATATTCGCCGCATTATATGTCGCGGTAAACATTAGCCATACCCATCGCGATTCCCGATCGGCAGTGACAGGATTAAAATCGACCATATCACCGCCCTAATCGCTACATTATTCGGCATAATACTAGGACCCTACTTAGGAACCGCAGCAGCCCTCATAGGAGCAGTAGTCTCATTTGCCCTCACTTGGCATGGTACCATACAATCTGCCCTTCCTACTATCACCACCCTTAAACGCGTTAGTTTCAGGTGCGCTATTCTATAAAAAATGGAAACTAGCTGCAGTACCGTTTATAGTACTAATGATCGCCTTCGTCTTCACCCCGCCAGTATACGCCTTTGGAAATCCCCAAGTAGCCATACTGGGTATTATGGGACAAAATAATCGCAGTAGCACTTATCGCACCACTCATGCTATTTAGAAAACAGTTATCCGCAGGATACGGCAGCAGGCTATATTCTTCCTGATAGCATTCATCGGCAACCAAGCAGACAACATGTGGGGGTCATTCGCCTTCGCACTACCACAAGTCTATAACGGAATCTATGGCATGCCAATGGAGGCTGTCCAAGTGGCTTTCCTCGCAGCACCATTCATCTATCCAGCATACGATTACTACAGGCATTCATAATTATGCTGATTGCTGTGCCGTTAATTCGAGTGCTATCTCAAACAAACTGGATGTGGAGCAAAGATAACATATTATCTCAAACTCCCACCGTCACTCAGCCGACAAAACCATAAACCCAAAACTTCTTTCTTCTCTATTTTTCCAATTTTACAGCAACCTATTGCTAAGAATGTTTTTAAAGGATTAAACGAGTAATTCCTTAGTACAATTTCTGAGGAATTCTTTTAATGGCAGTTAAGGTTGCGCTAGTTTACCCGTTTTTTCATCCAGCCAACGATAACTCCATCTTCCGTTTTCCACCATTAGGGTTAGGCTATATAGCAGCCGCTCTGGAACGCCAAGGCGTGGAAGTGGAGTTGGTTGACTGCACATTCCTCAAACCCCAAGAAGCCATCGACCGTGTGGTTGAGGCTAAACCGCAGGTTGTAGGCTTCTACTGCATGTTCTCCATGAAAAAAACCACCCTTGAACTCGCCCAAACCATCAAAAACCAAGTTAGCGGTGACTGTATATTCGTGGTTGGGGGACCGTTACCATCATGGGCGCCTGAAGCGTTTTTAGGCGTTTTCGATGCTGTTGCCGTGGGGGAAGGCGAGCAGACTATGGTGGAACTTACCCAATGCATAGCAGAGGGAAAAGCGCTTTCAAGCGTAAAGGGTTTGGTGTACCGCGAAGCTGACCGCACAGTCTCTACCCCAGCACGTGCATTTATCGAAGACCTAAACAACTTAGCTTTTCCCACACGCGAACACTTCGACAACGACTCCTACAAGAGCTATTACAAAAAAAGCTTCGGCTACACCACCACTTCCATGATAACTTCAAGAGGCTGCCCCTTCTCATGCGATTTCTGTAGCAGACCAATCTTTGGCGCTGACATGCGAACCCGCTCAGTCGGCAACATCGTTGATGAAGTGGAAGACGATTGCTGGGTTGGGTTATGAGCGGGTGTGGTTTGCGGATGACTGTTTCACGCTTAACAACCGCCATTTAACCGCTGTGTGCGAGGAGTTGACTAGGCGGCGGCTGGATGTGAGTTGGGAGTGCCTCTCACGCGTCGACACGATGGATGCCCAAGTGGCATCTGCTATGAAGCGTTCTGGCTGTATCCGCGTCTTCTTTGGCATTGAATCCGGCAACGACTCGGTTTTAGGACTGATGAATAAACGAATCACAACCACGCAGGCAAAGCATGCGGTGCATGTGGCTAAAGCTGCTGGGTTAAAGGTTGGCGCATTCTTCATCGTCGGATACCCAGGCGAATCTGATAAAACGGTGCTTGATACCGTACGGTTCGCTTCGGGACTGCCGCTTGATTATGTATCCTTCACTTTGCCATACCCAATACCCGGAACCCCACTCTATGAACGCGTCAAAGGCGATGGCGTATCGATTGAGGATTGGGAAGAACCCAAGAATTACCGTTTAATCCGCCACAAGCTACTCTACGCGTCAGGGTTTAGTGAATCAAAACTAAAGTTTGCCATTATAAAAGCGGAGGCACAGTTCTATGGCAGAAAAATCCTCAAAAATAGCACCTACCATGTACTGGGTGAACCTTTTGAGCGCCTAACTGATTACGCGTTTAAATGCATGCGGTAAAGTAAACCTGTTGCTTGCACAAATAACTTCAACCCTGCTCCAACAATTACCAACCACATCAACCGCATCGCAAACCTAAACGGCATGAGCACAACAATCATAATAATGGGCGGAGGCATAGACCCCTTCAAAGTCAAAGATTCAATGACTAAAATAGTCCAAGAGGCCAACGGAACCGTCATGCAGTCGTTTACATCGTTTAGGAGCCAACGCAATTTGAACCTAATTACTCAGAGAGCAAGCGAATTAACCCCGTGAACGCCACCATGAAAACGAAAATAGCCGTCCCAACCTTCATCAGTTCACTACGCCTTGCAGCCCTGCCCCTCTTCTTTATCCTCTACAACCTCAGCAACATCATCGCTTGTTTGTCCCTACTTGCATTCTGCACAGCCACCGACTACTTCGACGGCTACTATGCACGGAAACTAAACGTAACCTCCAAGTTCGGCGCCTACTACGACGCCACCACAGACTTCGCCCTAATGATCGGCATATTCGCACTTTTCACCTTCGAAGGGTTTTACCCCATCTGGCTAGTGATCCTCATAGCCGCGGCTTTCTTCCAGTTCATAGTCACAAGCTTCTACACCAAAAAACTCTACGACCCAATAGGCAGATACCTCGGCAGCGCCCTCTACATTGGCGTCGTCCTAACGCTGCTGTTCCCAGCACAAGAAATCTTTAGTTTTGTGCAGTATGCTTTTTTGGGTTTCTTCTTGGTTTCGCTGGGAAGTCGAATCTGGAGTTTAACAAAAAAGAGTGCCTAAGCTGGCCCTTCTACTTTTTTCGCCAACCCACAAACGTTACAGTAATAGCAGCAGCCAAAAATAACTCGGAAACACCTAACGCCTCAAACAAAACCGAGCTTGTTTTGGGGTAATCGAGTTTTGCTATCCAAACTGACTGGTTCTTCGAGGCGACCATTATGTAGCCGCCGTCTTTGTCGTCTATGATTGTGTTAAAGTTTGCTTCTAAACCAACTGGCAAAGTAACGTCTGAAAGGGTAGTATTCCAGATTGACTGCCCCAAATTATCAGTCAATATAATGCCTGTGTGATTCTGGCTTAAGTATTCTGCAAGGAGGTATCCGTTTGAGGTTTGGAGGGCACCAACTATGGCGCACCAGTCCGTACCATAGGTTTGGTTCCACTGCATTGCACAGTCACCGTCGACTTTAACCACCCATGCGGGCTTTTGCCAGAGATACCCTCCCATCAAATACCCACCGTCACTGGTTGTTATGGCGAAGTTGCATTCAGGCTGGTAATAGTAGCCATAACCGCCGTATGTATAATTTGTAAGCACACGCCCGTCTGCATCCATTTTTATGAGGCGGTAGAATGCTTGGTCGGGAACAAACGAGTAACTAGTACCCGCCAACACGTAGCCACCGTCGGAGGTTTGGATGATTCTTGAGGGGCAATCAGCGTTTGGTCCAGAAACGTTTTGGCTCCATTGCATATTGCCAACTGAATCTGTTTTGGCTAACCAAATCCAGCCCAAGCTGTCTTCGGCGGGTTCCCCAAACCCTGCTAAAGCAAAGCCGTCGTCGCTGGTTTCTATGATGGACATGAAGTAGTTTATGGGGGCTCCAGAACTGTAGGTTTTGGTCCATTGCATGTTTCCCTGCGAATCCGTCTTTACCAAGGTGTATTGGCTATTGACGATTCCAGCTAAGAGGAAACCGCCGTCACGCAGTGCTAGCAATCGGTGGAGGGCGGTGCTGTTTTGGCCGATTTGAATCGGCTGTGTCCACAACAAATTGTAATTCGGGTCGAGTTTCGTTAGAAAAGTACAGGTTTGATTAACGCTGTTGAAAACCAAACTTCCATCCCCCAATTGATACACACTGTGACCGACAACTCCGGGCAAATTAGCGTGTAATTCAACAGGGGCAGATAGCTCGTTATAATTGGGGGTTTGGGCGTCAATAAGCATAAGTGAAAAGGATGAAACTAATAGTAATGCAATCAGCACTATCAAATATGATTTTTTTATTTTTGGTTTAATATTTTTTTGCGTTCGCTAAATCCCTCGGTCATCATACTACTGCATCCGAGAAAATATTACTCTAATGTTGGAACATTCTGTTCCAAACTTGGAACACCACAAAGTGAAATTCAAAACTTTATGTACTGAGTCATACATTGCCTCATCTTGTGGGGTGGGTCGTTAATTGAGGCAAAATAGCGTTAGCGCAGTTCGTGTTTCAGTAGGCACTGCAATGGTTCTTGGGCTTTTAGATGGCAAATTGGATGCTGAGCCAACAACGGCTTACTTGATGACTTATAGAGAAGGTAAGTGTACGGCTAACTGCGGCTTCTGCCCTCAAGCCCGAGATAGCAAAAGCAACACCGAACTGCTTTCCCGAGTTACGTGGCCAACCTTTCCAACCCTTCAAATGTTAACTACACTTACATCTGAGGGCGAACAGAAGAAAAATCAAGCGCGTCTGCATCCAAGCTCTAAACTACCCAGAAGTTTTTAGCCAACTTGAAGCCCTCGTGAAAGAAATAAAAAAGCGCTCTGCGATTGCAGTTTCGGTTTCTTGCCAACCGCTAAACATAGAAAATATTCAGCGTTTAAAAAAAGCTGGTGTTGACAGGTTAGGCATTGCTTTGGACGCAGCAACCGAAACATTGTTCATTGAAGTCAAAGGTGCAGGCGTAGGTAGCTTGTACACTTGGGAAAACCAATTCAAACAGCTAAATGAGGCTATAGGCTGTTTTTGGAAAGGGAAATGTTAGCACTCATGTGATTGTTGGGTTGGGCGAAACGGAGAAGGAAGCAGTTGAGGTTATTCAAAGGTGCTGTTGACTTGGGTGTTTTACCAGC
Source organism: uncultured archaeon (assembly GCA_963800605.1). GTDB lineage: Archaea > Thermoproteota > Bathyarchaeia > Bathyarchaeales > Bathycorpusculaceae > Bathycorpusculum. The sequence goes on along the minus strand of CAWDBI010000010.1, from coordinate 228,697 downwards.
GTTGTTCGCTTTTACGCCTGTCGAGGCACATGCGTTGGAAGACTAATTCGCCTCCAAAACTTGAATCGTATAGGCGAGTTCAACTTGCCAGATATCTAATCGTCAACGGTAAAGCAAGAATTGAAGACATTCAGTTTGATGATGAAGGAAAAATCTGCAGGTTATGGAGTTACCAATGAAGTGTTAGAACAAATAATTGATAGTGGCTTGCCGTTTCGCACTTCAGGCTGCCCAGACTGCAACCGACCCTTCTACAACGAAAAACCAAGCGGACCCATCTACAACTACCCAAAACAACCAAGTCAAAGAAGAAATAGAAGAAATAAAAAAACAACTAAGGTATTAGTTGATCAGCAGTTTGCTCAGACTGTCTTCTTTGGGGTTTTTGGCATTTTAGGTCTTTGTCTTGTCACTTGCTCAACTAAATGCCAGAACTCATCCATTGTGTAGCCTTTGAGCAGTTCTTTCATGAGTTTTTTGACTTGGTAGTAAGTCATCTGGGCTTCGCCTTTATCTAGGCTTTCTTGTGGACCTTTGATTCGTCTGAAGAGCTCATCCATTTGTCGTGGCGATGCGCTGATCCCAGCTTTCTCAAGGAGTTTTTGGATTAGGGTTTGGCCGGTGTTTCTGCCGATGAATATCATGGTTTCTCTGCCAACGATTTCAGGTGGGAAAGGCTCGAAAACCAGTGGGTTAGCCATCATTTCTTCGACTTCTTCTTCAACTTCGTGTGTGAAAATGTTTTCGCCGATTATGGGTTTGTGGAATTGGATTGGGAGAGCGAATGCTTTTTCGGCTGATTGGGCGAGTCGATAGATTTTTCCCATGTCTATGCCTGTGTCGATGTTGTAGAGTAATTCGGCTGCTGTAACTACTTCTTCGAAGGGTGCTATTCCTGCACGTTCGCCAAAGCCTGCGATGCAGGTGTGCAGGTATGATACGCCTTCTTCCATTGCTGCTAGGGTGTTTGCTGAGGCTAAGCCGAAATCGTTGTGGCAGTGGATTGAAAGCGGTGCTTTCTTTTTAATTGCGTCAGGCAAACCATCTCGGATATGTGAAATTAAGTAACGCATTGATAGTGGTCTGTATGAAGCCGACGCTGTCAGCTATGCCTAATCTGATGGCGCCTGCGTTTGCTGCTGCTTCGAAAACTTGCAATGATGTCTTCAAGCGGTGTTCTTGTGGCATCCATCAGGATAAAGTTTACGGTTGTGCCATGTTTTTTGGCAGTAGTCGATGCTTTCAACTATTCTTTGTAAGGCTTGCTCCTTAGTTATTTTTAACTTATATTGCAAGTTTAATCCGTTGATTGGGAGATTCGATTGTTATTTCTTTTATGCCGCTTTCTAAGCAGGCGTTTATGCTGTTTTTTGTTGGCTTCCGCTGAAGCGGTAAGCTTGGAATAGGTAAAAGTTTCGTTAACAATGCGTTTTACGGTTCGTTTTTCTTCTTCGGATAATGCGGGGAAACCAACGTTGATGATGGCGACGCCTGCTTCATCCATCAATTTTGCAAGTCTAACTTGCTCAACATATGTTAAGTAAACCGTTGGTGCCTTGATGCCTTCCCGGAAGGTTTCATCCCAAATGAACACTCGGTCGGGAAGCTTAGGCGGCAAATTCTTCCGCAAACGGTTGTAATTTGCGATTAATCCCTGGGCTTCAAGTTTTTTGAATATAGTCTTCCTCATTTAGACACAATCCAACAATACGAGCTAAATTATTATCTTTAATTTGCTAATACCTATATAAAACTGCATCTATAAATCCCGGATGCATATTCAGTTTTTGAATAGAAAATCGTTTTTTCTTTAGTAAAACTGATGATGCAAAAGTCTTAAGTGCAAAAACAACCAATCTACATACCTCTGGGAAGGAAGCATAATGAGCAGTCTTAAAAATACTGTCGACAAAATCAAGAGTTTAGAAGAGGAAAAAAGAAATCTTTTACTTGAAATTGAATCACTCAGAAAGCAGGTCGATGCAAGAGCCAACACCTTGGAGAATGAAGTTGGCGCTTTGCGGGAAGAAGTTAAATCGCTCAAAATCATCGTGAGCGGACCAGTCCCTGAACCGCCTGTGCCAAATAAAATCCAAATTTAATCTTTTGGAAGCGTGGCAAGCCAAACGCTACTACTCAGGTATGGGTGACCACTTAGCAAAGCCAAGACTGCAACTGCAATAAGTTTGTACTTGAACTCCATACGCTACGACCGAAAGCAAAGTTGACCCTTATTAGCTCTGGCTATAGAACGTTTTGTTCTATGGGTAGAAAGCAGAGTTAAGTTGGGGAAGAGGGGGTTCTCTGCATTAGCGAGTCTATTGCTTGGGCAAGTGTATTGCAGGCGGTTTGTCTGGCTTCTGTGGATGTGTCGGTTTCGAGTTTTTCCAGTTGCTTGTGGAGGCGATCGGAGGTTTCATTTAGTTCCTGCTTGCGTTTTTCATAGTTGTCGTGCAGTTTTTCCTGTTCAACCTTAAAGTTTTCCACTGAAATCTCCAACTCGTTCTTGGTGGCTTTGAGCTTCTGGGTGGTTTGCGCTAATTTCTCTGCGGCTCCACGTTTTTCTTTGAATTTGAAGAAACCAATTTTTACATCTTGCTGCACTAGCTAAGTCGTCCTCCAATTCGCGAACAGTGGTGCTTAAGCGTTGGAGTTCTGTGTTGCGTCTGTTACTAAGGTCCCGTGTTTTCTCTGCGTATTCCTTGTCTGCGTCTGCGATTTTGTGGTTGTTTTCTTCGAGGGCTTTAGCTTCCTCGGTTAGGGTGGATTCTGCGAGTCTGTCCTCGGCTAAGGCGGCTTCAACGTCTGAGAAAACCTGCGCCCGCGTTTTTTGGAATTGTTCATCTACAGATATCGTTGGGTTGGATTCAAATTCTGAAACAACTTGGCCTAGATTAACCAGCCAATCATCAAAGTATTGACTGAAAGGTGATAGAGCAAAAATTTGGTTACCAAGCCTGTTAATGCCGCCCAATGTACGCTCGGCAACTTGTTTTGCGGAGACTTCAGGGGTTTCTTCTTGGAGATATTTAGCAGTTTTTTGCTTTTTCTCTTTTGATTTCTTTTCACGTGTAGTTTTTGATGGCTGTCTGCCTGTGCCCTTGCGGCCCGTTTGTGATCTGAAAGTCATAATCAAACCAGTTAGAGAAGGAAATATTTAAAGAATCGCACACTCCGCCTTTCAGCGGCTGTGTGACACCCATGCGGGTTAAGCTTGTTTCCTTTAGCGTCTTGCCTTTTTTGAATGCTTTTTGGGTTCAGAGACTCTATTTTGTATTGTTGTGGATTTGCGTCTTTGGATAAGAAGCAGAGCTACTATTACAGCAACGATTGCACCTACGATGACTGCTGCATACATGATGTCTTGGTCATTTCCCAGGCTGTTTCCTGATTCAACGCTTGATGGGTCAACATTTGAGGGTTCCACGGTTCCGCCTGGAATTGAATGGTTCCCTTCGTATCTTTTTATGCGGTTTTAAAGCAAGAAATCAGTGTGGTATAAAATGGTTTTTCCAAATTGGTTCCAAAGAATAAAACAAAAAAGAAAGCATACGGGTATTAGCCGAAACGTAATTTTTAAAAGCGAAGTTGCAGCCATAACTATTCAGGTACGCTTGCAATGTCTGTAAAATTACGTCCCTATGTAGTTTTCCTTCCAGTTGAGAAGAAAGACAAAATTCTATCTGCTATATTTGGCTCAAAAGCAGGCGTCGACATCCTACGTTATTCACTCAAACAGGGCATAGCTAAAAACATTTACCAAAAAGACCTCGTAAACAAACTCAACTACTCCAACAAAACCATCATCGAAAACCTAAAATCTCTCACCTCTTTAGGCGTTCTAAATGAGAGCATGGAGAAAAACGATAAAGAAGGCCGAATCATTTGGATAAAAGTCTACCAGCTCACTCATTTAGGCAGATGGTTTGCGCTTCTTTTAGCTGAGGAACAAGAAATAACAGCTGAAGAAAAAACCGAGATCTTACAGAGCCTATTCCGCACCTACGTCAAACAGGTCAAGCGGCTAGCAGAGGAAATTGGCATTAACAAGAAGATGTTGGAAGAAACGTTTAAAGAAGAAATGAAAAGCAACCCCTAAACTATAGGGTAACTTTTTTCTTGTATTTTCTGTGCCACCATCGCTTATTAGATTCTGCTAGCGTATGTAGTGACGAGAGTATTGTACATTAGAAAATAAAGTAGTATCTCTTTTTTGGATGATCTTTTTGTGGGAAACGACGCTCCCGTGGCTGAATGTTACAACACTAATAACCAGCGCGCGATAATTCAGGCAAAATAGCGATGACACCCGCCAACACAAAACTAACCACGAACTGGGACAGCCGCATGTACCGCGCCAGATTGAGCAGACGCTTTATGGATTCATCTGCACTAACGATAACCAAAACTAAACCTACGCATAAAAGAGCCACAGAAAAAAAATATCCACATCTCAAACTAACAAACTCTCAAACTTTAACCTTCTTGCGCTCTTAGAGAAGGCTTTTCTGCTGCTGCCCCTTCACTGCATCATACACCTTCTCAGGGGTATAACCGGCGAAACTCAGCAAATTCGCGGTGGATGAGTAGAGGAGCATGAGATACTTTTTTGTGTCTGGATTTACGCCTTTCTCGATTAGCTGTGCAGCTTTGACTCTGTGGCTGAAGCGTTTATGGTTGGCATCGGTGAAGAGGAATTGTACGCTGCTGCCCGCAGGCACGTCCAAGCCATGTTTGCATAGTTGCTCTGCGGCGATGACTTGGCTGACCTGCTGGCGGTAATGCTTGGGTTGCTTGGACATGTGCTTGGTAACAATTAAATCAGATAGAGGTATCTCGCCGTCTAGTAGGCGTTGACGGTAGGTGCGGAGCTACTTTTAGGGCTTCGGGAATTTGCCTGTAGAGCTCGAGGGGTGTTGTCTGCTTTGGCGAGGATGTTTATCATTTCTGTTTGGGCGTCAAAGATGTAGTTTGGGGTGTCTCTGCGTCGGACTTCTAAGCCTCGGACCTTGATTTTGCCGTTGTCCATAACGCCATAAGTAACGATTTAATACGCTGACCCGTGGATGCAGTCGTGAGGGCAAGAAAGCTATCCATTTGTAGTGTCCCTCAAAATTTATGGGCACCCCAATCTCGCGAGTGATAGTTTTGCAGAGTTGACTGTAATCCTCCATGGATGCACCCTGTTTTTTGAGCCATAGCGAATCCACAATGCCATGCACCACTTCAAAGCCCTCATCCTCAGCCAGATGCGCGGCCTTTAGGAAATTCTCCCGTGCAAACGCGCAGACGCCAATGTGCCCATCGACAGTGCCGAATTTAGAGTTACTAAAGCCCAAATAACCAAAACAGGTAACCAAAATCCACTTCAAAGCGGTCTGGCGTTTATCATAGATTTGTTTTTGATGCTTGTCGGTGGCTTCATCCCTTAGGCGCTTGTAGGTTAAGCGTTTAGTTAGAGCCAAATCGACGGTTTTTGGAACCATTCCGACGCGTTTGTTGCAGATATGATAGTTTAAGTCTGGAATGCGATTTGGCGAGTCGGGGCAGCATTTGCAGAGGACCGTTTCAACGGAGATATTGTATTTGCGCATTAGCGAGGGATACATGGAGGAGAAGTCGAGTTCGCCTATGCCGTCGTGGACGCCTAAGCGTGGTTCAAAGATGAAGCCTCCCCTGTCGCCCACGAGCAGGTCCAAGGCGGATTTGAAGGTTTCAGGAATTTTTTTGTTACGCGGCAGCAGTATGTCGTCTTTTAGGGCTTGATAGAATTGGATGGAGGACATGCTCGAGCCAATAGAGAACCGTGCGGCTGTGTGAAGTGGTACTCGGCATGTGCGGGCTATTTCTATGAAGCCATCCAAGCCTGATTCTTTTATGATGAACGTGTTGTTTTCGTCCACGTGTATTCTGCCATATAACCGGACTGTGGTGGCTCGATAGAATGTGTGTCCATAGGAAAAGTAGGTTTTTCCAGTTACTGCTAATTTGCGGCTAAACGGTTTAGGGTCGCGGCTTAGGATGAATTCGTCTGCGACTTCGTTTAGGGTGGCGCGTTGGATTAAGTAGGGAAAAAGATACGAGTCGCCTGCGCTGGTGACGATTATGTCTGGGTCTAATTCGCGTACGGCATATACGAGTTGTAGTAGTTTGGTGGCTTCATCCCCATAATCGATAGCGATTTCGTCTTGGGCGTCTTGTTTTAGGCGGATTTTCTCTATTGGATCCTCGAAGCTGGGAATAAAATCTTTCTTAGCCACATCCACATCTAAGCGCAGCACCCGCAGCTTGGGCACCACATAATCGGTGCTCTCAACCTTATCCATTAGCTTATAGTTTAAGCCAGCTTTCCCAACGGTCACTTCCACATATGCCAACGGAAAGAGGTCGCGGCTAAAAAAGTAGGAACGGTCACTCTGCACGTCGCAGTTGTGTATTTCGTAACGCAGGTAGTCGCCCATACGCAGAATCTCCTGTGTTAGCGGATGGATTTGGCGGCAATCCTTAACCGTTAACTCCAGAACCCTCGACTTTTCGCTGTCAATTGGCTGCGCATACTTCATGGTAAACTGGGCGGAAGCAATCTTTTGGTTATTACAGAGGCTTCTAAGTAAACGTTCTAAATCGTCTTGGTTAGCGGAGGAAACGTAGATGCAGGGTTGAAACTTATCCGTGAACCTTATGCGTTCGCCCGACTCAGAGATTACCCATACTGCCACTTTTCCGGTTTCAGTTGGGTAAACATCCAGTATCCAGCCTTTAGTGCTGCTCGGCGGCTGCTGACTGTTGGGCTTTAAGGGTCTCTACTTCCTTGCGTAGTTTCTGCAGGTTGATTTGCTGGGAAACCAGAATCGACATCACCATCGGCTCGAAGAGGATGGGTTTGGTGGCGTTGCTTGCTGCTGAGGCGTAGCTTCTACACGCATCCATTATGGCGTCGAAGGCTTCACGGTCCTCCTTGCGCAGGGCTTTGGCGAATCCGTTCCAGCGGTGTATCTCATCTTCGACTGCCATGCGGTAGGATTCAACTGTTTTACCCAGAGCTAACACCCATAAAATCGGTTAAGGGGCGGTTTTCAGAGGGTAATTCAGCGACTCCCAGCAGGTAGGATGGATGCTTCTCCAGCGCCACTTCTTTTGTGTACTGGTTTTTTCTGAAGCATAACACGGTGCTGGCTCTTGTCTGTGTCATTTCCTGCAGGGTGAGGTTGCGTTTGCTGTTTTCGTAGGGCAGATAGGTGGCTATGAGTACGATTTGGTGTTTGCGGGCGAAGTTTGAGAGGTAAGTAACGATTTGGCTGTAGATTCGCTGCGCCTCATCTGCTGGGATGTTGTTGGCGAGGAAGAATCCGGAGATGTCTGAGATTACGACGACTTTTGCGTTGTAGTTTTTCACGGTTTCGTCCAGCTTCTCCATGATGAGTGAGGTGAGTTGGTAGACGGTAAACGCTCTTGAAATGAATATGTTTCCGAGCACCTTCTGCGGGTCCAACTGGTGAAGCTGCGCCAACCGGGCAATGTTATAGAGCCGAAAGCTGTTTCCGCCGTCGATGAAGACGACGCTGCTTCCTAAACCGCCAAGCTGCGGCGGCAGTTGCGCTCGTACACACAGCAGTGAAGTTAGCGAGATAACTGATGGGGAACCATACAGGATGGCGAAGTCTCCGGGCATAAACCCGGGGAAGAGCTCATCGACGCCGGGCATGTTTAACGAAAAATATGGTTTAGCCGCCTGAGCTATGGATGGTTTAACAATTAGGTTTTGTAGCACGCGTTTTGTCTCCCTTTCTATGCGAAAGTTACGGTTACGCAGGTTTTGCCTATTTAAAGCATCGACGAAACAACATTAGGCGGCAGTGGAGAGGGCAGTGAAAGTGATTAATTTTTTAGTACTCGAAAGGCGAAGCCAAGCTCATAAGCGCAAATTAAGTCATACAGTATCAAGGCTAAATCCAAAATCCTCAATTCTCCTCACTTGACTTTTTCTAATAATTTTCGTTCTCAAATGATGCATCAAGACCCAATAACTGAGAATAAAAGAAAAAACTAAAACACAGAAGCTTAAGCTGGGTTGTCCTTTTTGGGGTTTGTGGGGTTTGGAGATAGTTTGAGGGGGGAGAAGGGAGAGCGTGCTAAAAATTAATTGTTCTCCAAACCTTTCCACCCAACCCAGCTTTGTTTTTCTGTTTGCCTCCGATTTTCTATAGTGCTTTGAATGCTTCGAACCATCGGTTGTACTGTGCAGCATATCCAGCGACACTGTTGGTTTACGCTCTTCGAATATCTGTCGGAAATCAGCCATGTTAAGGCCCGTGGTTTTGCTTCTTTATCCATTGCTTTACCTGACTCGAAGAATTCGCCGATAAGGCTAAGCTGCGCTGATTGGCAAACGTCGCGGATGTCGCTTCCTGAGAAGCCCTCTGATAACCGTGCCAACTCATGCAAATCCACATCTTCGCCGACAGTTAAGGTTCCTGTGTAGTGCTTTAGCATGTTTAGTCGTGTTGCGTGGTCTGCAAGTGGCACCAAAATACGTTTCTGGAACCGTCTGATAAACGCCCAATCCAAATCCCAAGGTTTGTTTGTTGCGCCAATGACGTAAACGTGAAGTGCCTTGCCCTTGTCCACGATGCCATCCATTTCTTTGAGGAACTGGTTCTTAACGCGGATTTCGCCGCCGACCTCGTTAGAGTGGTTACCCATAAGCGAATCTAATTCGTCAACGAACACGATTGCGGGTTTGCCATCAGTTGCCGATTTGCGTGCGGAACCGAAAAGTTTCGCAACGTTCTGTTCAGCTTCGCCCAGCCACTTGGACATAATTGAAGCTGCATCAATGCTAGTAAAAGTTCGCATCAATTTCTGTTGCAACCGCCGCCGCCAGCAAAGTTTTGCCGCAGCCAGGAGGACCAAAAAGCAAGATACCGCGTGGCCAACCAAGCGGGAACAGATCGGGTCGCTGAACTGGGTAAACGATGGCTTCTTTAACTGCTTTTTTGGCAGTATCCAAGCCTACAACTTCGTCCCAGTTAACTTTAGGTTTCTCAGTCATCACGAGTTCTTCATGTTAGGTTTTCCATTACTGCCGCCATTCCGTTTCCATCCATGGTTGCTCCTCCTCCGCCGTCGCTATCATTGTTAGCTGCTTGATTCATCTCATCTGACGAAACTGCTCCCTGGAGGGCTTTGATTCGTTCTTGATAGGCGATTGCCCGCTGCACGTAAACTTTGTTTAAACCGTACTCTGGGTAAAGCTGCACAAGCTGCAGGAGGCTTTCAATTGCTTTTTGATATAGGGTAATGGCTCTTCCTTTTTGCCCTTGCTTATCCAGTCGTACAGCATCTAGGGCGTAAGCTGTTGCTCGCTTTTTCAAGTTCATTTGATGCACTCATTCGTATTTTCTCTCTCCTTCTCTCACTTATTCAGGCGAACGTAACTCAATCTTTATTTTGCCCTTAGTTCCTAAGTTCTCAAGGGCACGCTCAATTTCCTCGTTAGAAGTCTTCAGTTCATTCGAACATCGTCTTAAATCGATTTCGCCATTAGTTTTTCGGACATACTCCAGCAGCACATCTTCAAACGATGGCTTCTCAACTTTAAGCGAGAACTCTTTAATCTCAGATTTCTTGTAAGAAAACAATGTCTTTTCTGGATCAAACCCTGATTCCTCCACTGTTTTATGAGCAAACACCTGCGAAGAACTTGCTGTTAAAGCAACAAGTTCCTTGATTGGGTGTTTTCTCTTTAACTGGAGCAGCAATTGGTGGCTCTGGAAGGGTTTCAGCTAGTTTTTGCTCAATGAAACAGGAGACTTCTTTGAGAATTTCTTCGCCGGCCTCAGTTTTCTTGCCAACTGGAATAACATTCTCATCGCGGTAAGTTTTGTGGCGTGGAGTGTATCTTGGATTGTTTGGTTAACAGTATTTAGTTCTGAGCTAACGTCAGGTAACACCTGGAATAATTCTTGCGAAACACCTTGAAGCAACCGTCAAGGCAGGTTTTAAGTCAGCGACTATGTCGCCTAGTTCCTTTATTGTTTCAAGACGCATAACTACTCGTTCAATAGCTAACTGAACGTTGTAGAGAAACTTTATAAGTTTTCGGACTTCCGCAATCTCGGTGGCGCACATTGCGGCTTTTTCTTTATTGTTCTTTTTTAATGCAAACATGCAAGTTTCAAAAAGAATGCGATCTCGCTCTTTTAAGCGAAAACTTGCCTGTTCCAGCTTATTCTGCTGGACTTTTAGGGTACAAATAGATTTTGTGGCGACTTCACGAATAGGAGGAGGGGTTTGGTTAGTTAAGCTTTTGATTTTTTTGCCCTCCACACCCTACCGTTTTCAATGTTTAAGCCTGTTAAATTCCAGCTTTTCCTATTTCTTTAACGTAAACAACAACTGGGGGCTCTGGAAGTTTTGATGCGTTGTGCTACTTTTCAGCGTAGATTTTGTTGGTTTTCAGGCTGTGAAGTCTGTGATTGGTCACCTAGTAGTACGCTTGAGAGTTTGCTTTTTGTCAGTTCGAAGTCTGTTTTTTCTGTGGTTGCACGTCTTAGAGTTTCTTGCAGTAGTGCGAATGCGCCTCTGTAGTTTTCTTCGTCGACTTTTCCGATTTCATGTTCGATTTCAAGGTTTGCAATTGCGTAGCTGAGTGATGTTATTTCTTCTTGGCAACGTTCGATTTCTATGGCGGATTCGTCGATGATGATTTGAGCGTCTTTTTTGAGTTGTGTTAGGACGTTTGTGAAGCTGCTGTGGAGGTCTTGGTAGACTTCTGGTGTAATTTTCTTTTTGTCAACGAGGTCTTTTAGGGCTTCGTCTTTGCGCCAGATTAAGGGGATGTGGTCGCAAAGGGTGCCTGCTTGATTTTTGATTTTTGAGATGAATGTGATTTCAGCGCCATTGAATCGTAGGCTTTCCATGGGCTGTTTTGAGAATTGCCGTCGCCAAATTCGATGTATACTGCGTCAAATTTTCCGTTTGGAGTTAATGCGAAAGAAGCAACTTTTCCGATTACTCGTCCATATTCATTCTTTATTGGTTTGCCAATAGAAAGAAAAAGATTGGAGTTAGACATTTTGTGTTTTTCTCCTTATCTCAGAATGTTGTTTTTTCTGCTTGAGATGCTGGGGATTGATGGCATTCCTGGGGGTAGATCTGGGAATTTGTCTTTGATCTTCTGCTCTGCAACTGTTGCTGCTTCGGTTAGTATCTTTGATGCGTCCTCGTTTACTGTGTCGAAGTTTAGTGTCATTCCGCTGCCTTGGCCTGCTTCAATCATGATTCCGCTTAGCATGTTGCCGATTTCGCCGAGTTCACTTTCTGCTTCTGGGAATACGCTGACTAAGCCTGATTTGACTGAACGTAGAACACCCACGGCTGGACCGAGAGTTGATACTACGTCGCCTAGTTCTGATACTGTTCGTAATCTTAATGTGATTTGTTCGAGAGCAAGTTTAGCGTTCATGATTAATTTTGACATTTTTCTGACTTCGGCTAGCTCGTTTGCGAAAACGTTTGCGCGTGCGCTGTCATGTTTTGTGTATGCATCAACTATTCTTGCGAAGATTGCTTTGTCTCTTTGGCCGAATCTGTCAGTTGCTTGGTCAAGCTTCTGTACTTGAAGCTCTATGCGTCTGACTGCGAAGTCAAGTCGTGGTTTTAGTGGTCCTGGTGGTTTCACTGCGTCTTTTATGCGGTTTGCGAATGGCTCATCTTCCCGTTTTACTTTCCCACTTTTTAGCGAATCTTTCTGACAATTTGATTACCTCTGACAACACTGAAGATGCAGAAAATAATCTTATACATTGTTAATATGATGAAAATATGCACGTATATATGTACAGATATACGTGATGGGAATATTGCGCTTTATGCCTTTAACTAGAAACGTTAAAGCATGGATGTCGAGTTTGCTGGTATTAGACATAAATGTGTAAGTTAGACTAAAATGAAGCGCCAACTAACTGCTATAATAAAAAGGTGAATTGAATGAATAGCAGATTGAAAATATTCGGATTAATTGCCCTTTTAGGTTTCGTTGCAGGCGTTATCGCACAGGTCACAGCAACATACTTTATCCCATGGCTAATAATTGTTTTGCCATCTCTGGCCGGTTTCACCAGCTTCCTGGTCGCAGGATTTGCAGGCGCAGTCCTAACAGTAGCGCTCGTCGGCGCTTGGGCATATATGACTGGCAAAAAAGACCCATACTAAAAAGAGACCACCCACTCTCTACCTCTTTCTTTGTTAAATAACTAGTTTTATCTTTTCTTTAATTTTTTGTTTACCGACACCGCTCTTATTTCAACAACAACCATTGTGCTTGGCTGACGTCTGTGTTTTTGGTGTCTGAGTTTGGGGTTGGTTGCGTGGTTGGCTCCCGACCATTAAGAGGGCAAAATTGTTTTTTCTCTTTGTGTGGGTGTGGCTGATTAAATAAAATACACTACACTGCTGCTTGTGAATTGAGCTTTGTTTTGGTTTTGCAACGTTTTTTACGCCCTGATTAGGTGTGGGCACGCTTTTTTCCCCACACTCCCTACATGACCCTATATAAGCAGTGTAGAAGTGTGGGTGTGGGAGGATGCTGAGTTTACCCAAGATTTACAAGACATCAAATCAGTGAACAGCACAATACAGTCGGGCACTAACATAGCCCATACGGGAAAATACCACCCAGAACACCAACCGAGCACCCGCCCCACAGAAGCCCAAACATCAAACCAACCCTATAAGCAACCCCATCAAATAAAAAAGCTATATAAATTGCCCTTCTGAGCAAGATAAAAAAATAAAAAGACAAGCAAGTCCTAAACTTGCCCTAACTCTTACTGTTTTTGTTTATTCTGGTTTGCCGTCTTGTGGTGGAACAAGCACTGCCGCGGAAACAGTTGTGGTCCATAATCCGTTTTTGTCGCCTGCTGCGGATTGGGTTGTGTTGGCGGTTTTGATGATTAAGCCTGTGGTTTTGAAGATTTTTTTGCGTTCATCCCATGCTGTTTCTGGGTCAAACTGTATACCCATGGTGGTTGCTAGCATGGTTGCTGCGAGGTCTTCTGCGTAGTCGCCTGCGGTTTCGTCTGTTTGGCCGAAGCTGTGGTGTTCAGATAGGTAGCCGTATTGGTTTTTCTCTGAGGGGATTGCTACGCCGATTGATGGATGCGACGAGGCGGTGGGGTTCGTTGGTTGCGTTACGGGCGATAACAACAAAAGTGATTTCGCCTGGGTGAATCATTTTTAGGCCTTTTTCGCGTGTGACGAGTTCGCATCCGGGTGGAACGATGGATGATACGCTGACGAGGTTGCACATTTGGATGCCTGCGTCTCTTAGTGCTAATTCGAATGATTGGAGTTGCTCTTTGTGTTTGCCAACTCCTTTTGTGAAAAAGAAGTATTTTGGTATCATGATGTGTCGGAAAATATGGATTGCGGAATGTGTTTATTAGTGTTTTGTTTTGAAATTACAGTTGTAGTATTCATTAGCTGAGTCAACAACGGATTCATGGTTAAATAGAAAAGTGTTAAAGAGGTCTTGCAGAAAAACGTGGATCTATTCGTTGCGTTCATGCTTTGACTTATTCATGACTATCGAAAGTATTTCATGGAAACCAATTAGCGGCAGCACGACGAGATATACCAAGCATTCCCAGGGCTCTCTCTATTAAACAAGTCTTTTCCAAACAATTCAGTAGAAGTAGTTAAAGCTTATAGATTTCAAACAATACAGCATACCTGAAGGAACCAAACTGTGGAGCCGCATCAGAGCATATTCAAAGATGAATCCAAACTCGACATAAACTATGTGCCGCAGCAACTGCCACATAGGGAGTCACAGCAACGTCTCCTTCTGGAGTTTTTTGGGTTTATTTTGCGGTGTCCTGAGCGGATGTCGCAACGGGTAATTTTAACGGGTGATGTGGGTACTGGGAAGACGGCGTTGGCTCAGCATTTTGGCGCAACTCTTACCTCTGAAGCTAACAAGAAAGGCCTCAAATTCTGTTATGTTCATGTTAACTGCCGCGAATTCCGTGGAGCTCTTCAGCCGATTCTGCATCGTGCGATAATGGTTTTTCGCCCGAACTTTCCTGCTAGAGGATATGGAGCCGAAGAAATTCTAGCGACGCTTATGCAGGTCTTGGATGAAGAAGAAGCCACAATGATATTAACTCTAGACGAATTCGACAGCTTAATCGAGAAAGAAGGTTCAGATGCAGTTTACAAACTTACAAGGTTGCAGGAGATGCGACAAGGCAAACCCCAGCGGCTATCATTCATCTTTATCATGCGTGATCTAAAACCCACCGAAGGTCTTGATGAAAGCGCAAGAAGCACCCTCCAAAGAAGCATCATACGCCTCGAGCGCTATGGCAAAACCCAATTGATTGATATCTTGAGTAACCGTGTCAAGTTGGCGTTTGAGTTGGGTGCGGTACCCGAGGACGTTGTTGAATTGGTTGCAGAGTTAGCGTACTCCGAGACGGGCAACGCAAGGTTTGGCATCGAGTTGCTGTGGAGAGCTGGCAAATACGCCGATGCAAGCGACGCTGGTGCGCTTGAACCCGAATGCGTAAGACTTGCAGTGTCAAGTATTGTTCCGAGTTTGCGTCGGAGTGAACTGGAATCTTTGGGGTTTCATGAACGCCTCTTCTTGCTCGCAGTTGCACGTTACTTCAAAGAAAACGAGGAAGTCTATGCCGCCCTCTCAGAACTCGAAAACGCCTATGCAGTCATTTGTGAGGAATTCGAGGAGAAACCCAATAGTCACACTCAAATCTGGAATTACACACAATACCTCGCTAAACTGGGGGTTCTAAAAACTGAGGTTGCATCCGCAGAAATACGGGGCAGAGTGACACGTGTTTCGTTGCCCAGTATCCCCGCTGAGGAACTGGAACGTCAGCTATGGGAAGGTTTGCAGAATGAGCGGAGGCAAAAATAAGTTTGGAGCTCGAAGAAGTCTTCTCATCTAAGCCCCGCATGAAAATCCTAAAGCTGATTTATCAACTTGGCCAGCTAAACATTTCTGATGTTGCAAGGAGAACAAAGATGAATTATTCGGCTACCGCCAAGCATCTAAAGATTCTAGAAAGTGAGGGTTTAATAGAAGTGCGGGTTTATGGTCGGATTCATATGTACCGCTTCAGCGATTCTGAAAGGGCAAAGGCTGTAGCTGGATTGATTGAGGTATGGGAAAAACAGTGACCTTAAGATTCGAATTTACAATTTTTTGGGCTAATTTGGTCGTTTAATCTGCAGTTATTTTTCTCTTCAATTATTGGTGCCATGGATCTCTCTTATTTCAACTCCAAACCTTGTTTTTAATAGTTGATTAGGCGGAGAGCCCATATACACATCTTCTAAGGATGATTCAGCGCATTACTTTTTTGGTTCTGCGTTTGGGCTGGGTTGCATGTTGGTTGGGTAACAAACCACAAGCAGAAAAGCCTTAAGATGCATTCATGTTGTTTGTTCCAAGCCGTGGAGAACAAGCGCTAAAAAAAGAAAACACCGAACTAAAAGTACAGCACGAGTAAAACAGAAAGCCCTTGAGTACAAATATTTTCGTTTTATTCTTCTTCGTGTTCTTTGCCTTCCTCAACGAGCCTCTTAACTTTCTGTCCACCCAGTCTTCCAGCTTCTTCAACAGTCATGTCTTTGCTTTTTTTATGTGAACGGTTTTCACTCACAAAAATTCACCTCCACTAGAATACTTGAAAGAGACTTCAAGCATGCAGCGAACATAAAGCTATGTGACTGCCACTCATCAAGAACAGAACTTAGTAACCGTACTGGTGTTTAATTCAAAAAAGATCAAAACATGGATCTTAGATAAGCTAAAACTCTACTATTCTAGCTTCAGCCTTAGCGGTATCCAGTAATGCGAACGAAGCTTTGCCAGTTAGGTAACCACAGAGTTCACCCGGATTTATCACAAGCGTTTTGGCCTTTCGTTCTATGCTTTTGTTGTGGCTATGTCCATGGATAACTGCATTGAAGTAACCGCTGTCCACTAATGCGTTTAGCAATTCTGCTTCGTCTCCATGTAACAAGCCGATTCTGTAACCTTCAACAGTTACCTGTGTGAAGCGGTCATGTATTGTGCAGTTGGTGGTTTCGTTAAACCGTTTTGTAAGGAGTTGGTGGTCGCCATCGTTGTTTCCAAAGATGCCGATGAGGGGGCAATTGAGTTTCTTGAATCGGGCAATTGTAAATGGTGAGACGTAGTCACCTGCATGGAGCACCAACTCTACCTTTAGTTCATTTAGTAAGTCTACGGCTTTTTCTATCTTAGGCAGGTTGTCGTGTGAATCTGAAACTGCTCCAATCAGCATAAATTTTCACTGTCTATTTTTTCTCGCTGGGGCAGATAAAGGCTTTCCTTTACATCTGAAAAGTTTTATTCCGATTCTAAATGTTAAATATCCAAAACAGGACATATTTATTGAATATAAAAATTTATAAGCAAATTCAAGTCATATTATAAGTTTGCCGGTGTAAATGGTTGCGGCGGGCAAATCAAAAAAGACGTGACCAACTCAGTATCATCGCGTCCGTCCTTGAAAGTGCTCGAGAAGGCGATCTAAAAACAAAGATAATGTATAGGGCTAACTTGAGTTTTGAGCAACTAAACGAGTACCTATCTCTTATGGTGAATAACGGTTTAATCCGTCAATCTATTGTTGGACATAGAGAAGTCTACATAGCAACCACCAAAGGAATGCTTTTTGCCCGAATGTACTATAAACTAATAAGCATGATAACCACTCAGAATGAAAAAAAAGCGCCCCTTCTAAGTGATCTTTTTTAGAACCGCTCAAGAACCGAGGGCAATTCACACAGGCGCTTTATGGTTTGGTCCGGACTGAACTTTTCTGATGCCTTCTGCACCCGGCGCTCGATATAAATCGCCTTCATGCCGACGGCTTTTGCACCTTCAATGTCTGCATCGATTGTATCACCAACAAAAACTGCTTCCTCAGGGCAGAGAGTCATCAATTTGAGGGTGCTCTTGAAGATTTCTTGGCTGGGTTTACGCTTGTTAACTGCACCAGAAACCACAACTACATCAAACAATCCATTGATGCCACTGGTTTCAAGGAGTTTAAGCACGCATTCGGGAATAGCGAAGTTTGATATGATCCCTAACTTGTATTTTCCATGCAAGCGCTTTGAGGGTTTCCTCTGTGTCGGCGTCTATGCGAACGTACTTCATGAATTCCTCACAAAACTCGCCAGTTGCTGCAGACACAATTGGGCTTGAAACATCATAATTGTAGCCTAAACTTTTCAGTGTCTGCAGAAATGCGTACGTTGAAGTGGGGTTCATCAAAGTTCAAATCCGCCTTCGCATAAAGCCTGTCACGCTCACTGATATAGGTGGATTGAATTTTTCGAAAGGTACATCGATGCCGTGCTTGTTTAGGTATTGATGCATTCGCCTCATTGATGGCGGATAGAACTCGTGGTTTTTTTCGATGAGCATGAGGGTATCGAACATGTCGAATAAGATGGCTTTAATGGGCATCGGTTTTTCCTACGTCGGGTTTTTTTGATCGTTTAAAATTCTTATCGTCGTAAGCTAAAACTCTTTTCTGCCACCGCTTCTTGGCCACATAGTAGATTGACCCTGCGATTACGAAAACAACGCCGATTAGCCAAGCTTCAGTGGAAGCAAATAGAATAAAACCCAAAAACAAAATGCATGTTGCCTAAACCAAAAAGAGGCATGAACCTCAATCTTTTGCTGCCATTCTTGAGTTTGATACGCTGAAATGTTGGTTATGGAATAATTGAAACAGAAGCGCAAAGTGCTAATTGCCACAACGCTGCGTTAAATCCACAAACAAAACCAAAACCGCCATCAAAACACCCGTTGCAACAATCGCATAGTAAGGTGTCAAGAACCTGCGGTGTAACCGAGATAGGGCAGAGGGCAAATCGTTGCGGCGTGCCATGGAATAAGCCATCCGAGAAACCCCCAAAATCGCAGTTAGCAAAACACTTGCTGTTGCCACTAAACCGCCAATGGCGACTAACTGCACTGCTAAAGAATTTCCTGTGACGCCGATGGCTGAGCTTAACGGCGAAGCGAACCTGCCAGTCCATCAGCACCCAGCAACCCAACAGCAACCAACCCAACCAAAATATAAACCACCATCGAAATCCCAAGCGACAACAGCAACGCTCGGGGTACGTTTCGTTTGGCATCTTTAATTTCCTCAGCAATTACCGATGACCCTTGCGAAGCCGCCGTAAGCAAAAAAGATGAAAAATGTCCCATACAGTACCCCGCTTGAAAGAGGCACAAACGGAGCAAAATTAACTGTATTAACATTAAAAACTCCAAAAGCACAAAAAAAGCTAAAACCGCAAGTTTGATGGCGACAAAAACATTGTTAACACTTGCTGATTCTCTTGCACCCAACAAATTCAAAGCCGTAAAGGCCAAACACATTACCGCTGCAACAACATTGGTCGGCAAACTCGGGAAAGCCGCCGCCAAATAATAGGCGAAACCCAACGAAACAGCTGCTCCAGTAAAAGTGTTGGCGACCAGCCACATCCAACCAGCCAAAAACCCAGCGTAAGGCGAAACCAACTGGCGCCCATACTCGTATACGCCTCCTTCTACGGGTTGCCAAGCGGTTAATTTCGCAAAGCTCCAAGCTGTGATGAAGGCGATTATGCCAGCGATTATCATGGATACGACGAGTGCTGAGCCAGCGTAACCTGCAACGATGCCAGTGACAACGAAGATTCCGCCACCTATGATTGCGCCAACGTTGATGGCGACGGCACTCCATAGACCGATCGAACGCTTAAGGACAGGGGCTTTTGGTCTGCCACTTATAATCACAGCTAAGCAACTGGATTCAAACGTATCTATAAACCTTCTAAACGGGTTGGTATTTTTCTGATTTTTCTCTCTTTATGTGGGTGTGGCGATTTTAAATTCTCCACTAGACTGAACTTGGGGCGTTCTTTTTGGGTTTCCAAGCTGTCCTCGAGGAAAATTGCCTGCACTAAATCGTAGCTTTCAAACTTATGGGTATTCTTTTTGAACAGGCTGATTTTATGAGAGAGTTAAAACCTCGCAACAGCGACATGTCAATCGCCATGAGAAACAGCCGCAATAGCCATATTCACTTACCATTACTTGTTGCTTACCCCTACTTATGAGGCAATATTAAACGCCAGTCCCCCACGCCGACGGCTACTCCTGCCCAACACCCACCAATTCCATCCTCGACCCTTGTCCAAAGCCAGGACCCTAAAGTACAGTGTCTTTCATCCGACTGGGACCCACACAACAGCTCCTACCCAACACAGATAGCCATTCTCTACCCCGCAATAAAACATCCACAGCGGGATGGTGGCCAGAGTTGCAAGTTGGTGTTAGCTCAAATAATTGGCTTATAAACGGCGTCTTTTACACTGCAGACTGGTAGCGGCTATCATCCAATCTGGTTCTATAACCTACTCAACGTGCAGAAAGCACTCTTTGCCAGAGTGCCCTTAACTGGGATACCCGACGGAACCCACACAATAGTAGTACACGCCAACCTTCATGACGGCTCACATATACAATCAGCAGTCTCTTTTAGCGTAAACTCCTCTGCTAAGCCGTAATAGGAGACGGCTATTTATCCCAGTATTCTCTTGTCCGCAAAAACTGAATCTTCGCTTTGAGCAAGTCCATGTAGAACTTGTCTTCTTCGGGATGCATCTTGCCCAATATCCGTGACGCTGTTTCGGGGCCCACACCTTTCACTTGCAACGCCCTGACCGCCTCTTTGCCGTAGCTCAGGATTAAATCGGCTTTGCGACGGGCTTGGCTGACTTCCTTAAGCTCTTCAGGCGTGAATTCTTTACCTTCTTTTCGGCGTTTAAGTGCATCCTGCAGCTTCGCTTGATCTTGTGACCGATACAGCGGCGCCAGCAGCCCCGAACCGCATTTGCCGCATCGCGGCTCGTCGGGTAGTTCTTTGATTTTTTGGTGTGTACTCCATTCGCCGCATTTCATGCACAGCAGCGTTGTTTCGCGTGCGTCTATGGCCATTTTGAGTTTGTCAATGTTGTTCACGAGGATTTTTTCAGGAGCCATTAGCTCGGTTACGTCGCCGAATTTCGATAAAATGTAATAGGCAAGGGGTGAGGGTTTTTCGTAGCTGATGTAGGTGGTGACTTTGATTTTGCCCTCTTTCACGTCATGCATGATTTGTTTGGCTCTGTCTAAATCGACTTTTTCCATCATGGCTTCGCGGATGGTCTCGCGGTAAACGGGCGTGTTGTCGAAGCGTGATTTTAAGTCGGCTTGGCGCTGGTAACTCATCGTTTTACCCCTTGGCAATACGCCGAAGCGTTCTGCAACGAACTTCATTTTGTAACCGAACGGGAATTTGGCGTCTAAATATTTTTTGAAGGCATTATCTACCGCTTCGTCACTTAAGCCGAAAAGTGTTTGGGGTAATTCGGCGAGTTCCATCTTGTTGAGTTTTCGTGGTGCTTCGATTAGGATTCTGTAGCCGTCGGTCCACCAGCCACTGATAACTTCACGTTCGGAGAGTACGCTGTCAAAGATGCCGCCCAAGGTCTTGTTGACAAGTTCGCCGAAGCATGCATGCACCACGATGTAGCGGTCATAAACTTCCAGCACAATATGGTCCTGTGTCGGCAGCGGTGCACCCAACTTTATGTGCTCATAGACTTCGCTGATGGCTTGTGTCATGCTGGCTTTGTCTGAACCTAATTCTTTGGCTAAAACCTCAGCAGCAACCGCGGGGTCGCCGGTCTCTTTGAGTACCTGCGCAATTCTTTGGCGGTTCATGCCCTGTCTGCTGCGCCAACTCAAACGGCACTGGCAGGATTTCTCCATCCCAACCCGGCACAGACGCCATCGGATCCTCAGACGGCACCACATGCACCGTCCCCGCTTCTTCCTCAATCTGCACTATCCGCCAAACTTTGCCCTTCATGATGAAATTCAAGCCGACACGTGCGTGCAAGGCCATGAATTCGTCGCCTAAGGTTCCGATTTTGCGGTCGCTTAATCACGTTGATGACTGGGTAGCGGCGTTCGTCGGGTATCATGGATAGGTTTTCGTAGTAGTAGATGCGGGTTTTTCTGGTTTTAGTCAAAACTGTTTCGTCTTCGTTTAGTCTTATTTGGTTGAGGCTGTCTAAAAAGCGTAGTAGGTCCGCGATTTCGGTTTTCTGGGTTTTGTGGTAGAGGTAGCTGCGGTGGATTATGCGTGTGAGGTCCTCTACTGCAAGCGGTTGTTCATCCATTAGCAACCCCGCAATTTGATGCGCCAACACATCCAGCGCACCTACATGCATCGGCACTGGCTCAATCAGCCCTGCTTTGGCATTCTTAATCGATGCCAACGCCTCCAACGTATCATCGGGGTAAACGGTAACTATGACGCCGTGGGATTCCCTGCCTAATCGGTGTCCGCTTCTGCCAACTCTCTGGATTAAGCTATTGACTTGCCGTGGCGACATGTACTGCACAACCAAATCCACCTGCCCCACATCGATGCCTAACTCGAGGGTGCTGGTACATATGATGGCTTTTAGTTGTCCAGCTTTGAAGGCATCCTCAATCGCAATACGCTCCTCTTTGGAGATTGAGCCATGATGTACTGCGATATCTTCTCGGTCCAACTGCACGAGTTTATGCCCTAAAACTTCGGCGATTGTACGGCTATTCACGAAAATAAGCGTAGACTGATGACTATCGACTAGCTCAAGTATGCGTCTGATTCTCGCCGCTGCTTCAGGCGACGTTTCGAGTTTGCCTGCTAACTCATAGTCTCTTTCGGTGGGTGAGGGGTTTTCGACGCTGTAATGGTAACTTTTTTCCGCGGAAGCCTCAATTATGGCTATTTTTCGGCGGCTTCCAGCGAGGTACTTAGCAATTTCTTCAGGGTTGCCGATGGTGGCTGACAAGCCGATTCTCTGGAATTCTCGACCCGTAACCAATTGCAATCGTTCAAGTGCCACCGATAATTGTGCTCCGCGTTTGCTCGAAGCCAAATCATGCACTTCATCCACAACCACAAACTCTACCGCTTTGAGGTGCCGGCGCATCTGCGACCCCGGCAAAATCGCCTGCAAAGTCTCCGGCGTAGTAACCAGCATCTGCGGCGGCTTTTGCGCTTGTTTGCGGCGAATCTTCATCTCTGTGTCGCCATGGCGAACATCAACGGTTATGTCGAGTTTTTGGCTCCAGTAATGTAGACGTTTGAGCATGTCACGGTTTAGTGCACGAAGTGGGGTGATGTAGATGACTTGGATGCCTTTTTGTTCTGCACTTCTCTCTTCAACTAGCTTTGAAAAAATAGGAAGTAAGAACCGCCTCAGTTTTTCCAGTTCCCGTCGGTGCAATCAAAAGCACATTTTCGCCCTCGAGAATCGACGGTAACGCTTTGGTTTGGGGCAGAGTGGGCTCTGTGAATCCAAACTCATAGAGGGCTGTTTGGACGGGTTTAGCGAGTAAATCGAAGACAGAACCTACTATTGGTGGCTGCATAATCTTTTAGATTATGCGCTTGGGGAATGTTTTAACTCTTTACCAAAAACAAAGCGTAACCACCCTGAAATATCGCCCATAAATAACAAAAAAGTGGTAATAGATACTGAAATGGACATTATTTTCTTTGAAGTTTAATTAATTCAGATTTGGAGATTCTTGCTCTAACTGTTTTATTATGGTGCTTTTCGTTGTGGAGAGCAATGTGGTCTGCTAGGTCTTCTTTGCCAAAAGGTGTGGTTATTGCCCATTCGCAGTCTGTGCATTTAAAATTAACTGGTTCGACTCTACTCATAGATGTACACGTGTGATAGTTAGCGATTGATGAATAATAGATTTTTTGGTGCATCAGCTGCTGCGGGATACGTGAACTCTCGGCAGCTACCGCCCTCTCTTATAAAAAGCAACATTGAGAAGAGACAGCCAACCTCAGAGAGCATCTCTCCTCTCAATAGGTTCTGCATCGAGTCTCTATGTGCCTCCAATAGTCGGGTTTTTCGTATTATTTTATATCGGGTGTTGCTTGTTTGTGCCTGTTTTTGTGAGGTTCTGTTGTACGGTTTGGGGGTGTTTTTGGGAAAGTTTAATATGGTTTGGAGTCGAAGGGAGTTATAATAAACAGTTCAACTTGTAGTTAGTAAAAACTTGATAAGTGTACAAGAGAGTTGGGGATAACATGAACTTAAAACTATACGCAGTCAAAAACGGCAACCAACCGCAAGAACGCGTCCAACTGGTCGTAGTTGACCTTGACCGCGGCAAACGCTACCCACTCAACTTCGTCTGCGTCCTACCACGCTACTTCCGAATACTATAAAAACGCTCAAGTAAATTCGCAAAAATGTTCGGAACAAAAAGCTTGCCCACTGCAAGAAAACTCTTAGTAGACGCCTCACACCAAGAAGAAGACCCAGAAATCAGAACTGTCATAACAAAACGCATTAAAGCCATCGACGCCAAACAAGAATGCAACGCACCACAACAATAAGCACTAAATTCCTTTTCTTATTTTCTTAAACTGTTAAGCACTCAAACCTACCAATTAACAGATTACTTGAATACTAACAGACCTACCCAAAAAAAAAGAACCTTAACGGGTGGAGAGAAGTAGGGAAATTAAATAGTCCGTCTCAACTAACCCATATCCGCCCTGTTTTGCAGAGAATTCATCAAACACTTTTACCCCGTCTGGTTTGAGTGATGGCGCGGCTATAGCGAATGGCACTGGATCACGTGAGTGAGTTCTAGTTTTAACGGGTGTTGGGTGGTCAGGTAAAATGGCGATTGCATAGGGCTCAGTGATGCCTTCCATGATTCGGCCAAGACACCGTTTATCCAAATCCTCGATGGTTTTTAGTTTCAGCTTATAGTCGCCGACGTGTCCAGCCTCATCAGGTGCCTCGACATGTACGAAGACTAAATCGTTAGTTTTCAGCGCTTCCAACGCCGCGTCTGCTTTACCTTCATAGTTTGTGTCATAGAGTCCAGTTGCGCCCTGTACAGTTATAATTTGCATGCCTGCATAGGTGCCGATGCCCTTGACTAGGTCAACTGCTGAGATTACTGCGGATTTTATGCCGTATTTCTCTTTGAGTGTGGGCATGGAGGGTTTTTTGCCGCCTCCCCAAGGCCAAATCAGATTACCCGGGTGTTGAGCTGACATTTCTCTGGCGATGTTTACTGGGTGGTCTCGAAGGATTTCTCTGGATTTTGTAATCATGTCTCTGAGTAACTGCGCGTTGTTTTCTGCTTCGGGCACCAGAGCCTTTGGCAACACTTCTGCTACTGGTATGCCTCGTGCGTCGTGTGGTGGAGTGCATTTGATTTGCTCGGGGTTGGGGAAGTTGCGAAGGATCAGGAAGTGCCTGTAATCTAATCCGGCGTAGAATTCGATTTGGTTGGGTTTATCAAACGCCTTCTTTATCGAGGCGATTAGTTCGGTTGCTTCTTCGGTGGTTATATGCCCTGCGGAGTAGTCTGCTATGGCTTTGTTCTCTTCAGTGATTATGTTACAGCGGTAGGCGGTGTCGTTTGGACCTAATTGAATACCGCGGGAGGGTGCTTCAAGTGGTCCTCTACCGGTACAGTAAATGCGTGGATCATAACCTAAAACGGAACAGATGGCTGCGTCTGAGCCGGGAGTCATCTCGTCGGGAACGTTTTTAATGAGCCCACTTCTGCCCTTTGCAGCGATAGAGTCCATGTAGGGTTTAACTGCTGCTTGAAGCAGAGTCTTATCGCCCAATTCCGGAATCGGATAATCCGACATACCATCTCCGACAACGAGTACATACTTCATTAGTTATTCACCAATTACTGTGCTGAAGCTTTCTTGAGGATAATGCAACCGCGTATTTATCTGCTTACTGCCAAAAAAATGATGAAATAGGCAAGAAAGTTCTAATTCGGCATATGGACCCTAATTGCTTGTGCACACCAACACTCGTTTATAATTTTAGGCAGCCGTAAATCGCAAAACTCTAAAAACTTCTGTAAAGGCACTGTTATACCCATTAAATTCTGTTATTGCCCGAATGTTAACGTATACCGCCGTTTTTTTTAACGAACCGTTGCGCCTTTCAGTATCCATCGTATACCATCATTACCTTTGACGATGATCTCTATTTTTTTAGGTATTAGATTTTGCTTGTCTGATTGTTAAGCCGAAGTCTTGAAGGTAACTAATGATTGATGTAGAGGCTGTGCCCTTGTGGAGGCTGCTTATCTCTCTGGCCTTTTTGCTGACGCTCAAACTCTTCTGTTGCATAAACGTTTTCTGCCCCTAAATGCTAACTTAAAAACCAGTTAAAATGGCAAGCCTAAGCTTGTGAATCTATATCAAATGCTCGTTGAAAGTTATTTTAAGGTATGTGGTTGAGCGGTCAGAGCCACAAGTGGGTTTGGGCACACTTCTTTGTTGTTTTGGGGGTTGAGGGGTAATCTATATTGGGGGTTAGTAATGCTTTAATTGGTTAATCAAGTCGTAAGTAGTTAATGACATGTAACAATATACAATATTCTTGGTTGTAGGTATGGGTATTCCAATAAATCAACAGCAGGAAAGCACCTTTGAGGGCATAGTCATAGATGCAACCCCAAAAAAATCCGTAGACAAAGACCGCCTGCTTAAACTCTTAAAAAAACACAGAGTCGACCTATCTACCATTGAAGACTCCAATATCCGACTAGAAGACGTAATCCCCACCCTACGTAAAGCCAAAGTGAATTTACCCGAAGCCTTCTACAAACAATTATCCTCAAAACTCTGCATGCCCTTTCTAGAGTATTCAAAGGTCAAAAAAATCTATAAGGAAGAACAGAGGAGCAAACTTATCTCAATCCTACCTTACCCTATCATAAGCAAATACAAGGTTATACCTCTTGAGATCAAGGGATCAATCATCGATTTAGCCGTCGATAACCCCTTAGACTGCAAAGTGCTAGTTGCGGTTCAGTACCTCTTTGGCAACTACAAGATTAATCTACATGTGGTTAGTTCACAATCGATAGATTGGGCAATCGACAACATCTACAGAGAAATCCACAAGAAAAACGCCATGCTTGACCTCTACAACCGTACACCCAACCAATCCGCGTATCGCGTGCTCTACCCAAAACAGAAATACTTCATAATCGCCGCAATCACCATCTTCGCTATAGCTGTCATAATAAATTCGGCTGTCACTTTTATGGCACTTTTTGCAGTCATAAGCATCGGTTACTTCATAGTTAACCCCATCAAAATCTACATTTCCATCCGCGGCTTCAAAGGCGGCAGAGCCCCAACCCACATCACCCGCGACGAAATGGAATGTAAAAGCGATGAAGACTTTCCAATATATACAGTTTTGATTCCTGTTTTTCGTGAAGCAGGAATACTATCCCAGAACATGCTTAACATGTACCATCTAAACTATCCCAAAAGCAAGTTAGACATAAAAATCCTCATGGAAGAATGCGACCAAGATACAATCAGTGAAGCCAAAGCACTAGGGCTGTTTGGATCACCTACAAAGATGGCCGAGGGCATCCCCAAGGAAGAATACGCCGAATTCCTAAAACTATTTGATCCCATAATTATCCCTGGCGCAAAAGTTACGACTAAGCCACGGGCTTGTAACTATGGCTTACTACGAGCGAAAGGCGAATTATGTGTCATCTACGATGCCGAAGATAACCCTGACCCAGATCAACTCAAAAAAGCAGCTATCGTATTTCTACGTTCACCAGAAGATGTAGTCTGCCTGCAATCAAAACTTAACTTCTACAATGCCGACGAAAACATAATCACAAAATGGTTCAGCATCGAATACGCTAACTGGTACGAATTCTACCTACAGGGGCTAGACTGGATTGATGCACCAATCCCGCTGGGTGGTACAAGTAACCATTTCCGCAAAAAGGGGCTTGACGAATTAGGCAGATGGGACCCCTACAATGTAACAGAAGACGCTGACATAGGAATAAGGCTAGCACGCCAGAAACTAAAGACGGAGATGATTGACACCTACACATACGAAGAAGCCACGTTGACTGCCAAGAGTTGGATAGTTCAGAGGTCACGATGGTACAAAGGACACCTGCAAACATACCTCGTACATATGCGCGAACCCAAAAAACTCTTCAAAGATTTAGGAGCTGAGAGATTTTTCAAACTACAGTTAACCTTCGGCGCAAGCGTCTTCATACCACTCATAAACCCAGTGCTCTGGATACTGCTTGCATTAACGCTCATAGCACCCGTGTGGTTTGGTTGGTTAATTCCCAGCTATCTTCAGCCACTATGCCTCTTCAACCTAATCGTAGGCAACCTCTCATACATAGCAATCTATGTAGTAGCATGCGCCAGACTCAAGAAGAATCGCTATATTCCCTATGCATTGGCGATGCCGGCGTATTGGGTGCTTTTGAGTTTTGCAAGCTGGAGAGGCTTCATTCAACTGATCAAGAACCCATTCTACTGGGATAAAACCAGTCACGGCGTCTCTAAGGTTGCATCGGCAAAATAAGCTGGCGTCTTAGTGATTTGCTGTTTCTGTGGTGGATGGGATGTTTCGCCAAACCCTTCTTCTAACAAACACAAATGAGGTAAGGCCTGTGACAAGCACCGTAAATAGAAGTATAAAGTTAGCTATCGTAATCCATTCTGGAACATTCATCATAGCATATAGGATGGCGGCGGAGAGGTAGAGTGAAACTATCCCTGTAATTGCCTGAGCGACAATGAGGAGTCTTGGACCTTTCAGCACTTTAGTTTTAAGCCAATTCAGCCCCGATTCAATCCTTCTAGAAACATCAGGTAAGTCATCTAGAACTAAAGTGAGACCTCCAAGCAAAAAGAACCTGCCAGTATTTACTTCCACTGATGTGTTGTTAATTAAAAAAATGGTGCCCAAAGGTACAGGTGTAAATGTCATAACGTAGAAAGAAGCGCAAATTAAGACTATGAAGCCGTAGAAGTAGTGGTGAAATAGAAATCGCCCAGTATGCAGTTTTCTGCCTAATAGTGCGCTTGGAAAGATGTTAATGGCTGCTGCGGCGATGACTATCCAGAATACGACGCCACTGTACAAATAGGGGTAGAATGGTTGCCAATCTGGGGAGAACCAGTAGAATCCTGCGATGATGCCGGCGGCGCAGACTATGGTTAATAGTGCATTGAAGACTAGGGCTAAACTGAATATTTTTTTACAGAGTATCCATGCGCGACCCATGCAACATCCCTTCTAAGCAAAGAAAACCCTGAAGAACTCACCTATTGGATTTGAAGGTTATGTATTAACATGTGTGGCTGCAACGAGTAATCATTCAAATCCGAATACATAGTCATCTGATTTACACTATTTAGATGGAGACAAATCAGCGCATGTGTTTTCAAAAAGAGCTGGGTGAATGTTTTTGCTTTTACATTTTTCTATTTTAGAAATTTTTATTACAGCTCAAAATCAAGTTACTTGTTCTAACAAAAAAAGAAAAGAAAGGGAAATTATTTTTTGGTGTTTTTATGGTCGTTTTCTAACCATCAAAGCTATCAGTAAACCGACAACGATGATTGCTATGAATAGACCAGCGATTGCGGGTATGAAGTACAGATCAGCCATTGATGGAGCCGGAGTTGGTAGTGGTGTAGCGGTTGCTGGAGCGTCGAGGACGGTGAAGGCGGTTTCTTGGTATGATGGCCAATATCCGTTGCTGCCTGCGAAGGTTGCGGATACTGTGTATTTGCCAGAAATGTCTGGGCTCCATGCATAGCTGTAGTAGCCGCTTGCGTCAGTGGTTGTTGTTCCAATTGTGCGGTAGTTTCCATTGGCATCGACGACGTTTAATGTTACTTCAACGCCGGTGAAGTTGGTTGGACATGCCTGCTGTTGGTAGATGTATCCCATCCAGTCCTTCATGCTTGCATCAGATGAAACTGGGACGCCGTTGGGGAAGCGTGCTGCTTGCTCGTTTTGGTTTGTGCCTGCGGATATGTCGGTGACTGTGCCTTCAATGATGACTGCGCCGCCTAATGTGGATGATTTTGGTCCTGCTTGTACGGTGGTTTGGCTTGGTCCTCTTCCTAGGCTGTAGATTTGTTGGTCATAGCTGTTGAAGAATGTATGAGTATCCGTCTGCGATTGCATAGCTTTCAGCTGCGAATTCGCCTGTAGATGCAGAGATTGTCCAGAGTTCTTTGCCGTCGGTTGCGTTGACTGCTCGGGCGAGTGCACCTTTGTAGATTGGTGTCTGGAAGGTGTGCTCGGAGGTGACAAGTAGATTATGCCGTTGCCGATTGCTTCGATGAATGTTGGGTATGGTCCTGGAACTTCGAAGCCACTGTTTGTAGAGTTACCTGCGCCGCCGTTGCCGTAAGTCCAAAGAACTTTTCCTGTAGCCATGTCATAGCAGTAGAGAATGCCTGCGTATGCGCTGCTGTAAATGTGTCCGTATGCTACAACGTTTGATAATGTGCCAGGTCCTGGGCTGCCGTAGTAGTCTAGGGCTGCTTGTGGTTCGACTTGTCCATAGTTTTTCGCCTGTTCGGAGGTTGAAGCCTACGAATTGTTGTGTTTGACTGTATGATTCACAGAAGTAGCCTGCTTGTGCGTCTGCGCCTGCATATGAGATTGATGTGATGTTGCCTGCGGGTCTATCGATGTTTTTCATCCATAGTATTTGGCCGATTGGACCTTTGGATGCATTGAGGTTGATTGCGAAGTATGTGTATGGTGCAGCCATGTGTCGCCTAGTGCTGGGTATGAGCCGTTTCTGCAGAGTAAGATGTCGTTGTAGAACGCTTGAACCATGCTTGGTGCGAATCCGCCTGTAGCAGGCATGGAGTTACGCCAAGATATGGATGCGTTCTGTGTGTTTGCGTTAAGAGTGTCGTAGAATCTACCTTGGCTCGCCTGAACTGATGTTACCCCGTTAGTGGTTGTTGTCTGAACCTCCATGACTGCCTGTTCCACCCCACATTCTGCTTGAATTCCATGAGCATAGGTACCAGTCTGGCTGGGATGTTGTTCCGTTGTTGAAGAATGTGTAGCGGATGTGTTCGCCTAGTGGGCCAAACACTGTTTGTCCTGTGGGGACGCCAGTTACGTTGAATAGTTGTTCGCCTGTGTCTGCGTCGAAAGCTCGTGCGAAGTTGCTTGTGAACAGTATTGCTGGGTGGACACCGCGATAGTTGGGGGTTCCTAAGTCGTAGATGAAGGCAAATGATAGTGCGGGTACGTCGGCTCGTCTCCAGATTTCTTCTCCGGTGCGTAAGTCAACGCAGACTGTGTCTCCGCCGGTTGCTGCGAATGATAATGGTTCTTTGTAGTAGATTCGTCCATATACTACTATTGGGTTAACGAATCTCTGTGGCATATGCGGTTCCTTCGAAGTATGTGTTTGCTTTGTTTTCGAAGTTGTCGTCGCCAACTATTCCTCCGGGTTGAACTTCCTTTGTCCACATAACGTGACTGGTTTCTGACCCGACAGCGCTGGCGGTGAATTGACGCTGGTTTGGTCCGATCATTGCACCATATCCGGGTGCGCCGCTGCCTAACCAGTTAGACGCGATTGTGTACCAAGCTGTGTTTTCGCCGTAGACTGGGCGAGTCCAGTATTCGGTTGGGAGTGGTGCCAGTGGTAGGTATGAAATTGGGTTTCTTGTACTGTTAAAGTTGTAGATGCTGAGCTTGGTAGGTATGTGTCGTTTTTGTATTGGGAGGTTGGGAGGTATGGGTAGTCGTTTACTTTTTGTCCTGGGAAATCGAAGGTTAAGTTGTATGTACCAACTTGTGTTGGTGTAAATGAGTAGCCTTGGTTTGAGGTTGTGTCTTGAATTGTTTCAAAGATTTTGGTAGTTACTTCGCCGTCTGGTGCGGTGATGGTGAGGTTGTAGTTGTGGAATCTGTAGTTGTTGGTCATCAATGTGTCAGCGTATGTGGGTGTTAGGAATAGGTAGATGTGGGTCGTTTGGCCTACGCCGATTGGGTTAATGGACACAAATATGTGTGCAAATGTGGGGATGTCCCATGCGGGTGTATGTGCGGTAACGTTTGGTGTGAATGCTATTGATGCTCCGATTGTTATCACTAAGAGAAAGGCTAAAACTGTTATCTTTTGGTTTCTTAAAATGTGCATTTATTTTTTTTCTCCTATTTTTATAAGTCACATGTAACAGCATGTAACGTTTTAAAACTTGCGATAAGTTGACCGACTAACCATCATCAAAGTAGTAACAGCATAACCGCATGGTCACGATGGAAAAAGGAACTTTGCGAAATAGAGTGAAAACCACAAGTAAGATCCTCAAATAAATCTGCATATGAAAATGATAGGAGATAATTAAGCTTAGTTTGGAACGATGCGGTTATCGTTTAAAACATCTATCGCTTTTATCTGCTTGCTTTTTCAGCAATTTCTTTCCTTTTTTTACATAGATCAAGTATGCAGAGTCATAGAACTAACAGGTTCAATACAATTCACATCGCAACCAAATCTGTTCGCATTTTGTATTCGGTAAACCGTCTTAAGAGATAAATAGTTATGATTGACGAGCGGCTGACCTCTTAGTCCTCAATATATTTATCTTTCACAAAGCGTTGGAGAAAGTAGGCAACAGTTGCTTCAGATGTTTTACAAGCATAGTAGAGTTCAAGACTGTTTTTAACGTGCAAGCTCAAATCGGATCCAATGCAGAGCTAAGCTTTGCTAAAATGCTAAGCTTAACTTGCTTGTTACTTTAGCAGGATATTTGTTAGAAGGAAATTTAAACAAACAGGTGAAAAAATTACATGTTCTATGAGGGTAAACCGCCAAAGAATGGGTTTCCACCAGTTGTAGTTTTTATCCCATTTGGCACTCTTGCCATAAATGTCCTCCATAACGTTATGCCGTTTAAATGGGTTGCCCTCTTTACTGCTCTACAAATACTCTCCGTACTATCGTTCTATACGAATTTGATAGCAAATGATTTTTTCTGGTGTTTACTGGCTATTGGCGTTTATGTTCTTATAGTTCTTCCTGTTTACGTTAGAATTTCAAAAAAGGATATTATTGCTAACGAAGCAGAGTCTTTTGGGTTAAATTTACGTAATCTTTTTGGAGTTTGTGCTAAAGCGTTCTTTTCTGATTACAGGATTTCTCTTCTATCAAAGATTCCACTAGCGCTTCAGGTGCTGGTCGGCGGTTCATTGCTATACGGTATCTTTGGCGCTGACTGGATACTGCACGGTCTTGCGGGTTTTGGAATTGGAATCATAGCTATGAAGGCTTATACTATAAGCATCAATTACTATGGGTACAATCGTTTAGCGTCGTATTTTCACATTGATAAGTTTCGTACATTAAGATATGAACGTAAATATGCCTCGGCTGAGTTTACTCTTTTTAGCGTTGTAGTAATTGCTCTTATATGGGAATTTTTTGAGGGAAGTGTCCATTATATTTCCCCAGTTAATGTTTTTAGAGTAGGTGACGAGCCTGTATGGAATGTGTTTGGAGATGTTTTTTTTGCAGTTATTGCTGCAATGATAGCCTGGTACTTGCTAAATCGTAAAGTTAAATGGTTATAAGCAGTTTTTTATGGTGAAAGTTTGATTGTTGACGTTTTCTCTTTGCCAAATAATTGGATCGTTCTAAGAGTGTGCTCATAAAGAATTTTTGACATAAAGCCAATTATTTCCTGACATGTTATCAAAGAAATCGTTTGAGTTTCAATCTGCTCACGCTGTTTAGCATAATTCCAATCTATAGACCTCTTTTGCGCTTTATAGATTTGTTTGATTAGTATAATATGCCAAGTTAACCATTTGGTGGCATACAATCAAGCGGTGCACACCGCCCGCTTGGCACGAACGCCTCGTCTCTTGTACTCTTTGCCCAAACAAAGAGATGCCAGAAAGATGCATAAACGCTATTCTAAAGTACGGCGAATAGCTTTTCCCCGAAATTAAAGTGTTCCCGACGTAAAGAAATATGCAGATACTACCCATACTATTATCGAAATAAGTATAACAGATATGAAGAAGAATAATACGTAGCGGTCTTTTTTATTTTTTGAACCTATTATAGTATGAGACAATTTATAAGCACCTATAACAAAAAGCAAAGCTGCTATAATCGAGCCGATCAAAACCGGGTTTAGGAATGAACTCCAATATGGCGTTGGATTACTTGGGGTGCTGGAGGGGGTGGGGTTGCACGTGCGCTTGCCTGAAGGCTTGATTGAAGTAACCGCATCTTTGAGTGGATCATACTCTGCGTTAGAGGATGTGTCGAATGAAGGAGATACGAAGCTACCACCTGCGGCAGTTACTACTGTTAAGGTATATTGTTGCCCATCAACTAAGGTATCTGGTTTAAGTGTCAAAGTGATGACCTTGAAGCTACCTTTTGCAATTACTGGCTGTGAAGGATCCTATCTCAATAAATAGTAATTACACTACCAGTTCCATCCTTCACGATACAACCCATAATGGTTACCGAATTATACCCTATGTTTCCTATTGTTACGTTTATGGTGTCATTGACATCTTTAGTGCCTGCAATAAACTGAACATTTGGAATGACCATTTTTTCTTGACCAGGCGTTACCTGCGCCTGTCATTGAAGCGGCGGTTGCTAAACCAGCCATATTTGCTAAAGTAGCGATCGCCAATAGAGTGAAAAGACTGGCAAGGGATATTTTCTTGAATCGCTTCATCGCATTAAACCTTAAGCTAACCTGATAGCTAGTTATATTAAAGGTGAATGGATGCTCAATCTATGCCTTTTTTTATGAAATCTAAACAAGAAAACGATTGGTAGTTTAGGTATTGTAAAATCGCGGTCTTGATGGTCCGCTCGCGCGCGCTTTTAGCGCATAGAAGTCAAACAAGGACAAACATAACGATAACAGGCAGATAAAAAGAGAGACACATATCAGCCTCGCATTGCGTTGCCAAGTTACAAGCTATTTTTTCTACGCGTTCTACTTATTTAACGAAAACATCGTATAGTTGGACTTATAGACCTGCAATATACCAAAACATTGAAATTCGCAGTATACGACACTTGGATGGGCAATGAGAATATCGAGGTACGATGAAGCTTAAGGTGGGGAATCAAACGCCGGCGGCTTGTGAATACTTTTTCCGCTATTGAGCCCATTTTAAAATAATATTTCTTTGCAGTCCTTCGGGGTCCATCCGCCTCTGAGGAAGTTTCTTTAGAACATGCCTATTTTCTAAATTCAAGAATTCTCCTGTATCTTATAGTAATAAGATCGGTTGGTGGATTGGTGCTTGTTGGGATTTTCCGCAAAAAATTCATGCTGCCACATCAAAAAAACAGAATAAAAAGCGTGATTTAAGCGTAGTTGCAAGTACTAATTCGAGAAGAACTTTTCCAGCTTGGAGGTTCCTGACTTTTTTAGTACTGCAGCGCAGTCTTTGGGATCAAGCGCCTTAAACTCCAAACCCATAGAAACCAACAGCCCTTGTACATCCTTAGCCAAACTCGGCGCAACCAAAACCGCCCGAACCTCACGATTCACCTTTGCCTTGATAGGTTCAATGTATTTGGAGAGTTGCAATACGTTTTCTTTAGAAGCTGTTCTACGTTTGACTTCGATAATTACGAGTTTGCCGTCTTTGTCTTCGCCGTAAATATCCACAAACCCCGGCTCCACATGTTTCTCCCAGCTAATCGGCTTAAACCCAGCTTCAAACAGTTCAGGCTTCAGCAGAATCGCTCTGTGCATGTCGTCTTCGCTTGCATGCAGTATAAATTCGCCAGAATCCAAGAGGTTAAGAGAGAAACCATGAATATAGACGCAAAAGTTACTTTGACGCTTTCATGTGGCTTTCGGCGAACCCCATGAACTTCCAACTTGTCATCTTTGACTTCAACATGGAAAACTGATCCCGAAGGTTGCCAATTCACCGGTTCATACCCTATTGGCCGATGCACAAGCAATGAACCATCCGATTTGATAATCAACAAACGTTCCCCATTTTCCAATGTGGAATTGGCTCTGCCTGCATAATGCACATGGCAATCTCCTGCAACTATCAATGTTTTGCGTTGTGCGAAGGCTTTCTCGATTAACACATGCCGCTTCCGCCAATGTTGGTTCTTTTAGGATTGAGAGTTTCTCAGACGCCAAATTCTTCAGCCAACGTATTTTAGGTGGTGCTTGGGTACATAAGAATTCTCGAAGGAAACCAATACATGGCTTGGAGAAGCAAGCGTAAAGTAATGCATGCTTACGATGTCACAGCAGAGATTTATGATGAACGCTACTGGATGAGCAGCACCGTAAATACCAGAGGGCGCTGGATAATGTGGAAGTTTTGGGTGCAGTTGTTTTGGATGTGGGTTGCGGTTCAGGCCTATTCTTTAACGAGATTGCCGAGAAAGCTAGGCTTGTTGTAGGCATTGATGTTTCCAAGAAGCTTCTGCTAAAAGCCAAAGCAAATGCAGGCGACAACGTTTTTGTTGTGCAAGCTGACGCAGACCATTTGCCCTTCCGCGATGGCTTTTTTGGGGCTGTTTTCTCTTTTACTGTTTTGCAAAATATGCCTAAACCAGCTATAACTTTGCTGGAGCTAAAAAGGGTTGCATCCCAAGGCGGAAAAATTGCTGTAACTGGTTTAAAGAAAGCTTTTCCGCTAAACACGTTCATGGACTTTGTGGAGGGCAGCGGCATGCAACTCGCAGCATTTGTGGATGAAGAAGCCATAAACTGCTACATCGCCGTCTTAGCCACTTAGCAGCTGCACATCAGCCACTTCGCCAGTATCTCCAAAAACGCCAACAGCTGCTTCGTTTATTCCGCCAGAATAGGTTTTATCTAGTTCCATAATGATGTACCAGTATGGGACAAGCGCCACTGAGTTGCTCCTTGGATGAGGTAGCATTTGGATGGATACGGTGTTGTTGGCACTGAAGTTGTTGGTCTGTGTTCCGTTTATGGTCCAAGTGAGAGTTTTTAGGTGGTTTTCTGCGATGGTGACTGCTTGGTTCTGGTTGATGTTTAGGTCTGTGTTGGCGATTGTGAAGAGGAAGTAGCCATCAGTTAAAGCTGTTAAGACTCGGTTGTCAAAGGTCATTCTTAGGCTTTTAGCGCTGAAATCGATGCCTTTTTCGGTGTACATCCAGAGGAACTCGACGCTGGTGCCGGTTTGGGTGATTTGTAGTTTCATGTTACCCGACACCACTGTAGTTACTGGGTTTTCGATTTGGTTGAGAGTTGCGAGTACATTGCTCATTTCGGTGAGGTAAGCGTCGCCGGAATAGGCGCTGTACCGTTCGAGGGTGGCTTTGGCGGTGTCTAGGATACTGCTGGGGGGGTTCTCTGTGAGGAGGGGAACCGTTTCGGTGGTGGTTAGTTGGTAGCGGCTGAGGTGATCTTCCCTGAACCGGTAGGTTGCATCCAGATTGCTTGTTGGGTTGGTTAAGCTGTATTTGAGAACTTCTTCGGCTACGCTAAAGTCGTCTCGGTACTCTAAGGTGTTGCTTAGCAGGGTGATTTTGTATTTGTTAGTGTCGATCTGCACTACATTGCGGGTTAAGTTGGCGACTTTGGTTGCTCCGATCCCCCAGGAGAGCAACTGCTGGTTTTCCTCCGTGAGGCTGCTCCGGTCTGCTGCAAGCTGATTTAGAACAGTGTACTGGTAGATACCAAAGCTTGAGAGAAGCAGTACAGCAACCATCAGAACCGCAAAGGTTGCTTTCCATTTGCGAGCCATCTTTTTTGGTCGGCGTGTTTCAAGTTCGGGCGCTTCCTCCACACCCTTCATGGCAGATACGGTGGCTTTGCCAAAGCTGGAGAGCCTATATTGCCCATCATCCAACTTGCAGACCAATTCGCCCAAACTCTCCAAATGATAAGTCAAATGCGAGCTGGATACGCCAATAAGCTCAGCTAACTCCATGAACGTCATGGGTTTGTCGTTTAGTATACGCAGGATTTTGCGACGGGCAGGATGCTTAAGCGAGCGAAACATGATTGAGTAGATTTCTTCTTCGTTACCAGACATTCCAAACCCAACGGTTAGAAGCTATTTGGCGGTGTTGGCGTATAAAAGTTGCCGATAACCGTTGTTCTACTGCAAACCATAGTTGGAGATGTTTATTGTCGTCTGTTCTTATTATTTACAGTACTATAGATTCTTCAATAGCTTCTGGGCTAAAAGTAGCCGCCAAGTCGTCAACTCTGAGAGATTGGCCAACCCTTCAGCATTCAGGTAGTTGTTTGCTGTTTCGTCAAAGAGCACGTTGGCGGACGGAGGCAAATCCTCATCCACCCACAGAATATAGGTAATCGGGATAAAGTCGAATGCGGGAATTTCGACTGAGGCTTGCCCAAACTCCAGCTTTTTGCCGCCCAGCAACACCCCAGCCTCAACGAGCATATCTGGGCTAATGCCGAAGCCTTTGGCAACGGGGTCAACTGTTTTGCGGGTAAAAGCGTTCTCGTAAGCAATCCCACCCGGAAAATCCCTAAACTTCACCAACCTACCACCACGGGGTTTCTTGGTTGCGGTGGAGTACTCAACGAGCAACTCTATGATCTGGTGGTGCATCGTCGGGTTACTAACCTCAACGGTCGCTGTTGCCCTTTTGTAGGTCATCTTGGAATTCGCTTGTCTCCAAATTCAATGAGAAACCGAGAAAACGAAAAAGGACGCGGTTTTCGCTAGCTAAATTTCGCATCTCTAAACCGCTGCTCAGATGACAAATTCAGAGTAACCAAAGTTAATTCCCCATGAGCAATAACTCAAATAAAATATCTTTTAAGTATTCTATGTGGGCTCGTCTGCTTCGGTCTCGTCCAGGGGGGCTTCTTCCTGCACCGGCTCTTCTTGGGCTTCATCTTTTTGTTTCTCAGCGCTCAGCAGCATCTCGATAAGTTTTTTCTCGTCCACTTCGGCCCTTGTGCGCCAGTTGAGGTAGAGTTGTCCTTTATCGTCTTGCATTAGGTAGCCGTAGCGGATATAGCGGTCGAGGTTTAAACCGATTTTCCAGTTAGGCATCTTCTCGCCCAGCAGTTTCTCGACGTCTTTGCGTGCTGCTTGCCCCTTCTTGCTAACGATGTAGCTTATTGTTATGGCTAAGCCTGCCAGGTCGTCTATTCGCCAACCCATCAACTTATCCTTTGACGCGACATCCCGTAAGGCAACAAAGAAACGAGCCTTATCAAGCTCCTCAATCGTTGGTTTCTCAGGAGTCTTTTCTTCTTCAAAGACCGTTTTAACCTGCATATCCAGCGGTTTTAAATAATCGTCCAAGACATCTAGCACTTTGGGGTACTCGCTACCCAATGCTTTGTGAAGTTCCCATCCTTTCACGCCCGGCTTAACGTGGCGTTTGTAGAAGAGCATCTGTGTGGCTTTCTTTACTTTGCCTGCATAGAGGCCTTTTCGTTTTGCACTCATGGCTGTTTACCTTCTTTCCATTTTTGCCAATCTTCAACGGATACGGCGATTGGAACTGACTGGGACTGCACTGTTAAAGCTTCAACTCGGGGCTTATCAAATGGAAGTATAAACATGGTTTCTTCTAACCTATCGATTTCTAATGTGGCGTAACCGTATGTTATTAGGAAGCTTGTTAGGAAGGCCCGTTGCACTGTTTCTTCATAGGTGTCTGCACCGATGAAATCCCAATAAGGGATTTTGCCGTTGATACCTTGTTCGGCGACTTTTAGTTTGAGTTCTTGCCAGTAGCATTCGAGTTCTTCGCCAAACTCTTTATCGCTTAACACTCGGGCTTTGACCATTTCGTCGCGGCTAACCGAACCCATCACAACTGCAGAGACATCTATGTCTTTCCAGCGGTCACCCAATGGAGCTAATGCATCCCAATAAAGCAGCCCCTGAGCTAAACTGTGCAGACTCAACTGCTCAGATTCAACCAGCGGCGTCCAAGCCGACACAAACACATCTACCATGACCTGTTTACTGGTTTGACGAATCTTCTCTTCGAGCAGAAACGGGTCTGTGTAGAGTGAGGTTGAGCGCTGTTTTACCCATTCACTCTGAATCTTGATTACAGATGCCAAGTGATGAAGGGCTTCAGCGTCGAGTTTAAGCTCTTCAGGCTTGTCCCAATGCGGAAAATACTGTCTCACGATGGCGATGATGTCATCGACGTTCAACGTAAAGGGGTCAACTTGACGGTTTTCTATGGCACTACACATTTCAACTATACGTTCAAGGCGCTCTTTGCCCATCTTTTTTTCATGCTTTTCTGTTGGGACGGTTGGCATTAGGCGACCTCACGGACCAAGCTTTTGCCTTCGAGGTTCTGGACGGTGATGACGTTGGCGTCTTGCGCTGCAAAAGTGATTTGGCTGGGGGTGATGACGACGTACTGTGCGGAGGCGTCTTTTATGATAGCAACCAGCACTTTAGCGATCATTTCTCGGTTCTTGGGGTCCATGTGAATGTCGTATTCGTCGACTGCTCGGAATGGGCTAGCGAACATGCTGCTGCAATGCTAAGAGGAAGCCCATTGTTGCGGTGGTTCGTTCGCCGCCGCTCTGCGTATAAGCATCCAACGCTACGGGTCTGCTCCCCTTGAAGCCAACATAAATGTCAAGTCCCGCCGATTCTATGTCAACAGCGTTTGAAAGCTTCACTTCACCCGTCGCTAAAGTCTGACCCATGATACGCTGATATTCAACGTTAACACGGGTAAGCAGCTGCTCAATTACGGTGCGCCAAGCAGCCATTCGCGTTTTGACTTCTTCGAGTGTTTTTTCGCGGTTCTCAGCCACAAGTTGGGCTTTTTCTTTTAGTTCTAAGTAGAGTTTTGAGTAGGATTCGTATTGACGCTCGATTTCTTCTGAGACGGAAGTTAGCGCGGCTAGGTGGCCGTCGGTTAGACCCATTTCTTCTTGGATTTCGCCTGCGCTTTTAAGGACTGCGATACGTTCGCCTGATTCCTGAGCTTTTGCGAGGGCGACGTTGAGGTTGTCTTGGGCTTCTTTGAGGGACTTCTCGATCATTTTTCCCTCGTTAACTGAGCGTTCACGCTTAAAATCCAAGAGTGCAAGACTGACGCGTTTATCCAGCGCACACGCAGAGAACTTGTCTGTGGATTCTTCAAGACTGCCAAGTTTGGATTGGTTAGCTTTGATTTGCGCAGATGCTTTTTGGATTTGCTGCTGGGAGGTTCTAAGAAGCTCTTTGAGGTTCTCGCCTCGGAGTAACTTGAATTGGTTCTTATTGGACACTGTTTCTAATAGCTGTGCCTCACCCAGAAACTGCTCAATCAGCGATTGAGTGGATTCATTATGTGCTATTTGCCGCTCTAGACTTATCCGTTCATCATAAACGCCCTTGATTTCGCCCCGAAGCGTCCGCTGCTGAACTTCTTGGTCGTTTAATTCGCTGATGATAGATTGACGATCATCCTCAATTTTGCCCAGCGCCTGCTGATTCTTATTAAAATTAGCCTGTAAGCTTTTGACTATGGCTTCTTTGCGTTCGACTTCAGCCCAAACCAATTCGCGATCCAAAAAGCGCCTTTTGAGCTGCAGTTGCTTTTTCTCTTGGAATTTCTCGTATTGTTCCCGCCAGTAATTGAGTGTCTGTTGGGCTTGTTCGAGGAGTTTCCCCACGGATTCTTCTTGGCTTAAAATTCGAGTTAGTTTGGTTTTGGCGCTCAAAACGTTTTCGCGGAAAGGCTCAAGTCCCACAGCATCCTCGACCATGCGTAGCTTGTCGATGTTGCTCAATACGCTGAATTGTTCCACCATGTTCTGGTGCATGATGATTAGCATGTTGTCTGGGTCAACGCCAAATTTGCCCAGTAAGCGTTCTACGTCTTGTTTGGTGGCATTGCGGTTTTCAAGTTCAAAGAAGTATTTGCCGTCTCTGCGCAAGACGCGAGTTAGGAAGAGTTGGTCTTTGTTGTATTTTGGTTCAGGACGCCTGTTGCCTTGTTTACTGTTATCTAAGATGAGGGTAACGCGTGCTTGGTCCTGTCCCCACCGAATTAAATCGCTAAGTTTACGGGATCTTTCCGTCGATGTTTGACCCAAACCCACCGAAATGGCTAGTAGCAACGAAGATTTTCCTGCGCCGTTGGGTCCCCCGATTACGTTAACGCCCTTCTTGAATGGAACACGGGCGTACTCGTAACTCATGAAGTTTTCAACTATAAGTTCTTGAATTAACACTAAATTTTTGCCTCTAACTAAGCGTCCAAATTATGGATTAAGGGTCTTATTAAAACAATTGCAGTCACATTGAAGATATCTCCCACAAAAAATCCTCTTTTCTTTTTCTTTTGCTACAATCGATTAGGCGTTTTCTACCTTTCGGCGTATGATTAATGAGTCACTTCTGTTAACATCGAATTACCACAAGTCAATACACTTAAACGCTTACGCTCCAGTCCTTTTTTGATAAGAACTATTTAAGAAATGATTTCAAAAAAATATTCTAAAAAACATGTGATATCCCGAAAGGATGCTTCTCGTTCGGTCTTTTATGAGAAATAGAAGGCTTTTACGTTTGATTCTATGAGGTCCGAGTTAAACCTTCAAAACAAAATTAACTTATTCGATAGCTATACTAAGAAATAGTGAGGGGTTAATTTTTATGCTTGAAAGGGTTACTTTTTGTTTCATTTTTTATAAAAATTAAGCCCCATCCGAAAAGCCAAAAGATTGCCACAAATGGCATTAAAAAAAGCATCTTCAACTTTCTATTAATTTTCTGCATAGTTATCCGCTCTGCTATCAAGAAATGCAAGAGGTAACAACTTAAGATTTTTTGAGAAGCAATATTTACGAATTTGTTAATTTAAATTCGCAAGGTAACCCAATTATAGATTTCAGATAATAACGATAGCTTCTTTAAGAAATCCCCACATTGACCGAAAATTAAGACTTTAAGATAGAAATTTTTGCCGAAAAGGTAACAAACTCAGGCTTATGATGTTCATAGTTTGTTGATAGATAATTTGGCGGTATATGAGAGTTTAGATCTTTTAGGCGATGGCGAGAGAGTATATTTTTCGGGATTTCCATTACGGATTGATTGTGACGGTCCCCTGAAGGATAGTTCTCATTGAGAATTAAGATGTTCACTAATTAGCTGTTTTTAACTAAGCTTAAGTTTAAGGATTATTACTTAAACAAAAATGTAGGGTAATTGTTAAGTTACCGATTATTTCTCGCGTTTAAATGAGCCGTGTCCGCCCTGTTTGACGACGTTGGCAACGACGGTTTCGCTGACTTTATCAAGCACTTCTTCAGCGCGTTTCCAAGTATCCGCAGAAACCTCGACACTATATTTTGGTGCAGCAATGACTGCGAATTCGATTTTGGCATCTTTTGCTTTCGTCGCGGATTTGGCACTGCTAAATGCTTCTTTGATACAGCGGACACCGTTTGGAGTCATGCAGCGGACTTCGATAACGCCTCGGACCTGTACCAACTTAATCTTTATGCGTTCCTCTGCAACCTGAACGATGACCTTAGTGATATCTTCTGGGATGCCCATCTTAGTGAGAAACTCAGGACCCTCTTTAACGGTCTTCTCAAAGCCCTCATACAAACCGATTTTTTCTTCAAGAGGAGCACCAACGGTCTGATAGATTTGCTGCAATGGCAAACCCATCTTATCTGCTACTGCCTTGAGTAATGCATCGCCTTTGCGTTCTTTCTTCCAAGACTTAATTTTCTCGATACGCTCACGTTTCGTGACACGTCGGAGTGACAAGTCGATGTGTCCTTTCTCGACATCTACACGTAGGACCTTTAGAACCATTTTTTGGTTTTCACGAACAAAATCACGCACGTTCCGTATACGGGCGCTGGAGATTTCAGAAATATGCAAAAAGCCTCTACGGTGATATTCATCGAGGTTTGCGTAGGCACCGTAATCCATCACGGTTTCTATCGAGGCGATTACTAGATCGCCTGGTTCTGGCCATTGTGGTTTGTTTTCGGACATTATTTCACTCTTGTTACTCTGATTTTGTGAATTAGAACTTAACAGGAAAAGACTTATTCCGTTCAAGATAAGGATTTCCACTTGTAAAAGGGCAAAAAGACAAAAGCGCATGAAAGATAAGCAGATTTATACTACAACATTTTTATTTAGATATACAGTTGGTACCATTTATGAAATTCGCTGAAGCAGCTATCCTACTAAGAGAAATCGTTGACAGATGCCCCGGGCTAGACGGAGCCACGATTACTTTGATTCCACAGAAAGCAATGTTTCCCCTTTATCAGG
Organism: uncultured archaeon; assembly: GCA_963800605.1. GTDB lineage: Archaea > Thermoproteota > Bathyarchaeia > Bathyarchaeales > Bathycorpusculaceae > Bathycorpusculum. Next base: position 185,446 of record CAWDBI010000010.1, on the reverse strand, counting down.
GATATCACATTAACATAAAAGCTAACCTAAGCAGGGAAAGCACAGGTGGACTACGCAAGATTGTTGAGGGACATGATTTGATGATGCAGATTAAAGCTGACGCCGTTATCGTTTATGAGTCTAGACCAACTTAGATTGCTAACCTATTTGGCGTCTATTTGAATCTATTGAGGATATCTATGCGCCACCCATAGAGGGTAGGGCACTTACTTTTAACAATGTAACTGCAAATAGGCACCCACAAACCCTTAAAAAAACCCCAAAAACCCCAATAGCTTGGTGCAACAAAAATTGAGCGAACCAGATTATCCATACCCTAAAAAACCTCTCGAGCCAGCCGAAGGTACAACAGTTCCTCCACCCATGCCGCCACCAGAACCGCCGGTCCCACCCAACCCACCGCCACTAAGCAACCCCACACCAAACAAATTCCGATGCCAAACCTGCGGCAAAGTCTTCACCTCAAAAGAAGAATTAACCATGCACATAGAAACAGTGCATATGAGCCCAAAAAAGAAAGTCTAAAAAAATACGACTTTTCAAATTTGAGCATTACTGCCTTTTTTGAAAACCGCAAACATTGATACCAGAGCTGTGGCAGCTACGGCTATAATGGCGCCGAGTATTAGCCAGTTTATAGACAAATCTGGATCTACCGTAGTAGGTTCGGGTGTTGCTGTTTGGGTTTGGGCATCTTGATTTATCGCTTGATTTAAGCTGTCGGGTAGAGTTGGCAGTGTGGTTGGTTTGGCGGTGGGCGTTGGGGTCGTTGTAGCTGTTGGCTCTGGAGTTGGGTTTGCAGTTGGTGTTGGCGTTGCTGTTGCCGTGGGCGGTGGAGTCTGGGTTGACAATGGAGTTGGAGTGGCCGTATTTGGGTTTCCTAATGCATAGATTTTGCCGTCGTAGGAGCCTATGTAGATGACACCGTTGGCGATGGCTGGCGAAGAAAACAGGAAACCTCCAGTTCGATATGCCCAAATTGCTGAGCCAGTGGTGGCGTCTAAGGCGAAAAGGTAGCTATCGAATGAGCCGAAGTATACTGTGTTGCCAGCGACTGCAGGAGAAGAATACACGTAACCAGTCAGTTGGCGTGTCGAATATGGTGAGGTAAAACACCAGATTTGCGAGCCATCGGACGCATTAAAGGCGTAGTAGCCGTTGCGTGAACCAACATAAACTGCGCCGTTGGCGACTGCGGGTGAATCGTCAGCATGGTCTGTTTTGCCAAAGACCGATTGCCAAATTCGGGAGCCATCAATTGCTTTTAGAGCATAGAGAGTGCCATTATCCGAATTTACGTATACTACGTTGTCAACGACTGCTGGGGAAGCATAGACTTCACTGCCGGTACTAAACGCCCAAATTTTTGCGCCATTAGCGGCGTTTAGGGCATAAACTTGGCCGTTGCATGACCCGATATACAATACGCCGTCGATAACTGCAGGGGAAGAAAACACTGATCCGCCAATCAGCTTAGACCAAACCAGACTACCACTGTTTGCGTTTAAAGCATAAACGTATCCGGAGTAGGAGCCAATGTAGACGACGCCGTCAACCACTGTTGGGGATGATTCTATGCCGCTGTTGGTTGCATAACGCCAGATTAGCGAGCCAGTGGTAGCATTTAGAGCATCCACGTAACCGTTGTGACCATCCCACAAGATGCCAACGTAGACGATGCCGTTTGCTATTGCAGCTGAGGATTCTATTTGGCTGCCACTATTGTACTGCCAGATTAGCTGACCGGATGTAGCGTTTAGGGCATAAAGGTAGCCGTTATTTGAGCCTTCATAGACAACGCCATTGGCAATTGCGGGGGTTGAGCGGATTTTGTCGCCTGTGCTAAATTGCCAAAGGGGCTCTGCAGTAGGAGAGTTAGAAGTTGATGTTCCAGTGTTCTGTGGGTCATGGCGATACATTGACCAATCATCAGCAGCAGAAGAATTTGGATTAGCGATACCATAGGTAATGCCGTTTAGAACAAGTTGATCCGCGAATAGTGGCTGGTTAAGTCCGCCTGCATCATTAACAGCCCAATACTCCAAAGCTACACCTACAAAGCGGATTGTTGCGTTACCATAAATCCCCTGCCAGTAACCAAGATTCTCCCAGGGATCACTGTAAGCGTCCAAATTTTTACTTGTGTTGGTCCATCCCCACCGTTGCCCACCCTGACTGAGTTGCCAACCACTATTGCTATTGGTCAGGTAGTCGCTCATCAGTGTGACTTCTGTTTGACCATCGCCATTACTGTCTAGTAAGATAACAAATCTCGGAAGGGCATCAGTATAAGAGGTATAAACCTGAAAGGCCTGCAGAGAACTCAATGGTTGATTGACGGGATACAGAACCATGCTACAGGAGCCTTGTGACGCATTTGAGGGGAGAATCAGCTCAGCGGCATAAGAGCTACCATGCGTTGAATTACTACTCAAGTATGCTTTTCCTTCACCATGCGTAAAGAATTGAACAGTTAATGTGTTGGGGGAATTTTGATTTGACCCCAGAGTCCCTGAAACTAACAGGGATAATAATAACAGCGATAAAACAACAATCATAGGACCATTATATTTCATGCTTGTTGCACCAATAGTGCCGTTCTCTGGCTGCAAATAAAAGCGTTCTTGTCAAGATTTATAGACAAAGCTAAGTCAAGGTTTGTGAACTAAAACGTTAAGCCAACTAAAAAATGACTTAGCCCACTAATCTAGCGAGTTGCCGTTTAGGTTTGACAGTACCCATTATTCAGCGACGTTTCATCGCCTAGTCAGCCGATTTCGCGGACTGAACTTAGGTGATGCTTACGTTCTGAATGTCGAAGTATCGTTTTGCCAAAAAGCGCAAACGTTCAGCGTTCTTGCCGTTCTTGCCTATTGCGACGCCCTTGTCTTTAGGGTTAACTGTGATGACTGCCATTTTTTTGCCGTCAGTGCGTTCGGTTACGCGGATTTCTCGTACTGCTGCAGGTTTCAGAGCGTTCTTCATGAATGTGACTGGGTCTTCGCTGTATTCGATGATTTCGTGTTTTTTGCCGGTCATGCGTTCAAGGGTGTGGATGTTTCTGTCCGCCTTTGCCGATTGCAACGCCCACTTGACCTTGGTTGACGATGAAGATTGCGCGTTCTTGTTCTTCGTCGATTATGCAGTCTTTCACGCTTGCGCCGCTTATGCTTTCAAAGAGAGCGATGTATCGCATTTCGTCGCAGGTGATTTTTATGCCAGTTGTCATTTTTTTCCTCCATTATTTTATTTTGATTATTGTGTTTCAATTACTTTGAGAATCTCTGAGTCCCCTGTTTCCCGGATGCTCAATGCAGAAATAATGAAGAGTTTGCTGCAGACTTCGGCGAGGTCCATTGAGCCACCTTTGTAGGTTATCACGGGGACCTTTGAGATTTCTCCATAGTATTCGATTTGTTCTTTTATGTCTTTTGGACAGTTTGAAGCTAAAACAATCATTTTAGCCTTGCCAGTTTTGGCGTTCAGCAATGCCGTGTTGGATCCGAAAGAAACCTTGCCTGTTTTCACTGCTGACGCTATTGCTTTATCTATGTCTATCATTTTCTGTTTTTCCTCCATCTTTATCTTGACGTTCGAAAGTTGACATGTATAATTCAACTAAGCCTGTGCCGATTGGTATATGATCTGCCCAACTATAACGTTTTCTGTCACTCCAGCCAGAGGATCACTTTCACCTTTAACGGCTGCTTCAACAATGTTGGGAACGGTGATTTCGAATGCGGCGCGCGCAAGACACTGGCTTTCTTGCCGCTGATGCCGTGTCTGCCGATCTGCTGAACTTCGCCTGTGGTAGTCATCATGTCTGCTACGAGCATAACGTGTCTAACGTCAACGTCTAAGCCTTGGTCTTCCAGTACACCTTTTGCTTCGTGAACCAGTGCGTTTCGTGATGCTTCTACGCCGAGTGTTTTTGCGATTTCGTGGATGTTGTTGGTGGTTGTTCGTGATGTGTCAACGCCTGTCAACTTCCAGAACCTTTGAAAGGTTTGAGCCATCGGTGCGGATAACCCATTCGCCGCTTTCTTCAGTGACGAGGACACGTTTGATGTCTGGGACACCTTTAACTGTGGAAGCCGGGGATCTTTTGCTAGCATACGTTTGATTTGTTCTGCTTTCTTGGGTTTGATTTCAACTGTAGTCGTCAGTGACTGTTACGGTTGCGTTTTGCAGTTCCAGGCGTTCTCTTAAGTTCCTCCATTGTGATGGTGCGGTCATCCATCATTTGTCTTGTTGAGTTCGACGATGATTTCTTCTTTGACTGGGTCCTCGTAGATTGCTGAAGCCAAGTTCTCCACTGATGTGTAGATTATGTTTCGTGCAACTTCGACTGCGCCTTCTTTGCTCTTTGCGTGTTCGCCGATTAGGTAGATAGTCATGAATGGGTGTTGAGGGGATTCTGCGTGCGTCCACGATTTCGATTAAACGGGGTAAACCTAAGGTGACGTTTTGTTCTTTGACACCTGCATAGTGGAAGGTTCTAAGAGTCATCTGTGTACCTGGTTCACCGATTGATTGAGCTGCAACGATGCCTACTGCTTCGCCGGGCTCCATTAGAGCACGTTTGTATTGTTCTGCTGTTGCGGTTGCGGCTTTCTCTACGCCTTTTGCTGATGAGTTTGCTCTTTGGCTAAGTGTTGTTTTAAGCTGGTCTAGCAGGATTGGTGTAAGTTGGTCTTCGACACCTTTAAGCTGTTTCTTGATGAATTCTGCTGTTGCTGCTTCGACCCTTTTTCTTCGCCGATCTTGATTTGGTCAATTAGTCGGCTAACGTTGACTGCTTTACCGTGGTCGCTTTTTGCTGGGTCAACACCGTCTTCTCCATATCGGAATTGGATGATGTCGCCTGCATGAGTCGCGTACGGTGCCGTCGTATTCTAGTCGGATGTGTTCAAGTGCGTTGATGAGTCTGCGCTGCATGTAACCGCTTTGTTGAGTGCGGACGGCTGTGTCGACTAGACCTTCTCTGCCACCCATAGCGTGGAAGAAGAATTCAATCGCGTCAAGCCTGTCTGGTATGAGTTGTATACGAAGCCTCTTGCTCTTGGGCGTGGGTCGTTTGCGTATGAAGTGGGGTAATGCGCGTCCTGCATAGCCTCTGAGGATACGTTTGCCTCGGACTGACTGTTGGCCAACGCAAGCTGCCATCTGACCGATGTTTAGGCTTGAGCCTCTTGCACCGGTTCGGGTCATGACGATGCCTGCGTTTTCTAGTGTGAAGTCGTCGTCTGCAATTTTGCCTGATTCGTCTCTGGCTGTTGCAAGTTCATGCATGACGTAGATTTCGAATGATTCTTCCAGGGTTTGACCTGGAAGTCGTGGTAGAGTGCCGTTTTGGTAGTTTTCGATGTGTTCGTCGATTTTCTTCTGTATGCGTTCCATGGTTTTTGCCATTCGGCTGCGGGCTTTTGGTGAGAGAACCAGTTGGTCGTAGGTGTAGCTGAAGCCTCTCATAGAGATGAATAGTTTGAGTAAGTGGGTGATTTTGTTGAGGAATTCTCTTCCTGCTTGTGTACCGTAGTCTTTGATGATTCTGTGAAGCAAGCTTTCTGATTGTTCTGAACCGATGCTACGTCTGTCGATGATGCCTGAAACGAGTTGGCCGTTTCTGACGACGACGTAAGCGTCGTGTTTGCATTCTTCTTCTTCGCATTTTGTGCAGCCTTGGCAGATGTTTGCTTTCAACACGTAGTTCAATGTTTTTGGTAGGAATAGGCTAAAGATTTGTTTGCCAGACCACATCGGTTGTGGTTCTTTGATTTCAGGTTCTGGTAAGTCGCCAGTGTAGCCTGTGGCTGTTAGTAGGCGGTCTACTTGGTCTTCGGTTGAGGTAGTTGCCTCTTCTTGTGAAGTAGTATGCGCTTGTGATGAAGTCTCTGATGGCGCCGATGATGGGTCCGCCGAATCTGGGTGAAAGAATCTGGTCTTGGACCTGCATGAGTAACAAGGCTTCGGTTCGGGCTTCTTCGCTTTGTGGAACGTGTAGGTTCATTTCGTCGCCGTCAAAGTCTGCGTTGTAAGGTGGACAAACACAAAGGTGCATACGGAAGGTCTTGTATGGCAATACGCGAACGTAGTGAGCCATGATTGACATGCGGTGAAGTGATGGCTGTCGGTTAAAGATGGCGATGTCACCGTTCTTTGAGGTGGCGTTCAACTACGAAGCCAAGTTCGACTGCTTCAGCGATTTTTGTTCGGTCAACAACGAATTCAAGTCTGATACGTTTGCCGTCTGGGCGGATGATGTAGAGTGCGCCTGGATAGTTTTCTGGTCCGTTTATCACGAGTTTCTTCATTTCTTCAATGTTCCAGGCTGTAACTTTTTCTGGAACATGAAGGCGCATGGCTACGTCTCTGGGTACGCCGACTTCGTTTATGTCTAAGTTGGGGTCTGGTGAGATGACGGTACGGGCTGAGAAGTCTACACGTTTGCCTGAGAGGTTGCTTCTGAATCGGCCTTCTTTACCCTTCAAACGTTGGCTGAGTGTTTTTAGTGCTCTGCCACTGCGGTGTCTTGCTGGTGGAATGCCTGAAGCTTCGTTGTTGAAGTATGTTGTAACGTGGTACTGGAGCAGTTCGAGAGGTCTTGGATGATGAGTGTTGGTGCGCCTGCTTCCATGTTTTCTTTTAGACGCTGGTTAATGCGGATAATGTCTACGAGTTTGTGAGTTAAGTCGTCTTCAGAGCGAATACCTGACTCAAGAGTGATTGAGGGACGTACATAGACTGGTGGAACAGGCAAAACTTGAAGAACCATCCATTCTGGACGTGCAACTTTGGGGTTGAAACCCAAAACTTCTAAGTCTTCGTCGCTGACACGTTCAAGTCTTTCGCGTATCATGCTTGGTGTTAAGTGGCTCTGAACCTGCTTCGGTTTGCTTCGATGAATTTGGTTGGTTTCTCGAAAGTAATTTTGAATTGGGCTGAGGCGCAGTATGGGCATTGTTTGGTTTTGATTTCAGTCATGATTTCTTTGTAAACTTCGTCTGGGATTACGCCTAAGAGTTCCTTGAATCGTTCGATTCTTTGGCGTGTTTTTTTGGCAGCTTCTTCTGATAGGAGAATGCGTCCGCAAGTTGCGGCAGGTTGATTTTAGAAGGTCAAAGATGATTTTGGTGAATTCGATGTGTACGATTGGTACGGCTAGTTCGATGTGGCCGAAGTGACCGGGGCATCGGATGGCGGTGTTGCCGCAGGTTTTGCATCGTTGACGTGGCTCAAGCGTGCCTAATCTGCCGTCCATGAGGCCTGCAGTGATTGGTGCGCCGTCTTCGTCGTAGGTGTCTGGTGTTTGAATTTCGACGACTGATTGTTTTCGCAGGTCTTTGGGTGAGATTAAGCCGAATGAGATTTCATCTACTACTTTATGGATTAATTCTTCCTGTTGCCATGTTATGCCTTCTCCTTAAGTCTTAGTTTGGGTGTGATGCATAGGCTCTGAAGCTCCTGCAGCAATAGCTTAAAAGCGTAAGATACGATAACTGGAGCGACCTTTGCTTTTTCGTCGCATATCTTGCAGACGTAACGCCTTTGCTTCATGTCGAAGTAAGCGATTTGTCCACAGTTTTCGCAGATGTACAAGTGTGTACTTGTCGGATTCTTCAAGCAACCTGTCTCTTAGCAGCATTGCTGCGCCGTGTCCGATGAGGCAGTCTCGTTCCATTTCTCCGAATCTGAGACCACCACCTCGAGCGCGACCTTCAGTTGGCTGGCGAGTGAGCATTTGGACTTGACCGCGAGCTCTGGCGTGGATTTTGTCGGCGACCATGTGGTGCAGTTTCTGGTAGTAGACTACTCCTACGAAGACGTCTGCGACGAATTTTTCGCCTGTAGTGCCGTTGTAGAAGACTTCGCTTCCAGTGTGGCTGAAACCTAGTTTTATGAGGTTGTTGCGGACTTCGTCGGGACCTTCGTTTGCGAATGGTGTGCCGTCGCCTGGTTTGCCTCTTGCTGCTGCAGCTTTTCCTGCGAGTGATTCGATGAATTGGCCGATGGTCATTCTTGAGGGGATTGCGTGGGGGTTAATGATTAGGTCTGGAACCATGCCTTCGTCTGTGAATGGCATGTCTTCTTGTGGAACGATTAAGCCGATGACTCCTTTCTGTCCGTGGCGGCTTGCGAATTTGTCGCCAAGTTCAGGTATGCGTTGGTCGCGTACGCGGACTTTGACGAGTTGGCTTCCTTCGCCTGATTCTGTGATGAATATTCCGTCGACGATGCCTGTTTCTGATGGGCGCATGTCTACGCTGATGTGTCACGCATTGAGGGTCCTTTGACTTCGAATTCTTTGTATTCTTCAAGGAATCTTGGCGGGCTGATTCTGCCGATGAGGACGTCTCCGCCGACTACTTGTGGATTCGAGGCTGATGATTCCGTCTGGTTCAAGTAGGCGATAGTATTGTTCGCCTCTGTAGCCGCGGGTTCCTGGTTCTGGAACAGTGAATTTGTCTTTTAAGCCACCCAGATATTGGCGGCATTCTGCCTCATATATGCGGTAGAATGTTGAACGTGCTAAGCCTCGTTCGATTGAGGCTTTGTTGAATATGATGGCGTCTTCCATGTTGTAGCCTTCGAAGCTAAGCACTGCGACAATGCAGTTTTGGCCTGTTGGGCGTTGCTTGTAACCCATGACTTCCATGTTTTCTGTTTGGACCAGTGGAACTTGTGGGTAGTGGAGGATGTGGCTGCGTGAGTCTGACGCGGTTGTGGAAGTTTGTGCCGTAAACGCCTAGTGCCTGTTTTGCCATTGCTGCTTGGTATGAGTTACGTGGTGACTGGTTGTGTTCTGGGTATGGGATTGTTGATGCGCATATGCCAAGAATTGTGTAATGTTGCGATTTCTGAGTGTGTTGTTTCGTGGTTCAATAGTCATCGTATGATATGGCGATGTAGGCGTTTTCTTCTTCTTCAGCATCTAAGTATTCGATTAAGCCGTTTTTGACTATGTCTTCCCATGTCCATTCGCCTAATCCGATTTTTTCGAAGTGTTTGGGTTGCAGTTTAGGTACGCCGTTTTCAACGATGATTAGTGGGCGTCTTACTCGTCCTTCGTCGCAGTTAGCGTGGACTTCTTCGGTTTCGGTTTGTGCTTTTGAGAAGTAGGTTATGTTTACTTCTGTTGAGATTTCGCCTGCTGCGACGTTTCTCGCGGAAAGCTTTTACCATGTCTTGTGGGTTGTTGCAGTAGCCAATTATGTTTCCGTCAACGAAAACTTTGGCGCCGTCAATTCGTAGTTCACGTTGATGCTTCGTATGCTGGGACTGTGCCCATTTCGAAGAGTAACTGTTTGATTCGGTCGGGGTTTACGCCGACTGCGATGGATGCGGATAATGCGAAGTTCTTTACGAGACCGCAGTTTGAGCCTTCAGGGGTTTCGTTGGGGCATAATCGTCCCCAGTGGGTTGGGTGTAAGTCTCTGGCTTCGAAGTTAGGTTGGCTTCTGCTTAGTGGTGACTGGAGCCTTCTCAGGTGGCTTAGGGTTGAAATGTAGTTGGTTCGGTCGAGGAGTTGTGTGATGCCGACTCTGCCTCTGCCCCAGTTGCCTGTTGCCAGCGCATGTTGGAATCTTTCAGTGATTATACCTGGGCGGACAGCTGCTGAGACGGTGATTATTGGTCCTTTAACGCCGATGCGTTCAAGTTGATATTTGATGTCGCGTGTTAGGTTTCTGAATGAAACACGGAATAAGTCTGCGAGTAGTGGACCACCGAGTCGGAGACGTTTGTTTTTGAAGTGGTCTTTGTCGTCTTGTTGGCGTCTGCCCATTTTTAGTTGGATAACTCGGTATGCCATTTCGCCTAGGAAGATGGCTTTTTCTTTGCGGTTTTTGTCGCTTCTGCCCAAGTGTGGGAGGAAGTTTTTGTCAAGGGCTGTTTCGGCTTTTTGGAGTCGGTATTCTTCGACTTGTCCGTGAGCAACGCGGTTGCCGATGAATAGGATTGCGTCTGAGGGTGTGTCTACGCCGATGGCTTTTTCGAATGATGCTGCGAGTTGTGTTTGTAGTGTCTTTGTCTAGTGACACTGCTTCGGCGATATCTTTGTCTTTTTCCATGGTGAGTGCGCGCATGATAACGACGAATGGGATTTCTGTTGGCACTCCTGGCATGGTGACGTAGATTGCGTCGTCTGATTTGAGTTTAAGTTCAATTCGGGCTCGGAAGCCAACTGTTGTTGAGAAAATTTTTGCTTGATAAACTGGTGCTGTGCCTTTTTCGTCTATGTCGACGATTACGCGGTTAGGTGCCAAGTCTTCCATGGCGACGATAACACGTTCGGAGCCGTTAACGACGAAGTATCCTCCTGGGTCGTCTGGGTCTTCTCCGGCTGCGATTAGTTCTTCTCTGCTAAGTTGGCTGAGGAAGCAAAGTTTGCTCTTCAGCATGACTGGGATATTCCCGATGTAAACGAGTTCGGTGTCTTGTTCTCTGCCATCGATGACTGGAGTCATTTCGAGCGCGATTGGCGCGGAATATGCTAAGTTTCTCAGTCGTGCTTCCATTGGATAAATTTCATGTTTTGTTCCATCTACTTCGGTTGCGTATGGGCCGGTGATGCGGCTTTGTGGGTCGATGACCCAGATTTGGCCAAGTTTTACTTTGTATGGGCTTTCTGGAACTTCGATGGGGATTTCGGCGACTTCGTCGACGACTTCTTGGAGTCCGTGGTCGATGAATTCGTTGTAGCTGTCGAGGTGCTGTCGGACTAGGCCTTTATCGTTGTAAAATGTTTTTAGGAGGTTATGAATGTCGTCTTTCTGGATTTTTTGTGTGGTTGTCAAGTTTTTTTAGTTCTCCCATAAGTTTTTGCTAAAATTAATGTGAATGCTATGATTTGTGAGTGATTGGGTTTTTTTCAAGTTTACATTTCCTCCGATGCTGGGTTGTCCAACGTCGAAAAAGGATTCTCTAAACTTTTCTAAGAGCACAAACAGAAGCTGCATAGCTAACTAATAAACCTTGTTATTCACTATGCTGGATAAGGTAAGGGCTAGTAAAGTTTCAGGACGGGTTTTGATGGAGCAATCGATAGCCTGTGCGTTGCATCCACGTATTTCTGTAGCTAATTATAGAGGCGGGCAGCCTCATAAACTTTGCAATTTTAAATACATGCCAAACTATGGTTTCGGTTTTTCGATTATGGATAACCGGCAGGACCTTCTAAATTCATAGTCTATCTACGGATAATGGAGGCCATTACTTTTTGATTTCTGCGTTTAATGATGTTTGAAGGTTGGTTGTAACGCAAAATGCAAAGCAGAACAGATTTGTTATGTATTGGTAAATAAAGCAGTCAAGTAAGCCCGCAAAAATCAATAGTTACCCATCATAAAAAGCGCCCATTCTAGGTCAACAACATACCCTCCCTCCATAAAGAAGGTTGTTTTACATGCTAACTATGTTACATTCTCGTTTTGGTGTCTTTCGTGGTATGATGGAAGGACCTTTATTCCGCTTAGGAAGTGTTTAAAAGTATGACACGTGTCATAGAATAGTGGGAGACAAGCTCCAAATGAAAAACAAATTGATCCTACTATGCGCAATCGCCACAACATTACTAATAGCAATCACCCCAACAACAACTGCCACTGGAACACTAGAAATAACTAACCCATCATATGACACCCAAAACTTCACTTATCAACGACTCACAGAAATGCCCCAAACCACTGTATACGCTGAACTCTATTGCTATGGCAGTCTAGTAACCATGGGCAACTGGAATGGAATACAACTCAGCTATCTATTAACACAAGCAAACGCAACCTCTGAGGCCAAATCAATCGTATTTACAGCCTCAGACGGGTATGTAGTAACCTTACCAATCGAAGTAGCTATGGCACCAGAAATAATTATTGCTTATCAAATGGATGGGGAACCATTATCCGAAGGTCTTCGATTGGTCCTGCCAGGGTATAATGGAGCATCATGGATTGCAAAAATCGTTTCCATAACTGTGAGCAATATGGCAGCTGAACCCCCAGCCCCAGCCGGAGTCGGTTTACCAAAAGACGATTTAATAAAAGACATAAAAGATACTACACAAGCATCACCAACCCCTACCTTAACCCCTAATCCAACACAACAAACAACCAAACCCACATCAAATAATTCCACCCTAAAGCCCAGCGTTTCTCCGGGAAACATTACTGAGGTTGAACCAACAATAAAATCCCAAAACAAAAATTATGATAGTGGCTTTGAATGGGAAATAATGGCAGCAGCCGTAACTGTTTTAGCCGTTGGTTTGGGCACTACAGCAATTTGGATCAACAAACGAAAAACAAAACCGAAGGATACCCAGCTTATTTCTTATTCGTAAGCAGTGCTTTGCTTATCTTAGTTAAAGCAACATGAAAGCAGACAAAAACAAGTAAGCATTAATATCTAGCTATCTTGTAACGTCCTCGAAACTGACGCTTTCGCTGCTCCTGAGCTTCAGTCAACTTGGAATTGGCAGTTTTAACCTCAAAAACCGTGGGCTCCCCAACTGTTCCACCAAAAAAATCTCTCTTCTGCACCAGGAAGTCGCCACCTTGGCGGATTTTTGTGCAGTCATGTCCCTCCATAGCTTGGTCAAAGGCAAAGCGGTCTTTAGCGATTCTCCCTTTTTGACGTATAGCATGGGGAAACCTGCGTGCAGTATTGCCGAATCCATAAGGCTTGTCGGTCGAGGTTTTTTTAGCCAATATGTGTGACCTTTTGGTTGAATTCTGCTTTGGTTGTATTAAAAAGTGCCGATGCTCATAGAAAAACAAGCGGTTAACAAAAGTTGCGGCAATAAACCTACCCTAAAAGACCAAAATTATTGCGGCGACAGTTTTTTATGGACTTCAGGGTTGCGTAACTGTTCAGCGGTCCATTTGCATGCCGCAGCTAGATCACCTGCGTTTGGTCTACCCCGGTGTGTAAAACTAAAAGTTTGCCCTAAACAGATAAAACAGTTCTCATCCAGCCGTTGACCTCTGGCTTCAAGCGTCTGTTTGACTCTTTCGTAAGCGAGTTTGTTGCTTGCGCCGCCTCCAGCCCAGGTCATAAAAAGCACAAACCGACCGCTATTCTTCAAATCGGCTGTTTTGAGATAGTTTAGCAGCTCCACGTATGGTTCGCCGCCTCTAATGCCAGTACCAAGGAAAACCAAGTCATAACCATCAAGGGACAAAGTTGTGGGATCAAAGTCATCGGTTAATTTTATCGCTTTGCAGTTAGCTCGGGCGGCGATTTCCAATGCTACTTTTTCGGTGTTGGCGCGATGGGTTGAGTAAATAACAATGGCGTTCATTAGACCACTCAGGTTGAGCGTTCGGTTACGTTTACGTTGGCGGCTGCGTTTATTTTTGCTTTCTCAATTTTCTGCATAATCGTTTGCAAAAGCTTAGCATCAGCCTCATAACCGATGCTGTTGCGTTCATTAACGATTGCAACCTTCGTAGTTGTCCCCGAGCCCAAAAATGGATCCAGCACCTTTTCGCCCCTAACACTAAACATCCGAATCAACCGCTCAGCCACTTCATCAGGATAAGCCGCAGTACGCCGCTCAAGCTCACTCACAGTCTGTCTTGTACCCTTGAAATCCCAAATTTGGCTAAACCACACATCCCGCTGCCCCTTCGTGAACTTGCTCTCATATCGGTCTTGTTGATGTGGCTCGAATTTGCGCAGTTTACCCTTTCTAAATAGCAAAATAAACTCGCAATCCAGTGTCACGTAAGCGTTTGGCGGTAGAAAGCCTGAACCTAAAAATGCACCTTTGCCCTTGTATTTTGGTCTATTCGTTGGTTTTTTCCATAGGATATAGGGTAGGGTTGTGAAACCGATTTTTTCGCAGACCTCAGTTATCCGGGAATGGTTGGGGAAGAGTTGGAATTTGCCGTTTATATTGCGTGTAGCGTCGCCGATGTTTATGGCTGCTATGCCGCCGTCGGATAGGACACGGTAGGTTTCAGCCCAGACTTTGGCGAGGTTTTCATGCATTAATTTGTATAGTTGTCTGACTGTGGCGTCGCTGGCTCTTCGCTCAAGTTTGCGCCATAACGTCGCGATTTTTGGGTCAGCTTTGCAGAAGAGTTCATCCCACATAGCGATCATGGGGTAAGGCGGGGAAGTTACCATCAGCTGGACACTGCCATCGTCGATCTCACTCATTTGTTGGCTGTTGCCTATGATTATTTGGTGTTTGGTGGGCATGCGCTGGTATGTATAGTTGAATAGGGCTTTTACTTTTGCGGTAAAAAAAATTATTGTTCTTGGCTGCTATGGCAATATTGCATGTCAGGTGATGATGCATAAAGTTTCTGATAAGAGACAAAATTCCCCACTTGCATGAAAAAATCCGCCCATATAATTGAAAAAGGGTTCTTTATGGTCATATTTAGGAAATATTTTAAGGGCTCTCCCATGCATATTGACTTGTAGCTGATAAAACAGTACATCATATGTTACTACGAAAAGGCTTAAATTTCATCTTTCCCTTAAAATCAAGGGGCGACTGGCTAATGGTAATAGCGCTTCAAGAAGAAGGCATCCGACTTTTAATTCACATGGGATTCACTGAAACACAAGCCAAACTCTATCTGGCGCTTTTAAGCATCGGAAAGACTGATGTTAAGACTCTGTCTAAGCAGGCAAATGTACCAAGACAAGCAGCGTATAGAACACTGGGTGAGTTGCAGGAAAAGGGCATTGTGGAAAAAATAATTTCTTTACCCCACGAATACCAAGCGATTCCACTGCAAGACGGATTAACCATAATGATCAATTCAAAAGCTAATGAATACGCTAAAATCATTGAGAAAGCCAAAGAGTTTTTGCTAAAGTTTGAGGCACAGAATCAAACACAGATTTCGGATAAACAATACATCATCAGCATCATTGAAGGAAAAGATACTGTAATCAACAAAATTAGAGCTCTAACCGATGGACTTGAAGACAACATTTGCGTTTGCCAAACTGTGCAACGTTGGATGCATGTTAACCTCGAAATAGTCGATAATGTCAAAAAAGCCCTATCAAGAGGAGTTAAGTACCGAGTAGTCTTAGAGAAAAACGAAGAAGGACTCAGCATACCAAAGGAACTGAAACAGATACTTTCTCACCCAAATTATGAAGTGCGGGTTATGCCTGTTCCTCTTAAAATTAACGCAGCAATTTATGACAATAAAGACGCCTGTTTTAGTTTTTACCCAGCTAAAGGATTGGCGGATACTCCTGTGATTCTGACGAATCACCCGAGTTTGCTAATTGGTTTTGTAGATCATTTTGAAAATCTTTGGCGTGAAAGCGAAAAAATAGTGGTTAAAGAGGCGCTTAAAGAGGAAAGCGTCATGGCTCAGTAATTTACCGTCTTATCTCTTGGTAGAAATGGCGCTTAGCTGTGGGAAATGATTAATAAGACAGAAGCCAACCCTTTTGTGTCTGCAATACGCTACGGTAACCAAGCCAGGTCAAAGGTGAAGGACTCAAGATCAACGTTTGGCCGGCAGGTCTGGCCCCACGGATGGGAAATCCTTTCCCGCAGGGGTTCGCAGGTTCAAATCCTGCCCGTAGCACTTTGATCCTTTTACGAAACAGAGCAATAATTATAGGTTATTTGCATGAATAATCCTTTAAAAATCAATTTTTCATTTGCATCTCAATCTCCCGGAGGGTTTAATACCCCTTGACGTTCAAACCTTCCAATATGGATGCCTAAAACGACGCCTAAGCGTAACCCTACAAGTACATACCTAAATTGAAACCTGGAGGTTTGTAGTGCCAAAATACTGCAAAGGCAAATGTCGGCCGAAAAATTTCCTACCAAAACAAAACCGGTTATTGCAAAGAATGTTTTGGCCGTTTCATTCTTAGCCCTAAGGGTGCTAATGCAAGTAGGCGAGATGCTTCAAAACAAAAATAATTTAGCGCTAAACTTTCAACTATTTCAGCGCGCGTGACTGAAACGCCTTTCCAGGGTGTGAACCTATCGATACCGCCTGTTTTAGATTGTCGCCAAAACCTTAAAACATCTGGCTACCCCATGATTGAATTAACGATGAAAATCGCTCATTTTCTAATACTTATCATACTGCTTTCAATAGTTCCTCAGCTACAAGCTCAAACTCAACAAGACCATCCAGCCTTGGAATTAACTAATCAAACATGGGACAAATCTACGTTACGGACACTAATTGTTGAATCAACAAATCAGAGTTGGTGGAACCCAGATTTCATCAATGTTGCCAGAGACGCAATAACTGATTGGCAAAAAGCCTTGACTTATTTTTCCACCAAATACACCAGTTACGCCTACCTCTCCAATTTAGAGTTTATTACTGATGTATCTGCGGATTCCAAAGCTGGATATGACGTATATGTCTATTTCTCGGAAACCTTAACCAACCAAGGGCAACCAGCATTGGGTGTAACCTCAACCCAACTAAGAGCAGACAACAAGATTGAACAATGTACAGTCACATTAGCAACAAAATCTCGGATTCCAATCCTGTCCACGAGCGATATGACCGTTGTTGCCAAACACGAGTTTGGGCATGTCTTAGGCTTAGGGCACAGCAACTCCACTTCAGACTTGATGCATGCCTCCTATGATTATTTGTTATCCGCCAATGCAATCTCAACCTTAGACATCTACGGGGTCGCAGCTCTTTTCGGCTGGATACAACCAAGCTCTGCACCACAACTAACGAGCCCAATTATGCTACCCTCAGATATCGCATTTGAATACTCGCCCACAACTGATCAAACCCCCGATTCACCAAACGAAATAATCCGACTAATCTCTCGATTTCTAGAGCAAAATATCTTTATTATCTTAGTATCGATGGGCATTCTGTGCTTTTTAGTCGCCGCCGGAATTATTCTGAGGTCAAGAACAGCTCATCCAAAGAATTAAGACATTTCTACATGGGTTAGAATCTTTACAGCCCTAACGATATTACTTCTAAAATGCCCAAAAGCTTGTTGAAACAGGGTTTGAATACATTTGTGACTTTTTGGACGTAAAAAGTTCAGGAAGCGCAAGCGCGCGCTTCATTGCTAAAAAGTACATTGTTTATCTTCATATGGGTAGATGATAACCAGAGAAAAATTTTTCCGGTCATCATCAACTAAGCCATACCTTTTAGGGAGTTTTATTTTTTGTTTTTGGTGTCAGGCAACTTATTTATTGATGTTTTTATCGTGTATCAGTGTTCAATGAGCAATACTTTGTGAGGATAAAAATCAAATATCCAAAACTCTCGCTGTTTATATTAAGCGTAATCTTAGTTTACTTCATTTTTTCTGGTTTAGCATACAAGCCCTTACATGATGCCCTTATGTTCATGGGGTATTTTGGAACATTTCTTGCAGGATTGCTTTACCCCTATGCATTAACTTCAGCGGCAGGTACAGGAATATTGCTGATTCTAGCTAAAGAACAAAACTTACTCTTAGCCGGAGTTATAGCTGGAATTGGCGCTCTAATAAGTGATATCATTCTCTTGCTTTTTGTTACACATAGCTTTAGTGATGAGGTACAAAAACTCTCAGAAGAAACAGTTGTTCGAACTGTTAATAGATGGATACCTGAGTCTGTTAGAGTATATTTGCTTGCGACGTTTGCTGGTCTTCTAATTGCATCTCCGCTTCCAACGGAAATTGGCATCTTACTAATGACATCTATAAGGAATATATCATTCAAGAAATGCATAATCATAATATATATCTTGCATGTAAGCGCAATCTTTACAATTCTCCTAATTGGCAACACTATCTAATTTAAAATTTTTTTATTTAGATTAAAAAAAGAAAAACCAATTATCCTCGCCCGACGCCTTGTCGAGACTGCCAACCCAACACACACCAAACGCCAGCCAAACAACTAGCCTAACACCCTCTAAAATCGTTTCACTAGCACGCGCTCGCAGCATTTAACTGGAAGTTCTAAAAAGTTAATAATGGCTTACTTGCTTGTAATATTTAGGCGGAGAGGTTATATGGCGAATTCACAAATAAACATGCAGCTAAGAATAGGCATCCTAATTGTTGCTCTAACCTGGTTCTTTTTTACAGGCTTTCAATTCATAAAAAGTGCGTTTAACATCTTCGATGACCCCTCACGCCTGTTTTGGGTTTCATTAACTGATACCGCTGGAACTTTCGGCTTAGGATTCCGAACCATGGCGGCGCTTATAGCAATTCTCACAATCGCCTTCTACATAGCCAAAAAAGACCTCTCAAAACCAGAGCTTACCATGTCCCTACGCTGGATAATACTTGGCGAAGCAGTCTTTATGCTTGCACTATTTCCCTGCGTTGTTTGGAGTTTCGCAGCTGCTCTTGGCGTATCTAACACAATGGGCCTTGGTTCATTTATCGAAAGCACTCTGCCTGTCTTTGTTGAATCAGTAATAATCCCCATTTTACTCTTCAAATTATTCTTAGAACTAAACCCCAACAAGTCCGCCCGTGGCGCAATAAGGTGGGGACTAATCACGGGAACCGTGTACCTATTTATGTTCTGGATCAACAACACCGGTAACTGGATAGGCGCGGTGGAACGCAAAGGCATCGAATACGTTACCCTATACCCTGACCACATTCTTAGTTTCGGCTTAACCACCATTGGGCTTTAGCACTCGCAATCTATGCCGCAGTCTATACAAAACAATCTGCCTCACTGGACTCTTTTAGCCAGTTAAATCTAAAAAAAGCCGGCGCTATCATCACATTACTTGGCTTATATTTCCTTCTAAACTATATGCTTTGGCTATTCCTGGGAACCGACGCAAAATGGAGCACCTGGTACGCATGGCTACTTGGGCACAACATGGATTTATGGGTGCTATCCTTGCCGCTTATTGGTATCCCGCTGATGTATTCAGACCGTCTAATATCCACAGCCAAAAGCTTTAGAGCTTTACTGTCGGCAACTGAAGGGGTAGGCGCAATCTTCATGGGCCTATTTGTAGCGGTATATGTGATGGGCATAACTCAGTTGCCAGACTATGTTGTCTATCACTCTGAACCCACCGTGAGGCTTGTTATGTCTATTGTCGGCCTCGTGCTGGTAGCTTTGGTAATTGTAGCTTTCATCATCGGGTTAGTTAAGAAAAAGGGGCTTCAAGCATCTGCAAACTAAACGCCTCTCTACAAGCCACATTTACCAAAGGTTGTCTAAGAAGGGTGCCCCCCAAAGGCATTTAATTTTAGGCGCGTGCACGTGGACAATGCGAGATTTGGACACGCCAGTAAGGCAAAAGAGATCACAAGAATAAACTCTTGAAATAAAAAGCAGCCTAAGTCGAAAACGAATAACCGTCTCATTACAGTATATTCAAGCTACGCATTAAAATCAATTTTAGAAGTATAAAATACTGTTTTACTTCTTTGAATTTTCTGCTTGGGTCTGTTTCGAACGATTAGCATTGGCTTGCTTCTGTCTCGCACTATTGGCAGCATTTGCTTTTTTTGCTATACTGCTTCTGTTGGGGGAGTTTGATGTCTTTCCTTCTGGATGGTTTTGTTTACGCAAAATATTCGCCTAAAGATATAGCACTTTGTTCTTCTTAATGTGTCTTGAGTGCCTGAAACGGTTTTTATCCACAGTTCAAGTGCGCATTTGGTAAATGGTTATTGGAGTGAACATTGATATTGAAAGAGTCTGCAGCTGATGTAATTAATTTGCGCTTAAGGTTGTCTGAGGTAGCTTGGTGAAAAGAAGAGACACGCATGAGGTTGAGTGTAGAAGTGATATTGATGAGTTTATTCGTCGTGCTCAAAGATGGAATCCCCTCTACGCAAGACTAGTAAATACCTTAGCTAGGCTCCCTGAAGAGGTTTATCGGTTTACTTTGGAGAATGTTTCTTTTCATGCGGGTCAAAGTCAGACGTTGGAAGTCAAAGAATTAACCAAGTCCTGCATGATAATTTTGAAGCGAACCGATTCAGAATCTCTAATAGCACACGAAATAGCTCACGCCTACCTTGGGCACGCAAAAACTAAAAGCAGAACTAAAAATATAGAGGCAGAAGCTGAGGAGTTAAGAAAGAACTGGGGTTTTAAGAAAAAAGAAATCTGCCCCAGTTATCCCCGATGGTGCCTTCAATGCCATAACCCCCACTGCTCCGAAAGTCAAGCGGGAAAACTTGGCTAATACTTCGTGCTTTTGGCAGACCTAAGCTTGTGATGCAGCTATTACTACATCATAACCATAACTAAATGTCTGGTCTGGCGTATAGTTGCTTTTAGGGTTTAGAAACGCCATTAGGGACATATAGTAGGTTTGTCCAGGCTGTATTGGCTGCTGGCTGGTTGCTTTATCTGCGCCATACCCTCCAGAGACTGTGCCATAGTAGCCGCAATTAAGTGATAAATCCATGTTTTCTGGTATATTCTTGTTTGCCAAAGTGGCATTGACCGTTATTGGTACATTTCCATCATTCTTTACTACCACACAGGTGGGTATCCATCCGCCGTTATGACCACTAAGAGGATCCACTACCACTGTGTTCACTCCAGCAATAGCGCCCGTCACGGAGGAAGGGTAGGCTGTGCCATTTGGAAAAAATAAAGAGAAAGCCACATTTGGCACACCTGAGGAAGCTGCCGGTGCTTGTGTGGGCGTAGGCGTCGGTGAAGATGGCGGGGTGTTGTGTGGATAATTCGCATTTCCGCTTACGTGTATGGTCTGGGTTTGGGTTATCGCTCCGGCAACTATGGGGATTGTTATAGCTAAAATCAAAGCTAATCCAAAAAACAAATACTTCTTTCTCAAACTTTTTGCCTCTTTAAACACATACGCCCTTGGATAAAATAAAAAAAGATGTGACTACAAGAAAGCTACAACAAAGTCCAATAGTTGGTTTGGGTACTAACAAAATTTAAATGAACACTTGCGCGATTAGAGCTTAAGCAGGTGTTTGATAATGGGCCCTAACTGGAAGGAATGGAAAAAAACCGATATTCTCTATGCAATAATCATACCCGTAATAGTCGTCTTATTGATCGTTGGAATCTCAAAACTCTCAACACTCTTTGGCGTAGAAGGCTTTGGAATAGTTATAGGCATCACAATGGAAATAACGGAACTAACGCTGATAGTGGCGGTGCCATTAATTCTTGGGCTGGTATGGAATCAATGGGCAGGGGGTGCCTCTGGCTTTATAATGGGTGGTTTCTATGCGCTGTATTGGTCGAGTGCCTATCATGGCGCCACAGGTTCGGGAACTGTCCTTATGGCATATATCCTTGGCGCAATGCTAATCGGTTACATGGCTGGCGCATTAAACAAGCGGTCAGATGACTTTAAGCGACTACTTATTTCCGGGGTTCTCTCGGCAACAATCGGTGGTATAGTAATGTTTGGAATCTTCCAGCTCTCAACAGCAAACGTAGTAACTGGCATCGATGGCTTCCTACTAACAGTAATAACCCGCACCGCCGCTGGAGCAATAATCGCTGTATTAGCAAAAGTATTCTATTGGTATGGCATGGGTTTTCAAAAGCACCCAAATATGCCCTAACACCATTTGTTAGATAATCGATTTACTATCAGTTACTTTTTTTGAATAGCCGTTTGTGAGTCGGCGAAATATTCAGTTATCCAAGTTTTAATTTGGTCTCGGATGCGGCGGAATGCTGCAAGCTTTTCTTCATCCGTTCCCTCAACTTCTGATGGATCCTCAAAACCATGCACAATATAGTTTTTAGTTTTGCGCAGTTTTGCATTGATGATTAGTGGCCGATTCATTGTTATTGGTGATGAGCAGAGAGTACAGAGTGTTTTTGCGCTACTTTTGCACACGGCAACGGCTAAGTCAATGTCTTTTTCGCTGAACTCTTCTAAACCTTTGGAGTATTGTTTTGATGCGTCGATTCCTAGTTCGGCTAGCACTTTGATAGCCAGTGGGTTAACGTTTGTTGGATTTGTGCCTGCACTGTAAACGTCATATTTTTCACCGTAAATATGACGGAGTAAGCCTTCAGCCATTTGTGATCGGGCTGAATTGTGAGTGCATATGAAAAGAATTACTGGTTTAGACATAGATGAACCTCTGTCTTATTAACTGCTCTTCCTTCACGTTCTTCACTACTTTAATTTAGTGCTTGTATCCCTAATACATTTGGTGAGCTCTGTTGATTTGTGATAAAAAAACTTGCATTAATTGGAAAGATGGCAAATGCAGTCTTGCTTCTCCTGAGAAGGTTGGCAATAGTTGTTTGGATTTTGAATACTCAACCGATTTTCTTAGACTAAAAGCTGATCCAATAAGAGGATCTTTGGGTTAGGGCACAGAGTGCCTGCGCGCGCTACGAGAGAAAGCGGGGTTTAAGCCTAATGAAAAAATAGCGCTTCTTTCTCTAGAAAAGTATGGCGTGTTATGTTGCTTTGTATTATTAAAAGTTGAAAAATTAAAACAAGCAGTGGCAGAAACAATAAGGTTTTAAGTTTCAGCTTCATGCAACTTATCGATTACTTTTTGTGTCTCCTCTTCTGATTGGATGGCTTATAGCTCCTACAGGGCAGACGTCCTCGCAACCTCTACAGAAAACTACACATCGAGTAGGATTTACTACCGTTTTCTTCTTGCCATTTTGCTCTTTTAATTCAAATGCTTCCGTATGGCAGAAGTCTACGCATTTACCACAAGTGATGCATTTATCGGGGTCTATCTTTGGATCCCAAGGTATTTTGTTACGGGGAATTCCTTCATATTCTTCTTCGGGCATTGACTTTTGCCTCATTAACTACAAGCTGTAATATAACAACTTTTAAATATTGTTATTAGATAATAAAGGAAACTATGTCCCAAAAAGCGGATACGCAAAGCAGGTTCAAATCCACTGTTTTCCATGCGCTCTCTGACCCCATACGCTTAGAAATAGTAAATTACCTCCGCCAAGGCGAACGATGCGTTTGCGAAATAGTTCCCCACCTAAACCTAATTCAACCACTGGTTTCAAGGCACCTAAAAATTCTCAAAGACGCCGGAGTAGTCAGATGCCGAAAAGATGGAACAAAACGCATGTACTCCATCGTAGATCAAAGAATATACAATGTAGTCGACGCATTAACCCCTGAGTTGGTAAATTCACTCACAAAAGAAGCAGTTGAAAACATAATCTACTAATTACGGAGCGCTAAGAAATGGCTTTAGTAATAAATTTACGTTCGCTTGAAAAGAGACAAAGTAATGGATGGTTAAATAAATGAAAAAACAATTCGCATGTATCTTATGTTTGGCTATTATGTTATCCCCCATTTTCCTGCAGATTGATGCCGTAACAGGTTCCTCAGTTGATGACTGGCCTATGTTTCGAGGCGATCTAAATCACACTGGAGCTTCGTCTACAGCACCAGCCACAACAAATGATGTGCTCTGGAAATTAGATATGGGCATACCATTGGGTTCTTCTGTGGCAATCGTTGATAGTAAAATTTACGTTGGAACAAACGATGGTGCTGTATATTGCATTAATGCAGCAGACGGTTCTCAAATCTGGAAAGTTAGCCTTAGCGACTCATATCGAGCAGCTATAAGCTCATCTATCGCGGTTGCTGATGGTAAACTTTACTTTGGATCGTATAATGGTGCAGTGTTCTGCCTTGATGCTGCCACAGGTGCACAAATATGGTACTATGCAACCGATGACAGCATTCAATCCTCCCCAGCAGTAGCCAACGGTCGGGTTTATATTGGCTCCTGGGATGGAAACGTATACTGTCTTGATGCAGATACTGGCGATAAGGTATGGAATTATACAACAGGTGCTCTAGTTGATTCATCCCCTGCAGTTGTTGATGGCAAGGTCTACGTTGGTTCAGCAGACCGTAACGTATATTGTCTTAATGCAGATACAGGTGAAAAAATATGGAGTTACGCAACGGGAAACGTTATTCAGTCTTCCCCTGCAGTTGTCGATGGTTATGTTTACATCGGCTCGCATGATAACAACGTTTACTGTCTAAACGCTGATACTGGCGAAAAGGTCTGGAACTATCAAGAACAAGGTTTAGTCGATTCTTCACCTGCAGTCGCCAATGGATTTGTTTACGTCGGCTCAGGCATGCTTGAGGGTAACACTGACAAAAATGTGTATTGCCTAAAAGCTGCCACAGGCGAGAAAGTCTGGAGCTACGAAACATTTGATGGTGTCTATTCGTCTCCAGTTATCGTTGGTGAATACCTTTATGTTGGTGGTTGGGATGGCAACTTCTACTGCCTAAACGCCACTGATGGTGCAAACTTGTGGCTATATACCACCAACGATAGCATCAGCGCTTCCCCAGCTGTATCAAATGGAGTCGTTTACATCACCTCATGGGACAAAAATGTCTACGCTCTTGGTGCACAGGCAACAAATGCATCTTCTACTGACACACCTACATGGCTATACGGTGGAGTGGCTGTAATTGCAATAGTTGTTGTCGTTGCTGTTCTATTGGTAGTATTGCGCAGAAAACCGAAAGCAAAGAAAGCAAAAAGATAACTCTGTTATCTTAAGCAATTTTTTATTTTTTAGGGAGCTGAGCAGTCTTTTTATAAATAAACAGATCCAAATAATAATCTTCTATCCAGCGGGTTCTTGTGTATGCAGTAGCGAGTATCTAATAGAAAAAGTGGCAAGGGTTGCTTATCGTTTTAAAGATATCGTGGACTACAATATGAGGTCAACTGCTTCAGAGGAAGCCCACCAATATTCGATTGAAGAAGCATGTGTTTTGGTTAATGGCTCTGTAAGACTCACGCCTGATTTTGAAGAACAAGAACTTGTGGACGCCATTATTGGATGTTTGAATGCACTCTAAGTAACAAAGCAGACTTCAATAACATATTTAAATACATAATTACGTCTCATTACCTGAGAATGAATGTCATCGGAAATTGACCGAAGATTGAAGCGGTTGTCAGAATCAGGCATCTGCTCTTGTGAGAAATGACACCCAACAGACAAGCGAATTAAAGGCGCTAGCAAAAAAAATGTTAGTAACGAAGGTGCTGTGAGGAAAGCAAAGTTTTTCAAAGCTCTCGCAGACACGACACGCTTGAGAATTCTGGGGTTGCTTGAGGTTCGGGAAATGTGCGTTTGTGAAGTTATGGTTGCACTTGGATTTGACACAGCCTACTGCATCGCATCATCTTCGTATTTTGGAGAATGTTGGTTTAGTTAAGGATAGAAAAGAAGGAAAGTGGGTCTTCTATACCTTAAATGATCCAATCAAGACTGCAAAACTTCTAGAAGTTTTGAAGTTTTTTGTCAATCTTACATCAACATATTTAAGTACTTGAATATGTATCTTGCGTATTATTTATTGCAAGGCCGATTCATATGAGCACAACTTCAACTGAGCACGTAAAGAAAGAATTATCTTTAGGACTCTGGGAAAAATACCTCACAGTTTGGATAGCACTCTGCATAGTTGCCGGTTTACTCGTTGGAAGATTTATTCCTCAGTTTGGACAGTTCATGGAATCATTAAAGTATGCCCAGTTATCCATACCGATTGGCATATTGCTCTTCTTCATGATGTATCCCACTGTAGTTGGAATACGGTTTGGCGACGTAAAGAAAGCTGTTAAAAATCCTAAACCACTTATTGTAACTGTAATTGCTAACTGGCTAATTGCTCCGCCGCTCATGACGCTTTTGGCGAACGTCTTTTTCCCTGGAAACCCCCAATTTATGGCAGGTCTAATCCTTCTGGGCTTGTCCCCTTGCACAGCGATGGTTATGTGGTGGATGTTCCTTGCCCGAGGCGACATGGCACAAGGACTCATTAACACAGCCATCAACGCTCTGCTTATGCTTGCACTCTATGCACCGCTTGCAGCAGTGTACTTGGGCGTAAGCAGTATACCCGTTCCATGGGACTTAATTGCCATCAGTGTTCTTGTGTTCATTGCACTACCAGTTGGAGCAGGGGCGTTGTCACGACGAGTAATTATCCAAAAGAAGGGCGAAGAATACTTCAAAGATAAATTTAACCCCGCAGTAGGCAAAATATCCATAGTCGCCCTCTTGCTGACGTTGATTGTTTTGTTCTCGTTTGAGGGACAAACAATCCTCAACAACCCGCTTCTGGTCGGCTACCTTGCAGTACCCCTCCTGATACACTACGCAATAATGATAGCGTGGACTTACCCGTTAGGTTACTTTTTGGGTTGGAAATATGAGAGCGCCATCGACACAACCATCATCGGTGCCAGCAGCCACTTCGAAGTAGCAATCGCGGTAGCCGTCACCCTCTTTGGCATAGGGTCCGGTGCAGCATTAGCGACAGTTATTGGTCCACTCTTAGAGGTGCCGCTTATGCTATTGCTGGTAAAGCTTGGGTTACGTACAAGAAAGTACTTCCCAAGAAAGAAAGCCACCCCAACTCAATGACAATAAAAGATTGTTAAACTAACAGTAATGGTGATATAAAGATGAAAGACAAAAACCAAGAAATTAAAAAGACTGTAAAAAAAGCGTACTCCAAAGTAGCGACCAATAGCAACTCTTGTTGTTGTTCTTGTGGCTGTGGAAGTAACGATCAACAAACAATCAAAAAGATATCTAAAAACATAGGCTATTCCGAAGAGGAAGTGAATGCCGTTCCTGACGCCAATCTTGGATTAGGTTGCGGTAACCCAACAGCATTTAGCAACATCAAAGAAGGTGACGCTGTCCTTGATCTTGGAAGCGGCGCAGGATTCGACTGCTTCCTAGCCTCAAAAAAAGTCGGTAAAACTGGCAAAGTTATTGGCGTTGACATGACTGAAGAAATGATAGCCAAAGCAAGACTCATAGCTAAAAAGAATGGTTACTCAAACGTTGAGTTTAGGCTTGGCGACATTGAAAAACTTCCAGTAGATGACAACTCGGTCAATGTTATAATTAGCAATTGCGTGATAAATCTCTCACCGGACAAAGCTCAAGTCTTCAAAGAAGCTTACCGTGTTCTTAAAAACGGTGGCAAAATGTATGTCTCTGACATTGTTCTCCTTGGAAAGCTAACTGAAGAGCAGCTGAAAGACGAAGATTTGCTCACAGGTTGCGTTGCAGGTGCTTTACAAAAAGATGACTACTTAGAAAAGCTCAAACAAGCGGGCTTTAGCGTTAACATAATTGCAGAAGACAAGGACATAAGCAAGACGCAATACAACGAATTACCAATTGAGAGTATCAAGATTGAAGCGCTAAAGTAGCGTTCCTATTTTCTTTTTTAAATCAACTGCAATTACGGTCTTCGAATTATTGCTTGATTGTATTCTTCGTAGCTTTGTCTTTTTCTCAGACAGAGGAAGCCGGGGGGCTTTAGTTTTTAAAAATATGGTTTGTTGATTGCATATCGAAATAAGAAAAGCTTAGTAGCTGTCGTTGCACCCTTGCCCCCACGATAGTTGCAATCTCACGCTTCCTCTGCTCGCAACAGTTTTGGAGCAAGTTAAGGTGACTTGAGCCCTATTTTTTCCGTAACTGAATCAAGCTTTATAATCAAAATCGATTTGTCTGCAGTAAAATCTTTCCAATCTGAGCCCTGGGAAAAGCCATGAGCTAAAAGAAAGTTTGGCGAAAGTTTCTGTTTACCCCCTTCAGCCATCTTTTCTATAGCCATTTTCCTTTCCTCGGAATTCTCCACTAACCTTAGCTTTCCAGTAAGCACTACAAACCCATACTCACTAAGATTTGGAGTATATCGTTCTACCTCAACGCAAACCGGGG
Organism: uncultured archaeon; assembly: GCA_963800605.1. Classification (GTDB taxonomy): domain Archaea; phylum Thermoproteota; class Bathyarchaeia; order Bathyarchaeales; family Bathycorpusculaceae; genus Bathycorpusculum. Next base: position 157,746 of record CAWDBI010000010.1, on the reverse strand, counting down.
TTTCCTGCTTAAAAAAACTCATCTTCCTCCCGTAATCTGTGAAATGAAAGTAAAGAATGCCCTTGACATAAGCGTACTGAAAAGGAGCGATGTACGGCTGCAAGTCACCTTTGAAAGCTATTCGACAAAGCAATTGCTCTCCAATTAGTTGGTCAATCTCGTTTTCGTCCATTTTCGGCATCTCGACTTTCGTCACTTCCAACACCAACAAATACTAATCTCACTTCTACTTCTTTAGCGTAAGCATAACCCGGCAAAACAAAGCCCTAACATCAATGAGAATAACCGCTTTAAAACAGATAATCAATTAGAAAGATGTGGCTTACTAATGAAAATAGGCTATCCTTGCATCAATAGAACCATTGGTTGTACCGCTAGCAGCACTTTTAGGTTAAAATCTTACACTGAAAGCCGGGTTAAGCAAACAGTAAAGAATAACTTGGAATGTTTGAGGCGAATTTTGCAGTTCAATCTTGAACATAAACTATTGTTTCTTAGAATTTCCTCAGACTTAGTCCCTTTTGCATCTCATCCAATAAACAGCTTCAACTGGCAAACGCATTTCCAAGAAGAGTTTGAAGAAATCGGCAAATTCATCACTAAAAATAGAATGCGAATCTCAATGCATCCAGACCAATTTACTCTAATCAACTCTATTAACGACGAAATATTTGAAAGAAGCAAAAAAGAACTCAAATACCATGTCGAAATACTTGAATTGATGAAACTTGATGCCTCGGCAAAGGTTCAAATCCATGTTGGTGGCGCTTACGGAGACAAAAAGAAAAGCATCGAGAGGTTCATCACCAGATTCAATGAACTTGAAGATTCCATAGGTCGACGCCTGGTGATTGAGAATGATGACACTTTGTACGATTTGACCGACTGCCTCAAAATAAATGCACAAATCCAAATTCCAATTTTATTCGATGTTTTTCATCATAAACTCAACAATTCAGAAAACCTCACAACTGCAGAATCTATTCAGCTTACTGCAAAGACATGGAATGAAAAAAGAGATGGAGTTCCAATGGTTGACTATAGCTCTCAAGAACCCAATGGGTCGCCAAGGCAGCATTCCGAAACAATTGACATAGAAGATTTTGGCTTATTTTTAAAAGAAACTGAACCTTTCGATGTTGATATAATGCTAGAGATAAAAGACAAAGAAAAAAGCGCCCTAAAAGCAATTAACTTGGCAACTAAAGCTGGGCGAGTACACAATTTTAAAAACGACCTTAATCCCTCAGTTGTGTAGTCTACCTTGTTTTTTATTTCCAGTAGTTCTTTCCATCAACCTCTGAAAAAACAATTTCAAGTTCTGCAAGCCGCTCAGGATAAGGTTCGAGTACAGTTTGACTTGATAAGTATTCTTGTTTGAACCTCACAATCCAAGCCCTCAAAACATTCAAGCACGCGCTCAAGGGCAACCTTCCTGCTCTGTAATTATCGACAGAATTAAGGAAGAAGGATTTCTCATCCTTTGAAAGTTGATGCGAGAAATAACCCATTATCTTTAACATAACATTTATGTTAGCACCAGCACTTGGCGTACGCGCCAAAGCATCATGCAAGTGAGCCTCATAACTCATCATTGTTTCATCAAAAGGTTTGTGTTCCTGGTTTGCCACCAACTTTCCCAAAATTCTAAGCTCCTTCTGATTGTAAGCTGTAAACAAATACTTGTTATCAGACTGAAATTTCACCAGATCTCTAATTTTCCCAGATTTTTTTACTTTCCTAAAACTAGCTAAAGTGAACAGCTTCGTGAGAAAGTGCTCCCTTATCCGCGGATTAAGCAAACGACGCTCATCTTCAATTGCCGAATTAGGAAATTTTTGAAGAACAGCGCCTCCAAAGAAGCCAGGGGCTTTCTCTATCGATGAAACTCTTTCGATGCTTGGATACACTTTTACATTCTTAAAACCACTACTTGGAGAAGCACTCTTGAGTATGAAACCGTCAACTCCCTCTAAAGAATTTAAGAAAGATTCCGAGAACTTTGCCATTTTATCTGTGAGATCAAGACCCGTAGCTGGTTGAAGGAGCTTTTTTTCTCCCTTCACCAATACAATTCTTACTGGGTCACGGGGTACACCAAGTCCTATCTCAACTTCTGGACAAACAGGCACAAAATTCACATAGGGCTTAAGTTTCTCAACGAATTCGCTAGCAATTATTTGCCCGTTCCACCTAACGGCTTCGAAAGTTATGCATTTGGAAACTACAACAACAGGTTTGGGAAATTCCCTCAATTAGAACCCTCGTTATACTCAGGGTATACTTTAAAAGAATAGAGGTTTGTCTGTTTCATAAGTTTTTTTATCGTGGGTAATAATAGGTTTAGTAGCTTCAGTTCAGATTTTAAAGTAGCTTCATGGAAGGCTACAGACTGGACAAATAACTTGGGAGGTGGAAAGTCTAATATCTGCTTGCCCCATCATTTCACTAAGAGGAGGGTTTGTTGTGCCTCATGTTGTTTTAGATGGAAAAGTTTCAGTCGAGAACATTTTCGAACAATTAAAACCGTTGTTCATCAGAAACGAAAACAGCATTCTAAAAACAATGGAAATATATCTTGAGCGGGAAAAAAATGCGATACTTATCGATTCATTAGCCATTGATGCCGACAAGAAGACCGTTTTTCTTACATTGATATCTGGAAGAAACGATGGAATTGTCGTTAGACTTTATCCCAAGGTTGATATTGAGAAAACAGAGGGAGTTAAGAAGATACTAGTTGAATTAGCAAAGCAACTGATTGCAACGTTTCCTGAGCTTAGGATAGGGGAAACAAATCTTGAAAGCTATCTGAAATAATTTGGTTCTCCATAATCTAGAATTAGTAATTAAAAAATATTTCAAGTAATAATCGTTTTTATTTAGACTTAGCCTTTGCAGTTCGAAACTCATTTCTCAGAATTAGAAGTTGCTATGTACTGCGCCGTCCCTTAATTCACCAATTGTCCACAAAAACCAAATTGAAGGTAGAAGTAGTTGTCTGTGAAATTTGCTAGACGACTACTACCCAAAACAGAAACCTAAGAAACTGCCCTTGTTAGCCTAATTAGAAGTTGAACAAACAATTTTTCACTTTTCAACTTCCTATAAACAAAATGCCTTCGTCGGACAAACATGGTTATTCTAATAGAATTCAAGGTATTGAAAGAAAAGGTTTAAAAATTTCGCTTCTTCTACTGTCTAAATGGGTGTTTATGACTTGTGGGTAGAGCAACAACAATGCGCTGCCATCTGTTGTTCTTAAGTGTTGAATTAATTGAAAGAAGAAAAAATCCGTTCTTCCCAAAATAGGCAATTTTTTCTTCTTCTCTTAAAGTCGCTTGTTACAACTCTGCTTTCAAACAAGAGTTATCTTTCAGTTATGCAAAAAGCCTTGAAATTCAAATGTTTAAAGATGCCAAAGCAATGGGTTTAGCAATTTATCTTTTCTTCAAACTTTCTTGCTTCTCTTTGAATCTGTTCTTGAGCAAATGCAATCAACAGACATAAACCGTTGTTTGCCACGAGCATTTCACTGTCTCTTAATGAAGTAGCCATACCGTAAAAAATATTTTCAATTTCCGCCTCAGCATCCGGCTGAAGTCTCAATGAAGATAAATCAAGGTCGTGTTTCCACAAAAGGAAATCGCTCTTGCAACTCCCGAAGGATCGTTTTTTCTTCACACAGTTGTCTGGTCTCTTTCAACGTCATAGTTTTTCCTTTGTCAACGAGCATGTTCAAATTGAAGGTCAAATAGGTCAACAGATTGATTTTTACCACATACTGAACCTCTTAGCAGTATCATTCAAAGCGATTATTATTTTTTCTTATCTTCATGTAAGCACGTGAGATCTAAAGAATTAAGTTTTGTTCTTCGTCCTTTAAAACGAACTTGTAACATTCACATTTTGGTTTATTACAAACTCTATCTAAAAAATACGAATGCTCACTTCTCAGATGCCCACACTTGCACTGTTCATCTTTAATCTTAGCCTTATCCATCAAGATTTATCCTTGTCAATGAACAAACAACTTAAGCCTTCAAAAAGTTTTAGGTGCGGTTCAAATCATTATTTTACCTATAATAAAAAAGAAAGAATCCAATTTTCGCGCGCCGCTTTGTCGAGACTGTGTGAAAAGTCTTTTTATTTGCCAGCCACCTACCGTTAAGCTTATAACTAGCTTTTAATCAAACTGAAAAACCATGAGCGAACACGTGGAAGGACTCAAAAGAAACCAAACAGCGCTCTTCCCAGACACCCTTGAAGGATACGTAGACAAAGACAACCCCGTCAGGTTCATAGACGCCTTCGTAGACAGCCTCAACTTAGAAAAACTCGGTTTCAAACACGCCTTACCTGGTGAGGTTGGACGGCCATCTTATAACCCCTCAGACCTACTCAAACTCTACCTTTACGGCTACCTAAACCAAGTCCGTTCAAGCAGAAAACTCGAGCGTGAATGCCACCGCAACGTTGAAGTCATGTGGCTCATGAGAAAACTCGCTCCAGACTTCAAAACCATAGCCGACTTCGGAAAAGACAACATCAACTGCGTCAAAGACGTCTTCAAAGAATTCGTCAAACTCTGCATAAGCTTAGACCTATTCGGCGCTAAATGCATCGTTATAGACGGAACTAAATTCAAAGCTGCAAACTCCCTTGACGGCAACTTCAACCGCAAGAAATTGCTCTACCGAATGAAAATAGTCGACGAGCACGTAACGAAATATCTTGCCGAAATTCAAGAGGAAGACCAAAAAGAAGAACAAGCCAGCTCTCAACATGTAGAAATGCTTCAGGAAAAAGTGCAGAAGTTAATGAAGCAAAAGGAAGAATACGCGGACCTTCTCAACAAGCTCAAAGAGTCAAAGCAAAACGAGGTATCCATGGTTGATTCTGACTGTAGGTTGATGAAGAACCGAGGCAGAATTGAACCTTGCTACAACGGTCAAGTCGCAGTCGATGATAAGAACCATTTAATTGTTGACTATAATGTAACGAACGCTCCAAATGACAATTGCCAGCTTAGCAGCATAGCAAAAGCAGCAAAAGACACGCTTGGAGCTGAACATTTGGACGCTGTTGCAGATAGAGGGTACTTTAGTTTTGTTCAAATCAAAGAGTGCGTTGACAATGGCATTATTCCTTATGTGCCAGAGCAGAACAGATATGGGGTAGGTTTTGTCAAGAGGAAAGGGGTTCCAACGCGCCAATTCCATGTTGATAAATTCACTTACAATGTCAAAACAGACACGTTTATTTGTCCAGCGGGAAACACGCTTATTTTCAGCTACTTAGATCATGCTCATCAAAAGAATATATGTGTTTACCGCACTAACGCTTGTTTTTCGTGTGAGCACTTCATGACAAGGTGTACCACGAATAAGCATGGACGGACGTTGTGGCGTTGGGAGTATGCTGAAGTGCTGGATGAGATGAGGGGTAGGATCTTGCGTGAGCCTGAGAAGTTAGCTTTGCGTAAGAGTGTTGTGGAGCATCCGTTTGGCACTATGAAGCGTGCGTTTAATCAGGGTTATTTGTTGCTTAAGGGACTTGGAAAGGTTGTTGGTGAGATAGGGTTTACGATGTTGGCTTACAATATGAGGCGGGTTCTGAACATTCTTGGACCGGGCTTTATGCAGGTTTTTTGGGCTATAGTATGAGAGGGAGAGAAGAAGGAAAAGAGATTGATAGGAGATGCTCAGTGAAGGATAAGCATTACAGATTAACCGAAACTAAATTTTCACACGGTCTCTTGTCCTTAAATTGCCTTTAAGAGTTTAGGGCTACATTCTCCAGTTTTTATATTTTTTATATTTAAAAGATGAACGGATTAAAATTATTCAAGGTCAAGACCTATTCTTTATTTTAGGGACAAGGCAGCCGGCTAATCTCTTAATGATCTACCAAATTACCTTATTTTCTATCAACCGCATACATTAAGCCATTGCTGAATAATCTGCATTAATACCGAATCCCTTAAATGCCGTTTTCTCGAATGTGTAGGCTACAAATAAGGAGAAAATAGAAAAAATGCAAACTACACGTAAAAAATTAGCGACAATTTTACTAGCAACATTAATGATAATCTCAATAGGAACCTCAATGATATTCACAGCTTCTGCACACAATCCCGCATGGGATGTACTGACTACTGCACACGTGGCAGCCGCCCCCGAAACAGTGGGCGTTGGCCAGAAAATTACGATATATGCATGGCTTGACAAAATCTTCGACGGTGCACTACCAAGCGGCAACGCAAACGCCAACTTATGGAGATTCCATAATTACACACTTGTCATCACAAAACCAGACAACACAACCGACATTCTCTACCAAGACAGAATCGAAGACACAACCTCCAACCAAGGCTTCTCATATACCCCAACACAAACAGGTTCATACACAGTGCAATTCATCTTCCCAGGCATGAAATACGCAACTGGCACAGCAGGAGTTGACTATAATGCCAACTCAGCATACGTTAACGATACTTACATTGGAAGTACTGCAACAACATCCTTCTCAGTTCAAGAAGAACCAATAGGCGCTGTAATTGACTCCTATCCATTGCCATCCGAATACTGGACTCGTCCAATCTACGGTGAGAACTCTATCTGGTTCTCAATATCTTCACAATGGTTAGGTGTCCAAGCAGCAGGCTATGGTGGCTTCGCTAACACATTTAACTCAGGCGGTAACGGCCAAATGTTCGGCCCAACCGACGCAGTTGGACCATTGACAGGTCACATTATGTGGACAACACCGCTACAAAGTGGCGGAGTCGTTGGAAGCGGCACAGGCCTCTCTATCATCGGCGATACCTACTTCGAAGGCTCAGCATACATACAAAGATACATGAACCCAATCATTGTCAACGGAAGAATCTACTACAGTGAACCTAAAGGCTTCAGCAGTGGAAGTGGCTTAGAAACAGTTTGCCGTGACTTACACACTGGTGAAATTATTTGGCGCAGAACTGATGTTCCCCAACCAGCATTCGCCTATATCTACGATGTACAAAACTACAACCAACACGGAGTCATGAACGCAATCTTATTCACTAGCAACTTTGCACGCGCTTTCGATGCAGACACAGGTGAACCACTATTCAACGTTACAAGCGTACCCTCAGCAACAGCATTCGCAAAAGCCAGAGGTCCATCAGGCGAAGAACTACGCTACTACATGTCTAACACAGGCCCAAGCGCAAACTGGACTCTCAGCTCAATGGAATTCCTCAAAACTATGGTCATATACAGGCAACACACCATCAATCGCTAGCGTAGCCGACGGCACAAACTCCAACATGAACTATGTAGCACGCAAGATCGACTGGAACGTAACTATCCCCTGGCGTAACGCAATGAGCTCAAGCCCAACATTCGTATGCTCAATTTACAACGACTTAATCCTCTTCCAGAATGGATCACTTCCCTCAAACGCACCATCAGCTTTCATGGGCACATTAGGCTTTAACCCATACTCATACTTTGCAGTTAACATCAACCCATCCAGACCAGGATACAATATCGGTGACATTCTATGGACAAAAACCTTTGACCCACCAGCAGGCAACTTAACCGTTCTATTAGCAGGTGTTGACCCAGTAAACCGTGTCTTCGTTGAAAACCTAAGAGAAACAGTACAATTCAAAGGTTACAGCTTAGACGATGGTCACTACATGTGGACAACCGACGGTCAAGAACCACTCGACTACTACGGTAGCCCAGCATCAGGCAGCATCTCTAACACATTCGCATACGGCAACATGTACAGCAGCGCATACGGCGGAGTCGTTTACTGTTATGACACAAAGACAGGCAACGTCGAATGGACATACGGTAACGGCGGCGCAGGCAACACAACTAACAGTGGCTTTGAAGTCCCCGGACCATACCCAACTTTCATAAACGCAATCGGCAACGACGTAGTCTACTTAGTTACATCTGAACACACGATTGAAACTCCACTCTTCAAGGGTGCACTCTCTCGTGCAATCAACGCAACCACAGGTGAAGAAATCTGGACCCTGAGTAGTTACGTTGGTGAATTCGGCGGTAACAGCTATGCAATTGCAGATGGCTATGCAACTTGGTTTAACGGTCTTGACAACCAAATCTACAGCGTCGGCAGAGGCCCAAGCACTCTAACAGTATCAGCACCACAAGCATCAATCGAACTCTGTCATTCCCTAATCATCAGCGGCACAGTCATGGATGCTTCAGCAGGCACAAAGCAAGACGAGCAAGCAGCACGTTTTGCAAACGGTGTCCCAGTTGCATCTGACGCAAGCATGAAGGACTGGATGGGCTATGTTTACCAACAGAAACCTCTTCCAACAAACTTTACTGGCGTCGAAGTGACACTCAGTGTTGTTGATGCTAACGGAAACTACCGAACCATCGGTACAACCACAACAGACTACACAGGCCAATACAGCTACCAATGGACACCAGACATCGAAGGCAAATACACAGTCGTCGCAACATTTGCAGGCACTAACGGCTACTGGCCAGCAAGCGCAACAACTGCATTCGCAGTTGACCCAGCAGCAGCAACAGCTACCCCACAACCAACACAAACAGCATCAATGGCTGATCTATACTTCCTACCCGCAATCGCAGGTCTATTCGTCGCACTAGTAGTAGTCATTGTCCTGGTACTACTGGTCCTAAGAAAACACCCATAAAACAAAACAGAGGATAACATCCTCTCACCCTTTTTTAGTTTCAATTGCAAGTCAGCTGGGGCTGAGTAAGTTTAAGGCTCTGATTACGATTTTCGAAATCTTCATGATCATTTAAACTTTGCTATTACTCCTTAATTAGGGTCCAGAGGCTCCAAACTCAGATAATAATACGCTTTTTACTCTACCCAAAAGATGATTCTATTTTCTTTTTTAATGAAATAGAAAAATTTTAAATTTAAACTGGCCACAATAAATCAATATGACGCTTAGCAACGATGAAGACACTCAAATACTGACTAAATTAGAGCTTACCACACGGCAAGCCAAAGTCTACCTTACACTTACCAAATTGTAAAAACTAGAATAGCGTCTTAAGAAAGCTGTTAACTGTTCAATAGAAGGCCTCTTATGATATTCCATCTTTTGCTCCATTAGACCCATAAGTCCTAAACTTCTTATCAACCCTCAAAACACCCTCTACACCCTTCATTTGATTCGCAGGGTATGGAATAGTCGCCATCTCCACCGCACACCTAAGCTTAGAATCGCTATATTGACTGTCAGCCACTACACTTCTAACCTTAGCTTTGCAACATTTGAGAATCTCTTGGCTTTATCAAGTAAAGTTATGAATGTTTCTTTTCATTTTGGTTTGCCGAGGCAAAAACGCTTGAAAGAGGAACATAGTTTGTGATCAATTGATAGATGCATTTTGTAGCCTAATGCAAATGATCGACCAGCTCTGCCAACTCTAGCCTGGGTATCTGAATAGCCTATCTGGTTGTCTGTTGGGTGACGTATGCTCCAAGCTTTGATGAAGGAAGCATCCAACACTACGTCAACTTTAGTGGTTTGTTGAGATTTGAGTAGTTCAATTACTTTTTTATCAATTATTTTGTTGAGGTTGTCTTGGCCTACTCGTTTGGAAAACCGGCTCATTACGCTTCGTGTGTAGCCTTTTTGGTTTTCTTTGATAAAACAGAGCTTTCTTATTCTTTTATCGGTATCAAGGATGCGGGTCATTTCTCTTAGGCTACGCACTCCTTTCATTCGCATGATCAAAAACGCTCTAAAAATACCTGAGGGATTTCTAGGTGGCCTGCCTGGGCCGCTTTGGTGGTAGCATTGTTTTATTTGGTTGTTAGCAAAGCCATAAAGGAAGCAAAAATAACTTTTCCTTTTCGCGCGCCAATTTCTTCCCTAACGCTAACAAAGCTTTGCAAATAATATCCGGATCACCCCGAATATTGAAAAATCTTATTAGCCATCAAAACAAATCAATAAATAACAATGAAATTAAAAGAACCAGTAATTCTGCTAATTTTTACACTAATTTGCAGTATCACCTTAAACTTTGCACCACTAACAACAGCCAACACTACAGAGACTTCTACACCCCTCTACTTCGGCGTTGATGTCGCCTTCGAAAGCTTAGATGAGACGTTAAGGATCATTGATACAGTCAGTCCATACACTAATTTGTTTATAATAGGCTGCTATGGACCCGTAGTCCAAGGAAACCATAGTCGACCGATCTACAATGAAACCAGGCTTAGTTACATAAGCGAGTATGTCTTTGAAAAGGGTTTGAGTTTCATAGTTTACTCTGATGATCCGGGTTATCCTTCGGCAGCATGGCTCAAAAATGCAACGTTTAATTTCGGCACCAAATTTTTGGGGATCTATTTCTACGATGAACCTGGAGGAAAACAGCTAGATCAAGCAAACTACCCAGCATTTTACTATGCAAAAGACTTCAGCGACGCAGCCAACAGATATGTCACAACCATAAACTGGTATCTACGCAGTGGACCCTACTCAATCGGCAGAAACTTGGAAGACCAAACAAACCTACAATTATTCACTTCAGATTACGGTCTATACTGGTTTGATTATCAAGCCGGCTACGATACCGTGTTTGCGGAGTATGGTTGGAACAGCGGCTGGGAAGACTACAGTCGCCAACTAAATACGGCTCTTGTCAGGGGAGCAGCAACTGCCATGGATAAAGACTGGGGAATAATGATTACATGGGCTTACCAGCAACCTCCATATATGGAGCCAGGCCCTGGGCTCTACCAAGATATGGTAGCTGCATATCAGAACGGCGCAAAATACATCATAGTATTCGACAGCAACAAAAACTGGACACAGAACGTACTGCAGCAAGACCACTTTGACGCCATGAAACAGTTTTGGCAATACACACAAACAAATCCAAGAACACCAACTCCCACAGCCGCCAGATCAGTGTACGTTCTCCCAGACAACTTTGGCGAAGGGTTCCGCAGTCCAGACGATACCATCTGGGGATTATGGAACGCAGATTTTAACACCGCTGAAGGATCAAGGAATTTTACAACCAACATTAGAATGACCATCGCCACGCTACTGCAAATGTTTGGACCAAAACTAGACATAATCTATCCAAGCGCAGGCCAGACCGCGGAGCAAATAGGCTATGAAAATATTCTTTATTGGAACGACACTGGGCTGATTCCAGATGCACAGACTATGCCATCACAGAGTCCAGAGGGTAACGAATCCGCATGGCAACTTCACACACCAACACCAAAGCCTTCATCAGTTTTCAGCCAAAATTCAATAGGCTACTATTTCCTTGGAGCAAGCATTCTAATTTCGATTGCAGCATTTGTAACAGTCAGAAAAGCAAGCAAGAAAAACTCCAGATAATCCCACACACCCCCTAAAACCGCCTCTATTAGCCAATGACCTTGTAGTATACAAGGCAAGGCTCAACATAGGAAACGGCACTTTCAAGTTATCTCTTGATTGCTGCACACCATTTGGAAACCCACGCATTTGGATGAAGCTTGTTGTGGAGAAAGCTGGGGTGCGTCCATGAAAGGCCTTAAAGAAAACCAGATCGCCTCTAAGCATACAGGGCATGTTTGGAGTTACTCACTGCCCAATCGCTGCGTCAATGATTCCGGATTTTGATATAATTGTAAAATCGAAATTACGCTTATTATTGAAGAAGGCATCTAAATGTGTAGTGATCGGTTTGAGCGAGTCAGAATTCACCCAGATGTTAATTGAAGCAGGATACTCAGAGCGTTTGGCCCAAATAATCGAGCAGTGGTACAATTCGCACTAATGCATTCCAAAAATTTATCCCCACAGAGGGAAGAGAGGCTTTCTGGATTTTACCTTATCAGCCCAATAAAAAATAAATAATTATCATAGCTGTCTGTATCTACGCCCATCGATCTGTGGAAGGCTTTAGACTCGCTTGATAAGCCAGTTCAAGATTACATTTACGGCTTCTTGGTCGAGCTCTCGATCTGAAACGTTGTAGTGGAGAGCAGCCTCAGCGCCCAGTTTTTCGCCTGGCGTATCTTCAAACTTCAACACATGATCAGCATTATCAGGGTAAACAAACGAGACTAAGCTATGATCGGTAGCGTCTTCTAAGGCTTTACCGTCAACTCGCCAATCAACTTGTATATCTTTTTTGCCGATTACAACAAGAATTGGCTCTTTAATTCCTCCAATAATTTTCGAAGGATCATAGGCCCATAACTCCCGAACAAAAGGCAAGTTAGCAGGAGTATCCAGCGAAAACAGCAGCTGCTTGATGCCTTCAGGAAGAGCGGAATCAGGCACTATCGGTTTGCCGTTTACAAAAGAAGCTATAGCGGCATCATATTGCTTTATTATGGTTTCCTTGTTGGGCAAGGACGCGAGCTGATTCACGATTTGAGTTCGGGCTACTTGACCGATAGATCGTCCCGGCGCGCCCGTCAGCACCATGCCCTCAAATTTTGTCTTGGCCAGCAATTGGTAGTTTAGGGCGTGGATGGCTCCTTCACTGTTGGTGAGTACAAAAAAGCGATCTGCGCTTTCAAGAGTATTAACGGCACCTGATAATTCGTCTACATGGCTTTGCATGCTGATTTTGCCTATCATCTTGGAAACGTTTTCTTGAGCATGCGGCCCTGAGGCAATTTTGTCATAGCGTAATGTTAGAAATCCTTGACTTGCCAGATATTCAGCCAACAACTTTCCGCTGCCATTTTTTCCCGGCAACAGCGGAGAGCACCAGTCGCGGTCGGTTGGACCGCTGCCGGCAACAAAGACTACCGCCGAACGAGCATCACTGCTTTTTGGGCGAGTTATTGTACCATGCACAGATATGTCGTTAACTTTCCACTCGACTTCTTTGGATTCGATCTCTGACATCAGGGTTCACTCTTGAAACCATACTTTTTGGGGAATTTAAGCCTAAGTGAACTCCAATTGCCCAAACAATGTAAACTATCTTAGAACAAGGTCTTGGAAAATATAAAAAAACATCGGCGTTTAGGATTAAACGGGTAGAACAACAACATCCCAAAAAATTTTTGTTGTTCTTTTAGTTGTTGATGTTTGGTGGAGGAAGATGCTTGTTTAGCTTGTATTCTGTTGTGCTTGCGCTTTTATGTCTGCAGAGCTTGGTATGTCTTTTCTAAGGTACCATCCAAGACCCACCATGGCAATGACCACTACTCCAACAACAACTACCAAGTAAACTATCAATTTCGGATCAGTTACAGTATCTGCCGTGCCAAGATCGGTAGGTGTCTGTGTTGGCTGTGTTGTTGGAGGTGAAACGTTTGACCCTGCAACAGTGATGTAGATAGTTTGGGTTAGGAAGGTAGCTGTTTCCGAGCCTGCGGTGTTGTAGTTTTGGTCTTGGCCGTATATGGTAATTTTGTGAGTGCCTTCTGTGAGTGTAGGTAGCGTCATGTTTCCTGTTATGCTGTAGTTGCCTTGATCATCGATGCTGTACCAGAGCCGAACAGTCGAACTGTCGGCATAGAAAGTCAGAGGAACCTCGTCTGGAGAGTAGGTTTGACCATTTTCAGGTAACAACAGCTTAATCGTAGGTGGAGTGGTGTCAGTTACCAAATTGTAGGTCATAAGCAAAGCATTGTATCCAGAGGCCATCTGACCATAACTATGCTGCCCACCAGCCATAACAAAATGCAGTGGACTAGCCTCTATAATACTATAGGCTGCCGTGAACACTTTCGATCGCAGATCATCTGACAACCCATCATCTGGTCGATTATACTGAATAATACCAAATTTATCAACGATGACAACTGATGCATAATCGCCACACATTGCATAGTCTCCATTTGACATCTCAATAACCGAGTAAATTCTAACATCATCAATGATTGTGTTCCATATGGGGTTGCCTGAGCTGTCGGTTCTAACAAGCCACCCAGCTTTGACACCAGCGTCGTTGTCTTCGATAGCACCAACAAGCAGATACCCACCCGCACTGGATTCAACAACAGACCAAGCAGAAGCCAAAGCCCAAACGGCAGAATACGATTGATTCCATAACAACTCACCTGAAAAACCAACTTTAACTAATCCAAAGCCGCCCGGACAATCCACCGCCAACACAACCGACCCATCCGTACCCAAAATCACCGAATTAGCACTGGTCCCAAGGTAGGTTTGATTCCACTCCATCACACCAACCGAGTCAGTCTTCACCATCCAAGTTACCTGTTGATCCTCTGAAACGTGAGTGTACCCCGCTAAGAGGTACCCTCCATCACTAGTTTGAACTATAGAGTTGGCTACGTCGTCTAGAGGTCCACCGAAGGTGGCATTCCAAACCATTTCCCCGTTAATGTCGGTTTTAACAAGAAACATATCCAATCCGCCAGCGCCTGAAGAGTTCGTATAGCCAGCTAGGGCAAACCCTCCATCACTGGTCTGTATAACCTGCTTTGCCGCTTCATCTGCTGCACCGCCATAGGTTTTGTTCCAAGCGTAGCCTTGATAGGCTATTGTAGCGCCTGTACCATGAGTTCCCGTTCTTAGGACAGTTCGTATGAGCCACATGTCGCTGCCACCTGCCCCATAGGACTCGGTGGATCCAGCCATAGCTAGCCCAACATCCCTTGTTAAGACGACACTGTACCCCCAATCATCCCCTGCTTCTCCTCCATAGAAGCTTGTGCCGCTCCCGTTGGTTCCATAGCTCCGTACTGGCAGAGCAGAAAACAGGAGGCATAAACCAAGCAATAGCACAATTGAAAACGCCAAGAGCTTTGAAGAACGGTTGTTTAACATTTTTGAATTATCCCTTTATGTTAGAGAAAGCATTTGGCGTATAAATAATCTACCAAAAGAGTCTGCTCTAAAAAGACATTGAGTAAACTATTTGCAAGTCGGCAGTCACCTGAGTTCAAATGAATCCGTGATCATTTTCTTAGACCACAAATCCAAAAAGTAACGATCAAATCAAAGCTCAAATAGATTGGCGCTTTCAATGTGGACCTTGTGGCTATAAACTATCCCAAAAACTAACCAACAACCCCTAAACCTAATCAAACAGAGAAAAATCGATCGGTAGAGCATCTTTTTACTCTTTTCATATATAATGCTTATCCGCTGCCAGACAGAGATATTAGCAACCAAAACAGGAGAGAAACAAATGAGTAGCACAGAAACTGATGAGCAGATAAAGCTCAGAGCCTTCTTAAGACTGCTGAGTGAGCTGCAATCAAAAGGCAAAATTACAGGAAAGCAATTCCGAGAGTACCGTGAATTATGGATAAATCAGCAACCTAATGATCGAGATGTAACAATCTGGCATCTAAAGCAACTAAACAACCAAACAAATCCGTCATTGCCAAAAAATCAATCTGAAACACAGAAGAAACCAACACGTCAAAAACTCTAAAAAACAATGGAACTTGTTTTGAAAGCCTGCGACTTAAGGAGTCCATGTAAACCCTCTGAATTCACCAATAGTAAGATTATCGCAGGAAATACCAACATTTCAAATGGTTTTTATGTGAAGACTGCTCTAGTTAGAGGCAGGTGTTTTTATGGTTGAAGATTTTGAACAAGATGATTTCGATTTGCTTGACCAGTCAGCCAAACAGGTTCTTGTAGCCTTATCCCAATTTGATAAAGGTCTATTGGTGAAAGTGGACCTCTTACATAGAAAGACAGGTTTGATGCCTGAAGGTCTTAACGACGCAGCGAGGCACCTGTCAAAATCAAAGCTCATCGACATACTTGAAACTCCAAAAAGATTGGGGCCCTACGAGTTCTACGCCGTTGAAATAACAGATTTAGGACGGGAAGTGCTAGCAAAATTCAGTTAAAGCTTACTTCAGCTTCAAGTAAGCTATCTCTCATTCTTTAAAGTTGAAAATGGGGTTGGTTTGGTGCGGTTACCGAGTTCATGATGAATCGACTTTATAGGGAGCCAGCCTATCGGTAACGTGTTTAATTGATTTACTTGTTATTCTGTTTCTTTATTTTCAGAGTTTATTCGCTTGAAAGACTGCTTGAATTTTTCCCCCTCCAGCGACTCAGGCTCAATCAGTTTACTGTAAGGATTGGAAATGTTGTCTTCTGTGGGGAATTGTATGCTGCATGGTGGCTGTCGTTTTAGTGCTGCTTTTTGTTCTTTTGTCAATTTTATACCGAACTTGTGCACTTCGTCGTGGCAGGGTTGCCTGCACAGCCATATGAAAGGTGGCTTATGTTCACCTGTGAGTGAATGTTTAGTCATTGCGTCGCCTACTCTGCCACACTTGGAACACTGTTTTAATTTCTTAGGAGGTCTTCGTGTCTTGGTTTTTGACCTACTTTTGACACTGCTGAACATGCCGTAGTCTTTGTAAACTTGTTCTTTGGTCATTGCTTTGTGATCTTTAGTCACTTCTTTGTCGCCCACCCGTTTCCAAAACTTAGATTTGAATATTATAATTCTTTACGATTAAAATGTTAAATCAATCCTAAGAATCAATCGCAATTTTATCTATTTAAGCACTAATGCTAAGAAAGGCTCGGGCTGCATCGGAACAGTACATAGATGGCTAAAGCTATCACATCCAAAACACATCATTCATGGGTACCGCTTGGTGACTGCAGCTCTATTTGGCCGTCTTTGCGCAGGTCAAAACGTTCAACGTTCAGCTCCCTGCATAATCGCCCCGGTAGAGGTTATTTCCCAGTTAAGCAATGGGTATAATAATCGCTGGTCACATCATGCGCTGCTTGAGCAGACTTGCTCTCGTATACTCAGCCAATTGCCCCACAACAATTTAAGGCCAAAACCGCAAGCACAATTAGGGAAAGTAGTGAGCGCCGAAAATACAACCGCAAAATGAAAAAATAATGACTTTTACTGGCTTTACTCCTAAATAAAACCCAAATGAACACTATTAAACTATTATGAACTATTATAACAGTTATTTTAGTAAATAGACCTCAGAAACCCTTTTATTTAAAGCAACTTAACCCTTGAGGTAAAGGTAAGAAACATGAAAACCAAAAAAGCCATAGTATTTGCCATAATCAGCCTTCTTATGATAAGCAGCATAGCCTTGACGGTTCAAGCCGCAGTAGCACAACCATCTATTGTGGAAAACGTCGCTAATCGACTCATGCAAGCAACTGGGCTCAAAATGAACGGAAATATCGAGAAACTCGGTACTGCCACAGATGTCAGGGGACAGCTGCAGACACAAATTAGAACAGCGGTTCGCCAAACTGCAGAAACTAAAGAGGTAATCTCTGCAACAGCCATGTGGACAACAAACTTGGCAAAAGATCTTCAACCTGGACAAGCTACAGAAGACAAAACCTACACTTACTTTATTGCAAGACTCCCAGCCGATTCCGCTCCAATTTTACCTCAACCGACGGTACATACAAATTTCAGGAAATTGGAAAGTAGCAGAAGTAACCGTCACAATTACCGTTGAGAAAGATGCCCAAGGAATAGTAACTAATGTACATAAAGAGCAAGACATCAAACCCTCAACTGCAACAGGAACACTAACAATCGAAGACACGACGTTCACTCTCACACTTGAAATCGGAGACGATCCATGACGATACAGTATTGACCGGCTCAATATACCGCTCTGTCACTCGTTCCTGGTTTAACCCCTTCAAAATGACCGATGACACCACAAGCAACACTATAACAAGAACAGACGTTAAAACCATCGCCAAATGCAACGGTGCCTCACCGGGCTGGGGCAACTTTGATTTAGGCATGGACTTCAACAAAAACTACCGCATAGACATCGCAGACATTTCCACAGTAGCAGCCAACACATAGAGCGACAAACGCTCAACTCTACTCTTTTTTAAAATTTTAGCATTATTTTTGAAATATCGAAACCCTTCTTTCGTATACCCTTTATTTGTAGAAGACCTTAGCTAATTAACTATAGATTCCCAGGCGATATTGCGTTTTCTGGTATACTCCCAAATTTTCAGCTACGCTTATTATTAGTCAATGCCTCAGTTATGCAGGGATGAAGCGAATGAGTGAGCAAGAATTCAGCCAAATGTTAATTGAGGCCGGGTACTCTGAGCGTTTGGCGCACATAATTGAGCAGTGGTATAATTCGCACTAAGGCCTTCCAAGAATCAGGCCCCATCGCTCCAAATCAGGGAAAAAAAATTAAGGCGCAACTTTACTGGCAATTATTAAAGGCCCGGGATGTTTGTATCTACCAGGCTTATGTCCATGTTGTAGGATTGCCCTTCAACAGTTGGAGAGGTCATTACCATTTTGATTGGCCATTGGATGCTATTGTCAACGTAGTATGCTGCGCTGATTCCTTCGCTGCTATATTCGTAAACAGTGCAGGTTCTTGTTCCAAGGTTTGGTATGGTTATTTGTGTGGTATATGTGCTGTTTAGGGGTAGGTCTGCTGGCTGGAAATTCATGTCTTCTCTGCTTACCCAAGTTGTGGTGGTGTTTTCTGTTGCACCGAAAGGTGTTGACATGTTATATTCGGTTGATAATTGCATGTGAGTTTGGTTTACATCAACAATTTCCATTCTTGCGCTGAAGGTGATACTCATTGACATTATTTCAGCTTGGCCTGCATAGGTTGCATAAGTGCCCTTTTGGATCCAAGATTGTGGGCTGCTCTGATCATTTGTTAGGTCATTCTGGTTGTTAGTTTTGTTAATGGGTGATTGGTCACCTGTCGTCAAAACCGCCGCGGCAACAGAGGCGACTACAGCAACTGCGATAACTGCTATTATTATGAAAATGATTTTTTTACTAAGAATAGATTTCTTTGCGACTTGTTGATTATTTTCCAATTCGGTCACCGTTTGGTTGCATGAATCGTAATAAATAATATATACCTTGTGGAGACAAAATAAGTAACAGACCAGCTTTTTTGTGGTTCTCTTGGTGAATACAATCTATAGCGCCTTTGCCTACCAAAAAAATCGAACCCAGAGAGTTAAAATTACACTACAATCGAATTCTAAAAATAGAGAAATTCTTCAACCAATTTACATTAATAGTGGATTGATTTCGCATAAGCCGTTGAGGAGTTAGCAATGGAACATCATATTGACCGAGTCAAGTTCTTAATGTCAGAAGAAAGAAAGCAACAGCATAATCCAGAAACCATTCTAAACGAGGCAGGGGTAATGAAAGGAATGACCATTGCAGACTTGGGTTCGGGACCTGGCTTCTTCACTATACCAATGGCTCAGATGATAGGAGAAAAAGGCCTCGTATATGCCGTCGATAGCAACCAGACAATGATAGATGGCTTAAAAGAAAACATTACCAAGTCAGAAGTGAACCCAAATATCATAAGAATAGTAAATAGCGATGTATGCCATACTGGAATTCCAAAAGAATCCGTCGACCTTGTCCTATTCGCCAACGTTCTACATGAGGTAGAAGACAGGAAAGCGTTCTTCCAAGAAGTTAGACGTATATCCAAACCAACAGCCTACATTGTTGATGTAGATTGGAAGAAGGTCCAAACTGAACATGGACCGCCATTTAAAGAACGGCTCTCGGAAGACGAGGCCAATCGGGTTCTTGCAGAAAACGGTTTTTCCATCATTAAACAAATCGATGTGGGACCATATCATTATGAGTTAATTTGTAAGCTAACAGATCCGTCGAATGGCAACCCTAATCTGACATATCTTATATTGCGCTGGGTTTTGAGAAGGCTTTTTCTGCCACTGCTTTGCCCAATTGCTGTGCTTTCTCAAGGTCTTGACTCGTTGGACTGCCATAGATTGGGAGCGGTGAATCCACGATTTCAAAGCCTAAACCAGCCAGCTCAGCCGTAGCTTTTCTTGTTGCTTCGCCACTCCAGCCGAAACTGCCAAACACGCCGGCACATCGGTTACTAAACTTTTTGAACTTAAGCAGGTTTATGAAGTCCGCCACTTTGGGGAACATCTCATGCTCGTAAGTGGGGACGCCAACGATTAATGCTGGGGCCTCCACTAAGTCGGTTAGAACATCGACGGGTGCAACTTCGGAGAGGTTAAAGCTCTTGGTTGTGCCCCCTGCCTGGGCTACTCCTTCGGTTATAGCGTTTAGGGCTTTAGCGGTGAAACCATACATGCTGGCGTATGCGATGACCACCGTCTTTTTGTATGTGCCCCTACTCCAATTAGCCCATCTATCGATCGTTTCCCTTGAGGTTCGGTTCAGTACCGGGCCGTGGCTTGGAGCTAAGACTTCAAGTTTCAGATTCATTTTGTCAAATTTCTCTATAGCTTTTAGGACCCATTCTCTTTGCGCATTGAATACCGAGGCAAAATATTTTTGACTGCATCCGCACACGTTCTGTTTTTCAATATCAATGTCTGAGTCTAAAATGGCCCCTTGGGGTAGAG
Source organism: uncultured archaeon (assembly GCA_963800605.1). Lineage (GTDB taxonomy): Archaea > Thermoproteota > Bathyarchaeia > Bathyarchaeales > Bathycorpusculaceae > Bathycorpusculum. Next base: position 137,378 of record CAWDBI010000010.1, on the reverse strand, counting down.
TTTTGAATGCACCAAAGGCATCACAGCAAAAGAGAGTATTTGCTTCCGGAAGGTAAGTGCTCATGGTTTCGGGCCAGTGCAGCCAAGGCGTTTGGATAAAACGTATCGTTTTATTTCCCAGAGAAATCGTCATATCATCACCCTTGGCTAAGAACTGCAGGAGGGTCCATCTGGTAGAATTTAAGGAAAATACTTCTTGCAATTGGTGTATAGATTATTTTGATGTTTGGTGCTTGTTTGAGTAGTTCGGGGATGGCGCCGGTGTGGTCCTGTTCCATGTGATTGATGACTAAATAGTCCAGTTTGGAGATGTCTGTTAGTTGGCTGATTTTGCTGAAGTGCTCTTGAGATTTTTTCTCGCTTACGCAGTCTATTAAAGCGGTTTTTTCCGAACCCAAAATCAAGTAAGAGTTGTAGGACACACCTTCAGGGATATTCCAAAGACCCTCAAACAAAGGGGTTTGAGCATCATTTACTCCAACCCAATAAATGTCCGATGACAAAGCCAGAGGCTGATTACTAATAGAGAATTCCTCCAAAAACCAATTAAAAATAGGACTGATCTTTTAATAAGATTACTTCGTTTTTGACAACTGAATTATCCAGTAAATAGTGTTTGAGCAAAGAGATCTTGTTTGCAGGCATTGCACTGGCTAATGATAGATATGTTGTAAACCCTGGTATCGCATTTTTCATGGAACGGCGCGCTAAGTAAATTGTTAGACTGCTGTTATTTTTGGGTCAAGTGTTTTTCAAGGTCTGAGTCAAAGTTATCAATTAACATTTGTAAGCTTTCAGTTATTTCTGTTACACGTTCTCTGGCATGCTTTTTAATCAAAACAGGATCAAGCATGGAGTATGTGTGGTAGTATCCACCGCCCTTAATGGTTTTAGTTTGTTTATTGACCAGATTTATGCTAACGAGTTTAGATAGGCAGCGGTGTACTGAACTCCGGTCCTTTTGTACTTTAGTAGCAATTTGGTCTAGACTCGCGTTTTCGTTTTTTGCGACTGCTTGAAGGACCTCTAAGTCAGTAGGTTTCAAGTTATACAGACATGTTAGTAAATCAGTGCATGATGCGCCTTTTTTTGTTACAGCATTTATGCTTTCCATGGATAAGCAGTGTAATTTCCTGCATATAAATAGTATTGTTTGGTATTGTCAATACCGTAATATATATTTGCCTGTAACGGTATATGCATTCGCATAGAAGTTGTGAATTATGGAGAAAAAATTTGAATGCCCACGAGGCATACCGGAAGAGATGTGTGATCACGCCCCTACCTGCAACGTTTGGAAACTAAGAGAGGCAGCGAAAAAACAAGCCTAAAAACGCCTGAGGAATGTCAATGCTTGAGGACAACGAATTACAGCAGATAAGACTAAAAAAAGTTCAATCGATGTTAGACGAAGCAGACCACAAAAAGCAGGTAAACAACCACCCGCTCAATATTACTGATAACAACTTCGATAACACGGTAAAGACAAATGCACTATTAGTCGTCGATTTCTGGGCTCCTTGGTGTGGACCTTGCCGAATGGTCGGACCGGTAATTGAGCAACTCGCCGCAGAATATGCAGGCAAAGTAGCTTTCGGAAAGATGAATGTGGATGAAAACCGAATGGTGCCCAGCAGCTTCGGAATCATGAGTATACCCACAATCGTCGTCTTCTACCACGGTCAAGCAGTAGAGCGAATAGTTGGCGCTTATCCAAAAGCTCACATAGAAGCAACATTCAAACGATATATTGGGCAATAGACGAAGGCTATGTCATGACAGAACCAAAAAACGGTCGACCAATTTTCTTCCCCGAAAACTTAGTTCTATTCGGCAACCTTGCCCTTTTCGTATGGATTGTTCTTGACACAGTCGCTTTTCTACTATATGACATAACGGCTGGTATCGCATTTTTCATAGTGACGCTAATCGCAATTTACGGTCTACTACACTTCATCGGGTGTCTACGTCCATGCTACAATTGCATAAAATGCACGCATGGCATGGGACGTCTAGCAGCATTATACTTTGGCAGACGAATCTTCAAAGACTACAAATACAGCTACAAACTACCCACAGCAATATTCTTCACTCTGTATATCGGGGCGTTTCCAGCAGCATTCGCACTCTACTCTGCAGTCATAGATTTCACAATCATCAAAGCAGCGGTTTTTGCGGTTCTTTTGGCGATTACAATCTTCAGCGGCTTAACTTGGCGAACAAAAAAGGTGAACACACAGGCTGCCTCATAAGCAGTCCTGCAAAAATCAACTATTTTTTAACGCAGGCTTGGAGCGCTATTTGCCTTAAAATTTTACTTCTCCAGTTAAGGTTACATTTGCTTACCTATCGGTGTATTACACCTATATTGGCAAATCAAAATACACAAAACAAAGATGAAAAGAGATAGAGGGTTTTAGTTTTGGTCTACAAGATGCGCTGTGCCGTCTGGGCAGTAAACTTTCTCGTCTTTGCCGACGCGTCGGTATCTTTCACTGCACATATGGAGCATTTCGCATCCATCACAATCTCGACTGAGCATTTGTTTTGTCGCCTCCGTTGGGACTTTGAGCATCGTCGAAATCTGCTTATAAGGATATTTAATATGGATGTATATACCTACAACTACATATCACAGAAATTTACAAAAAACCTAAAATTTTTTTGGCAAATTTTGATATTTTTTAAAACATTATTTTATTGAAAAATTGAGTATTAACCAAAATAGAGTTAAATGTTAAAGAGCGATTAGTGGAAAAAATAACCCTTAACGTGACGCGTTGGCAGCTAAAGAAGTAAAGAGTTTGGTTTTTGCAGGTTATCGGAGCAGGGAGAGAGTTTTGGATTGATACCTATCGCTCTGCACCATTGTTGTACCTTGCCGTGTGCTTTTCTACGCGCCGAACCATTAATTTTACGTACCCCATGAATATGATGGGCAAGGCACAGACAACTGCTGCTGTTACGAGTGTTACCAAATCCAAATACTATGTTCCTCCATGTTTTTGTTTTGCTCTGAAAACATTCATGCAATGGGCGAGATTTAAAGCGTGTTAAGAAATGTTCATAACAATTAAGAATACCTCTACAAATACCACATTATTGGTCCAAACAATCATTAAATGTACAATTATACTTTATAAAACAAGACAAACAACTCAACCAACCCATACCCCGCTGCTACAAACCGCAACCACACACCCTTAAAACCCAACCAAAACCCCACATAAATGAGGAAAAATTATGCAAACACAAATAGCAAACGACCTATCAACCAATAAAAAAATAGCAAAAAACTGTTTAGACATGATATTCAACCAGAAAAAACCTGAACAAGCCGTCGCACAATACATCAGCCCCAGCTACCGCCAACACAACCCCGATGCCCCCGACGGTCCAGACGGTGTAATCGCCTATGCATCAGCCTACCTAAAAACCAACCCAGACCTACGCCTGGATTTTAAACGCATAATCGCTGAAGGTGAATACGTAGTCGTGCACAGCCACCTTATTCCAAACCACTCCGATATCGGACGCGCAATCATAGATATCTTCCGAGTGGAGGATGGCAAATTAGCCGAGCATTGGGATGTAATGCAGCCAGTAGTGCGGCAACCTAAAAACCGCAACTCCATGTTCTAAGGATGCTCTTCGAGGCGAACAATCGGTTTACCCATTATGTCGCGTATGATATCGGCGGTTGTGAAGGGCGACCGCACAAGCTTCAGCTTTGTTTGCCGTTCACCCTGAGAGTTAACCGTTAAATCGCCGTAACCAAAGATTCTACCGCCCAGCGACTGATAGAGCATTAAATCACCAAAACCTGAGGGCGTCACCACAAAAGAATGCAACCGAATAAGCCCACGTTCGAACTTCTATACCATCTTGCCGAAGAACATAGCTATGGGAAGCCCAATAAATCAGCAAATCAAACAGACTAACAATCCAAACCAAAATAACCCCGAATAAAGTCCAGAGGAAAACAGGCAAACCAGCTATTAGTGAAAGCGCTACACCAGCGGTCATTTCAATAAACATAAAAAGTATCGCTAAGAGAACCACCGTTACCGTGCGAAATATAGCCGCTGGAATCACCCAGGGTTTTCCAGCCCAAACCACAGCACCATTAGAAACATGCCCGCTACTAGAAGTCAAAGCAAAAACACGACCACTAGAAAAGTGGTGGCTCGGTAATTTAAATATTCAAGCCATTATGGGTCTTCGTAGCAGTACCAGCTCGATAGAACGTAGCAGTTGATAACCGAACAGTATAGCGACGAAGTATGTTGGCCATAGAATCACGGGCCAGTTGCCCGGCGTATAATTCCACAGTCCAGTGGAGACTGCAAAGAACTCCATCATAGCCATCGAAATCATACCGCCGAAAGCCAAGAACGCTTGTTCTTTAATTTCGTGTATTGAATTAAATTTTTTACGTACAACAATTAGGAGTGCCCATGCGCCAAGAAAAGCGAATAGGAGCACGTACCAGCTTGAGTTAAAGTCTAAGAATACGTTCATTTTTGTTTACCGTCTAGTGTTTTATTGTTTTTCTGTTGTTTCTAGGTCGATAAGAGTGTGGACGTGCGGGTTTATGGGTTGACCAGCATTTTTGACAGAAAACCGGTTTATCGACTTTAGGTTTAAATGGCACCTCACATTGGTTACCGCATTCACTGCAGACTACACTGAAGGTTTGTTTTGCATGGAAAGACTTGAATATCTGATAGTTTTTCAGGCGAGGCCAACCTGTTTTGGCGTAGCGTAGCATTTCAGGGTTATCTTTAAGCCAATGCATCATATGGAAGAAGCTTTTGCCTCTTTTTTCTTCCCGTTCAGCCATCGGTTCATAGCCTAAATTGCGGATTTCATCCAAGTAAGCAATTTCGACAAGACGCTGTGTTTCGCCTTCAACGTGGATACGTTTGACCCGGTCTTCACCGTAGACTTTCGAAAGTTCCTCAGCAGCAACATCGAAGATGCAGCCTTGACAGATATGAATAGCTTCATCTGGTTTCAAAATAAATTTTGAGACAAGACGGGCGACAACTCGGGAGGATTCCTGCAGATACTCTTTTTCGCGGAATAGATCCTGATAGAACCTGACGTCAATAAGATCGTATTTGAATTCGCCTGTTTCCTGGTGGTATGCGCCGACTACAACGCCGAAAAGTAAATCGCCGCTGCCAGCGTCATCAACGATAAGAGTCAATTTGGACTTTCCACTCTCTCTTCCTTTCAAGCCAATATGACGGAGTTCTATAAAAACCCGCCTTCCCAAAGCACCCTAAAAAACCTGTAAAAAACCAAAAAGACGGCAAACGAAGGCTTGTATCCCTGAAGGTAGAGAGGTCAAAGATTTATTCCTCTCGAACTCTATGTCTATTGGGATCTAAGTTTTATGGCAGCTTCTTCTCAGTCAAGAGAGCTTCAGCAAAAAATTTCCGCTTACAAACCCGATAATTTAGCAGAAATCATCGACAAGCTATCAGGCGATAAAGACAACTTGAGGGTTGATGTTCAAGCAGTCAAATTTTGTATTGGCAAGACCAAGTATGAAGTCAGCGGCACCATAAATTTTAACGTTAAGCACAAAAACAATCGCCACTGGATGGTTACGAAATAATGCAAAACATAGAGGATTTGCCAGCGTTCGAGTCAGGGACAGTTCTGCTATCGACTGGTGACTTGCGGGTTCTTAAAGTGAATTTAACCAGTAAAAAAATCGAAATAGACATCGAAGACAAAACCTTCATAAAAAGAATAATCGCAATGAGAGACCAGCTTACCCCTAAGCTTCCAACAGAACCTAATACTGAACAAAAAAAAACCAGCAGCCCTCTTGCCATCCTAAAAACAGTAGCTGAAACATTAAAGACCCGAGGAATAACCCTGACCGTATCATACAGAGGGCATCGTATGGTCACAATCGGAGCGGAAGCAAAACCAAGACTTCTCCAAGCGATAACCAAAACGAGAGCTGTCGCCCTCAACAGCCCATTCGCCGCCATAAGAATGATAATTTAGCACAACAGAAGAGGGTGAATTTTGAACAAAAACCAATTGCTCAATCTTTTCATGAATACCTACTCCAAGTGGCAAAAGCACGACGCCACTCTCAGAGCAGCCGCGCTAACCTTCTTCACTATAATGCCTCTTCCATCCCTTGCCCTAATAGCAGTCGAAATTCTCGCACAGGTCTATGGGCAAGAAGCGGCACTTGAGCAACTAATAAATCAAATAAGCACCATCGCAGGTCCAGCAGTAGCGGACTTAATCTCTCAGCTTCTGATAAACGCTCAAAGCCCTCTAACATCTGTCTTTGGATCACTACTTAGCATCATATTCGCAATTTCAGGAGCAATCGGTGCCTTTTCAGTGCTGCAAAAATCAATGGATGTCATATGGGAGATTAGACAACCCAGAGGTATTGTGACAGCCCTAAAAGAGAAAGTGCTTCCATTTTTGTTGATTATTGCACTTGGGCTTATTGTGGTGGCTTGGACTTCGTTTTCAACGGTTCTTTTCGGCTTCACAGTGGTCGCTCTTGAGCCTGTTTTAGGCGGCTTTACAGGGTTCTTACTGAGGATTCTGGAGATTCTGCTCTCTTTTGGATTGGGGACTCTTCTGTTTGCGTTAATCTTTAAACTACTCCCTGAAACAAAGGTGGAATGGCGAGATGTAACCTTAGCAGCGGTAGTCACAGCCGTCGTATTTACAGTGCTCAACTACCTCTTCGGGGTATACTTGAGCCTATTCCAAGTTACAACACTGGCAGGAACAGCTGGATCTCTGATGGTTCTGTTTCTTTGGGTTTACCTAACAAGCCTGTTCATCCTGTTTGGCGCTCAACTCTCCAAGGTTTACTCGCAAACCTATGGCTCACATAAAGACAAACCTGTAACTCCTAAAACGCCTCAGGTAGAAGAAGTAGATAGAGTAGAAATGGATGCTGAACTCAAAATACGACGCATACCATAAAGAAAACGCTGCCATAGATATCACCCATATTTTTCTTTCTTCGATTGCATAAAAAGTAGGTTTTTTAGGCGCTTAAGCACTGTCTTTACACGTTCCGAATTGAACAAGGCAATCTTCATGCAAAGCATTAGTTTCATTATAATATTTGGAATTGCTTTCCATTGCAAGTTTAGGAGGCAACAAAAAACCAGGCATCGCTATACTCCATCTAATTAAAAAGACCAAACGGTTGTTAACCTTCGATAATAATGCAAAAAACTTATCTAAGAAATGCTAAAGGCAGTTTTTGGGTTAGCGGATTGTGGCGATTTGCGGTTTTACTTCAGCCCGTTTCAACACTGTAAGCGAGCCATTCTTACCTAAACGTAATTGTTTTTCCCCGCGGAAAACGCATACTTGCCCGTTACGGAGTTCTATTTGGTCGCCGACGTTAATTTGCCCGATTTGCCCTTCCCAGAGACAAAGCTTAACTTTACCTGTCTCGTCACCGACCAAAGCGTTAACCACCATGACTGTGTTGCCGAATTGAGTATGGACCTGTGCAGGTTTAGGGATTTCTTGAACTTCAGCTTTGAGATTAACCCGTTTCATACCCGCTCTTAGATCTTTAATTTGGGTATAGACGGATTCTGTGTTTTGTTTTGCAATTTTCTTCTTGATTTTGTCAGTGCTCATCCAGCTTTCAAATGGGTTATCTTTGCGGAGCAGAAATTCTTCTTCGACGCGGAATTGTGCGACCACATCGTTGTCTTTGGTTATTAGAAAGATTGTTTCACCTTTTAATTTGCCACGGTATTCGATTGATAGGTTGCCGCAGCTGGCGCGTTCATTTTTGCGGGCTAATACTATAAGCTTGGAAAACTTCGTTCGGGTAGACACTATATTTTACAGATAGGAGAGCGAGATGTTCGCCCAAGGTCGATTTTTTCTGTCTCAAATTGCACTCACTTGTGTTGGGTCCGAGAAAAAGCTAAGCCCGCGGCCGCCATTTTTGACTTTTTCTCCAATATTCGAAGGGTATATCCGAATTATTCATCTATATTGGTGTACTAACTATATTAGTTTGACTATTTGTTAGACTGCACGTATCTGGGGTAAGAATGTTAGCGCAAGTGTTGTTTATTTCATGTCTAATCATGAGTTCGAAGGCATGCCATTTATAAGCCTCGACTTGGTCTATGGTGTACGTGCAAAAGTAAATTTGCACAACGAATATAGTAGGAGTTGAAACAGCAAAAATGTCATACGGTAACCGAGAAATGCACAAGGCAACTTGCGCTGACTGTGGAAAAGAATGTGATGTTCCTTTCAAACCAGACGGCACAAGACCAGTATATTGCCGCGAGTGCTACGCAAAAAGACGTCCACCAAGAAGATACTAAGCGTAAGCTTAATCATCTTTCCAATTAGTTAAGAATAAAATCTTTTTTATTTTTTATTATTTTTTCTTGTTCTGAATATAGCTTTGCTATTTCCGATTTTGAAGGGGGTTGATTTTTGTTTTATGGTAGTTGTCGCTCGGACCCTTCTATTTTAATAACCTACTTTATTTTTTAGTAGTAGATAGCAGCAGAAATCCTCTATATTCATAATCTACCAGCGGATGATGCAGGCGGCTGCTTGTTGATTTCAGCGTTTGGTCTGAGTTGCTGGCTGGTTGTGAGCTTGCCACAAGCACACAGATTGCCTCATCAATCTATGATTGTGCGTTTTTTGTGAATTTTAGAGCCGCCATGACCCGTTTGTTTTTTATTTTTTTCAGTTCCTCGCGATTTAAGAACACAAAGCTGCTATTAGAGATGCCCAACATATTCTCTATAAGCTACATACGGCTCAATACAAAGTCATAAATCTTATAATCTACAACCGAAATACAAAGACAACGAGATCAAGCCCCTTGAAACAATTCCTCTTAACGCCTTCAGCAGGCAAACGCCTAATAGCAAAAGCACTATCCAGACACCCCCAAATCCAGAGCACCGCCAAAAACGGCACCCTCGTACTCATAGCAGGAACCACAAACGGATACTTAGCAGAAGAAATCTTCCGCAGCATAGGCATCAGTGGTTTCTCCCGCGAACGCTTCTTCCGCGGCTTAACCATGCCACCCAACAAACCAGTAACCAAAGAAGGGCGACTATCAGACGAAAGCCAATTCCCCGGCGATGTAGTAATCGTTAAAGGCGAATATCAAAAGGGAAAAACCATCGGCGACGTCGTAGATTCACTCAAAGAAGGCGATGTCATCGTTAAAGGCGCAAACGCACTAGATTTAGAGCGTAAACAGGCTGCTTTATTGATTGGTCACCCGAAGGCAGGCACTGCAGGTTTATCTCTGCCAGCTGTTTTTGGACGCAGGGTAAAATTATTCGTCGCTGTCGGTTTAGAAAAACGCATAAACGGTGACTTAAATGCTATTGCTCAAAAAATAAATGAACCTGGCACAGAAGGATATCGTTTTTTGCCGCTTCCCGGCGAGGTTTTTACAGAAATCGAAGCCTTCAAACTTCTCTGCGGCGTTGAGGCTGTGTTGATTGCTGCTGGTGGCGTTAACGGCGCGGAAGGTGCAGTTTGGTTAGCGGTTTCGGGTACAAAAGAGCAGGAAGAAAAAGCAGAAGCAACCGTTGCTTCCGTGGCTTCTGAGCCAACTTTCACCCTTTAGGGGATTATTCTTGGCCGTGGTGCATCGTGCCCATGCCATGTCCGCCTTCGCCCATTTTGCCTTTGCCGCCTTGACCCATATTTGGTCGCCACTGTGAAGCCATATTCATCATGTTCTCCATGTTTTCTTTAACAAGATCCATGAGGGCTGGGTTGACTTCCAATTCAACAGTAAGTTTCAGCCTGCCACTCTTATCAGTTACTTCCATACATTCACCTCCCAAAAAAAACAGTTCTAACTGTTTTATTGGTTAACGGTTGGGTGTCTTAAACGTAAGTGGCTGTATTAACACAGCAACAGGAAAACTAAAGAGAAATTAACCCACAAAACAAACATTAATTGAGCCCAGCTGGGTTCACGGGATTTTATTGAGTATCCGCCAATTAACCAGACGTTCTTCTTTGTGGTATTTTTCATTGATTCCCCTAAATATGGCTCTGGGATCAATAAAAATCGTCATTACCCTTGCGGCCCTATCCCTTGGCGCAACACTCTTTGATATCGGTTTAATCATCGCAGGAAACGCAACCGTCAGCATAGTCGCATCAATCGGCTGGGGACGGCTATCGGATTATTTTGGGCTGCGAATCAGGTTTCTGGTAATTTTTTTCTTGGCTTCGGCACCGCTGTTTGTGCTATTAGGTTTAGCCAACGCCGTCTGGCAACTAATCGCATTATTCACAGTATTTGCTGTTTCAACTGCTGGAATCCAGCCCATCGCAGCGATGTACGCCGTCGAATCTAACGAGGGTAAAAATTGGCAAAAAGAAATCGTCAAGTACAATTCATACTGGAACATAGGCGTCATCGCAGGATTAGTTGTAAACAGTCTATTAGCGCTTGTAATGCCTCTGAGTTGGCTCCTCTACATTGCAGCGGGCTTCTGCGTGGTTTCAGCGTTGATTGTCTGGCGAACCGCTAAAGAGCCAGATTTGCCCCTTGAACGCGAAGCTTACGCAATCATCAACGTGCAGGATGAGGAACAACCCACGACCATGTCTGTTCTTGACTATTTTGATATACGAAAAATTCCAAGGGGACTTCGACGGCTAAAACCGGTCCATTTACTATTCATCGCTTGTCTTATCCATTGGACAGGCGTATTCAGCTACACCGTGGGTGAGGTGCCGTTTATGGCGGCGATTGGAATGTCAGCGAGTCTGATTCTCTCAGTTAACGTTGCAGAGAACGTTGCCACAGTCATTTCATTCTCCAATGTTGTGCCAAGGGTTAGGATAGAGTATCAGAAGCTTGTTGCGTCTATGATTGGGATACGGTCGCTGATTATTCTGGGTTGGGCAGGCTTAACGGTGTTTTTGGTGTATCGGGCACCGTTTGCTTTTATTTTCCCATTTATTTTTTTGGTGATTTTTTTGGTCTGCTATGCACTGATTTGGTATCCGATTATGTGCTTTGCGATTTCCCAGGCGCAGTACAACCGCAAGGGCACCACTCAAGGGGAACTCTTAGCGGTTATTTCGTTGGCCAGCGTTTTAGGCTCGCTTATCGGCGGCTTTGTTATAGCCACATTCGGCTTTGCGGTGGGTTTTGCTGTGGCGGCGGGGATAGCGGTGCTTGCGCTACCTATTTTGCACTACATTAACATTGAAATAAAAACGGATTAGCACCCAGCCCAGTAATTTGCTAGGGCGTTAGTGCACTGTCGAAGAGGTAATCGTTTGGGATTACGTTGACTTTTATGTTGAGCTCTTGTAGGGCTTGGGCAGTTGTGGGTCCGATGGCGATGACTGTGACTTTCTCAGCGAACATTTTTCGCAATTGCTCCATGGATGCTTTTTCGGTGAGCATTTTAAAGATATTTTTTGCGCTCAATCCGCTGCCGAATAATAATGCGTTTATGTGTCCGCCTGTTAAGTCAGCATAAAATTTGTCTTTTAGCGCTTCATCGACGGGTAAACCTGACTCGTAAACATAAATTTCCTCCACGTCAGCACCCATTTCCTTGAGTTGATCGGTTAAGGTTGGGGTTGCGTTGCTGGTTCGGGGAATTCGAATACTTTTTCCCTTGATGTCTTTGCCTTTCAAGACTTCAAGTAAGCCTTCATGAACTGTATTTTTGGGGCACCAAATCCACGTGCACTTGATATTCTTTCATGGCTTCGGCTGTTCGAGGCCCAACGGCGATGACGAAAGATTTTTTGAGTCCCTCATGCAACTGTTTGGTCTGCTTGATTTCGTCGGCTGCACTAAAGAGGTACTTCACGCCGTTGGTGCTCATCAAAATAACATAGTCCACTTGACCTGCTTGACAATTCAGAGATAAACTTCTTCATGGGCTCAGGGTTGCTTAAGCCTTTGATTTCGATGGCTGGGATATAGTAGGGTACGCCGCCTTTGGCCTCGATGAGCTTGCCTGCTTCTTCAGCTTGGCCTGCGGGGCGGGTTATGGCCACGGTTCTGCCTTTTAGGAGGGGTTTTTTGAACCATGCCAGTTTCCTGCCCAAGTTTGCTACTTCGCCGATGACGATGACTGATGGTGGTTTGATTTGTTTATCAGCGGCTTCTTTCACTACTGTGCCTAATGTGGAGATTAGGGTGCGTTGTTGTGGGAGTGTGCCTGATTCCACCATGGCAACTGGTTTTTCGGGGCTTATGCCGCCTGCGAGCAGTTTGCCGACGATGCCTTCGAGTGATTCTACACCCATCAAGATGACCATGGTGTCGACGGCGTTGGCGATTTTTACCCAGTCCACGGGTTTTTCTGCGTCGCCTGCACGGTGGCCAGTTATGATTGCGACTGAAGCTGCGTAGTCACGGTGCGTTAAGGGTATACCTGCGTACATTGGAGCAGAAACAGATGAGCTGATGCCGGGGACAATTTCAAATTCTATGCCTTCCGCAACAAGTGCCTCAGCTTCTTCGCCGCCTCTGCCGAAAATGAAGGGGTCGCCGCCTTTGAGTCGCACGATTTTTCCGCCTTGCTTGGCTTTTTCAATAATTAATGTTTGTAATTTGGTCTTGTGGGACCTCGTGGAGTCCAGTGCGTTTGCCAACAAAAATCCTTTCGGCATTATCTGGCGCTAAACATAGAACTTCTTCGCTAACGCCTAACCGGTCATAGATGACTACGTCTGCTTCTTTTAGATGCCTTCAACAGCTTTAATCGTGAGTAGTTGTGGGTCGCCGGGACCTGCGCCGACAAGATAGACTTTACCATACGCCATATTTTTCTCTCCACTCTTTCTCGAATTCGTGTGCACCCTGCTCGATTAGGTCTTCGCCTACTTTGGTGCCCAACTCTTGGGCTTGGGCGAGTGTGCCTTTGGCTTGGGCGCTGATTTTTTTGCGGTCGTTAAGTGAGAATATGCTGCCGAATAGTGTGAGGTTGTTTGCCGTTTGCTTGTGCGACTGCGCCTATTGGGTACGCGACAACCGCCTTCCAAGTTTCAGCACAAGGCTGCGTTCAGCGGTGATTTCGGCACGGGTCGCTTTGTCCTCGACGGACTGCAGAATCCGATTACCTCAGTGTTGCCTTCTTTGGCGACTATGGCGATTGCTCCTTGCCCTGCTGCTGACGGGAACTCGTCGAGTGAGAGGCGCTCGGTCATTTCGTCTGTTATATCCATGCGTTCGAGGCCTGCTTCGGCAATTATAATGCCTGCGATTTCGCCTTTTGTAACTTTGCCGATGCGGGTGTCGATGTTGCCTCGGATGGGTTCAACCTCTAAGTCGGGACGGATGTACTTGATTTCGGCTAAGCTACGGAGGCTGCCTGTTCCGACCACTGCACCCTTGGGCAAGTCTGTTAAGCGGAACTTTGTCTTTAGAGATGAATACGTCGCATGGAGAATCCCTTTTGGGAATCGCATGCCAACACAGTGCCTGTTTGCTGCTCCACAATGGGCACATCTTTTAGGCTGTGAACCGCAAAATCGATTTGGCCGCTAACGACTTCTTGGTCGATTTCCTTTTCAAAAATCCCTTTGCAGTCGATGCTGAAGAGTGGTTTGCCGTGTTCTTTGTCGCCGATGGTATTGATAACTTTAAGTTTGAAATCCACGTCGGGGCATTTTTGTTTGATTTGGTTAAGGGTGCGGTTGGTTTGTGCAAGTGCTAGTTTGCTGCCTCTTGTGCCGACTGTTAGCTTCATTGGGGTTTCCTCGTTTTTGCTGCTGCCGCGAGGGCTTTGTCGAAAGCGTTTATGGTGAATTTGAGGTCCTCTGGGCTATGTGCATTTGATAGGAAGCAGGTTTCATACTGGGATGGTGGGATGAACACGCCTTCTTTGAGTAGAGTTCTTGGAAGTAAGCATTGAACATTGCTGCGTCGGTGTGTTTAGCGCAGGCGTAATCGGTTACTTGCTCGTTGGTGAAGAAGATTTGGTAGAGTGAAGCAATGTTGTAGACTTGTGCAGGCAAGCTTGTATGTTAGCAGATAGGTCAGTTAGTGCTTTTTTGAGTTCTGAAGCGTTCTTTTCAAGTTTAGGATAGATTTGGCTCCGGTTCTTGGCTTAGAGTAATTGATTATTGCCATGCCTGCTGTTGCCGACACGGGGTTGCCGCTGAATGTGCCCGCTTGATAGACTTTGCCGACTGGGGAGATGTTTTGCATGATTTCTTTTTTGCCGCCAAACGCCGCCAACGGAAAGCCGCCACCAAGCACCTTGCCCAGTGTTGCCATGTCGGGTTTGACGTTGAAGTATTCCTGTGCACCACCCAATGAAAGGCGGAAGCCTGTGATTATTTCGTCAAAAATCAATACCGTGCCGTTTGCTGCAGTTATTTTTCTTAGCTAAGCTGAGGTAGTCTTTTTTGGGTAGAATTAAACCAACGTTTGCCAAAACGGGCTCAACGATGACCGCGGCTATGTCGGTACCTTCACTCTTGAAGATGGTTTCCAAGTGCTTCAACATCGTTGTAAGGCAAGACGATGGTGTTTCTGTGTTGTTTCTTCGGGAATCCCAAGTGAATTTGGCGCACCAAAAGTTGCTGCGCCAGAACCTGCTTTGACGAGAACGTTGTCGTGGCTGAACCGTGGAAGCAACCGTCGAATTTTATGATTTTTTTGCGTCCAGTATAGCCTCTTGCTGCGCGGATGGCATGCATTGTGGCTTCTGTGCCTGTGCTGACAAGACGCATCATTTCCATGCAGGGCGAAGCTTTCTGAATTAATTCAGCGAATTGCACTTCAAGCTCGGTGGGAGCACCATAAAGTGTGCCTTTGGATAATTGGTCTTTTACTGCTTCGATGACTTCGGGGTTTGCGTGCCCCAAAAGCATTGCACCATAAGCCATGCAGTAGTCAACGTAGGCTTTGCCATCTGCATCATACCATTTTGGAGCCAGAGCGTGATTGGACGAAGAATGGATATGGTTCAAACGCTCGGACGGGGCTGTTTACGCCGCCGGGCAAAATTTTTTTTGCTCTCTCAAAAGAGCTTTTGGATTTGGTTTCGCTCAAGGCTGGTTCAACCATGATTTAGCGTCTTTAGCGTGATAGGTTATGATTAGGTCTGCGCCTGCACGTTTGATGCCTGATGAGGATTTCGCGGGTGACGGCTTTTTCATCTATCCAGCCGTTTTGGGCAGCGGCTTTAACCATGGTATATTCGCCGCTGACGTTGTAGGCGACTATGGGCACGTTGAAGTTAGCTTTTGCTAATGCGATGATGTCAAGGTATGCCAAGTGCGGGCTTAACCATTATCATGTCTGCGCCTTCGCTCGATGTCAAGTTCGATTTCGCGTAGTGCCTCTGTTTGGCTGCCTTGGCTCATCTGGTAGCTTCGGCGGTTTCCAAACTTGGGCGTAGATTCTGCTGCTTCACGGAATGGACCATAAAAGCCTGAGGCGTACTTTGCTGAGTAAGCCATGATTGGGATCTGATCAAATCCTGCATCGTCGAGTGCTTCTCGGATTGCACCGATTTGCCCGTCCATCATGGCTGAGGGCGCTACAATGTCCACGCCTGCTTCGGCTTAGCTAACTGCTATTTTGCCGAGAAATTCGAGGGTTTGGTCGTTTTGGACTTCACCGTCTTTGACTATGCCACAGTGGCCATGGCTCATGTATTCGCAAAGGCAAACGTCGCCGATGACTACGAGTTCTTCACCGCAGGCTTTTTTAAGTTCACGAATTGCTTTTTGGACAACTCCATCTTTAGCATACGCAGCTAGTGCCTATTTCATCTTTTTTGGCTGGGATGCCGAATAGAAGCACGCTTTTGCACGCCCTGTGCCAATGCTTGCTTTGCCCTCTTCGCCGACCATGTGAAAGGGGTAGTCGGCTGTAGCCGGGCATGGCGTCGATGGGAACGGGTTTTTTGATGCCTTCGTCAACGAAAATTGGATAAATTAGATTGACTTGGATTTAAAGTAACTTGGTTTAGCATTTCCCGCAATGCAGCGGTTTTGCGTAGTCTTCTCATACGTACAGTTGGAAAACTCATTTTTAGTTACCTCTTTTTTCTATGAGTTTCATGGCTAATTCTTCAGCCTCAACTAAGTTTGCCTTCTGTTAATGCCTGTTTGATTTCTATCGTTATTAAGTATCTCGTATAACATTTTGCTTCGCTCTTTTGGGTCATCAACCTCGCCTTTGAGGGTACTGCGGGCTTTTGCTTGCAGCTCGATCTCAAGCAGATCTTCGGGAGTTACCAGTTTCTCTATGCGTTCCGCTTAGCACCCTTGCCATCGCGGGGCTTTTGCCGCCTGTGGAAACAGCAATCTTAACGTCGCCAACATGGGCAACCGCCGGCAAAATGAAATCGCTAAGCGCTGGATTATCCACGGAGTAAACCATGCAGTCATAATACTTTGCCGCTTTAACTAAGCTCAAGGTTGAGTGCACTGATCATTTGTTAGCTGCCAAGAGTATGTCTGGTTTTGGGTTAAGGCTGTCAACAAACGCTTTGAGCATCTTTAATTTCTGTCTTGAGCAAAGCAACCTTTTTCTCTTCACCAAGCTTCTGAACGCCATCAGAGAAATCCTTGCTTATCAACCCAAATCTTTGCGCCAGAATCGACGAAGCTCTGGGTTTTGCGGTAAGCTTCCGCGCCTCCGCCGACTACCATAACGGTTTTTCCGTCAAGTTTGAGGTCTATGAGCAATTTTGTCTTGCCACCTTCTGAAGCGTTAAGGCTGTAGTTGGTTAGAGATTTTTGAATTTTGCCATAAACGCTTTGTAATCAACCTTCGGATCGCGTGGGGGTGAGGCAACTTTAGCGAGCAAATCTAGGTCGATGTTTTTTTCTGCTGCATCTATGGCTTGGGCGCCGAACTCTTCATATCGGATTTCTATTTCAGGAATCATGCCTCTGCCTTCCAAATCCAGTCTCGGCACCATCCCAAGCAGTTCGACACCTGCTTTTGCGAATGCCTGCTGTCATCATCTGCTTTGATTTCGTCGGTTATGTAGCTGACTCGGAGCTTGTTTAATATTACGCCTGTGACTGTTTACTCCCAGACGTCTTTAGGATGTTAACGTAGTTTAGGGTGTTGATTAAGGCACCTTCGATGCCTTCCTTGTCGCAGCCAACTACAATAACTGTGGATGCACCAAGTGCCGCTGCAACTTCGGCTGTTGACATTGGTCGCTTATAATTTTCATTTAGCAACCCTGTGAATGCGCTCATAGCGCCTTCGACCAAGAGGAAATTGTAGTCTTTGCTTGCCTGCTCGATAGCTTGCTCAAGTGGCATCCAGCCGCTTTCCCCAATCTTAATCGAGGAGTACTCTTTGATTGGTTCTTTGATTAGGTAGAGTGACGAGACTGTGTCGCGTATGTCTCCGCCGACTTTGATGACGCCGACTTTGAAGCCTCGTTTTTTTAATGCTCCTGCGATGCCTGTGACAATGAAAGTTTTTCCCGAACCGCTCCCGAGTGCCGTGACCATCAGTAGTTGTGGCTGCTTTTTGGATGATTGCGGCGTTTGTTGGCGGATGTTGGTTGCGATGCCGACTTCGCCTTTGATTTGCTCTAGCAGTTTGGCGTTTGCTTGCTTCAATTGCTTCGCAATTCAATTGGGTTTATGTCAAGCGATTTCGTGATGCTTTCAATAATTGTTGGGTTCTGGTCAAGCAGTCCATGGATGAAAACACCGACTACGTTGCCCTGTTTGTTGGCGACGCCTGAAATCAGGTCTTGGGGGTTCTTTTTGTAGTTGACTCGTTTGGCGTGTGTGATTATGAATGGGTTTAGCATCTTTGTGCAAGGACTATTTGCCCATATGTGTGGCAGTGGAAGCCTGTGACTTCTTTGCCGACTTCCTGGGTGATGAAACTTTTGTCAACTACAGTGGCTTTAACTCGGTCAGTGCAGACTAGGGGCTTGAACTCTGCATCCAGCAAGCCCTAAGCCTTCACGGGTAATTGGGATTGTTGAGAGGCGTCCAACGTCGGTTTCTTTGGCAAGCACTTGAAAACCTGAACAAACACCAAGCACAAACTTGCCTGATTCAGCCATTTTCACTATTTCTCTGGTGACTTTCGGGTTTACGCTTTGGGATTCAACTAAGCTGCCGCCTGGAATGATTAGCATGTCTAAAACTTCAGAAGCTGGCTTGCCATCTACTAATGCGTCGGCGCAAACTATGTCAGTTGGCAGGTTTCCGAAGTCTTCAAAGCAGGGAAGAGCGCCTGGAAGGTAAACCAAGCCGATTCTGTGACGTAAATTCATCCAAAGTTTCCCTGTCGGGTATTTACGGTAAACCTTATATTTAAGCCGGTTGGTTTATCCAACCATGCATTCCTCGGCGAAGACAGACCATGTTCTCAACGTTACGAATAACGCATAAAACAGCACGTGTGCCGCTGATGGAAGCTGTCGCGTTTAAAGAGAAAGCACAAGCGCTTGCCGAAGTTAAGTCGCTTGAAGGCGTGGAAGAATGCTTGATTTTGCAGACATGCAACCGCATAGAAATTTTCATTGTATCTGAAAAGATCGAGAACACTGCTAGACGTTGTTAAAGAACTATTTGGCTAAAAGAGCTCAATCGAACACTCCGAAGAAGCGTTTAAAGCCATAGAAACCAGCCATAGACGACGAAGCTTTCAATCACCTGCTTAGGGTTACTTCAGGCTTAGAATCAATGGTTATTGGCGAAGACCAAGTCTCAAACCAAGTCTGGGACGCCTACTTGGAAGCTGAAAAAGCCAAAACCATTGGTCCAATCCTCAAACACCTGTTTAACCGCGCCATGACCGTTGGCAGACGCGTCAGAAACGAAACAGGCATCAACAAAGGCGCCGTTTCAATTGGTTCAGCAGCAGTTGAATTAGCCGTTAAACTTGTTGGGCAACTTGGAAGACAAAAAAATCCTTGTTATGGGCGCTGGAGAAATCGGAACCCTCGTCGCCAAAGCCTTAGCACGACGATGTTTAAGCCCAATTTTTATCGCTAACAGAACCTATGACCGAGCTGTTAAGCTTGGCTGAAGATCTTAAGGGCAAAGCAGTGAAATTTAACCAATTTGAAGAAGCCCTAGTTGACGCCGACGTTGTAATCTGCTCAACCTCCGCACCACACTATCTGCTAACAAAAGAAATCAGTTTCAAAACTAATGAGTCAACGAGTAAAACAAAACAACATAATAATCATCGACATCTCTAACCCACGAAACGTTGAAAAAACCGTGCAAGAAGTTCCTAAAACAAAACTCTACAATATCGATGACTTGCAGTTGATCGCGGACAAAAATAAGCTGAACGCGAAAAAAGCATTGAAAAAGCCATTAAAATCTTGGATGAAGAACTCGTTATCTTGACGATGACATGAAAAGCCTCTCTGTGCGCCTGATTATTTCTATCGTTGCTCTCTCACGCTGAACAAGTCAGGCAAAAAGAACTTGCAACAGCTCTCAACATGATGGGCGAATGTAGATGAACGGGAAAAGAGAATTTTGGAGGATTTAACCTCAATTTTACTTAAAGCAAACCTTTATTCCTATTGTTGAGAATCTTAGGGTCAGCCGCCAAAAACTGGTGACAAACAATTCATTGATGTGGCGGTTAAGTTGTTTGAGAAAACGGAGAAAAATTAGTTGACAAAACTCAGCACTTGGATAATGTTGGTTTAATTCTTATTGGGCACGGAAGCAAACTGCCTCATAACCGAGAAAACCTTGAAAAACTAGCCGATATTCTTCGCAAACGCAACAAAATTCAAGATAGTAGAAATCGCTTTTATGATACGAGACACTCCAACCGTTGCCGAAGCAATCGACTATGGCCCAAAAAGGGCGTTTCAAAGATTGTTTTAGTTCCAGCTTTTCTTGCTCCAGGAGTTCATACTACACAAGACATTCCTGAACTTATCGGAGTAAAAGAAAAAGAACCCCAGCTTAAAGCAAGTGGAATCGAACTCGTTTACGGAGAACCATATAGGCAGCGACGAACGCATTGCAGATATTCTCGAGGAAAAAGCACTTCAAAGCCCTTGGAGCAAGAGATAAAGAAGGACAGCGAAGTCCTCGATGCCTACTCTGTTGCCTGCAGCAGGCAAAATCGTCGATAAAAGCATGATGCTTATCCGTGAAGCCATCGGCGACGATCTCGCAAAACTGCCCAAAGATCAAAGTTCCAATTGTTGAACGCGTTGTCCACACGACAGCTGACCCCGAATTCGCCAAACTCCTAGTAATCAGTGACGACGCTGTTGAAGCAGGCGTAGCCGCGATTAAAGCAGGCGCCAAAGTCGTCACAGATGTCAAAATGGTTAAAGCAGGCATTAATGACGCGCGCATCAAAAAATTCGGCAGCCAAATATCAAACTTACATGAATGACGAGCGAGCCATGGAACTTGCCAAAACAGAAACAACTAACTCGTTCCGCAGCTGCGATGCGTCTTGCAATTAAAGACGGCTTAGACGGAGGCATTGTGCTTATCGGAAACGCCCCAACAGCAGCCTTTGAATTGGCAGACCAAATCAAAGCTGGTAAAGTCAAACCCGCATTGATTGTAGCGGTTCCAGTTGGCTTTGTCGGAGCAGCGGAATCCAAAGAAGTAGTTGCAAAACTCCCAGTTCCATATGTGATTACTCGGGGACGCAAAGGCGGCAGCACAATCGCAGTCGCAATCTTCAACGCCTTACTCACTATGGCTGAAGGCAAACTATACGGTTAATAGAGGATAATTATGGCGCGGTTTCTCAAATACGGCATAACAACAGGCGCAACGGCGGCGGCAGCAGCCAAAGCAGCAGTAACAGCAATCGTAAAGGAACCAGTTGACCGCGTCGTTATCCCCACACCAATCGGACTCCGTTTTGAGGTACCAGTTAAATCCAGCAGAAAACTTACAGCTAACTCCGCAGAAGCAGTTGCAATCAAGGATGCTGGGCAAGACATTGACGCCACAGATAAAATGGAAATCATCGCAACCGTCAAATTAACCGACGACGGCAAAATTACCATAAAAAGCGGCGAAGGCATCGGCAAAGTCACCAAAGCCGGCTTACAAGTTCCAATCGGCGAAGGTGCAATCAACCCAGTACCTAAAGCCATGATTACTGAAGCCGTAAAAGAAGTCCTACCCGAAGGTAAAGGCGCAGAAATACTCATCAGCGCACCTGAAGGAGCAAATATCGCCAAGAAAACTATGAATGATAAACTGGGCATCAAAGGCGGCGTATCAATTCTCGGCACAACAGGCGTTGTGAAACCGCTCTCGCTCGAAGCATGCCGACGGTCACTTGTGCCTCAAATCGACGTTGCCATCGCACGAGGCTACAAACGCATACTCTACGTCCCAGGAAACATCGGCGAACGCATCGCAAAAGAAAAATTCGGATGTACCCGAAGACGCAATCGTGCAGACAGGCGACTTCGTCGGTTACATGCTAGACAAAGCCGTAGAGAAAGGCGTCAAAGAAATCATTGTGCTTGGGCATTCGGGCAAACTCGTCAAATTAGCAGCGAACATTTTCAATACTCACCACAAAGTCGGCGACGCAAGAAACGAAGTCATCGCTTCCTACGCAGGCGCAGTGGGAGCCGACAAGAAAACCATCAACGAACTCTTAGCAGCTAACACTTCAGATGAAGGCTCAGAAATTCTTCGACAAGTCAACCTCTTAGAGGCAACTTACGACAGAATCGCCGAACGAGTACACCAACGAGTAAGCGACCGAGTGGAAAACAAAATAACGATAAGCGTTGTAATTGTGGCAATGGATGGCACAGTGCTGGGAATGGACACAAACGCTAGGTGCAATAAGCCTTGGCAAAAATTAACATAGTCGGCGTCGGGCCGGGTTCACCGGATTTTGTTACGCCAGCCGCCAAAAAAGCTGTACAGCAAGCCCAACTTGTTATTGGCGCTCAAAGAAGCATAACTCTTTTTACAGATGACATCAAAGGCGAAAGCGTTGTTTTAACCGCTAAGAACCTGCAAGACGCTGTTAAAGCAGGCAGCCGAATCCGTCAAGAACGGCAAAGATGTGGCTTTGCTCTCAACAGGTGACCCAGGATTTTCAGGACTCCTCCACACCGTTTTGGAAAGCGGCTTATTCCAAGAAGCAGACATCAAAGTCATCCCCGGAGTTAGCTCAATCCAAGCCTGCGCCGCACGCTTAAACATAAGCTGGGATAACACACGCCTATTCACATTCCATGACAATGTCTCTGAGGATGAAAAGCAGAAGCTGGTTTCAGCCTTCCAATGCGGCCGCACCATTCTGCTTTTGCCTAATTCACGGGGTTTCTCACCAAAAGATATCGCAGCCCTACTAATCGAGACAGGTGCAGACACACAGACACCTGTTTACATCTGCGAAAACATCACCTTAGAAAACGAAAAAATCACTTCAAGCACTCTCGAAGGCATCACGGGGCAGACCTTTGGTGCGTTATGCGTAATGGTTATCAAGCAAACCGCTTAGTTAACAGATACAGTTGAATTACAATGGCAAGAAACTGGGCTTACAGGACGCCTGGAATTCCAGACGAGAGCTTTAACCAAAGCGACACGGTTCCAGGTCCAACCAAAGAGGAAATCAGAGTTATCACCATATCCAAGGCACGCCTAATCGAAGGCGCAATTGTTATTGACGTGGGCTGTGGTACAGGCGGCTTAACTGTTGAGGCAGCCTTCCAAGTTGGCGGCAAAAGGCAAAGTCTACGCCATAGACGAAGACCCAGCAGCCGTAGAATTAACTAAAGGGTAACGTGCAAAAATTCGGTGTCGAAAACATCGTTTCGGTTGCAAGGGGTAAAGCTCCTGAAGCACTCATTACCTTGCCCAACGCAGACGCCATATTCATAGGGGGAGGGGGGGTCTCTTTGCGCACGATAATCCAAACTGCCCACTACAAACTCAAGCCAACCGGCAGAATCATCATAAACGCCATACTATTAGAAACCGCAACCACCGCAATCGCCGAGCTCAAAGCGTTAGGCTACAAAGATATCGACATAGTAAATATTTCTGTGGCAAAGGGAAAACAAATAAACAGCGGAACCATGATGATGGCAAGAAATCCAATAACAATAGTATCTGCAACAAAACTATAGGGGTATATTTGATTGGTTGGCGTATTCATAGGCATCGGCGTTGGTCCAGGCGACCCAGAACTTCTCACATTGAAAGCTGCAAAGGCACTCAAGGCAGTGGATGTTATCTGTGTTCCTAAATCTCATGCTAAAAAACCAAGCATGGCACTTAGTATGGTTAAGGGAATTCTGGATGAACGCAAAAAACCAGCCGAAATCTTAGAACTCGTCTTCCCCATGACCAAAGACGAATTAAACAACCGAAAACTCTGGGTGGAAAGCGCCGCCATAGTCGCCGCCAAAGCCAAAAAAGGCGACGTTGCATTCATCACACTCGGCGACCCCATGCTCTACAGCACATTCCTCTACCTCTATGAATGCATAAAAGAAACCTATCCCGAAGTAGAACTCGAAATCATACCAGGCGTAACCTCAGTGACTGCGGTCGCAGCAAGCTCCAAGTTGCCCCTTGCAGAAAAAGAAGAAGTCGTCACAATCATCCCATCAGACCTCGACTTAGCACACATAGAAGACGCAGCCAAACACGCAGACAACCTAGTCTTCATGAAATGCGCATATCACATCAAAGAATTCATCCCAATCCTTCTCAGGTCAGGCTTCACTGAGAACTCAACCATCGCACTAGTCAAACGCTGCACCCTCCCAGAAGAAAAAGTTATGGTCGGCAAACTCGGCGACGTATCCAAATGGGATGTAAGCGAAGACTACTTCTCAGTAGCGATCGTCAAGAAAAGTCAAGTTCCTATTCACTGGAAACAAAACGGAAACGGATGTAGCTGTAAACATGAATAAAGTAGTGTTTATTGGTGCAGGTCCAGGCGACCCAGAACTCATCACCATAAAAGGCAAAAAATGGCTTGAGCAAGCCGACGTAGTCATCTACGCAGGCAGCCTCCTAAACCCCGAATACCTAAAATACTGCAAAAAAGGCGTCGAACTCTATGACAGCGCTAAAATGGGTCTTCCCGAAATGCTCAAAGTTATGGTTGCAGGCGTCAAAGCAGACAAACTGGTCGCTCGCCTACATGATGGTGACCCAAGCTTCTATGGCGCAATCCAGGAAGTAATGACTGCCCTCGATAAAGAAGGCATTGAATACTTCCGCATCCCCGGCATTAGCTGTCTTCTTGGCGGCGCAGCAGCACTCAACAGAGAATTAACCCTACCAAACATCTCACAAACCGTAATCATCACACGCCCCGAAGGACGTACACCCGTCCCAGAAGCAGAAAGCATCCGAAAACTCGCAGTCCACCAAGCAACAATGGTCATATTCCTAGGCACACCACACATCATCAAAGTCATCGATGAACTCCAAAAAGGCGGCTACCCAAAAACCACACCTTGCCAAGTCGTCTACAAAGCAACCTGGCCTGAACAAAAAATCGTCAAAGGCACCCTCGCCGATATAGTAGAAAAAGTTAAAGCTGCAGGCATAACTGAGACCGCATTGATATTCGTGGGCAAAGTCTTAGATCCCGCAAGCTTACGATTTATCTAAACTCTACGACCCCAAATTCACCACTGGGTTCCGTAAAGGCGAAGAATAGTATGTATGATAAGGGCATAGCAATCGTTGCAATAACACATCGAGGCGTAGAAACAGCACTGAAAATTCAGAAATCACTTGATATGTCATCGCTGAATTCTACTGTTTATGCCCCTAAAAAATATAGCCAAAATGGCATTATCGCCCTTGACAAGAAATTAGCGGATTTTCTTAAAGAAATCTACAGTAAAGTAGATGCCATCATCGCTGTTATGGCAACAGGCATAATTATCCGTTCTGTAGCGCCATTACTTGAAAGCAAACTTACTGACCCCGCAGTCGTCGGCGTAGATGCATCAGGAAAATTCGCTATAAGTCTTCTATCGGGTCATTTGGGTGGCGCAAACGATTTAGCCCACACCATAGCTAAAGGCATAAACGCAATACCAGTCATAACCACTGCCTCAGACGTCATGGGTAAACAAAGCGTTGATGATCTCGCCAAGAACCTGCACTTAACAATCCAGAACCCTGACAGCCTCGTCGCGGTAAATTCCGCCATCGTAAATGGTGATCGCATGGTCCTCGTATTAGTAGGCGACGCAAAGATTCCACCTAATGCAATCGGCTTCTATGACGTTAGGACAGCTAAAAATGGCACAGAAGCCCTTGACATTATTAACAGCTTTGATGCAGGTGTAATAATCACTCATGAACCACTCACAATAACCAAATTTGTTAAACCATTTACCATTCTTAAAACTCGGCAGGTAGTCGTTGGTTTGGGTGCACGTAAAGAATCCAGTATGGATAGCATCATCGAAGCCATAGATTCAGCTTTGGAGAAGGTGCATGTACCATTAGCGAGGGTTCACGCTTTTGCAACGGTAGATATCAAACGTACGTCACAGCCCATGGTTGATGCTGTGGCAAGGATGGGTGCACCGCTTGAGTTTTTAAGTGTGGATGCACTTCGTTCAGTCACAAATACGGACCTTTCGCCTGATTCAGCGATGGTTCAAGAAAAAATCGGTATCGGAGGAGTATGCGAACGAGCAGCACTAACTAGTAGCGGGACCAAAATCAAAGTTAATCCTAAAGAAAACCAAGCTAAACGGAGTAACAGTGGCGATAGCCGAGGACGAGTAAGCGTAGTCGGGATCGGACCCGGCAGTCTGGAGCATTTAACGCCTAAGGCACGCAGCGAAATAGAATCAGCCGACGTAGTCGTCGGTTATGGCACTTACATTAAACTTATTCAAGCTATTGTTAAGAAGGATGCTGAAGTTGTTTCTGGAACTATGGGCAAAGAGGTTGAACGTGCCCAAATCGCCGTTGACAAAGCCAAAGAAGGCAAAAGCGTTGTTATGGTTTCCAGCGGCGACCCAGGTGTTTATGGCATGGCAGGCGTCGTTTTGGAAGTTGCAGCCAAAGATGAATATCCTGTGCCAGTTGAGATTGTTCCAGGAGTAACTGCAGCAACAGCCGCATCCGCCATACTTGGAGCGCCACTCGTCAGCGACTTCGCGGTAATCAGTTTAAGCGACCTGTTAACACCTTGGGAAAAAATCGAGCGCAGACTCGAAGCAGCCTCATCCGCTGATATGTCAATCGTACTCTATAACCCACAGAGCCAAGGACGCATCGAACCACTTGCTAATGCCTACGAGATAATGATGAAACACATTAAACCAGACACACCTGTTGGTATTGTTCGTCAGGCTGGCCGTGAAGGACAAAACTACACCGTAACAACCCTCAAAAATATGCTTAATGAGGAAATCGATATGGTTACCACTATAGTAGTTGGTAACTCGGCAACAAAAGTGGTTAATGGCAAGATGGTTACAGCCAGAGGCTATGACCTCTAAGCTAACCAACCTTGAAGTTTTTCTTTCAAACCTCTAAGCCATCGGCATAAGTGTTCATTTACTTGCTCACCATTACTCTTCATCGGAGGTTTTAGAATTTAAAAGTCTGATTATTTCTTTTCTAGCCTCACTAATCGTCAACGGCAACTCATCCGCAATTGGCAATTTATCCTCAGTTTTTAGCACTTCAAAGAGGTGAGTTAGCCTTGGCGAACGCAGGTTAACTTGACGGATTAGTTCACCGTTAGAGAAAGACTCTTTTGGTGTACCCTGCGAAACAAGTTTGCCCTTGTTGAGAACATACATTTTTGTAGCAAAAAGTGGAACCATGTCTACGTCATGGGTTGCAAGCAGCAGCGTTATGCCTTTTTCTTTGTTTAACTGCAAGCAGCAGATGCAAGATTTCGCTTGTGGCTCGTGGATCCAAATTAGATGTTGGTTCATCCATTATAATAACTTCAGGCTCCATAGCAAGCACACCCGCGAGTGCTACACGCTTCTTTTGCCCCAGACTCAAGAAATGTGGCGGTTTGTCGCCGAATCCGGACATACCAACAATGGCAAGTGCCTCTTCCACGATAACTTTGACTTTCTCTGTGCTATACCCCAAGTTTAGTGGTCCAAACGCGACGTCTTGTTTGACGGTGGGTGCAAAGAGTTGGTCGTTTGGGTCTTGGAAAACGAATCCAACTCGTTTGCGAAGTTGGAGTAGAGATTTGGCGTCGTATTTGAGTGGGTTTCCGTCAAATAGGATTCTGCCTGAAGTGGGTTTTAGGATGCCGTTTAAGTGGTTTAGTAAGGTGGTTTTGCCTGAACCGTTGGTTCCTAATAGTGCGATGCGTTCTGAGCGTTTGAAACCCACGGAAACATTGTCTAGGGCGAGTGTGCCGTCAGAGTATTCGTGGGTCAAGTTTTCTATTTCAAATAACATGTTAGAGACTCCATATGTGAATAATGTTTAATGCGATTAACGCAAGCATAATATCAAGTAGGATTATACCTGCGATCACTGCTTTGCTGGGTTTAGGTTGGTCTTCGAGCACCCGGATGTTGCCGTCGTAGCCTCGGGCGTTCATAGCGACGAATGTGCGTTCTCCCTGCTCTAGTGTGCGGATAAACAGGTTGGCTGCGAGCATTGAGGTTTGGCGGATACGTTTTAGCCAACCTGTTTGTCCCAATCTTAGCTTCTGTGCAGTAGTCATTTTTGAGGAGACTTCCATAAAGACGAAGATGTAGCGGTAGATGAGTAGGCTGATTTCGATGAGGACTTTTGGGATGTGGATTTTTCTTAGGCTTATGAAGAGGTCATTCATGGATGGTGGTGAGTACAAGGAAGAACAAGTGCGGAGACTGCGCCCAGGACGCGGAAGAATGTGATGAATGCTGTGGCTACTCCGTTGTTATAGATTATCCATTTGAACCATGGGAAAGCGATTTCAATCAAAGGTTGTGCCATTGCCAAAGAATAATGCTATGAAGACGCAGCTTACTGCGGCAAATATTAGTGGATAAGTTAAGAGGTCAAGATAGAATCGCCCAGGGATCTGAGCTACAAGCAATAATTAGCACTAGCATGATTATGAATACTGTTATGGAAACAATTGGGGAGGCTGATAAGACGCTGAGGAGCAGCATAGAGACGGCGAAGAAGATTTTTGTGGTTGGACTTGTTTTTGCCAGGTTGGTTAGTGTAGGCGTAACTGTCGATTTGTGCAGATAAGTTTGCGTGTCCTTCGTCATGATTGTGGCGGTGTCTATGCCCCTTGTGTTGCATTGGCGATTGCATTTTGGCTTTTCGTCTTGTCCGTATAACTATATAAGCGATTATGGATGCCCCGATAAGGGCTTGCACAACAAAAAGCGGCTCTATCCACTGCCTCGGGAAGAGTTAAGACGGGGGTAAACCAAGGTTGATATCCCTGTCGCAGTGATTATATTTGCTGCAGCGTCGTCGGTTCCAGCCATGTTTGTGGTAGACAAATAATAAAAGGCGCTATGAAAAGTGCCAATAACACCGCGATTAAGATGGCATAATGTTTCTTTTTAAGTTGAAATTCTTTCTCTGGTATTCCTGCGATTGGGGAACGGATGACCTTCATGGAGGAAAGAATCTGTCCTTTATACTTTGTTAGGAAGTCAAAGATAAAGACGGCCAGTATGCCTTCACCTATGGCTAAAGGAATTTGTGTGACTGCAAAAATAGCTGCAAATTTTAGAAATGCACCAATGAAGCCTGTGCGGGGAAAGCAAGTGCAAGCTGGACTGAAGTAGTGAGGTAAGTGAATAGGTCGCTTAATGCAACTGCAAGAAAGACGCCTGCAGGCGTTGGTACTCTAGTCTTTTTACAGATAATCCATGTGATATAAGCCACAAATGGACCCACTATGCCCATTGAGAAAACGTTGGCGCCAAGTGTAGTTATGCCGCCATGCGCTAGTAGTGTTGCTTGGAAAATTAGGGCGATCATGGAGAGGACTGATGCTACAGCGGGTCCAAAAATTACGGCTGCTAACCCTGAGCCTGTGGGATGGCTGAACTGCTGCCGAAAACTGAGGGCAACTTTAAGGCGGAGACGACAAAGATGAATGCGCCCATTAGTGCAAGTAGTGGTTTGGCTTCGGGGTTTTTTTTTGCGATTTTGGAGAGGCGGTAAATTCCATAGGCAACTATTGGGATCGTGATTATCCACCAGATTTCCCACCATGGGTGGGGTAGGAAGCCTTCCATTATGTGCGTATGGTTTGCCCTCTCTTTTGGGGGTTAATCGAGCTGAAACCTTATAAACTTTCGTTTAACTAAAGTTAAAATCAGGTTGAATTAATTGCCGAAGCAACAGCAAAACATTCTGCTAAAAAATAAAGGCGAATTCACAAAATTCCAAATCCTACTCGAAATCATGCGAAACCAACCCCACATCAAACAAAAAGATATCAGCGACAAACTAGGCATAACCATCCAAGCCATCTCAAAATACTTTAAAAAACTAACCAAAGAAGGCCTCCTAGAAGCAGGCAGCGAACGCGCAGACTACCACCTAACAGCCAAAGGCATCACCAAACTTCGAGAAGACATCCGCAACTTAGAAAGCTACGTTAACGAAGTCAAACATGACCTAAAAATTGAACATGCATGGCCAGCCATAGCAACCCAACCCGTTAAAGCCGGAGAAAAAGTAGGCTTAATCATGAAAGAAGGCGTCATGTACACAGTACCCACCGATAGCCCTTTTGCAGAAGCTACAGGTACTGCACTTACCGATGCAAAAGCCGGCGAAGACTTAGGCCTAAAAGACCTTCACGGGAAAGTTAAGGTTAAACAAGGAAAAATCCTCATCGTCAAGTTGCCCAGCATCCGCAGAGGCGGCTCCCATGCAACAGACATGGCAAAAGTAAAGGCATATTATGACGAGTTCAAACCGGACCGTATCGGCGTTATGGGCGCGGTTGGTAGAGCTGTTCTTAACAAGCTGGGTCAGGAAGCGGATATTGAGTTTGGGATTAGCCGTTCCGCCGCCATTGCCGCGTCGAGGGGGCTAAACGTGTTTGTTTTAGTTGTTGGAAGGATGGTTAACCGCATGATTCAAGAAATTGACCTGATTAATATGAAGACGGGCGGCAACATAATTTATGAAGTAAAAGACGCCCAACAGACGTGAATATTTAATTCTGAAAGCGCCTGTTAAGTGAAATAACACTTTACCGTACATAGAAAAATCGTAAAAAAAGGAAAAGAGGTTGTTTTGGAAATTGCGCTTTAATCAGTTGCGAAAAGCGCAGGATCTAATGTTGGGTTCACATGAATAGCTGATATAACGATCGAAGAGCCGTTTGAAGCAGTGTACGAATAAGTTTCATCATGTCCATTCCAGTTTGCGAGGTTCGTGATGTAGTCTTGGACTGCAACTGCAAAGTTTACATCAGTGGCGAAGTCGCTTGCCGTCCATGTTGCCCCATCATCCATACTTATGAATGATGTTGAATCGCCTAGTTTTACGATATAGCTGTAGTTACCAGATTCGCCGCCGGGTATGTCAATGCGTATCATTTCATCTGTGGCGTTTACATTTTCAACTGCATAGTTGTAGGTTACTGATGCTCCATTGGTAGTTTCTACAACTGTGAATTGTAGGCTTGTGGCATCAGCGACAGTAACAGTAGGTCCTGGGGTGGGGGTTGGCTCTGTGGTTCCGTTATTTCCATTGTTATTTAACAACATAACGCCTGCAATGCCGACAATAAGAACAACGACAATTACCGCAACAACAATATAGATCATTTTTTTATTCATCATAGTCACCGATTACTGGCTTTCTGTTTTGGTTGTAATTTAATATAAGCTTTTCCAAAAGTTCATCTAACATAGTCGAAAACTGAAGAATCGCATGCAAAATGGTATACTAAAGTCAAGTTGAGCAGGTTCACTTTCAATTACCCCTCCACTGCTTCAATAGAACCGTTATTGGATTGTTTTAAATATTGCCAGCGCACACATCATCGTAAAAGTGAAATCTATGTCAGAAGACACCGACATTCAATCAGAAGATAATCAGGAAAATCAAGAGAATACTGAGGAGCCAGAACAGAAAAGCGAACAAGTGCTACAAATGGAAGAAAATAAGAGAAAATATGAATTCATAGAAGACCTCCCAGGAGTAGGCCCAGCAACAGCAGCAAAACTACGCGAATTAGGCTACCATACCGTCGAATCATTAGCAATGGCAACTAGTCGCGAACTCGATCCAGTCGGTGTCAGTGAAAAGAAAGCGTTCCAAATCATCGAAGCCGCACGCTCATCCATCGGCATAGCATTCATACGCGCCGATGAACTCTTCAAGATGCGCAAAACGGTTCTTCGATTAACTTCAGGCAGCAAAGCCCTCGATAAAATGCTCGACGGCGGCTTAGAAACACAAACCATAACCGAATTCTACGGCGAATACGGAAGCGGCAAAAGCCAAATGTGTCACCAACTATGTATCAACGTCCAGCTCCCGCCAGAGAAAGGCGGATTAAACGGCGGCGTACTTTACGTTGACACAGAAAACACGTTCAGGCTTGAACGCATCATCCAAATGGCAAAACATGTAGGATTAGACCCTGAGCAAGCAGTTAAAAACATCATCTACGCAGAAGCCTACACAAGCGACCACCAAATGTTCCTATTGGAAAACGCTGACGAAATCATAAAAGCAAACAACATCAAACTAATCATAGTGGACTCACTCACCGCACACTTCCGCAGCGAATACATCGGCCGAGAAATGCTAGCCTCACGCCAACAGAAACTAAACAAGCATATGCACAAACTCGTAGCACTCGCGCGCGCATTCAACGCTGTCGCAGTCGTCACGAACCAGGTCATGGCTAAACCCGACCAGTTCTTCGGCGACGCGATTCACCCAATCGGCGGCAACATCGTCGGCCACACAAGCCACACCCGCATCTATCTACGACGAGCCTCACATGGACCAATCCGTATTGCAAGGCTAGTTTCAAGTCCATATTTGCCGGAGGGAGAGGAAATCCTTAAAGTCACCGAGAACGGAATAGAAGATGTCTCTGAAGAAGAGAAAGCAACCAAACCTCGTGGACGCTAAGTATGCCGATCGCACAAGCCCTAGTTACACGCTACTTTCAGCTCATAGTCAGCCGTCAATTCACGGAAGCTGAACGCGAGCTAGAACGTGTTAAGCAGAAAATGCAGAAAACAGAATGGAACAGAGGTTACTTCCGTGCCCTCTATGGCATGTATCTTTCACGTAAAAACGCAGTCGACGATTACGCCTTCTTTTCTAAGGTTGATTTTAGCGATAAGGTTCTGCTTAACGATTACAGAAAAGAATTCCTCGGCCACATGGGCAATGGCTTGCATGGCGACTTTGACCGCGGTTACTTTTCTGCTTGGGCAGATTGTATGCGTATCCTTTCTCGCATGAATATTCCAACGCCAAATGAAAAGGCAGCGGCAGAAGAAGAAAAAATCGAGACAACACGCAGTGATAAAAGTCAAGCTACAATCGCTAATTTCTTGAAGGAAACTAATGAAAGCGAACAAGAAACTAAAGAAGAAAATAAAATATAACTTTATTTTTAGCCGAAAACAACTAGAATGGTGTAGAATAGCACGAAGAATGCTATCCAAGAGAAGAAGTACATTCCTATGCCTGTGCTGAGGATTTTTGATTGTTTGGGTATTTTTTCTTTGTAGGATGCACGGAAGATATAGTATGTAATGAAGTATATGAGTAAGGCAACAGTTATGCTGTTGATTAAGGGCGTTATGTCTGGACCAGCGAATAAGAATTTTGCTAGAATTGCCGCTATTGCGCCTGCAACTATGCCTAATACGACTCTTAACCAGTAAAGTTGAACGACAGGGGTCATCTAAACCTAAACCTTCGGAGTTAATATTTTGGTGCTTTCTTAAAAGGATGCCTAAGTATTAATCATTTCTGCCGCTCCACAGGTTTGGTTTATGCAGATTTTGTGTTTGTTAGCGCAAACGGTTATTTTGTAGTCAACTGAAATATACACGCATTAACGGTGGATGCGTTGCGTAAAAAGGAATTCTCAAGCTTCGACATTGCAGCATCAGTCAAAGAACTCCAGCCCCTCATCGCTGATTCCAGAGTGAATAACATCTACCAATTCGGTGAAAAAACAATCATCTTCAAACTCCACAAAACCGACAGGTCCCCAATCCGTCTTGTCGTTGAGTCAGGACGCAGAATGCATTCCACTGCATATGCCGAGGAAAGCCCAACTGAGCCTCCGCCATTCTGCATGTTGCTACGCAAGTACCTCCGCGATTCATGGCTAAGAGGCATAGAGCAGTATGAGTTTGAAAGAATAGTTACAGTTACCTTCGAAACCAAAACGGGATTGCTCAAGATGGTTGTGGAGCTCTTCGGCGAAGGCAACATCATAATAACAAACGAACAAAACATCATTATTCAGGCGCTTGAATTCAAAAAAATGCGTGACCGCGATATCTTGCGTAACGTAGTTTTGGTTTATCCGCCTCCAAGCGGCAAAAACCCCTTCAAAGTTACCCAGCCGGAACTGGAAGAGACACTTAAGAATGCCGGCGACGCCCAAGTTGTACGTACATTAGCGCGGTCTTTTGGTATCGGCGGAACCTATGCCGAAGAAACGCTGCTACGAGCAGGTGTCGAGAAGACTAAACCCTGCAAAGAATTAACCCAAACTGATACCTCAGCAATTTTTGGGGCACTTCAAACATTACTCACCCCAGTACTTGAGAGCAAATTTGAACCAAGCATAATTCAAGACGAAGAAGGCAGCTACCTCGACGTTGTACCCTTCAAACTCAAACGTTATGAAGGATGCAAAACCCAAACTTTCGAAGCATTCAACGCGGCACTAGACGAATTTTTCCTACACGTAACTGCATTGGAGAAGGCAGCTGGAACTATAGAAGTTGACAAGCTAAAAAAGGAATCAGCCCGCCTAAAACGCATCGTCGAGGAACAAGAAAAATCCATCGCGGAAGACGAAAAGAAAACAGAGCTGTACAAACAAATCGGCGACACCATCTACGCCCACTTCCTCGAACTCCAAACCTTCCAAGAGCAACTGCTCAAAGCTAACCAGCAAGGCTACGATTGGGATGCAATTATCGCACAGGTTATGGTTGCTAAAAAAGCTGGCAAAGTGCCCATGGCTTATGTGGAGTCGTTTGATGGTAAAAATATGGCTGTAAATATGGGCATCGATAGTTATCATTTCAGTTTAGCCTTGCGTAAGTCGCTATTTGATAATGCGAATGAGTATTATGAGCGTGGAAAGCGGGCTAAAGAGAAGGCTCAAAATGCCCAAACTGCACTCAATGATTCCAAGAAGAAACTGGCAGATATCGAGCGGGAACTCCAAGAAGCAGAGGCACTCAAGAGCTTAAAGCCTGCCCAAATTGTGGAAGCACTTGCTAAACGTAAAGAGGAAATGGCGAATAAGCAGTGGTACGAGAAATTCCGCTGGTTCACCTCATCAGATGGATTCTTGGTTGTAGCAGGCAAAGACACTGTGAGCAATGAGGTTCTCATCAAAAAATATACCAAACAAGAAGACGTAGTTTTCCATGCTGAAATTACAGGTTCACCATTCGTAGTCGTAAAAGCGCAAGGCAAAGAAATCAGCGAGCAAACTCTCAAAGAAGCAGCTGAGGCGGCAGCGTCCTATTCACGGGCTTGGCGCGAAAACGCTGGCACAGCAGATGTGTACTGGGTGAAAGTTGACCAGCTCAGCAAGAGCGGATCCAGCGGCGAATCTATTCCACACGGGGCATTTTTCGTGGTTGGCAAACGCAACTGGTACAACAATACAGCGCTAAAAATTGCAGTCGGCATAGTGCTTGGTGAAGAAACAGGCTTTGTCGGTGGTCCAATCGATTCCGTGAAAGCTAAAACCAAATTGTATGTGGTTATTCAACCGGGTGATTATCAGGGTAAAGAGTTGCTGCAGATGATTATGCGTTCGTTGATGGCTAAGCTTTCTAGGGAGCAGCGAGAGAAAACAGGCAAAACCAGTATTGAGCAGGTTCGTGAGTTTGTGCCATATACGAAAGGCGCAATTAACCTAAAGGCAACCTAAGAACCACGTGACATCTTAGCGGCCATCTTACCTTTCTCTTATCAGTAGGTCTATCGAGGGCTCTAAAAAAATTTGGGTTGGCGTTTCTCTATTTCTTTGACCATTCCAGCGGAAAAGCTATAGCAACTATGTTACCGATTGTTTAAAGAACAATAAAACGCGGCACCTGCTTTGCGTTGTTGCATTTATCTAATTTTAAATAGATAAATCACACATTGAATTTTAGAGAAGGTTCTATTATGGACAAAATTGACTTCAAAAAAGAACTAAAAAACCTCTACAACCCCTCAGCAAAAGAAGTCAGTATTGTGGAAGTCCCAGACATGAATTTCCTGATGGTGGACGGAGAAGGTTCACCCGCCTCACTCCAATACATAGCCTCACTTGAAGCCATCTATCCAGTCGCTTATGCTCTCAAGTTTATAGTCAAAAAAGCCCAAGGAGTCGACTATGGCGTGATGCCGCTTGAGGGCCTTTGGTGGATGGATGATATGACACAGTTCAGTGTGGAACGCAAGAATGAGTGGAAGTGGCTGAGTATGATTATGCAGCCCAAATACGTCACTGAAGCTGATTTCAAAGCTGCAATTGAGCAGGTAAACAAGAAAAAAGCTCCAGAGGCGCTTGATAAGGTCCGGTTTGAATGTTTCCACGAGGGCAAAGCAGCACAGATCATGCACATCGGACCCTTCTCAACTGAAGCAGCCAACATCCAAAAAATCCATGCAGCCATCAAAGCCAGCGGACACGAACTAAGCGGCAAACACCATGAAATATACCTAAACAACCCAGCTAAGACTGCACCGGAAAAACTCAAAACTGTACTACGGCAACCAATGAAGTAACTACAGTTCCTTTTTTATTTTTCAGCATTCGATTGCTTAGTTGAGATTTTCTTTGATAAATCTGCGATTTGCAGCCTAAACTTCTCCCGCATCTTGGTAAACCGCATAGCCGCCGACGGATGAATAACCTCAACATATTCAATTCCTTCCATGCGTGGGGTACCCTTCGCCGAGGCACCCAACAAAACAACGATTTTTGGTTTGATAATGCTGATTTGCGTTATCAAGTATGGTAGGCATGCTTCGACTTCGTTGGAGTAAGGTTTGCGGTTCCGCGGCGAAGTATGCTTGACTATATTGGTTATGTAGACGTCTTCGCGTTTGATGCCGAATTCAGCGAGGGTTTTAGTGAGGTATTTGCCTGCTCTTCCCACAAACGGTCTGCCTACTTCGTCTTCGTCGGCACCTGGATTCTGCCCAACAAACACGACCGTAGCATTCAGCGGTCCCTCGCCGGGAACGCCATGTTTTGCACCCTGCCAGAGGCGACATTTTCTGCAGCTGTAAACTTGCATAATGATTTCTTCCATCGCCATGAGCATCAACTTTGTTGTTGGATATTGACAGTCACACAAACTTAAAAAAACTCGCACAGTACTTTTTAATCAAGTTCTTGTCTGCTAAATTTGGGCAAGTCGATTTTTTAGGGATACACCATGACTCAGGGAGAATCGGTTTCTGAATCACTAACTGAAAGCGCAGTTCGCGTACTGCTTAGGGTAGCTTTCGCTTTTGAACCCTTAGCGCCCACAGCCATATCGGTGTTGATGCATCAGCAGTTGCACCGCTACAGAGACGGCGGCATAATTGGCGACTACAAAACCCACACTAAACGCCTCGGCAAATATCATTACCGAATAGAAATCGATTTAGACCTCACAGATATGCAAGCCTATCATCTTTTAGGCAACCTTTTCCCCAAGCAATTAAGTAGGTTTGGGAGGTGGTTCCATGACTGAAATGAATGAGAAGAAAGGCAAAATGAAGTTAACTGTTGAAGTTGAAGTTAATGAAGAATTGATGGCTGTTGTTAAAGATGCGATGTCTAAGGCTTCAAGTAAACTTCCCGAAATGATGAGGCGAGGTGGTTCAGAGAATAAGCAGCAATAATCAGCTATATTTCACTTGCTTTTTCGAGGACTTGTACATTAAGTCATCGCGGATACGTTCCGCTCTGCCTCTTTTAGCGTCTTCAATTTTTTTATGTGTTCTATGATATGAGCTTCTATGGCTTAATTCATCAATTTTGCGTTGGGAAATTAAAGGGATCCATACACCACAAGAATATTTAATCTCGGGAACCGGGCTTTGCCAACTTTTTTACGTGATTTATGCACCTTGATATCTCCGAACTAATGTTTGACCAAGACAACTACACCTTTTTTATAATGCTTTATTCCTAATTCGCATTTATATCATGCGAAAAATAACATACCGTATAAAAAGTTTCTATAACTTAATAAATGAAATATCAAGCCAACGGTTTTCATTTAAAAAGAAAGGCTTTAAACCCAAAACAGAGTAATCTCTAGTGGATTTATATGAAATTTTTAATCATACAAAAAGTAAAACGTGACATTCCCCTGGAGCGCTGGGCAAAACTGCTTCCGTTACAATTCAAATACTTCGAAAACCTCGAGAAAGACAAAACCCTTGACCTCTACTATCACCTCATCGGACAACAAGGCAGCATGTTAATCGTCAATGCTGAATCCGACGAAAAACTCAGCCGAGTCATCGGACAAGATCCCATGTTCTTCGAATGCGAACGAGAAATCTACCCGCTCACCACACGCCAAACCCACGAAAAACAAATCCACGAACTCCTCGGATCACCGACCGATTTGGGCATGTAGTATGGGTTGCCACGGCGGATTTAGCTTAGATGAAGCAACACGACGTAGCTGGTACAATCCCGAAGCAGTACTTGCTACCTTGGAAGAAGGAATGACGTTTGTGGATGTGGGCTGTGGCGACGGCTTCTTTAGTCTTTTAGCAGCAAAAAAGGTTGGTACAAACGGCAGAGTCTACGCGGTTGATATCGACGCTTCAAATGTAAAGAAGCTACAAAACAAAGCCGACGCTGAGAAACTAACCAACATCGTAGTGGCGGTTGGTAGAGCTGAGGATACCGTTTTTTGTCAAGAATGCGCGGATATTGTCTTCTATAGCATGGACCTACACGATTTTGAGGACCCAGCTAAAGTTTTGGAGAATGCACGTTTGATGGTCAAGCCCTGGGGGAAAGTCATTGATTTAGATTGGAAGAAAATCAAAATGGAGTTTGGTCCACCAGTTGAGATAAGGTTCAGCGAACAACAAGTTGGGGATATGCTGCAGAAAGCTGGCTTCTGCTCTGACGTCCAAGAAGCAGGACCCTACCATTATGTCATCACCGCTAAACGGAAACATACACTCTAGGTTGTTTCCGCCGTGGCGTAGAGTGAGAGTAA
The DNA here is from genome assembly GCA_963800605.1 of uncultured archaeon. Classification (GTDB taxonomy): domain Archaea; phylum Thermoproteota; class Bathyarchaeia; order Bathyarchaeales; family Bathycorpusculaceae; genus Bathycorpusculum. The sequence continues at coordinate 99,000 of CAWDBI010000010.1, read as the reverse complement.
GTCACGTTTGAACCATTCAGGCTGATCATTATACGCCGAATGGGCTGCGCCATTGTAGGCGAGCATTCTGGCGTTGGACAGCTTGTCGGCTAATGTGCGCATTTCTTCTCCGGAGATAACGTTGTCGTTTGTGCCCCATACGATGCGGACTGGAAACTTGAAACCTGAATAAGCCTTAACTAAATCATCGTTTTCGAAGACGTAAGCAGGGGCGACCAAAAAAAGCCCCTTGACCGGATGTGCTGCGGCATAGCTGAGTGCGATGTATCCGCCTAAGCTTACGCCGACTAGTACGGGCACTTCAGAGCCGAAAATTGATTGAATTGCTTCAGCGGCAAATGAGACGTTGGCTTGGGGGTCCTTTGTTTTGGGGTGACATTGACTTTTTGAACCATACGGCATATCCAACGCAAGAAACGGCACTTTCTTTTCAATCAAAAGCTCCGTTACACCGATGCGTTCCCACACACCGACGCTATATGATAAACCATGCAGAAAAACAATGGGTGTCCCCGCCGCTTTGTGATAGAGTGCTTGGCATTTGTAACCTTGAAGGTGTAGTGTTTTCTCTTCCAATTGTTTCGCCTATGACAAGCTATGAGCAGAGGCATTTATAACAATTAAGCGAGGCACAAAAAACATAAAAGCCCTATGCAGCCACTACTTTGTGGTGAAGATTTTTGACTATCAGCGTCGGCGATAAAGCCCCAGATTTCACACTACCATCTCAAATGGGCGACAACGTAACCCTTAGCGAATACCTGGGCAAGAAAAACATAGTTCTCTACTTTTACCCTAAGGATGAGTCGCCGGGCTGCACTAAAGAAGCCTGCACCTTCCGTGACAACTATGAGCAGCTGGCTGCTTTGGGCGCTGAAGTGCTGGGTGTAAGTGGACAGAGTATAGAGTCCCATGTCTCGTTTGCGACCCATTATGGGTTGCCATTTATTTTGTTGAGTGATAAAGACAACAGGGTCCGTGAACTCTACGGTGTCCCAGCAACCATGGGGATAATTCCTGGGCGGGTAACCTACATCATCGACAAAAAAGGGGTGGTACGACACATTTTTAATTCGCAGACTCAGGCACAGCGACATGTAGAGGAGGCAAAGAAGACTTTGGAGCAGCTAGCAAACGAAGAAAAGACAACAACACCCCCCAGCTAGGAGAATAGTTATGCTGCAAATCTACAACACCCTAACCCGAAAAGTGGAACCCTTCCAACCCGCCGAAGACAAACAAGTCAAAATGTACACGTGCGGCCCCTCGACTTATCAGCGGGCGCACATCGGCAACTACCGCACCTTCCTATTTGAGGACATTCTGCAGCGTTACCTCGAATATTTAGGCTATCAAGTCACTCGGCTTATGACGTTAACCGATGTGGAAGATAAAGCGATTCTGCAAGCCAAAAAAGAAGGCCTATCAGTAGAGACATTAACGCAGAAGAACGAAGCCATATTCTTCAAAGACTTCGCGTTGCTTCATATCAAAAAACCAGATTATCCAATAAGAGCATCCAATGCAGTAGAGCAAGCAGCCAGTCTAATCAATAAACTCATCGACACTGGCTACGCCTACTGGTACACCTATCAAGGCGTAAAAAACGCGTATTTTGACCCACTTAAATTCAGCGGTTTTGGCAAACTGGCGCATCTCGATATGAAGAAGTGGCCCAAACGCCATCGTCGATACCACAAAGACACCTACCCTGGCACCCCCTGGAACATGGGTGACTTCATCATTTGGCATGGCTGCGGACTCGAACACGTCTGCTACCATACACCCATTGGTAATGGGAGGCCTACTTGGAATATTCAAGACGCAGCCATCGTCACAAAACACCTGGGCTTCAGTATTGATGTGGCTTGTGGTGGCATCGATAATTTGGTTCGGCACCACGACTACACACTTGCCATCGCCGAGTCGGTTTCGGGGCAGCAGTTCTCAAGGTATTGGTTGCATGGCGGACACCTATTTGTTAATGGCGAAAAGATGTCTAAGAGTCTTGGCAACGTCTATTACACGAGCGATGTGGTAGCCAAGGGCTTCAGTGGCGCGCAATTGCGTTTATATATGATCTATGGGGCATATCGTGACGAATTAGATTTCACGTTTGAAAAACTGGCGCAGACAACCAAGAAATTAGACGCACTGCACGGTATGGTTGCTGACTTACAAGAGACAAAACAGCCCTCAGACAAATGCATGGGCGACTCGTTTGTAGGCAGACTTACAAGCGAATTCGAAGCTCACCTAAACAACGACTTAGACGTAAAAGGCGCCTTCGATACCCTCTGCCAAACAGTCGCTGAAATACACCAGAAACGCCAAACTCTACCGGAAGAAGAAATAAAAAATGTGATAACTGATTTACGGCGGATTGATTCTGTGCTACAATGCCTTTTTTAGACTAATTCGCCGACAAATTTAACCTTCGCAAAGTTTTCGTCGCGATGCGGCGCCATCTCCAATTCTTCTGTTAAGTCTTTACCGGCGTTGTGCATGCCCATATGTTCGCCGTCCATCCAGAAGCTACTGTCGGATACATCATAGACTTTTCCTTGATAGGCTATGTAGGCTGGTTTGCCGTTTTGGCCATTATTTTCTTCGAGTTCTTGGCGGGTTATCTTTTTTGTTTGTGCCAAAAAATTTCACCTTTGCTAACTTGTATTTGGTTGTAGGATGGCAATAAAGGTTTAGGGGGGTTTTGTTTAGGAAGCGATTGTTGTAGTTTTGTAGTTTGCGTTTATATTTATGTTTCCTGTGACGGCATGGTTGTTGATTTCTATGATGCTATTTGAGGGGAAATTGTTTGATTGTAGGAGTGTGTTGTTTCCTTGGAAGTTGTTTAGGTCGGTGTTTATGTTTCCTAATGCGGGTTTTTGGCTCGCGATTTTTGCTGAAACACCGCCGTCGATGATTAAGCCGACGTTTACGGAGCCTGTGGTTGCAGCTGCATTAACTTGCAGGTTACCAGATAACGTTTTTGTCTGGGTTATATCGAGGGTTACTGAGCCAGTTGTGGATTGCAAGTTAATGGTGTGGTTGCCTGAGATAGCGTTTTCGTTCATGCGGTAATTGATAGCTCCAGTAGTGGTTCGAAGTGATATATCCCCTGCGATGGTTACGTTGCCTTGCAGGTTCGCTTCAACCTCGCCTGTGGTGGTTTGGAGGTTTAGGGACTTTATGGTTGTAGCTTTGTCCGCTGTGAAGCTGACATGCCCAGTAGTGGAGGTGACGTTTAAGTTGAGTTTCAAGGCGGGGTTAAAGTAGATTTGGCAGGTTACATCAGCTCTTGAGGTATAAGCGTTCTCTATGGTGACTTTTGAGTTGACGTTCAAGACGTTTCCAGTTGTCTGGTTGTCAAAGGTTATGGTAACTGGAATATTTGAGCCGCCGCCAATGATGCCTCGTGAACCATTCGCTATAACATAGATTCCGATGTTGCTATCTTGCTGCTCCACAGTAGCTATGTTTACGCGGCCAATGTCAGTTACGAAGTTAAGGTTGACCGTATCCACGTTTGAGTTACTGTCGACAAACGAGTCGCTTAGGCTCCATGAACCCAACGGCGCAACTAATAGACCCACAATAAGTGCCGCTGTAACAAGAATAACTAATAGTCCAATTGCTGCAATAATGTAAGGGTCTTTACGCCAAGGCCGATGCGGCGCAGCCTGAACAGGTTGAGCCACTGGAGTGTAGGCGGCTGGTGGCACATAGGTGACTACGGGGGTTCCGCATTTATGGCAGAAACGAGCGTCATCTTCAAGTTGGGTTCCGCATCTACGACAATAAGGCAACAGCGATTCCTCGAAGTAGGGGTATAGCAAAGACAAAATTTAAGCGTTGCCAACTAAAACTTGCTTCCGTTCAGAAAAGGTAAATGAAACAATACTAAAAAGTAGATTATCTAAGCTGTGGCTTCCATTTCTGCTTTTGAAGTCTCAGGTACCTCTACGCCTGCCGCCCTAAACAGCCGCTGTAACTGTTCGGGCATATTAGCTGCGACTTTACGCATTTCTCCTCCGCCCATATGGCTATTGAGCACATTGACTACCGTGATGACGGCGTCTTGGGGGTTAATCATGTCGCGCATGGAAGCGTCAAGGTTTGCCTGCACATACTCGAGAAAGCCTTCGATGTCGCGGATGCGTTCAGGTTTGTTTTTGAGTCTGTAGCCATCCATCATCATGCCATTCATGATCAACGGCAAATTCGCGGAAAGATGAACTACTTCTTCGATGGGCAATCGGTCGCGGATGCTTTGCAGGACAGCTTTGGTAGCTTGGTAGACATTGTCTTTGCTGTCCCAGCCCAGTTCGTCTTGGATGTCATCTATCCACTCGACTGTGTGGTTTATGGCTCGGTCGAGTGCCAAAATATTTGTTGACACAAAAAATTCACCATCAACTTTGTGGCGGTGAGCGCGTTTTAAAGTTTTGTTGGCGTTACATGTTACGTTTCCTGCGGTAAACGAACCAGCCAACAGGACTCCATACTGACATCAAAGTAGCACAAGCACTACTTTTTATATGTAAACTTACCCATTTAACAGTTGAAGTTTTTGAGGAATTCGTATGGCTTATTTTTCTGATCGCATAGACGCTGGAAAACGTTTAGCTGAGGCGTTAGCGGATTTTAAAGGTAAAAACGGCGTAGTTTTGGCGATTCCCCGTGGTGGCGTAGTTTTGGGCTATGAAATCGCTGCAGCGTTAAACCTTCCATTAGATGTGATTGTTCCCCATAAGTTGGGTGCACCAAACAACCCTGAACTAGCCATCGGCGCCATAGCAGAGGATGGCTCAACTGTGCTTGATGAAAACCTGACGCGGTACCTTGGAGTCAGCCGAGAGTACATCAAAGAAGAGAGTGAACGCCAAAAACAGGAAATAATAAGACGCTTGAAATTATATCGCCAGGGTGTCGCAGGGCTGGAGCTCAGAGGCCGAGATGTCATCATTGTGGATGACGGCATAGCGACGGGGTCCACGATGAAGGCGGCATTGCTTTCAGTCAAAAATAGATGTGCAAAAAGTGTGACCATCGCGGTTCCGGTGGGTCCTCCCCAGACTATTCAAGAGTTAACACTGCTTGCAGACCGAGTTGTATGCCTCTATATGCCCGACGATTTCCAGGCAATTGGACAATTCTACGATGATTTCGCCCAGACAGAAGACGACGAAGTCATCCGATTGCTTAATCTTTGTAGGGAAGGGTTGAAGCTTAATTCGCATGGGGTAATGGTTGCATGACAAGCATGGAACAAGCCATTAAAATCCCCGTTGGCAACGTGGAAGTTGAGGGAAACATGTTTTTGCCCTCTGAGACTGGTTGCTTGATTATTTTTGCGCATGGCAGCGGAAGCAGCCGCTTTAGCCCCCGCAACCAATACGTCGCTAAAGAATTCAACAAAGCCTCCATGGGCACATTACTGTTTGATTTGTTAACGCCAGGAGAAGAGGAGGAAGACGAGTTGACCGCTGAATACCGCTTTAACATTGCATTGCTATCACAGCGGTTAATTGGCGTGACGGAGTGGCTAAGAGTTGACCCGCAAACTTCAAAGTTGAAGCTGGGTTATTTTGGGGCAAGTACGGGAGCTGCGGCGGCTTTGATTGCAGCGGCCAAAATGCCCGATGCTATTTCAGCGGTGGTTTCGCGTGGCGGGAGACCTGACCTTGCTGGGCAGCAGTATCTGTCGAGGGTGGAGGCTCCGACGTTGCTTTTGGTAGGGGGAGATGATGAAGAAGTCATCGAATTAAACAGGCAAGCCCAGAGCCAAATGACCAACGAGAATAAACTGCTGATTATTCAGGATGCGACGCATCTGTTTGAGGAACCGGGCAAGCTTGAAGAGGTGTCTCGTTTTGCCACTGACTGGTTTAATCGTTACCTGAAATAGGGTTATTCGGCTTTTGGCTGCTCTATCATGTTGAAAATCGCGTAGTTTTCTGCCATTTCAGCAGTGTAGAGGATGCTAAACGCTAAAACGCCTTCCATTGGAGTGTTCATATAGACTTTGTCACCTGATACCCGCATGGCATTATTGTCAGCAGTCAAAAACACAGTTAAAACGTCGCCTATGGTTAATTCATCGCCGACTCTGTGTCCATCTTCTGATTCTTGATCGAGCGGTATAGCTGTTTTGTAGGCATCTGGACCGAAGTCAATGATTACGTAGGGGTGCCCAGTTTCGATAAGCGAGGAGACGGCGATAGATGGCATGCATTTTTGGCATTGCCCAACGATTTGGTTCATTTCGGGTTGGGTAAGTGGAATTACTAGAATCTTATGTTTTACACTATCTTGGTGTGTTACCGTAAAAAACCGCATAAAAACCACAATATAGAAATATTGTAGATGGCTTTAACTTTTTCTATACATACGCAGAGCGCTAGCTTAGTTATTAGAGAAAAAAATTTTGGCTTTAATTTGCCTTTTAGTTCGGTGGTGGTGGGTTGGCTCCGTTGTTGACGGTGACGTTGACGTTTACTTTTTGTTTTTTGTCTTTCTTAGTTACCGCCATGATGACGGTGAAGACTAGCCATGCGATAAATCCGTAAATGACGCCGTTGAAGACTGCAATTATCAGCGTGAAAGCGTTTGTGCCAACGATTGCATATTGGCTGGTGTAGACTTCTGTGTTTGGCAATGCAAGGTTATAGATGGCTTGTCCCGGCGGAATAGCTATGCTGCCAATGGTTGCTAAAACTAAAATGGCGAATACTAATAGGAATATTATTGCGCCCTTCATACTCTTCCATACCCTAATTAGCGTTTATTCGGTTACTGAACATATAAGCTTTGTTTACAACGCTGATTTGCATCCATATTTAGTGAAAAATGTAAAAATTAACACATAGGGATAGAAATTATAGTTTAATATTCACTGTTTTATTGAAGTATCCAAGAGGCATCTTTACTCGTTCACCATAAACGCGCTTGAGAATATCGGTGAATTCACTGTTCTCAGCCATGCGGTACTTGTAGTTGCCTGAACTGCATTGGATTTCAGCTTCAAACTCGCGTGGACCATCATTTTGATGTTGACCTTTGAGGTGTACTTTGATTTCGCTAATTGTGCTGTTATATATTGCAAAGTTTCCGGCGGTTTCAGCTAGAATTGTCTGTGGGGGTATTGTGAGGTAGCGGTTTGTGTAGCCAAATGTGCCTCTGAGTTGGTCGCCCCACTGTCCAAAGAAGCCTTTGCCTTCTGCTTTTGCTTGGTCGCGTGCTTGCTTTGCCGCTTGGTTTAGCATGTCGGCTGTGAGTTGTGCAAAAATCATTCGTTGGGTGGTTACGACGCCGGTGTAGCTGTCGTATCTGCCCATTGATTTCATGCGTCGAAAGAGGATAACGCCTACTGTTGCTTCTCCGTTCTGCAGTTGAGCGATGGGTTGGAGCTGAGCAGGTAAAGGTGAGGACTGTATGGGTGCAACGGGCTGCTGAAAGCGGTGCTGAACCATAACCGGCTGATACGCCATAATAGGTATGGGAGCCGACGTTACATAATTAGGGTTTGGGGGTGAGTAATAGTTTAAGCGTTGACGCTTCGGCGCAGGTGCAAGTTGGGGTGCTGAAACCGCTTGAGTTTCTATAGGTGGCTGTGCAGGTGCTGTGTTTTTGGTTCGGGGGATGCCGCAGCTACCGCAGAATTTAGCGGTTAAACTAATTTGGGCGCCGCAGTTTTCACAATAAGGCATGCTGTTCTCCGCTCGCTATTGTGCGTTTTGAGTTAATAAAATTTAAGGCTGAATTCTATATCCCTCATCTTTACTAAGTGGTAAACTGTTTTTTGATTGTTTCTGCTGCTTCTTTTAGCCAACCTTCCCGCTGCTGCTGTGTGCTACTAATCATGGGTGAGTACAACCGACGCTCAACCTCAGTCACACCGCAAGTATCCAGAACGCAGACTTTCCACAGGTTACCCATCGCATCCTTACACCGCAATGACTCTACATCCTGCGGAGTATTCGACGTATTGAAAACCACAGCCTTCCGAGCCTTGAGCAAACCCACGGGTACACCTACGCCGGGGGCGACTTCTTTGAAGTGATAGGCGATGCCTAATCGAAACACACGGTCTACCCAGCCGTTTATAATTGCGGGTGGCATGCCCCACCATATGGGGTGTATGATGACGAGGCCGTCGGCGTTTGCTAAATCTTCGCAGTGGAGGCGGACTTGGGGGTCTGAGAGTGTTTGCATTTCGGTTTGTTCTAGGATGGGATTGAATTTTTCGGCGTATAAATCGTGAAAAACCACCGTGTGCCCCATCATCTTGAGGGTTTCTGTGGTGGTTTTTGCTACTGCGTGGTTGAAGCTTGAGGGGTTGGGATGTCCAAGTAGTACTAATATATTCATAAAAATCAGCAATTAACTCTTGCGAAGTCAGTTTATTAACCGTTTGCATCAAGCGATTTGTCGAAATAAAAACGGTATAATATGTGTTAATGTGGTAGGCATGTTACATCCACAAATTTTTTTATTGTAATGGCAGACCTTTATTCTGATCTCAAAAGATGATGAAGTGTCAAAACTGCGGAAAACATCTTGAACCAAATCGCAAATTAGAAAACGCCGTTTTCCGTATAGAATCCTATTTCTGCGATAAATGCGGTCGAAAATTCAAGGTATCATATTAGGCCTTGTTGCTACTTCCGTGAGTCACATAATTTTATATTTTACCTTCCTGCTTCGCACAGCCAAGAGAGAGGTATAAATGGCGTATTGCCCAAAATGCAAAAAATGGCTCTGCAACCCAGAGAAAAAGTTCGAAACAGTTGCATTCAATGTTGCAATGTATTGTTGTAGTCAGTGTGGAAACCGATTCAAAACCTCCTAAACGCTATGCATCTACAAGTTGCAAAAATCGAGCTGACTATGCTACTCGATTCAAGGGCAGCTTAATCAAAAATTTAGTACCCTTACCAATTTCGCTCTCAAAACAAACACTCCCGCCCTGCGCCTCCAACAAACGCTTCACAACCGCCAACCCCAAACCCTGCCCCTTCGCCTTCGTAGTAAACATAGGCGTAAAAAGCTTAGATTTAACCTCCTCAGATATGCCCACCCCAGTATCAGCAACCGTAAGGCATGCGTAACCTTCTTGGGTGTAGCCTGCGATTTCAAGTTTTCCGCCATTAGGCATTGCTTGTATGGCGTTGTTGACTAGGTTTGTTAGGGCGCGTCTTATGAAGGTTGGGTCAACTTTGAGTTTAGGCAGCATTTTTAGCTTGAAAGACAACGCTATTTTGTTGGGGACAGCGATTGCTTCAAACGTACGGGTAATTAAATCCGCCAAATCCACTATCGTGTATTCGGGATTTAATTGCCGTGAGTAATCTTGGAGGTCAGCGACGATTTTGTTGATGTAGCCAACGTTCTGATCGATGCTCTCGAGACTCTCCTTCATATCCGCTACCACATCATTTTGGGGTAGGGTGGATAAGTCGGTTTTTAGCAGGTAAACTTCACTAATCAGCGTCTGGAGGGGGTTGCGAATGTCGTGGCCGACCATGCCTGCGACTTGGCCGATGGCGGCGAATCTTTCGTAGGTTACGAGTTGTTTGGTGCGTTCCTCTACTAGTTGTTCGAGTTGTTTGCTATATTGCTCGATTTTTTCTTTGTCAAGTCTGCGTTGGGTGATGTCTCGGATTCCGCCTATGAAGCTGATAGTTTTGCCGTTTTGGTCTTTGACGGCTTTGGCGGTGTCTTTGACGATTAGGTAGTTGCCGTTTTTGTGCAGGAACCGATATTCAACAGCATATTTGTCCATGTTTGGGTTGTCTTTTACCTGGTTCCAAGCAGCAGCTACATTTGGAAGATCATCGGGGTGGATTCGCTCTGTAACCCAATCGAGTGTTGGACCGACTTCTTGGGGGTCATAACCTATTAGTTGCTCGGCTCCATTGATAAAATGGATTTTTCTTGTTTTTACTTCGATTTCATAGACCATTACGTTAGCTGCTTCAGCGACGATTCTGAAGCGTTCCTCACTCTTCTTGAGCGCTTCCTCAGCTGCTTTCTGCTCCGTAATATCCTGATCGACACCCACGATTACTTTTAGGTTGCCATCAGGTGTTACCGCTCTTATTTGACGCTGAGAATGGATAAGCCGAACAGACCCATCGAGTCGAATTATACGATAATCAATTTCGCTTTTCTGGTTCAAGCTAACATTAACCATGGAGGCCTCCATTCGTTTGCTAATATTATCTAAGTCATCTGGGTGAATGAAGCTCCTGTACTCATCTAAAGTCAAGCCTTCAACGCTGGGTTCTATCCCAAAAATCCGAAACATTTCCGGAGACCAAACAGCTCTAGGCTTTGAGACATCCCATTCCCAACTGCCAAAATGCGCCACCTGTTCAGCCAAAGCTAAAAGTTTGGTATTTTGATCTGAAGGTATGGAGAGTTTTCTATGCTTTGGCGCCCGTTGATCCTTTGCCGTAGGTTGAGAATTATATATTGAGGCGTTCAACACATTTTTGCCTCATATATAGTTAGAACCTAAATAGTTAATAAAATCTTCCACCGCTCTTTGTTTAAGACTACTCAAAAATTCGCTCCTGCATCAACGAAGCATAACAAAAGAAGAAGCCAGTTAACTTATAGGTTCTTTGTGACTTTCTTTAGCCTTACCAACTAAAGCGGGCATTTCAGCCTTTCGTGCCTCCAGCAAACTGAGAAATTCGTTTTTGTTCTGTGCATATATTGACCAGCAGTATGCTTTCGGCATGCATTGAAACATCGCGTTGAGGCATTTTTTGAGTTGTGCTATTAGGAGGTCTATCTGCAGATTAACTTTTAGGTTATAAACAATTCTAAAAAACAGTTGCAAATAGAAAAGCAGAAGTAGCGATGGACCACGACAGTTCGACGCCCAGACTCCGCCTAGACACCCTCATTCCTACGCTCTTACCCGCACCCCCTTGAGCGCATAACGTCCAAACTTAGGTTGCTCTCTCCCGAGCCTAGCCAGGTTCGCCTGCTAAACAGTGAAGCAACTCCCCTACGGAAGCCACCCACTGACCGCCAGCCCCAAAGGACGGATAGTCACTGGTTCGGAAATGAAGATCTAAGCGGTCTTAAACGCCTCATCTGCCGGTGTTAGCCCGTCATAGAGGGGATTTACGGAGATAATGGACCCCTAACCCACCGCCTAAGATCCATCGCCGACAATAATGCATCTAATGTGGGATTAAAACATTCCCCAATTCGGCGGGTTAGGTTTGGGTGGTTTTGGTGGCTGATTTTAGCGCCGCTGCCGTCTCCTCCAAGTCTTTTAGCATTTCGGTTTTGTTTTTCTCGACGATGTTGATGAAGGCTGAACCGACGATGGCTGCGTCTGCGCCTGCATTGATAACTCTTTTTACATGTTCGGGCTTGGAGATGCCAAAGCCCACCGCTAGGGGTACTTTGCCTGCGGTTGTCGGCTGGACTTTTTTGATGAGCTCGACGGTTGTGTCTGCGACTGAGGTTTGGGCTCCTGTGACGCCAAAGCGGGAAACCAAATAGAGGAAGCCTGAGGAGGCACCGACAATTTTGGTGAGGCGCTCTTTGGAGGTGGCGGGTGAGACAAGAAAGATCGTATCCATCTTGGCTGCCTTGGCTGCTTTTCTGTATTCGTCTGCTTCTTCAACCGGCAAATCCGGCACAATAAACCCGTCTACGCCTGCCTCTTTGGCTGCAGCAAGGAACCGCTCAACACCAAATTTGAAGACAGGGTTATAGTAGGTCATAATAACTACTGGGATATCATGCTTGGATTTGATTTCTTTGGCTATTTCAACTACCCGCATGGGTGTGGTGCCAGCTTTTAGCGCTCGGAGGCTTGCATTCTGAATCGTTGGACCATCAGCGATTGGGTCAGAAAACGGCAACCCCAACTCTAAGATGTCAACGCCGCCTCGGATCAAGGCATCAGCGATTTCTGGTGTCTGCTCTGGTGTGGGGTCGCCTGCGGTTACGTAGCCAATTAAGCAACCACTTCTCAGCTGATACTGCTTTTGAAAGACTGATTTTATGCTGTTCATATTTTTGCACCTGTGTATTTGGCTATTGTTTCCACATCTTTATCGCCTCGTCCAGATAGGGTTACGATGATTGACTGAGACTTCTGCATTTTCGGCGCAAGTTTGATGGCATGTGCTAATGCATGGGAGGACTCCAGCGCGGGTAGGATGCCCTCTTCTTTGCACAGGATGAGGAATGCATCGACGGCTTCTTTGTCATTGGCATACACGTATTCTGCACGTTTGATTGTTTTAAGGAAGGAATGTTCCGGTCCGACGCCTGGATAATCTAAGCCGGCTGAGACGCTGTGAGTCTCCGCGATCTGTCCATTCCTATCCTGCAGGACATAGGTGTACATGCCATGGAATATGCCTTCTGAACCCGCCGCTAAAGTAGCCGAGTGCTTGCCGGATGCGATGCCTTCGCCTGCGGCTTCGACGCCGTAGAGTTTTACATCTGTGTCGTCTTCGAAGGGGTAGAAGGTGCCCATGGCGTTACTTCCTCCACCTACACAGGCAATCAGGGCATCGGGTAAGCCGCCTGTTTTCTGCTTGAATTGCTGCTTGATTTCTTTGCCGATAACGCTCTGAAAGTCTCTCACCATCATTGGATAGGGATGTGGTCCCATGGTTGAACCGATGAGATAGTATGTGGATTCGAGGTTGGTTACCCAATCACGGAACGCCTCATTAATCGAGTCCTTAAGCGTCTTTGAACCTGAATCGACCGGGTGTACTTCGGTGTTCAAGAGTCTCATGCGGAAAACGTTTAGGCGTTGGCGTTCACAGTCCTCGGTGCCCATGTAGACTACGCCTTTGAGTCCAAGTGCGGCGCATGCGATAGCTGTTGCGACGCCATGTTGTCCGGCGCCGGTTTCGGCGATGACTCGGGTTTTGCCCATGCGTTTTGCTAGGAGTGCTTGGCCGAGGGTGTTGTTGATTTTGTGTGCTCCTCCATGTGCGAGGTCTTCGCGTTTGAGGTAAATCTTGGCGCCGCCGAACTTGTGTGTGAGGTTCTCAGCGTAGTAGAGTGGAGTTGGTCTCCCAACGAACTCTGCCAAGTAATAATCAAGTTTCTTTTGGAATTCGGGGTCTTTAATGGCTTCAGCATATGCTTTTTCGAGTTCAGTAATGGCTTCCATCAACACTTCCGGAACGAAGCGTCCGCCATACTTACCGAATTTGCCATCAACTGGATAGCTGCTAATTCTTTTATTCATGGGGTATTCACTAACTCCTTAACTTTTGATTCTATATTATCTGTTAACATGATGCTTGAACCGACAAGGAAACCTGAAACGCCACAGCCCCGCAGATACTTGAGGTCGCTATGGGTTTTGATACCGCTTTCGCTGATGACGACTCTACCTGTGTTTCGGTTTTTTTGCATGATTTTGTATGTTGTTTCCAAATCGATTTTTAGGGTTGAGAGATCGCGGTTGTTGATGCCGATTAGGTCAGCATCTGTTTCAAGTGCCGATTTAAATTCTGCCTCAGTGTGGGTTTCAAGCAGCACCTCAAGACCCTGAGCGTGGGCGTAAGCTACCATTTTGTCAACGCTCATCTCGCAGCAATGCTTGTCAAAAAGGGATTGAATCAGCAACACTGCGTTTGCGCCAAGCTTTGCTCCAGCTTCAATCTGGTCTGCAACTATGACAATGTCCTTCATCAGAATCGGCAGCTGTACTACCTTACGGGCTTGGGTGAGTGTTTCTAGTGACCCGTTGAAATGGGTTGGTTCTGTTAAAATGGATATGCCAACGGCGCCGCCTCTCTTCATCGCCTGTGCAATTTCGGCTGGGTTGATGCTGCTGCGTATGGTTCCCAGCGAGGGGGAAGCCGATTTGATTTCAGTTATGACTGGGTTGGCTTTGCAGTTTTGGATTGCTGCTTTCAAGCTGATTTTTTGCTGGTTTATGGCTTTGATGTTTTGGTAATAGCCGCTGTCAATGGTTTTTACGGCATCTATCGCTAATGTATCCATGAAGTCAGTCATGAGATTCCAACTCCTCAAGTTTTGATAAGTTGCCACCTGACGCTTTTACCATACTTTTTAGTTTTCTGTAGGCTGCGCCGCTTATGATAGATTTTTGGGCTAACGCTATACCCTCTTTGAAGTCGGATGCTTTTCCGCCAACAAGTATTCCAGCTGCAGCGTTGACAAGGACAATATCAACTTTAGCACTACCAATTTCTCTTCCTGTTAAGATTCTGAAGAGAGTTTCGGCGCTTTCCTCAGCAGATCCACATGCTAAATCACTGGCGTAGGCTTGCTTTAAGCCAAAATCAGCTGGAACCACCTCTTTCAATGTAACTACGCTGTCTTTTAGGTGAGCGATGACTGTTTTGCCAATAGTTGAAATTTCATCAAGCCCATCAAGTCCATGCACCACAATCGCTTCTTCACAGCCCAACTTCTGCAGCGCATAAGCCATCGGTTCAACCAACTTAGCGTCATAGACACCGAGCAGCTGTCCCCTTGCTGATGCCGGATTGGTTAAGGGTCCAAGGATGTTGAAGACGGTGCGTATGCCGATTTCTTTTCTGGGTTCAGCAGCGTATTTCATGGCTGGATGGAACGCAGGTGCAAACATGAAGCCGACGCCGACATGCTCAATTATGCCTTCGATTGCTTGGGGATCTAAGTTCAGGTTTAATCCAAGTTTTTCCAGTACATCGGCACTGCCACTTTTGCTTGTAACTGCCCTGTTACCATGCTTTGCTACTGGGACACTTGCCCCTGCAATGACAAAAGCCACCGCCGTGCTAACGTTGAAGGTTTTAACTTTGTCGCCGCCTGTACCACAAGTATCCACCAATCGCCCTTTGACTTTGGGGTGGATTTGGTGGCAGTGCTCTTTCATAACAGAAGCAAACGCAATCAACTCCTCCACTGCTTCGCCCTTCATACGCAAAGCAGTTAGAAACGCTGCGGTTTGTGAGTTGGTGGCTTTTCCCGACATTACTTCTGTCATAATTGCGCCTGATTCTTCATAGGTGAGGTCGGTGCCTTCGATGAGTTTCTGGATGCCTTCTCGGATCATGGTTTTGCCTCCAAGAAGTTTTTGATTATCAGTTTGCCGTCTTCGCAGAGGATTGATTCGGGGTGGAATTGGACGCCGTAGATTGGCAATTTCTTGTGGCGTATGCCCATGATTTCACCATCGTCTATGGCTTCGGCGGTTATTTCAAGGCAATCGGGGATGGATTCGCGTTCACCTGCAAGTGAGTGGTAGCGTGTTGCGTTGAAGGGATTGCGTACGCCCGCAAAAAGCCCCAGCTCGTTATGTTTTATAGCACAGGTTTTGCCATGCATCAATTTTTTGGCATGCACCACTTTTCCGCCATATGTGTGAATGATGCCTTGGTGACCCAAACAGACGCCCAATGTTGGGATGGTTGGGCTGAGTGTTTGCAGGATAGCTTTACAGACGCCGAAGAACTTCTCGTCCTCAGGGTTGCCGGGTCCCGGCGAGATGACTATGCGGTCAGGGTTGAGTTTGGCAGCTTCCTGCAACTTGATTTGGTCGTTTCGATACACAGTTGTTTCTGCACCCTGCTCACCGATGTACTGGACCAAGTTGTAAACGAAGGAATCGTAGTTATCAATGACTAAGACTTTCATGGCTGTTTGCCTCCTTGGGCATGCTCGAGCGCTTTCATGAGCGCCTTGGCTTTGTGGTCTGTTTCCATCCACTCTTTCTCAGGGTTCGAGTCTGCGACTATGCCTGCGCCCACTTGGATGTAGGCACGGTTGCCTTCTGAGAATAGGGTGCGGATGGTTATTGCGAAGTCAGAGTTTCCGTTGCAGCTGAAGTAGCCGACTGCTCCAGCGTATGGTCCTCGGCGGGATGGTTCGAGTTCTTCGATTATTTCCATGGCTCGGACTTTGGGTGCACCGGAAACTGTCCCTGCAGGAAAAACCGATTTGAGGGCGTCGAAGCTTTCTAAGCCATCCTTTAAGTCGCCGACTACTTGGGAAACGATGTGCTGTACGTGGCTGAACTGGTGAATCTGCATGAACTCGGGCACAGTTACGGTTCCGGGTTTACTTATTCTGCCCACATCGTTTCTGGCTAAATCAACTAGCATCACATGTTCGGCGCATTCTTTTTGGTCAAGGAGGAGTTCTTTGCCGAGACGCAGGTTTTCCTGTGCGTTCCCCGTCACGCTTGTAGTGCCTGCTATTGGGAAAGTCACAACTTTACGATTGTCAATGCGTACCAGCATTTCTGGGCTAGCACCCACGATTTGGCGGTTACTCAGACTTGTAATAGAACATGTAAGGTGATGGGTTAATCTGGCGCAGGCTCTTGTAGAAGGTTAAGAGGCTCCCAGTGTATTGGAATTGGAATCGTTTGGAAAGGACAACTTGGAAAATGTCTCCTGCGGTGACGTATTGTTTGGCTTTCTCTACAGCTTTCTCGAAATCCTCTTTGGCAGTGTTAACTTCGGGTTGAGTATAGCTAAATGGTTCCTCGTCTACAGTGGATTCTTTTAGCAGGGCTTCGATTTCTTTTAGCCTGTTTTCTGCTCTAAAATAGTAGTAGGCTTGATTTTGAGTATGATCAAAGACGATGCCATCTTCAAAGATGCCCATTTCCACATCTGGGAAACCTAATGTGTCGGGTTTTTGGTTGGGGAGTTTTTCGATGTATCTTATGGCGTCATAGCTGATGTAGCCTAATGCGCCTCCGACAAAACGGAAATCCACCATGTCGTTTTTGTATGGTTGTAGTTGTTCTTGGATGATTTTGAAGGGGTCACTGGTTTGTTGTGTTGTGGTTTGTCCGGTTTTTATGTTGGTGATGGTTACTGTGCCGTTTTTGGCGGTTATGGTTGTTTTTGGGTCAAATCCTAAGAAATGAGAATTGGGCGAGTTTTTGGGGGCCTTCGATTGATTCGAGGAGGTAGGCGGTTTTGTATTTTTGGTGGAGTTTTGAGAATACTTCTATGGGTTGGTTGGTGTAGGTGAATTTAACGTAGTTTAGTGGATTGACTTTTGGTTGTGTGTTGGCGTTTTGCCAAAGGCGATTCCCCATTGTAATCATGCTCCATATAGTTCACAATCGATACTGCAATGCCTTATTTAAGGCTTATTTGTACAAAAATGTACAGGAAGTAGGTTTAGGATCTCAAAACACTACCAAGCCACGACAAATAAGCCTCAGAACCATCAACAATCGGCAACGCTAAAACCTCAGGCACATCATAACTATGCAAAGACCTTATACAAAGCGACAATTCCCCAAACAAACTCTTCCGGGTCTTCATTACCACCAAGCACTCTTCGGATTGATTGACTTTACCCTGCCAAAGAAAACATGACGCAACCGGGCTAACTATGTTGGCGCATGCAATTAACCGCTCCGCGAGGAGTGTTTGGCTGATTTTTTCTGCTTCCACTTTGTTTTTGGTTGTGACTAAGACTATGAGAAAATCGGTCGTCAAACGCATCACTTACGCTATTCTTTAGCACTTGACTTAATAATACTTGCCATCCACATGCTATATCGTTAGGTTGCCTAAGGCAAACCAGTAGCGAAAGAAGATTTTACCGATAAACGAGCTTTACACCACAGATTGCAAGTTGTTTATGAGCTGTAAATAAACCAACAGTTCACAGCTTGAATTAGCGTATCCTTATATGTGCCCCAAAAACATAATTCATCACTCAAATTGAGGCAACGCCATGTCAGTATTTCAAAAACCAGGAGCATACGACTATAACGCAACTGTTTTCTCACCTGATGGACGACTATACCAAGTTGAATACGCACGAGAATTAGTGAACCGTGGAGCCACAATCATAGGCATAAAATGCGCAGAAGGTGTTGTTCTATGTTCAGAAGAAAATGTCGAAGTTTTTGAAGACGAAAATGAATCATGGAAAATATTTCAAATAGACGAACACATCGGAGCAGCGATAGTAGGCTTAAGTTCTGACGCAAGAGTCCTAATTAACCAAGCTCGCATCGACGCCCAAAGCAACAAACTAACCTATGATGAACCCATCGATGTAGACGTCGTAACCGAAAAAATGTGCGACCTCCAACAAACATACACTCAACATGGCGGCGGACGACCCTTCGGTGTCGCCATGATCTTAGGCGGAGTCGACAAAACAGGTCCACATGTAGTTGCCACTCATCCAAGCGGAAACTACATGGGATACAAAGCCACAGCCATAGGTGCAGGAACAGAAACAGTTCTACCGATGCTAAAGGAAGAGTACCGTGAGAATTTAACTATTGAAGAAAGTACAAAGCTCGCCGTGAAATGCTTAGTGAAATCATTGGAAGCAAGGCAATTGCCTATAAGAATAAAACTTGCCACAATACCTGTTGCGACAAAGAAGATGAGCATGTTAACGGATGAAACGGTAAAAGGCTACATCAAAGAAGTGGGTTCAATTGAACCAAAAAATTGATGAATAAAACTTAGCTGCATTCTTGCATCCCTTTTTCCTTATTAAATCAATATTTTCGGACGCCACTATTCAGAGCGACCAAAAAAACAGTCTCGAAGGTTATTAACACATTTAAATTATATGTTTTCACTTATGTAAGTTGCCGAGGCGAACATTCTTGAATGACACCCAACTAAAAATCCTAAAAACCATGAGTGAAGCCACAAGTCGCATGGATCTTACCATATTCTCACACGCAGTAAACCTAACCCCAAACGAAGCTATTGCAATGATTCAGCAGCTAGCAACGGATGGCTTTCTGCATAAAGTCGGCACTGGATATGGCATAACAGAGAAAGGTAAAAACGCACTCAAAGTTACCTTACAGGTACCTGAAGACAAAACCTTTAGCTTCTACGTTGAAATGGATAAACCACTGGGTTTCTCTGCGCACTCGTTGGAAGAGTTTTACCGTTTGGTTAAACAGGTGTGTTCTGATGCATTGGATTTTCATTTGTACAGGGGCGACTTTGAGAATTGGCTCCGAGATGTTGTAGAGGATAGGGAGTTGGCATTGGATGTTTCGGGTTTGCGTGTTGAGGGTTTGAGGGGCGAGGAGTTGCGTAAGGGTTTGCTTAGGGTTATTGATTCCCGTTATGGCGTAATCAAACTCCTCTAAGGCGCATCTCTAAATTCTGCCATTTATGGGTTTTATGCTATTTGTTTTTTAGTTGGTTGTTCCGTGGATCTCTCTTATTTCAACAACAGCCATCTGACTTGGGTGTAGCGACTGTTTTGGTGTTGGCTGGTTTAGGCGGTTGAAAGCTGGTTATAGCGATTTCCGAAAGCTGAACCCAAAAATTTTGATCTACCGCTATGAGGAGGCGCCTCTGAGTAGTAGAGTGCTCAGAGACATACGATTTGTACTATAGGTTAAGGGCGGATTAAAAACGCTTTATTCACTTAACCAAACCATAGAGCCATTGCTTGTGAAGTATTGGCAGTGTTAGAGTAGTTCTGTTTTAATTCCTGTTTAGACTATTTATAGGGTTTATGCCCAAGCTGTACCTTTTAGGCGGAGAGAACGTCTCCCAAAGAAGCGCTAAAGAGATAAACCAGAGAGCCTTCGAAGATGCAGGCGTAGCTCCGAATGTGCTGGTTTTTCCGTGGGCAAGACCCGCATTCGATAAAATATATCGGAGGCGGAAACTCGTAATTGATTATTTTCGAAGCCTCGGCGCCAACTCTGTAGAATTCATCGAATACCAAGAAACAGATGGGATAGCAGATAAGATCGCTGCTTCAGACCTTATTTATTTGACGGGGGGACAAGCCAGCATTCTTATCGAAAGAACCAAAACCATGCACCTCGATTATCAACTGAAAACCTTCAGGGGCATAATCGTTGGCAGAAGCGCAGGCGCTTTGGCGCTTTGCAGAAGGTGCGTAACAACCTGCCGCAGCAACGGAAGAGTCCGAGTAGTCAACGGCTTAGGTTTAGCAGATATTACGCTAAAAGCGCATTATATAATGGAAAACGATGAGACTTTGAAACGGTTTTCTTTGAAGCAAACGATTTTTGCGGTTCCTAGAGATTCAGCGCTTATCTATGAGAACCGAAAACTATGCGCCATAGGCAATGTCCACTTATTCACAGGTGGACAGAGACACCTCTTAACTGAATCGGAGTTATGAATCAACGAACATAGATTTTTGACTTCACAATAAACGGATTCAGCATAACCGTTAGTACTGTACCTAAAGTGGCAAGTACAATTATGTCGCCTAAGACCCAACCTAAGAAGACCGTTTGAAAAATCGCCAAAGGAATCATGCCGAAAGCCGCTATAGCACCAACTTCAAAAATTCCAGAAACGAAACTATAGAGTAAAACACCTTTAGGTAGCCAAGTTAGCCCACTTAAGGGTGTGTGACTGCAAAAAGTCAGCTACATCAAATGTTTTAAATAAAATAAATAAGCTACTGCATAAGCAACTATTCAAAGAGGAAAAAACGCGTTGGCACCATCCTACAACATGACAGCAGAAAACGAAGCGTGGTATAATATCGGAGAAAACGGAAATGCCACCGTTAGTGTACGAAATAGAAAGCCACTTAAACCCAGAACAGTATACATCGGCGAAGCCAGCATGCAGTTCATGTGGGTTCACACAGGAAAAAGTTCACACTGGCAATTCACGCCAACCCTGCTTAATTCAACGCAGGCACAATACAGTGAAGTTGCGGATGGGCAAGACCAAATAATAAACGTAGATTTCGGTAACAAGCTTTTTCCAGCGTCAGGACTCATAAATACCAATCTCTGCGGTGAAATCAAAGCACCAGCCATCCACTTCGATTTACCATATGCATACGATCTATGGGTGTTTATTATACGGTCTCCATGGACACCACTAAAAATAACTGCAGAAAAATCACCCCTATCAATAAACCAGGGATTAGCTTACGCTACAGCTGAGATTGAAGGCACAAACAGTTCATTCGGCGATGAACCCACACTGCGCAGCTACGTTACCATGCACGGTGAAGGGTTCCAGTCGGTTTCGCTTAACATAAAAAGATGCACAAGCCACAGCGCTACAGAGAACACCTTTGGAGAAATCAAGTTTGGCGCGGCTTCATACACTTGGAAGCCGTCGATAAGGAACTTTGATGTTATCCTTAGTACATCTTCAAGCATGACTCAGGCTGCATTCGTAGATTTCCTGAAGTCTTTTGGTGCAGAAGCTAAAGGCGGCTTTTTTGGCGGTTTAAACAGGAGACTTTTTGCTCTGTGATGGTCCAGCAATCGAATATACGCTTAGTCTCAAGGGCGAAAAGAAGTATATTGGCAAAGAAGAGGATAAAACCAGAATTAAACTGGGTTTTTAATGAATATAAGTTCTGGCGCTAAGAGGGAGTAACACGCTATCGGGGCTTTCAGCCGCGTTGATTCACTTTCGCTTTAGATACGCCAGAACAACTGTGACAAGAATAAGCACCAAAAACACTGCACCCAAAACAGCCAATGCCAGCCTAACTGTGGGGTCAAAATGAAAAACCGTCGTTTGAGGAAGAACAAATAAACCGCCCAAATAAGCTGCCAAGAAAATTCCGACGAACACTATGCCAACGGCTTCTACGGCGAACAAAAACTTTGTTATTCTCTTATCGGGCATCTGCATGCGAATCCTCTAAACTATTCTGTGTGTAAAGTATTTAACACTAACCATTCTGCAACTAAACGTTTCAAGCTATTGACCGCAAGTATAATATACAATATGCAACGAAAATATGCAGTGAAGACTCGGTGGTTTTGTTGGAGCAGCAAAAATTCTTCACCCCCCTAAAAATAGGCTTATTGGTAGTAGTCATCTCCTATTTTCTGTTCACTCTTCATGCGACCTTTACCCTTGAATGGCTTGGCGAATGGGACCGCATTGCAGGCGGAGCTTTTAGAACTGCAATTCTTGTCGAGGATGTTACCGCATTTATTTGTCTATTATTCAGGTTTGCAGCCAGCATAGTAGCCCTTGCAGCTGTCACATATTACTTTGTCAAGAAGAGCATTTCTAAACCGGCGACGTACAAGATTTTAAGAGTAGTTCTAATCTTTGAAGCGGTTTATTGGCTTGGTCTCGCTGCAACCACTGTCTTCACAGTTGAGGGCTTTGCCAGAGCTTTATCCAGTCGACCGATAGCTATCGGTCTTAGACTCACTGGTGATAGGTGTAATTCCAAGTGTTGTCGAAGCAATAATTCTACCCATTACCCTGCTCATTTTAGCTTTCAAATTAAGCCCCAACAAACCATTAAATGTCGCAATAAAGTGGTCATTAATCACAGGCGCACTGTATATACTCTCATTCTGGTTAGTCTACACAAGCATTTGGGTGGGAGTTATACGTCAAAAGGGCATGGAATACCTTACCGCTCGTCCTGAAAACGTAATTAGTTTTGCCTTAACTAGTGTCGGCTTGGTTGCCTTAGCCATCTACACAGCTTATTCATCCAAAAAATTAAGCAGTGCAGCAACACTTCAAGACTTAAAACTGGGAACAGTGGGCGTCATTATTTTAGCGCTGGGCACGTATTTTCTATGGAACTACCTAAGCTGGGTAATTCTCGCTGGAAACCAATGGAACGACTGGTATGCGATGTTCCTTGGACACAACTTGAACCTCTGGATGCTTTCATTGCCACTAGTTGGTTTACCTCTACTGTTCTATCGCCCAGACAGCAAAGAACCGGTCAAAGCATAACTTGGCTCTTTAGAAAGAAAATAGCCAAAGAGAGGGTCAACTATGTGCTTTTATCTAGGGTTGGCGGTTTTCTTCTAGCATCCCACGCGTGATGAAATGCCAATGTCGGGTGATAAATAAGAAGACGTGGACCAGAATAACGCATAACCTTTCTGACCTGCAGTTTCATGTCGGGTTTGTAGCAGTGGATTGTGCATTTACCGCAGGTGGTTTTTTTGTCTTGGAAGGGACATTTCGCTAGGCGCGTTAGGGCGTATTCTTCGAATTGTTGGCATTCAGTGCATAATTCGCCATGGGTGCCGTGGTGGCCTTTGCAGTAGATGTGAGTCATGATTTCTATGGTTTTTCTTTCGCGTTTCATTCGTTTGTGTTCTGGGTTTGGGGGTTGTGGTTTCATGTTTATCGGCTGGAATAAAAAGGGTGTTCTATTTACATAAGGGTTGACCCTTAGCTTTAAGGGTTTCTAAACAAAAAGTGTAAACAACCTTTTACTTTACCGACACAAAACTGTTTCCTCTAAGGTAGAACCGCCAAGGCTTATCCTTCCATTCACCCGCATAATCAACACCTATACGTGTCGTCTCAACAATATCCTCTCTCGATATGTTTTCTGAATCTTTGATGTAGAATGGTGGAACAGTCAAGTCCAGCTTGTGCTGGGCTTTTGTTATGCCCATAGCCATACATAGTCTACCCGGGACCATTCGTCAAATTAGAAACCTTTCCGGCAACAATACCTCGGCGTTTTTCCATAATCTCTTGACCTTCAACTGGTTCCAAAGCACGAATGAGCACTGCTTCTGGTTTTCCCGGCGTTTCTCCTGAGGTAACGTTAACGCAGTTGTACATTCCATAGATGAGGTAGACATAGGCGTGCCCTTTTTCTCCGTACATTACGTCGTTTCTTGGGGTTCGACGTCCACCAAAACTGTGCGCTGCACGATCTTCCGGTCCACTGTATGCTTCTGTTTCCACTATTCTCCCCGCCGTCGTACCCTCATGGGACTCATGTACCAAAATTTTGCCAAGAAGCGCTCTGGAGACTTCTAAAATGTTTTGTTGGTAGAATGGCCGTTGCAGAATCATGGTTTTGGGATAAGCTCTATCAGACCAAATAAGCTTACCCACCCAAAACAGGCCCTCCAAACCGAATTATTGAGCGCTATGAGTACCAAGACGTAACTCTGCCGATATTCTAAATAAGAATACGCAAATAATATTCTTGAGGAGTTTTCAAAGGATTCAATAGCAGCTACAAAATTCATCATTGTTATACCGATGAATAATCGGCAGTGCAGTCAGTGATTAACAACTCTAGCTTATTATACAGAACAAACCGTCATATTATACTCGTGAAATCAGGTGGATAGGTCAATTAGAAAAACTGCAGTAGCCACAATTGCACCATTGATGATTCTACTTTTAATGGTATCGACCGTTCAAGCCCAACCGACTCAAACCGTAACAACTTTTACCCCAGCAGACAAATTCAGCATCCCAGAACAAAACGCCAACATCAACTTCGGATTCAACGGCTCCTACACAAAAGCAACACTCGAAAACGGCACATGGACCTTCAAAGGATTAGTACTCAACAACACTCAAGCCCTCCAAAACTACGGATTCAGCGACATTCAAGGCCTCGGAAACCTGAAAATCTCCGCTGAAAACTCAAACGTCACCGTTTTAGCGCTTGTGAGTTTAAACTTCTCTTTCCCAGTAGACCTGCTAACTTATACCGTGGAGGGCTGGGGCACACAAACAGTCAATTTAGTCCTGAATTCGTCATTGCCAACAAACGTGGCTGAGTGGAGTGTTCTCATAGATGAGGGAGCTACTTTTTTGGCTGAGGGGTCGGGTTGGAATCTGCTGTCGGATAATTCGGTGCGGATTAATGGCGGAGTGGGTAATGTGACGGTGATGCATTATTCTGATTACTGATCCGGCTATGGCTAATTTGTCGTTTTTTATGCAGCATTATGTGGTTATTTTTATGGCTGTGGGGTTGGCGGTTACGTGTTGCTGTGGCAGCGCTGATAAGTGTTAGGGGCAGAAAAAACGGATTAAGGCATAACAGTTTTGGCTTCTCCACACTTATAAACCAATAACGGCGACCATGAAAGACCAGCCTCATCCAATGATCGCTGACACCCATCCGTTTTAATTCAGCAGTTGTTTAGCCTATATTTATAAGGGCTATAGGATAAAACATAACTATCCACTCCCTCCTGCTGTTGTTAGAATGCTCACCTAAAAGCCTACAATAATTACCGATAATCAGTTCCTGAATCTTGAAACTCTTATATACACCAGTTGATAATTTCTTTTTTGAGATTCATGGCTGAAGTTTGTTCAACATGCGGATTACCAAAGGACTTATGCGTTTGTGGAGAAATAGAGAAAGAACAACAACGTATTCGCATACGCCTTGAAACCAGAAAATTCGGTAAAGCAACCACCATTATCGACGGCATGGACGACAAAAACTCGAACATGCAAGCTATCGCACAGAAACTAAAAACCTACTGCGCATGTGGCGGAACACACAAAAACGGGCAAATCATGCTACAGGGCGACCACCGCGACCGCGTCAAAGAATTCTTGATAAAAGCAGGTTATCCACAAGAAAACATCGAGCTCCAATAGTCGGCAACCGCTAAAGCCAACAATAAGACAGGTGTAGTCTTCGCAGATGAAAAAACTAGATGGCTTCCGCGATATTTTCAAGAATACCAAGCATAGGAAACCGACCCAGATTTTTTGTCCCCGATGTTGTAGCCCCAAAATCCAGTTAAATAGCAGCTTAGATGTTTGGTTGACACCTAAATCATATTATTGCCCCGAATGCGGCTATCATGGCATACTTGTTATGGAACTGGAACCCGAAGTTGAAGGGAACGCATCGACAAAACTTCAAGCGGATGAAGTTGGGCAAAACGAAGATTTAGTAAAAGAAAAAGAAGAAACAAGCCCAAAAGCTTGATTCAATTTAATTAAAGAAAGGGATATAATGCCCTAATCGGGCAACTCCAGATTCAGTTGCTTCTTGAGGGTCTTGTAGCGGTTTCTCACTGTAACTTCAGTTACACCCGCGGCTTCAGCGATGTCTTTCTGAGTCTTCTTCTCGTTATTCTGCAGACATGCAATGTATAGGGCGGCGGCAGCTAAACCCATCGGGTCTTTTCCTGCAGCAGCACGTTTGCGTCTTGCTTCACGCAGAATGTTGATAGCTGCACCCTGTGTCTTGCCTGAGATTCCGGTTTTTTCTGCAATCTTTGAAACGTATGTTAATGGATCAGCAATTGGCATGTGAACTTCGAGTTCTCGGAGCAGTAACCTGTAGCATCTTGCAACGTCTTTTTTGTCAACTAAGCTGGCTTCAGCGATTTCACGCAGTGTTCTTGGTGTTCCGCTTCCACGGCAAGCAGCGTACAATGCGGCAGCAGCAATTGCAGCAATCGAGCGTCCTCTGACGAGACCTTTATCCAAGGCTTTTCTGTATACGACGGCTGCTTTTTCTTTGATTGGCGGTGGAATGTAGACTTTATCTGATAAACGATCAAGTTCAGCCATTGCTTGAGCTAAGTTGCGGTCGACTGATGAGTGAACGCGGCTTCTAATTTGCCATTTGCGAAGACGCCACATCTGCAACCTTGTGGATAGAGGAAGTTTTCTGCCGAAGGCATCGCGGTCAACTTGGCTAATAGCTGTGGATAGGCCTTTGTCGTGAACTGAGTAAGATGTTGGAACACCAACACGGCTTCTGGACGCTTTCTCTTCCTGAGTAAACGCACGCCATTCTGGACCTTTATCCATCATTTGTTCATAGCAGACTAAACCGCAGTCGCCGCAAACAGTTTCGCCGGTATCGTAATCGTGAATTAGGTTTACGCCGCCGCATTCTGGACACTTGTCAGACTGACGTTGGGTTGTTTTCGGTGCTTCCTTTTTTATGCTCAATTCTTATACCTCTGTTAATATGCGTAGAACCGTCACCATAGGCCTATCTGGCTAGAAATAGTACATTCGGCCCGCGCAGATTCATCTGATGAACGGATTTAATATTTAAGCGTTGTGGTTTATTAAACTTATTGCACACGATGCTTTAGAATTCCCAAAAATAGTAATGTTAAGATTATGGTAAATATCATAAAAATGTGTAAAACTGCCATGGGAAGTATGTAGTTTTATCGAAAGATAACACAATAAGGAGACAAACAACGCAAGCAATCCCAAACTGCAACTAAAAAAAACTCTCCGCAAAATCGAAGTTTTCCGCAAGATATAATTTCATAAAAGACTAGTTAGGACACAGTGGGGTACCCAAAGCAGATGCATAAGCAAGACAGCGATTCTGCCATTTCCGTAGATCTAATTCGAGTTGCAGCTGTACTATGCGTGCTTTTGCTTCATGCAGCCAACGATTTAACCCTCCAAACCATGAGTGATCTCGAAATTTGGCGCTGGTGCGTCGTTGACATCTACCAGAGCATCGGGCGGATGGGTGTACCACTCTTTGTCATGTTAACTGGTGCTTTGTTGCTTGCGCCATCCAAGAGAGATGAGGAGTTAGGCTTCTTTTTCAAGAAACGTTTCAGCCGCATTGGTTTACCGTTTCTCTTCTGGGGAATCGTCTATTTCCTCTGGGACATCTACGTTGAAAACCAGCCAGTTACACAGGGTTTCATAGTCAATGGAATCTTAACCGGTCCCTACTTTACATTCTGGTATCTCTACATGCTGGTGGGCTTGTATTTGGTTACGCCGATTCTGCGAGTTATGGTAGCTCACTTCTCCGAAAAACTCTACAAATACTTCATGATTGTCTGGATTGCCGGCACAGCATTGGTACCACTCATTGGTTTGGTAAGCGCATACAATTATCATTTAGACGCCAACGTATTTGTTATTCCCCAGTTTGTAGGCTACTTCGTAATAGGCGCTTACCTTGTTAATGTGCGGGTTAGACGCCGAATTCTTGTAGCTTTGACAGCTTTGGGTATAGCGTTGACTGCTATTGGCACTTACTATATGGCCATGGTTATAGGCGGCGGAACCACCTATTTCTTCCAAGAATACGTTAGTCCAACGATGATTTTAGCGGCTGTTCCCTTTTTTGTACTGCTTAACAGTTACGCTAAACCATGTTCATCTAAGCAGCAATCGACAAAGCCCACGTGGAAACAGCGCATAATGCACCTAATAAGTGAAAATACATTGCCGATTTTCCTATTCCATATGATAGTGATTTATACACTCCAGAATGGCTTACTCGGCGTTACGTTGAATGGTAACATAATGAACTCCATTATCGGAGTTCCGTTAATGGCGGCGATAACTTTGGTGCTCTGTCTTGCGGTGATTGTACCACTCAAAAAGATACCAGGCGTGAAAAAATTAATCGGTTAAGCCCTAAGATTGGAAACTTGGGCTAATACATGCAAGAACGCTTATTAACCAAAAAGCTGAACCTCTAACAATAAATAACGCCGCACAAATTGAATCGGTGCAGCCCGGTGGTGTAGTGGTCAAGCATAGAGGGCTTTGGACCCCCTGACGAGAGTTCGAATCTCTCCCGGGCTACCAAAATAACAAATGTAGCTTAACCCAATTGAGCCAGCGTGCATTCATTGAATGTAGGCTGCTGCTTTTACTCTTTAAACATGCAAGCCCTGATTTACGATTTCTCCGTTATCCCCTATACCGCTCTAATTCTAAACGCTCAATGTGCAGTGCTTCTTTAGGTTTTTGCAGAGTTTTTATTAGGCTCCAAACAGGTTTGTGAGTCAACGTTTCTTGAGCAAAAACAGAACTACCGCACAAACAGCCACAGCTATCGCAACCGGTAAAAGAATCCATGTGGGCAAACCATCTTGTTCTGTGGCTTGTATGGTTGTTTGGGGCGTTGTGGGCGATGGAGCCGAGGTTGGGAGTGTAGAGGGAGTTGCTGTTGGCGTATGAGTAGGGGGGATTGTTGTTGCTTTCTGGGTTGGTATGGGTGTTAAATCGTTAGTGGTTGAAGTTTGTGGTGGGGAAGTTGGGTTGGGCGTCAACCATGTATCAGCATCCGAAATATCCAATCTAACGTTATCAACAGCGATTTCCTGCGGTCCAACACAGCTGCTCCACCAATCCTCTCCCAATCCAGACATCAAAGTAATCGGGTGATTCTTATCAGTAAACTGCTGTTGAGTAGCACTAATCACAACTTTATCATCAACAGAAAACGTTACCACCCCAGCGGAATTATCAACGGTTAAAACAATGTTGTACCAAGTATTGCTTTGCGGTGTTGAGCCAGAGGTTTGAAAGACATAGGTGTAGGTTAGGTTTCCACCGATCCAAAGCGACCAAACACTTGAGCCATCTATTCCCACGCCGAAGTTACCATAGTTGCCTGCCAAGTCGGTTGAGTCGCAGATATAGAGGAAAAATATTGCGCCATTTCCCTCTTGACAACCAGTAGGAATCTTGGTGATGAGGATGTCTTGTGAGGCTATGATTGTGCTATTGGGTGTTGATGTGAAGCCTTCTTTTATGATGGAGGAGTAAGTAACGGTTCCTCCGACGGGTGTTGGAACAACAAAACGTGCGACCCCATTGGATACTGTTTGGCTAGCCCGGGGCTAAGGCTTGTTTTCCACCTAGCTAAGCCGCCGCTTGAGAAATCATCTGAAAATACAGTTGGCGCTGATACACCACACTTGCCACCACAAATACAGCGACTGATACTAACGCTAGAGCAAGGAGCGCTAATCGTTTTTTATTCATTTTTACACCCATAAAAACAAGCGTTTATGTAAATCAGAAGTAAAACTGCTAAACATCTACAGTTATTTCAATGATTTAAACTCAACGCCAAGCACTTTTTAAAGAAAATGGGTTTACTGTTTTTTAGCGAATTTTCTGTCGACTGAGACTAGAATTATGATAACCCACATAATTCCTAAGCCGATTACTACCAGTTTGGCCAGGTTTATGATGTCGAATTGGGCAAAGGTTTCTTCCCATGTTGAGCTACCTATCGATAAGGGGGAGCCCGGGATGACTTTTGGAGTTGGAACTGGCGTTGGTGCTTCGGTTGGTGTAGGTGTGGGATTGGGGGTTGGTTCTGTTTGTGTTGGCGTGTTTGTGGGGGTAACAGTTGGAGCTATCGTCGGTGTTGGATAGGGCGTATAAGTAGGATACGCTGTCGGTGATGGTGATGGAACGGGGCTGGGTGTTGCAAAAGACGTCGGGGTTGGAGCAGGGTCAACTGCTATACTGGTGATGTCGGGTGCAGATGGGTTTGGTATAGAAAGATAGGGAATGAATGTTACGTTGCCAGTTACTGATTGAGGAATTGTGATTGTTTGGTTAATCAATTGGATGTCTGTGGTTCCCCACCAATTGTTTGGGGCAGTGAAATTTGTGTTTGATAATAATTGAAGGTTAACTGGGTTACTAAAAATGGTATTATAGGTTAGGTTTGTAGTGGCGGGGTAGATTATGTTGATGCCTACTTGGTTGGCGCCAATGGTGTTATTTATGATGGCTCCGCCGCCGCTGATGCCATAAGTGTTTTTTGCGATTATGTTATTTTGGATTAGAGTGGTTATACCGGTTGTCATGATTCCATATGTATTAGAGGTGATTAGATTGCCTGTGATGTTTGTGTTACTTGACGCCGAGATGCCTGTACTGCAGCCGGTGACATTGTTATTTATGATTGCGGCAGGACCTCCAGCGGAGATACCATAATTGCTAGAGGATTTGATATAATTCTCGGTGATGGTTGGCGAAGAGGAGGTACCGCTTATGTAGATAGCGGTGTTTTGGCAATCGAAAACGTTTCTGTAAACTGTTGATGAGCTAGTGTAGAGGCGAAGCGCATATGAGGTACTGGCGGTGAATAAGCTGTTGCTGATTCTTGGGGAACAATTTGTAACATATACACAGGTGGAGCTCAACACAGCATTATCAATAATGTTACCTGTATTTGCGGTTTCATTCCAACTTGGGCTCGATTGGAAATAGACACAACTCGATGTGTAGGTAGCTGAGGAATACAGAATAATTTTGTTATCGCTTGTGCCTCGGCAATTAAGGGTTCCATACACATAGATGTTGTAAGAATAAAAATCGACGATTGTACCGGGCTCGATTGTTAAAGTTACGCCTGTATTCACATACAGAGTTCCAGTTAGCCTATAGGGACCTTCGTCTTTTATCCAAGTAGTATTTTCGTTGATGTATCCGCTCTTGTACTGATACGCATCTACAGGAGAAAGACTCCAAATCATGGCACCTACTAAAATGGTTAGAACTAATAGCACCCATGTGAGCCGTCTCATGTTTCCACTAAACTAGCAGTAGCGTGTATGTAGATTTAAAACTATCCAGAATCAACAAATACAAAAAATGTTATCGGATTCTTCTATCCAACAGCCGCCCATCTACGTCAATCAACTGCACCTCAAGTGGCATACATCCAACCGCATGAGTAGCACAACTCAGACACGGGTCAAACGCACGAATAACCGCTTCGACGCGATTGAGCATACCCTCCTGCAGTTGCTTGGCTTTAACATATTTCTTGGCTACCTGCGTTACCGCCATGTTATAGGCGATGTTGCTGTGTTCGGTGGCGATTATCATGTTGTTCCATGTTATCATGCCCTGTTCGTCAACTTTGTAATGGTGGATGAGGGTGCCTCGAGGTGCTTCTGCGACGCCGACGCCTTCATAATTGTTGAGCAGCACTTTAGAGGTTACATGTTCAGATTGGATGTCGGGGTCGTCGAGGATTTTTTTGGCAGTTTCTATGCAGTAGAGTACTTCGATGAGACGGGCAGTGTGATAGTGGAATGTGCTCTCTACGACGCCGTTTTTGCCCAGCTTTTTAAACCAAGCTAACTCTTCATCAGCCAATGGGGTGCCACAGTGGTTTGCAACGTTTAGTCGGGCGAGGGGTCCGACTCGGTAGGCGCCGTTTGGGTAACCGACTGTTTTGAAGTAGGGGAACTTCATGTATGACCAAGGCTCCACCGCTTCACCGATAAAATCGGAGTATTTGAGGGGGTCGACGCATTCGGCGGCTACTTTACCCTGGGGATCCATGATGCGGATTGTGCCGTCGTAGTGGTCTAAATCGCCATTGGGCGTCACTAAGCCCATGTAGTAGGTTTGGAAGTTGCCGAAGTGCTCAACCTCTTCCTGTAAGCCATCAAGCATTTGTTTCCACATATCCAGCGTCTTCTGAGTGGCTTCCAGCGCTTCTGGTAGGAAGCCGCGGAGGTAGTCGGCTCTCTCTTGTGTTAGAGGCCATTTGGCACCGCCGGGCTGTACCCACTCGCTAGAATGGATTTTTTTGCCCGCAACCTTTTCAATGATGTCCTGCCCAAATTTGCGCAGCTTAATCCCACGCATTGCAAGCTCAGGTTCCTTCTCGATTAAGCCAAAAATGTTGCGTTTGGCTGGTTCCGAATCGAAACCCAACAGTAGATCAGGCGAGGACAGATGGAAAAAGTTCAGCGCATGCGACTGGATGAGTTGCCCCATATGCATCAGGCGGCGCAGCATAACAGCGGTTTTGGGCGGGGTTATGCCTACGATTTGATCGCAGGCTTTAGCGCTTGCTAAGAGGTGGCTGACGGGGCAGATGCCGCAGGCTCGACTGGTGATTGAGGGCATTTCATAGAATGGTCTGCCTTCAGTGAATTTTTCGAAGCCACGGAAATCAGTTACTTTGAAGAGTGCCTGCTTTACGGTGTTGTCTTCGTTTAGTAGTATGGTTACTTGGGCGTGACCTTCTATGCGTGTTACTGGGTTGATTGAGATTTTTTTCTCAGCCATATTTTGATCGTCCCTCCATAACTGGAGTTTTACCTGCTAAAAGCTCGGTTAAGACGTAGTAGATGAGGTCGGCGTTGGGTGGGCATCCTGGTATGAAGTGGTCGATTTTGACGATTTCATGTAGTGGTCTTGCCTGGATGAGGAGTTTAGGTACCTGATTGGGGATTTGCGCGTTTTTGTTGGATGGGTCACCGTATGCCCGCTCAAGGACTGCTTGGTCGCTGTGAGGCCACCCGTTACGTAATGCGGTGACGTTGCCTGTGACGGCGCAGTCGCCCAAGGATACCAACAGTTTGGTTCTGCTACGGACCTTTTTCAGCTGGGCTTTTTGGTCTTCGTTAGCCACAGCGCCTTCAATGAGTGTTACAGCGACGTCTTCGGGGAACTCTTTAAAATCTGCAATGGGGCTATATACCAGCGTAATCTTTTTTGCAAGCTCAATTAACCGCTCATCTTGGTCGAGAAATGACATGTGGCAGCCGCTACAGCCGCTAAGCCAAACCGTAGCAACCCGCACTTTAGCGTCTAAACTCATCTTTGGCGGTTCCTCCGTTGCATAATGAATGCGGCGACATCTCGGTCTTTGGTGTGCTCAATCATTTCGCCCTCGATGTATATGGCTCCGACTGGGCATACTTTAGCGCATTTTCGGCAAGAGGTGCAACTGCAGGCTTTACCCCATAGTTCATCTTCATCCATTATGACCTGTGTGTTCTTACCCCGGAGTTTAAGGTCTAATGTGTGGACGCCTTCGATTTCGTCACAGACGCGGAGGCATCGTGTGCATAGAATGCATCTGTTGCGATCAATTACGAGGAAGTCATGGGTAGAGTCGATTTCCTCACAGCTCCAGTTCCGCTCATACATGACGTGATTTACGCCATGTTTGTTTGCCATCGCCTGCAATTCACAGTGGTCGTTAGCGACGCAGACTGAGCAGATATGGGTGCGTTCGGCTAGCAAGGTTTGGAGTACCATTTTGCGATATTCGTAGAGTTTGGGTGATTGGGTGGTGACTTCCATACCTGAAGCGGCTGGTGTAATGCATGATGGAAATAGTTTGGTTGTGCCGCTGACTTCAACGAGGCATAGTCGGCAGCCACCATAGGGTGTTAAGCCTTCTAAATTGCAGAGTGTTGGGATTATGACGCCGTTTGCAGCCGCCGCATTGAGGATTGATGTGCCCTCTGCAACTTCCACTGCTACCCCATCGATTTTTAATGTGATCTTGTGTTGACTCACTCGATTGCCTCCTCGTCGCGTGTCTTGAAGCATTTACCAGACTCACACTTTTTCTCCACGATATGGCTGACGTATTCGTCTTTGAAGTAACGCAGCGTAGTAATGACAGGATTCGGCGCTGTTTGCCCCAACCCACACAAGCTTGCATCCCGGATGAAGACGCTGGCTTTCTCCAACGTACCAATGTCACTCATTTCACCCTGCCCATGCGTAATCTTATCGAAGACTTCAAGCATCCTGGGCAACCCAGCCCGGCAAGGCGTGCATCTGCCGCAGGATTCATCTACACAGAACTCTGTGAAGTACCGTGCAGTATCCACCATGCAATCATCTTCATCCAAAACGACTATGCCGCCTGAACCCATAATCGCGCCAACCTTAACTAGCGAGTCATAGTCTATGACGACATCAAGCAACTCCTCGGGTAAGCAGCCGCCTGAGGGTCCACCGATTAGGACAGCTTTGAATTTTTTGTCATCTGCCACTCCGCCACCTATGTCAAAAACAACTTCCCTTAACGTCATACCCATCGGGACCTCTATAACGCCGGGGTTTTTTATTTTTCCAGTCAACGAGAAGCATTTGGTGCCTGTGCATTTTGGGGTTCCAGTTTTTGCGAACCATGCGGCGCTGTTCTGGATGATAAGTGGGATGTTAGCGAGGGTTTCCACGTTTTGGATAAGTGTGGGTTTCTGCCATAGACCAATGTTTGCTGGATATGGAGGTCTTGGCCGTGGCATGGCTCTGCATCCTTCAACTGAAGCCAAAATCGCGGTTTCCTCTCCTGCAACGAATGCGCCTGCGCCGAATCGTAGTTCGATGTCGAATTTGAATGGGGTTTCGAAGACGTTGTTTCCTAGTATGGTCATGGTTTTTGCTTGGGTGATGGCTTTTTGTAGGGTTTGGATTGCGAGGGGGTATTCGACTTCGGATGTAGATGTAGCCTTTTTCTGCGCCGATGGCGTAGGCGGCGATGAGCATGCCTTCGAGGATGGCGTGTGGGTCAGCTTCGGCTAGTGAGCGGTTGGCGTATACTCCAGGGTCGCCTTCATCGAGGTTGGCGACGATGTATTTGGGGGTGTTGTTGGCTCTGGCTACGAGGCGCCATTTTTGGCCTGTTGGGAAACCTGCGCCTCCTCGACCGCGTAGTCCGCTGGCGATTACTTCGTTTATGACTCCCTGTGGTGCCATACTGGTTAAGCATTTGACGAGTGCACCGTAGCCACCCATTGCGATGTAGTCTTGGATACGGGAGGGATCGATTTTTCCTGCGTTGCGCAGTACGAGGCGGTGTTGTTTTTTGAAGAATGCTCCGCTTTCATAGAGCATGCCTTCTATGGGTAAATCGAGTGTTATGTGGTCTCGTACTATCTCGCGGACTTTCTCGGGAGATACATTCTGGTAGACGTAATCGCCTGGTTCGATGAGGACTGAGGGACCAACAGAACAGGAACCCAAACATCCTGTCCTTGCGACTTTGCATTCTTTTTCTATGCCGAATTCTTTGATTGCATCCTCAAACGCTTTAAGAACCTTTAAGGCACCCATCGAGACACAGCTGGTTGAACAGCAAACGTTGATGCGGTACTTGTAAGCTCGCTCGAATTCGAGTTCATGTTCAACAATCTTGTGTAAATCAGAGAGTTTCAGTGGGTGTTCCTCCGAGTTTTTCTTTGATTTTTTTTATTACAGCTTCTTTTGTTGCTTTGCCGATTACTTCGTCATCGACGACTATATTGGGAGCCATTGCGCAGGCGCCGATGCATCTTGTGAGGAGCAGGGAGAGTTTGCCATCAGCAGTTGAGCCTCCGCGTTTTAGCTGGAATTCTTGTTCGATAGCCGCCATAATTTGCTCTACACCTTTCACGTAGCAGGCGGTACCTAAGCAGCCGGTGACTACGTGTTCGCCCGGTTTGCGGAGTTTAAAGAAGCTGTAAAAGGTTACAACGCCATACACGTGGCTTGGCGGAAGGTTCAGCGACTCGGAGATATCCATAAGTAAATCCTTGTCTAGGTAACCGTAGATTTCTTGGGCCTGATGCAGAATCTCTAGGAATGCGCTTTCTTGGTAGTTATACTCTTTTAACACCTTCTCCAGCATGAGGCGTCGTTTGTCATCTTTCATCAAAAGGGATTTTCCTCCGTCGTTGTTGGCGGACTCAAGATAGGCTAACAGAAGTTTCCCGTATAAAAGTGTAGAGGAAAGCGCAAAAAGGGCTGTTAAGCTTTTTTGTTATTGTAGTTGGTGTCATGAATTGCCTTATTCATCTTCAACCAAGGGTTGCTAGAGTTAGCGGGCGCATAGAAAGTTATGCCTGAGGTTTACATGGAAAAAAGAAACAAAATCTCTCGACAATTTTTCTAATCACCTTGGGTTAAACAAAAGAAGAGATAAAGAAAATTAGGCGGAAGATGACTCGCGGGTTTCCCTGACGAGTGGTTTTGTCTCTACGATTGGGAAGTCCTCTGCTGCTTTGGCTGCCACTGGCTTCTTCTCTTCGACTGGTGGGGTTGGTAAGCTTTTTTGTACACATCGGAAGTCAACGTCTTCGCCTTTGAGGTCAAGTGTGCCTTTGACTGTGCCGTCGCTTAGGTACTCTATTGCAAAGCCCATCTTCTTGGTAAGGCTGATGGCGCGGTAGTTGTCTTGTAGCATGATTGCGTAGACGTTTTCGATACCTTTCTCTTTAGCGATGTCCAGTGAGTAGTCAACTAGTTTTGTGCCTAAGCCTAAGCCTTGCCAGTAGTCGGATACGATGAATGCCATTTCGCCGTGTTTGCCATCCGGTTCAATGCTAAGGCGGCTTACGCCTAAGATTTTGCGTTTGCCGTTTTCAACCATCTCTGCGACTAAGGCGACTTCACGGTCGTAGTCTACGTTGCAGTAGCGTACGCGGACTTCGTGTGGGGTGTCTTTTAGCATCTGGAAGAATCGGTAGCGGATAGATTCTTCTGAGAGGCTTTGGAACCATTCTAACCACATGGGTTCGTCTTCTGGTTTAATTGGGCGAAGTAGGACTTCTTGGCCGTTTTTGAGCAGCCATAGGATTTCGTACTTCTTGGGGTATGGGCTGATGACCATGTGTTCGTGTGGCTCGAATTTCTTGCAAACCTTATCTTTATCAACCACGATTCTGGCATCGAGGATGCACGCGTCTTTTTCGCTGATTAGCAGTGGGTTGATGTCGATTTCTTTGATTTGCGGGAAATCAATTAGTAGTTGGCTGAAGAGCAGGATGGTTTCGTCGAGACGTTTTAGGTCTACTGGGGCTGAGCCGCGGAAGCCTTTGAGTAAGCGGTAAACTTTGGTTTCTTCCATCATACGCCGGATCAAAGTGGTATTTAGTGGTGGGAGACCGATTGAGTACGTCTTTGAATAGTTCTACGCCGACGCCGCCCATGCCAAATAGTATGACTGGACCAAATACTGGATCGGTTTTTCCGCCGATGATGACTTCGTGGCCTTTCTTCTCAATCATGGGTTGTACAGTTACACCGATGATTTGGGCATTGGGGTTATATGCGGTTGCGCGTTGGATGAGTAATTCGAATGCGTCGCGTACTTCTCTTGGCTGAGTTAACGTTTAGGATGACTCCGCCTGCGTCGCTTTTATGGATGATTTGCGGTGAGAGAATCTTTAGTACGACTGGGAAGCCCATTTCGGTTGCGAATGCGACTGCTTCGTCAACGTTGTTGGCCACTGCGGTGCGGACGACGGGGAAGTTGTAGTATTTGAGGATCTTTTTTGGCTTCGTCTTCTGTTAGGACTTCTCGGTCTTCAAACGCGGCGTTTCTGAGGATGGCGAGGATTGGGCGTTTGGGTGGTGAAGCATCAACTGGAAGCTCTTCGGGGGTTTCGTAGAGAGTCTTCGATGTTGCGTTGGTAATTGTACATGTACATGTAAGTTTTAACGGCTTGCTCAGGTGTACTATAGGTTGGGATGTTGTTGGCGTTTAGGATGTGTGTTTGCTTCTTGTACTGCGCCAAAACCCATGAAAGAGGTTAAGATGGTCTTGTTCTGGTAGGGTTTGTTGCGTAACCAATTCAACGATGCTTTTGGCGATTTCTACTGATTCGGAAACTGCTTGCTGAGTGAAAATAATCAAGTATGCCGTCGACGTTTTCGTCGTTTAAGGCACGCTTCCACTGCTGCTTTGTAGCGGTCTGCTTTTGCGTCACCTAAAACGTCGATTGGGTTACCGTGGCTCCAGAAAGGAGGCAAGACACCGTTAAGTGATGTCGATGGTTTTTTGGCTGATTTTGGCGAGTTTTCCGCCGAAGCCGATGAGGGCGTCGGTTGTCATTACTCCTGGACCACCAGCGTTGGTGATTATTGCCAAGTTGTGGCCTTTTGGTAAGGGTTGAGTTCCTAAAACTTCAGCTGCATTGAATAAGTCTGCTATTTCGTCTAACACGAACTACGCCTGCGCGTTTGAATGCAGCATCGTAAATTTCATCTTCACCTGAAAGCGAACCTGTGTGTGAAGCGGCTGCTTTTGCGCTTTCGGTGAATTTGCCTGATTTAACAACGATTATGGGTTTAGTTCTTGCGAAGTGACGTGCTGCGCTCATGAATTTGCGGGCTTCAGTTATTCCTTCAACATACATGAGTATGCTTTTGGTTTTGGGGTCGGTACCGAAGTAATCAATTAAGTCGCCGAAGTCAACGTCAATCATTGAGCCGACGGAGACGAAGTTGCTAAAACCAATGTTTTCATGAATTGCCCAATCTAAAATTGCTGAGCCTAAAGCGCCGCTTTGGATAGGAATGCGATGTTGCCGGCTTTGGGCATTTTATCTAAGGAAAGTAGCGTTTAAGTTGATTCTTGGGCGAATGTATACCTATGCAGTTTGGTCCGATAACGCGGATGTCATATTTTTTGGCGATTGCATCCAACTTTGTCTTCTAGTGCTTTTCCTGCGGGACCAATTTCTTTGAAGCCTGCTGAGACAATGATGACGCCTTTTACTTTGTGCTTTTCCGCATTCTTCCATAACGTCTGGAACGGTTTTTGCGGGCGTAGCAATCATTGCTAAGTCCACTGACTCAGGAATTTGATCAACTGTTGGGTAAGTTTTTACGCCTAAGATTTCTGGTTTTTTGTATGTTAACAAAGTAAACTTTGCCAGCGAAACCCGACTGGGTGAAGTTTTTCACGATTGCGTAACCGACTGAACCTTCTACGTCGCTGGCGCCGATGATGGCTACATTTTGAGGATTGAAAACCTTGTCAAGGTTTGTTGTTACCATTCTATGACCTTCTGACTTAGGTCGGTGTTATGCTATAAATTAAAGCTTATTGTTCTGTAATCAGTATTTTTCAAAGCCAAAGGTAATTCTATAACACAAAACAGCCTTTCATACTTTGCATAGATGAGAATGCGCTGTTACAAAAACAGGGGGTTACTTGAAGTATTTCTTAATATCAAGTAGCGTTAGAACTGCAACTCCATTAGCTGTTAGTAGCTGTTCTGCTTTTTCTAGGTCGCTTGGTCTTATTATCAACGCCACCTTACCGCCAACATGTACAGCTGAGGAATAAGCGTATTCGATGTTTATGCCGTTGTCGCCTAAAATTTTGGTAATTTTAGATAGGCGGTCCTGTTCTGAACTAAAAAATGCGGTTACCTCTGTGTTTTTTTTGGATTTGGCTAGACTAAAACCTGCATCCTGCAGAAGTGCAATGGCTTTTTCTGGTTCCTCAGTAATCAAGCGGACGACACCAAATTCGCCGGCTTCAGCAATTGAAATCGCAAAAATCCTCAGTTGATTATTATCTAACTGGGATATAGCTTCAAAAAGTGAACCCGGTCGATTATCAAGAAATACAGCTACTTGCATTATAGGCAAACAGGCACCCCATACCCCTTATTGTTCAGTAGCTATTTAACTTTTAAGCAGTCCTTCGCCATCTAAAATATGCAAATTCACCTCCATTTTACCAACCTTTATATTTTAACTTGAATAATCCTTGCTATCTGGAGAACGCAAGTTTGCTCAAATGCATAGGAGTCTCCAAACGCTTTGGAGGACTTCAAGCCCTAAAAAACGTAGATTTTACAGTTAACAGTGGAGAAATAACAGGGCTTGTAGGCCCAAACGGCTCAGGAAAATCCACATTACTCAACTTAATCAGCGGCGTCTACAAACCAGATTCAGGCCAAATACTGCTCTTAGGCGAAGACATAGCAAAACGACCCCCATACGTTGTATGCGCTAAAGGTGTCACCAAAACAGCACAAACTGTACAGTCTTTCCCAGAAATGACTGCTACAGAAAACGTACTAACAAGCGTACTCTTTAACAAAAAAAAATCCAATTCCAAAATCGACGGCGTATCCCGGGCACATGAACTACTGACCCTTGTAGGTTTGAGCAAAGACAAATTCAATCTTATAGCAAAAAACCTTAACGTCGTAGAGTTGCGAAAGATTCAGCTTGCGAAAGCCTTAGCAACGGACCCTAAACTGCTGTTACTAGATGAGTTACTTACGGGATTAACCCCTAAAGAGACAGATGAAGCCATAGCACTCATCAAACTCATAAACAAACAAGGCATAACAGTCCTAATCGTAGAGCACGTTATGCGTGTCATCATGGGACTCTGCGACCGTGTCATTGTGCTACACCATGGCGAAAAAATCTGTGAAGGCACACCCAAACAGGTCTGCACCGACCCAAACGTTATCAACGTCTATTTGGGTAAACGCTTCACTTTCGGCGAGGGGGAAACTTGAATGCTAGAAATAAATGATGTTTCCGCAGCTTATGGAATGGTTCAAATTCTCCGAGATGTTAGTTTCAAAGTTGAAGAAGGCGAAATCTTAAGCATCATAGGACCAAACGGTGCAGGAAAAACCACCCTTGTCAAAACCGTTATGGGCTTTCTTAAACCACAGAAGGGAACAATCACCTTCAAAGGGGAAAACATCGCAAAATTATCTACCAACGACATAGTCAAAAAAGGACTAACGATGATTCCTGAGGGCAGAGAAATCTTTCCCCGCTTGACTGTTAGCGAAAACCTCATGCTCGGGGCTTACTCAATCAAGGACCAAGCGAAAGTTAAGGAAACAAAAGAGAAAGTCACCGCAATCTTCCCGGTGCTTAAAAAGAAAGAGAAGGCGCTGGCTCAAACATTAAGCGGTGGAGAGCAGCAGATGCTGGTTATCTGCCGAAGCCTCATGTCCAATCCGCGGCTCCTAATCTTAGATGAACCCTCATTGGGATTAGCACCGATTATAGTGGAGAAAGTTCTCGACACAGTACGCTCGATAAACGATGAAGGCGTAACTGTGCTGCTAGTGGAACAGAACATTCATGACAGCCTAAATATCGCCAGCCGAGGCTACGTTCTGGAAGAAGGTAAGATAGTATTAGAAGGAAAAAGTAGAGAACTTTTATCTAATACGCACATAAAAGAAGTGTATCTAGGCCTGCTTATAGTTCAGAGAGGGATAAGCAAATGGTCGACGGCAAATACTGGAACCAAAAAATCGAAACTATGCCCAGAGCGGACATACAAAAACACCAACTACAAAAACTCAAAGAACTAGTCAAATACTGCTATGAAAACAGCAATTTTTACCGTAAAAAATTTGACAGCGTCGGCCTCAAACCCGAGGATATCCAGACCCTCGATGACCTAAAAAAAATCCCTTTTACAGTTAAAACAGACCTAAAAGATAACTATCCATACGGTATGGTTACAACTAAACCTGAAGAAATCGTCGAAATCCATGCCTCAAGCGGAACAACAGGCAACCCAATAGTGGGCGCCTACACAAAAAATGACATGGACGTCTGGACCGAATTAATGGCGAGATGCCTCTACACCGCGGGCAGTCGAAAACAGGATATTATCCATGTATCCTATGGATATGGCTTATTTACTGGCGGCTTAGGCATGCATTATGGCATACAGAAGCTTGGAGCGAGAGTTGTGCCTGCAAGCGGCGGCATGACACAACGACAAATCAAACTAATGAAAGATTTAGGTACAACAATCCTTGCTTGTACACCGAGCTTTGCAGTTTATCTCTCAGAAACCATGGTGCAGGAAGGTGTTGACCCTAGAAAAGACCTCAAACTCAAAAGAGGTATATTCGGCGCTGAACCTTGGTCTGATAAAATCCGTGAACGAATTGAACAAGAAATGGGCATTGAAGCCTTCGACATTTACGGTTTAACTGAGTTGTGCGGTCCAGGCGTTTCCATCGAATGCGAGGAACATGCTGGTTTGCATATTTGGGAAGACCACTTCATCGTAGAAACCATTAATCCAGATACAGGCGAAGTTTTGGCAAATGGCGAAGAAGGCGAATTAGTCTTCACAGCCCTAACCAAGATTGGTATGCCGATGCTACGTTACAGAACAAGAGACATATCCAGAGTATCCACAGAAACCTGCAAATGTGGACGCACCCACACAAGAATGTTGCGTGTATCCGGAAGATCCGATGACATGCTGATTATCCGTGGTGTGAATGTTTTCCCCTCACAAATCGAGTATGCAGTTATGTGTTTCGCTGAGTTAGCAACACAATACCTAATCGTGGTTGATAGACCAGGGGCACTGGACACCTTCGTCGTTAAAGTTGAATTATCCGATAAAGCCTCAAAAGATGTAGCCTTAGACAAAAATGAACTCAAAAACGAAATAACAAAACGTATCCACATAGTAACTGGCATATCCGCAGACGTAGAAATAGTCAAACCAGGCGAGCTTCCAAGAACCGAAGGTAAAGCAAAACGAGTGCTGGACCTGCGCAAAGGGAAAATGTAAAAGGATTTTGTTTACGTGACTTCCAAGATTGCAGTAGATAAGCCCGGCAGTTTTGCCTTGCTTAACGGGGATGAGGCTGTTGCACGCGGAGCAGTTGAAGCCACCGTGAAGGTTGCCGCCGCCTATCCGGGAACGCCTTCTACTGAAATTTTGGAGGCGCTGGCAGAGGTTTCTAAAGAATTAGGTTTCTATGCAGAGTGGAGTATAAACGAAATCGTCGCCGCCGAAGTAGCTGCAGGCGCTTCTATAACGGGTGTTCGCTCGATGACTTCCATGAAGCATGTGGGCTTAAACGTCGCCGCTGACGCCGTCATGACACTGGCTTACACGGGTGTTGAAGGTGGCATGATAATCGTCGTCTGTGATGACCCAGCATTGCATAGCAGTCAAAATGAGCAGGATACACGTTACTTTGCTGTCCACGCCAAACTGCCATTGCTTGACGCTGGCAACCCGCAGGAGGCGCATGACATGGCAAAAGAAGCCTTTGAAATCAGCGAGAAACTGCATTTACCGGTAATTTTGCGGCTTACCACCCGGGTTGCGCATGGAAAAGCCAGAGTTAAGCTGGGTGAATTCCAGAAAATCAGTCGCTCAGCCGAGTTCGATAAGAACGGTTCCAGATGGGTAATGGTGCCCTCTAACGCTATTCGGCAACACAGAGTCTTAGAGGTTCGGTTAGCTCAAGCTAAAACGCTTGCGAATCATTCAAAGTACAATGTGATTGAAGATAACGACGCTGAAATTGGGATTATCGGAAGCGGAGTTGGATATTATTATGCACGTTCAGTGCTGGATACGAAAAAGTATTCAGTTGGCTAAAGTTGGGCTTTGTACATCCCTTCCCACAAGAGATTGTACGAAGGTTTTCGCTTAAAGTAAAAAAACTCATAGTACTCGAAGAGCTAAGACCCTACATAGAGGAGAATCTTCAGCGGCTCGGATTGCAGGCAATTGGAAAAAACCAGTTGGGCTTGAAGAGATTGGTGAATTAACGCCTGATAATGTGCGTGAAGCCTTGGCAAATTATGGATTAACCGAGAGAGCAAAATCGCCTCAACGGATGGATTTGCCGCCGCGTCCACCAGCACTTTGCCCCGGATGCCCGCATCAGAGCATTCTATTTCGCATTAAATTCGTTTAATCAGCATATCGAATGCAGCAGC
This sequence comes from uncultured archaeon, assembly GCA_963800605.1. Lineage (GTDB taxonomy): Archaea > Thermoproteota > Bathyarchaeia > Bathyarchaeales > Bathycorpusculaceae > Bathycorpusculum. Next base: position 55,276 of record CAWDBI010000010.1, on the reverse strand, counting down.
GACAAATGCGTAGGCTGTGACATCTGCGAGTACGCTTGTTCTTTTGAAAAAGAAGGCGTCTTTAACCCTCTTAAATCGCGGATTCGCTCGGTAAGGGTGAATGTGACTTTTAATTCGGCTGTAACCTGCAAAGCCTGCATCAATGCGCCCTGTGTTGCCGCTTGCCCTGAAGAAGCTCTAAGTCAATCCACTCAAACAGGCACAATTAGCGTTGACGAGACCAAGTGCAAGGGCTGTGACTGGTGCATAGAAGCCTGCCAATACGGCGCATTAACTTTGCATCCTACCTCCGTAAACCTCAAATCTGCGACACCTGCAATGGCGACCCCAAATGCGTCAGTGCCTGCCCAGAAAACGCGCTAAGTCTTGTTGGTAATCGAACGATAAAATCGTTACAGGCGACATTGGATGCTACACTTTGGGTGTCTTGCCACCTGTAAGCGCAGTTCAGACCTGTTTATGTATGGGAGCTGGAATCGGGCAAGGCGCAGGCATGTACATGCTGGTGTAAAAGACAAAGTCTTCGCTGTTCTTGGTGACTCAACATTTTTCCATGCAGGCATGCCCGGACTGCTTAACATCGTTTACAACCAAGCAAACGTTTGCGTCGTCATTATGGATAATCAGCGTCATTGCAATGACGGGACATCAACCTACGCCTGGTTCTGGAAAAACCGCAATGGGAACAGAAGCAAAAATCGTAAACATCGTAAGACATCGCTAAAAGCGTCGGTATCGAGAAAGTCATAACCATTGACCCCTATGACATTAAAGCAGCTACTGCAGCTTGAAGGAAATGGTGGACTATAAGGGTCCATCAGTTATTATTTCTCAACGCCCCTGCCCGCTACTTGTGGAACGTGGCATAAACCCTTTGAAGTCATAGACAAATGCAACGCTTGTGGGGTATGCACCAAAGTCATTCGGTTGCCCAGCCATCACACTAGGCGACGAACATGCCAAAATCGACACAACACTATGCAATGGGCTGCGGTGTCTGCGGAACATGTGTGCCCATTCGAAGCTATAAGGAGAAAAGAATAATGAAGCTCGACATAGTTTTCAGCGGGTTGGTGGTCAAGGAGTCGTTGTTTTAAGTGACATTTACTGTGAAGCAGCAATGCTTGATGGCTTTGACGTTGCTAAAGCGGAGATTCACGGCATGGCTCAACGAGGCGGTTCAATTGTGGCTTATACCCGAATCGGTGACAAAGTGGAATCCCCCCTTATAGAAACAGGAAAAGCAGACGCTATAGTTGGCTTTGAAATTCTTGAAACCGCCAGAGTCACTGCCGATGCTAAAAACAAACGGGTAGTAATCGTTAACACCAGATACATTCCTCCAAATTGCACCGTTGTGGGCGTCAAACCCAAAAACACCGATGAATTACTCGAGCTAATACGAAGCTAAAGCCCACAGTTCACCAAGTTGACGGGAGCCGGTATCGCCAAAAAACTAGGCAACAACCTGGTGGTCAATACCGTTCTTCTGGGTGCGCTTTCAGCATTGCCAGAGATGCCTGTTAAGACGGGAATCGTTTGAGGAGGCAATGGCCAGCAGACTAAAGAGAAATATCTCACTGTTGAATTTGCAAGCTTTTCAGTTGGGCAGAGAAAGCGTATTTGAGTTAATTTTATTAGCCATCAATTAGGTTAATATAAGAAGCAATAATGAGGAGAAATATTTATGCAGAAGAAACTATTGGCCGATTTAGAGTAGTCGTAATAGCTATTATAGTCAGTTGCAGCATTTGTCGCATTAGGAAATTCGCTCCAGCCCTTCAGCAGATGCGCGATCTATCAAGATTGGTTTAGTTGCGCCGTTTCTGGATCGCCGATTGGAGATGATATGGAACGTGCTGCCGAATTGGCCGTTGAAGAAATCAATGATGCTGGCGGAGTATTATGTTTCTGAATGGAATACTAAAGTCAATATTACGTTGTACTTGCTGACACAGTTAATGATGCTCCGGCAAATGCTGTGAAACCAGTAAATACGTGCTGTTGAAACTGAGGAGGTTGACATGCTAATCGGTGGATACGGCAGTGCAGGCACTTTAGCTAACGAAATGGTTGCCATCGAAAATAAAGTCCCCTACATCATTACGGGTGCATCAAATCAACTCGTAACCAGAAGAGGACCACAAGGTAACTATGGAGGTTTAGCCAGATAGACGTACATAAAGAGCATTAGTGACGCTGAAGGCATGAGTTACATGTTCCACTACTGCGAAACTACATATGATTACAGCAAAACAGTCGTTGACTTCCTGATCCAGCCATGAAACCCACTTAGCTGGTCCTAGTTTGTCGCTTCAAGACCACTAGCTTAGCCATCCTGTAGAGAAACGATGCCTTCGGACAAGGCGTCTTAGCTAATAGCGAAATCCATGATAAGAATGCAGCAAGCCTACCAATCACTATAGTAGCAGAACAGAAAATACGACAGCCAACCACAACCTAGTACCAAACTGACCTTGAGTAGTCAAAGCTAGCTAAACCAGACGCAGTCCACGGTTGTCGAGTTCATAAAGAAACACCGCTCAAATCTTAAAACAAGCCCAGCAAGACGTTGGTTTAAAAACTGTCTAATAGCGGTTGAATATAACCAATGATCCCGCATTCTACGACCTCATAGGCAACTATGGCGACGGAATCTGCTTGAATCACAATTCGCCCCTTCACTGATCCATCTACATGTGCAAGTATACAGAGTAATTCGATGACTTCAATCCAATGCATATCATGCTCCTGGATTGATGGGAGCAAGCACATACGACGCATTCTATATCGCCAAAGATGCTGTAGAACGAGCAGGCACAGTCGATAAAGCAGCTGTAAGAGATGCAATAGAAACCACCAACATGAACCAACTCTTGATGATGACCCAAACAGGCAAAATCGAATTTTCTACAGGCACCAACTATCACGAAGTCCAAATTACCACTTTCATGGAGCAAATGAATTACAAAGCAGACCTTAGCGAATGCAGAACCAAAATCGTCTATCCAGACTCCGCAGCGGTTGTTGGAACCTTAAAGCAAGCAACATTTGCTTTGCCGCCAGGTTACGTGCCAGGCAGTTAGTGCATTATCAAACACCTCTTTCTCATTTTTTCTTGTAAAAATTTTCGCTATCTTTCTCGCATGTTTTAAATACCTACAATGAGAAAATAGGTAAGCTGATCGCATGTTTGATCTCTCAGGCTTAGCTAATGCATTACTATGGGGAGTCGCCACAGGCTGCATCTACATCCTCTTAGCCACCGGATTGAATATTATATTTGGCGTTATGAAACTCGTCAATTTCGCTCATGGTCAACTGCTCATGTTGGGGGCATACATAGCATTTGCAGTTTCCACCGCATTTAGTTTAAACTCGTATCTCACATATATTGGCTTAAACTTTTACTTGTCCATCGTAGTAGCCATCATTGCAGTAGCGTTAGTCGGGGTTGCTCTTGAAAGATTAACTTTTAACCGTGTACGCGGAAAAGACAAACTAACAGAAATCTTCCTCAGTTTAGCATTAATCTCAATATTCGAGAATGCAGTGATTCTTTGGCAGGGCTTCGATTTACATCAAGTTACAAGCCCCTTTGCAGGACTCAGTGTTCCTGTGGGTTCAGTATCCATCAGTTATGACTGGTTATTTGCCGTCGGTTTTGTCATAGTTACGCTTGTTGCGCTTTTTGTTATGCTCAAGAAAACCAAGATTGGTTTAGCCATAAGGGCGACTAGCCAAAAAGGAGAAGCCGCGACTTTAATGGGCATCAACATCAAACACGTCTTCATCTTCACCTTCGCCTTGGGAGCAGCTTTGGCTGGTGCAGCTGGGGCACTCTACGGAATGGTATTCGCGTTTGATCCCTATGTGGGCGCTTACCCAACAATCAAAGCATTCGCCATCATTATTCTGGGCGGCTTCGGTAGTATACCTGGCGCCATAATCGGCGGTTTACTCTATGGAATCGCAGAGAACACGGCTGTTTTCTTCTTGGGTGGCATATGGCAGGATGCAATCGCCTTTGCCATGCTCATCGGGGTACTAATTATCAGACCAAATGGTATATTCGGCGAAAAGGAGGACCAATAATGAAGCTACCAATACCGCTATCACCCAAAACACTCAAAGAGGACCTGCGGCATTCCAGAAAACTGCAAATTGCCATTATCTCCCTTATCGCTGCCTGCCTGCTGCCACTGCTGGACAGAACCGGCTTCGTCACCAGCGAAGTCCTCACGCCCATAGTGATTTTTGCAATTTATGCTTCGGCTTGGAATTTGCTCGCTTATTCGGGGCAGGCATCTTTGGGGCATGCCGCATTTTTAGGTATCGGAGGATTCATTTCAGCTCTAATCGGCGTCAAACTAGGCTTGCCGCCACTGGGGGGACTATTTGTTGGCGCCATCTTCTCAGCATTCATTGGCCTACTGATTGGCCTCGCCTGTGTCAGATTGAAAACATGGTTCTTAGCAATCGTAACGTTTGGTTTCTCAGTCATCGCAGCCACCCTATTTACCCAATTTGATTCCGTAGTCGGCGGCGTCTTGGGATTTGCACCTAAACCCATTGCGCCACAAGGGCTCCCACTCTACTATGTCGCGTTTGCTTTCGCAGCCGCCTCAATCTTTGCAATATATCTCGTAATTAAATCGAAATGGGGCTTGGCTTTCCGTGCCATACACCAAAACGAGCAGGAAGCTAAAATGATAGGCATCAATGTCGCGAAATACCGCCTACTCGCATTCGTCATAAGCACATTCTTCGCTGGCCTAGCAGGAGGACTATACGTAATGTCCACCTCTTACGTGGATGTCTCAATCTTCAGTTTAGAACACTCCCTAGAGCCATTGATGATGGCGGTTGTCGGGGGATTAATGACTGTTGAGGGACCTATCATTGGAGCAATCATCGTTGTCTCATTAGAATCATATCTGCCAACCCTGGAGCCTCTTTTACGCGCTAATTTGGGTTTTATGTTTCCAAGCGTAAGTAACGTGGGGCCTTACTTGACAGCGTTAGGATTGGGGCTGTTCTTTGTAGTTATGGTTATTTTTGTGCCTAAAGGCATAACTTCACTTGTTCCCAAAGTTTACGATCGCTTAAAAGGCAGCAAGAAAGACAAAAGTGAAAGCACATGAAAGGCACAGACCACTACGCAGAACTCTTAGGGATCCAAGTCCTCGAAGCCAAAGACGGCTACTGCAAAGTAACCATGAAAGTGGAGAAAAACCACACTAACGCTTATGGTTTTACCCATGGAGGCGTAGTGTTCTCCGTTGCGGATTACGCGTTTGCACAGGCATGTAATTTTGGCGATAACGTGGCGGTTGCGTTGCAGGTTAGTATCAACTTTTTGAAGCCGACAGTGGAAGGCGATGTTTTAACTGCTGAGGCGGTGCGGATGTCTGATGGCAAAACCACGGGGTTATACCAAGTTACGGTTCGAAAAGAGGAGAAAACTGTGGCATTTTTCTCTGGTGTAGCATACAAAAAAGCCTGATTTCGGCTCGCTCGTTAGTTATAGGAGACTTACACAATTAGAACAGACCAAAAAATTTTGGTCCTGATAGTAAAGCAACCTAGAGGCAGCTTTTGTTCTCTTCACAGACCCCGCCCTCCTATAAAAAGCTAAAACCAGCAACAACAAAGCGCTTACAAGCCACTTCAAGCGAGTAAATCACAACAGCAACCAACAATATTTTTATTCAGGACTCCACCCTAGTGTCACGATGCTGGGGTGGCCGCTTAGCTGAGGCGGTAGCCTGCAGAGCTCCTCTAGATGGTTTCAATTCCCATCCCAGCTCAATTTCCGAACCCTATACGTCTGAGGGATTTTATTTGCGTTTTCTGAACAGTTTCAATCACGAGAATTATAGAATCGTCAAAGTGTTTATAGTGCCCATTAATATCAAGGCTCCGAAAAAAGTACTGTTTAGAGCTTTTCAAAGAAGTCACTGGCACAATACGGGATTCAAAGAGAGTGACGAAGAGATAAGGTAAAAGGCCATAGATAGAAATGCAGCACGAGGTATGGCAGTCCGATAAACAAATCAGCTAATAACGGCGCAAACAACCAGTTGAATTTAAAAACTACTCAACATTAATTTGCATGATTATTGCTTAATCTGCATATAATATTTTAATATTACAATAAGTAACCACAAAACAATTTTAATACCAACGAGTACTCTTGTTGGGAAAATGTTTCTATGTTACGAATTTTAAAAGAAAAATCATGGAGCGTCTTTCTTGCAGACGGATATATTTTGAACGATCAAATAAAGTCTTCGCGTTGTCAAAACTGCAAATCCACTGGCGAAATATTAAGAGTCAACTACGGCAACCCCAACCTTTTGTTATACGGTTGCGGCGGCGACAGGTGTAGGCATAGACTATTACGTATAGATTTGGGGTCTGAGCAAACAACCGATTAAGCCTGAAGTTTTAATGGACTGTCGTGAAACGGGTGGGATAGTTTTCAACCCGAGTGAATATTATTTTATTTGACCAAAAATAGGCGGCAACCAATATCCCATCTTTATATAGGAGGTTTGGTTGCCGACATCAAACTTTTTTATTTTTCTTGTTTTTTGAAGTATTCTTTTAGTGGATCCCAGTAGAACTCTATCCAGCCCTGCTCAACTTCACTGGCCTGCACTTTGGGAACGTTTGAGTGCACCATACAAATCTCTGTGCCCTCAGGAACTGCGTTAAAAGTCAACTCTAATTTTGATGCTGGGTAACCTTCTTCCCAATCTGTGGTAGTCCAATCTTGCACTACTCGCTTGCCGTCGTCTAAGGCAAGGTATTTGCCGAAGATGTATCCATCCCAGCTTGAGTATTTGCCGCCTACGACGGGTTTGCCGGTGGCTTTGCTGTCGGTGAATTCACTGTGTTTTTTTGGGTCGACATATGCATCGTAGACTTGTTTTGGGGATGCATTGGGGATGATTACGGTTTGTTTTATTGTTGTTACTTCTTGCTTCAAAGACCTCACGCCTAAATAGTGGATTAGGCGAGGGAGCATTTAACTTTTGGCTGATGCCCTCAAAAAGGATTGTACTAGATGAATAGTACCAATACTACTACTTCAACGAGAACTGCCACTGTTAGAATCCTGTTTAGCCGCTCAACCCGTTTAATCATCCGTTCAAGTTCATTATTATCCATCCCTTCACCACCAAGCCATTTTCTGTTTTTGTTACCCTACAAAAAAGAGATCAAAATTATTACAGCAAGTGTAGCTACTCCCAACCCCGCCGCAGCATAACTCAACAGTTCGGTTCGCCTCATCGCCTTTTCTAAGCGTAGATTCAACTCTGCATTTCGGGATTCATCATTCATTGCTTGCGATTGAGAATTCGAATCCGATACAATAACAGCGTTGCAGTCAACACAGACAACGGCATTCGCCGAGACCGTGGCACCGCATTGTGGACAAATCGACATACTTGTTTCCTCTAAGTAGCAATGGCAAAATAGAAATTATAGCTTTTGCTCAATTCCCCCGCTCAAAGCTAAGCGGTGGTTTACCGCAAGAAATAAATCGCATCCAAAACAACTCTTCAACCATTATCATCTTCTCCAAAATGGAGTAACCTGATGCATCTACCGTTAAACAAAAAAACCGCAATCATCTCAATCATAGCTTTAGCGGTTATCCTGAACTTCAGTATCTTCGCCCAGGCTTACCCGCTAACTTTTTCGCCGCAAACAGCTACGCTGGAGAGGGATTTCTCAGCATACTACACTGGTGCATATCGACTATTCAACAATCCAACCCAAGTCTACCATGACGGCAGCCTACCCGGCGACTACGCACTTGTTGGCCAACCCCAGCCATTCAAGTATATCCCCAATTTTCTGATTCTTTTCACACCCTTTACAGCACTAAACTATCAAAATGCACTAAGTGCCTTTGACATCATACAGTTCCTCTCAATGATAGCACTGGCCTTTTTCACCTATAAGCTGGTTAAGGACAAGAACCTCTTTCTCGCCGCCGCAGTCGTACTAATTGTGTTACTGCAACCAATCCTTATCTCGCCATCCATACAATATGACGACGCCAACTTCCTTCATTACCGCATGCTAAGCCTAAACGTCCAAACATTCTCACCAAGCTACCTCTGCGGATACACCCTCGCAAACGCGCATATACTTCAAAACACCCTACTTGTAGGCGCACTGTATTTTGGTTTTTCTAAGAAGCCGTGGTTGTCAGCTTTGATGTTTACGTTTGGGGCATTTGATCCTAGGATTGCGCTTGTTGCAGCTCCGTTGCTGCTGTGGTATAACAGGCAATCGCTGCTAAAATTTGTCGGTGCAACAGCGGTTTTACTTGCAGCTACCAACCTGCCATTCTTCTTATACAATGGCATCGGTGAATCGTTTCTGAATTTGGTAGTTACTGGGCATGTGGTTTCACAGATGTACCTCTACGAGTATATTCCACTCTACTCAATCGCTGCCTTGACAGTGCTGGAAATAGGCACAGTCCTCTACAATAAAAGAAATAACTTGAGTCTTAATTTTGAATTGAAAAAGTAAGTTAGCAACATATGATTGCGTTCAGGGCTTAAAGTGTTTAATACTGAAAAACCCGACCAAAAATAATTTGCTATTGGGTGAATATGCTTTGGTTTAATGCTAAAGCAACCTGACCTGCAGGCTTATTTGCGTCAATAACCCTCCACTCATTGAAACGTGTAAGTGAGAGAGCTTTCACTCGGACTTTTTTTAGGGCTTCAAAACTTTCAAACATTTCCACTTCGCTGCGATTCTCGCGTATTCGAGTTGTCGCCTCTTCCGCTTTAACATCCAAGAAAAACATATTCTTCGATTTAGGCACAATACATGCAAAGAAATTGTAACCTATAACATGTAAGGGGGAGGGCAAATACGCAGTTCCCATCAAGTACCTAACGAATATAACGTAATCAACACGCCGCCAAGAGTACAATATTATTGAGCGGATGACATCGACCATGTAGAATAGTGCTGAAGCGAAGTGGGCGCTTTTGCCTTTAGAGAGCAGAAAATCACGGGCTTTTTTACCAAACCAGTTATCGTCGGCGGGGTGGATTCGGATGCATGCGGTCTTGTTCAGCCTCTTCAAAGTATCTATTAAGAGAGTGGCTTGAGTGCTTTTTCCTGACCCGTCTAAGCCGTCGATAATTACTAATGTGAACTAGATTCCTCCCAACAGAAGCAGAAACACGATGGCGCTAAGTAGAGGAACAGTCAAATTATCGAGTCCCTTGGGTGTGAACGCCTCACAGAATGTCGCTACTAAAGCTGCACCTAAAGCGGCAAAGACAAAGCTCAGCATGGACAGGGGAAATAGATATTCAAAAAAGGGGAAGCTCGCAAAGAGCACTAAAAAGCTAACCGTGAACATAGCGGCTGATCCCTCAAGGCTCTTTTTAGCGCATACATCATAGCGGTGGCGACCTAGTTTTTGTCCAACTATAGAAGCTGCTGCATCGCCGTAAGCCATCGGGATGATTCCGGCTGCGATAATGTATGGTTTATCTGAAAAAAGCAGGGCTAAAATCGTGTAGGATATTGCGTAGAAGACCAGTCCGAATTTGTGGCCGCCAAATGTAACGTCGCTTAAACCAGACATTTTACCGCTTAAGCTCTTAAAGGGAGAAGCAGGGGATACCAGAAAAGTTAGCATTATAAATGGGGACGCTACGAAGAAGGGGAAGTTTAGGGGGAAGGCATTGTAGGAAAAAAACGGAATTATAAAAATAAAATTTCCTATCATAATATGCAAAAATTTTCTAGTTAAATTCGCTGACACGCGGGAACGTATTTTACCAGTAACTAAAATTACAGCGATTATGTAGAGGTAACTTAAGCCCAGCAATGTCAAATTAGTTAACATTTCAGGGCTCATATTATCACCCAAACATTCCAGCGATGAACGAGAACAACCCGAATATGAATAGGTAGAGCACCACGCGTTTTATTTTGCGGGCATTTTCCCGTGCAGGGTTCTTGAATTAGTGATGCAGAGCACCACAGCAAGCCTACATCTGTCACGATAACAAAAGGAACAAACCAGAGGGACACTATACCCAGAATCAGTGGAACTGCCGATAGACAAACCGCGAACATAAAGAAGAATGCTGCGGTTAAAGCTGCTTTTCCTTCGCCAAACCGGACTGCCATAGTTTTGATGTGGTAGGAACGGTCGCCTTGTACGTCAACGATACCTTTTGCGATTTCGCGGCCTGTGTTGGAGAGGAAAGCCATAGATGCAAAGAGTAGTACGTTGGTTGTTATTGTGTCGAGGGCTATTAAACTGCCATAGAGGAATGGTGCTGCAACACATGCGCTGACTAAGAAATTACCTGCTAATCCGCTTCGTTTTCCAACAGTGGAATAAGCAGCCATGATTACCCAAGCACCAACTGCAAAGATGAAGCAGTACAGGCTTACGGCATAAGCAGCGAATAAACCGATAACTGTCAGGACGCCGGTTTCGATTAGGGCTGCATTTTTAGAGACTGCACCACTTGGAATGGGACGGTTTGGCTCGTTTATTTTGTCAATGTCATAGTCATAGTAGTCGTTTATTACCATGGCAGCTGCGGCTAAGGTGAAAGCAGTTATGCCCCCATAGAGGAGATTAAACCATTGGAAGCTACCGCTGCCTGCCAATAGCACACCTACAAGAACTGCGAAGCTCATGACTATACAATTCAGTGGCCTCATTAGTTTCAGTAAACCGCTGATTTTTACCATAGGGATAGCCTGTGTTGGTAGATAATGTAGCGGTCAACAATTAAAAACTAACCGCAATAGAGCTTCAAATGTATGGCAATAATTGAGTGCTGGGCCTGAAGTAAGTGCTTAGGGAGAAATGTGACCTTGAATTAACATCAACGGGCACAGGTACTTTCAGGCCTTCTCGGCTAAAATTGTGGGGGTTCAATAAAGATGGAAAACGAGATTTTGTTTCTGCACTCAGCGATTGATTGCATATCGGTACTTTTAGCTGCTGCTTTTGTCGATTACGGTTCTTGTAATGAGGGTTATCTGTGTAACTTTGCAGTTTGTGACGTCAACGTTGACTGTTACGTATCCTGATGTACCATTTTGCATTGTAACTATGGTTGTGGTTGCTTTGGTTGCTAATGTTCCGTCGCCTTCGATTACATTCTTGACGATTGGGTTGATTGATGTTACGTTATATCCTTGTGCGATTAAACCTGCTACGTCTGTGTCGTTTCCAAGTATGGCATTCACGTTTGCGGTGTATTCTGAACTGACTTCTAGGCCATACATGCCGTTCCCGATTGATTCCATTCTTGGGCCGTGTCCTCTGCCGCCAAATCCTTGCTCAATCATCTGCATGTAAGGTATGTATTGAGCGTTGGTTGTATCCTGAGTCACGCTAGTTGCATCGCTTGTGTTTGTTGAGTATGTATCCGCTAAAGCAGTCATTGTTAGGACACCGACTACTACTAAAAGTGTCGCTAAAACTGCGAGGGTTATTGCGATGGTTTTTCGGTCTATCTTTCCACCTCCCTTAACAAACGCAAATTCGTTAAACGCTTATTAAACAATTTTTCAAAATTAACTCCAAAAATCCACAGATTTACACCCAAATTATTCCATAATCAAGCATTCATCGAATAAATCAACGGATTGATAACAACGTCTGGAATAAAAATTTTCAAGTGTTTACCGTTTGGCTGAGAAGGGTTTTTAACTTATGAAACAAAATACCAATTCTATGGGAAGATGCACAAGAACTGTGGGCGAACGCCGCCTCGGCAGAACCATCTACAAACTAGGCAACAGTGTGGAACTTAGTAGTAAAGAGGGCAAAGCCAAAGTAGCCGAGCAGAAGTTCAAACAGACAGCCCAGACTGCCCAAGGCATAAGTGAGGATTCGCCGGTTCAGAATCTGCGTGACTCGGCAAAATTGAAAAAGAAACCTGAATAAAAGTCGCCGCAGAAAAATTGTAGCTACAGCCTTTTTATGTCTGATGCACCATTTTTTTATTGGTGATTTTTTGTCAGCTTCACTGGATGTGGAAAGCGACTGGAACTTCCGAATTTTAGATAAACGCTTAATCGTCGTAAAAACAAAAAACGAAAGCAACCATAAAGTTGCGGTTTTAGATGTACTAACTAACCTCATTTTCACGGTTCAAGTACCAGAAGCTATACCGCTGGAGCAACTTGCCCCTAATCATGAGTACCTCTTTAACGTCAGAGTCCTAACTTTAAAACTTGTTGATGATGTGGACAAAGATTTTGTGGGTTTCTTTGAAGCCCTCGACATCGACCAAGCTATTGAGGACTTCATTAAAGCTTATTGGGTTTACCCCACAAAAATACGTTTTGAACTCGTAGAAATAGAAGAACCTTAAACGCTTATCTTAGGACCATGTTGACGAATTTTTCTGGGTTAAACAATTCCAGATCCTTGTAGGTTTGACCAACACCGATGAATAAAATTGGCTTTTGGGTTACGTATGTTACGCTTAGAGCTGAGCCGCCTTTTACGTCTGCATCTACTTTGGTTAGGATTGTTGCGTCGATGCCTACGGCTTTGTTGAATTCTTCTGCCTGCATAACTGCATCGTTGCCGATGAGTGAATCCACAGTGAAAACTGTTAAGTCAGGCTTAACAACACGTTTGACTTTAACGAGTTCATTCATCAAGTTCTGGTTAGTTTGCATTCGTCCTGCAGTGTCAATTAAAACTATGTTGATTCCATGGGCTTTTGCGTGGCTAACTGCGTCATAAGCTACTGCTGCTGGGTCACCGCCATAAATACTCTTAATCACTCGCATACCTAAACGTTTACCATGTTCTTCTAGCTGCTCAATTGAGCCTGCACGGTAAGTGTCAGCGGCTGCAAGAATTACTGAGTAGCTTTTGTCTCGGAAGAAACTGGGCAACTTTGGCGATGGTAGTGGTTTTTCCAGTACCGTTGATGCCTACAAACATTAAAGACAAAAGGTTCCTTTTTCTTGCGTTTCTCATCTGCCATTTGTAAGCAGGTCAATTCGTTCTGTTAGTTAACATGACATCTAAGAGAACTTGCCGAAGGTTGTCTTCAACAATTTTTTTGCGGTCTTCTAAGCGTTTAACCTGAACGCCTGCCAAACGCTTTTCGAGTTCATCGCAGATTTTATCTGCCACTGGAAAAGCCACGTCGTTTTCGGCTAGGCTCATTTTAAAATCAGATAAAATAGGAGATAAGTTTTCTGCTTTAAGTTCAGTTGTTGTTACTTTGTTTACTAATCCTTTAAAACCTGACTTGAGCTTCTCAAACATCGATCTATTGTTTCCCTTCTCTTGTCGCAAGCATGACTTTCAAGTCTGCTTCTGCCAGAGTTTATGCGTTCAGCCACTTGACTGAATTGCTGTTGAGCTGAATTCATGGTTTTTTCCAGTTCGTCTAAGCGTTCTTTAAGGGTTGCTTTTGCTTCTGGAAGGGTTTTTTCGACTGATACGCCTGAACCCAAACCAATGATTACTTTGTTTGTGTCTGCAAGTTTGACTTTAACGTAAGAGCTTCCGCCGATTGGAACAAGCATTTCAGCGTTTTCTTTTTCTTTTTCTATACCATCAAGTGTCATGTTGGCGTAGTTTATGTCAGTTATGGCTGCGTTTACCATGCTTATGCGTTGCTGTAGTGCTTCTGCGGTTTGTTCTAGGTAACGCATTTCCATGCTGAGTCGTGCGAAGTTCTTCTTCAGCTTGGGCTCTTTGCGCCAAATTATTATTCCCCAGCTTACTATTTTCTTTAAGATTGGGTTCTCAATTTGGTCAACAGAAATTTCTTCTGAACTGATTATTTTTATGTGGAACTTTTTACGCGGTGTCTGCTGCCTATTTCAGCGTAAACCTTCTCGACTGCATGTTCGCTTTTGTCTGCTAAGAGTTCTCTAACGAATGAAGTTGATAGTCTTGGCTTGTTGATTTGGCCTGTTACTTTGAAAGCTTTCATTTTTCTTCTTCCTGCACAACATCCAGTGCATTCCCAATTATAAACATCTCGGGTCCAGTTGTCATAGAACCAGCAACTGCCGCATGACTATTAGCAATTAAGCCTGTGCCAACGTAGGGAACACCACAGTTTACGGTGCCTACGTCAACGGGAACTTTGAAGACTGCTTTCAAGGATTTTTCTTTCCTCATCCTTTAGCAGTGGATGTGCCAAGACGCCTTTGTTTGTTGCTACAGCCAAAGAACCAACATAAGGTAACCCTGCGATTTCTGTTGGCACTGCTTCCACGCCTAAGGCTTCGGAGATTTTTTTGATTTCAGTCTCTTTAAATCGTGGGTCAACAACTGCGCCTTTATCGTTGGCTAAAACCAGGTTGCCGTAAGCGGTTTTTTTGGTTTCCATAACGGTTATATTGCCTTCGAAAACCAGCTTTTATTGCAGCTAATTCTTCTTCTCGAATCGCCGTGTGAAACAATCATGCCGTTAGAGTTTGCGCATACCAGTGAACCAATCAAGACTGAGCCGCTGATGGATGTGTAGACAAGTTTGACTTTTAGCCAGTCAGCGAATTCTTGCGCTTTCTCATGCGGCACCATCCGCGGAATCATAACCATGTTCTCAGTTGCAAGCGAGTATACGCCTATGCTTGCGCTTCCAACTATGCTTGATAAGTAAACAGTCAAGAATTATTCTCCTGATGAATGTTTATTAGCGAAAGTTTCATGCGATACTCCTTTTTTTAGATTGCGGTTTCTTATTGAATAAAAAATGGGTTTAAAGTTTTGACAAATAGTTCCTCAATGTTAGCTTTTGACTCCTTTGCATATAAGAAAGGAGTATTATAAGCAGAGATAAATGAATAAAAAAATAAAAAATTAGAAACAGTTATTGTGTTTCTGCCAAGTAAACGGTTACGTTGCCGTCTTTATCTTTGGTTACGCGCGTCTTGATCTTGCGTGGAGGCTTCTCGATTCCGCGGTCCCAAATTTTCTCGTTAACTTCTTTGCTAATGATAAGTTGAGGCAGTTCTTCTTCTTCCTCTTCTTCAGTAACCTTCATTGCAAGTTTCATGTGCTTGGTAACGAAGATTTTTATTAGCTGCATTGCTCGTGGAGCACGTTTTTTAGGTGGACGAACCAACGCTCTTGACAAGGGTATAGTGTAGAATCTTTCTTCAACGATTTCTTCTTCTTTCTTCTTTTTCTTAGGCTTTAGCTTCTTCAACTTGTGCTTCTTCTTCGACTGGAGTTGTCTCTTTTGCGGCTGCTTCTGGTGTTCAAGTTCTTCTTGGGTGGCTTCTAGCTAATTCTTCGTTTCTTCTTCTTGTGGAATTTGTTTAGTTTAGTTTCTTTGGACATTGCTATCTAATTCTCCTATGGCTTTATTTTCCTGTTCGCCAGTTGCGTCGCTGCTTAGGGTTATTTCTAACTTTACCGTCAGTTCGGGCAATTACCCATGTTGGAACAGACTGTGATTCTTTGCCAGCTTTGGCTAATCTGAGTTTTTTTGCTGTTGGTTTAACTCTTGCCATTTTCTATATCCTTCTGATTTTTGTCTCTCGCTTCCTTGATTGAAGCTGAATTAGGATCTGTTTGAGCTGCGCATCTGAAAGCGGAATAGGCAACTTTCCCGTTTGCGCCATCTCAATCAGCTGCATCTCAATGTTCTCAGCAAATTCTTTCTTAACCATTTTCAGGTTATTTAGCCTTTGCCGAGCTTCAGGCGCTAATATTCTTGCTAAGCAACGCCTGTTTCTGATTTTCCATCTGCTGTTCTGCTTGAGCTTGTCTTTGCTCATCACTTACGCGATCCTGCATCGAACGAAAGTTTTCGTTTACGAATCTGGTCAAGCTCGTCATCTGACATTGTCCTATTCGCCTTGATACTTCTTGAGCTCAGGGACAGTTTTAACCATTTCTTTCGATAAGTCTCCAGCAACTTCTTGGAGAAGCTTTCGTCCTTTAGGAGTCATTATTCTTCCTTTAGGCTTTGATAATCTGGATTAAACCTGCAGTTTCAAGTTGCTGCAGACTCTTGCGGATGCCGCTTCCACCTGCTTTTTTCACGCGGTCAGGTTTACTGCCTCTGTTTTTTCTTCCGCCATATTCAGCGCGTAGTTTTTCAAGTCCGATTGGACCATGAATGTATACTTTGCGCAGAATAGATGCGCTTCGGGTGTACCACCAGTTTGGGTTCTGGGGCTGCTTCTCAACATGCATGCCTGTTTTAGCGAAAGCTGCCCATGGAAGAGGCTGAACTTCGTCAACGTTTTCCCTAAGATACTTTGCTAATCTATCGATGAATTTTGAAGCTGGAACGTCATGAGGAGTCGTCAAAGTTACTCTATCCTTTGGTTTTTCCTTGCAGTTAAACAATGAAGCCTAATATAAATATTCTCTGAACAAAAGCAAACTTTATGCTCTCGACAGTCATAAGCCACCTTATTTAGGTGTCAACGGTTGTGATTAACGTTTGTTGCTCACCTGCAGATTAGGCACTTGAGAACTGTAAATGTATGTTTGTATATTAATTGTTTTTAGTCAACAACAAAGCTTACTTCACGCTATGTTCGATTACCTAAACAAAACAACCAAAACACCATAAAGAGAAATAACTATTACACTTCGGGTGAGTTATGGCTGCGTTTGGACTGTCTTCCGTCTTGCGCTTCCTAAACAGAATAAACACGTGACCTCTAACTTCAACCAAAGCTGAATTAGTTTGCTCAGCAGCGTTAGCCGCAATAGCTTGAGCTGTACTTCACCTTGCAGCGCAGCGGGCAAAATTCTAACCTTAACCATCTTGTTTCTTTGCAGTTGCTTCTCAATTTCAGCTACCAGATTGAGGCGTTAAACCTTCTTTGCCAACCCAAATCGTCGGGTTCTCATCTTTCAAAACGTGCCTAACGTGGCGCTTCATTCGAGTAGTTATCTTGCTCAATTGTCTTTTGCTCCTTTTTCTTTTTTAACAGTATACGAGTTTGGTTACCGCAGTTTAAACATGTTACTACAACGTGAGGCTCCCTTTTCTGCTTTATCCTAACACGGCAATTAACACCCATGCACAAACAGCGACATTGCATTCTTTGCATGTTTCGCGTCTAAACTCAACGGGCAAACGGATTTTGGCAGCCATAGCAATCTTTCTTGCAGACACAACGTATTGCATAGCCAACTTTGGATTAGCCTTACAACTTTTTTGGCTTGCTCAAAGAGTATTTGGATGCGTTGCCTAGCAATTTGCTTAACTTAGCTGCTGTTTCATCTATGTTACCAAACAATGCCAAAAAGAACACGTGCAACTTACATAACACTTGCGCTCAATTATTGCCTTTTCTGGGAAAGCTCAAACTTCAGCCGCTTCAAGCGCTTTATCCATTGCAAGCGGCTTATGCTGTTCAAAGTTTCGCTGTGCTTTTGAAGTGTCAAGCGATGAATCCATGGGGCGCTTAGCTGGCCAAGTGAACTGCGAAGATAAAACCTTATCAATCAAACTCTTTATCTAAGTCAAATACATCAGCGATTTGTTCGCAAACTCAAAGCGGCTAACCCGTGTAGCACCGCACAAATGGTAAATTCCAGTTAACCTGCGCTCGATAACTTCCAAAGTCATTTCAGCTAAATTAGTGTTAAGCGTAGGTGTATTCCATTGGTCAGTTACAATTTTAACTCGTTCACCTTTTCGAGTGTTTCGATTAGCCAGAGAGCAAAGTTGACTTTTCCAGCTGCAGGAGTGGAACCATAAATAACGCTGGGCCGACGCGATAAAGTATTCAGTTTGGGTTTTGACGATTTCTTCAGCTTTAAGCTTGGTTAACCCATAATAGTTGATGGGGTCAGGCGAATCCGTTTCTTTGTAGCAACCTTTTTCGCCGCTAAATACGTAATCCGTTGATATATAAATCAAAAATGAACCTGCTTTTTGAGCGGCTTCAACGATGTTTTTTGTGCCTTCAACATTTACTTTCCATGCAAGCTCCTTGTTCATCTCACATTTATCAACATCTGTTAATGTTGCTGCATGAACCACTACATCGGGTTTTATTGTTGTGAAAGCTTCGTCAACCTGGGCTTTGCCAGAAATATCCAATTTAACAAAGTTTCCGTAAACGGATAGACTCTGGATATCTGAGGAATAAACCTCAATGCCACTTTGCAAGGGCCAATTTGGCAAGTTTTGAACCATAAAGCCCGCTTGCACCCGTGATTAGAAGCTTCAATGGATACCGCCCAGTTTCCAAGGTGTCGGATGCAAAATAACTTCTGTGGCAAAGGGTGTCCACCAATGCTCATTGTCAAGGTACCACTTAACCGTTGACTCTAACGACTTCTTCAAAACTGAACTTTGGTTTCCAACCCAATTCACTTCGTAATTTTTGTAGAATCTAAACTGTAGCGGGTGTCATGCCCAGGGCGGTCCTCAACAAATGTTATTAGGCTTTCAGGCTTTTTGAGTAGGCAGATGATTTTTTTGACGATTTCAATGTTTGCAATTTCGTTTCCTGCTGAAACATTGTAGATTTCTCCTGCTTTGCCCTTCTCAAGCACAGTTGCTATGGCTTCACAGTGGTCTTGCAACGTATATCCAGTCGCGAATGTTTGTTCCTTTGCCATAGATTGGGATTGGAAGATCCCGTAAGGCCACGGATAACTGTTTTAGGAATTAATTTTTCAGGAAGTTGGTAGGGTCCAAAATTGTTTGTGCATCGTGTGATTGAAACGTTTAAGCCAAAGGTTTTGTGGTATGATAGGACAAACATGTCGGCAGCGGCTTTGGCATGCTGAGTAAGGATTAGAGGGTTTAGGCGGGGTGTTTTCTGTAAATGAGCCTTCGATTGCTTCACCATAAACTTCGTCTGTGGATACCTGCAGAAGCCTAGCTTTATGGTTATGTCTGCGTATGGCTTCTAAAATCGTGAAGGTGCCCAACGGTGTTGTTCTGCAAGAAACATGTTGGGGTCAGCTGATGCTTCGGTCAACATGAGTTTCAGCTGCAATGTTCACTACTGCATCCACCTGATGAATCAACCGGTTCATCAGTTGTGGGTTGCAAATATCGCCTTTGATGAAGGTGTAGCGTTTATCATTCTCAATATCATGCAGATTAGCTGGGTTAGCGCCTATGCCAATTTTGTCAACGTTTATCAATTCATAGTCAGGATGCTTTGCAAGCATAAACCTGCAGAAGTTGCTTCCGATAAATCCTAAACCGCCAGTAACTAACAGTTTCATAGTTTATCACTCACTTGTGGGGTGGATAATTCCAATCCCAAGGTTTACCAACACGCGCAATCATTTTTTTTGCCATTAATGATTTTGGGAATTAGTGTTGGATCATTCCATGCACGACGTTCTTCATCGGGGTCTGCTGGGTCATAGAGGTTAGTTGTGAAATAAAGCAGCATTGCAGGTTCGTTGCCTAATGCTTTAAAGCCATGCCAATAATGCCCAGGCATGCGAACAACTTGCAAATCTAAACCGCTTGAAACCATTTCATTTAGTTCCGCGGTCTCATCGTCAAAAGCACAGATTTTAATCATGCCCTTAAGAGCCAAAAAATAATCCACTTGCCCCCTAAGATGTCGATGCCAAGCACGAATAACGTTAGGATAAGTAAACGAATGATTTGCCTGCGCAATCTTGTCTTCTCCAAAGAGGTCCTTCCAGTCTTTACGCATAACTTCAGTAGAAAAAGCCTCTCTCGTCTGGAAACCGACTTATTGGTTTAATTTTTATCCCTTGCAACATCAAGTTATCCCTTGTTTGCTGTCAACATATTATTTAAAATATTTATAATAGTTCCTATATTTCAGCGCTTAAACTTCTACTTCTGAGTAATCGCCAACATGCAACTTTATGGTTCTGTTCCGTCTGGTTACGGGTTACTTTAGCGTTTTTGCCGATTAAACTGTCCTCAAGTCGCTCAACATCTTTAATGGTTACGCTGTCTTGTATCAACGCAGTATTCAATGTTAGAATTGCAGATTTTTGAGTCGTCTCCAATGCTTGTGTATGGTCCGATAAAAGAGTTTTCAATCAAAACATTCTTTCCAATCACGCATGGTCCTCTAATTGTGCTGTTCACTATTTTTGCTTCTGCCTCAACTTTAACTCTGCCATCTATTGTACTGTTGGTTACTGTTCCTTTAACATCATGTTGAATGTATTCATCAAGAATTTTTGCGTTAGCGGATAGAATATCATCTTTTTTGCCTGTGTCAAGCCACCATGAATTCAAGATTTCAGCTTTAACTGAGAAGCCCATGTTAATCATTTCTTGGATGGCATCGGTAATTTCTAGTTCGCCACGCCAAGAAGGCTTGATTCGTTCTATGGCTTCATGGACTTTGTTGGAGAATAAGTATGTGCCGATAATTGCTAGGTTACCCATGGGAGTTTTTGGTTTCTCTACAAGTCTGATAATGTTGCCTTTTTCATCTAAGTTGGGCAATACCAAAAGCTCGATGGGTTCTCGACTTCTTTAAGAATTATAAGTGCATCAAGATGCTCATTTTTAAATTTCTTAACAAACGTTTCCAAGCCTTGACCTGTCACGTTGTCGCCTAAACACATGACAAAAGAATCCTGCCTAGAAAACGTTTAGCTGTTTTAACTGCATGTGCCAAACCAAGCGGTTCCTGAGGAATATAAGCAAACATTTAGGTTCCAGTTTGAGCCATCTTTAACGTAATCTTCAACGAACTGTCCTGTTTCATGCGCGGTGATTATGCCTACTTTTTTTATGCTGGTTGCCGCCACTTGGTCAAGAACGTATCCTAAGATGGGTTTGTTTGCTACTGGAATTAGTTGTTTGGCACAGGTGAATGTTAAGGGTCTAAGCCTTGTTCCTTTTCCGCCGCTTAGAACAAGCGCTTTCATGATTATCTCATACTTTATTGGTATTAACTTAGTATTATGATTTACCCTATACTTAGGATGTTAGAAGCGGGATTGTTGTAGCTTAGCTACAGTCACATAATTGTTTAAACTCTTCAAGCAATAACCTTTGTCATGCGCTCCCCCGCCAGTAATGTGAGAATATGAAAAAAAACTTCTTTCTGCCAACCATAACAAACAGAAATGGAAAATGTAAATTCACACACTCATGCGTTCTTTACTCAAACGCAAGTTACACATGCACACATACAGGCGGAAGTTACTGCGGCAAATACAGAAAACTCAGTCATAAGTCGACAACAGAGTTTGGGGTCCAGACAAACGGGCGTATGGTAGAAGTACCGCAATAATAATTCGTTTTTTATGATGCGCTTTTTTCATTTATGCTAATTTGTCTGTTTAGGTTTAGGCATTAACTTCTCGATCAAATTCAAAATTATAGTTAATGGTTTTCGCAAGGGACCCAATCCACCGAGGATTTCACGAACGTTGGCTATGTCATTTCTGTTTATGGTTCTCGTAACTATTATGGCAAATAAAAATATGAAAACAAATGCAACTACGCCGATGATTAACTGTATTGGGCTGCTAAACGGCACCCAAGAAACAACAATGTAGGTTAAAACGCCTGCTATTCCTGAAGAGAGTAGGATTTTTGCAGATGCTACCCAATCCAGTGATACACCATAACGCTTCTTTATGAAGACTATACTCCATAATAAACTTGGGACACCGACAATTATTGTTGTAACAATCAAACCTATAATGCCGAATTGTGAAGTAAGAATAAAACTCAAGGGAAAACCTATGACACAAATTAGAATGGCTAGTTTTAGGTTGTATTTTGTGTCTCCTTGACTGTTGATTAGGTTACCTATACTGAGGTTTCCAAGAGCTGAGAATAAGTAAGTAATCGACAGTAAAGCAAGGAATAGCGGTGCTTGAGCATAATCGGCTTTAAATATTGTGCTAATTGCTGGTTGAGCTAGCGCCATGATCATTACTGAAACAGGTACAACTATAAGCGCTGCATACTTGACTGAATACTGGAAAACACTCTTGAGTACCGCTGCGTCTTTTCGATAATCGAGTTTTGAGAAGGCCGGTAGCAGCATTGTTGTTACGGGTGTGGCGAAGAAGGTAATGAGAACCACAAAGTTCTGGGCTACTGAGTAATTGCCAATGAGACTATTTTCAGTTACAAAGATGGCCATAATGTAGCCGTAGAATTGGCTGAGAAAACCAGTTATTATGGCGCCGATGGATATTGGGAAGCCGTATTTTAGCATGGTTTTTATGGTTTCGATTATTGGGAGTTTGCCGTCTGTTGATTTTGGTAGGGATCGATACATTGTGTATACGAGTAAGATACCGGTTATGCCTGCTACTAAGATGGATATGGAGAAGCCAGTTACTGCACCGATTGTGCCTAGGCCTAAAATTACTAGTCCAATTACTAATCCGGTTTTTACTATGGATTGAATTATGAGCATGATGCTGTTTAGGTGCATTCTTTCTAGGCCTGTGAAGGCTGCTGTTGCGGTGTTGACGAGTGCGCCTGTTAGTATGAATAGTGATGTTATTTGGATGAGTTGGGTTATCTCTGGGCGCTGGAATATGGTTGCCAGGAAACCTGAGATGGCAATAGAGAAGAGGGTTAGTGCGAGTCCGAGGATTAGTTCGAAGGCTAGTCCAGAGACGAGTATGCTTCTGATTTTTTCTGTGTCGTTTTGGTGGTTGTATTGGGCGCTGTATTTTACCATGGCTGTGGTGATGCCCCAGTCTCTGAAGGTGGCGATGAGGTTGGGTGCTGCGATGGCGATTGTGTAGAGGCCCATGTTGTCTGCGCCTAGTAATATTGCGATGAGTATGGTGCCGACGGATGAGATGACTGTGGATAGTACGAGTCCCCAGAGTAGGTGGAAGCCGCCTTTTGCTGATACTTTTGCCATCTCGGATGCGTTTGCCATGGTCTTTCTTCTTTGTTGTTTTATTTGTTGGTGGTGTGGTGGTGTTTATCGGTTGTGGTTTGGGTGTGTTGTTTGGTGGGTGTGTGGAGTGGGGTTGGTATTTGTTTGGGGTTGAGTGGGTGTAGGGTGTTGGGTTCTTTGCGTGTAGGCTGGATTGTTCTGAAATGGTGTGAGAGAGACTTGTTGAGTTGTTAGCCTAACCCAATTGCGGCGAATCTTATTTTTTTTCCAAAATCCTTTGGATTGTAAATTCTTCTGCCATCGATGAGGATGGGTTGCTTCATGAGTGAGAGGAAATCTTGTGGAGTTAGGTTTTTGAATTCTGGCCATTCTGTAACGATAATGGCGCAGTCGGCGTCTCTGAGACATTCCTTGGCTGAGGCAGCATATTTTATGGTGTCTTTAAAGATTGCTTTTGCCGTGTTGGTAGCGACTGGATCATATGCTGTGACATTTGCACCTTGCGCCTGTAAAGCCTTTATTATTGGAATTACGCGGGCTTCACGCATATCATCTGTATCGGGCTTAAACGCTAAACCTAAAACTGCAAATCGCTTTTCTTTAAGTGATCCAAGCATTTGTTTCGCAAAAGCCACTGCTTTGAGTGGCTGAGCCCAGTTAACATGCTCCACCGAATCTAACAACTCTGGCACATAACCAGACGCCCTACTGCAGGCAATCAGGGCTTTAACGTCTTTGGGGAAGCAGCTGCCGCCATAGCCTAAGCCTGCGTCTAGGAAAAGTGGTCCGATGCGTTTATCCAAACCCATAGCTAACGCGACGTCTTTGACGTCGGCTCCGGGGATTTTTTCGCATATGTTTGCGATTGTATTTATGAAGCTGATTTTGGTTGCAAGCATGGCGTTGCTGGCGTATTTGATGAGTTCTGCTGTGGATAGGCCTGTGCGTATGATTGGAGGCAGGTGGGCACTGTAGAAGTCGCGGTAGAGCTCTTCGAGTTTGTCGCCTGATTTCTGGTCATATGAGCCTATGACTACGCGGTCAGCGTTTAAGGTGTCTTGGAATGCGGAGCCTTGGCGGAGAAATTCGGGGTTCATGCATAAACCGAAGTCTTTGCCGCAGATCTTGCCGGATTCTTGCTCAAGAATTGGCTTAACAACATCCAGTGTTGTTCCGGGCACAACAGTGCTCTTGATAATAGTAATGTGGTAGCTGTTTTTTTGTTTGAGTGCTTTTCCAATATTAGCGGCTGCGGATTCAATGTATTTGAGGTCAATGCTGCCGTCATCTTTACTGGGAGTTCCAACAGCCACATAAGTAAAATCAGTCTCTCCAATCGCCTGATCTGTCTTGTTAACTAAACCCTTAAGGTTGCCCTTTTGTAAGGTTTCAGTAAGTTTTTCTTGCAGCCCTGGCTCAAAAAAAGGTGGAATACCCTGATTAATCTTTGAAATCTTTTCTGCATCGATGTCGCAGGCGACTACTTTGTAGCCTTTGCTTGCTAAACCCACTGCGGTGCATAAACCGACGTATCCAACGCCGATGATTGAAATTTTTGGCTGTTCCTTCAAAGCATAGACCTCAAATTAACGATTAATTTGAATTTACTAATCACACTAATTATATATTAGTTAATTCAAAAGACAGGGAGAAGGGTGCTCAATGGTTCGCAAAGTTATCATTCCAGCAGCAGGTCTAGGCACACGTCTATTTCCAGCAACTAAGGAACAGCCAAAAGAGATGCTGCCAATTTTTTCGAGTACAGCACACGGCGACATGATGGTTAAGCCGGTAGTGCAGCTTGTTTTTGAACAGTTACATGACGCTGGACTTAGAGAGTTCTGCTATGTTGTCGGTAGAGGCAAACGGGGGATTGAAGACCATTTTACTCCTGACGCTGAATGCATACGGATGCTTGAGGAAATGGGTAAGAATGGTCAAGCAACAGACCTTGAAAGTTTCTATAAGAAGCTTGATACTTCTACGATTATGTGGGTTAATCAGCCTGAGCCAAAAGGTTTTGGTAACGCTGTTTTGTTGGCTCAACCTTTTGTTCAAAATGAAAGTTGCTTAGTTCATGCTGGAGATAGCAGCATTATATCTATAAATATGGACTATGTCAAGATATTGCTTGAGTGTTTTGAGAGGTTAAATGCGGATGCGGCTTTTCTGGCTTTAGAAATTGACAATCCCAAGCAGTATGGCATCGTTGAGGGAGAAGAAGTTGAACCTGGAATAATTAGGGTTAAAGCAGTCGTTGAGAAACCAGATCAACCAAAGACGCACATAGCAATTATGGCCATGTATGCGTTTCATCCAGTAATTTTTAAAGCTCTAGAAGCGACTAAGCCGGGAAAGAACGGTGAAATTCAGTTGACCGATGCTATCCAGAAGCTTGTGGATTGGGGATTAAAGGTCTATGCCATCAAGCTTGATAAGAGCTATGAACACTTAGACATTGGCAGTCCTGAAAGATACTGGCAAGCCTTGGAACTATCTTATCAACAATTTTGTAAGGGAACAAAATAATGATGGACAATATAATCCGTGAAGACCTTGAAAAGATAAAGAGTGTTGTCCCGGCGGATTTTTTTGCGGAAAAAAAAGTTTTGGTTACTGGGGGCGCTGGGTTTATTGGCAGTTGGCTTTGCGATGTTCTAATTGACTTTGGTGCAAACGTAACTGTGGTTGATAACTTCTCGACTGGTCGAATAAGAAATATAGAGCACCTCGTGGGTAACAAGAAATTCCAATTAGTCAATGCAGATGTGTGCGATTATGGTAGCGATTTAAAATTTGACGTTATTTTTCATATGGCTGCACATGCTTCGCCTGATGAGTATATGGCCCATCCGATAGATACCTTAATGACTAGTGCGTTGGGTACACAAAAACTTGCAGAGTTAGCTAGAAAAAACGATGCAACTCTATTGTTTGCTTCTACTTCTGAAACTTATGGTGACGCAGAGGTTATACCTACCCCTGAGAGTTATTGGGGAAAAGTTAACCCTATAGGTCCACGTTCATGCTATGACGAGGGTAAACGGTTTGCTGAAGCATTACTTATGGCCTACAATAAGCAGTATGGGTTGAATGTTAGGGTTCCAAGAATTTTTAATTCGTATGGTCCACGTTTAAGAGAAGATGGGTTATACGGTAGAGCGTTATCCCGCTTTATTCTGCAGGCATTAACTAATCAACCAATAACTGTGTATGGGGATGGAAAACAAACAAGGTCGTTTTGCTATATAACTGACACTGTAACGGGGTTGATGCTATTGGCGGCGACTGCTAAGGCGAATGGGGAAGTGGTAAATGTTGGTAACACCCAAGAAATCACCATACTGGAATTGGCGCAGAAAATCAAAGAAACAACAAAATGCAAATCCACTATAGAGTTTTATGCGTTGCCTAAGGATGATCCAAAGAGACGCCGTCCAGACATAGCCAAGCTTGAAGGGTTAGTTGGTTGGTACCCCAGCGTTAGTCTTGAGGATGGACTTAAGAGAACGATTGAATGGTTCACAAATAAAATATAAGGTTGTAGCTTTGCGGTTCTGTCGGTGATGTTGCTTGGCTTCCTGCGTTCGTTTACGTTGAGCGACAAAAAGTTTTTGCGGTCCATGCTTTGATGTGTTAAAATTTATATTTTGTTTGGTAAAATATGGCGTATTGTTCCGATTTAACATGAATAATCATGTTGCAAGTGGGGGTTTGGGTGTGGGGGATATGGCTGGTTTGGGGCGGTTTTTGGTAAAGCGGTTGTGTTTGGGGTTTTTTTGGTTGCCTATTTTGTTGTTTTCGGGTGTGTTTGGGCTTGTTTTTGGGGTGTTTTGGTGTGTCTGGGAGAGTTTTTGATACAAATAAACACAGTAACATCAAACGGCAAAGCAGAGTATCGACGCATTAACAAGTATTTTAAAAGTGCAGAGCAGACGCAAGCGTGAGAAGATCCGTCGAATGAGGGTTTTGGATTTGTGGTTGAAGGATTGGGGTATTGGTAGGATTGCTTCTGATTTGGGTGTTAGCACTCGCACGGTGGAGCGTGATTTGGAGAAGCTTGGGGAGACGATTAAGCGTAGGTTTGAGCGTTGGGCCCGTGCTGCTTCTGAGGAGGAGAGAGTGCAGATGATGAAGCAGCTTGAGGGGTTGAGTCCGGTTGAGCAGGCTAAGCGAATCAATCAGCAGTTGGCAAATACCAGAAAATTTGGTGTGCGCCGTGAATGTCACAAGCTGTTGGTGAGGGTAGATGCTGATGCATTCAATATGGGAAAAAATGCTTTAAGTTATAAACCCAAGTTTCCCGCTCTGATTGCGCCTTATGTGATAAATTTTCAGTTGGTCGTAGATGGTGATTGTAGAGGGATTGGACAGCTAAGGGTTAAGTGATTCTGCTGTGGTGGCTTTTTGGGTTATGTGTGTTGTTTTGGTTGGCGTTTTTTGGGAGTTGACTTGGGGTTCCTTTTTTGTGGTTGCGAGGGTTGTTTAGTTATCGGTTAGGATGTATGGGGGAATGTGGCTATGGCATTAATAATTGTGGCGTAGGTACATAGGATAAGTGTGGTTGCTGTAGTGTGTTTTCTGTTTCTTGTATTTTTGTACATTGCTCGGCTATCTCATCATTGACCTTTGCGATGGCCTGTAATACAGGGGGGTTGTAGCCCTTTGATTTTATGAAGTGTAAAAAGGCATTAGATCTTTTGGTAAGCACATACCTCCGAAAGGTCTGCCTCCTTGAATGCCATAATCGCCGATTCTTGGGTCCAAAGCGACGGCGTCAGATACTACTTTAGGTCTATGTGCAGCTTTTGGCAGATCAAAAACATTTCATTAAAGTAGGAAATTTTGGCTGCCAGATAGATGTTTGATGTGTATTTTATCATTTCAGCAGTATCTAAATCTGTAACTATGATTGGACAACTAAATGAGGAATAAATTTTTCTCAGCGGAGCTGCCGATCTTTTATCTAAGCGCTATTACGATTCTATTTGGGTTGAGAAAGTCATCTAATGGGCTTTTCTCTCAAGGAATTCTGTGTTCATAAATATACCAAGTCTTGCCCTGATACTAGGCCCTGAATAATTTTCAAGCAGGGGGATTAGTTTGGTTCTTGTTGTTTGAGGTGGAATGGTACTTCGATAAGTTATGACGGTGTATTTGTTGCTTTCTCTTAACGCATTTGCTATCGTTTTGGTGCATTCATTGATGTATTTTAGCTCTATTTTTTTGCCGATGGTTGGTGTTGAACGCTGACAAAAATTATTTCCGAGTTATTAATTGCATAACCTAAATTGTCGGTTGCGTCGTAGCCTTTGCTTTTTAGTGATTTGATTCTGGATTTGTCTATGTCGTAGAATTTTACTTTGTTGCCGCTTGTGGTGAATCCCATGCCTGTTGCTTGACCTACTATACCTGAACCGATTATTGTTATTCTCAAAAATAATCACCTTTTGATTTTTAGGTTATAAAAAGCTTAGCGCTTCTTTAAATATGCGCTTTATTATAACTAAGCCATGTCTTACTTTTAGTTTTTTTATGCCTAATCGTTGTCTATATTCTATGTCTATTTCTTTTATTTCAAGTTTTTTTTGTTCTATACTATCGTTTAGTTCGACTTCTATATCAAAGCTTTTTGATTTTGGTTGCCAATCTTTTAGTGCACTCCATCTGATTACTCTTAAGCCTGTTAGTGGATCTGTGAGGTTTACTCCATTTATTTTACTGTGAAAAAAAGTTATGATTTTATTCCCTAAATACAATGCATATCCGCCCGTGGCACAGGAAAGTTTGGAGTTGTATCTATTTCCACAGACCATACCCACGTTAGAGTTTTCTTCTAGGAATTTAATCATGTCGGGGATGTATTGTGGGGGGTAAGTGTGGTCGGTGTCTAGTAGATCAAGTATTCTAAGGGGTCATGGTTTAGGTGCTCAAGAGCGCAGTAGAGTGCATTACCTTTGCCTTTGCCTGTTTGAGTTATTACCTCTGCGCTACCTGTTCCAGCAATTTCCACTGTTTGATCTTTGCTATTGCCGTCGACAACAAGGAAATGGGGTTGGTTTTGTGTGTTAAAGCATTCTTTGAGTCCGTTTATTGTTGGTCCTATTCCGTCTTCCTCATTTAAGGTGGGAAGCAAAACAAGGTTTGTTGCAGATTTGTTCTTGTAGAGTAAATTTGTATCTATAAAGGCGTCTATTATTTCCAAAATTCTCTATCTCTTTATTAAATAAAAACTTGCTGTGACGTTGTCAGTGATGTTCTTTTCTGTAGCATATCATACTGCAGCAATAGCAGTTATTACTTTGAACTATCAATGAGTATTTGTTTTTTATTCATTTGTTGTTACTATCTGCCTACCACTTAGTTATGGTTAGGATGGTTAGAGTTCTATTGAACAAGCATTTACTATTAGTTAGTGATCGGTCTGGGTTGCTAATTTTTCACAAGTTGTTTGGCGAGTGCATCGATAATTTTAAAAAGCGAATCGAGCAAACTCGGAATTGTTGATTTACGATGAATATTAAATTGTACAACCGTCGAAGACGAATGCTATTCTTGCTTGGGATGGGCAATAGCCTACCAAGCGTAGTTGCTTCTGTTAGCAGTGACTTCAAGTGCAGTGAAAGTACGATTTATAAAGACTTAAAAAACATCGACTTATGGGGGGAGGAATTTATTGAAATTGAGCTTAAACCCTCTTGTAAGTGCCGGGAAGTTGAATATACTTTTTCGTGATGCCATAGAGGTTACGGTTCGTTCTAAACATGAAAAGGATAAGCATCAGGCACGAGCCGATGCCTTGGCTATTGTGAAGGTGCAGATAGAGCTAGGTAACCGGTTTGGGGCTGGAGGTGGACAACCACAAGAGGTCAATCAAACATTTAGCGTTAGACTGCCGTTTGAGGCTAATCCCGATATTATGGCGGCATATCGAAGTTCAGTTGAAAAACAGAGAGCTGAGAAGGAAGCCCAGGTTGATGAAGAGAAAAATGAAGGCCTTGTTGGATAAGAAATCGGCTAAAAAACAGTTGAGTGACTTTTTTTGTTACGCACCGCATCCTGCACAGCTTGATTTTCATGCGGGTAAGGGCATTTTTAGCCAACGTGCATGTCTATGCGGTACTGGGGCGGGTAAGACTAAGGCAGGGTTATGTGAGGATATACGTTGGGCGCTTGATTATCCCGGTAGCGTTGGATATATTTTTGAACCTAGCGTTCCTATGATGAAGCGGATTCTTTTTCCAACCCTTGAGGGCAAAGATTTTTTTGGTTGCCGCTACCCGTTTACAAGTAACCCATATGTCGCCAGTTTCAACCGTGGCGATTTGCGTTTGGATTGGTTTAATGGTTCTCAGTGGTGGTTTGTTTCTCTAGATGATGCTGAGAACGCTGAGGGTCCCAACATTGATTATGCACACATCGATGAGGCTAGGCTTGTGAGGCATCTGGATGCTGCTTGGTTAACGGTGGTGCGGCGGCTAAGAAAGTCTGGTCGATGCCGAGTAAATATTGAGCCGGGGGTTTGGTTAACGACTACACCTGATTCTCCTGGAAGTGCATTGTACAATATTACGGAGAATCCTCAGGAAGCTTCCAAAGACATGAAAATTTATCGTTGGAGTACATTCCAAAACCCCACGCTTCCCAGGGGCTATATGGATGAGATTAAAAGGACGCATAGTGGTGGTCTTGCTGACCGATTCATCTATGGGCGCTTCGCAACAGTGTCCTCGGGATCTTTTCCTTTTGATACAACAAAACATGTTAAGGAATTACCGGATAAGGGCTTGATTAATAGAATAAGGTATGGTGTTGACTTTGGGTGGAGTAATCCCTCGGCTATAGTTGCGAATGCTTTTGATCCAGATGGACGTGGATATGTTGTGGATGAATTTTATAAGTCAGAGACAAGCGATGAAGAATTGGCTGAAGCTGCATTGGAGATGCAGAAGGAATGGGGAAGAGGTGAGTTTTTCTGTGATGCAAGGTATCCACAGGCAATCAGTAAGCTTTGTCGTGTTGGAATCAATGCTAAACCGTATAGTTTTAAACGTGAGGATGGATTGCGGGAGCTTGGCAGCCGTTTTGTTCCAGGTAGCGATGGTCAATTTAGACAGTTTGTTAGTAAGCGTTGCGTAAACCTGGTAAGTGAATTGTTAGAGTATAGGGAAGACGTTAAAGAGCATGACCATGCCGTTGATGCCTTAAGATATTCTTTGCCATTGGTACCAGTTTGCCAGATTAGTGCTAAAAGAGGCGTAATAAGATAAATGGCTGAATCAGCAATTTCTCAAATTATTGAGCGCTTTCTTTTCTTAGGTTGTATGTATGCAACCACATACTTTT
Source organism: uncultured archaeon (assembly GCA_963800605.1). Lineage (GTDB taxonomy): Archaea > Thermoproteota > Bathyarchaeia > Bathyarchaeales > Bathycorpusculaceae > Bathycorpusculum. The sequence goes on along the minus strand of CAWDBI010000010.1, from coordinate 24,115 downwards.
TTATGAATTACTTAAAAGACAATAAGTGAACAGCTGCTTGTTGCCTTCTGTCCCTTGTGCCAAAACTTGTAAACGTTATTTCCATTTGTTAGTTCTCCGAAATACAAATTAACTATTACTTTCGAAACTGTTGAAATTTAGTAGTTCTTTGTTGGTTTCCCAAAAGGTTGGCATCGATTAGAATTATTGTTTTTGGACAAATGATTGGCTGTAGCGTTTTTTAGGGCGTGCTTGCTATGAAAAAAAAGGGTTTTATGGGAAAAACTATTGTCGTAGGGTTAATTGTGAGTTTGATTGCAGGTATAGGGCTTAATGCTCGAGTCCCCAGGGCTGATACTGGTAATTCATCTGATTTTTCGTTTAATCTCTCGCGTGATGCGTGGAAGTATTTTCAGCCGGGAGTCGGTGTTGACTCTGGCACGGGATTGGCAAAAAATAATGTTGGTTCCATCGAGTTTACGGATTGGGATTTGGCGCTCTACATTCAAGCGGTCCTTGATGCTGAGAAACTGGGCATCGTGGGTAGTTCAGGCGTATGGGGCGCAAATGATAGGTTGGATAAAGTTTTGGCTTTCCTGGAAAATCGACCGCTGATGTGGGATGGATTACCCTACCTGATGTATTCATCCAGTACAGGCAAGAATTCTACTGACATCCAGCAGGTTGCGACTGATGCGGGGTGCTTATTTGTTTCTCTTAAAAACGTTGAAGTGGCCAAACCTGATTTGAAGCAGCGTATCGACGACATTGTCTATAACGTAACGAATTATGAGCGGCGTAGAGTTTCAGTGGATATCTTACTTGGGCAACTGGAGAAGGGAACGCGTGAGACCAATATCTATGATTACTATGTAACGTCTGGTTTTGCGGGTTTCTGGCCTGAGAGGTTCTCTAAGGAAGCCGACGCCATCTTAAATCTAACCATTTCTGGGTCGAAGGTAAATTATTATGGTGTTAATTTGCCTGCGGCTAAAATTACGTCTGAGCCATTACTTATGGGGATTTTTAATTTTGCTGAGCCGGATGTGCGATTGTTAGAATTATCTAAGCAGGCTTATTTGGCGCAGGAACTACGATTTAATGTGACTGGTAAATATACTGCTTTTAGTGAAGGTGCCACGGATAGTGACGTTTTTGCTTACGAATGGATCGTAACCAATGATGGGAGAATGTGGATTGTTCAGACCGGAGACAGCAACGACGTGGACACAGACGTCTCGATTATCCCGATTGTTTATTTGAAAGCAGCTACTGGTTTTTTGGCACTCTACAATACGTCGTATTCGCAGACTATGGTCGAGTTTCTTCTCAATCAAGTCCCTTGTTCTGGCGGGTTTGGTTTGGGTGTTGATGAAAACGGGCGTGTTATTCAAATGGCGGCTGATGTTAGTAACGGTTTAATCGTTTCTGCGGCTCGATTTGCGATTTTGAACAATGTTGTTGTACCCCTGAGTTATCCGAGTGCTAATGTTCCAATCGTTCCATCTAGTGATAAGGTTGCTGTGGTGGTTGAGGGTGATGCGTCTGTGTTGAGTGAGCCATCTATTACGCCAACTGCCACAGCTGGTCCATCGCTTATGCCTACGGCGTTACCTTTTAGTTCACCGAATGTTGATAGGGGCGCTTGGTCGTCTAATACTGTGGCTGTTCGAGAATGGGGTTTATGCTGTTTCTGCTGTGGCGGTTGTTTGGTTGTTAGTGGTGTTGGGTTATAGGTTTAGGAAGAAGTTGTTGGTTGTTCAGGGATAGCTTTTGTTTTGTGTAGCTGCTAAAAGAGCGCTGGAAAAACTCGACAACCCACCTGACATGGGAGCGATCAAAGGAACACTAATTTCTTAGTCTTGCCGACTCTTAGGGGTATCGACGGAGTCTTTAGATCCATTTGGTTTCGATTTCGCTAATTTGCTTGAAATGGGGATCATCTGTAATGCAGACTGCACTTAGCGCCGATGCAGTAGCAGCGATCATGCTGTCACCCATCGACAAGTTATATTTATGCCTAAATTCAGCGGATAGCTGGGCTATTTGTTCATCGACTGGAATAACTTTAAACTCTTTTTTTATTAGCTCAACCTTAAGCTTTGCGGTTTCTCGGCCTTCTCGCTTGATAGCATGTCGATATATTTCATGGATTACAACAGCCGAAGTGAATCTTTCTTTCTTGATCTTATGCGCCTAGTATTTTCTTATGTAAAGACTCATCTGTCGAATAGAAGAGTTCTACAAAGAACCTCGAGTCATAGACTACCTTATTCATATTCATCTTGATGCCTGAGAGCGTCTAATTCTTTATTTACTTCTTCGACAGTTCCAAACTCCGAATAGGCTCCAATCATATCCCATATTGACTTTTTGGGCTTCAACAATAAGCCCTCATCTGTTATTACTACCTCAAGTCGTGTTCCTTCCTCTATCTTGAGCTTTTTTCGGATTCTGACTGGAATTGTAGTCTGACCTTTCTTTTTTACGACAATCTCAGTTTCCATCTTTTAATCCAGCACTACTATTAGCGAGAGGAATGTAATTTAAACTTATCAATCTAAAATCAACTAGCATTACTCGCGACTTTCAATCACAATTCTTGCTATACTTGCTCCTTTGAAGATTTTTGCGCCTTTTTGCTCTAGCTCGCTGTCAGATCGTTTGAGAACATTAAAGCGCTTCTTTTAATTTAGGGACAAACGGTGGCGCGCAAGCTGCAAAAGTAGACCTTGAGCTAAAACCCCTTCTTTGCAATAACTTTAAATCAAAAATATCCTTTACAACTAAAGAATCAGGAATCTTAACCTGACGAAAGAAAAATTAGCTCATCAAAAAAATGGTGTTTAGAGGGAAAAAGTTGGTAAGTATAAAAAGAAAAATGCGCCTTCTAACTAACTTAAAGTCTGCAACCACCCAGAATCCTACTGACGAAGGGCACAAAAAGGCGTCTTAAATGGTGCCAGTGGTAAACGTTTTAGCAAAAAGGGAAAAGCTATAATTGGATTTGCGCTTATTGCAGTGGTTTTGGTTTCCTGTTTCGCATTCTATCCAAAGGCTGATACAACTTCACCGACAATAAATAATGATCCAACAGCTTCACCAAATACCACTCCTAAAGCAACAACAACTACCAACCCTACCGCTACCCTAAACAGCCCTATCCTTAGACCTTCTGCTCCTCCAAATTTCATTCCGGCTCCGATCATTCCGCTTGATGATAGTTATAAGCTCATAAAAAACAACAACCTTACCAAGGAAACCTGGAAAAGAGTAGGCGAGTTCGCTTGGGCCTATTTCCAACCTGGATCAGGAGTTGATTCAACTACAGGACTCCCAGGATCAGGCCCATGGTGCCCCTTCTTTACTGACTGGGACTTAGGCGTATATGTCCAAGCAGTCCTAGATGCACAAGCAATAGGCTTGATAGGTACAGAGGGACAATGGGGTGCTAATGATCGCTTGGAAAAAGTCGTAACTTTCCTTGAGAACCGCGAACTCAACGCAACCACCCACTACCCATACTGGTTCTATCAAGGTAACGGCGCAAACTACCAACAAGAATCCGACAAAGCCACAGACCTAGTCAATGTCTGCGATACAGGTCGATTATTCGTCGCACTCGACAACACCAGAACCTACGCAGCAAAAAATGATCCCACCCTAGTAACCCGCATCAACAATGTAATTTACAATGTAAACGGTAACAGGTCTGACTATGCGGCTTTAGTGCCAGGCGTAAAAGCGGAAAGCACCTACTCAACCAACATCTATGCCTACTATACCCTTGCTGGTTTTGCATGTTTCTGGCCCAAAGAACTCGCCGATATACAGACCTCAATCATAAACAACATAATTAAATCAGGCACAATAACCACTCCAGAAAATGTAACCCTACCAAAAGGCAGACTCACAGGCGACCCACTATTCGGCGCCATATTTGACCTCACCAACAACCCAGCCCAACTAACAACAATCGCAAAACAAATCTACCTCGCCCATGAAGCCTTCTACAACCAAACAGGCATGTATCGAGCGTTTAGTGAAGGACCAACAGGATCAAGTGACTGGGCATACGAATGGGTAGTGTACGATAACCAAACATGGGTAGTGCGAACAGGAGACGGAGACTACAATATAACGCCGATAATTTACTCCAAAATAGCCTTCAGCTTCTTAGCCGTTTACAATACGACCTACGCTAGAGACATGGTAATATTCCTCGAAGATAGACTCGAAAAACCAGACAGAGGATACTACAACGGCATCAACGAAGCAGGAACACCACTAATAGACTCAGGCATACATACCGATGGCTTAATTTTGGGCGCCTGCAAATACGCAATTCAACACTACCCCAACCCCTAATTTTTTAGGAGCACTCTTTAGCTACACAAGGGTTATGCTACTTAGCCTTTTTTTGGATTATGGCGTAAGCTCGTGCTATGCATACTATAGAAGCGACGTCATAGCAAAAATAACCTTAGAGGAGAGGGAAAACATTTACTTCTTTATTAGGCAACGCACCTCCCTTTCTTTGTAAAATTATACCCGACTTTATTTTCTATGCAAGAAAAGGCTATTATAGTGCCCAAATCCAAAAAGGAACAAACTTGATTTGTGCGCGTGCACTACATCAACCGTTTCTTCATTATCGTAGTCATACGTGATTAATCGTGCACCCACTTTGCTTCATTGTATTAGCAGCTTCTACAAGAGCGGTAACTTCGCGTCTACGGGTCTCAATCTAAGAGGTAGTTTAGGTTTAAGTAGGTGGCTATCGTGTGTAGGGCTCTTTTTTGTGACAATCGCTCGGCTGATAAGTTTTGTTTTCGCAAAAAGCGACTATATCGCAATAGCTCAATCATTATATACCAAAACAGCGAAATCGCATGAATAGTGCTGGAAGGAATAGCTGTGGATTGTAAGTACATACATACGTATCAACCTACGAAAACAAGACTTCCTATATGCTATATGGAGGTTAACTAGTTTTTGCGTTCACGGGATCATTGTTTGCCTTTGCTTCTGAATGCTAAGTTGCGTTTAGCTCTCATCAAGCTTCAAGCTGAATTGGAGCTGGGTCAACCCTATGCTGGACTCTATGCACTCAATGAGGGCTTACATACACTAAACTATCTAGATGATAAAGACTATCAAGCTTTCAAGAAGCGCTACAGTGAACGGCTTGTACCGGAGGAAAAAAGCATTGTGGAGGTTGATCCTCAGGCCAAAGGGAAATAGAAAGCATGAGTCGTTACTTCAAAGAGATCTATGCCCAGTGGCACGTTCATCCAGACCCAGAATGGCGTAGCAAGCAACTTAAAAAAGCCAAACAATATGCAAATCGCATTCCCTTTGCCCAGATGGTCTTAGATTTGGAAAAAAACTCTCAAGAAGGTGTCCAAGTTGCGTAGTTGCCGTCACGAAATTGAAAGGCTTGTTCCATTGGGTTCCTGTTTTGATTTTGCGTTTTGTAGTTCTTGTTGATTGCCTCTATTAGTCTCTAATCGATTAGAGAAGGTTGGGCAAGGTTTCTTTGAGATGAAGCAATAATAAAATCTCCAACATAAGCTCTCGACACGTGTTTGCCATGGGCGAAAAGCAGTCCCTTATAGGTATAGTTGATTGTTGTTATGCCTCTGGGATGCTGTACTTTTATCCAGGGTGACGTTGCCTTTCCAGCCTTAGGGCAAGTTTTTTTTCCAAGATTTATATTAAAATATTATTTTTTTGAAAAAACATTTTAATATTATCGGTTGTTTTTTGCACCGTATGGATGTAATATTTGATTTCAATGCTAACTGGTACATTCTATTTGCCGCTTTTCTATCCGCATGGGCTGTTCTACTGATTGTTCGGCGAAAATGGACCGCAACACACGAAGCAAAAGAACAAGTTTTTCTTGCTTTCGGCGGAATTATTTCGTTAGCCATGATGGAATTCTTTGCAGTCTCAACAGGATTGTGGAATTACACGCCAGGCAACTGGCCAATAATCCTTTGGCCTACCTACTTTGCAGCAATACTCTTCGGGTATCAGTTACTGAGGTCAGTCGAAGGCTTACTTTTACGCAAACCTTCAATGTAGTTCTTTTCTATATCGCTAAAAGCTGATTTATTTGTCTGTTAGGAAAAACATTTTTTGTGTAATTAGAGGGCTTTGTTTTGGGTTGCTTTTTTGATTATGCGTTTGTAGTTCTGCTGATTGCGTCTGGATTAGTTACTAATCAGTTACAAAAGGTTGGGCAAGGATTCTTTGAAAAGCTTCTTTCTCAATTTGTTGAGTCAACCCCTACAAATTAGCCACCTATTTGCAGTATGTGAAGCCTCCTAGCAGCCTTTTCTCTACAGCCTAAGTATACCCATAAGCTTCTCTAACACGTCCAGCACCCTGCCCAACAATTTCCCAACCCCACCAAAACCGCTAATCATCCCACGCAAATTAACAACATCATCCCTAGTAATGGATTTAGTTAAAAGCGCAGCCGGCACAAAAACCAAGACAAAGAGAGCAACGCCTAAGAGTAATTCTATGGGGCTTGGAAAATTAAGTAAAGAAACAAAACCATAAGTAACAATTCCAGCGATCCCTGAAGAAGCAAGAATTCGCAAGGACGAAGGCCAATCAATCGAGATGCCATACGTCTTGTTTATGAAGCGCAACCCCCAAATAAAGCTTGGAATTCCAGCGGTTATGGTGGCTAGGATTAGACCGAGAACGCCAAAGGTCATAATTAACAGGAACCCCAGTGGAAAACCGATAATGCAAGTTAAAATAGTCATCTTTAAAGTAAAATTTGTTTTTCCTTGACCGTTCAAAAGAGCACTTAAGCTCACGCTTCCAAAAGCAGTTAGCAGAAAATGTATTGAAAACAAGGCCAAGTAAAGCGGTGCTGATTGGTAAGTAGTGCCGAATAGGGTTTCAACCGCTGGTACTGATAGGCTCATGACTAAAGCGGTAACGGGGACTACGAAAAGTGAGGCGTATTTTACGGAGAATTGAAAAACGTTTCTCAATACGCTGCTGTCTTTTTGGGGGTTTATCTTTGAGAAGGCGGGAAATAGCACCGTGGTAATTGGATAGGAAAAAAAGGTGATTAGTACTGAAAAAGTTAGGGCGACCCCGTAGTTGCCTATGGGAACGTTGTCGGCTACGTAATGGATTGGCAAAAGGAAAGCAAAGAATTGGCTAAGAAGAGCTGAAATGATTGCTGCAAAAGAGAGGGGTATACCGTAGCTCAACATTGCACTCAAGTATGCCCTGATTTCGAGTTTATGCGATGTGCCTTTGGGTAGTTGGCGATAAATAACCCAGATCAGCGCTAGACCTATAATGCCGGCGGCGAGTGCTCCTACCGTATAGCCTATCACAGCCCCTGCTGTTCCTAACCCTAAAAACACAAGCGCAACAATTATTGCAGTTTTAAAGATACTTTGAGCTATGAGCATTATACTGTTTAGTTCCAGTCGTTCATAACCGGTGAAAATGGAGGTTGCAGCAGTTATCAATCCGCTGGCTAAGATAGAGATAGAGGCTATTTGTATGAGAGGTCCTATGTCGGGGCGATTGAAAAGGACCGCTAAAGGGTCAGCGAAAATAAACGAAAATAATGTGAGCAGCAACCCTACTGCGATTTCGAAAATTATACCTGTTAGAAATATGCTTCGAAGCTCATCTATTCTGCCCTCAGCTCGATACTGCGCGGTAAAGCGAACGATTGCAGAGTTTATCCCCCAATCCCTAAAAATTACAATAAAACTTGGGACCACAAGGACGATTGTGTATAAACCATACAAGTCGCTGCCAAGAAGCCTAGCAATAAAAATAGTCCCAACAGATGAAATCACAGTGGAGATAATGAGTCCCCAGAGTAAGTGAAAACTACCCTTGGCCGAAACCCTAGCAATATCCCCAGCCTTACTCATCTAAACCTAACCAGTCGTAATTCAACAAAGGGATTGATAACCCTTATAATCGTTTATGGTTGCAAACAACATAAAAATTGACTTTATTTTAAATGTCTGTAGCGAAAAATGACAAAACCGTACTGCTTGCGATGTAAGACATGAAAGAAAGTCTATCAATAAACGCCTTAGTGTTTTTCAGATCCATTTGGTTTCGATTTCGCTAATCTGCTTGAAATGGGGATCATCTGTAATGCAGACTGCACTTAACGCCGATGCAGTAGCAGCGATCATACTGTCACCCATCGATAGGTTATATTTATGCCTAAATTCAGCCGAAATCTGGGCTATTTGTTCATCGACTGGAATAACTTTAAAGTCTTTCTTTATTAGAGCTACCTTAAGCTTTGCCGTTTCTCTGATCTCTTCTCGCTTGATAGCTATATCTGTTCTATATATTTCATGGATTACAATAGCCGAAGTGAATCTTTTTGGCGGATCTTTGCTTGATCTTCTGCAGAATTTTAGTTAATGATTAGATCTTAGTGGAATTTTAGGCAATGACTTTCACCTGTTGAATAGTCAAGAGTTTTTCTTTCAGCAATTCTTCCTTTTCCGCAACAGTAAGGTACCTAGATATAAAGATCTATGCTTCTTTAGTGTTTCCATAACTTGATTCATCTTCAGCTTGATATGTCCTGTAGTGCGTCTATTTCTTTTTTTACCTCTTCGACAGTTCCAAACTCTGAATAGGCTCGATCATATCCCATGTATTGACTTTTTAGGTTTTAACAATATAGCCCTCGTCTGTTATTACTACCTCAAGTCGGGTTCCTTCCTCGATCTTGAGCTTTTTTCGGATTCTGACTGGAATCGTAGTCTGACCTTTCTTTTTTACGACAATCTCAGTTTCCATCTTTTAGTCCAGCACTACTATTTAGCGAGAGAAATGTAATTTAAACTTTATCGAATGTAAAACAAAAATTTTTATTACCGATTTACTTCTGGGCACTTCTTCTCGGTTCACGTGTTTTGAAAGATGTTTGCGCGGGTGCGGCTCATAGCCGTCGTTGCGAGCTCGTTTTAGTTTTTGTTCTTTGTGTGGGTGTGGTGGCTAAAATACGCACACCACAACTTCGGCTTTGGGGCTGTTTGCTTTTTTGGGTTGGGTTGTTTTAGGGTTGTTGTTTGAGTGTGGGAAGAGGGATTTCACCACAAGCTATACATGGTTTCTATGTTGGGGGTTGTGGGTGTGGGTGTGGGGGTATGTTAGTGTCTCTAATGTGCTGGGGACTGGGAGGGATTTGAACCCCTTGCAAAGTGGAGATATCACCCGCAAAACCCTTTTTTTCAATAACTTGATAAGTAGTCAGAAACTGTAGAATCTATATGATAGACGTTTGCAAGAATAGCGACTGAATTAATGAGGTGCTGTAAGATATCTAGTCAAATAGAGGCCTATATAGAGAAACAAAAATCTCCTCAGAAAGAAATTATTCTAGAAGTTCAAAAGATATTTAGAGAAATTCTACCCAACTCTAAAGAGGAGATGAAATGGGGCGCAATAACATTTTCTTCTGGTAAATTCTACATTGCAGCCATGAAGAACCGTGTCCATGTCGGTTTTACAATTGCTGGTTTGAATAGCGATGAGATTGCGATGTTTGAGGGAAACGGGAAAACAATGAGACACATAAAAATTCCTACGATCGACTGCGTCGATAAGACCCGTTTGGCTAAACTAATCAGAATGGTAGACCAAAAAGCAATTTTTAAACCGTGTTAAATTGTAGCTACAATAAATGGACAAGCCAGCGCGCGATAACAAGTTTAGCCAAACCTAATCTCTAAGTTTCTCTCTATAGGGTTTAGCTTAATTCAGGTATAATTATCGAGTTCAGTACCTGCATAGTTAGGTATAGGAAATAGGTAATTATTTGGTTGCTCAGCTATTTTTATCGGACAGTTAAGGTTTCATCTTTAATTTCTGCCCCAACATAGGTATTGAGGCATTCGAGATATGAAGCGCATAAGTCGGGTTTTTGGCAATTCATCAAGCCTATGCAACCTCTCACTTCCAGCTTTTGACCCATAACACCCTTTTTCTCAATTAATCCTATTTATAATTTGTCAATACTTTTAATGCTATCAAAGCGGGCTGAGCGTGCTAAAGCAAAGGAAAATTGTGATGGTAAAGACCAATGTTTTGAATATATGGAGGATGCGAATATCACACCAAAAAAGGGACAAACCAACGCGTGTTACCAGTAAATATTAATTAGCGACATAGCTCTATCTAGAGTCAGTTAGGGAAGGGATAAGAAATGATTAGTTTTCCAAAAAAGCGTTTTGCTGAAAAAAAGGTCATTGTTCACCCTTTGGACTATGCAGACTCGCTGAGTTCGAATGGTTGGATAAAGTGGGCTAAAAAACAAAAATAGTTTTTAAAGACTAAGCATCCCAACCATCAGTATAACTCTTTATTGCTGTCTATTGCTCGTCTCACGTTTCTTAAGTGTGCCTAATTTTGATGCAAAGGCAGCTTCACAAATATTTAGCCTTAGGAAGCTAATTTGACTATTTTTGATAAGGTAACTTGACATGCCTGCGAAGTATTGAGCGCTATTTTGTTAATCACAGTTAACAAAAACCATTAATTTTGATGCTACTTATCGCTGCTCAATTGTAGTGCGCAAGGAATTAGTGATTGCATTGACACAACAACAAGCCCTTATGCACAATCAAACCGGTAGGTAGGGAGAAGGCTAACTATGAATCCTACAAGTCAGTTGATTGTTGCAGCTTTAAATGAGGAACAAGGAATAGGCGCTACCTTAGAAGAATATAAGCATATAATCGGCAGCTCCAACATTCTTGTAGTTGATGGAAACAGCAAAGACCGCACTGTTAAGATAGCCAAAGACTGTGGCGCAAATATAGCGTTTCAGGATGGCATTGGAAAGGGAGATGCTATTGCTACGGGAATTAGATTAATGTTTCCAGAGGTCAAATACGTTATCTTAACAGACGCAGACTACACCTATCCGGCTGAGTATATTCCTTCCATGATTGAAATACTTGAACAAAACCCTCAAGTTGGAATGGTATCAGGTAACCGATTTAGTGGAAAAGCAGATGACAAGGCATTGCGTAGCCGTTTTTATTTGGGGAACAAAATGTTAGCGTTTGCACATAGCGTGCTTAATGGAGTTAAGCTTGGGGATCCGCTTACAGGGCTTAGAGTAGTTAGGGCTGGAGTTTTTAGGAATTGGAAAATAAGGTCTAAAGGGTTTGATATAGAGGTTGAACTTAATGCTCAAGTATCAAAACAGGGCTATCAGACAGTTGAGGTCCCAATTAATTACCGTCAAAGAATCGGTGAAAAGAAGTTAAAGATGAGACATGGTGCAAGCATTCTGAAACGGATAATTCTCGAAACAATTTAATGCTTATAGGCAAGCATTTGGAATCTAAAGATTTGTCAGCCATCAATTACTGTTTAGGCATACTTCCTAATTGATGTTAAGCTGCATAAATGTGCATTCACTTGATTTCTCGTCAATGCGCATGCCTTTAAATGGCTGGCGTACAACTGCAAAAAAGAACTTGGGAACCAACAACCTATGTTAACCTTCCAAGCGCTTATCAGTTCCATGAAGCGTATGATCAACTAATCCTTTCTTTATCCTCTCTATTGCAATTATTGCGCCTCTCAAAACTGTCTCCGCTGCTTTAGCATCCTCCTCGCTTAGATAGGAACTCGATAGTCTTGCGCCTTCTGAGATAGGATGAACAAAGTTATCCCTTGCCTCAATGACCTTTGTTATCTTTAGATGCGTGTCTTGATCTATAAATTGGAGTAAGTACAATACAAGTGCAAGATTTGTTGCACTTAGCTTCTTGATTTGTCTGTTAGCATAGAGTTTTTCATACTCACAATGTTGTAGAAGTCTCCAATAGCCAAAAAGTTCAAAAAAGGTGACGGCGCTTGAGAAGGCAAAGAACCAATCCCTATTATCTATAGCTCTTTGAATAACCTCAGAGGGATTCTGAGCTTTTATGTCTGGTAAGTGCTCGAAGCTTTCTGGCATGAATTAGCAAATACAGCTTTCGTTTAATAGCTTTGTCTCTTTTAATTTAGCGTCTGCTGGCATTACTGTGAAAGTTACAAATGCGTCGCTCTATGGGCCATAGTCATCTTTTAAAATATGACTCAACTCATGTTATAGCGAATCCCATAAAGGCGCAGAATTAGCACCTGCAATTTTGATGCGAAGGAAGCTTTGCAAATATTTAGCCTTAGGAATCTAAGCGCAATAATTTCTTAGGGCAAATCAAGAGACCTCTTTAAGAAGGGAATAGCAAACCAGTATTATATCAAGGACCAACATCAGAAACGATTAATAAAAAATTCAATTGATCTTCTTTGAAAGCTTTCTTCGGATTGAAAGTTGTTGAGCCAACCCCCGAAAATTAGGCACCTATCTGCCGTATGTGAAGGTATAATGCGTCTGTTTGTTGTGTTTATCTTGATGCTTGATAAATCCAGTAAAACCGCTAGATAGTTGTAGTACAATTTAGAGCTTAAAACAGAATTCAGCGTAGTTTTAGCTTAGAACAATAATTTTGTGGCTTTCAAAATTCAAGAAGTCTTTATCCTTCGTCACTAGCGTTTCATCATGCGCTGAAGCTATGCCAGCGATTATTATGTCAAGCTCATTAACCAACTTACCCTTTTTAGCCAACTTTTTATAAGTTTCAACCACTTCATCCACTACTACATCTTCAAAATCATAGATTACAAATTTATCTAGCAGTTGCGTTATGAAGTCAATATCTTGATTGGTTGCGCCTCGAAGCATTTCATATTTGGTGATAATAGTAGTTGTAATCTTTTCTTTGCCTGAATATGATTCAATCAAGTCGATGGTAGCTTTCTTTTTTCTTGCGGCATCCACAATGATGGAGGTATCAAATAGAACCATAAAAATCACTCAATTTAACTCAAGCTTCTTGCCAACGAAGAGTTACGACCATTCTCCAAGGCTTCAGTAATGTTCTTTTCGCTCTGTACAGTCAGAGGTTCTTGAGCAATCAAGAAGTTAACTATGTTTTTTGCGTCCCCTTTGTTTTGGCACTCAGAAATTAGAGTCTTAAGTAGCTGGGTGAAAGATTTCCCGTTTTTCATGCGTGATAATTCGAAGTAAACTTCATCTGATATTGAAATTACACGAACCATTTGCATTCACGTCATTTAATGTATACATACATACATATATTTAACTTGTGATCTGATGCGGTTGTCAAAGGCAAGCAATTGATCGATGACTACTTGTCGGTTTTTAGTGTGAAACAGCAAGTGTAATCTTCAAAGAACGTTAGCTCGCGCGCTGTACAACTTGGATATAAATTTTTATGGATTCTCTTCAAACAAATAGATAAAAATAAAGATGTCTGACAAGGAAATTCAAAATTAAATAACAACGGGCTCGAAAAGCTAGTAGTTGAATTGATGCTTAGAGCAGTTCTGACAAAAGATTGTTTAGTTATAAAAAATTCGGCGGGGAGTTCGTCTCCCATCGCTTAATCTACTTTAGAGGTTAATCGTGACATACTTGCGTACGACAAATACTGCTACAATAACGATGATTATGACGACGGCCGCTATGACAATCCACATTGTGTAATCGTTAGATGTGTTAATAACAGTATCAGATTGTCCGCCGATGGCAAAAGTTGGGTCAGTAGTACTGCTTAGAATCACAGTCATCGTCTTTGCATTCATGTCCACTATAGTATCTAATTCTATATACGTGCCAGAGACTTCATCGTACTTGTAGATAGCATAGGGTTCCTGTAATCCTGCAATATCCGCATCTGAGAAGCTAAAAGTCAATGTGGCTTGCGCAAAGTCTTTTGATGGAAAATCAAAAGCTACTGTAATGAATTTTGTAAGTGTAACATTATCTGGTGTTTGTGACAGTTGCATAAGGATTACCGTTGTGTAGTGTTGTTGTGACTGTTCCAGTTGCTCCCGGTGTTCCATAAATGTTATAGGTGACTCCAAGGTCAGGTACAGTGGCCGTAAATAGGCCTGAATCATCAACATTGATGGTAGTTGTTTACTGTAGTTGGATAAGGAGATTGAGCATCAACGATTGTGGCGGTTGAGATTAGGAATGCCGCAAATATTAGAGTAAACGCTAAAATGGTTTTTTTAGTTGTGTTAATTTTCACTGTTTATGTTACCCCGAAATATGGCATATTACAGTTTTGGGTATAAGAGGTTTACTAAGCGCCAAGTTATATACCAACGTGTAGTACGACAAAAGAGAGAGGAAATCACAGAATGTTGATGTTAAAAATGTAGCGCAGGGCAAAATTAAGAGACGCAAAAAGCACAAACGTAAAAATCTGAAAAATGAATCCTAAACGTAGGATTTCTCGTCTCTGATTAGTCTCTCCAAATGTCCTCGCTTATGAGACCTTTTTGTTTTACCGGTATGTCTGCGTTGCAGTGGGGGCAGCTTCTGATTAGTTTGGGCGTCCTGGGCGGTGCAAAATCGACCATTACAACGCCTTGATAAATCGAGACATTAAATTCCTTCCTGCATGCTGGGCAGATGAGCGTGGTATAGTCCTTAGTTGGAGGTTTGAATTGTTGAGGTCCAGGTAATTTAATCTCAACTCCATCTGCGGTTTTTTGGGTTTTGAGGGTTTGAAGTTGAGGTTGGGGCTTAATGCTTTCTTGGACATTGGCTTGTGTTGGGGCTATTTTGGGTGTCTCTTCTGGTTCTTTTGTTGTTGCAGGAGTCTGGGGTTTTTGTGTTTTTGGAGAAACGCCAAGGCGAATTTCTCTTATAGCAATCGCTATGATTGTTATGGTAAGGGCGACTGCGACTGCTATTGCCACATATAATATGATGGAATTAACGAATTCGGGGACTATGAATAGATCAAAAGCGATGGCGTTTGCATAGAAAAGTAAACCGCAGACGAAAATGGACATGATTAAGAAGAAGGTCTGTCCTTTGGAAAGCTTTTTCATTTTTATCAAGTGCTACCCCGAATATGAGATTACGGCTTAGTCAATAATAATCTTGGCTTTTTTAATTGGATGTTGATTTTGGATTAAGAAACTTTTTAATAGTTATTTTTAGCAAATCTCAGTTATATTGAGATCTGCGGGTGTAACCGATAACTTCACAAATAGATCCTCCCAAAAGTGCGGTTGGCAGTTAAGGTTTCGTTTATTGTGGGTAATTTATTTTGCGCTCGGCATATGTTTGGCGTTCTCGATTTCCTATTTAGCCTTGTTTGGGGAAGCTGGCCGTAGCATTTTGTTTCTTGGTTTTGGGGGTTCTGCAATTTGGGGGACGGCAATCTTGGTTGTTATTGCTCGTATAGTCTATAGTTTAGAGTTGAACTTAGTAAAGGGCTATTTTGTGTTACCAATAAGCGTTGGTTTAGTGGTTGCTTTCTGCGTTATGGCTGTTGGAGTCGTTGCAGTTTTTCTTGGTTTATTGGGTCTTATTGCTTTGGTTCCAATCAGTGTTTTACTCTTGAGCCTTTGTGTTATGTTTGCTCCGGATTTCTTCTCGACTAACCGGAAAAGTCTGTCTTGGGAGTATTTTTGTGTGGATTAGTTGTTGGTTTGGTATTTTATCGGTCGTTCTGTTTCTTTAATGCTGGCTTCTTGTGCTTTTTAACTATTAAGTTTTAAGCGACAAACTGCAACTATTTGTAACTATTAAATGGTTAGTGGCTATGTCGTCCATAAGACGCTTAAACGCGAAAACAATACATGTTTGGTTTGCAGAATTCTCCCTGGCCATATGTTTAGTCTATGGCTTGTTCTACTTAGCTAGTAGCCTTGGCCTGCAATATTTCGTGTTAATCAACAGAGGTATGGTTAAACAAACCATAGGCGGCAGCATACTATCAGGTCCTATAGATACAGTAGTTTGGTCTATTGCTATCTTTGTCGTGTTGGTTTTGCTCGGACCTAATTTTAGAGTAAACTCCTCTAAGAGTTACCGTTCATTTTCAGCCACAGCCTTATTGTGTCTACTATTAGGCATAGCTGTTGTGGTATGTTTGGTTGTTTTTGGATTTATCGGCTTGTGGGCTTTGGTTTTGACTAGCGGCTTACTTTTGGGTGTGTGCTTAGTGTTTTCTTCTGGTTTGTTTGGTGTTAGTCGATCGGTTTTGTCCTTGAGGGTACTGTTTGGTGGGTTGTTGCTTGTTTTGTTTGTAGAGTTGGCGAGTTTTGTCTTGTTTAATGTTCCTGTCTGCTTTAGGTTTGGACGCTGGGGGTTTTAGGTTTGCATTGGGGTGGTGTTGAGTTGGATTTTGCCAATTTGGGTTACTCGTTTTTGCCGTATGTGTATTTGTTGCTTGTCTTGTTTGGTTTGGGGGCTTTTGTTTTTAGGGTATTCCCCAATGGTTGGTTGTGGCTTGTCAGTAAAGTTAAAGCTGGTCGCCTCGTTGAGGCCTGAATGGTTTTTTTGAGTGTGGTGAGGACTGGGGTTTTGGGTTTGAGTTTTTGCGTGGTCGTTTGGTTGTGGTTTTGGCGGTTGTGGTTTCGGCGGTTGTTTCATGTTTGTTTGTTGCCTTTACGGTTTTGCCCTGGAGCAATCCTACGGGTATGATGGTGAGTGTGGATTCACCGGTTTACTACACCTGGATAAGTCATATGAGAAGTATGGACGTTAATTCTGCGCTTTCGTTTGCTTTTAGTAACGACAGGGCTGTTTTCTTGGTTTTGTGCTATGCGTTGTCTTTTGTTGTTCCAATGGTGAGTGTTATTCAGTTTGCAGCGGCTTTTCTGCTTGTCTTGTTATCTGTTGTTAGTGTTTTAGTTCTGAGGTTATTTACCAGTTCACGTATGGTTTGGGTTTTGGGTGCTTTGCTTGTGCCGTTTTCTTTTCAGGGTCTTGGGTTGATTTATTCTGGTTACTTTGCCAACATGTTAGCTCTAATCTTGATTTTGGTCTATGTTGTTTTATTCTTTAGGCTTCTTGATAAGTGGTCTGAGTTTGGGCTTTTTTGCTTTGTTGGGTGTGTCTGTACTTGTTTTGTTCTCTCATTCTTGGACCTGGTTTGTTTTTGCGCTCTCGCTTGCGATGTTTCTGTTCTTGGAGTGGCGATTGGCTGCAAAGTGATAGGGGTTTGTGGGGTCGATTTAAGAATAAAGCTGTTTTAGTCATATCTACGGTCGGCGTAGGTTTGCTAATTGATTTTTCGCCATGTATTATCTCCTGTATCTTCTTCGAGTTCCGCTTTAGGTACTGTTCAGTCGAGTTTAGGTTTTCCTAACCCGGCTTATCTGTCTCTGGGATGAGTGAGGCTGTTGATTTTGTTTTAGGAGGAGTTTTTGCCAATCAACTCTTGGTTGCTCTTTCGTTTGTTGGTTTCTTGGTTTTGTTAAGGTTCAAGTCTGAGGTATCCAACTTTTTTGTTGCTTGGGTGTTTGTGGCTTGTGTGTCTATCATGTTTGCCTCTGGTGATTTTGTTTTTAATCGGGCGTTATTTATGTTGCCTTGGGCGATATTGTCTGGTTTAGGGTTGGCTTTTGTTATTCGTTTTGTAGGTTCTAGAGTTGGTCAGGTTGGAGGTTTTAGGGATTGGCGTTTATCAGCCCCCACTCGGCCTTGCCTGGCTTCTCCTTCTTGGTCGTGATTCTCCACCCCTTCTTCTCGATCTGCTCGAGGTAGAACTTCCTGACGTCGTCGAACGACGCCGTCGTCCGCGTCTCGCGCTCCCACGCGTGCGTCCAGCCGTCGCTGGGCCCCTTCTCACTGCTCGACGCCATGACGGCGTTGGGGAAGTCCGGCAGATCGGGCACGATCTCGACGAGCGTGACCGCGGCCCTGGCCCCGTCGACGGGCCTCGCCGCCTTTTCCTGCGCCGCGGCGGCTTGCGGCATCGAACCGGCGGCGAGTGCCGGCACGGCAATGAGCGTGACGAACAGACAGAACAACCCTCTCACGTCGCCTCCTCCATTCTGCCGGCAGCCAGGGCCGGCCCGGTACGCCACCGCACGGTGCCTCTATGGTAGCCGGCAGGCCGTCGGAGTCAAGCCGCGCCGCGGCCGCCAATCGACAAACGCGGTCCCTCCTGCTACCGTCGTGCATCGATGCCGCACTCCTTTCGAACCACCGGGCCGAGGGGCTTGACCTGTCTACAACTGCAGGGTTGATGCTGGGATCAGCGCATGTTGACCGTTACTCGACTGGCCAGGCGCTGCGGGCTGAGCCGCAGCACGGTGCTGTACTACGAATCGGTCGGACTGTTGCGGGCGAGCGCGCGATCGCCGGGCAACTACCGCGAGGTACAGCGAGAAGGACGCCGAGCGACTGCGTCAAATCTGCGCCTACCGGCACGCGGGCCTGAGCCTGGCCGACATTCGGTCGGTCCTGGGCGCGGCGTCCAGCAAGGCCGCAGCCGTCCTCGAGCAGCGGCTCGTCGAGCTGGACCGCGAGATCGAAGCGCTGCGCGATCATCAGCGCGCGATCCTCAGGCTGCTCGGCCACAAGAGCTTCAGGAGGAATCAGATGGTCACGAAGGAGAAGTGGGTGGCGATCATGAAGGGGTGCGGGTTCACCGAGGCGCAGATGCACGGCTGGCACGTCGAGTTCGAGCGGGCCGCGCCCGACGAGCATCAGGAGTTCCTCGAATTCCTGCACATCCCGGCGGAGGAGATTCAGCGCATCCGCGAGTCTTCGAGGAAGGGGAGGTAAGCACTCCGGGAGTGATTTCGCGACTCGAAATCACTCCCGGAATGTTCGTGTCCTTCTTGCCGCCCTGGAGGAGCAGCACGGGCGTTTCGACCGCGGCCAGCGCCACACGGGTATCCCGGCGGAGGTAGTCGCGCCAGTCGCGGGCGCCGGCGCCAGACAATTCGGAACGGTGTCGCGTGATCCCGGGATCGCACGGTCGCCACTTCGCACGATCGCAAGATTCAGCGTTCTCTCCTCCCCCTGATCTACAATCTGCGCGTCACCGGTGCCTCCCGGCGCCGGGCAAGGAGATGTTCATGCGCGGCACCACGCGTCTGCAGGCACGGCTCATCGTTGCGGCCGCATTCCTCCTGCCGGGCACGACGGGTTGCGGGCCCCGGGTCGAACCGGCCGACCTTGTGCTGACGAACGGCCATGTCGCAACGGTCGATCCGGCGAAGCCGACGGCCGAAGCCATCGCCGTGCGGGACGGGAAGGTGGAGGCGGTCGGGACGGTGGCCGAGATCAAGGCCTACATCGGGCAGAAGACGGAACTGATTGACTTGGCGGGCCGATTCGCAATGCCGGCGTTCACCGAGAGCCATGCCCACTTCATGGGCGTCGGCGAGGCCAAGCTGAACCTCGAACTGATGAAGGCGCGCAACTGGGACGAGATCGTCGCGATGGTGGCGGAGGCGGCCAAGAAGAAGCAGCCAGGGGAGTGGATTCTCGGCCGCGGTTGGCACCAGGAGAAGTGGGACCGCGTGCCGGCCGGTGCGGTCGAGGGCTTCCCGACGCAGGAGCTCCTGAGCGAGGCGGCGCCGAACAACCCGGTCCTCCTGACCCATGCCAGCGGGCACGCGACCATCGCCAACGCGAAGGCCATGGCGCTGGCCGGCGTCACGAGGAAGACGCAGAGCCCGCCCGGCGGAGAGATCCTCAAGGACCGCGCCGGCAACCCGATCGGCGTGTTCCGCGAGCGCGCGTCCGGCCTCATCGGCAGGGCCCTCTCCGCGGACCGCGCGAAGCGCTCCCCCGAGCAGGTGGAAGCCGACGCCGTTCGCGAAGTCGAGATGGCCGACCGCGAATACATCTCGAAAGGCATCGTCTCGGTGACCGACGCCGGCGTCGGGTTCGAGACGGTGGATCTCTACAAGCAGATGGCTGAGCGGGGCAAGTTGAACGTGCGGCTCTACGTGATGCTGAGCGAGAGCGCCGCGAACACTGACCGCCGATGGGGCGAAGCACCGGATGGTCGACGCGGGGAACAGCCACCTGACGGTGCGGACGATCAAGCGCCTGATGGACGGCGCCCTCGGGTCGCGCGGCGCGTGGCTGCTCGATCCCTACGCCGACATGCGCGCCAGCACCGGTCTCAACACCGTCGCGCCCGACGAGATGAAGGCGACCGCGCAGTTCGCGATCGAGCACGACTTCCAGGTCGCCACGCACGCCATCGGCGACCGCGCCAACCGCGAGACGCTGAACGTCTACGAGGAGACGTTCAAGGCTCATCCGGACAAGAAGGACGTCCGGTGGCGAATCGAACACGCCCAGCACATCAACGCGGCCGACATCCCGCGGTTCGGCGCGCTCGGTGTCGTCGCCGCCATGCAGGGCATCCACTGCACGTCGGACGCGCCGTACGTCCTCGCCCGGTTAGGCTTCCAGCGAGCCGAGGAAGGCGCGTACGCGTGGCAGAAGCTGATGAAGACGGGCGCGATCATCGCCAACGGGACCGACGCGCCAGTGGAGGAGACCGATCCGCTGCCCGGCTACTACGCGCTCGTCACGCGCAAGCAGAAGAGCGGCCAGGTGTTCTACGGCGACCAGAAGATGACGCGCGACGAGGCGCTGAAGGCCTGCACGTACAACGGCGCCTACGCGGCGTTCGAGGAGAAGACGCGAGGCTCGCTGTCGCCCGGCAAACTCGCGGACATCATCGTCCTGTCGGCTGACATCACGAAGATCCCGGAGGAGGAGATCCAGAAGCAGGAGGTGCTCTACACGATTGTCGGGGGGAAGGTGGCGTAAGAAGTAGCCAGAAGACAGAATTCAGAATCCAGAAGGTCAGGCGCTTGAGCCTTGAGGCCTGAGCCCTGAGCCGGCGCTCACGTGTCAGCGCGGCGCCGTCGCCAGCGGCGTGATCGCCGCGAGCGGGCCGACGGGCGGTTCGCCAGGATAGACGACCCGTTCGAGGAAGAGGCCGGAGGCCGGCGCAGTGAGCCGCGCCGGCACCGGCGACGGCTCCTCCAGGAATCCCTCAATCTCGTCGATGGAGAGGCGGCCGCGGCCGGCCTCCACGAGGACCCCCACCACGCGGCGGACCATCTTCCAGACGAAGTGCGAACCGGTGACGCGCACGAGCACCAGGTCGCCGTCCTCCTTCACCTCAATCGCGCCCAACTGCACGCGGGTCGAGCCCTCCTCCGGATCGGCGTCGGTGAACGACCGGAAGTCGTGCATGCCGACGAACGCGCCCGCCGCTTCGCGCATCACCCGCACGTCGAGTTCGTCCTTCACCCACCACACGAACGGCTTGGCGAACGCCGTGCGCCGGCGGGCCACCTGGTAGAGATAGCTGCGCGACGCGGCATCGTGCCGCGCGTGGAAGCGATGCGGCACGACGACGATCCGGAGCACGTGGATGTCGGAGGGCAGCGCGTCGTTCATCTGCAGCCGCAGCTTCTCGGGCGCGACGGCCTTCGGCAGGTCCAGGTGAGCCACCTGTTGCAGCGCGTGGACGCCCGCATCCGTCCGTCCCGATCCCTGGAGATCGGGCGCGGGCTCGCCGGTGGCCTCGCGAACGGCCCGGAGCAGCTCGCCCTGGACCGTCCGCGCGTTCTTTTGCACCTGCCAGCCGCTGTAGCGCGTGCCGGCGTACTCGATTGTGAGGCGATACCTGGGCATGGCGGCATCAGAGTACCATAGCCGGCGATGAAGGGTCGCTCGCGCCGGCCGTCTGGTCATGTGCCGCTGAACCGGGCGCTGTCGAAGGTCGGCATCGCCTCGCGCGCCGCGGCGACGCGGCTCATCACCGAGGGCCGGGTGACCGTGGACGGACTCGTGGCCCGCAATCCCGAAGCGCCCGTCGTGCCCGAGCGCGCGCAGTTCGCGATCGACGGGCGGCCGGTGGCTCGCGCCGCGTGGCGTCTGGTTCTCCTCAACAAGCCCCGCGGCGTGGTGACCACCAGGCGCGATCCGCAGGGGCGGCCCACGGTGTTCGATCTCGTGTCGGGGGTGGAGCGGCACCTCGTCGCCGTCGGTCGCCTCGACCTCGCGACGTCAGGCCTCCTGCTGCTGACCACCGACACCCGTCTCGCCGACCGGCTGACCGATCCGAAGAACCGTGTCGCCAGGGTCTACACGGTCACCGTCCGCGGCGAGCTCAGCGACGAGGCAGCAGCATCGCTGGCGCGGGGAATGGAAATCGGTGGCGAGCGGATGGCGGCCGACGAGGTCACCATTCGGAAGCGGTCGCGGCGAGAGACGCACCTGGTCGTCCGGCTCCACGAGGGCCGCAACCGCGAGATCCGGCGGCTGTTCGAAGCGCTCGGCCACGAGGTGACCAGCCTCCGTCGCGTGGCCTTCGGCGGGCTCGAACTCGGCCCTCTCCCGCCGGGACAGTGGAGAGAGGTCGGACGCCAGGAGCTGGAGCGCACCCTCGGAGCATCGTGCGATCTTGCGAAGTAAGGATCGTGCGAAGTGGAGGGCTGGCCGCTCGGCCCCGTGATCCCGAGATCGCGCGATTCTCCGATCGCAAGATTCCCGAATCGCAAGATCCTCAGATCACAAGATCCTCAGATCGCACGATCGCGAGATGTGAGACCTCCGCCCTGTCCGCTTGCACCTTCCCCGGCCACTTCGCCCTCGGGATGAGGGGCGTGCCGACCGTCCAGTAGCCAGGCCGGGTCGAGGAACCCCCGGATGACAGGCGTCTGCTGTTCGTGCTCGAGCAGGAAGGCGTCGTGCCCGCGGTCGCTCTCGAGGCAGCGGTATTCGACTTCGCGACCGACCGTCCGAGCCGCCGCCGCGAGACGCGCGAGCTGGGCCGGAGGGTAGAGCCAGTCGGACGAGAACGTCAACAGCAGGAACCGCGCGCGCGTTCGCCCGAGCGACGCCTCGAGCGAGCCGTCGCGTTCGCTGAGGTCGAACGAGTCGAGCGCCCGCGTCAGGTAGAGCAGCGAGTTGGCGTCGAAGCGGCTGACGAAGCTCCTCCCCTGGTGATTGAGATACCGCTCGACCTCGAATTCCGCATCCCATGGTCTGCCTGCCGGGGCCTGCACGCGCGCCCGCCCGAACTTTCGCTCCATCGCGGCGTCGGAGAGGTAGGTGACATGGCCGAGCATCCGGGCGACGGCGAGGCCCGCAGCCGGCCCTGCCCCGGCTTCGTACCCGTCCGCCCTGCCATCCGGGGTCGGCGATGATGGCGCGTCGCGCCACTTCGTTGAGCGCGATCTGCTGCGGCGAGTGGCGGTCGGTTGCCGCGATCGCGACGACCGCCCTCACCCAGTCTGGGAAGAGCGCAGCCCAGGCGAGCGCCTGCATCCCGCCCATCGATCCGCCGGCGACCGCGGCGAGCGAACGGATGCCGAGGCGGGTGAGCAGCTCGCGCTGCACGCGGACCATGTCCCAGACCGTCAACGGCGGGAAGTCCGGTCCGAACGCGTTGCCCGTCGCAGGATCGACCGACGCCGGTCCGGTCGTGCCGTAGCACCCGCCCAGCACGTTCGTGCTCATCACGCAGTAGCGCGTCGTGTCGAACGCCCGTCCCGGACCGACCAGCGCGTCCCACCACCCGGCCTTGCCGCCCACCTCGTGCCAGCCGGCCGCGTGGGCGCCGCCCGAGAGCGCGTGGCAGACGAGCACCACGTTCGTCCGATCCCGGTTCACGGCGCCGTACCGCTCCCACGCCACCGTGATCGGCCCCAGCACCCGCCCGCAGTCCAGCGCCAGCCCGCACTCCGCGACCGTGGTGAACCTCGTTTCGACTCGACCCACACCGGACGTCATCGACATGGTCATCACCCCACGAGCAGGAGCGGTCGTGTCGCGACGGCCGGCCGCTGCGAGGCGGCGATGGCCTGCTCGAATCATCCAGGATATCCGCGACGTCCTCGATCCCGACCGACAAACGGATGAAGTCGTCCGTCACGCCGCCGGCCGCACGCTCGTCGGCCGACAGCTGCTGGTGCGTCGTGGACGCGGGGTGGATGATGAGGCTCTTTGCGTCGCCGATGTTGGCCAGGTGGCTGAACAGCCGCACCGAGTCGATGACCCGCTTTCCGGCCTCCAGCCCGCCTCGGATGCCGAACCCGACGATCGCGCCGGCGCCGTTCGGCAGGTAACGCTCGCCCGCTCGCAGTCGGGATGCTCGGGCAGGATCGGGTAGTTCACCCACGCCACGTGCGGATGCTTGTGCAGCCACTCGGCGACGGCCAGCGCGTTGCGGCAGTGCGCGCGCATGCGCAGCGGCAGCGTTTCCAGCCCCTGCAGGAACAGGAACGC
>CAWDBI010000009.1:0-372337 GCA_963800605.1 uncultured archaeon | reverse complement strand
TTTTAGATTTTAAAGCAATATTTTTTGGTGGCATTGATGGTTTTACTAAGCATTTAGGTGTTACTGCTTTTTTGCAGAATTTGTCTGGTAACAGATTTAGCAAGCATTAATGTACAACTACCGATAAAATTAGAAGTAACCAATTTTTTGCGGTTGAATTTTTCCATGGCTTAAGCTCCAAAATCAGACCCTGAGCTAAAGCCCCTACTTTGCAAAACTTTAAATCAAAAATATCGTTTACACCTAAAGTGCGTAGGTTCTTAATTACGAAAGAAAAATTGGTCTCCCAAAAAATGGTATGTTGAGGGGAAAAGTTGGTAAATACTAAAAGTATGTTGCGTCTTCTGAAGTTTGCAACTACCCAGAAGCCTGCTGATGATGCCAACAAAAGAGGCGTTTCCAAAGGCGGTAGCGGCAAACATTTTAGCAAAAAAGGAAAAGCTCTGATTGGATTCACGCTTATCGCTGTAGTTGTGGTTTCCTGTTTTGTATTCTATCCAAGGACGGATACAACTTCACCGCCAATAAATAATGACCCAACAGCTTCACCAAATACCACTCCTAAAGCAACTACAACTACCAACCCTACCGCTACCCTAAACAACCCTACCCTTAGACCTTCTACACCGCCGCAACCCATTCCGACTCCAGTCATACCGCTTGATGATAGTTACAAACTAATAAAAAACAACAACCTTACCAAAGAAACCTGGAAAAGAGTAGGCGAATTCGCTTGGGCCTATTTCCAACCAGGATCAGGCGTTGATTCAACTACAGGACTCCCAGGATCAGGCCCATGGTTCCCCTACTTCACCGATTGGGACTTAGGCGTATATGTCCAAGCAGTCCTAGATGCACAAGCAATAGACCTGATAGGCACTAGTGGTACATGGGGTGCTAATGATAGCTTGGAAAAAGTCGTAACTTTCCTTGAAAACCGCGAACTCAACGCAACCACCCACTACCCATACTGGTTCTATCAAGGCAACGGCGACAAACTACAAACAAGAATCCGACAAAGCCACAGACCTAGTCAACATTGCTGATACAGGTCGATTATTCGTCGCACTCAACAACACCAGAACCTACGCAGCAAAAAATGATCCCACCCTAGTAACCCGTATCAACAATGTAATTTACAATGTAAACGGTAACAGGTCTGACTATGCAGCTTTAGTGCCAGGCGTAAAAGCGGAAAGCACCTACTCAACCAACCTCTACGCGTACTACATAATCGCCGGCTTCGCTGGTTTCTCGCCGAAAGAACTCGCCGATGCACAGACTTCAATCATAAATAACATTATGAACTCTGGCACTCTAACCACTCCAGAAAATGTAACCCTACCAAAAGGCAGACTTACAGGCGACCCACTATTCGGCGCATATTTGACCTCACCAACAACCCAGCCCAATTGACAACTATTGGAAAACAAATGTACCTTGCGCATGAAGCCTTCTACAATCAAACGGGCATGTATCGAGCGTTTAGTGAAGGACCAACTGGGTCAAGTGATTGGGCTTATGAATGGGTAGTATATGATAACCAAACGTGGGTTGTGCGAACAGGAAACGGAGACTACAATATACCACCGATAATTTACTCCAAAATAGCCTTCAGCTTCTTAGCCGTTTACAATACAACCTATGCCAGAAACATGGTAATTTTCCTCGAAGATAGACTCGAAAAACCAGACAGAGGATACTACAACGGCATCAACGAAGCGGGGACACCGCTTGCTGATTCAGGCTTACATACGGATGGCTTAATTTTGGGCGCCTGCAAATACGCAATTCAACACTACCCCACCCCCTAACTTTTTTAGGATACTTTTTTAGCACCCAATGGGTTTTTTTGGGTTTTTAAGTTTCTTGTACTGGAAAGGGTTTATAATATAAATAGCGTTTCAGTTAGGCTTGGCAAAAGAAGAAGCAATGATAAAACTAAGAATCGACGTTGACTATCCTTACCCTTCAAGAGCTAAAAGCTTCCTATATGTAGCCTTGAGAATCAAAAGCAGAAAAAACAAAGATTACCTAAGAAACGCACGTATCATCGCAAAGATGGTTAATGAATCACAAGTAAAGATGTGAAGGTTTACTGGTTTTTTACTCCATATACTATTCCAGATCAAAGGCTTCTTGAATTGTTGAATCCAGACAAGACATGAAGTGGCTCTACATGTTGCAAACAAGCCCATTGAAGAATGGAAGGACCTGGAGAATAAAACTAAGCGCAAAGTCACGTACTACACTATTCATGGTACAGAGCGGCTATTTGCCAATTGATTTGGGGACGCAAACTTGGCCAATCCCAAGCAGCAATCCCAAACGATTTTCCCTTAACATCACTTCATGACTTTAATACCATGAGTTTAGATAGTGAACGTTATCCTTGGGGTTACGAGAACGTTGTGGAGCAATCGAGAACTGGAGTAGATCAAGACGTCGTTATGTCAATTCATCCAGAATGGCTCTTTGAGAGAACAAAAAAGACCCAGAGAGGACCATACTATGATGTCTTAAAGACTATGCTTTAGAAGTTGACTCTGAACTTGACACCGTAAGCATACGGAAAACCTCTCGGATCAAAATTGCACAGGGACTATCAGAGAATACTACAAAAACATCAATCCAACCGATGACTTTCTGTTTAAGCTTCAAACAAGAGGCGCAGACATCTTCACGTTTATCGAACGCAAATGGTGCTGCCCCATATCCTAACCCACCAAGCACTTGGGTAAAAACAGACGACAACATCGGTCTACTGGAAATCAAGGATTATGAGACTTGGTGGAGCGCCATCGGCAAAAAAACCCGCAACATGGTGCGTAAAGCCGAGAAAGACGGCGTGAAAGTCTCAGTTGTTACCCAGAGTGATAAGTTAGCTGAGGGCATCTTCAAAATTTATCATGAAACGCCGATTCGCCAAGGACGCGCTTTCCCACACTACGGAGAATCACTCGAACTAGTCGCCGCCAACATGTATGCTGAAAAAAACTCTACCTTTATCGGCGCATACATCGGCGAAGAACTCGTCGGCTTCATCCAGATACTTCACGGCGACAACATCGCGATACTCTCAAACATACTGTCGATGCAGAAGCACTGGGACAAATCCGTAAACAACGCCTCTTAGCTAAAGCAGTTGAATTCTGTGCAGCCAAAGGTGAACGGTGGCTAATGTATGGCCGCATAGGCAATCATCCCTCCCTTGACAAATTCAAAGATAACAATGGCTTCGTCAAGTATCCAATAACCCGCTACTATGTACCCATCACATCCAAAGGCAAATTAGCTATTAAGTTGGGTTTGCATAGGGAACTCAAAGATGCCCTGCCAGATAGCATCAAGTATCCGCTTCTGCCAGTGGTAAATTGGGTTAGCCGAACAAAAACTAAAACAAAAATGGCGTTAGAAAAGCCAGAAGCTAACAGCGGATTGTGCATAATAGGGAAATCTTGATTAGCTCGAAAAAACGAATAGTGTGACCAATTGGCAGGCACATTATGGCGAAATTCCTTGTTGTTCACCCTAACCTTGACATTTACGGCGGCGGAGAACGAGTCTGCCACCACATCATCAAAGCCCTCGTCGCACATGACCAGCAGGTAGAGTTGTTATCGTTTGATTTTGATGAGAACCGCTATGCAGAAATTATTGGGGAAAAGCTGCCAAGCGGCATAACCATTCACACTTTGGGCAAACGGGAAATTGTTGAGGCAAAACCGCCTCTATCCGTCTATAAGAGACGCCGAAACATAATCAAACTTCTTAAAGCCTACAAAGCCACCGCAACGTACGATTACACGTTTAGCACTCAAACGCTCTCGGCTTTTGAAACTACCCTTTTTGATAAGGCTAAGAAAAATTTTGCCTACGTTCATTTCCCAGAAATTCCCTATGACTATGACCATTCCAAACGCAGCAAAAGGATGTATCTGTGGCTCTACAAGAAACTGCTTGAACGCCACATAGGCGAATTGGACCTACTATTCTGCAACAGCAACTATACAAAAGCTATGACTGAGAAGTACTGGAACCGATTTGGCATCAAAGAACCAGTCGTTGCTTATCCGCCTGTGGAGGAGCCTTTCTGGTCAAGTAAGCCTCTGGAGAAGAGAGTTAATCGGGTAGTGTATATTGCACGGTTTATTCCTCAGAAACGCCATGAAATACTAAAGCAGTTAGCAGCCAGTTTTCCACAGCTGCAATTTGCCAGTGTAGGGTTACTTAGAGATACCGAGCAAGCATGGTATGAAGGCTTCTCAAAAGACCTTCCAGCCAATTACACCCTAAAACCTAACTTGCCGAGAAAGAATTAATCCAGATTCCTGCAGGACTCCACCATCTATTGCCACCTGATGGAGGGCGAACACTTCGGCATTGCCCCGATGGAGGCATTGGCAAGCGGCTGCATAACATTGGCGCATAATAGTGGCGGCAGCGGAGATTTCATACCTGAAGAGTACCGCTGGAATACGCTAGATGACCTTAAAGAGAAAATAGCTAAATTAGCAGATTCAAGGTACAGTGTCGCCGCTTGGAACATGAAAAGTAAACTGCTGCAGGAAAAGATTGCTGTTTTGAAGCCTAAAGAGCTTTGAGGAGCAGATTTGGGCTAACGTTGCAAAGTTGATGGAGCAGTCTTAGTTTTGGACAAAATGTCGGATTTAGCACCTATGTTGTTATTGTTAACTGGAACGGCAGAGAACTACTCAACAAATGCCTCAATTCACTTGTTCGCTAACACATCGAGCCCTCGATGCAAAGTGGTTGTTGTCGATAATGCCAGCACCGACGGTTCAGTGGACATGGTCGCAGCGGAGTTATCCTCAAGTAAAACTCATCAAGAACTCTGTTAATGCTGGTTTTTCTAAAGCAAACAATCAAGGTATCCGATATGCACTGCAGAATGGCGCGAAATATGTCGTGCTACTGAACAATGATGTTGAAATAACCGACAAAAACTGGCTTGAAGAATTCACTTACAGTAATAGAATCCGACAATAAAATCGGCATTGTAGGATGCAAATTAGTCTTCCCTGACGGAACCCTGCAGCATGCAGGCGGATTAGTCAAGCTTCGGGTGCCCTATCACAGGGGCGAATGCGAGAAAGACACTGGCCAATATGACCGTGTCGAGCTGGTTGATTATGTGACGGGTGCAGCCTTGATGATTAAGGCAGAGGCTATCCGCAAAATTGGACTCTTAGACGAAGGCTTCTCGCCGCTCTATTACGAAGACACCGACTGGTGCGTCAGAGCACATTTATACGGATACGGCATCGCCTACACGCCTAAACCGACGCTTATACATCATTGTGGCGCATCAAGCAACAAGTTGGGCAGCGAACGCAAAAAGTTCTATGCCAAAAGAAGCTTCATCCGCTTTGTCCTCCTAAACTACCCTGTCAATAGATATCCTCAAGAGAACACTTATGTATGAATCGAGAGAAGCCCTTAGATGCCTAATAGTTAAGCCTAAACGAGGGCCGTTGTCGCTTACACTGAGATCGGATGCTGCATGCAGACTTGAGTTTTTCTGCGACCTTGGATGGCAAACATCGCAAGCCTAAAAGAAATTCTGTATCTGAGGCGTCAACGCTATATTTATGTCGCCAAACTGCATGTTTAGCATCCAAATTTAGGTTAGGCTACTTTGCGGTAGACCTCGGCTATTTGTCCTGCTATTTTGCCTGCTTCGAATTTCTAAAACCCATTTACGGGCATTAGCGCCATATTTTTCTCTTAATTGCTTATCACTCGATAGTTCTTCAAGAGCTGATGGCAAGCGCGTCGGGTTGTGTGGTTCAACCAGTAAGGCCAGTGCTATGATCCTTAACTATTTCGGGTATTGAGCCACTCTATGTGGAGACAGCTGGTTTAGCCGCAAGCCATCGCCTCAACCAGTGAATAACCGAATTGTTCAGCCCAAAACTTTGTTTCCGCACTTGGCAGACAAAAGATGTCAGCTATATTGTGAATTTGAGGCATCTCTGCGTATTTTATAGAGCCCAAAAACTTGACTTTGTCGACTAATCATGAGTTCTGTGGTTTGTTTGTGTATTTGTTCGGTCATTTCTAGGGTGCCGGAACCGGCGATAAGTAGTTCAAGGTTTTCGTTAGTTTTTTGTATGGTTGAGAAAGCGTTGAGGAGGTCGAATATGCCTTTTTCTTCAACAAATCGGCCTACAAACAGGATTTTAAGGGTGGAGTCGGTGAGACCAAGTCGCTCCATTGTTTTGGGGTCCTTGCTGGCTGGTTTGAATAAGTCGCAGTCTATGCCTGAAGGTATAACGGAGATACGGTTACGGTCTGTTCCTTCAGTGATTAGCATTTGTCGTGCTTTTTCTGTTATTGCGATAAAATGTGCTACATGTTCTCGATTGTACTTTTTTATTTTTGTGTATGGGCGCCCTTCATGTATAAAGGGGATGTTTTCCCATTCGGTTGTAACTGTGGGGATTCCTGTTTTTACTGCTTGATAAGTGTATGGGTACCAAGAATCGGCTGAGTGAAGTACATCTAAGTCTTTAGTTAATCTTCTCAGATGGTTTACTTTGAAGTAGTATGAGTTGAAGTTGTAGCCTGTTAATTTTGTTGCTACTCCTAATGCGAATCGGAGTTTTCCTCTTGTTACTGTGTTAAAGTTGCTTCCGATTCGAAGTTGCAAAGGAACCTCTTGCTTAACGGGATTATCGGAGGTGGTAATACCTATAGGCTGAAATCCGTATTTCGGGAGTTTATTAAAAAAGTGTCCTTCAGCTGGACCCAGACCTGAGCCTCTTAGAATGCCTACTTTATACAAGAATCAGCTAGCCACCCAGCAAGTGTTTCATTGTACATTCAATTGGGTTACTGAAATAATAATTTATCACACAGAGAGGCTAAAGCAGCAGCTTAGCCAGATACTCCATGAGTTCTGTTTTGCTTTTCATGCCGCGGAAAATGGCTTTGCCGCTTGCGTAGAGCCGAAAAGAAACCCCTTCATAGGTTAACTCGAAGATTATGCCGGCGATGGTGTTCTTGAGTGTAGCTTTTTTCATTATTGCCTTGATGGCTTCGTCTTTTTTTTCGTACTTGAAGTTGACTATAACGTCGCTTTCTGCTCCACAGGTACCCTCAATACGAGAAACGTAATCTGCGACCGTGGACATTAGGTTTGGTCGAGCTCCTTGAGGATGTCTGCGAATCGGTCTATTTCTTCTTTTGTGTTGTAGATGTAGAAGCTTGCCCGGGCTGTAGACGCCAACTTGAAGACTTCATGCAATGGCTGTGCACAGTGGTATCCGCTGCGCAAGGCTATGCCGTATTCGTTGAATAGTGCGGCTGCTTCATGTGAAGAGAAGCCCTTAACGCTAAACGGTATTATGCCGCATTTCTTGACCAAATCCGCGGGTCCAAAGAGGGTTACTTTGCCGCGTTCCCGCATGCGGCTATAAGCGTACCTTGTGAGTTCTTTCTCGTGATTAAGCACATTCTCCATACCCAAATTTTGGAGATACTGTACTGCCGCGCCTAACCCGACTGCACCGGCTATGTTGGGTGTTCCAGCCTCAAACTTCCATGGCAGCTCATTATAGGAAATATTGCATTGGCCGTTTGTGATTGAGACTTCCTTAATCATTTCGCCGCCGCCTTCGAAGGGAGCCATTTTCTGCAGCACCTCTTTTTTGCCGTATAAGACGCCGATGCCTGTGGGTCCGAGCATTTTATGTCCTGAAAAAGCCAAAAAATCCATGCCGAGGTCCTGTACGTCCACGGGCATGTGTGGTACCGATTGGGCTCCGTCCACCAGCATCAGGGCGCCGTTGTCGTGGGCTGCTTTGGTTATGCGTTTAACGTCGTTTATTACCCCTGTAACGTTAGAGACGTGGCTGAGGCAGCACATTTTTGTTTTGCCTGTGATTTTGCTCTCGAAATCGTCGTAGTCAAGAGTGCCGTCGTCGTGGACATTGGCGTATTTAACCGTGAAACCTCTACATTTAGCCAGGATTTCCCAAGGCACGATATCGCTGTGGTGCTCCATCATAGAAACCAGCACTTCGTCGCCTTCACCTAAGCTGTTACAGCCCAAAGAGTGCGCAACCAAGTTTATGGCTTCAGTTGTACCGCGTACAAACACGATTTCGTTTGTGGATTTGGCGTTGATAAATTTGGCTATGCTGGTGCGTGCTTGCTCGTGGAGTTCTGTTGCTTCCTGGCTGAGTGTGTGGACGCCTCGGTGAACGTTACCGTTATGGTTGCTGTAGTAGTCAACTATAGCGTCGATGACTTGGCGTGGCTTCTGCGTCGTAGCTGCATTATCAAAATAGATAAGGGGATAGCCGTTGATCTTCCGATTTAAAATTGGGAAGTCTTGGCGTAGGGCTTCCATGGATGTTATTGTTTTTCTGCCTCAGGTTTTAGCCTCTTAGAGAGTGTCTTTGCCAGTTCCTCTTCTTCGAGCGCCTGTTTCTCTTCGAAGGTATGCTCTTTTGATAGCCAACTTGGTAGTTCTGCGCCTTTTTGGGTGAAGTATTGGCGTATGGCGCGTTTGAGTGCGCCGACGGCTAGGACTCCGCAGTGGAATTTGACGCTTGGTAAGCCGCCGATTTCGTCGGTAACTTTTTTCCATGTGATCTCGTTCCATGCGGCTTCTAAGGTTAAGCCTTTGATCATTTCAGTTACTATGCTAGATGTGGCGATGTTTGCGGCGCATCCGTAGCTTTCAAACTGGGCTTTCTCGATGGTTTGTTTGGCTTCGTCGATTTTTAGGTAGAAAGTGATCATGTCTCCGCATGCAGGGTTACCTGCGACGGCGACGACTGTTGCATCTTCCATTTTGCCCAAGTTTTTGGGGTTACGGAATAAATCCATGACTTTAGGGTTGTAGGGTAAAGGTATACGTGACATATTTAATGTACTCCTGTTGAGCCAACTATCCCTCTAATACGATTCACTGCTGATGGTAAGACTTCCAAAACGTAGGCTATATCCTCTTCTGTGTGATTTCGGGTGACTTTCATGAGGATGCTGCCGTGTGCTTCTTCGAAGATGCGCCCGATGGCGATGAGTACGTGGCTGGGCTGGAGGAGTCTTCGACTGCATGCGCTTCCGCTTGAGACGTAGACGCCTTTGAGGCTGAGTTCGATTGTTAGGGCTTCTCCTTCGGCGCGTAGGATGCTGACGTTGGCGTTATCTGGACTGCGTTTGTCGCCTTTTGGTCCGTTAAAGCGCAGGTCGGGTAGTTCGGCAAATATGCCATCTACTAGTTTGTCGCGGAGCATGCGCATTTTGGCAGTGTTGGCTTCAAAGTTATCGAAGGCAAGTTCGGAGGCTTTTGTGAAGCCGATGATTAGGGGTGTGTTTTCGACGCCTGGCCAAAGTTTCTGTGTGCCGATTTGTCCTTCGAGGATGCGGTCTATGTTGATGCCTTCTTTCAGGTACAGTGCACCCATGCCACGTGGACCTTGGATTTTGAAGCTGCTAACGGTTGCTAAGTCAACTTTTAGGTCTTGCTACGTTTAGGGGTATTCTTCCGTAAGCGTCTGAGGCGTCGGTGTGGAATAGGGTGTTGGGGTTTTTGGTTTTGACGATGTCGACGGCTTCTTTGATGGGTTGGATTGTGCCGATTTCATTGTTTACGGATGAGATGCTGACTAGTACGGTGTCGTTGTCGATGGCTTCTTTGAGTTTTTCGAGGTTGATGAAGCCCTCGCTGTTAACGGGAATTTTTTGTGTGGTGAAGCCGAATTTGTTCATCATCTCGGCGACTTGCAGGACGTTGATGGGTTCGATTTCGCTGATGACGATTTTTTTGCCTTTGCCTTTCTGTGCAAAGCAGCTGCCCATGATGGCGAGGTTGTTGGCTTCTGTTTCGCCTGGTGTGAAATGTGATTTCTTCGAGGTTTTTTGCTCCCATGTAGCGGCTGACTTTGCTAAAGCAGCCCATGAGGGTTTCGAAGGCTTCCCAGCCGGGTTTATGGGTTAATGTGGGGTTACCGTAGGCTTTTTTGTTCCAGTAGGGCAGCATGGCGTCTACGACTTCTTGGGGAACGATGCTGGAGTTTTCGTTGTCGAGGTACACCTCGTGGATGATGCCTTCGTGGAGTTTGAGGAGTTCTTTTACGTTTTCAACCATACAGTATCCTACCATAAGTTTTGTGGATAGATAACTCGTCACTCTGCTAGTGCGTGTTCAACTAAAAAAACCTAACCACAAAACACCTTAGATATTACGCTTGACTATCAATCGCTGAATTTAAAAAATAGGCATACAATTGTTAACTTGATCCTGTCAATAGAAGACGGCTAAACAGGCAAAAAATACTAAAGTCATCTAAAAAACCCTAATAAACCCACATAGCATAAATACCGACAATCAAAATTATTCGGCGAATTCCTTTGAAAATTGCAGAGTTATCCGTACAAGATTCAGTCAAAGAAGTCCTAACGGGCGTAGGCATATGCGAACTGTTCCCGCCCCAAGAGGAATGTATAAGGAACGGAGTGCTCACAGGTCAAAACATCCTGCTTGCCAGCCCCACCGCCTCAGGAAAAACCTTGATCGCTGAACTCTGCGCCATGAAACATGTTTTGGACAATAACGGCAAAGTCATCTACCTCTCACCGCTAAGAGCGCTTGCAAGTGAGAAGTATGAGGAATTCAAAAAATATTGCTCCATCACTAAAGTCAACGGAAGGAAAGTCAGTGTCGGAATCAGCACAGGCGACTTCGACACCGCCGATAACTGGCTTGAACGCTATGACGTAATCATCACCACTAACGAGAAGGCAGATTCACTTCTCCGACATCGCGCTAAATGGATGGAGAGCATTTCAGCAGTAATCGCCGACGAAGTCCACCTCTTAAACGATGCCGGGCGCGGTCCGACATTGGAAATCGTGTTGGCGCGGCTAATGCAGTGTAGTCCCAACATCCAAATCCTCGCGTTGAGCGCCACAATAAGCAACGTAGACGAAATCGCCGGCTGGCTAAACGCTAAGGCCATCGTGACCACATGGCGCCCCATCAACCTTAAGGAAGGCGTCATCCTTCAAGACGAAATCAGCTACAAAGACGGCGAATCAAGAAAGATTGAACGTGAAACCAGTTTTACATTTATAAACTTGGTGCTAAACACCCTTCGCAACGGTGGGCAAGCACTGATTTTTGCTTCTACACGCAAGAATGCGGTTTCTGCTGCAAAGACCGTTGCCAGTCATATGGATAAGATACTTGTGCCTAAGAGCGGCTCCAAGATTGTTAAGAAGGGTCTCGAAGAACAAACCAGAGGGCCACTTGAGAAAGAGGCAAAGAAGATTTTGGAGTCTGGTGAACGTACACAGATGAGCGAGGAACTCGCAAATTTGGTCCGCTGTGCCACGGCTTATCATCATGCGGGTTTGTCGGGTGCTCACCGCAAAATCATAGAAGATGCCTTCAAAGAACGGAAAATCAAAGTTTTAACCGCCACTCCGACACTTGCTTGGGGTGTTAACTTGCCAGCACGTACTGTTATCATTCAGGATTACAGGCGCTTTGAAGCAGGCTTGGGCAATTACCCCATCCCCGTCTTGGATTATAAGCAGATGGCCGGCAGAGCCGGACGCCCGAAATATGACAAGTTCGGCGAATCCGTTATCATCGCCAAAACCGCCGACGAAGCAGACTACCTCATGGAAAGCTACGTAATGGCCAAACCCGAACGCATCTGGTCACGCCTCGCCGTAGAAAAAATCATTCGCACCCACGTACTCTCAACCATAGCCTCCGACTACGCCCACACCGAAGAAGGCATCTACGCATTCTTCCGCAAAACCTTCTACGCCTACCAATACGACGTAAAAGCCATACAGAGCGTCATCAACAAAATCCTGCGCTTCCTCCACGACGAAGAAATGATCTGTGTAGTCGGCGACCAAATCCTCGCGACCAAATTTGGCAAACGTATAAGTGAACTCTACATTGACCCACTCTCAGGCGTCATCATCCGCGATGCCCTACAAACCAAGCCACCAACGCTTACAGAGTTCAGTCTCCTACAGCTTATCGCGCATACCCCTGACATGGGACCCATCATGCGCCCCTATCAGAGAGAAGTCGACAAGTTATCGCTTGAATTAGAAGACCACAGACAAGAACTATTCGTCGAAGTCCCAGAACAAGCAGGCGACTACGTGGGCTACGCAGAATTCTTAGGTGAAATCAAAACCGCCATGGTCATGAATAGCTGGATCGAGGAACTCCCTGAAGACAAGATTCTGGAACGCTTCAACGTGCAACCCGGCGATTTATACCGCACCATCGAAAACGCCAAATGGCTCCTGCATGCCATCGAAGAAATCTCGCCAGTTATCGCTAAAAATAGAGATGTCACCGCACTGAGCACTGAACTTGTCGAGCGGGTTTCAAAGGGTATAAAGCAGGAACTCATGCCCATCGTTGCAATAGAAGGCGTCGGTAGAGTCAGAGGCCGTATCATCTTTAACTCAGGTTTTCAAACCGTCGAAGACCTCAAAAAAGCTTCAATAGAAGAATTAACTGCATTGCCTTCTGTTGGTCCAAGATTGGCTAAGAAAATTAAGGAGCAAGTCGGCGGATACGTGAAAAAGGAAACATGGGACAACCTAACTACCGCTGCAAAAGCGCCTGAGGAAGCCCAACAAAAGGGCTTATTTGACTTCTAAGTGCCCTGTGCGAACCGCTCAGCTTGCTGTACGGCTGTGCCCAAGTAGTTTTTGGGATTCAACGCCGCATCAATCTCTTTCTCGCTAAGCATGCTGCTTACAACTTTGTCTTCTTGCAGAGTTTGCTTGAACGGTTTCTTCTCGACTGCACTTTTGATGGTTAATTGTCGGAGCAGTTCATGTGCTTCCTGTCGGTTGTACCCTTTTTTGGCGAGTGCCATCATGACGGATTCTGACATTGCACGGCCTTCAGTCAGCGACATGTTTGCTAGCATGCGTTGGCTGTCGACTCGTAGGTTCGCGGTGATGTTAACCATGAGGCTTAGGATGTAATCGAGCAAGATGCTTGATTCTGGGAGGACGAAGCGTTCGGTGGATGATTGGGTTAGGTCGCGTTCATGCCAAGTTATCATGTCCTCGAGGGCGGGCATGTTGAGGCTGCGTACGATTCTTGCTAAGCCGCAGACGCGTTCGCATGTTTCTGGGTTCTGTTTGTGAGGCATGGTGGAGCTGCCGACTTGTTTTTTGGCTTCGAAGGATTCGAAGACTTCGGCGATTTCGGGTCTTTGGAGTTCTCGGATTTCTGTTGCGAAGTTTTCAAGTGAGGAAGCAATCATGGCGTAAATGGAAATTAACTCAGCATAGCGGTCGCGTTGCACAATTTGGGTTGAAATCTCAGCTGCACTGATGCCCAAGCGTTTCATTACGAGGGCTTGGATTTCGGGGGCATGCTCGCCCAGTCCCGCCTGTGTGCCGACGGCGCCGCTGACTTTACCTGCAACGACACGTTTTTTGCATTCGTCAAGGCGTTGGAGGTGACGGTTTACTTCGAATCCCCAGACTGCAAATTTGAAGCCTAAAGTGATTGGGAGGGCATGTTGACCGTGTGTTCTGCCAATCATAACGGTGTCTTTGTGGGTGAGGGCTTGCTTTTGGAGAATACCCTTGAACTCAGTCAATCTCTTTTCGAGTACTGCAATTGCATCTTTGAGCTGTAACGCGTTGGCTGTGTCTACGATGTCGTAGCTTGTTGCACCAAGATGCACATATGCGCCGCTTTCGCCACACTGCTCAGACAAAGCTCTAACCAGCGAAGCAATGTCATGTTTAATCTCCTTCTCGATGGCTTTAACCCGCTCAACCTTAACGTATTTAGTGGATGCCATCTCCGCGATTTTTTCAGCATCCTTCCTTGGAATGTTACCCACTTGGGCATGCGCCAGTGCCAACGCTGCTTCAACATCCAAGAGTTTCTGTGTGCGGGTTTCTTCATCGAAGATTTTTAGCATTTCAGGCGTTCCGTAACGTCCAGTATCTATGGGTAAGATTGGCAAGTGAAATATTCCTCAGTGAAAGGTATTGGCGATTAAAGATTAATGTTTTACCGATGCCACTATGTTTGATGTTCATTGTTTGGGTGCATTTACAGATGAAAGTTACAGTTGCATTGTTGAATAAGCATGGGGACAGCGCAGTTACAACCCTTCTTGATTTGCTCAATTCATTTGATTATCATCAGGTTTCACATTTTGGGGTGGTTACTCCTAAGAAGAGCTTTTTTGAAAAAAGCCTAGGCATAGTTAACAGGCAAGGACTCGAAACATCAACTTTACTTGGCTGCATTAGCTCAAGAGCGATAGTGTCGAGCAGCTATGATTTTCTGCAGTTAGACGATGCCGCACTTACGGTAGAAGGAAGAATATACAAGCCTGTTCCAAAAACTGCACTCACCGAACAAGTATCAAAACAGCCCCAGCACTGCGAAACCATACTCCAAACCCTCATAGAACAAGCCGACGGCGACTACGCGTTTTGGATGCTCAGGGAAGGCTGGATAGCAGCAGGCAGAGACCCAATAGGCGTCCAACCTCTCTATTATGGCGAAAACCGAGACATTGCAGCTTTTGCCACTAACCGCACGGCTCTTTGGCGATTGGACATAGAGAATCCGACGTCTTTTCCGCCGGGGACATTGGCGTTTGCAGATAAAGACGGCTTCAAATTCAAACCAGTAAAAACCCTAACTTACACAGAACCCAAACAGGTCACACTGGACCAAGCAGCCGAGACCCTTCAATCACTACTTACTGAGTCGATTCAGCGGCGAGTGCACGGCTTAAAAGAAGTCGCTGTTGCATTCTCCGGCGGCTTAGACAGCAGTATAATCGCATATTTGGCGGCTAAACAGGGCATCAAAGTCAACTTGCTCCACGTAAGCATGGAAAACGAACCCGAAACAGAGGGAGCCATTGCCGCCGCGGAAGCACTGAATTTGCCCATGCAAATGGACCTCTACAAAGACTCCGACGTGGAAGCAACCTTACCCAAGGTTGTAGAGTTAATCGAGGAAGCTGACCCAGTCAAAACAAGCATCGGTGTACCATTCTATTGGGCAGCAGAACAGGCAACTCGAGCTAAACACAAAGTCATGCTGGCAGGTCAGGGCGCAGATGAATTGTTTGGCGGCTATCAACGCTATGTTAACGAATGCTTAAAGGAGGGCAGCGAGAAAGTCCGCAAAACAATGTTTGAGGATGTAGTTAACATCCACGTAAGCAACCTTGAAAGAGACCTGAAGATCACTGGGTCCTTCGATGTAGAGTTACGGTTGCCCTTTGCTTCTTATGAACTTGCAGAGTTCGCGTTGGGTTTGCCGCTTGAATGCAAAATCGAGAATAAACCCGAAACGTTGCGGAAGCTTGTGCTGCGCAAGGTCGCCCAGAACATTGGAATACCAGCCTCCATTGCTGATAAGCCCAAGAAGGCTGTGCAGTATTCCACGGGAATTAACGATGCGGTGAAGCGCATAGCTAAGAAGCAGGAGAAAACGGTCAACGAATACGTTGGCGAACTGTTTGAGAGGGTAAAAAGCCAATGAGTTGAACCCAACAATTAACCTTTGAGTTAACCGCTGGTTGAATCTATATAGGGGAGGGGTAGGTCTGCAGAGCAGCAGAAGCTTTTCTGTATACAGAAGCATCACCCAAACACACAAAAAGACCACCTAAGCCAAAACAACTCCAGGCAACCAAACAGCAAAACCCAACAAAACCAACCTAACCAAACAAACCACCCAACAAACAAGCAAACACCAAGTTCCCCGCTCAACGTTCATTGAGCAGATAGGTAAAATGAAGGTAGAGAAAAAATTGCAGCTAAACGCAGTCTGGACGGGTTTTCCCCCGGCTCTGCGGAAGAATAAGGTTCTTATCACCCGTTAAGTCCTTCTGAAGCTTCTCAGCTCTGGCGGCTACTTTTTCTGCTTCTGCTTTAATTTGTGGGTCTTTCATTTCCTCTTTGCGCTTCTCGTTAGATTCCAAAATGAAGCGTAGCATGTCAGAGTCATAGGAGTTTAGCAGCAGCTTCGTGTTAGGAATCAAACAGTGGCCACCGATGAAACCTGGAAACATAATCGGGCGATCCAGCCTTTGGCGATGGGTAT
Source organism: uncultured archaeon (assembly GCA_963800605.1). GTDB lineage: Archaea > Thermoproteota > Bathyarchaeia > Bathyarchaeales > Bathycorpusculaceae > Bathycorpusculum. The sequence goes on along the minus strand of CAWDBI010000009.1, from coordinate 356,223 downwards.
CCTCCAAGAAGTCTACGGTGTCATTAAAGTCTGCGTCATTCGCTCGTGCAATGCGATGCATTTCCTGGAAACCTGCAATCATTAGGGCACGATAAGTGGTTTCGAAGACTTTTGCTAATTCGGTTTCGCGGCAACTCTTAAGCAGCTTAACGGTTAAACCCAACTTCTCAAAATGCGCCTTCGCTAATTCACCTGCTTTGGGGGTTGCTCCGCCGACGTATTTGGGCCAACGCTTCATCTCCCACAGCATATGTTCATCAGTAATGTGGACACCGCGTGCGGGGGAATGGACAACAAGGCAGCCGCATTTCTCTGCGACTTTGAGTGTGGTTCCAGGCGGAACAGTGCTGTTGATAACTGCCAGTTCCGGCTGGTATGCTGCGGTATATCCAGCGATGATGTCGGCGAACTTATCGGGACTACCACAGGGCAAAGCAACCTGCAATGTATTCACTTTTTTAGGAACCTTCTCTTTGATCTGGCTAAGTTCACGCATCTTAGCTTCATCTAAATCTAAACCATAAACATCAAACTCTGATGCCTTCTCTTTGTACAACGCAAAGAGGGTATGACCGATTTCGCCTAAACCGATTAGCAGCACTGTTTCCTTAACCAAACCGTAAGCCTCCGAGTATTGAAACTCAAGTTAATGTTAAACTATTTAAATCTGAAGCACGAAAAGGAGAAGCATGCAGAATTCAAAACGCGGTGTCGGCATCATTCAAGGCGCCAATGTGCAGATTGGCGAAGGCTGTGCAATCTGGAATTATACAGTCATCGGCGATAACACTAAAATCGGGGATAACTGCATCATTGGCAGCTTCGTTGACTTAGGCAAAGAAGTTACATTGGGCAAGAACTGTAACATACAAGCACATGTTACCATCTCAAACGGCTGCGTACTTGGCGACGACGTATTCATCGCCCCAAACAGCAGCTTACTAAACGACAAATACCCCAAAAGCAGCTTCATGACGCCCCCAACCATCAAAGACGGCGCAAGAATCGGCGGAGGAGTAACCATCCTGCCCAACGTGACTGTGGGCGAGAAAGCGGTGGTCGGTGGCGGTAGCGTAGTCACCAAAGATGTGCCAACACGCACTGTTGTGGCTGGTTGCCCCGCAAAAAAAATCATGACTCTTGAGCAATTCGAGAAGAAACGTGAAGCATTCCTGGCTGAAAAACAAAAGGTTTCCCACTAATGCGAGTCTGGTATGACGCATGCACTGGTAAACACACCAGATACGGCTCAGCCATCGGCAAACAGCTAAGAAAACAAGGCCACGAATTCATCTTTACCACCCGTGAACACCCTGACACGTTGCCGCTGGCGAAACTTTTATGCGAAAAACCACTTGTAGTAGGAAAATACAACCCCTCAACGTTGACATCAAGGTTGCAGGAAAGCGCTGAACGCATAATCGAATTCTCCAGACTCTTCGAGAAAAACAAACCAGACGTAGCCATAGCACACCAATCAGTGGAACTGTGCAGAACCGCTTTTGGTTTAGGTATCCCAATTATTTTAACCGCTGACACTCCACATGCGCTTGCCGTAAACAGGTTAACCATACCCTTTGCCCATACCGTTGTGGTTTCTGAGGCACTGCCAAAGAGCTTTACATGCACATACTGTGCGCAGAGAGTAATTCCGTTTCAGGCGTTGATGAGGTTGCATGGATACAAGGCTTCCAACCAACAAAAACGCCCGGTACCAAAAAGCCCCTGATTGTATTTCGGCAAATAGAAACTAAAGCAGCATACGCCAAAGGCAAACAAGATAACCACAAAACAGTCGCCGAAAAACTTGTAGAGTTAGGCAACGTACACATAGTTGGAAGGTACAACGAGGGAACAGAAGAGTTTGGTGAAAAAACTTTTTTTGAGGATACAGCAAGCCTTGTCGCCAACGCAGACTTAGTCGTCAGCTACGGTGGAACCATCAGCCGCGAAGCAGCACTCATGGGCATCCCAAGCATAGCCATATCCGACATGGCAAAAACCCCCGTCAACACTTACCTCGCCAAAAAAGATTTTCCACTCTTCATAACTACAGAAAACAAAGTGCTGGGATTGGCAAAGAAGTATCTGGGCAAAAGATTCGATGTAGCTGTCAAACTTGCAGAACTCGAGAATCCGGTAGATGTTATCGCCAAAGTTGTTGAGAGCCTAAAAGCTTAGGCCACGACGATTTCTATTCGGTCGCCTGCTCGTACACGGTACTTTTCAGCGAAGCTGCCCTGGTTTAGGGCTAACTCCAAAAAGCCATGGCTACCAATCAATGCAATGGGTTCTTGGGGTTTGGCTTGTCCATACGTTTGGGCTATAGTTAGTTGAAGTGAGATATGATGCAGGTTCACCTTCACTGCTTTAGCGGTGGATGCTTCGTTTTGGGCTATGTTTGTTATGGCATTTCCGAAGCCATCCACATGCAGAACTTCGCCGAATAGAGAACCATCCTTGCGCTCAACGGCTGAGAATTTTGGTGTTATTGCATCGGTGATTTCTGGGCCGAACTCTTTTGGGTCAACGCCTTTGTCTAGGTATGCTGCTGCGGGAGCTAAAATGTCTCGGCCATGAAAAGTTCTGGAAACTTCTGCAAGCATAAACTTGGGATTCGCCAACTCGTAAATATGCTCAATGCCCTGTGCCTGCGCAGCCAACATCAAAACGCCATTGTCAGGCCCAACAAAAAAGCCCTGTTTAGTCTGCACCAAAATAGCTCGACGTTCTGTTCCAACACCGGGGTCAACAACTGCCAGATGTATGGTGCCTTTTGGGAAGTATGGTGCCGCTGAAGCCAACATGAAGGCGCCCATTCGCACGTTAAACTTGTCAACGCCATGACTAACATCCACTATGCTTGCTTGGGAGTTTATGGATAGGATGGCGCCTTTCATTTCAGCCACATAGGGGTCTTTTAACCCAAAATCCGTGCTCAATGTAATCATATGTTCAGCCGCCGTGGACGACTGGAACAAAAACGATTTCGTCCCCATCGCTGACCTTAGTCGCGTAACCGTTTAGGATACTGATTTCTCTACCATTAACTAATATCAGCGAATTAGACCTCGCATCGTTAAGGTCATTGTCACAGAAAGTATGCTTCAACTGCGGAATCTCTTGACCAAGGTTATCTACAACATCTTTTATGGAAGCACCCTCATGAAAATCGAGGGTTAACTGAGTTTTTCCAGATAAATGACGCAGAGCACCAACGAATTTTATAGTTAACGGCAACAGTTTTACGCTCTACTTGAATTGAGCAGAGATTTGTAATAAAGGTTAATCCAAAATGTTGAAATTTCCGTTGATTTTACATGACTAAAAATAAAATAGTGAAAGAAAGTTACGCTTTACCGCTGTTTTTTGGGCGTCTCCTTAGCAGAAGGAAGATAACCAAACCAAGCAGCACAACAATTATTGGCAGTGTTACCAGCGGCGATACTTCAAGCGGACTGGGTGAAGACGAACCTGAGGTTGGATTAGTCACTGCATCTCCGTTTGTTGGCAGAGCGGTCGATGAAGACAACCCCATCACTACGGAATGGGTACTATGATGATACTCCGTTGTAACTATCCAAGCGTCTCCCTGCGAAAACACTTGATATGTTACTTCTTGACCATCTAATGACACCCGAAGGTCGCCAGGTACAGGTAAAAGATTCTTTGGAACACAGACCTGAACGTAGCCAGTTGTTCCTGAATCACCCGAAACAGTGAATTTTAACTGAGACGTTGTTGAATCAAACATTAGACTAGAAACTGTTGAATTCGAGGAAACCGAGAACACCTGATTCTCAATTGGATTTGGTGCTACTGCAAAATTTACAGTGCTGCTGACACTTGAATAGACACCATCACTGTACCAACTTGCTTTAACTACATAGTTGCCTGAGGCGGAAGGCATCCAAACAGCAGAGAAGCTGCCATAGTCATCGGTTATTACATATGCTAAGTCATGCCAGGTGGCACCGCCTGTGGCACTGTACGATAACACTATTCCTGTACCAGAAATCCCTGAATTATCAATTGATAGAGCGCCAGAGATTTCTACGTTAAAACCTGAGGAGGAAGTGGAGCTTGCACAATAGAAACTCAAGCTTGGAATGGGCAATCCTGGTGTTGGCGTAATCGGTGAAGGTGTAACAGTAGGTTCAGGTGTGGGATTTGAGCCGTTTCCTGAGAAGAAAGCACTCAGTTGATGGTCCGTAGTCATTGATACCGTTATTGTAGTTCCCAGACCCTGATATGTTCCGTCAATGTACCAACCGCTAAATGTGTTGCCTGAGGCTGGATATGCTTTAACAGAGGCGGTTGAGCCTGCACTGTAATTCCAGATTCCGGTTCCGGGGGTTGTTGTACCTCCGTCAATGGGGTTTGTTGTTACTGTCAGGATTGCTGTTCGTTGACTAAACGTTGCATATAGCGTGTAGTCCTGAGTCATTGAAAGTGTGATGGTTGAGAGTTTACCTTGGTAGACACCGTTTAGGTACCATCCGTCAAATACGTAACCGGTATAGGTGTAAGCTCGTAGAGTTACGGTTTCACCATAATAATACAACATATTTTGTCCAGATGGAGTAATGTAGCCTGCACCAGAATAGTTTACAGAGGTACTCAAGCTGCATTGTGAAAGGGGATAATAATATGCGGATGCAGTTGATGCAAATGATAAACTAGTCACTGCTATACATGTGATTAGTAAGAAAACGGTGATTTTGCGAGCGTTTATTCTCATACTTAACACGCTATCTTGCTATGAAGGAATGCTCATATAAAGTTTGACAAAAACAACCGCTTGTGTGGTAGCAGTTGGGCGTAAAAATCATAAGGATAACATGAGATATAGTCTTGCAATAGGCACCTTAATGATTAACAAAAGAAATGTCAACCTTCTTTTACTATTCATATTAGCAGTCGGGTTCATCTACCGATTTGCACTAATGACAGCGAATACTTTCCCGCCAGGTGCGGATATAGGATTACATCAAAGCGTCATAAACTCGATTCTGGCGCCAAAAACAACTTTTCTGTTCAATTACTATCACATGGGCGGCGGCATCTCCGCGACAAACCCGGGTTACCACATTTTCGCAGCATTCATCATGAGCATGACAGGAGCAACCGATTACCTCGTTCAAGCAGCGGTCGCATCAATGTTTTCAGCCCTAATAATACTGTGTATCTTCATGGTTGTCAGGCTACTCTGGGGCGAATTAGCAGGCTTTGTCGCTGCTATCTTAGCATTATTCTCTGCAAGCGACATCATGATGTTATGCTGGGCAGGATACCCCAACATCATCGCCTTAGCGCTTATACCTCTACTATTTTATCTGTTTCTACAACCGAAAAAGCTATCCCAAAAAAACTATTTAATCGTAGCATCACTGATTACTGGAGCATTATTCTTAACGCATCTCTTCAGCGCAATCATCTTTATAACTATAGCAATTCTCGCGCTAATCGTAAACTTGGCTTTTTCCAAATCAACGGGCTTTACCAAAAAAACTGCGCTCGCCTGGTTAACTCCGCTTTTCTTTGGCTTCATACTAGTTTCCCCCTACATCCTTAGCGTTATTCCATTCTATTTTGGCACAGAAGGCGCTATTACAGGTACTGTACCAACAATGAAGCAGGCAGTTGTTGAAACCAGAGTAATTCCAGCTACAATTTTGGGTTTAGCGCTCATTCCGATTGGTATGTTCTTTGTTTTCTCAAAGAGGCAAAACAAGAAGTTCTTCACGTTGCCAAGTGTTCTCTTTGCGTCTACCCTTCTCGTTCCGCTGGCTGCCGCGCAAGGTTACCTGTTTGGTTTCTTTTTGGATTACGAGCGTTTCCTGTACTTTTTGGCTTTGCCAGTAATCGTTTGCCTCGCACTGATAATCGTTAAAGCGGCTGAGATAATCCCGAAGGGTTTACAGAAAATCAAAGTTAAAGAGCCAGCTGTCAAGGCTAAACCTGTTCTGATTACAGCAATTGTAATATTTTGTTTGCTGACGCCCCTATTTGCACTCCCATACGTTGGTGAAACGCAAGCAAACTTCTTCCAAGTAATGAATCAACCCAAATATGAAGCAATAAAATGGATACAAAACAACACCCCAGAAAACGCAGTTATCGTCGCTGACGCATCAATGGGTTGGTGGACATCCGGATTTGCCAAACGGTCTACACTAAGCGCAGTTGAACCCCAATACTTGATTTTACAACGGGAGTTTGCACCTGCATTGACTGCTTCAAATCTGTTTAAGGCAGACTATATTGCAGACAATGGACTTTTGCGAATCCAGCAAACAGGAGCATATGCTAATGGCAGCTCACATGACCTTTATGCAATCCTAAATGATTCAATCATTGAACCACTTGTTTTCTCAATAAATGACACACAAGTAAGTCTTCTCTACCGCAATAAGGGGGCACCAGAAGAAATCAAGCTTGGCACATTCATAGATTCTAACACACAAGTAGTAAAGGACAACAAGGCTGCATCGTTTATCATTTCAAGAGAAAGCGACAGCCTTAGGATTACTCAGGAAATCACAATCTACCAGGGAGTGCGTTTTGCGGAGATTACTTTTGTTTTCCAGAATTTAGCTGATTCAAGATTCGATTGGTTGCGGATACCATTCCAGTCAAGGGGGCAACTGGTACAATACGCTAACAACATCGGTATGGTTGATAATACGTTGCATATGGTCAATCAGATTGTGCTTCCTAACAATCAGCTTGGAAAAGACGTTTTACTCCAAGAGAACGCCGACAACTACGAGTTAGTATGTAATCTCGCAGGCAATTCTACATCACGAATAAGCTTCTTTGTAGGATTATGCCCATTCAAACCAGTTGAACCCCAAACAAACCAAACAACCCACTATAACAGCATAATTGAGGATAACGCCAGAACCTACTTGGATTCCAGTGCAGATTATCCGGTAACATGTTTTGATTACAAAGCAGCTTTACGCCAATGGAATGTGTCGTATATTATTGTCCGAGATTCAGCAGCAATAGCACGTTTCTTGAGCGATTCAACTTTTACAATAGCTTTTCAAAACAGTGAAGTAACAATATTCAAAGTTACAAAAACACTGTAATTGTATTATTTGGCAAGAAAGCTGCCGCTCAAAGGTAATTAAAAATTGTTAAGAATTAGTGGATGTTTAGCTGAAGCTGTCGAATTTTTCCTGCGTCAAGGTTTCAACAATGTCGGTGGCGATGTCAACGATTGAATCCGCCTGTTTCATCACGGCGTCACCGTTAACTTCTTCCAACTGTGAAATCTGCTGAACTAAAGTTTCGATTTCGATTAGAAAACGCAGGACAGAATCATTCGTCGGTTGGTTCTTGCTTACTTCTTCGCGGATGAGTATCTCGATGAAAGCTGGTTCGCCAAGGCTGTAATAGATGGCGTTTCGGGCTTTTCGGATAGCCTCTAAAACTAAGCTTGGTGCCATGTAAGGGATTTTTCGTGCGGCTTCCAATTCAGCCTTTGCTTCACGAAGATACCTTAGCGCCCAACCTTTACGATACTCATCCATCATGCAATAATACCAGATTACTCGGCGATTTCGTCTTCTTCGTTTTCAGATTCCATTGCAGAACTGGCTTGAGCTAATGCATTTGTCCGGGTAATGTATCCAGCAACTTTGTTTCTTACGCGTGTAGTGGTACCTTTGGTTAATTCGTCCACAGTGCGTTTGTTTTCGTCAAAGTTAGTAGTGAATTTGCTTGGAAAGCGAGCCATTAGTTCTTTGCCAAGGTGTTTGATCTGCTCAGTCTTTACTTTTCCCAAATTAGTTTCCTCCGATATTGACAGTTCTCCGACCTTTAAAAGCGTAGGAGCAACTCTCAATAGAAGATAGGCGTAATTTAAGCTTGCGCCTCAAATAATCGTTTTTAGCAGCCGAGGGGTTGCGAAGAGAAACACCGCAGGAAAAATAGACGGGTTAGTTTAGTTTGATATCAAAGAAGCTCTCAAAGTTCTTTGCTATCTGCTCAGCAACCTCTTCAACAGGCAATTTCTTGATTTCCGCAACTGCACCCACGACATTGCGTATGTATGAAGGCTTTGTTAACTGCCCATTGTAGGGTTGTTTCCAATAAGTTACGGGGCCGTCAGTTTCCGTTAACAAGTTTGTGAGAGGTGCTTTTTCAACGACTTCACGTATGCCATTGGAATAAGTGACTGGTGGACCCTCGGTTATGAAGTAACCATTGTCCATTGCTTTTGCGAGTGCAGTCATGGGGTAACTAAACCAATGGAGCAGTACACGTTTAACTCGGTAAGATGGAAGCATATCTACGATTTTGTCGGTGGTTCCCCTTGAATGTATGATTACTGGAAGGTTAAGTTGCTCGGCTAGATGAAGCATTTTGTCGAAGACCAAGGTTTGTTTTTCCCAGATGGTTTCATATTTGTTATCCAAGCCGATTTCACCTATTGCTTTGACGTAGTCTTTGTTTTCCAGTATGAATTGTATTGTGTTCTTCTAACTCGTTTTCTTTTAAGATGTTAACGTTCCATGGGTGGATGCCCAGTGCCGCGTAAACAAGGTCTGGGTATGTTTGGGCAAGTTTAACATCGTTTTGGCATGTTCTAAGGTCCATGGAGTTTGTCATCAGCGCCTTTACGCCTGCATTTTTTGCATCCGCTATTAACTCTTCAATATGTCCGGTGTATTCTGCATCGGAGAGGTGCACATGTGCGTCTATTAGCTTCATTTTTCTCAGCGCTATATTCACGGGTTGAGTGTTTTTATAATTTTTCTTTCTTTATTTGACAAGTTCACGGTTGGCGACGTTTTAACGCAAAAACCGATAACAAAGGTTAAATACAGCTTTAAAAAGAAAAAGAAGCTACAGAGATGTCGATATGACTGAATTAGAAATAGCTGTAGCTCCCATGCACAGATTATGTAAGAAAGCAGGCGCTGATAGAGTGAGCGAGGCAGCGGCAAAAGAACTTGCAAAAGCACTTGAAGAAATCGGCGTAAAAATTGCTAAAGAAGCACTCGATTTCGCCATGCACGCTGGCAGAAAAACTATCAAAGCGGAAGATATTGAAATCGCCGCAAGAAAAATCATGGGAAAATAGGTTAACAAATTTCTTCTTTTTCCCTTTCTTCTTTTTTGTTTATGGTATTTTGATACGTAAAGTGTACAGAGTGAAGCTTTGTTGAAGAGAAAAATAGTTGCTCAAAAAGTCATTGCGGAGAAGAATAATGACAAGAAAAACTAAAAAATAGAAGAAAGTTTGGTTTTGGTCTACACGATTCTTTCTATTTAGCTCTTTTTGGTAAGGGTTATCTCCATCGTGGAAACCATTCTGGACTTGCTCTCGCCCTCACGAGGTGGCATCTCGGCTGTACCAATAGCGATTTTGGATACTTTGAGGTCTTTTATGAAGCGGTTTCTTGCGATCTCTGCTACGTCAACTGCGGTGGTTATGGCTTGGCCTCTTGCTTTGAGGGTAATTTCTTTCAGGTTGTTTGCTGAGAGGCTTGTGATGATTGCCAGAACATAGCTCATTGGGGGTTTGTTTCCGACGAAGATAACGTCTGCATTTTCAGTCATTTCATTTTACTCCTTTTGTATGTCTTTGTGTAACGTTGCTGTTTTACGCTCTGTTGGGCGTCAGAACGTCACTGCCAAATATTAGAGGTACTTCCTAATAAGTCCATTGAAAAAGCCCCCATCGGTAGACAGATCGGTGGATAGTTGAGGTTAAGAAAGGCTTTTCTACAGCCGACCCCTAATTGGCTACCACAAGTTGAGACGCGAGAGCTTTGCTTACCAAACTCAAACAGCAAATTCAACAAATGCTAACAACCGAAGCAAAAATAGCCCATAAATTAGGTCTTACCCCTAATCGCATAAGCATAATTGGGTTCATACTTGCATTGGCTTCCGCGGTTAGTTATGCAGTGGCGACTCCAGCGTCGCTTTGGCTTCTGCTTTTAGCTACATTTTTCATGTTGGCGTCTGGATTCTGTGACACCATGGATGGTATAGTAGCCCGAACCTATAAGCAAACAACTGCTTTTGGAGGTTTCTTTGATTCAGTACTTGATCGGTTTGCAGATGGAGCAGCATATGCAGGCATCATTATCGCAGGTTTATGCAGTGCAGCTTTTGGGAGTTATTTAGGGACTGTTGCGGCTTTGGCGGCTTTGGTTGCGTCTATGTTGGTTAGTTATACTCGTGCCCGAGCGGAAGTTATTGGGGTAAAGATGGAGTCGGTTGGTATTGCTGAGCGGGCGGAGCGTATGCTGATTTTAGGTGCAGTTAGCATAATTGGGTTCTTCTGGTTGCCTGCGCTTGGTTATGGAGTAGCTCTAATAGCGATTCTATCAATAGTAACCGTTCTACAAAGAGTACTGCATGTTTACAAACAGTTAAAGAAAGCGTAAGAATTAAAGAAAGAAAAAACAGTAAAAACTGTTTAGTTTAGTATCTTCTTTTGTGCCTTTAGAGTGTCGCTCACTTTCTGCTCTAACGTGAACGATACCACGGTGAACTGCGCAGGAAATACAGTAATATTTCGTGTCCACCCAAGAGGCTAAGAATGTACCGCTTTGTCTGAGTTCTTTTGCTAATTGTGGTTCGACGAATGATACTCGACGTGTGGAACGTTTTGCTTTGTCACGTGGCACCGACGCACCGCAATTTGCACATTGAACTAAGCTGCTGCTTCCTTTGCTTCCTTTTGCTCTTCCTCGGCTTTTTCGCTTAACGGGCATTATTTTGACCTTCTTTATTTCCTATTGTCCAATTATTAAGTTAACTATCTTATATATCTGCTCTTAAATTTAAGAGAGAAGCGACGTTCGCTTTTGGATTTATCTGGGGAACAATTTTGCCCTCGGCCGATGTCATTAAAGTTGTTACTCCTGGGCCGTGTGCGGCTGCGAAGCAGTTTGTATGGACAACTACGCCTATGGAAATTGCGCCTTGTCGATAGATTCTGCCAAATGAATGATCTGCATCGATGATTGCTACTATGTCGCCGAGACGCAGGTTTTGTAGTCCATATTGTTCCACGATGGTTTGGTCGAAGAGTTGAATGTCATAGTCGCCTGAGTTAACTTGGTTGCTACCTAAGCCGGAGCCCATTATGGCTGCTGGAACTATATGTGTGACTGGTACGAGTAGTTTTTCGCCGCTTGGCTGCGGATTCAATGCTTCCAGTAGTGAGGGGTCAGTGTTGAATAGTTTAATATCGGAGTAGTCTAGGAGTTTCAAGCCGACGCCGTAGGCTTTTATGAGGATTCTGTCACCAATCAGCAGTTTCTCAAGTACTGCGGGTGAGAAATCGACTAGTACATGTTCGACTCCGCCGTGTTTACCTGTGACTATGCCTTTGTCGCCTTTTGCGTCGCCTGTGGCTACGATGGCTTGGTTTCCAACGCAAGAGAGAACGTTAAAGGCTGTGTTTGCAGCTTGTCCTGTTCGGGCATCGTTTTCCTTGTTTTCAGTGCTGACGCCGGGTTCTGCATGGTCTGCTTCCCAGCCGTATGCTGGATCGCCGACGCGTAGGTTGTAGGTAATGCCGCCGACTCCTGGTAGCACGATGGGTTTGCCTGTTGCAGAGACTTTGTAAACGTCACGCATAGTGGGGCTGACGATTTCGCCCATGACAGAGATTTTGATGAGTTTCTCAACGTTAGTTTTGATCACAAAATGTTCCTCAATCGACAAGTTGAGTAAGTTGTGGGCTGCATATAAAACTTCACCGAGACATTTTGATGTTAAGCAACTCTTAAATTATGCGTTCCTTTAATTGTTCAATTAGAGAAGCTAAGCCTACCTAAATTGTTGAAGGTTACTTTCATGTCTGAAATTGGATTAAGAACAAAAATGTTGGTAAGAGACGTAATGAGCAGCCCAGTCGTAACTATGGACGAGGATGAGACAGCGAATCAGGCTGCGGCTAACATGGATATGAAGGATTTAGGCGCAGTTATCGTTCAGAATAAGGCAGGAAAATCCATCGGCATCATCACCGAACGGGACATAGTCAAAAGGGTTGTAGCTAAGAATCTTAAACCAGACACGGTTAAAGCTAAAGAAATCATGACAACCCCACTAGTCACCATTGAACCAGAAGCTAACATAACAGATGCCGCCAGACGAATGACGCGCCTTGACATCAGAAGGCTTGGCGTAACCTACAAAGGCAACTTAGTCGGTATCATCTCAAGCAAAGACGTCTTAAGCGTTATGCCTGAGCTACTGGAGATTTATCAGGAACGCTCAAGAATCGAAGGCGCTAACTTAGAAGAGGAAACCGAGGAAGTTCCACTGTCAGGCTATTGTGACAGATGCAATACCTATTCGGACACCCTCAAAGAGCGAGATGGCCAAAATATCTGTGATGAATGCAGAATCGAGTTGGAAACAGAAAAGTAATTCTTTTTTTTCTATATTTCGAGGTAGACGCTGTTTTCTTTTATTTGTACAACGTATGTATCAAGAGGCTTATACGCCGGGCCTCTAAGCACCTCGCCATTGGTCACGTTAAACTGCGAATAATGCCACGGACAAGTCAAGACTTCTCCATCCAAGGTACCTTCAGCTAAAGATGCCCCAGCATGAGTACACCGACCATCTACACAGTAAATTTTACCGGATAAATTTACAGCTAGATGTCTAGAGCACGCTTGCAGTTTCGTCCTCTTGAATGGGCAATTGTAAGTTGCCTTGCGCGTCGATGAGTGCATGCCAAGTGCTGCCTAACGAGCCATCTGGGAGATATTTGTGGCTGAAGTAGCCGTCGTCCCCGATGACTTCATGGCAGAATCGGAAGAATTTGGCTGCGACATCGGTGAATCCTGCACTAGTGAAGGCTAGCGCGGCCATGGCGCCGTCTCTGGGCCAGATGTAGGAGTATGTGTCGCGGTGGATGCCTACTATGTCCGAATCAAGTGATGCGATAAAACCGCCGGCGTTGTCCACGTGGGCCCGCATTAAGAGTAGGGACCGTTTGTAGAGTCGAGCCACATCTTTGGGTATGAGGTTTAGGTCGAGTTGGAGTCTGTTTAGCCATGCGCTCCAGTAGTTCTCCACTTCCAGTAGCATCTGTTCAACCCCAACACCCTTAACATGGGCATTCAACGCCGAGACTTCGCTTAGGCTTGTTCCGCATGCAATCCAGTAGTGTGCAACCCCATAGTTGTTTGGTTGAATCTCCATTTGGAAAGAAACTGCTGAGTCTACTGCTCCCTGAGCGACCCCATTACCGCTTAATACTCCGTCTTCGCAGTCCCGCCAAGTACCCTCACGGTCTTCAACCTCCTTGTAGCCGACTGCGTATTGATTGAAGCCTTTGCCGCCGCTGGCTCCGCCGATGAGAAAGTAGCGTTTGCCCTTGTAGTGTACGATTGCGGCTGCGTTGGGTTCGTAGAAGGCTGTGTCGCCTGCTTCATAGCCGTTGATGTGGAAGTCTTGGGTGAAGAATAAGCGGATTTGGCGGGGTGTTTCGGAAATGTTGGTGACTTTTATTTTGCGGACGAAGATGTCTTTGGTATGGTAGACTGCGTCGTTGACTTCTAATTCGATGCCATAGTATGGTTTTTTGATTTTGTATCGGCTGGTAAGCGTTTCGGGCATGTATGTGATTGATAGGTCCCAGTTTTGGTCTAACCATTCGAATCTTTCATCCACCCAGACCCCAAACCGAAAAGGGTGACCAACCGCATGATTCTCAAGTCCAACATATGGAAAATAGATGTCTCTAATGTAGGCAGTCTCATCTATGCCAAAAGCGAAACGGCCATTACTCAACAAAACATGTCTGGGCAAAATTAAGCCTCTATAAGCTACTATACTTCAAGGCTGGAGCATAAATAAACTTTAATTAACTAAACCAGCGGCTATTTCTAACAGTGAATTAGAGTGATTGTTGATTCTGTTCTCATCAACGCCAAAGCCTACCTTAAAGGGCAAATCATTGACTGTTGTATAGCCATCGAAGAAGGCAAAATACAGAAAATCGGCAGAGAAACCCAGATGCCACAGGCAGACGAAAAAACCGACCTGCACAATCTGCTGGTGTTGCCGGGGTTGATTGATGAGCATGTTCACCTGCGGGATGAGGGCAGAGCGTACAAAGAAGAGTTCAGCTCGGGCACTGCTGCTGCTGCGGCTGGAGGCTTCACAACTGTTCTGGATATGCCGAATAATGACCCAGTCACCATGAGCGTCAAGCGCCTACAGAATCGCATGGAGCTGGCTCAGCGGAGACTTCTGGTTAACGTTGGCTTCTATTCAGAATTCCCTAAAACTATCACAGAAATAAAAGACATAGCCGATGCAGGGGCAGTGGCATTCAAGCTTTTCATGGGCAACCAAACAGGTGGATTAAACGTCGATGATGATGCCGCCATTAAGGAAGCCTTCAAGTCAGCTGCAGATGCGGAACGGTTGGTGGCTGTTCATGCCGAGGACCGAGAGATGCTGTCGACTAACGAAGCTAAACTCAAGCAAGCCCAAAAAGCCACTCCGGCGGATTATCTGCGTGCTCACACAGAAGCCGTCGAACTCCGAGCAGTACAGAGGCTCCTTAAACTAACCGAAGGCATGGATGTTAGGCTGCATTTCTGCCACATATCCACCGCAGACGCCTTAGCCGCAATCTCCGAAGCAAAGAAAGCGGAACGAAAGATTACTTGCGAAGTTACCCCAAACCACCTCATTCTAACAAGCGATGAAATTGGTCGCTTTGGCGGTTTGGCGATTATGGCTCCGCCTCTCCGCGACCGAACACAAGTGGATGCGCTCTGGAAGGGCTTAGATGATGGCTCCGTTGACACTTTGGGCTCTGACCATGCACCACATACGCTCGAAGAAAAGCTGGCGAGCAGCGTCTGGGAAGTCAAAGCAGGCATACCCGGCTTAGAAGTAACCTTGCCAATTATGCTAACAATGGTAAGGAAGAACAGACTAACACTAAACCAAGTTATCGCGTTCCTATCAGAGAAGCCAGCGGAAATCTACGGCTTAAAGGACCGCGGCAAACTCGAAGCAGGCAAAAACGCCGACCTAACAATCGTAGATTACAGCCCATTCAAAATCGATGCCTCCAAATTCAAATCCAAAGCCAAGTTCTCGCCCTACAACGGCTGGGAAGTCTACGGCAAACCCGCCAAAACCATAGTCAACGGACAAGTCGTCTATGAAGACGGTGAGATCATCGCTAAAGGCGGTGTCGGCACAGTTGTGCAGGGAGGTAGCGAGTGAAGTTCCTGGCAGATGGGATGCTGGGGAAACTTGCTCGTTGGTTAAGGATGCTTGGACAGGATGTCATATACAGCACGCAGTTAAGCGATAATGAGTTACTGGGGCTGGCAAAAGCTGAAGGCAGGGTTTTGTTGACGAAGGATTTTGAGCTCTACAAACGCGCCATCAGCCGCAGCTTGGATGCTTTCTATGTTGAGGGTAAAAGGGAGTCTGATCGACTAGCTGAGGTTGCCAAACGGTATGGTGTGGCGTTGGTGATTGATATGGATAAATCGCATTGCCCAATCTGCAACACCAAACTCCAAGTCGCCCCCAAAGAGCAACT
Source organism: uncultured archaeon (assembly GCA_963800605.1). GTDB lineage: Archaea > Thermoproteota > Bathyarchaeia > Bathyarchaeales > Bathycorpusculaceae > Bathycorpusculum. The sequence continues at coordinate 340,658 of CAWDBI010000009.1, read as the reverse complement.
CAAGGATGAGTTAGAGCAGAATACCTACATTTATTATGACAAATTCTGGAAGTGCCCCAACTGTGGACAGGTCTATTGGCAGGGAGCACACTGGAAACAAATCACAAAAACCTTAACACAAGCACAATAAAAGTGCTAACTATGCATAATCTTCAGATGGCAGTTAATTAGTACTTTTAATGTAAATAAGCTTTGAATACAACCAAACAAGTCGTAGCCTATGTTGTAGTATTATATTGTTTTTTCTTTTTTTGGTATGGGGTTTATGCTTATTGTTTGTTGTTTTAGTTTGTGTGTGATTAGTCGGGAGGAGGGTAGTGTGTATATATGGTTTGTATATATGAAATGTATATATGGTGAGTTGATTTGGGGAAAGGTTGAGGTAAAATGAATGTAAAAAAATCCAAGTTCTAAATCTAACCAAACGACTAATACAGAAAGAGAAAATTGAAAAATTAAAAAGAAAATTGCTGTTTTAAGACAGCCATTTTAAGGGAATATCTTGGAAAGTTCCATCCGGCAGAGTTCTGCGGATAGTGATTGGCAAAACGCTTGCATCGAGCTCTGAAACAGCTATGTCTATTGGATTGGTGTTGTCTGCTGCGTCAACCAAAATTGGTGCTCCCATCGAGATTTGAAGTGCACGTGCGCCCACTATTCTTGCTTTCTCGAATCGAGTGATTTTTGGTGGTCCTACCACAATTTTTTCGTGTTGTTGCATTCTACATCATTCCTGGCATTCCACCCATTCCGCCCATGCCCATTCCACCGGGCATTCCTCCTCCGGGTGGCATTGGAGGAGACTTCATTTTAGCGGTTGAGATGACATCGTCGATTTTGAGTATCATGGATGCTGCTTCATAAGCGGACTTTATGATTTGCTTTTTAACTGCGAGCGGTTCGTAAACGTTGATTTTTGTCATGTCTTCGGTTGTGCCTGCGAAAACGTTGATACCTGCCCATGTTTCGCCTTTTTCATGTCGTGCCCTCAGCTGAGTTAAGAGATCTACTGGATCCAAACCAGCGTTTTCTGCTAGAGTGGTTGCGATGGCTTCCAAGGCTTCTGCGAAGATGCGCACTGCAAACTGTTCACGGCCTGAGAGGGTTTGAGCGTACTTTTTGAGTGCGTTGGCCATTTCGAGTTCAGGTGCGGCTCCTCCTGCGACGACACGGGGTTCCTCGATGAGGTCGCGTATGACGCAGAGGGCGTCGTGGATTGAGCGTTCGGCTTCTGCTGTTAAGCGTTGGTTTCCGCCTCTGATTAGGAGTGTGACGGATTTGGGGTTTTTACATCCCTCAATATAGGTCATTTTGTCGTCGCCGGTTTTTCGTTCCTCAACCACTGCGGCTTCACCGAGATCCGAGGCTGATAGTGCGTCGATGTTTGAGATGATTTTTCCGCCAGTTGCACGAGCCAGTTTTTCCATGTCAGATTTTTTGGCTCTGCGTATGGCTACTACGCCTTTTCTTGCCAGGAAATGCTGGGCCATATCATCGATGCCTTTTTGGCATATGATTACATTGGCGCCTGAAGAGAGAACTTTGTCTACCATACCTTTGAGCATGACTTCTTCCTGTTTGAGGAAGGCTTCGATTTGGGCTGGGTTTTCGATGTTAATTTTTGTGTCGAGTTCTGGTTTCTCGTTTTCCATGGATGCATCAAGTAGGGCGATTTTTGCTTTTTCGACGCGTTTTGGCATGCCTGAATGTACGATTTCTTTGTCTAGGACGATGCCGTTGATTATGCTGGTTTCGCCGAGTGATTCACCGGTTTTCTTTTCAACTTTGACGTCGTCTACGTCTGCTTTCATGGTGCCGTCGGCTTGTTTTTCGGCGACTGCGAGCATGGCTTTGACGGTTATGTCGGCGAGGTATTCTTTGTATTCGGCGACGATTTTGCTGCCCATGGCGGTGATGGCGACTTTTTTGAGGTAATCGGATGATTTTAAATCTACTGGAATAGCGATTTTGTCAAGTGTTTCGAGGGCTTTTATGCTGGCGAGTTTGAAGCCTTCGATGATGATTGTTGGGTGTATGTTTTTGTCGATAAGTCCTTCTGCGAGATTAAGCAACTCGCCCGCAACGATAACTGAACTGGTGGTTCCGTCGCCTGCTTCTTTGTCTTGGGTTTTGGCGACTTCAACCATCATTTTGGCGGCTGGATGCTGAATATCCATCTCGTCAAGAATTGTTCTTCCATCGTTTGTTATTGTGACATCGCCGAAGTTATCTACGAGCATCTTATCCATGCCTTTTGGACCAAGTGCGCTTCGGACGCTTTCAGCTACAACTTTAGCGGCTGTAATGTTACCGTGTTGGGCTTCTCTACCACGACTACGTTTTGAACCTTCCTTTAAAACCATAATCGGTATTCCGCCTGCTTGTGTTGGTGCTGCTGACAAACCTTATAAACCTCCATAATGCGAACAACAACATGATAGTCCTACACATATAAGTTTTTCTAGTGTGGGCATGTTGTGTGAGGCTACAGTTTAGCGGTTTTTGTATCATTAAGCTGTTTTTGGTGTGCTTGGTTGTTGGTTTAGGGTTCAGCTTTTTTTATATTCATTTTTACTTTTAGAAGAAGGAAGAGGTTGACAAAAAGTCAGGAAGATTTAGTATACTGAAACTTTGGCTACACCGGGTATCTTTAGCAGTTCTGGTATGAGTTCGCCTGGGATTTTCTTATCCACAATCAACGTACACTTCGGTTCTGGTGAGAGTTCGGGGTCGTCTACTATTGCTTGGCGTATGCCTAGGCCTGCTTTGAATAGTACTTGGGTGGAGTTGGCTAGGATTCCGCGTATTGTGGCGCTTGCTGGGGTGATTTCAATTACGCCAAGGTTTAGGTGTTTGGCGATTTCTTTTAGGCTGTGGCCTGCGGGGCGGATTTCTTCGAATATCATGCGGAGTTCGGGGTTATCGTGGATTGTGCATAGTGTTTCGTTTACTGTTCTGCGGTCGACTCCTGCGACTCGTGCGATTCGTGATCGGGTGGGATTTCGATTTGGTTGAGGTAGATTTTGTCGTCTTTGGCGCTGAGTCCGTTTTCTATGAGGACACGTGCGACTTTGAGGCGTTCGGGGTATGCTTCGAGTTCGGTTTTGATTTTGTTCCACATTTCTATTCGCTTATGCCTATTTCTGTGCGTTAAGGTATAAATGTGTTGTTTATACCCACGCAAATCAGACATAGAACCTCGACTTCGCCGCTGGACTTTGAGACGTAGCAATTCGCTTAACCATCCACTTCATGCGAAAACTCGGCTTCTTGCAGCAATGTTACGGATTTGTATGGGTTCTATTGGGAGCAGGCTAAGTTGTGGGTTTGAGCGCTTCTGCGCCATAACGTACATAAGTGTACACTAAAGCTTTAAATAAAGCTTCCAAGAACAATTCACTACTCAAAGAAAGGTCGAACAAAATTGCACGACAAAAAAATTCTACTCAAAGAATCAGACATACCAAAACAATGGTATAACATCGTCCCCGACCTACCGCACCCACTTCCACCATTCATAGAGGCGGAAACAGGTAAACCCGGCGTCGGCATCGTCCCAAAAATTTTCCCCAAAGCAATCATAGGCCAAGAAATCAGCCAAGAACGCTGGATAGACATCCCAGACGAAGTCAGAGAAATCTACAAAATCTGGAGACCCACCCCACTCTTCCGAGCATATGGCCTAGAAAAAGCACTCAAAACCCCAGCTAAAATCTACTACAAATACGAAGGCGTCTCCCCATCAGGTAGCCACAAAACCAACAGCGCCGTCCCACAAGCCTACTACAACATGAAAGAAGGCATCACCGCGTCACAACCGAAACAGGCGCAGGCCAATGGGGCAGCGCACTTCAGTTTCGCAGCAGGCGTATTCGGGTTAGAAGCAACCGTCTACATGGTCCACGCAAGCTTCGACCAGAAACCATACCGCAAAGCCATGATGAACGCTTTCGGCGCAACAGTCTACGCTAGCCCAAGCAACAAAACCGCGGCTGGAAGAAAAATCCTCGCAGAAGACCCAGAAAACAAAGGCAGCCTGGGCATCGCAATCAGCGAAGCAGTCGAAGACTCACTGGAAAGCGAAAAAACAGGCAAAAAAGCCAACTACACCATCGGCAGCGTGTTTAACCACGTCTGCATGCACCAAACCGTCGCTGGCTTAGAAGCCCAAAAGCAATTGGCAATGGTAGAGGACTATCCAGATGCAATCTACGGCTGCATCGGCGGCGGAAGCAGCTTCTCCGGTTTGTTCTGGCCATTCTACTATGACAAAGTCTCAAAGAAAGCACCCAAAGAAACCAAATTCATCGCGGTTGAACCCACAGCATGCCCCAAAGTCACCCGCGGCTACTACACCTACGACCACGGCGACACCGCAAAACTAACCCCACTCGTCCCCATGCACACACTCGGCCACGACTTCATGCCAGCACCAATCCACGCAGGCGGACTCCGCTACCACGGCATCGCCCCAACCATCAGCGTACTCGCCCAAGAAAACAAAATCACCACCTTAGCAGTCAACCAAGTCGACGCTTTTGACGCAGCTAAAATCTTCATCCGAACCGAAGGCATCATCCCCTCACCAGAATCGACACACGCAATCAAAGCCGTTTGCGACGAAGCACGCGCATGTGCACAAACCAACACACCCAAAACGTTGCTGTTCGCTTTGACAGGCCATGGCTTCTTTGACATGACAGCCTACGACGAATACTTCAACGGACACCTACAACCCTATGAGTATCCAGTAGAGAAAGTTGCGGAATCCATGAAGAAACTGCAAGCGCTCTACCCGTGGCTAAACGAAGTTACAAAGAAGTACATAACACCCTGCGAGTCAACCTAAACTCGCCTCTTCACATTTTTCTTTTATTTTTTTATTTGAGTTCTTTTAGCAAAGCCTTGGCTTCGGAGGACAATTTAGGCTTACTCTTTCCGGCAAGCAGCAAAAACGATGCCCCAACCAGAATCAAGGCAGCACCAAAAAACGCGGCGCTCTCCACAGGCAGAAAACCAAACCTTATCCCAACCGTGAAGATGACTATAGCTATACCCATGATCACCATGATCCAGTTACTCATCGACGCCGTCGAGTACAATGCGAACTCTTTTTTGCCAGTGTCGGTAACTTGGTAGTAGCCAGCTTTTTCTTCGATCATGTTTGCGCCGATAAGGTAGTTCCAGTCATAGTGGAAGTGGCCATCGGATTTGTAGCCTAAAGCTTGGGCGATGTTTGATTTGGTTCCGGGTGCAGCTTTGATGCGGCTGTTGGGGGCAGAATAGATAAGGTACAGTAATCGTGTTCTTGGTGACTGCATATCCGCGCTTATTCCACGAGATTTCGCCAAAGCCCAAACCCTGCAGTGATATTTGCAGAGGGACCAAATAAATTAAACCCTAGCGAAATATGGTTTTTACATATTTTTCTGCGCTAACTTGCTGTTTGCTTATGACTCTAACCCTTAGAGTTGCGCATCTAAAGCCCAGATGCATGGTTCTAAATGTTAGGGCTATATCTCGACGCCACTATTGTTTGCATAACCGAAAAAAGTTCGGAGGAAAAATAAATGAACGTAAACTTCCAATACAGCAAAACTTTGGCTATTGAAGGCGCAGTCCTTCTATTACTCGGCCCAGTTCCAGCAGTGGGGTGGATTCTGGCTATAATCGGCGTAATCCTACTCCTCAAAGCATCAAAAGAACTATCAAACTACTACCAAGATGAAAGCATCCACAAAAACGCGTGGACCGGCCTGAAATACTACATAGTCGCATTGATTGCGCTTAGCAGTCGGCACAGGAATAGGGATAACTAGCTTTGCAACCGCAGGGCTATTCACCGGCGCACAATTCGCTGCTACGGCAGGCATCGTTGGCGGCATTATCGCAATACTTGCAGGTCTAGTAGTCGCATTCGTGTTCTACTTACTCGCAGCAGTACACCTAAGAAAAGCATACAGCACACTCGCACAGAAAACAGGCGAAGCATCATTCGACACTGCAGCCACACTGATCTTCTGGGGAGCAATACTAACAATAATCGGCCTTGGCGTAATCCTGATAATAATCTCATGGATATTCGTCATAATAGGCTTCTCCAGCATGAAGCCCAAAGAGTATCAACCCTACACTGCGACAAACAAACGGATACGCACCACAACCACCAACCCAGCCACAAACACCAGCATAAAGGAGCAAGCAAACCATGACCGAACAAAACCAAGCCCAACCCCAAACAGAAGCAAACTGGCGCGGATTCATACGCAAACACTGGGCCGCCTTCGCAGCATTCACAGCAGCAGCCATAGTGGCGGTTGCAGGCGCGGTCTATGTGTTTGTCTGGTTCACAGGCAACGCCCAAACAACCGGTTTGGTTCCCTCAACGCTGAATCTGTGGTCAATGAATAACGTAGTGTTGTTCATTCTCCATGGGGTCTTCTGGGAACTCGTCCTAATCGGTATCCCAGCAGCCATAGTAGCAGTGGCAGGTTGGCAATGGTGGAAAAGACTACCCCAAACAGAAAAAAGCCAACTCCACACAGGCAAAAGCAAAAAGAGTTCAAGAGCAGGAGGAGCAATCTCACCATTGCTGTTCATTGCATTCGCCATCAAAGTCTACATCGACGGAAACTGGAATCAAGCCATCGCAAGCTGGACACTTGACTACGTAGTCGGCTCAATGGTAACGATACTGCTCTGGACAGTTGCTATCTTTGCGATTCCCGCAGTAATTGGGGTCATCTGGTGGTTAAGCCGTAGGGTTAAAAAACCCTAACTCTCTTTTTCCTTTTTAGTGAAAGCCCTGATTAACCTCGAAACAAACATTTTTTCTGACAACTTGAACTCCACTGAGTTAAGGTTCTATTTTTTATTAACCCCCTCACGCCTTACTACTACATAGGTTAACCCACAATGACTACAGCACTTATCCCAACCAAAACCATCGGCTTCATAGTAAACCCAGTCGCAGGCATGGGCGGCGCAGTTGGACTCAAAGGCACAGACGGCAAAGCAATCCTACAACAAGCCATAGCGTTAGGCGCTAAACCTATAGCAACACAGAGAGCAGAAACCTTCCTAACCGAATTAGCCTCAGCCAAAGCACATCTGAAGCTTGTTGTGGGAGCTGGTCAAATGGGCGAGAGTGAAGCCCAGAAACTTGGTTATAGCTGCAAAGTCATCGGCGAAATCAAAACGGATACTTCTTCTGAGGATACTCAAAGTGTTGCCAAAGGCATCATTGAGATAGGGGTTGATTTGCTGGTTTATTGTGGGGGTGATGGGACAACTCGTGATATCCAAAAAGTCGTTGACATGAAGGTGCCAACGCTTGGGGTTCCGACGGGTGTTAAGATGCATAGCGCATTATTCGCTGTAAGCCCACAAGCAGCGGCTAGAGTTGCAATTCGGTATCTTTGGGGTGGTTTGCCACTTCGGGAAGCTGAAGTTATGGATATTGACGAGCAAGCATTCCGTCAGGGGCACTTATCTGCGGAACTTTATGGGTATCTACTTAGTCCCTTTGAGCCACACCTAATTCAGGGTAACAAAATGGAGAGCCCCATGACGGAGAACGAATTGGAGAATCAAGCGGCGATTGCGGTCTATATGATCGAGGAAATGCAGCCAGATACATACTACATCGTTGGACCTGGAACAACAACTCGTACGGTAGCGGACCTCTTGGACCAAAAAAAGACGCTTCTTGGCGTCGACCTAATCCAGAACAAACAGATAATCGCCCGAGACATAAACGAAAAACAGATCATAGAGGCAACAAAAGGTAAACCCGCAAAAATCATCGTAACGCCCATTGGTGGACAGGGCTTCATCTTTGGCAGGGGCAATCAGCAGATAAGCGCCAAAGTCATACGTCAAGTCGGCTTAGACAACATCGTCGTAATCGCAACCAAGAGTAAGCTGGATAAGCTGAAGAGTCTCAGGGTTGACACTGGCGATGTAGAGTTAGATACCAAGTTTAGAATTCATGGAGTCAGAGTCGTATCTGACTATAAAACCACATTAGAAATGACTGTAGAGTAGTTATTTCCACTCCCAGATTTTACCTGTCCAGTTATCCGTCATATCCGTCTGGTACTCATGCAGTAGTATCGCTTTGTTTAGCCGCATAAACTTCTCCGACGTCGTCGTCTGGATGGAGGCGCCTCTGCTTAAGCCGCCGTTTCCTGAAGGATAACCAATCGCAACAGCTTGCATCGTCACCATTTGCCCATCCATAGTAGTTATGGACGAGTTGACTTCTCCACTAAAAACCCCATTCTCCATAATACCAATGCTAGTTGTTGCCAAAAAAGCATCCATCCCCAAGATTTTTCCTGTACCCTGCCCCGATACCTCCATTACTCCATCGGGAAGCACACGGTAAGTTGTGTTTTTGCCCTTGAATTCACCAATTAATTCGCCTTCCATTCTCCATCAAACACTCCAAATACCCAACCTTTCAAGCTACAAATTAGCGTATGTGACTGTAAACAAGCAGTCACGTCAGGGCAGATTTTGGCAAATTAAAATATAGAACCGCAACCTAATTCTACAAAGAGGCTCAACAGAGTATGATACCAATTAACAAGCCACAAATGGACGAAGCAGAAGTTCAAGCAGTTCTAGAAGTTATGCGTAAAGGACCACTAACCAACGCCTTGGGTGCAGGGCCAAAAACGTTAGAGTTCGAGAAAACCTTCGCAGAATTCGCAGGCGCAAAACATGCGGTAGCCGTTAACACAGGTACTGCTGCGTTGCATGCTGCAATCATGGCTGTTGGCGTTAAACGTGATGATGAAGTTATTGTTCCAAGTTTCACCTTTGTCGCCACTGCGGAAGCTGTTGCTTTAGCTGGCGGTAAACCAGTTTTCGCCGACATTGACCCACAAACCTACACCCTCTCGCCAGCAGCGGTTGAGAAAGCAATCACCAAAAAAACCAAAGCCATCATGCCAGTTGACCTCTATGGTTTCTCAGCTGACATGAAGCCTCTGCGGGAAATCGCTGATAAACACAATTTAGGCTTAGTTTCAGATGATGCCCAAGCCCATGGAACAACATATGAGGGCAAACCGGCTGGATCCTTTTCAGATGCGGCTTGCTGGAGTCTCTATGCAAGTAAAAATATGATGACTGGCGAAGGCGGAATCATTACCACCAATAACGACCAGATTGACGAGAAACTGCGCATGATCCGAACTCACGGCGAAAAAGCCAAGTATGCCTCTGAGATGCTGGGAAGCAACTACCGCATGCCAGAACTCGAAGCAGCAATCGGCATCGTACAACTAAAGAAGCTACCCTCATTCATAGCTAAACGACGCCAGAACGCTCAACAACTAACCAAGATACTCCAGAAATCAAACAAGCTTGTCTTGCCCTATGAAACTAAAGATAGACAACACAGCTGGTATCTCTACACAGCAAGACTAAATGACGCCACAGAAGCCCAACGCAACAAACTCCTCGAAGAACTCAAAGCCAAAGGCATCGGAGCCGAAGCATACTACGTTAACCCAGTAAATACAATGCCGTTTTACCGAGACAACTACGGAGCCACATCACTTCCAGAAACCGAAAAAGCCGCAAAACAGGTATTCTCGCTACCAGTTCATCCAGGAGTCACAAGCGAGGAAATAGCCTTCATCGGCGAGTCAGTGCTAAGCCTACTGTAGTAGATTCAGGCATGGAGTGTAACAGTTAAATTACACTTCCACACTATACTTTTTGATTTACAACATTTAGGGTTTATTTTAAAGGGGTATGAAGTGTTTGAGTAACGATGAAGGCGTCTCTCGCATTAAAGTCAAATTCCTCATTGAAGGTTTAGGCGAAGCAGAAGGCGAACTCGTTAGGTTTCTAGCACCCAGATCAATCGATAACATTGTACGCAGACTGCCTATTGAGGGTAGAGCGGCAATATACAAAGAAGAAGTTTACTTTGAAATCCCCCTAAAGATGGGTGAAGAAAAAGCTAAACCAACAGTCGAAACGGGCACGATTGCTTTTTGGCCCATGGGCAGCGCATTATGCGTATTCTACGGCAAATCTCAACCCTACAGTCCTGTAAGCATATTGGGAAAAATAACCAGTAACTTAGAACTGTTTAAACGGGTTAAAAGTGGCTCAACAATAAAAGTTGTTCTCGTAACGACCGAAAAAAGTTTAGAGGGAACTATCGTTCCATAAACTAAGAAGCCGCTCGCATTCTTCTTTTACGCTTCTATCAGTTGTTTTCTCTTTTAATGCTTGGAGAAACTCGATGCGTTTAGCGATTGAGCGCTTCTCAGCGGGTCCACCGTAATACATTTTCCCCGCTACGTATTCCTGCATGCTGTAGGCTTTCTGTATGAATAAACTGGCTGCATCAACTGGGTTGTCTACGGCGAATTTGTTAGCCCAAATCGCAACTTCTGCTTGACGCAACTGGGTCATGCCGTCGATTTCAGTGATGTTTCTAATGTAAGTCTGCAAATAGTCAAAGTACCCCGCGGTTTTAATATATTCAAGGGCTTCCTTGACTTTATTCGTAAACTCATGTTTGCCTTCAACAGTTAAGTTGTGCTTGTATCCTTGCGTCACAAGGGCTCTTGCTGTTTTAAGCTCTTTGCTAGTGTAAACTTTTTCTGGGAAACTCAAAGGTACAACTCCGAAATTAGAAAGGATAATTATTTTAATAAAATATGTTGGGAGCAGTTTTAGGCTGCTGGCTTATAGATTTTTAGATTATGGCTACCTGATACTAGCTTGAACTGCACCGTTTGATTCGAGCTGCTCTAGGAAGTCTTTTGCTGCGCTTATGCGTATGCCGTATCGTGTTGCAACTGCGTAGGGTGTTAGGACACCCATCTTTTTGATTTCAGCGACGATTTTTTGGTCTTTGACGTCTGGAACCATAATGCCAACTGTTATCTTCTTCTGTGGCGGTCCTGTTTTCTTTTCTTCCTTCTTCTTGGATTTCTCGTCATCAGATTTATCAGCTTGCTGTTTCTCCATCTGCTTTATGCCAAGCTTCTTTTTTCCACCCATGTTTTCACCTTGCCGATTATTTTGATTCCAACATCTAGACTGGCTGGCTTATTTCAACCTTATGTTTGTTTTGCCACTCTTTGATTGGTACGCCAAGTTTCTTTTCTACGTCGGCGCGGTGGATTGAGTTCATGGTGCAGAAGGGTATGATGCGTCCGTCTGGTACAGCATAGTGGATGCCGCAGCTCTGTACTCTTTCGAGGTCAAAGTTGTAGGGGTCCATGAAGTGCATTGAGGAAACCATGAGTGCGCTTCGTGCGAAGTCTCCTAGTGATTGGTAGTCGCCGTCCATGAGGACTTTTAGTACGTATTTGCGTAGGAAGCCGAATTTGATGTGGCGTGCGGAACCTGCGAGTCGGAGTTTTGCTTTGCTCTTGTTTCCTTTTGCTGCATCTTGGTAGACGCCTTTGAGTGAAGCGACGAATTTTTCGATGTTGCCGTAGCGGGTTATAGGGACTATTTTGCCGTTCTCAATGAATACGAAGGTTGCCATGCCGCAGTGTGGATGTACTGTGAATTCGACGTAGCGTTTGTCTTTGAGTTCGCCGACTGCTTTGGAGACTGGGACAACGACTGGGACTGGGTAGAAGTCTGAGGTTTTGATGTCGCCCTGGGTTTGTTCTTCGACTAGACGCATGAAGTCGGGGATGGTGATGCGCATTTTTTCTCTTTCTTGTGGGGGTAGTCTGCCGCAGAGTGAGACTGGTTGGACATTGACGCAGCGGATGATATCGTTGTTTTTGGCTGCGAACTTGATTATGTCGCCTAGTTGGCTGTCGTTGACGCCTTTAACTAAGGTGACTACGAGCACCATGCTTGTGAAGCCGGCTGCGCGTATGTTCTCAATTGCCTTCATTTTAGTTTCAAGTAAGTCGAGGCCTCGGATGAATTTGTAAACATCAGCGGTTAAACCGTCAAATTGTAAGTAGATTGTGCTGAGGCCTGCTTCTTTGAGTTTTATAGCGTATTCGGGGTCAGCTGCGAGTCTTACACCGTTAGTGTTGACTTCGACGTGTTTGAAGCCGACTTCTTTGGCTTTTCGTATGAAATCGAATAATTCGTTGCGAATCGTTGGTTCTCCGCCTGAGAACTGCAGCGCTGTTGCTGGGACTGGTTTGTTATTGTGGAGATTCTCCAGCATACCTGTGACTTGTTCAGCGGTGGGTTCATAGACGTATCCTGCTGCGGATGCGTTAGCGAAACACACTGGACATTTTAGGTTGCAGCGGTTGGTGATGTCGATGATTGCTAGGGAAGTGTGTGATTTGTGTTCTGGGCAGATGCCACAGTCATATGGACAACCCAATTTTTTTTCGGTCCGGGGATTCTCCATGCCATCGCCGACCCACCGGTACTTTTCGGCGCGCATGTATTGGTCATAATCTGACCAGTAGAGCTCTTCACATAGCCCATGCTCTGGGCAAGTTTTTTTGATGAAAACTTTACCGCCATCTTCATAGATGGTTGCATCTATCGGTTTTAGGCATTCAGGGCAAAGACTTTTTGTCGATTTGATATCTTTCATGTATAGTTTGCCTTCTATCGTGTAAGCGTTACTTTCGAAGTGCTTAAGAGAGAAGTGATGATAATAAGGTTTCCAAACGTTTCCTAAGGTGATTGAGGGGAAAAACAGATGATAAATGAGGAAACCCGTGCGGCTCTGCGTGAAATGGGCTTAAACGCCTACGAAATAGACGCTTACCTAGTCCTACTCGACGTTGGACAAATGACAGCTATGGAAATCAGCGAACAAGCCAACGTGCCCTATAGCAAAATGTATGAAGTCCTCAACTCCCTTAAAGAAAAAGGCTGGATCAAAAGCAGCGAAAGCCGACCCTTCAAATATTACCCCGTTCCACCCATGGAAGCAACCCGCTTTACCAAGCTGCGCCTCGAAGAGAAATACGTAAAGTTGGAAAACACAGTCGCAGAAACATTGCAGCCGCTTTATGAGAAACGCGAAATTGTTGAGCGCCCAGACATGCTTATTTTGCGTGGGCAACAAGCGGTATTGTCTAAGATTGAGGATGTTTTCAAGAAGGCATCTGTCGAAATCGTGGTTGCTGCGCCCGAGTTTGCGAAGCCTGTTATTGCGTTGGCTGAACCGTTACTTGAAAATGGGCTTAAAAAAAATGTTAGTTTGAAGTTTATGGCGGCTGGTAAGAAAGAGGAGTGGATGTTTATCAAAAAGTTCTCTGGTTTAGGTGAGTTGCGGATTCGCGATCACATGTTCGGTGGCGGTATAATCGCTGATGGCAAAGAAGCTATGCTGTTTTTGGGCGAGGATAAGCCGACGCTTGTGATTTGGAGTAATCATGTGGGTTTGGTTGGGTTTGCTCGTGAGTATTTCCAGTTTCTGTGGGATTCTTCTGCAACGGCATAGGCATACCGTTTAAGGTACTAAAAATTCTGGGCTGTTACTTGTTTTTTATTATTGGTTATTGCCACGGACCCCTCTTGTTTCAACAACAACCAGCAGGTTGTGCGGTTGATTGCTTTTTGTTGTCTGCCTCCGGTTTGGGTTACTGGCCGGTTATGGAGTGATCCCCAAGCAAAACAAAAAATATAGTGATCCATTAAAATTGCAGCAAATAGTAAAAATTTTCAATTAAAAATGAAAAAGAAAAAAGATGTCAGTGGCTGGTTTAGTCTTCACGCCACTTAAACAGCTTCACAGCCAAAATGAAAATAACCACTGTAATGACTGCTAACACAGCAATATCGACGAGTGCAGCTGGAATGTTGTTGTAGACCATTACGTTGTTTAGTCCTTCTGTAACATAGAATAATGGTAGCACGTGCGCAAAGGTTTGTAGATATTCTGGCATTAAGGCTATGGGGAAGAAGGTGCCGGCTAGGAACATCATTGGGAAGGTTACTATGTTGCCGATGACACCTGCGGTTTCAGGGTTCTTAGTTACGGTGCCGACGAGCATGCCGAGAGCGGCAAAGAGCATTGGACCCAAGATAAGGAAGGGTAGCAGCCAAATGGATAATGTCACGTGGGCTCCGAAGGCTAAGATGCCAACTCCGACCATCAACAGAAAGCCAGCGATGCTCAAGAGTATGTAGAAGAGTACTTTTGAGATGAGCCACTCCATCTTTGTCAGCGGTGTCAATGAGAGCTGTTTGAAGAGTTTTGCTTTTTTGTATTCGCTAGATATGTTGACTAGTGAGAACATTGGACTGGTCAAGATTGAGAAACCGATTAAGCCAGGTATTACGAGATCAATATTGCTTGTTTGTTGAGTGTTGACAGTTGCAGAAGTTAAACCGATGACTGCAGTACCGTTGTACCTTTGCAGATTAAAGTAGTTAGCGTACCCATTGACTGTTCCACTGATTATTCCACTAGTACTGGTTGACGGATTACCATAAACTGTTATGTTAACCGGATGCCCCGCTATGTAATTCGCCGTGAAATCAGGAGGAATAACTATGCCATCTGACGTTGAGTTGCTCGCTAAGAAATCGGAGAAATTCTCAGAGGTATTTACAGGCATAATTCTGATCGTTGACGATTCATTTAGCGCTAAGAGAAAATCGCTACCGATGTTTTGCCCGTATGCTCCATTGTCTTGATTTTGGACGTAGACATTTATAGTAGCTGAACCGCCGCCTGAATAGATCATACCGAAGATTAGGATTAGGACAACTGGGAAAATTAAGCCGAAGAATAAGTCCAAATTTGTTTCTAAGGTAACCTACACTAAATACTCTGAAATCTGCGTATATTCGTTTTGCACTTGACACCTTTTAGCGCCTCCGCTTTGTACCACTGTTTTCCTGTGGTTGTGTTTCACCCTGTTCGCCGAGGGGTTCACTAACTAACTTGATGAAGACATCGTCAAGGCTGTCCTGGCGAGTCTGTATTGCACCCCACTCTAGACCAGATTGTTCAGCTGCAGCCAACGCGGCGAGAGCATCGATTTTCTTCTTAAGAGGTATTGTGATTTCGCCTCTAGTTTGGTCATAGTCGACCTGTAATTCAGTATTAGCCTTGATGTAGTCGGCGAGTTGTTTGCTGCCGTGGATTTCTAAGCGTTCGCCTGAACCATGTTTCTGGATGATTTCTTCTGTAGTGCCCATGGCGACTATGCGACCGTGGTCCATAATGGCGACCCTGTCAGAGAGCTGCTGAGCTTCGTCGAGGTAGTGGGTGGTTAGTATGATGGTTTTTCCACTAGCTTTTAGTTTGCGGATGACTTCCCATATGGCTCGGCGCGCATTAGGGTCTAAACCGGTTGTGGGTTCATCGAGAAATAGAAGTTCCGGTTGGTTTACCAATGAGAGGGCGAGACCTGTTTTCTGTTTTTGACCGCCTGAGAGGCTCTCAAAAACGTGGTTTGACATATCTTCGAGGAGGACTTCTTTTAAGATTTGATCAGCATCTACTTTTATGTTGAAAAGTTTAGCGTAGTAGTTTATGGCTTCTCTAGGTGTGGTTTTTTCGAAGAAGGTGAAGTTTTGTGGGATAACACCTATCTTCTTGTGAACCGCGTAACCGTTCTTCCATGGGTCGAGACCAAAGATTTTGACGTCTCCACTGTTTTGTTGACGTAAACCTTCCATGATTTCGATGGCTGTGGTTTTGCCTGCACCGTTTGGGCCTAAGAGTCCGAAGACTTCGCCCTTCTTAACTGTAAAAGAGATGTCGTCTACAGCTTTTAGGGCTCCATAGTTTTTTTGGAGGTTGGATACTTCAATCGGTAACATTTATTTGTTCTTCCTTAGTGAAACTGTAAATTAGCCTTGTGTTCTACTTATGAGGGAGATATAACTTTCGGCAATACTAGCGGTAACTTGTCTTTGAGGGAATATAGTAGCGGTTATATGTTTATTTTTCTAAGAATTTTTTTAGTGGAGTCACCGTTTATTCCCTTAAAAATAAAGTCTGTGAGGTCTTCAGGTGACAGGTAACGGGGGCCCCTTTCATGGAACACTCGCATTTCAAGTGTACCTTTGGCATAAGCGGTTCGCATCATATAGTAATCGAATTTTAGTGCGGTTCGCTTTTCGCCGTTTCCCTTGTAATAACGTATAGAACAGAAAAAATCCAGTACCGATACCTTCTCTTGGGCTAAAAAGTCTAGAGCCTTGTTAACTTCTTCAGGGCTGATGTAGGTAAAAGACGCATCTTCCGCTAGCCCAAACTCAAAAATCACTATACCCTCGGGCACAGTAGGGATAGATACTTCTTCAAAGAGGAATTCTCTACGGTTTATATCACCTAAAAATTGTATGAGACGCTGCTGGAGCTGCCTAATGGAAATAAAGGAAAGATAATTTTCGATGTGATGGATGTTTTGGGGAAAAGTTTCGTAGAAACCAATGGTCAAGTTTGTGGCTCAAGCCTTCATTTTCTTGATTTTCTCGACGCTGTTGAGCAATTCGCTTAGTGCAACTGTTAGTTTTTGTAGTTCATCGATGTCTTCGGTTTTCTCGATTTTACCTTGAATGTCAACTATTTTTGCCATGAGTATTGCTTCTAGCTTATCGTAGGTGGTGTTTGGTTGTGGGGCTTGTTTGGGTGGTTCTTCGCCTTCTTTAACTACAATGACTTTTTTCTCGTCTATACCACACCACAACGTGCCATCTCTTAGGCGAAGTAGTGGTGAAGCGCATACTGGACATGAGAGATCAGTTAAGGTGGCACCTTGCCGCAGCAGTTCAGCCATTCGCTTGATCGGATTGCTTTCTTTGTCTTGTTGCATGTAGAACCCAAATTAGATACATATCAATACATATATAACTTGATTTACTGCATTGGCAGTGAAGGGGAACTAATTTATGGTTCGCAAAAAGAAAAGTGAAGAATATGAAGCTAAAATTAAGCAAGCGTTGCAAGTGCTTGGCGAGGTTTCTGAAGACAGTACAACACCACGTAACATTCGCCGGTCTGCAAAAGACGCAATGAACGCTCTATTGGGCACTGAATATACCCCTGCTGTTAAGGCTTCAAATGCAGTGTCCCTGCTTGACGAAATATTGCAGGATCCCAACATGCCGCCTTATACGCGGGTTAAGCTCTGGAACGTCATGAGCTTCATCGAAGCTATAAAAGACTAAACAGATCTTATTTCTGTTTAAATTTTATTTTTTGTAAAAGCACTATTTTACCTGTTTAGCGGATTCTTTGCATTCTTTGTATGAACGTGCGCAGTGCATGCAGCAGAACGCCATCTCTTTACCGTCGATAACTTCATGGTAAGCGCCTTCATAGACTTTACAGCCACAATGAGCACACACATCAAGGCTTGGCTCAATAGCAATCGATACCAACTCAGCAAAGCGCTTGAATAAACCAGTGCTGAGTTCTCTGCCCGCAGTGGTTAACTCGAAGATTTTGCGTTCTTTCTCACCCACTGGTTCCACGGTATGTGTAACTAGACCTTTTTCTTCTAGCTTCTGTAGGAAGGGGTAGACTAGGCTTGGGCTGATTTCTTTTTTGACGCGTTTTTTGAATTGGCTAATTATGCTGTAGCCATGTGCTGGTCCTTCGTAGAGTATGGTAAGTATGTAGAAGCGGCTGAAGTCGCTGAGTAATTCGTCCATGTTTTGGCCGTTTGTGTCTTGAGTCATTTTGCGTCTTGTTTCTATTGGATGTTTTAGGGTATTAAATGTTTATTAGATATATCTCAAAAATACACATATATCCATTCGACCTAAGGGAAAAGCCATGAATGTCTGTCATTATAAGTGTCTACCAGAAAAAGAGGAAAACTGCTGCACAAAAACCACCATAATAAAGCTAAATCCAAAAATTGATTCCAAATCTGCAACCGAACTCTTTGAAATGCAACCCACAGGCCACAGCCCTCTGCATAGCCATAAAACGCAACATACAATTCTTGTACTAGAAGGCGAAGGCATAGTTTTTGACGGAGAAAAATCTGTGCCACTACATGCCGATGATGTAGTTTCCATAATCGCCAACGAACCCCATCAACTGAAAAACACTGGAAAAAAAGTGTTCAAATTCCTCGCCATAACCACTCATGCTAAAGAATAACCCGCCATTCCCCTCAGGCACACTGTAGCTAAAAATATATGCTAGTTGTGACATCTAATTCTGGGTTCCAGAGGGGTTAAGTCCTTTGAAATATGACGTAATCATTGTAGGCGCAGGCCCAGCAGGCATCTTCTCAGCGCTAGAACTAACTGAAAAAACAAACCTAAACGTTCTCGTAATCGATAGAGGTGCAGATATTGACAAACGCAAATGCCCCTCTAAACGAGGCTTCGAATGTGTACATTGCGAGCCATGCTCTGTTCTCTCAGGTTGGGGTGGAGCAGGCGCTTACAGTGATGGCAAACTCACATTATCCACTGAAGTAGGCGGCTGGCTAAACCAGTACGTTTCAACCAAAGAACTCCAAGCTCTCGTCAAATATTGTGACGAAATATACATTAAATTTGGAGCTAGCAAAGAAGTCTACGGCGGCGAAAACGAGCAAGTAGATGAAATCGAACGCCAAGCCTCCCTCGCAGGATTAAAGCTGATTAAGCAAGAAGTCCGCCATATGGGTACCGACAGATGCCTCGAAACCCTGCAGCAGATGCGAAAATATCTCGACAACAAAATCACATTCTTACCTAAAACCGAAGTTAAAGGTCTCATCGCCGAAAATCACGCCATCCAAGGAGTTGAAACGGTTAGCGGCGAAAAAATCATGGCCAAATACGTCATCATTGCCCCAGGCAGAGGCGGCGCGGAGTGGCTACAGACCGAAGCCCAAATACGCGGGTTAAAAACTGTGAACAACCCAGTTGACATCGGCGTCCGCGTGGAACTTTTAGCTTCAGTGATGGAGAAACTAACCAAAGTACTCTATGAACCAAAATTACTCTACTTCTCACATTCATTCGACGATCAAGTCCGCACCTTCTGCGTATCACCATACGGTGAAGTCACCACCGAATCCTATGACGGCGTCTTAACCGTAAACGGTGGAAGCCAAGCAGAAACAAAAACTCACAACACAAACTTCGCCATACTAGTCAGCACACAATTCACAGAACCATTCAAAGAACCAATCGCTTATGGCAAATACATAGCCAGACTCAGCAACCTTCTGAGCGGCGGAGTCATGGTACAACGACTCGGCGACCTATACCACGGCAGACGCAGCACACCCGAACGTCTCGCACACAGCGTCTTAACTCCAACACTAAAAAACGCAACCCCAGGAGACCTCAGTTTCGTCTTACCATACCGATACTTGACCGACATCCGAGAAATGCTTGAAGCACTCGATAAAATCGCTCCAGGAGTCGCCTCACCAGAAACCCTACTGTACGGTGTCGAAGTAAAATTCTACAGCAGCCACCTACAACTAAACAACGCATTAGAAACCAAGATCCAAAACATGTTCACCATTGGCGACGGCGCAGGCGTAACCCGCGGCTTAATTCAGGCATCAGCCTCCGGAGTTATCGTTGCAAGAGAAATCCTCAAACGCGAAAAACTGTTGAAGGCTTAACATAGATGGCTGTGGCTCAAAACATCCATTGTTCGCATTGCGGTGCACCAGTGGAGTTTAAGCCCGGCGAACTCATAGCCACCTGCAAATACTGTGGCTTCACAACCGTCATTGAGACGGGTCAAGCCTTCAACTTTGAACACTCAATTCTCTATAACAGCTACAGCCCCGAGCAGATGGAGGGGTTAGTGCGTGATTGGATGCGCTCAGGCTTCATGAAACCCGGAGATTTAGCAAGGAAAGCCAAAATCACCGAGAAAAACCTCACTTATCTGCCGTTCTGGGTTGTCTCCGTTGAATCATCCACCAAATACAAGGGGATATTTGAACGTATTTCTCCACCAATTGTTAAGGAAGGACAGATAGAAAAGAAGTATGACTGGCTTGTTTTAGCTCGGCAAGCCTCAGATTTCCCAACCAGAGCCTATGATGTGCCACTGGAAGGTAAGGTTCCTTATGATTTCCGCAAAATCGAGGGCTTTGCAAAGTTACTTAACAGCGAGGTGGAACGGGAACAAGCCATCGAGATAGCAAGGCAGCAGATTGATTTGCATCACCGTTTTCTGCTCCAAGAAGACATAGACCGAGTCGTCGAAGCCACGACCACTGTGAATCTTAAGCAGATGGTGTATTTGCATGCGCCAGTTTGGTTCATCCGCTATGAGTATAAGGGTAACAATTATCAAATTATTGTTGACGGCGCAAAAGGCATGGTTTTAAAGGGTGACATACCCAACAGGAAATTCTGATTTCGCTAACCTTTAAAAGCAAGCGTTTTTTATTAACGGAATGCAAATCATCGAGGAATTGAGAAATGAGCGAAAATAAAGATGTATATGCCCAAGCGAAAAGTCAAATGAGGCTCTCCGAGCGCATCGCGGCTGCGCTTCCAGGTTTCCGTGGTTACAAAGAAAAGGAGCTTCGTCGTGAATCAGACAAACTAATCAGAAACCATCTCTACCTCAAACTCTCCAAAGACAAAGATAACGTAAGGAGCATCTCCCAGAGGATAACGGATAAACGTTACTTAGATGTTCTTGCAGACATTGACCGCTTAGTTGCAAAGATGGATCGTATCACTGAGAAAGTGAATCATGCATCCTATGGTTACTCGGGCTTCTTTGACATCGTTAAAATCAAAGAGGAAAATCTTGACCGCATGATAGCCTTTGACAACCAGTTAGTTGAGGGCGTCAATGCCTTAAGCGATTCAATCGACGCCTTCAAAGCGCAACTACTAAGCGGCGACTACTCGAACCTTAAAGATAAAATTCAAAGCGTAACTGACAAGATAGAGATGCTTGAAGATACGTTTGATAAAAGACAAGAAATAATCATAGGAGTGACAGCTTAATGCCACAAGTTATAGAATGGACGAATGTTGGCGCTGAAGACATTGTTTGGCGCTATCCAGTTGAAGACATCACATGGGGCGCACAGTTAATCGTACACGAATACGAAATGGCTGTGTTCTTCCGAGATGGCAAAGCCTATGACGTATTCCAAGCCGGCAGACATACATTAACCACCCTGAATCTGCCAATACTAACGAGCTTGCTGACAAGACTGGCTGGTTTTGGCGGCAACAAACCCTTCAAAGCCACAGTACTATTCATAAGCACAAAAGTCTTCGCGGGCAAATGGGGGACACGAGCACAAACCACCGAACTTGCTCCACTACAGGTATATGGGCAGTTCTGGTTCAAAGTCGGCGACGCCTCACTATTCGTAAACGAAGTTGTAGGAGGACAAAAAGCCTACAGCACAGAAGGCGTAAACAATTTCTTACGTGGCTTCCTAAACGAAAAAATAATCGATGAACTCAGCCACTACGACCTCATCTCTGTCTTCACAAAACTAGATGAAACGTCAGTTATCGTCAAAAACACCATCATGGACTACTTCAAACGCGTTGGCGTAGAATTAACTGATATGCGCTTTGAAGGCATAGATACCACACCAGAATACCGTGAACGACTCTTCTGGTTAAAAACCGGTCAAACCGCACCCGGCGACGTACTACGCATGGAAACCGTCAAGAGCGCAGCAGCAAGCCTTGGACAAGGTGGCGGCGGAGCAGGAGCGCTCGGTGCAGGCATGGTCCTCATCCCACAAATCATGAACCAGCAAGGTGCACCACAAGCAGCCCCAGCGGCGGCATTGGTCATCTGTCCCAAATGCGGAGAGAAAGTGCCGGCTACAAGCAAATTCTGCCCCAACTGCGGAACAAACCTCACACCACCAACACAACAAGCCATGACATGCCCCAAATGCGGCAAATCCATCCCAGCCAACAGCAAATTCTGCCCTGAATGCGGAAACAAAATCGACTAGAGGAAAGGCAATGAGTGAAAGTAGTCGCAACCTCTTAACCATCGGCGTCTTCATCATAACCATCGTAGTAGCAATACTGCTCTATGTAGTAGCGGTTATCGATTGGACATCGATTGTTCCAGTGGTTCTGCTGCTTTCAGGTCTTTGGCTACTGACACTTGGCGCAATTAGAGCGTCTAAACCAGTCAAGTATGAACGCAGCTCCTTTAGCACTATAGCATTGGGTTTAGTCGCCATCTCGGTGGGCGGAGCATGGCTCTTCTTGGCCATCAACTGGCTCTATTCGCTGGTGATTATCCTAATAGTTTTGGCATCCTTAGTAATCGTAGCTGCACTCCAACGCAAATAGGTCCCTCTGAGCTCTTTTTTGGCTCTAAACATTTTTCTATACCCCTGCATAGTCTTTTGACAGAAGGCAGAATTGATGAGCGAAGAAATCGTCGGCTACGGTACATGGTATGACATGATGGCTAAGAAAGTCATCGAACGCGAACAATCACTGAAGCGAGACATGAGTAGAGTCCGCACTGAAATGGGCTTGGGCGCGTCAGGTTTTCCACACATTGGAAGCTTAGGCGATGCTAGCCGCAGCTACGCGGTTACGTTGGCGCTCAAGAATTTGGATTGTAATTCTGAGCTTGTTGCCTTCTGTGACGATAAAGATGGGTTACGTAAAGTTCCCGCTGGATTATCACCTGAAATAGCCCAGAATTTGGAAAAATATCTTGGTTACTCCGTTTCCACTATCCCTGATCCGTTTGGTTGCCATGAAAGCTACGGCAAACACATGAGCTCACTTTTGCTGGATGCCCTTGACAAATGCGGTATCGAGTACAAATATTACTCAGCCAAAGAAGTCTACGACAAAGGCTTACTACTCAACGAAATCAGAACTATCCTAACTAACGCCAAAAAAGTAGGCGAAATCATCAAAGAAGAAGTAGGCCAAGAAACCTACGGTGAAGTACTACCCTTCTTTGCAGTCTGTGAAAAATGCGGCCACCTCTACACTACACGCGCCTACAAGTTTGACCCCAAAACCGACAAAGTCACCTACAAATGTGAAGGCCTCGAAATCAAAGGCAGACTCATAGCAGGCTGCGGCCACGAAGGCGAAGTTGACATAAAAAGCGGCCAAGGCAAACTAACATGGAAAAGCGAATTCGCCGCACGCTGGAAGGCGCTGGACATCCGCTTCGAAGCTTACGGCAAAGACATCGCTGACTCCGTGCGCATAAACGACCGCATCTGCCGCGAAGTCCTCGAATTTGAGCCACCATCACATGCAGCATACGAAATGTTCCTCGACAAAGGCGGAAAAAAAATCAGCAAGTCGGCGGGTAACGTGTTTACACCGCAAGTCTGGTTCAACTACGGTTCACCCCAATCGCTATTGCTACTCATGCTCAAACGCTTCGTCGGCACACGAACCCTCGACGTCTCAGACATTCCAGCTTACATGAATGAACTCGACAACCTCGAAGACGTCTACTTCGGCAAGAAACAAGTCGGCGAAAAAGAAGCCATCCGACTCAAAGGTCTATTCCAATACTGCTACGTCATGAAACCCCCAACCAAACCCAGCATCCACGTACCATACAACCTCATGGCATTCCTCGTTAAGATGGCACCCAAAGACTCCATAAAAGACTACGTCGCCGAGAAGCTGCAAAGCTATGGTTACCTACAAAAAGGGCAAACCATCGATGCAGCACTGCAGAAACGCATAGAATACGCCCTGAACTGGACAAGGGACTTTGAAGAAATCAAAGAAACCTCTGTAGAACTAACCGCTGAAGAAAGAAAAGCCCTAACCCAATTAGTACCAAACCTGCAAACCGAAGAAGACCCAGACAAAATTCAAAACGCCATATTCAACGCAGCCAAAAACAACGGCATAAAACCCGGCGCATTCTTCAAAGTACTCTATCAGATATTGATGGGTGCACCACAAGGGCCACGCCTCGGACCATACGTTTTGGCTATGGGTAAACAGAACGTCATAGCAGCGTTGGAACGGGTGCTAAGCAGCAAAGAAGAAGAATCCTAATTTTTTTAACCCAAAAGGGGTTTAGATAAGCGCTGAGATCTTGTTTGCAAGGTCAACTTTGAATAAAAGGCAACGTCATCATGACAGTCACAGGCGGAGGTATCCCGATGAAATTAAACCAAAAATTTTTCAGCGACTTATGACCACCAAAGCTAAAGGTCAAGGATTTGGCTTAGCAGTAGTGAAACGCTTAGTTGAGGCTCAGGGCGGCACTATAACCTTAGAAAGCAAAGTCGGCGAAGGGGCACAATTCAAAATAACCTTTCCAAAAACAGCTTAACACTGGCTTTTAGAACCACTATTTTTAAGTTCAAGCTCCGTATTTACTATTCTGCCCCGTAATTTTTGGGGCGCAAAAGATAGTTGGGCTCGTCGTCTAGTACGGATTAGGGCACCGGCCTGCGGAGCCGGACGTCAGGGGTTCAAATCCCCTCGGGCCCGCCATGAACCTTTCTAAAGTCATTTTTGCTGGTATATCGGTACATCAAAATTTTTCTTGCGATCCTGCTTGCAGTTTATTGCGCAACCAGTTTACAACCGCAAAAACATACCGACTACAAAACAAGCGCCAAAGCCAACGCTGCTGGTTGTTTTTAAAATGAAGAGGGGTCCACAGCATCAACTAAAGAAAAACAGAGACTATACAAAGTTATCAGATAGGGGAGGGGAGGTCTCAAAGAGCAACAAACCCGAGTCTACATTTGCTATTTTGGTTGTTTTTTAATTTTCAATCGAACATAATGCCCCAACTGGTATAGCAAACTGGCTATTGCGAGGGCAAAAGCGGGCATAGCTGGCAAAATGTACCAGAACAGTTTGGTTTGGGCAAAAGTAAACAAGCCCAAGACAATAACCATCCAGCAAACAAGCAAAGTATCAGCTCGAGACCGCTTAGCTGCAATGTTGTAGATACAGAATGCAACCGCAAAAGGCAACAAAACAGCCCAAAAGGGTTCATTGGTTAGTAGATGCTGGAAATAGTACAGGTAACTTTCACCATGACCCTCCAATGGACTCACTACCCTTGAAACGTTTGAGTAGACAAAGTAGCAATCCCAGAAATCCTTAGAAACCGACATCATATAGGCTACGTATGGACCAAAGATGGCTGCGGCGACACCCAAAGAGAGCGCAAATCGTTTGGTAAACACAAACCTGACACGGCACGTAAGCAGCAGATAGACTAGTATAATAGCTGGAATCAGCAGGGCTTCAAGCTGCTTAGTCATCAAAGCCAAACCTAAAAAAACCCCGCTAAAAGCAGCATATTTTAGGGCATCCTTTGTTTTGTCTTCGCTAAGCAACATAAAATAGATGCTTGCCAACATAAAGAAAACAAGCGGAACATCAGTCATCATATGCGTCGCATACTGATAGAATGTAGCGAATGTTCCCAGAACAAACACTGAAACCAAACCGACTTTAGCATTGAAAAGTTTCTTACCCAAAAAGAAAACCATAACCAAAGATAAAGCACCAAAAAGCGGCATCCAAACTCTCGCTGAGAAATTGGATACACCTAAAATTTGGTAGGAGACAGAGGTTAACCACATCAGCAGTGGCGGTTTTCCTACCCAAAATGCCGGTTCCCCAGTTACCCATGGTGTGAAGTAGTCGCCGCTTTTAACGATGTGATATGAGATTTGGGTGTAGGTTTTTTCGTCTGCAGCCCAAAGCGGTGAACCATTGAGGCTTAGAAGGCAGATTGCTGAGAATACCAGAATCATCACGACGCAGAGTAGGTTGAGGTGGGTTGATAACCATGACTCGATCGTGGTAGCACCTATGAAGGGCGTTGAAATTTGCCTGTTTGTCCTCAAAGTATAGAGATGACGTATGATTACGAAAAGAACCAATCCCCACACGACACAAAATAGAACATCAAAAATGATTGTACTCCAAAAAATCGACGCAGATGCTACTATTTGCTCTGCCGAGGAATCACTTAGTTTTAAGGCATATAGGTGATGGTCATGGGAACCAAAATACAGCGTATCACCTACAATGCTGGGAGAAGAATCAATGATGCCCTCTGCTGTGTAGCTCCATTTCTCTTGACCCGTGTAAGCGTCGAGACAGTAGAGATGATAGTCCTGGGAGCCGACGAATAAGCTACCGTTAGCGATTGATGGAGATGACCAAACCCAGTAGCCAGTTTGGGTCTGCCATAGTTTTGATCCGTCGGTGGCGTTTAGGCAGTATATGCTGCCGTCATCTGAGCCTATGTAGATTCGCCCATAAGCTATGGCTGCTGAGGAACTGATTGTGTCCTGTGTTTGGTACGTCCAAGTTTTACCGCCTGTGGAAGCGTTTACGCATGTAACCCATCCGTCGTATGCGCCGATGTAGATGTAGCCATTATCGATGCAGGGAGAGTTGAGGTTACTGCCAGTATACTCCCGCCATATCTTCTCGCCTGTGGTTGCGTTTAGGGCGTATAGGTGATAGTCGTCACAGGCAACATACACTACACCGTTAACTACTGCTGGGGAGGAATTCACTCGAGACTCAGTTGGATAAGTCCAGAGAATATCGCCATTTGAAGCGTTAAAGCAGAATATGTCATGAGATCCTGAACCGATAAACACCCTATCATTGACAACTGCAGGAGAAGAAAGAAATTTGCCACCCGCATTCGTCCCCCAAACAGGTATACCGCTGGATAGGTTAATGCAGTATACCCAGCCATCGTATGAACCCACGTAAACATATCCGTTGTATATTGCAGGTGAAGAGTTAACTTCATGCAGGGTTTGCAGGGACCACACGTACTTTCCTGTTGAGGCGTTGAGGCAGTAGATGTAGCAGTCCTTGCAGCCGAATACAACTAAACCCTCAGAGATTGCGGGGGATGACCAAACTGATGCGCTTGTTGGAAATTTCCAGAGTGGCTGTGCTGAGTTGGCTGTGCTATTGCTGGCGGTGTAACCACTGTGGCTTAAGTCATGGCGGAACATGGGCCAATCGGCGCTGGTGTTGGCGTCTGAGGCAGAAGCCACCGATAGTGCCGACGAAAGTACAATCAGCAACATTAGACTGCTTAGAAGTAACTGTGCCTTCTTCATTACCCACCCTTACAAGCAATCCCATGTTAATTTAATACATATTAAGATGACGGAATCTACAACAGTCTAAACTTGGAATTTCGATAAAGGAATTAGCGATTATAAAATTGAGAAGGGGGGAGATTAGTCTCTGCTTGAGAGAACTAAGATGTAGTCTGCTGTGTCAGCACACATGTCTGCGGCTTGCTCGATGAACTCGATTAAGTCATCGAAAATAACCATGGCTCCGCAGTTCATTTCTACACCGTACTTGACGAATAATCCTTTTGCTTTGAGGTATTCATCGTCGATGGCGTGTTCGATGTCACCGACTTTCTTTGCTTCGCGTATGGCTTCGTTGGGTGCTGAGGAAATCTTTTCTATGCTACCGCGCAATGTTTGGGCAGTTTCAACAAGTTTTGTGGTCATGAAGACGGTTTTATCTGAGAGCTCTTTTGGAATATCAGTATCAATGAGCATTTCGAGGCATCTGGCAGCATCTTTTGTGTGGTCTGCTAAGGTGTCTAAGCGTTTGACGAGGTGTAGGAGGTCTTCTCGGTAATCTGAGACGAGTGCTGCGCCTTTGGACAGTTCCATGAAGGTGTCTGTTCGGAGTTGGTCAACTTCCTCTTCGGCTTTGTAGAGGTTTTCGATATACTTTTTTGCGTCTTTGAAATTCTTTTCTGAGAAGCATTTGGTTGCTTTCTGTAGCCAAGTTACTGTATCGAATGCTTTGGTTATTTGTTCATGGGCTAGTTCTAAGCCTCTTGTTTTGCGGCGTTGCTCGAACCAATCGTAACTCTTTTTTTCCACCTATACCATCTCCGGTTACTAATCAACTATTCTAGCTTGCAGATATAACCCTTCTCTTAGCACCACATTCACGCGTGTTTACAGGATAAGCTTGGGTTCTCGTTGTGTTGAATTGAGTTCTTTTTTTATTTGATGCAAACCTCTATGGATTAAAACTGCAGGTTTAACCTTATCTTGCTTTTTCCTTTTTTCTTGTTTAGCAATACCCCTCATCCCTTTTACTCATGTGTGGTCAAAGTACAATGCGTTTTTTGTGCACTTTGTTTCTTGTGTTTTCTGTTTTGCATTGTACTCCACGCATGAAAGAAGGCCTTTGGTGTCCTATTTAGAATGCCCACATAATCTATAGATACCACAATATTCTATAGTTAACCGTTAGGCGTCTAAGACTGCTTTGGCTAATGCGACTTTATCCTCGAGAGTCTTCATTAGTGTATTAGTCACTGTTATGCCTATACCGAGTTTTTCAATTCCCTCTTTTAAGAGGACATCTTTGGTATCAATTACCATGGCGTCGAGGAAATCAGCATAAAGCTGGGCTACCCCACACGCGGAAACTTCAACCCCTAAACCACGAAGCATCTTGTCCGCTGGACCCTTAATCGTAGCGCCAGCCACAATGGGGCTAACAGCAACCACCCTTGCCTTTGTTTGCTGCAACGCCATCCGTACTCCGGCGATGGAGAGAATAGTGCCTATACTAACAATGGGGTTGCTTGGGCAAATAATCACCAATTCTGCATCCGAAATGGCTTCTAAAACGCCCGGTGAAGGCTTCGCTGATGCTTGACCGACGAATTCAACTCCTAAAAACTCGTCTCTAAACTGACGCTTAACAAAGTACTCTTCAAAATGGATTGAGCCCATAGGCGTGTTTATTCTTGTTTCAAATCGATCGTCGCTCATGGGCAGAATCTTTACTTTTAGACCTAAACTGCAGCTAACCTCATCTGCAATCTGTGAAAACAAGGCACCCTGTTTGAGACGGTTGGTTCGGTAAATATGGGTGGCTAAGTCTTTGTCGCCGAGGTTAAACCATGTGTCTCCCCCAAGTTTCTTGAGCATAGTGAGGCATTGGAAGGTGTCATCTTTGATTCCCCAGCCCTTAGCATCATCTACGATACCTGCTAATGTATAGGTTATGATGTCTACGTCGGGGGAAATGTAGAGCCCGAAGAGTTCTATGTCGTCGCCTGTGTTAACGATAACTGCGAGGTCTTCCTGTTTAACTATCCGAGTTAAACCTGTTAAAAATCTGGCTGCGCCTACTCCGCCAGCTAATGCAGTTATCTTCAAAACGTGCGCTCCCCCAAATGAGTCATAAAGAACCGCAAATAAGCTAACTAGAAGTAATTAAAAACTGTTTACAAAAAAGGAAAATAAAGAATAAAATTGTTTGGTTTATTGTGCCGGAGCTTCGGCTTCTTCTTCTGGCTCAGGCTCTGCTGCGGGGGCTGGGGCTTCTTTTGGCAGTACTGCTGGGGCTTTGAGTAGTTTGGATTTGCGTATACCGACGTGTCGTAGTGGTGCAACGAGTTTGGCTTGGTTGTAGATGTCTGAGGCGATTTTGCCTAGAACCATTTCTTGTACGAATTGGTCAAGTGTTAATGCGGCTGCTTTGTCTTTGATGATTTTCTCCATCATATCGCGGATGATTTTTTCTTGTGAAGTCTTTATACGTGAAAGTGTCAGTGCTGAGACGGAGATACGTAGTTTGAAGCCGTCTTTGGTGTTTAGGTTGAATAATCCATCGACTTTTGTTGTTCTTCTACGGACCAAGCTTCTTAGAAAGTCACGAGAATATTCATGACCCTTGAAGAGAGTCCTAGCGCTTTTTCCTTCGATGTGGTGGATTTGGAAGAACATTTTCAAGTAATGATGTGAAAAGTCACCTGTTATGTCATAGAGTGTAGCTTCTACGACTCTACCGATTAACATTTGTTCTTCTTGGGCTGGAATGGAGCCTAGCTCTATGTTGCCGAAGAATGACGGCGCAATTACCATATACCATGTTTTACTGCGCCATTTATCGCGAACGTGCTTTGTTGATTTAGCGGACAAAGTTATTTCTCCGAACCGTTGCAGAACATTCTCAAAGATATATTAAAACTTTTAGAGTTTTCTGCTAATTTTCTCTCTATTACCCATGTACTTTCTAAGCACTTCAGGTATATTTATCGTTCCATCCTCGTTTTGGTTGTTTTCTAGAATAGCAACTATAGTTCTGCCTGTGGCGATGGCGGTTGAATTGAGTGTATGAACTGGACCAACGGGTGGCGCGCCCTCTTTTAGGCGGTAACGTACACCTAAGCGTCGGGCTTGGTAGTCGGTGCAGTTGCTGCAGGAAACCACTTCGCGGTAGTCGCCCTGCGCTGGCATCCAAGCCTCAATGTCATATTTCTTAGCGGCCACTGTACCTATGTCGCCTGTACAGACGTTAACTACTCGGTATGCTAAGCCAAGTTTCTGGTATATGCTCTCAGCATTAGCAAGAAGTTCCTCATGGAGTTTTGGTGAGTCTTCGGGTTTACAGAATATGAATTGTTCAATTTTGTTGAATTGGTGGGTGCGGAAGATGCCGCGGGTGTCTTTGCCATGTGCGCCTGCTTCTTTGCGGAAACATGTGCTTACGCCGGCGAGTTTGACGGGCATGTCGTCGAGCTTTAGGACTTCATTCCAGTACATAGCGGCTAATGGATGCTCGGAGGTGGCGATCATGTAGAGGTCTTCGTCTTGAATCTTGTATAGTACCTCTTCGAAGTCAGCTAGTGCAGTTACTCCTTCGTATGCTTCACGCTTCATCATGTATGGTGGTACTACCGGTGTGTACCCTTTCTGTTGGAGTTCGTCAAGTGCGAAGTGCATCAAAGCCATGTCTAGCATAGCAACATCGTTTTTGAGGTAGAAGAATCTGGATCCAGATATTCTGCCCGCTCGTTCCATGTCAATTTGGTCGAGTGCAAGGGCTAAGTCAATGTGGTTTTTGACTGTGAAGGTGAATTGTGGGATATTGCCCCATTTTTTGACTATTACGTTCTCGCTTGAATCTTTTCCAACTGGAACTGAACCTTCAAGCAAATTAGGCAGATTCAGGAGGTAAGTTTTGATTTTTGCTTCTTGCTCAATAACCTGCTTCTCCATAACGGTGACTTTCAAATCGATTTCCTGTGCTTTTGCGAATTCGCCGTTGGCTTCTTTGCAGGCTTTTTTAAGTTTAGCGATTTCTATGGTGACTTGTTTTCTGTCATGACGTAGATCGTTTAGTTTAGTGTTGTTCAATCGCCATTCTTTGTCTAGTGTGATAAGGTCATCTAGCATTTTTAGGCATTCTGGGGTGTTTCGTTTTGCCAAGTTAGTTTTAACGAGTTCGGGGTTTTCTCGGATAAGCTTGATATCTAACATTATGGGTCACGCAGGACTAATTCTCTAACTAAGAAGAGGTGCTATTTAACTATACTAGCCAAAAACATAGCTGACTCAGTAAATGTTGCTCTTGGTTATTGGGCCTTTTTTTAGTAGTAGATAATGGTGGAGACCTCCTTTACGCATATTCTTCCTGGGCTTTGCTATAGAGCGCTTTTTATGTCTGCGTTTTGGTTGGGTTGCTGGCTCCCCTATGGGGCGCATTAGACATATTTTTGGGCTTTCTCAATCAAGCCAGAAACCGTCTTATAGAGATCCTCAGCAACATGCGCCTTATCCTTGTTGCCATCAATCCTGATTAGTTCGCCCTTCTCAACATATTTGAGGTATACTTCCCGAACCTTCTGCTGAGTTTCCAATGTCTCCATAACCGATTTCTTGCGTTGCAACCGCTTAATCACCATCTCGGGAGGCACATCGATGAAAATGCTAAAATCTGGTTGTAACGCTCGGGCGTTAATTGTTTTTATCCAATCCAAGCTGAGACCAGCACTGCCCTGATAAGCCAATGACGAGTAAATGTAGCGGTCGCAAATAACCAGTCTGCCCTCATCTAAGGCTGGTTTTAGTTCAGTTTGCATATGCTCAATGCGGTCAGCCGCAAAAAGGAGCGCTTCTGCCTCAATAGGCAAACGTTCCTGCTCATAGAGACAGCTTTCACGGATGAAAGAGCCAATTTTTCCTCTGCTAGGCTCCGCGGTAAGCAAAACGTTGTATGTTCGAAAGAGTTTTTCAGCTAACAGCGTTGCTTGAGTGGTTTTTCCGCTTCCATCTAAACCCTCGATAACCAGGAAAATGCCCTTTTTAGTCATACATACTCAACCCTGCTGGTCCAGCGTTACACATTATAGGGAGATACATAAATAATAACCTACCAACTGAGGTGACGCTTATGCCTAAAGCTTACTGGGGAGAAATTAAAGATCCCGTACACGGCTATGTGTACATTACTGAAGAAGAAAAAACCATAATCGACACTTACCCCATGCAGCGAGAACGCAGATTGCGTCAACTGGCTGGTTCTGAATATGTTTACCCAGGCGCCAACCACACCCGCTTCGAACACTCCTTAGGTGTGATGTTTCTCTCAGGACAGGTTCTGGTGAACCCAAACATTTCACGGGTCGTCAGCGACGAAGAAGTGGACATGTGCCGCATAGCCGCTCTGCTTCATGATTGTGGACATGGCCCATTCTCACACGTCTTCGAGCATCTACTCATTAAAGACCTAGAGAAGACTCATGAAGACATCACTTCATGGCTTATCGAAAAAAGCGAAGTTGCCGACAAACTATCCAAAATGGGCTACAACCCCCAAGAAGTTGCGGGACTGGCTGTTGGAAAGCTACATAAAAAAGACAGAGCATTCCTTGACCAAATAATCAGTAGCGCCGTGGACGTTGACAAACAGGACTTCATCGTCCGAGACACATACCACACAGGCGCCGAATATGGCTTCATTGACGTTTACCGCCTCATACATGCCCTTGACCTTTTAGGCGAGAATTTAGCAGTAGAACTTGGCGCGTTATCGGCGCTTGAAGCTTTCGTTATCGCCCGCATCGAATCCTTCAAGAGCATCTATTTCCACCGCGTCGGAAGAGCCGCACAGATAATGCTGGCATCAGCTATGGATAAAGCCAACGATGAACTCGGCTTAACCGCATTTAAAACCCCAGAAGAGTACTTGGCACTCGACGATTACACCGTTTGGGCCGCACTCAAAAAATGCGAGGCCTCAAACAAAATCATCAATAACTTGGAAAATAGACGAATGCTCAAATGCGCCTACGAACGCACTTTCTATCAAAAAGATGATATGATATCGAATTTGTTTGGGCAAGAATCCTATCGTAATCAAATTCGGGGTGAAATCGCCAAGGAAGCAGGTGTTGGAATAGAATCAGTTATAATTGATGTGCCAACTGTGCCCTCGGTACCTTACCATCACACAGTTCTAATGGAGTCAACGGAGATTCCAGTTTTCATCCGAAGCCCCGTTGGGGAAAAGAAGCTTCAGCGATTAAGTGAGAGCTCAAAAATCTTTGAAACCCTCAAAGGCTTCATGAATATCTTACGCGTATACACCGATCAAACAGATCGCGCTAAAGTCGAAAAAGCAACCTCTAAAGTGCTCGGCAAGATTCCTACATCAGCAAAAATCTCTTTTTAAACTCCAGTATGCAGTTTCTTATATACTAGTCCTTGCTAAGGAGAATAAAGAGCAACATAAGAGTGCGTGGGAAGGAGACAAAATGTCCAATCCAGCTAATTCAGATGATAAAAAAATTATCAGCGTAAGAATCAAACGTAAGCCTGAAACACAGGACGAGCCATCACTAATCTACTCTAAACAGGACGTACACAAATTCGTCAACGAATTCGTGTCCTCATGGATTAGAGGCGACATAGTCATCCGCTTCCCAACAGCCGCTGAACTTGCAAAAAAGACGCCGCTTAGTATAGCATTTCCAACAGACCCTTCAGTTAACGCGGAACTAAAAATCAAAGAACATTACGTCGATTTGCTCTCGGTTGTCTCCGGCATCAAATCAGCCTCAGCCGATGAGCAGGAAAAAGCAATCGATGAAGTTTTCAAGATGATGCTTATGTTCCGCAGTGCCAACCGCATCGAAGGCAAAATAATCTCAAACGACATAGAAAAACGCGTTGCAACTCTCGAAGAAACCAGCAAGAACCAAACCAAACTCGTCGAGCAGATAACTGGCTTTCTCTTTACCCCCAAAAAAAGTAAACAGAAGAAGCTTTAGAGCTAAAACTGTGCTTCTGGAAGGGTAAGGTTTATTCGAGTGAGTTTGTATTTTGCTTGATGCTTCTAGCAATTGCGCTCCGGTAGTATAGTCCGGTCAAGTATGCCGGCCTTTCGAGTCGGCGACCCGGGTCCAAATCCCGGCCGGAGCACTTCAACTTCTCTTAGTCTCTTTGTTCAGGCATCTCATGTTCTGTAGTTTTATGCCTGTCGAGTTGACTGTGGGTTCTGAAGGTTTTGCCGCATATGTCACAGACAAGCTCACTTTTAGGCATATTTTCTAGTGGCTCTTCGGGGACAGGGGGTGCTTTTGGTAAAACGGAGTGGGTTGATGAAAAGGGTGTTTTTTGCATAAGGTTTACACTTCAAAATAAAGCCCGTTTGCTACGTTCATAAAGCTGTGTGATTGCCAAGGGGCAGTAACAAAACAAAAAAGGAGGGTTAGGCTGGCGGTAGCTGCTTTCCACAGTGTGGGCAGAAGGTGGCGGTTGCATCTACGGGTGAGCCGCAGTTAGGGCAGTATCTTGTTCCCTGCATAACTGGAGGCTGAGTTATTGTTGGCTGTGGTGCACCGTAAGAGTAGGGTGGTTGTGATGTGGTTCTGATTGAGAAGAACGCTATTGTTGCAATTAACCATACGATGAATATCAGAATTACTCCGAAGAAAATTATGGTCAGTATTGCGCCCCAGAAGAGCAAAGTTCCCGCTGTTCTAAATAGGGGCTCGCCTGATTTGTCTGCTAATACGTTGAGGCATCTACGGAAGTTTATAGCCATTAGTACGAAGAAGATGAAGGAAAGTAGTAAAACTGCCAGTAAATGCTAGTGCACCAAAGATTGCCCCCAAACCTCCGGTTGCTACACTGGTTGCAAAGCTGGTTATTATGGAGCCAAAGAGCCCCAATGAGAGAGATATAATTGCGATGATCCCAAAAATTGCGCCCCAAACGGCGGTTCGGAAAATGTTTTCATCTTTATAGTAATCTGCGAGGCCTTTCAAACCGAGTGCTGAAGGATTATTCCAATGATGCCGACTACTTGGAAGATTAGTAGGATTGTGCCTATGCCAGCTAAAGTTTTGCTAGATTCTAAACTAAGAGTACTCAAAACATATTCCTCTATTAACGGCACTTTAACGTAAAATAAAAAACTTATGTAAAGACCGATACATCATTGACATAACTATCAAGTTAACGTTTAATGCCACCTTTAGTTTAGCCTATTTAGGGACCATAGTTTTTTCTTAGCGCCGCACAACCCCTGAAGACCTAACAGTAAATAAACACCCCTAACAATGAAAACTAAAGGAAGAATCATCCATTGACAACTATCAATGATGTAGCTTACAAAGAACTGTTATCCAAATCCAAGGATACAATTATGCTTTCAACCGCACAAGGCATCATCCACTGGGATATGGAAACTATGATGCCGCCCAAAGCGGTACAGCAACGTAGCGAACAACTGGCGCTGCTTAGCCGCATCCACCACAAATTGGGCACAGACCCAGAAATCGGCAAACTCCTCGCCGCAGTCCAAACCAGCCCAAGCTACCAGGCTATAGGGCAAGTGGAGAAACGCAACATCTACCTCATAAACAAAAGCTACCATGAACAAACCGCGCTGCCAGAGAAGCTGGTTGGCGACTTGGCTATGCAAGAAGCTATAACCGTTAACACATGGAAAAAAGCAAAGCAAAAAAAGACTTTCAGCCTCTACAAAGTCGACCTGCAAAAACTCTTTGACCTCAGTATGGAAGCAGCCGAGATTCTCATGAAAGTCAAAGAAACCAAAACACCCTACGAGGCATTGATCGACAATTTTGAACCCAAAATGTCCGCTCAAACCATCACTAAGACTTTCATGTTACTTAGCTGGGCTTAAGCCACTGATAGCCAAAATTGAAAACAGCCAAACCAAGCCAACCCAAATTCTCAATCACCAGTGCCAGTGGAAGAACCAACGCAAAATCACCCAACTCATCACCCAAACACTCGGCTACGATACCTCTTCGCCCAACGCAGCCGGAAGAGTTGACGAAACTGAACATCCCTTCACATCAGGATACTACGACGACGTCCGCATAACCACACACTACTACCCAGACAACTTTGCCAGCTCTATCTTCTCTGTTCTGCATGAAACCGGGACACGCGATCTACGAGCAAAACCTTAACCCACAATGGCAGTATCAACCAGTCGGCAGTCCCTGCTCATATGGCATCCACGAATCGCAGTCCCGCTTCTACGAAAACATAGTTGGACGCTCAACGAATTCTGGACAAGCTTTCTGCCTAAAATCAAACAAGTAGCGCCAAGCCTCGCAAACTAGACTTAAACACATTCATATAAGCCATTAACAAAATGGAGCGCTCAAAAATCCGCATCGAAGCAGACGAAGTCACCTACAGCATACACATCATCATCCGCTTCGAATTTGAACGAGACCTCTTCGCCGGCAAAATCAAAATCGACGAGCTCCCGCAGTTTGGAACCAGAAATACGCTGACTACCTCGGAGTAGAAATCGAAAACGACTCAGAAGGAGTAATGCAGGATACCCATTGGGCAAGCGGACTCTACGGTTACTTCCCAAGCTATGCGCTTGGCAACATTTACGATGGACAAATCTTAGCCGCCATAACTAAAGACATTGCCAAACTGGCGCAGCCAAGTCGCAAATGGC
Source organism: uncultured archaeon (assembly GCA_963800605.1). GTDB lineage: Archaea > Thermoproteota > Bathyarchaeia > Bathyarchaeales > Bathycorpusculaceae > Bathycorpusculum. The sequence goes on along the minus strand of CAWDBI010000009.1, from coordinate 304,022 downwards.
AAACTCAGAGAAGTCAACATTTGGCTGAAAGAAAACATCCACAGCAAAGGCAGACCTCTACGACCCAGAAGAACTAATCAAAAATGCAACAGGAACAAACCTGGATTCAACAGCCATTCCTACAGTACCTAAACGAGAAATACAGTCGCATCTACGGATTTTAGCAAGAGCAAGTGTTTCGTTTGCTTAGTTCCTTGTAGATGTAGATGATGAAGTATGCTGCGATGGAACCGATGAAGAGGTAAATGCCACCGTAACCGACGATTGCGTTGTATATGTTGGCGCCGTATAGGAAAAGTAGAAAACCGGCAATGAAGACAGCCAGTATTGACCAGTCAGTCCAAGACATGAAGTTCCTCGGTGAATTAGCATTCAATGCAGGCGTCAGGATATAAAGATTTACCGAAAAGCAACCCAGAAACACTGCGCCTTCAAGAAACAATTGGAAACGACAATTAACCGCTAAGCAAGCAAGGCATATTCCACAATCTATTCTACTTACTCCGACATTTTTATATAGAACATGAAATACAGACAGCGATTGAGGTTTAATACATGTCGGGAGCAGATGTTAAAAAACCAGAAACACGCGAAGAATTTATTAAATTGCTAACAGAAGCAGCAAAAAAAGAAGTTGGCTCAAAAAGTAAGCCGACAAAACCGACAATCGTCGGAACAGCCAAAGAAATGGACATTCACAGAGACACACTTTATTCATGGCTAAAAGAATTCAATGTCGATTTTAAAGAAATTGTTGACAAAATGCCGACAGCCAATGACGAGCTCAGACGAATTTCAGTGGACCAGCATACTTAATCGGTGAATCACTACTGGGAGAAGGAAACGAAGTTGCACACATCGACCTCATGATAGGCGACAAAAACGGACCAGTCGGCCAAGCATTCGCCAACGGCATGACAAGCTTATCAGCAGGACACACACCACTACTCGCAGTCATCCGCCCTAACCTACCACCTAAACCACACACACTAATCGTACCAAAAGTCACCGTTAAAAACATGGAAGACACAGGCAAAATCTTCGGTCCAGCACAAGCAGCAGTAGCCAAAGCCATCGCTGACTCAGCGGAAGAAGGAGTTATCCCAGCAGCTAAACTTGACGAATGGGTCATCATATGTCAGTGTATTCATTCACCCAAAAGCAACAGATTACCGCAAAATCTACCAATACAACTACGGCGCAACAAAAATGGCGCTACAACGTGCACTCAAGAAGTATCCAACAATAGAAAAGATCAACTTCGACAAAGACCGTGCAAAACACCCAATCATGGGCTTCAAAGTTCCACGCCTATGGAGACCACCATACCTACAAATCGCACTTGACGCACCATCAATTGAAGGCGCAAAGAAAGTCATCGAAGCAATTACCAGGAAGCGACAGAATCATCCTTGAAGTCGGCACACCATTCATCAAACGCTACGGCACAAAAGTCATCAACGAACTACGCAAGTAGCCAAAGACAAATTCATGATAGCAGACCTAAAAACGCTTGATGTAGGCAAAGTTGAAGTAGACATCGCATACGAAGACACCGCAGACGCAGTTGTCGCAGCAGGCTTAGCACCAGCAGAAACCCTTGACGCAACCGTACAGGAAGCCAAACGCTTAGGAATCTACGCAGTCATCGACATGCTAAACGTAGAAGACGTTCTCGCCAAATTGAAGTCAATCAAAGATTTCCCAGACATCGTCATCCTACACAGAGGCATCGACCAAGAAACAGGCAGATCCAGCGGACTTAGAACGCATAAAAATCATCCGCCAAGCATTCCCCAACAAGAAATTCCTAATCGCAGTCGCAGGCGGCATCGTTCCAGAAACAGCCAAAGAAGCACTTGATCAAGGCGCAGACATACTCATCGTGGGCAGATACGTAACACAAAGCAAAGACATTGAACGTTCAGTTAGAGACTTCCTTGAATTGACACCAAGCATGCGTGAAGACGTCGACTTATACAGAGTCCACACAGAATAAACTACACGCCGAGCGAGTTAAGCTCGCTAATTCATTTTTCTTTTTTTGTTTTATCTTGATTATTTTTATTGCTAAGAAGGCAACAAGGAAAATTACAGCTGCAATGAAGAAGGCTGAATTCATAACTAATCATGATAAGCGATGTAATGGTCCAAGGAATGCGCCTATTGCTGCGCCAAAGCTAACCAAGCCATCGAAGAAGCCTGCTTTTCCTTCAGGTATAATTTCCATTGAGAGCGAAAGCATCATAATATAATACATTGCATAAGCGAAGCCTAGACAAACAAGAATAACGCATGTTAGTATGCTAGGTGCAATAGCAAACATTACGACGCCGACTAATGTGAAAACAAGCAGGCTTCGTGACAAGGATGAATCGAGGCATCTGTTTTCGTATATCCATTGAGTTTGCTTTTCCGCGAATCAGGAAGTAACCTGCTGTTGCTCCGACTGAATTCAGGATATACGCTAAATATACAAATTCCTGTTGCCCGCCGAATGCGTCTTTGAGGTAGACTGGCAGTGGCGTGAAGAAAAGACTGGTTGCCAGCGAAAACATCACTATTGCGCAGGCAAAACCAAAGAAACTGTCTTTTCGCAGTGATCCATCCCAACGTAGGCCATCCATTAGTTTAGATGAACCTTCAAAGCCGCGGTGGCTAAAATCAAGTGTTCGCTCAATGCCTACTAATCTTCTTTCAAAAATCATCAAGAGGATCAGCAATTAAAAGAACAGCAAGAACGAAAGCAACCACGTTTAAGGCACTGCAGATATAGAACGAATAATTTGCCAGAACAGAAAAGCTCAGCGCAGACGCAAACAAAACCATACCTGCGCCTAAGCCAATAATAAAACCGACTTCAGTGAGCCCTTCATAAAAGCCAAAAGACCGCTCCCAATCACAACGGCTGTAATGTTCGGTTACTAGCACATTTTTGGGTGATTCATGCGCTACATGGAGCATCTGCATTACAGTGTATAATCCTACAAATACTAAGAGGTTCTGGGCTAAAGGTAATGTCATGAGGAAAAGTATGACGGCGATTGAAGCGAAAGATAGCATTATAAAAACTTTGTAGTTCCGCGTTTTATCACAGATGTATCCCCAGAAAAACGACGCTGGGATTGAGCAGAATATGGCGATTGAAGTCATTACTCCAAGGGCAAGTAACGGTCCACCAAGTATGCTGGTATCTTGAAAAGTTACCACGTATAGCGGTATGAAAACTGTCAGTAATCCAAACGCCATATCGTGGAAGAAGAAACCAAGCCGCCACATGCGAACAAAACGACTTAGAGGTAAAATTAAAACCTTATCCCTCAGAAAGTGAGCATTTTCTCTAAAATAGACAGCTGTAACTTTCTTCATTACCTAAGTTAGCTATTTTATATGAAATCGATGCAATTTAGCGATTAAATGTTTGACTTATGCAGAGTATTGAGGGGTTTACTTATTAAGGGCAGATTTGCTTTAATCACTATTACATCAAGCGATTCGTAAAACCTCAAAAAGATCATTAAAATCATTTTTGGGCTAAATCCTTAATAGAGAGATTTTCAACTTCATATGCGCTGGAGATATTCATCAATGGCAAAATTTAAAGTCATAGTTTCCGATCCACAAGCGGGAACATCCAAAGTAGTAGAGCTTGAAGAAGCACGCGCAAGCCCCTTCATCGGAAGAAAACTGGGCGAAACACTAGACGGTGCAGTAGTCGATTTACCAGCACACAAAGTGCAATTACTGGGCGGATCCGACAAAGACGGTGTCCCAATGAGGTCAAATGTTCACGGTGGTGTACGCCGAGCAGTTGTTCTCAGCGGTGGAGCTGGTTTCAAAGCCCATAAAAAGGGTGAACGCAGACGCAAAACCGTACGCGGCGACATCATCACTGACGAAATTGCTCAAATCAACATGAAAATCGTGGATAGACCCGCTCAAGCGGCAGCGCCAGCGGCGAAGCCAGAGCAACCAGCGCAATAAGCTTAATTTTTTTGCTTACTGCATGCTTAAACCTTATAAACTTCATATTTAATTCCTTTTATTCATTCCAGTAATTTATCGAAGAGAAGAAGAATATTATGAGTAACGCTACTAAGGCTCTACCGAAACAGCCAGAAGTCAACATCGGCACCATAGGGCACGTTGACCATGGAAAAACTACCCTTGTTCAAGCATTAACTGGCACATGGGCTTCACGTCACAGTGAAGAACTTAAACGCGGCATCACCATCAAACTCGGCTACGCAGACATGCCCATCTACAAATGCCCCAAATGTCCACCACCCAAAAACTTTACCATTCACCCATACTGTGAAAACTGCAACTCAGAAGCAGAATTCGTGCGAGCAATCAGCTTTGTTGATGCACCTGGCCACGAAGCCTTAATGGCAACTATGCTTTCAGGCGCAGCCATCATGGACGGCGCAATCTTGGTTATCGCAGCTGATGAACCCTGCCCCCAGCCACAGACACGTGAGCACCTTGCAGCAGCAGAAGTCAGCGGCATCAAAAACATGATTATCGTCCAGAACAAAATCGACATCGTTGACCAGAAACGAGCGCTCGAAAGCTACAAAGAAATCAAAGCGTTCGTAAAAGGCACTGTAGCAGAGAATGCACCAATCATCCCAATTTCGGCTCAGAGGAACATAAACATCGACGTGCTGCTTGAGGCCATACAAACAATCATTCCTACACCCAAACGCGACCCTAATATGGCACCTCTAATGTACGTAATCCGCTCGTTTGACATTAACAAGCCAGGAACAACCATCGACGGATTGGAAGGCGGCATCATCGGAGGCACCATTGCACAGGGCAAATTTGCTGTTGGAGAAGAAATCGAAATTCGACCAGGCGTTCAAGTTGAGAGGGAAGGCAAAACAGTCTATGACCCCTTAATCAGCGAAATCGTCAGTTTGCAGGCAGGCGCAGATGTCCAAGAAGCTACAAGCGGCGGACTCGTCGGAGTCGGAACCCTTCTTGATCCATCATACTCAAAAGCAGACGGTTTAACAGGCAGCATCGTAGGAAAAACAGGCCAGCTACCCCCAACCGTAACGGAAATCACTATGGAAACACATGTACTAGAACGAGCCGTCGGAACAAAGGAACTCTTGAAAGTCGAAAAAATCAATCCGGACGAAGCATTACTACTTCACATTGGCGCTGCAGTCAACGTCGGCAAAGTCATCAACATCAAACCGAACCTCATAAAAGTAAAGTTAACCCGTCCAATCTGTGCAATGCCCGGCGCTGAGTTGCCATTAGCAGAAAAATAACTGCCCGATGGAGACTCATCGGATACGGAATAATAAAATAAACGCTTAGTCTTTCACTAAGCCCTTCTTTTGTAGGTAATCATGTGCTTTGAGGAGCACATCTTTAGCATTTTTAAAAGTTAATTTTTCCATGGCATGTTGGTAATCAAGCCAAATAAAGCCGATGTGCTCGAAGGATAACTCGACTTTTTCTGTTTGGGATTCGATTATGAAGAAGACAACTTCTTTGTTAATTGTTAAACCTTGCCTACGGTAGAAGTAATTGATTGATTCTCGGAAGTTATCGATGAATTGAGCATCTGTTATAGCGGTTTCCTCTTGCAGTTCCCGCGTAACGGTTTGTCTCTCGTTTTCGCCCTGTTCAACGTTGCCTTTCACAAAGTCCCAGTGCCCAGCCGCATAATTCAAAAGCAGGTACCTTGTTTTTTCTTGATTATTAATGTATATAACAGCGCCACATGACTTTTCGTGAAGCACTCATCTTTCACCTGATTGTGACCCAATTCATTAATTCTTAATATTTAAAGTAGTACTAAACAGCGGGTTGCGGCAAAAGCTTTATGCCTACAGAATATCGTCTAACAAGTAGGAACCAAAAAGATGTGACGGCTTCACCGAGAAAGACTGAACCAATCAAAGTCATTTTAGATTCAAACGCTCTGTTCGTTCCCTTGGAATTCAAAATGGATATTTTCGAGGAACTCAGACGCCTGCTAAACCGCAACGTAGAGTACATTCTGCTATCATCTGTTAAGCATGAACTTGAAGTGTTGGCTGCTGGAGATGAACCTAAAACTCGGCGACAAGCTAGTTTTGCATTGCGGATAGCGGAAAAATGCAGACTTGTCACTGTTGAGGACCAAAAAGAGCAAACAGACGATGCTATTGTTCGGATTGCGAAAAACTGGAGCGCACCTGTATTTACAAATGACAGAGTTCTTAAGAGGAGGCTAAGAGATATAAGTGTGCCAGTGATTTATCTGAGACAAAAATCACGTCTAGACATTGACGGGTTGATATCGTAGATGTTCAAACTGATTACTCTTCAAGATACTATTCGCATCCCGCCCGAGACCTTCGGTAACCCACTTGAGAAAGTTGGGCGCGAGCAGGTTAAACAAAAGTACGAGGGCATAGTGGATGAAGAATTAGGTTATGTTATAGCAGTTACAGGTATACAGGTTAGCCCAATCGGCAAAATCATTCCAGGCGACGGCGCAACCTACCATAAAGTAAACTTTTCATTACTAACATTCTATCCAATCATACAAGAAGTCGTTGAAGGCGACGTAGTTGAAATCGCTGACTTCGGCGCATTCGTCCGCATCGGACCAGTCGACGCATTACTCCACGTCTCACAACTAATGGACGACTACATCTCATACGACGAAAAACAAGGCGTCCTATTAGGCAAAGAATCAAAACGCAAATTAGCCTCAAGCGACCAAGTCCGCGTTACGCATCACAGCAGTCTCATTAGGTAGAGCAGGCAGTTCAGGTAAAATCGGTGTTACCGCAAGACAACCCTTCCTTGGCAAACTTGACTGGCTAAAGATAGATCAAGGCAGGGAAGAAAAGAAACCTGAGGCTCCTGCCAAAGAAGCATAAGGAGAAATTGTGAATGAGCGAGAAAGCATGCACTAACTGCCATTTTATTACAAAAGAGAATGTTTGCCCAAAATGCAAATCCACAAGTTTTAGCGAAGACTACAGCGGCTTAGTGGTCATGTTTGACCCTGACCGCATTCTGCCATCGCTAAAGCCATGAACATTAAAGATAAAGGCAGATACGCACTCAAAGTTCGCTAAGCTCTTGAGCGTTTTCTCGGTAGCTTCTTAACCTACCGGTTATCTTCTATTTTGTAAGGTTCAACTGATGAAAATAGAATACACTCTCACACCGAGGCTGCGTGTTTTTCTTAAAGAGCCATTTGGAACCTTAATTGAGGGCACCGTTCAAGAAACTATGGCTAAACTCAAAGAAATGCTTCCTAAGGAAAAGCCTCCACGAGTAATTTCAGTCGGTGATGTAGTGTCTCAAAACTTGCATGAATATGACATTCATCCGCAGCTTACAGTAATCGATTATATTTCTCTTAGAAATCAACGCATGCCAAAACAGGCGCCTGTAGAAAAAACGGTTTATGTAACGAATCCTCAGGGAACCATAACTGACGAAGCAATATCCGCCATCAAGGCTGCGTTGGAGACAAACGAGCACACACACATTGTGGTTGAGGGCGAGGAAGACCTGCTTACGCTAATAGCGGTTTTGTATGCACCAGAAAACTCATTTGTCGTCTACGGGCAGCCTCACTTGGGCATTGTAGTAGTAAAAGCGTCCCAAGAAAAGAAAGCTCAGGTAAAAAAGTTCCTAAACGAGATGAAAACTTCGAAAAGCTAAATAAGGAAGATTATTGTATGAACTTACGCCTTAAGTGAACATTAATGCAAGTCAAAATAGAATCAACCAAGGAGAATCCTCTTCTGAAACGGACAGAAGTAGGTTTCACTATCGTTCAGGGTCCAAAAGAGAAAACTCCACAGCGGTTGGAAGCTAAAAAAGCCGTTGCCATCGAAATGAAAATCGGCGACGAAGTTGTTTTCATTAAACATATGAGAACTAAGACTGGAACCAGCATCACACAGGGAGTTGCTAACGTTTACAAATCCGTTGCTCAAGCTAAACTAGTTGAACCCGAATACATCCAATTAACGAAATAACCCAAAACCTAAGGAAGAGGCGACTGCATAATGGCACCTGCACCAGAAAAGGAGCCCCAAAGAAAGAAGACGCAGCAAAGCCAGCAGCCGCAGAAGCAGCAGCGCCAGCAGCAAAGAAAGCAGAGAAAGGAAAACGCGAAAAGAAACATAAAGAAGAGAAAGGCGTTAAAGCCATGTACAAAGTTGAAGGCGAAAAATTCTCTCGTGCACGCCCAACTTGTGAGCGCTGTGGTCCAGGCTACTTCATGGCAGATCATCACGGCAGATACACTTGCGGTCACTGCGGTTTTACTCGCTTCAAGCAGAAATAAACAGTTTTAAATCTCCCCTCCGCACTATTTCTTTTTTGACCTATAATGCTTAGAGTAAACGTAGTTGTATCAAGCATCTCTGCAGAACGTTTCTGGGATATCCGTAAACCAATTCCACCCATCCAAATAAACACTAACATTAACGTGGTGGGTATGGAGAAGAAGCAGGATGAATCCTTAGAGGTGCCATTTGTCTTATCTATTGTTTATAATCCATCTATTGCACAGATGAGCCTCAAAGGCAACGCTTACGTAATCGGCGAGAAAGAGGAAGTCGACAAAGTTCTCAAAGATTACGAGCAAAAGAAGCCTCCGGCACAAATAATTATTCAATCAATATCAAATGTGGTCTTCATCGAGTCAGTATCTGATATCACGTTCACTTAACATTCCACCGCCAATTCCGCTGCCACAGATTCCTGAAGCCGGAGCAAAACCGCCAAGCACAAAACCCGAAGGCAGAGACTACAGCCGCTAAAGAAACCCCTTAAAGTGCCTAGCCACTGCATCAGCAATCTTTAGTTCGATTGGAAAACTAAAGTTCCTATGTCTCCAGCGATACCGTGCTAACCTATTCATTATTTTGTAGGCAAATTTGAAGGCTAAGTCCCGTTCTTTAATTCTTGCTTCCGGATAAAACGCTATCCTTGTAACCGCTGAAATAGTGTGCAACTTCGCCGTATGCTGCGGAGAATGCCATGGCGGATTAAAATGGAAGACATGGATGTTGCCCCATTCTTCAAGCGTTTGTGGTGCAGCAAATTCTGCTGGCAAGCACTTCATGACTGGACTTGGAAATGGTGTGTAAACAAATATGCCGTAATGCTGCGTTTTTGGGTTTACTTCTCTCAGTCTATCCATTAAATCAAAAGTGTTTGCCAAATCCTCATCAGTTTCTCCGGGTAAACCGCTCATCCAAGAAATATACGGCTCAATTGAGGGAGCATACTGTCTTAGATTTTCAACTGACTGCAGCATGTCTTCCCTACTAACATCTTTGGTGATTAGTTGTTGAATGCGATCGGAACCTGATTCGCCACCAAAATCCAGCTCGGCGCAACCAGACTTTTCTAGCAGTTCAAGGAAGTCTTTGTCATAGTTAGCTAGGTAATCGAATCGGCAGTTTGCACGCCAGTGAACACCAAGTTTTCTATCAATGAGCCCTTTGCAGATTTGTTCAACCCGGTATTCGTCGACAAAGACGTTGTCATCGATTGGGTCGATGATTTTTATGTGGGGGTATTTGCTGATGATATGTTGGATTTCGTCGATGACTCTTTTGGCGCTTTTGGCTCTCCAGCGGTTTTTATTGAAGATTGTGTTGTAGCAGAAGCCACATCGGTGTGGGCAACCGCGACTTGTCTGAATGTGGAAGCGGCCGGATCTAAAAGAGGGATATTTGTTCATGTCAAGAAGTTCATAGGGTAAAGCTATTGGTATTTCATCTAGGTTGATTACTTTTCCATCTGGATTGCTTCTTATGGCTTCATTAATTTTGTATGTTATCCCCGGTACTTCTTCAAGGGACTGATTTTGAGCCAATGCATTCGCAAGGTCCTTGATGATTAATTCCCCTTCACCCCGAACTACAATATCAACTAAATCGTGGCAGACGGTTTGCTCCGGCAGCAAGGTAGGATGCACGCCACCCCAAACCAGAGGCACAACTGGATTTTGCAGTCGTACTTGCTTAGCAAATTCTAAAGCAAATTTGATTTGTAATCCACTCATGCAGCTTATGCCCACAAAAAGGGGATTGCCTACGTCGAAGCGGCGGTAATCGTTTAGGCGCATATCGAGGATGTGTACGTTGAAGCCTTCTTGTTGTAGCGACGCGGCGATATGCAGGAGTGCCAAGGGAACTTGCGGGTCAGGAGCCTTATATTTTCCAGGGAAAACAAGAAGAATCTCTTGTTTTTCGGCCTAAGTTGCTGTTGATAGAATGTGATGAACATGTCTGTGGAGTCATCAAAAACTAAAAAGCCTCTAATATAAAAGTAATAATAAGAGGCCTATTAACTATTACTAATCTTACAAATTAGCCATTCTATTCATTTTTTTGGAATCTTTACCCAATTCTACTTATGAAATAGTGATGAGGTAAACAAAGACAGTTGTTGACTGCAAAGGCGTTGGAGGTTTTTATCTTAACTTAACTCCGACAAGTAAAGCGATTACTTTTTTTTGAAAACAAGGAATCATTCTGTATACAGAAGCATCAACAAAATAGAAAAGAAAACGAAAAATAAGAAAAGGGTTGGTTTATTTTAGCGGCACGTACATTGATGATCGTGATGCACCGATACCTGGAGTACCATGTCTAACAGGTTTGTTAGTTATGGCGAACTCACCGAGGTAGTGACCAATCATTTCTGCCTTTATATCTAGTGCTACGAATTCTTTGCCGTTGTGTACGCTGATTTTTGCGCCAACCATTTCGGGGAGGATTATTAAGTCGCGTACGTGGGTTTTAGACTGTTTCTTTGCCTTGCCTTGGCTTCTTTGGCTGTGCGTAGTTTTTCGAGCAGTATGCGTTGTTCGGGTGTGAGTCCGCGTTGTAGACTTCTGCGTTGTCGTGATGGGAGCATATTGATGAATTCGTCCATAGACATGCCTGAGAGACTTTCAAGGCTGTGTCCACGGTAACTAAATTCTTTGGGCATTTTTCATTCTCCTAATTTATGTTATATTTTATCCTCTAATTGCGCGTTTCTTCTTTTGACCTGGACCCCTTGCAGCGATTAAGCCGACTTTCTGTCCTGGAGGAGCACCGTGCGAAGTTGTTGTGCATCTGCGTGAGCTGCGTTTGCTGCTACCGTATGGGTGACACAGCGGGAACCATTTTGCGACCGCTGACTCTTGGGTATTTGTGGCCTTTTGCTTTCATCCAGTGGAACATCTCGCCTGCTTTAAGGAATGGTTTATCGATGCGTCCTGAAGCTGAGATTACACCGACGGTTGCCAAGCAGTAATCGTTAATGTATCGTGTTCTTCCAGAAGGTAATCTGATCATGGTGCCTTGTGGAGTGTGACCAACTACGGTTGCATATGCACCTGATGAACGGGCCATTTTGCCTCCGTCGCCTGGGCGAAGTTCAATGTCACAGACTAAGGTTCCTTCAGGCATCTTGCCGAGGGGTATAATGTTGCCGATTTCAGCTGGAGCTTTTCCGCCATAGGTGATTTCTTGTCCAGTGAAAACGCCTTCAGGAGTAATGCTGTAAACGGATAGGCCGTTGTCGAATTCGATTAGTGAGAGTGGTGAACCGCGTCCTGGATCATGGACTAAATCTACTATTGTGCCTATGAGTTCGGCTTCAAAGGATTCTTTTGGGGTAATAGGTGGATATTTTGCTGGAGCGACACGTTTGTGAGTTGAGGCGCGCCAGTTTTGACCGCCGCGACCTCTTCTTTGTACACGAATACGTTTTCCCATATGTCAAGCCTTCTTTAATGTTTAGAGGATTCCTAGTTTGATTGCTACGTCGGATGCGCGGTATTCTGGTGTTAGTTTGACGAATGCTTTCTTTACGCCTTGTGGAGTAATCAGTACGTTTACTCTTGCAACTTTGACTTCATAGATTGTCTTCGACTGCGCGTTTAATGTCTGCTTTGCCGGCTTTGAGGTTAACGATGAAGATTAGTTTGTTGTCTTTTTCAACCATGACACTGGCGGATTCTGTCATCAGTGGGTAAGTTATTACTTACGTCTGGTTTCATTATGCATTTTCTCCGTATAGTGTGGATAGTTTTTCGATTGCACCGTTGGTCCAGACTGTTAATCTGCCTGGGTGTGTTCCGGGTGCCAAGCATTTCAGTGTTTAGGTTGGTTACGGTGGTTATTTCAACGCCGGGTAGGTTGCTGGCAGCGTTAAGTAAGGTTTTTGCCATCTACGACTACGATGAGTGGTCCGACGGCTTGCTTCATTTTTCTGCCTCTGTGTTTGCCTTTTCCTGCGCGTACATTTCGGCTTTCGCGAACTCGTGTAAATTCTGCGTCAAAGCCTAACTTTGAGAATGCTTCTTCGACCTCTTTTGTTTTTGTTAAGCTTTCGAATGAGTTGTCAACCACTAAGTGGTAACCCTAAGACATCGGCGATTCTGTGTCCGCGACCTGCAACAAAGTCTTTTTGGGCTGTTGCTGCGATAGCGGAAGTTAATGCCAAGTTTGGCTTCTTTCTTTGGTATGTTTTTGACTATGATTTTTTCAGAGCGTGGTGGATGGGGTTGTCTGCCTTTAACGGTGCTTGGAGCGAATGCTGCTCTGCCGCGCCGCCTTTCATGCGGGGAACTCTTGCTGAGCGCTGCCGGTTCCGCGTGATTCTGCGGTGGTTTTCTTTCCAGCCATTGGGTCTCTGCCTTGTGGCTGGATTCTGTTGGATTGTATTGCTAAGACTGCACGTTTGATTACGTCGGGTCTTATGGGCGTTTGGAAGACAGCTGGAAGATTGATTTTTCCAGTTGCTTTGCCCTGTAAGTCAAAGATTTCTGCTGTTTTCTGTGCCATTTTTATTCAACCTATTTTCCTTGTGGAGACTCCAGTGAGATATATGTTACTTGTGGTGGTGCTTCTGGCGATTTCTGTTGGTGGACGTGCTGGTACTCTGAGGTGTATTTGGCGTTTTTCTGTGCCGGGTATGCTACCTGAGATGATCATGTATGGTCCGTTGACTTCGCCATATCGGATGAATCCGCCTTTTACGGTGACTTCTTTGCCGTTTTTGCCGATTTTTAGGATGCGTTTGTTAAATTCAATTCTTTGGTGGTAACCTGTTTGGCCTGCGCGTGGGATGCTGTACATGAGGTGGTGGGGGTTCCATGGACCGAGGGTGGCGATGCCACGTTTGGTTTTGCGACCTTTGTGCTGGAGTTTGGTTACGCCCCAACGTTTAACTGGGCCTTGGAAGCCTTTGCCGACTGTGATGCCGGCGATGTCGATGAATTGTCCGTCTTTGAAGACTTCTTCGGGTGTTACTGTTTTGCCAAGTAGTTGTTTGGCGTATTCGAATTGTTGCGGGATTGTTCCGCCGCCGATTTGGATTTCGCAAGTTTCGGGTTTTTTCTTTGAGAGGCTGGTTAGTGTTGGTTGGGTGGCGATGATGACTCTAACGATTGCTGCTTGTTCTAGGCTTGCTTGGACTTTTTCTAGCATAGCCTCCGTGTTGAAGGTCTCTGGCAAAACCAGTAAACGGTCAAGTCTGGCTGGTGGTTCTTTCATCCAGGCTTCCGTTAGGTTTTGTAGGCCATACGGTGTTTTAGTGTATGTTCTTATGCCACATATGATGATTGGTGGCGTTTCGAGGATAGTTGCGGCTCGCATGACTTCTTTACCGAAGTTTGGTGAACGTTTCCTGTCTTCGATTGTAAAGATGTAAGTCATGCCTGCTTTGTAGGAAGTGAATCCTAAAAGTTTAGGTGAATCTGACTCTATCTTTGGCCAATATCGAATTCGTGCAGTTGGAGATTTAGCACGATGCCTAGGTAAATAAGCTAGTGAACCATGTTTTGGAGCATGAGTTTTACGATGTCCCATAGTACTTCCGCTTCGCGCCTTTAGCAATAAGAAAATGCAGTTATAAATGTTACCATCAAAAACGCAAAAGCATGGTATAGCTGCATAAAAAACAAATTAGCAGCTAACACACGCATCTAGATATGTAAAGCGTTGGTAGTGGTAAGCTATCGTTTGCAACACTATAACATAGCAGAGGTTGCTTATGATTATTTCGATACCAGAACAAATATGGGCTATGACAAACTAAAAAGAGCTCTAGCTGCGATTTTTCTCTACCCCTCCTTATTTATAGACTCAACAACTACTGAAACAGGAAAGAGAAGTATCAGCATTCATTGAAGACTACTGTCTGAGTGTAGGCGCTTGCTAGTGGCAAAGGGTTTTTCTATGCAGTTGGCGCTAAGCCGTCGGTTGATGCTCTTAGGGACCGCCCTTCCCTATATGAAGAAAGAAGCGCCGTTGGTCCCTGTATACTGAAGCATCTCCCAAACATACAATTTTTCCGATTTAACCTTTAATTATCCGTCCTAACTCCCAGTTTCTCAGATGAACGCTTATGCAAATAAGTGAATTTCAGGAAATGATGAAACGCCTTTACGGCGAACGCGACAAAGCACGCGGAGTAGACGGTACCTACAATTGGCTACTCGAAGAGGTCGCGGAACTAGGCCAAGAACTCAAGGGCAGAGACCGCGTTGCCACTGAGAAAGAATTCGCCGATGTTATCGCTTGGCTAGCATCGCTTGCTAACATAATGGGCATTGACCTTGAAAAAGCAGCGTTAGCCAAATACCCAAATAAATGTCCGAAATGTCAAGCTTCGCCGTGTCAATGCACTTTCTAGTTGAGCCGTTTCTGCCCAAGACCCGTCGGCAGCCACACATAACGCCGGTCGCCATGGCGCTCTACGGTTCCTTCACTTTTTAGAAGCCTAAGATGATACATTACCACATTGTAGGTGAGCTTGGATTCCTTAGCGATTTTGGCGGCGCCCAACCCCTGCGCATCGAGCAATAACAAAATTTTGGTTCTAGCCGACAGCCCGTATCGTACGTTGCGGATGCTTTTGAGGTAAGCGTTGGGATGCCAGGTTTGCTTAATGCTTCGTCACCGGTAGAGAGAGAAGCGGTTATCCTTGAAAAGCTTTAGTCTATCCAAAGTCGAAAAGCTTCGCTTGTTTGGGTTTCTTGTTATCGAACATCAAGGTGATTTCTTCTTTGATGAGGTCCATGCGTTGGGTGTAGTACTTGGGCAAACCGTACTTGTCGACTAGTTCCTGCGCTGCGACAAGGTATTTTTCGATGCCGCCTCGGTAGACTGTTAGGGTTAATGCTCCGCCGCAGAATGGGCATTTGCCTATGAGGGGTAGACGGCGGAATTTTTTGTTGCATGATTTGCAACGGAACCCCTGTGTGGAAAACGCGCGCATGTTGCCTGCGATGTCACGCATGAAATGGGTGTTGAGGACTTTTAGGGCTACGCGGCGGGCGTCTACTGCATCGATTTTTTCTCCTAGTTCGAGTTGCATGTGGAGTTTTTCGATCATTGATTTGAATTCTTTATACGAGCTGTTGGCGTTGCCCAGGTTGATGTTTGTGCAGGGTGTTGTGAATTGGAAGCCTTCGTACTGCCCTTCGGTACCTAAACGGTGGCTAATGACATCCATAAACGCGCTTACAGGCCGGGATTCTCCTTTGTCCCAGGTTTTACGGTAGAACTCGATTGGGTAAGTTTGGCTCACGTCGAAGTCGTGGGCTTGCCTTTGAACTTCTTTGGTGTTGCAGAATGGGATGAGTAGGATGGGGGCATCCATGATTCCGCCGATTTGGCTAGGCAGAAACACCTTAGAGAAATTGATGAGGGTGTCGAGCCCTAGCATGATGGCGTCTTCGTCGCCGTCGCAGTCCCGGCGTTTCGCTGAATGCCAAACGGGGTGGGCGTAGATTAGGTTGCGGTCGGTGTAGCCTACGATTCTGCCCAGGATGCAGGCGCATGTGTGAGGCGCCAACCCAAAGATGAGGTGCCCAACTAGGTCTTCGGCTTTCTTGACGTTGTAATATGGGGGCAGTTTGTAAACGTGGGTTAGAAGGTCATCGATGAAAGCGGCGATTTGAATAAAGTATTCTCCGGCGCTCACGGGGATGACGACGTCTTGGATTTTGAGTTCGCACACTTGATTTGGATCAGTCAGGGGCAAACCGTGCGTGTCAGCTTGGTAGCCCATTTCATGCATCTTTTCGATGGACACACCGATTTCAGCAGGGGTAATATGGGTTAGGGGCGCGTTGGTTCCGTCAAAGCGTATGGTGCCATCTTTGTAGGTAGATACACCATGCTTGGCGCGGAGGATGCCTTTTTCGATCATTTCAGGAGTTTTATCGAGGTTGGTTAAGCCTTTGACGCCGCGAAGCATCTTTGGAGGTTGACAACCAAGGTTGGCGCTGGCATTCGCTACCAAGTCTTTGAAGTTGAGCGGTTGACGTTGGTACATGACGGCGTCTGTTTTGCATGTACTGCAATAGTTGTCTTTTAGGGGTCGTCGGCATCGGGGGCAACTCTTCTCCTGAACGGTTGGTATACCGCAAGCGTCGCATTTGATTTTCATGGTGTAGGATTTGCAGTTGGGGCATTTGCGTTTGACCATATCTACGAATACAGGGCCTTTTTTGGCTGCTTCACAGAGGTCACGGTGAGAACCGCCTGCTAAGCTAACTGGGAAAAGTACGTGCACCATGGGCCGCATTTCACGGTGCTTGGCTTTCTCGGGTCTGCCCATGCGTCCGCCAACGTAAGTTGGGGCTTTATCATTAATCTGCACGCCACAGAGCAGGCTTAGCATTTCCAACACTGAAGCTGCCTCCAAAACCTCAGTGAACTTCGGTGTACCATAACCAAGAGTAAACGCCAATGCAGCCGCATCTTCACCTACCAGTATAGCCTTGTCTTTTACGATTTTATGGGGAAGAAAAACCCTACGCAACAACTTTACTGGCTCATCGTCTGCTGGCCCCTTTATTTTGGTGACAACACCATCGTCCACACTGACCTCACACGTTACCAGCCATTTTCTTAAGACCTCAACTTCTGGAACAGCAGTTAAGCTAGTCCAGAAAAGTGTGCAATTCGGAGCTAACGGCACACCCAATTTTTGGCTTATGGCTGCTGCTTCCTTGGTGCTTGGCTTGTTCTTGAATGGGTCATACATGAAACCCTCAAGTTGCTCAACGGAAACTTTGCACGCTTCTGCGGCTAGTTTGCAGTCACTCCCGTACTTTGCCAAGATGGCGTTTTGGAGGTCTTTTGCCCACCATTCCTCAACATAGCCAGAGGGCGGCAGCGTCTTGTTGCTGTAAAGGAAATCGCCAAAGTCAATTAGCATGTCTCCTAAGAACAGGATCCTTTGTACTTTGCCTTTGACTTCAGGATAGTTCTCAAGAGATACCCGAACTACAGAGTTGTCCTTGAGCATGACAACGGGTTTCTCGATGCTGTCCACGGGTAACGTAACGCCGCCTTTACCGGGCAACTCAAGACGCATCTGCGTACCAGCAGCTAAGAAACTCTCCACCACAAACATGGTGGCAGGATGGATGCCGACGGCTGAGAGGCCAGTGTTGCGTGAGCGGCCATATCTTAATCTGAAGCCACCGCGGGTTGAGGGAAACGCGAAGATGGGTCGGCCCGCAATGACATCATCCATGAAGCCGCCTGATTTCTTCTCAGACTTCTTCTTGAAATTCTTTAACCAATCCCAACCTTGAAAACCAATCTTGTCTATGATTACATAGACTTTCTGAGCGCGACCGACAATACCATCGTTGATGACTCTGAGTGCGCCACCTCGGACACGGTTAGTTTCTACCCGTTCCAAGTTACGGTAAGAAGAAACTTCTACAGGATCGGATTCGGTGCCTGTGCATTCAACTGGAACTAAGTTAAGGGCTTTACGCAGTTCCTCATCAGGAATGTGATATTGGAAACGACCAACGGAACGTTCGTAGAGTCTTAGTTCCTCCACAAAACGTGAAACTTCCTCCTCAGTAGGCCTGTAAACGTCTAAGCCCAGTTCACGTCGCACGTAATCTCCGACGACCAACGTCAAGGCTTGATCGGTTCCTCCAGCAGAGCGAATTGGGCCAGCAAAATATATTCCTAGATAGCGGGTTTGGTCAGCGTTCTTTTTTATTTTAACCTGGGCAATGCCCTGGATTGGGGCTGCAGTTAAGCCTTCAGTAAAAATTGCCAGTGCCGTTCGAATAGCCTGCTCTGCAAGATGTTCTGGTTCCTTTTCTTCGTCGGTTTGAGCGAATTTACCCTGGGCGATTTCTTTTGCAACATAAAACGCGATTTCTTCGCGGGGCATCGTCTTGCTTAGTTCACGAATGCTAAGTGCGACTCCTTTTGGACCAACTAGACCTTCTACCAAGTCTGCGATGTCATGTGCGATGAGACATTCCGTTTTGATGGCGGGGTCTAAACCTTTGGATCTGGCGCTGTCGCTGATGTCATAAAGCCGCTTAAGTTCAGCTTCCATTGTTTCAACGTAGTCTCGGTATCCCTTGCTAATGCCACTTGTAATGTTCAAAGCGACAGCTCACAGCCAAGATATACGCTGATGGGTATTTTGGGCTTTCTAAAATAAAACAGAAAGGTGCTTGGAATAAACAGCTATGCTTTGTGTTTGATGGCTATGATTATCTGTGATATGCGTTCGTTGGCGTCGCTTGATTCTGTGAGGTTGCCTGTAACGATGATGTCTGCGCCTGAGGAAACAGCGGCTATCGCCTGTTCTTTGGTTCTAATGCCGCCTCCGACGATAAGGGGAACATCAATCGCTTGTTTAACTGCACGGATCATCTCTGGAGGTACGGGATTCGCTGCGCCTGAACCGCCTTCAAGATAGATGAAACGCATGCCGAGGTATTGACCTGCCAATGCGTGGCTAGCAGCAAGTTCTGGATTGCTGTAGGGAACTGCGATTGCTTTACCGACTTTGCCAGCCATTCCGCCGTCTCCAACGATAATATATCCCATTGAAAGAGGTTCAATCTTGAATTTTTTTATATAAGGGGCTCCTTTGATTTGGGCGCCCATGAGAAAATAGGGATCTGCTGAGTTTAGCATAGACATGAACCAGATGGCGTCGGCGTTGCTACTTATGCCATTGTGATTGCCGGGAAAAAGAATAGTTGGAATATCAACAACGGATTTTATTGCCTTGACTACATCGTCAAGTTGTTTTTGAGAAGCAACAGTTGAGCCTCCAATCATTATGGCTGCTGTTCCGCTGTTTTTGGAACTCTCAGCAATTTTAGCGGCGGTTTCAGGGGTTACCTTCTCTGGATCAATAAGGGTCATATGGATTGAGCCGTCGGCTTTTATTTTATCCAGCAAGTACCGTTCAATCGACCCAACCATTCAGTAATCCTTCAGCTATTCTTCTTTGGCCTTAGTAATTGGAGTTCTTTTCTGGCTACCGTAAACTCTATCAGTTAACATACAGTAAACGTCAACTTCGCCTTGTGCAGATTTAACAGAGAATTCTTCTTTCAAACCACAACTGCTGCATTGTGCAATGGACCGTCCGCCTTCATCTCGGAAAATTTCTACACGGACGGTTTCTTTACCGCATCTAGGGCAAGAGAAGAATTTCGGTAAACGCTTCTTTGGAATATGAACTACTTTTTTCCTTCTTCGCCCCATACAAATATCCTTCTACATGGTTTTGGATGTGTTCATTAATATTTATGCTTGTGCTTAAATACTTGCCTACTATCCATCACTGTGAGGCTGCGTAGATCCTTGAAGTTAACGCCCGCTGTACTGGACATTGATTTTGCTGAAGCCCAAACAAGGATTTGCCGATTTATCAAAGAATACATACAGAACTCTGGAGCCAAAGGCATCGTACTTGGATTGTCCGGTGGAGTGGACAGCGCAACTGCAGCGGCCCTATCGAGTCTTGCCATTGGAGGAGACCGTGTTTTGGCGTTGCTGATACCGGAGAAGGAAACTTTCAAGCAAAAAGACCTTGACGACGCCAAAGCCATAGCTGAGATGTTTGGTTTGCAGACGCAGACCTGCGACATGACCCAAGTGCTCGATGACTTTTACAAGAGCATACCCACGTTTGACCAAACCAATCGGCTCTGCAAAGGAAACATCAAAGCACGCACCCGAATGATTTTCCTCTACTACTATGCCAACAACCAGAAACGCATAGTTTGCGGAACCTCAGATAAGTCAGAGACGTTTATGGGCTACTTTACTAAGTGGGGAGACGCAGCAGCAGACATAACCCCAATCGTTGATCTGTACAAAACCCAGGTACGCCGGCTAGCCGTACATTTGGGGATTCCAAAGGAACTTGCCTTAAAACCCTCTACACCTGCACTTTGGCCCAACCAGCTAGCTGAATCAGAACTTGAAATCAAATACGAAACCCTCGACTTAATCCTCTACGGTTTGGAACGATTCATGAAGCCAGAGGAAATCGCCGAGCAACTCAGCATAGACCAAGCCAGCGTAGACAGAGTTCAAGCAAGAATACTGTTAAACGAGCATAAACGGCGTATGCCATTGGCGCCTAAGCTTGGGTTCCGTACACCGGGAAACGATTTTAGGCTCCCAAGACACTCATACTAAAAGTGAAACGTCATGAAATCTAAAATCAAGCTTGCCCTCTGCCAAATAGCGGCTAAAAGAGAAAACAAAGCTGCCAACTTGGAGAAAATAGAAGAGTTAACCCTCAAAGCCAAGCAGGACGGAGCAGATTTGGCGATTTTTCCAGAGCTGTGCCTCACAGGCTATGTGCTGCTCGATCAAGTTTATGGTTTAGCCGAACCCATCCCAGGCCCAAGTATCGCCAAAGTAGAAGCGTTAGCCAAGAAAACAGGCATGCACATCATATTTGGAATGCCCGAACTCAGCGAAAAGACACAAGCCACCATCTACAACACCGCCGTATTGGTCGGCCCTAAAGGTTTCATAGGCAAATACCGCAAAATGTATCTCCCCACACACAGCGTATTCGAAGAGAAACGCTATTTCCGTCCCGGGTATGAACCAGCCGCCTTCCAAACCGAACTCGGCGGCATCGGGTTAACGATTTGCTATGACGTTTTCTTCCCAGAAGTGTTTAGGCTACCAAGATTGATGGGTGCACAACTCATAATTTGCATTTCTGCCTCACCAGCGGTGCGCAGAGGCTACTTTGAAATCCTAACGGCGGCTCGAGCCTTGGAAAACACGGCGTATTTAGCGTATGTGAACCTTGCTGGCGTGGAGGATGGGCTGCAGTTTTGGGGTGGAAGCCGCCTTGTTGGCCCAACAGGTGACGTTTTAGCCAAAGCTAGGTATGATGAAGAGGATTTTGTGGTCTGCGAAGTCGATTTTGCAGATTTGAGGACCGCTGAAACGTTTATTCCCACGTTGCGGGACCTTAGACCCGAGCTTTATGACCAGCTCAAGCGGCTTTCTGAGCAAATTTAGCACTTCACATCTTATTCTCCATGTTGGAAAGGGTATCACAGGTGCATCACAGGGCGTGATATCAAGTGATTTGAGGCTAAAATCACGCTTATTTGGTGACATCACGGTACTTTTTCATGGGCGTCACATGTGAGATGTGCTTGTAAAAATGTGTTTTAATGCTAGATCAGCATGTTAGAACTGTGTGCTATTTCGCTAAGAATGTAAAAATTCGGTGGGTAAGGGGTTTGGGGCGTTTGCAAAAGTGCATTTTTCATGTAAAGTTCTGGCATCTTCGGCGAAAAAATTACCGAGATTATAGCCTTTATTATGTTAACTGTACCAAAATACAATTTAATCGTTAAATGAGTTTTAATTTAGGCTTTTTTTGTGTTATTAGCGCTGATTTGCCGGTATTATTATGCGGGTTTTGGGGTTCAGGAGGGGTGTAAAGGATAAAAACTCGGGTTAGTATACAAATCCGTATTCATTTGGACTATGGAGGATAGCAGAGATTTGAAGCTAAAAGATGGTGTAACAGCATGGTTAAACGGGGCCCTAAACGACCCCATTGTACAAATACTGGCTAAAAACAGCCACTTAACTAAAACACAACTGGAAACTCTACTAATAAACGTTTTAAGCGAAAATATATCAGGCAAACAGCTAAAGTACGACGAGAAGGCAGCCTTAAGGCTAACGAGGGCTAAAATAAGCCGAGGATCGTTTAATAGGACATTAAAACAGTCCAATGAAAACGTCATTAAATCTATCTACACAGTGCTACTTTTAGGTTATTTGGGTGTTTTTGAGACCACAACTCTCGACCCGTACCTCGAGATAGCCAATAAACTGCACGAATATGTCGAGGCTCACCAGGATATGCCCAACAAGGAAGAGGAACTAAAAGACCATCTAAAAGTCATAGAAATCATCAGAAATGAGCTTGAAACGAGCCTAAAACGGCTTTCTAGCCCATCAGAAGAGCTTCTGTGACGTCACAAATCACAGTTTTTTCCATCATTTTTTGCCCATTTTTAGGAAGTAAATCACACATCACACGGACTTAATATTCAAGGGTTGTTTGACAAAATAAGCCTAAATTGAACCTTTCTTAAGCCATGGATAAGCATCAGGATAAGCTATTATACATGTTCTGTGATGTGTGACGTCATAGTTAACATGAAAGATGTCACCGATAACCTTAAATTTCCATGGAGAATACTGTGATGTGTGATGCAACCGCTAAAATCACGTGAAATCACGGTAATCACAAGGGAATCACGGTGGCGTCACGATTAAATCACAGGGGAAGAACATCACGGTTGACCTCACAGTAGTAATCTTTGGCGTATTATTGGCAGTAACAGCGGTAGCATCGTATGAATACTACCGCCAAATACGCAGGGTCCACCGTGAATTCGAGGCAACTCACCTGCAGTATGAAAAAAGCTGTCAAGAATACGAGAAAGCTAAAGATTTCATCGAAGATATTGTGCTAAGTTTCGACCGTGAGTTAAAACGGGAATCAGGCAAATTTGACACTATGGTGTCCAAAGTGGAAGCCAGCTACACCGCAGCAGATGCCAGCTACCGAAAAGCCGAAAGAATAGAAAACAAGATTGAGCCACTGGAAACTGAGCTTATCGCCCTTAACCAATCATATCAAGAGATGTCACAGTCTGTCACAGAGAACTTGGCAGGAAACACGCAAAACAACACCAACCTCAGGAATGAAGTAAAGACTGAATTATCCAGTTTAGAGGCAAAACTCCAAGACCTCATGGCCACACAGGAAACGATTAAAAACAGAATTACAGGTTTCGAGGAGCAAATCCAGAAAATATCCATTGCACCTCCATCACAGGAAAACAGAACTGAAATGGTGCTACCGGTTGTACCTATCAGACGGGACAAAGCCTTAGCAGCCCTAACTGACACAGAAATTGCAGTAATGGAAATGCTATCTAAGGAGGGTGCGAAGACTGCTCCGGAAATTAAAGAGAGAGTGCACCTCAGTAGAGAGCATACGGCTCGGTTGATGAAGAAGATCTATGAGGAAGGTTATGTGGAGAGGGAAGCGGGCAAGATTCCTTTCCGTTATACGATCAAGAAGGAAATGGAAGCTTTGCTACAGAAGGCTGAACCGCCAACAACCTAATGAAAAATTTGTTAGTTTCATTCACAAGTTTGGTTGTGGTGTGAAGTGTTGTGAATGGTTTGTGAACGTTTGTGAAGGGCGTGTGAACTACTTTATTATGCGTTGTTTAATTGCCTGTGGAATGTTTGGAGCAGTCTTATATTTCAGGCTGTTTGAAGTGCCAGTCCTCATCAGCATACCCTTTGCTGCCATTCTTGAGAGGTAAGTGGATACTGTGCTTAAGCTAACTGGCTCTTTGAGTTCCTGCTCATAGATTGCTTGGATATCCTTAGAAGAGAACCAAATCAATGGAAAATTCTTTTGGATAACTGCCTGGACTTTCTCAAAACGGGACAAGGACTTGTCATTAGGCATGGCTGGGCTATTGGTTACTGTTGGATTTTCACCTGGTGCGCCGCCTAGCAATTCAACAAGATCAAGTAGCCGCAGAGCTTTATCGCGGGTCACTTGACCCTCGAATGCAATGGTGTATCGATTACCATCGCTATCGAACAGCTCTACGCGCATTTTACGAGCCGGCACTTAGTTACACCTAGGTTGTTCACAACCTTAGGACTTCACACCTTATAACTGTGATGGTGAATCAGAGTAATAAAATATGCCTGATTTATGCTTCTTATTGTTTAATAACTGTTATTTGGATTGTTTCTGGTATTACCAGCTTCACAGATAAGTGAATGGTTAAAAACATTATCTTTACGGGTTGGATTGGGTTTTCCAGTAGAAGTCAAGGGGTGCCTCATTCACTGTTAACAGACAGAATTAGGGTAATTTCCAGAGAAAGGGGCTTGTTAAAGCAGCATATTTTTTGTTATTTCACAGGTATTCACAGGTTTGTGAATGTGAAGTGAAGGTAAACTTGGCAGAAAAAATTGCTTGGAGACGCTTTGACTAAGTTTCAAGTTGGCCATGACTTGATAAGGAAGCTAATCGATGATTTTTGGTTGTTTTCCCATGGATTTAGCGCTTGACAGACACCCCTATGTTTCCTCTCGAGGATTTTGAGGCAAAGAAGAAGTCTGGAGGGGCTGAAAAAAGATATTCAGAAGTTCTGTTTAATTTCTTGGATAGTAATCATTAATATATATAATTACAATTTACAACTCAGAGTATATTATTATATATAGTTAATATAGAATGGGTTGTTGTAACAACTTTTTTCTCCAGTAGAAACCTTGGGGTGTGTGTATCTTTGGTTTGCTTGGTTGTTATCGCTTATTTTTATCTTCTTTTAGGATAGTTGTTGTTCTAAACCAGTTTTTTGTAGTGTATCCTTTATCTGTTCCACACGAAATAACGGTTGTACCTCTGAAGTAGAGGGTGTGGGCAAAATGGGCAATTCAAGCGTACTGGATGATGTATTCGATAATTTCGTTAACGGCGCAAAGCTCTTCAAAGACAGAGAAGTTCTAAGACACGATTACCTTCCAGAACGGCTTCCACACAGAGAAGACCAAATACGGCTTTTGGGTGCCACGGTAGCTCCAGTTCTAAGAGATGCCCGATGCTCAAACATCTTCATCTACGGAAAAACAGGAACAGGAAAAACAGCAGTTGCAAAGTATGTCTTGAGCCACTTGGAATCAAAAGCTAAAGAGTATGGTGCCCAAGTAAAATTCTGCTACATAAACTGCCGCATGACCGGCTCTGAATATCGAGTTTTTGCTGCCCTTAGCCAAAGTTTAGGTTTAACAATTCCCTTCACTGGGCTCTCTGTCGGTGAAGTCTTTGATAGATTCCGCTCGGGACTCGACCAATCCCACATTATTTTCATAATAGTTCTCGATGAAGTGGACGCGCTAATCAAAGACAAAGGCGACGCCTTCATGTATGAACTTACCAGAATAAACGAGACCCTAAATAAAAGTAAAGTATCAATAATTGGCATATCCAACGATTTGCGCCTAAAAGAATTCCTTGACCCACGCGTCTTCAGTTCACTTAGCGAAGAAGAATTAGTCTTCAGACCCTATGACGCAGCTGAGCTTCGAAATATTCTGCTTGAACGTTCAAAAATTGCATTCCAAGACGGTGTCCTAACTGATTCAGCACTAAGCATTTCGTCTGCTTTAGCAGCTGCAGAACACGGTGATGCAAGACGAGCATTAGACCTACTGCGAGTAGCCGGCGAGGTTGCTGAGCGTATAGGCGCAAAATCCATAACAGAAGAACACGTTCGCCAGGCTGAAAAACACATCGAGCACAACCGAGTTATCGAAGCTCTCAAAAACTTGACTTTACACTCAAAACTGGTGTTGTTAAGTGTTTATCATCTCAACAAACCCAGTGCAACCACCGGCGAAATCTATGATATCTACAATGAATTGTGCGGGGAAATGGGTGCTGGACTCTTAACCCAACGAAGGCTAGGCACATTGGTCAACGAGCTTGACTCCATGGGGCTTGTGAATGCACGGGTCGTGAGTATGGGCAGATATGGTAGAACCAAGAAGATTCGACTTGAAATCGCCCGAGGAATAATCCGAGACGTCTTTGGTACCGACAACCGCTATAGTCAACTTCTCGAGTACTCACCTAAAAATACCCATAAAAACTCAGAAAGCTAAAGCTGCTACATAAAATCGAGAACAGTTGTCTCCATCGTCTGCAGGTTCACAACTGGCACTTTACCTGGCGTGGGAACCAACCCTAACTTTTCCATATAATCTGTTTGTTCTTGCCAGCCGCCTGAATTGACAACGAGAACTCCGCGGTAGTTGCAATAGCCTAAGACGTGGATGTGGCCTGCATGGAAGATGTCCGGGACTTTGTCGACTACGAGGTAATCTCGGTTTTCTGGAGATAACATCGTTTTTCCGCCATAAAGCGGTGCCAAATGGCGGCTTTGCATGAGTAGACGCATGGATTTCTCGGGGTGACTGTGATCCATCCCTGGAATGACCGAGACGATATCGTCTAAACTGCGTCCATGGTACATGAGCACTTCAACGCCATGAATGCTGAGCAGGCAGGGACTGCCAACTGAGTGGATGTTTGGTTTGTTTTTAATTGCGGTTAGGTATCCTTCTGGGATGGCTGGTTGGGGCAGGGATTTACGTGCTGCATCATGATTTCCGGGTGATAGAACAATTTCGATGTAACTTGGAACTTTCTCGAGATATTTTATAGCAAATTCATATTGCTTATGTACATCCCGGATTGTAAGTTCCAATTGTTGCCCAGGATAGATTCCAACGCCATCAACGATGTCTCCGGCGACCAAGAGATATTTTACGCGTCCAGCTATTTCTCGCATTTCAGGTGTGCCGTATTTTCCTCGTAGCCACATGATGAAACGCTTGAAAGCCTCCTTAGTGAACTTGGTGCTGCCAATATGGATATCAGAGGTTAGCACGGCATAGACGGGTTCCTGTGCCCGCTGAGGTGCCTTTCTGCCCACTTCAGGAAAAATTATGTCCTCAGCCATCAGCAGATTCGTTCTTGTCTTAATGACTGCAGCACAGAAGACGGTGTCTGGGAGAAGCTGAAGCGCCTTTCGTTTTACCTCTTCAGGGGCCTTCTGTGGAATAAGTATAGTTGCGTTACCATGTAAATCCTCTACTGAGAGTATAGTGTTGTTTTTAGAGTCCCGCTTCTCCGTTAGCATGCAGATAATTTTCATTTTTGTTTTTGGCTGAGACTTAAGCGCTTCAGCGATGGGTGTAGCTGCTCTAACATCCATTCTTGAACGTAGCAGTTTCTCTATGCGTTTGAAGCGGTCTTGGAAGAGACCCACATATTCGTCGAGGGTGCCGTTGGAGGTGAGTTTGCCTGTGGCATCCTCGAGGATTTTAAGGTCTGAAATTATCTCTTTTGCATACGGGTAGAAGTATCCTTCACCATCGCTGGCGTTCGATGTTATGGTTGGTTGGGGGTAGCTTGGTGGTTCTGGTATAGAGTAGGTTGGTCGGGTTGGCTGTGCAACTGCTTTCTGCGCTGCCGCTATTGCTGCCTGCTGCAAGACCGTCTCCAAAAAACTGCGCTCGATAAACATGGGTTTATCCTGCATAGCCTCCATCATCTCCAACGCCAAATTCATAACGGCGACGGGATCGTTGGTTTGGGCATTCTGGATGAGAAACTCAAAGGCTTCGCTGTTTAGCTGATAGCCTGCAGCCATTGTTGCTTCAATTGCTCTTTGGAGTCTCTCTTGCGCACTCATCTAATCTTCTGCCCCTAATTAGTGCGTTCTTAAATTGGTTAGGAGGTATTGCTTTTGACTTATTTACTGTTTTTCGTTTGTCTAAGGTGTTCTCAAGGAAGTATGCTAATGAGCATTTGTGGCTTCATTTTCCAATTTTTAATTTAATTTATATAATCAGGTTATAGTTTAGATATGTTATAACTCCCTGGGCGATATTTATGGGTGAAACTCGAAGGATTCAACAAACACCGACTGGGACTTTCTTTGTATGTTTACTGAAAGATTGGGCATTGGAAAATGATCTTAAGAAGGGTGCAGAGGTCAAATTGGAAGTAACAAGTGACGGTAAACTCCTTATTGACGCAAAAAGCGGTGTTGAACAACAACCAAAAGAAGCTTGCCTAAAAGTTGGGCCCTATTTGAGCCGTGAAATCGTCGGCCGCTACTTACTTGGTTATGACATAATTAAAGTGGAAGCAAAAGACCGCATCGACTCAAACGTACGCAATCTTATAAAATCCACTGCAAACTCGCTAGCCGGATTAATGATAGTTGAAGAAACCACCTCCATGATGACCCTGCAATGCCTAATGCAGCAACCCTTTACATCACCAGAAAAGATTCTACAACGAAACCAAGCGAGTGCAGCTCGCATGATCAGAGACGCGGCTAGCTGCTTTGTAAACTTGGACATGGACCTCGCCAGAAACGTAATCGAACGCGATGTAGAAAACAACAAGTTCTATTTCTTGCTCGTTAGGATTTTACGTACGATTCTCCAAAATCCCCGCCTAAGCGAGAAACTTGCGATCTCCCCCATCGAATGTTTGGACTATCGTTTAGCTGCAGGCTTCATCGAAGGCATCGGCGACGCATGTGTACAGATGGCCTCAAACACGTTGGAACTTGACGGCACAAAACTATCTGATGAGTTGCGTAAACTGCTGCTGGAGTTGCAGTCAACTTGTTGCGAAGCAAACGAAAACGCGTTCAAATCTTTCTTGAGCAGGGATATTTCGCTTGCCGCGGGCGTGCGTAACTTAAGGGTGAAAATTGATGATAACTGCTCAAGGATTGAGGTTGCCGCAAAGGATTCCTCGGTGGATTTGATGCCGCAGATTTTGGCAGCGGTGTCTTTTTTGAGGCAGATTTATGAGCGTAGTGTCGACATGGCAGACCTGGTCGTCTAACCCTCAAAAACTATATTTTTCTTGTGGGCTTGGTTGATGCTTTTGTATACGGCTTGTTTTTGTTTGATAGTTGTTACCGTGGATCCCTCTTATTTCAACAACAACCAGCAGACTTGGCGGGTGATTGTGTTTTAGTTTCAGTGTCTTGTTGGATTGCAGGCTGGTTGCGGAGTAAACCGCAAGCCTCGCCGGAATTAACACAGTAGAGATTTATCGCTCTGCAGTTACCCCCATCCCTTATATAAAGCCCCAAATGCAGATTCAACCACTGTTTGCCTGCTAAAGGGTTAAATCTACAATTACCCATTCTCATCGGGGAAACCTACATGTCCACAAAAACTGACAAAATCGCGAACGCATTATACCTCTCCGGCTGCCTGAGATTTGGCAGCTTCAAAATCAAATCAGGCTCAATCAGCCCCTACTACATCGACATGGCCCGCGTCCTCTCTTCTCCTAAGCAGCTAGATATCATCGCGATGGTTGCGGCAGAAGAAATCAGGCAAATCTCAACTACCGATCCCATTAACAAGTTGGCTTCTATCGAACTCAAAGGCGCGCTAATCGTACCCAGCATCGGCATCAAATTAGACCTGCCTTGCATTATTGTACGCAAAGAAGAGAAAGCATATGGCGTTAC
This sequence comes from uncultured archaeon, assembly GCA_963800605.1. GTDB lineage: Archaea > Thermoproteota > Bathyarchaeia > Bathyarchaeales > Bathycorpusculaceae > Bathycorpusculum. The sequence continues at coordinate 274,582 of CAWDBI010000009.1, read as the reverse complement.
GGGAAGAATCGCCGGAGCAGACGTCGTAAAAGGAGACAACGTACTCTTCTTCGACGACGTAATCAGCGAGGGCTTATCCAAAATCGAGGGTATAAAACCTTTAACTGAACTCGGCGCAAACGTCAAACACTTGCTCGTCGTAGTCAACCGGGAACACGGCGGAAAAGAAAACCTCGAAAAACTAGGCTACAAAGTGCATGCACTAGCAAAAATCACTGATATCGTTAATTCACTATATGCCAACAAGCACATCTCAAAAGAGGAAGCTGACAAAGTTCTCGATTACGTGAAACATTTTAAGGCTTAACGAGTGTACCAATCGACAACCTTCTCGGTAACGTTTTTTGAATAACCGCTACTTTTAAGCGCCTTTTTCAAATTAAACCTATCAATACCCGGCAACACAATCCCAAAACTTCTCCGACGAGTAAAATATAAAGTTAACCACACCCCCAAAAAAACGGCTTACCATCCTTCTACCCTTAACTTTATTGGCATCCACCACACAGAATACATCCAAAAGGATGCGCTACAAAATGCAATCCAACTCCCTAGTAGAGGCAATGCTAAACCCACATACTTACCCTGAAGAAACAGGAAAAATAGAACTCATCCAAACGCACATCTCATTTGTGTTTCTAACCCAAAACTACGTTTACAAAGTCAAAAAACCTGTTAACTTTGGCTTCCTAGATTTCTCAACCCTCGACAAGAGGAAGGCATACTGTGAAAAAGAGCTCCAATTGAACAGGCGCCTGTGCCCAGAAATCTACCTCGAAGTCGTTCCTATAAACAAATCCGAATCCCTCAAGGTCAAGGGCACTGGAGAAACCGTTGAGTACGCCCTGAAAATGAAGCGACTCCCCCAAGAACGCATCATGACCCAGTTACTCCAAGAGGGAAAAGTAGACAAAAAAACAATCGATGAAATCGCCGACATAGTTGCCAAATTCCATGCAAAGGCTCAAACGAACGCTGAAATAAGTGAATTCGGCGGCACTAAAGATTGTGAAGACTAACTGGGACGAAAACTTTGCCCAAACCACAAAATTCATCGGCCAAACCATCTACAAAGTCCGACTATCGATTTAATGCAAAAAAAGATCAACGATTTCATGGACAAAAACAAATCCCTCTTCGATAAGCCGCATAGTAGACAAACGAGTACGCGACTGCCATGGCGACCTACACTCAGGCAACATATTCATAACCGATAAAATCTGTATATTCGACGCCATAGAATTCAACGACCGCTTCCGATACAGCGACGTAGCCGCAGATGTAGCCTTCCTCGCCATGGACCTTGACTATCAAAACAGAAGCGACCTAGCAGACTACTTCATCACCCAATACCTCGAATACTCTAAAGATGCCCAGCTAAAACAACTGTTACCCTTCTACAAGTGCTACCGCGCCTACGTGCGGGGCAAAGTCATCAGCTTCAGACTCGACGACACCAACATTAACGCAGAAGAAAAAGCTGCGGCCATAAAAGAAGCACAAGCATACTTCAAGCTAGCCATAGTGTACGCAAAAAACCTCTAATTTCTATTTTTTAAATTGGTCTGCAACCCAGTTGGGTATATCAACGGTGCCCATCATGACTGGTTTTTGGTGACAATCGCTGCCGCCAGTCATGATTAAGCCGTTTTCTTTTGCAAAGGCGACGTAGTGGTTTGTTGTTTGTGGATTGTGCCTTGAATGCCAGCATTCGACTCCGTCAATGTATTGTAGTATGGTTTCTTTGATTATTTGTGTTTGCTCAGGCAAGGATTTGGTTAATCCTGCTAGCGAGGTTCCATGAGGATCGTCTGGGTGAGCTATTACTAGTTTTCCGCCTGCTTCCCGGATGAGTTTTGATGCTTCCTCTAGGTAGAGTGGGTATTTTGGGACGTCACATTTGACTAAGTATTTGTCGAAGGCTTCTTGTCGGCTAGCCACAATGCCCTTCTTGACGAGATAGTCAGCGATGTGGGGTCTGCCCAAGGTGCCATCTACTGATTCTTCAATTTTGTGTAAGTCCTCTTTTGTTAACGCTGCAATGTTTTCTTTTTGGAATTCAGCGTTTAGGTTGTCGAGGATTTTAGCTGCCCGTCTCTTCTCTGTAATTGGCCATTAAGGCAAGCTTGCTTTTGAGTGCCTTGTTGTTAGGGTCGAATTGGTAACCCAGAAAATCTAGTGAGACTGGTTTGCCTTCTTTGATATTTGGGGTGTGAAAAAGTGACGTTTAACTCAACTCCTGTCAGGTAGCTTATACCTGCTTTGGCGGCTTCTTTGGCGGCTTAGAGTTTGGCAGATGATTGAGTCATGGTCGCTGATTGCTAAAAAATTGATGTTTCGGGTTTTTGCTTCCCGAATGACTTCTGGAACAGTGTATTTGCCGTCGGAGGCAGTGGAGTGGATGTGTAAATCAATAGTCATGGGGAAGTGTTCTTTACCTCTTTTCTTCTCCGATTATGAACCATTTGTCCATTTCGTTGTGGCAGGTGTCGACTGTTAAGTGTATGACTTTGAGAGTGGGATACTTTTTCTTTATCGCATCAATGTCTACGGTTCGAATTTGTTTTTGTTTGCTAAGTAAGCTTCCGCTGTTAAGGCGTTGGATTCATATTTTTCTTTGGTTCGCTTCATTATTCTAGCTATGAGACTTCTTGGGGGCAACTGGTTTGGAGAATAACAAAGGTCATTTTGTTTTTTGCAGCGATTTCTGCGGCGCGTTCACGCAGGTTCTTGAGCAACAAAGGTTGCATCCAAGATCATGCCGCCATTCTTTTTAGCTGCTAATTCGTCTGCACGTCGGAAAAGTTCATCATAAACTGACATTCGCTTGTTCATGTTACCCGCGACTTTAGCATCAAAAATATCCTCGTTCTTTAAGCACTTCTAAGCGGATTAAGTCGCTGCGGAGGATAGGATAACTCTTAATTTTGGCGATTTCTTCAGAAGTTTCGGTTTTGTAACTTGCAGGTAACCCACATGTGATTAGGAAGGTTCTTGGTTCTAATTTGTTTTTGACAAAAGAGGCAAAAGGTTCTTTCATTAACGATACACCCTGAGTATCGTTAGCTTGGCTAGATGTGTGAATTAAACTTTTTCCAGTTTAAAGCAGCTCTCTACCACACTTTACACCTTATGAAAAAGAGGTAAATCTCTAAATAGGGAGAGCACACACAATTGGCTAAAAGAAGGAAAACGTTATGGAAGAATTCCAAGTTAAAGATAAAAGTCTTGCACCGCAAGGTCACTTACAGATTGAATGGGCAGCAAAACACATGCCCGTCCTAAATATAATCAAAAAAGCTTTGAAAAAGAAAAACCACTCGAAGGCCAAACCCTCGCCGCATGCCTCCACGTAACCAAAGAAACCGCAGTACTTATCAAAGTACTCATCGCCGGAGGCGCCAAAGTCGCAGTTATGCGGCTCAAACCCACTCTCAACACAAGACGATGTAGCCGCAGCCTTAGCAGATAGTGGCGTTCACGTTTTTGCTTGGAGAGGACAAAACACAGAAGACTACTACAAATGCATCGAGAAAGTCCTCGAATTCAAACCCACCATAACCATGGATGACGGCGCAGACGTCGTAGGCATGATCCACAGCAAACGCCAAGACCTAATCAAAAACATCAAAGGCGGAACAGAAGAAACCACCACCGGCGTAGTCCGCTTAAAAGCTATGGAACAAGATGGCAGCCTCAAATACCCAATCGTAGCAGTAAACGAAGCTCTCACCAAATACCTCTTTGACAACCGCTACGGAACTGGCCAAAGCACAATCGACGGCATCCTACGCGCAACCTCAGTGTTGCTTGCAGGCAAAAACTTTGTCGTTGGCGGATACGGTTGGTGCAGCAGAGGCATAGCCATGCGCGCACAAGGCTTAGGCGCAAACGTCATAGTAACAGAAGTACAACCTACCCGTGCACTAGAAGCAGTCATGAACGGCTTACGAGTTATGACAATGGCTGAGGCAGCCCCAATTGGCGACATCTTCGTCACAGCTACTGGCGACATAGGCGTTATACGCAAAGAACACTTGGAAAAAATGAAGGACGGCGCTATCATGTGCAACAGCGGTCACTTTAACGTAGAAATTAACATCCCCGACTTAGAATCCATCAGCAAAGTCAAACGAACAATGCGCCCCAACATGGAAGAATACACAACAAAAGACGGTAGACACCTCTACCTCCTAGCAGAAGGCAGACTAGTCAACTTAGCAGCCGCAGAAGGCCACCCTCAGAAGTCATGGACATGTCATTTGCCAACCAAGCACTATGCGCAGAATTCGTCGCAAAATCCGCTAAACTAGAAACCAAAGTCTACGTTGTGCCGAAAGAGATCGATGAGAAAATCGCTGAACTCAAACTGGACAGTATGGGCATTAAGATTGATCGAATTGACAGCGGAACAGAAAAAGTATCTTTCCACATGGGAAATGGGAACAACCTAAATACCCTTCCCTTGGAAACCATGACAAACTTTAAATTGATTAAGCGAATACATGGCTACTAAAGTTAGGAGAATCACTAAATGGTTAGCAAAGATCAAGGAATAGGTGGAGCAATACTCGCAGTCTGCGTTATCGTAGCAATAGGCTACCTTGTCACATTATTCTATCCACAATGGCTCGTCTCAATAGGCTTACTCGGCAGCACAGACAACGTTCAATTTTGGGTCATCGCAGTACCAGTTTTCATTGCTTTCGTCGCAATCCTCTTCATAGGTGCATGGATCGGATGGACAATGGCAACAACACCCCCTCCAAAACCAATCGAAGAAATCACAACTGAAATCGAAGACAAAAAAGAGGAACCTAAAGCAGAGCAAACAGCGGCACCTGAAACTGCCACCGAAGAAAAATCTAAGAAAAAGAAATAAATTTTTTCTTTTTTAATTTTTTAACATTACTCTTTAATTTTTTCTCTATCAATAATTCCTTTACCAACATTTTTCTGCCCAAATTGGTTTGAATTTAAGAATTATCGTCACCCACTTTTCTAAGCATGCATTCAACTATGTTCTTGCATAGAAGACAGTTATCAGGAATTTCCTTTTGCTTTCGCTCACTTAGGTAGCCAAGATGAAACTGGCAAGTTGCTGGTTTTTCATTACTTTTAGAAGACCCATTTTTACTCTCAGCTTCCGATGGCTTCTGTGGTGTTTGAGATAGCTGGTTTGGTTTTTCTTGGTTTTTCACTTCTGGGGACTCTATTTTACTTAGGCAGTATGGACAAGCGAAATATGATTCAGATGGATTTTCTTGAAGGTTTAATGTTTTTAGTGGGCTCTGAAAATGTTTTTTTACAATGAAGTATTTAGGCAGGTGAAAGTTTTCTTTTCTCCCATTACGACACCATTAAAGCTTACCAATTAACCCTAAGATAGGATGTGGGGGCTTATAGTGTTGACGAATTTGAAATAAGAATTAAGACAATTCAACGTTGCAGTGTTTCAGTAGGCGACGCAAGTCTCTTTAGTGCATCTGCTCCCTCAGCGTATCCTCTTGCAACAAGTACATCGCCAACGGCAATTTTGGAATCCTCACGTGGCCTTAAGCACTTATCCTCACGTCTTATAACTAAAACCCACATACCCGTCTCATCATGCACCCGAGCCTCCTTGAGTGTTTTCCCGACCAAGGATGAATCCCCAGAAACACAGGCCTGCGTAACCGTTTCCTCTGCCTCCGAAGCTGCCCACGCGCTAAAAATATTCTTCGAATGATTCTCTATGGACGAGAAAGTTGGAGTAAGAACTCCCTTCCACAGTAACTTATGCGCCGTGCGGTCTGCCAAAGCCTCATTTACTGGCAGATGAATTTTTTGGAAAACTATCTTGGCTTAAATGGGTTTTTGGTTGATAAACGCACCATGGGTCTTCAGTTAAGTAATCTTTCTTCAATTCGCGCTGGAACATTGAGGTCTCCGCAGTAATCGATGAAATCGCTTGAGAGACCATAAGCTCGGGCTCTGCAACCGCCACACATAGTTTTGTGTTCACATGCGCCGCATTTGCCTTTGAGGCAATCTGGATTCCGCAAGTTTTGGAAGACTGGAGAGTTGAACCATATGTCTTTGAAACTCTGTTCTCTGAACATTGCCCAGTTTGATTGGTAAGTATGGGCAGGGGGTTACGTCGCCGTTAGGATAGATTCGGCAATAATGCATGCCTGCGATGCAACCTCGAATCCATTGCCTCATGTCTAAGCCCATGCCTTTTGCTATGCGCATAAACTGTGGCGCGCAGGAAGGTCGAACGTTTAATCTGTGCTTGTGGACTTTGGCGAAGGTGTTGGTTATCATGTCTTCATATTTTTGAGGTGAAATATCTGTTATTTTGGTGCCGCGGCCTGTTGGTACAAGGAAGAATAAGTGGAAGTTCTCAACACCGATAGATTCCGCCAGTGTCATGATGTCGTCTATTTGGTCATAGTTTTCATGTGTTAGGGTTGTGTTGACTTGGACGAGAACGTTGTTTTTGCGTAGTGCTTTGCAGGCGTTGACTGCTTTTTCCCATGCGCCCGCTACTCCTCGGAATTCGTCATGCTGGCGCTGGAATATGTGAATCTAATACTGATGGAAACTGTAGTTATGCCTGCGGCTTTGAGTTTTTTTGCTACGGTATCGTCGATTAGGTAGCCGTTGCTTCCCAAACCCATCTTCAAACCTTTCTTTGAGCCATATTCGATAAGTTCAAAAATGTCTGGCCGCAGCAATGGTTCGCCGCCGCTAAGAATAAGCAGTGGGCTGCTGACCTGATAGATTTGGTCCATGAGCTGCTTACCCTCTTCGGTAGTTAATTCGTTATCAAGTTTTTTCTCTGTAGCGTTGATGTAGCAGTGGCTGCATTTCATGTTGCATTCGCGGGTAACGTTCCAAGACATGACAAGTGGAACAAACCGTTCTGAAGTCGTCGCTTCTGGTGAATAGGCTAGTTTGAGGTAGTATTCGCATATGCCGTCTTTGGCCATGAGTTTAGGTTGCCATAGCGTGAAGGGGAATGGGAGGACTGTTTCAAGCATGGCTTTAGCGTGTGCAAAACAGAAGTGATTACAGAATAATGTAGAAACTTGTGGGTTGATGCCATATTTTTCTTGGGCATATGTGTGGCCGCCGTGTATGGGGCAGTTGAGGAATTCCATTTTGCCGTCGAGTTTTCCGCCGTCCATGGTCATGTTGATGAAGTGGTCGGCTAGCATGACTGATTGTAGTTTTTCCCGGCGCATCCCGACTTTAAGCGTTACGTCGAGTGCAATGTTAACGGTTTTTTGGCCGAAATCATCTTTAACTCGTACCATGGCAGCTTCAACGGTTTCATAACCCACGGTTTTTACGAGTTCACTCAAAACCAGAAGACCTTTGATTGTTTCATATTCCTGAATAAAACGCATCAAAACAACTTGTTGTGCCCAATCATCAAACAGCTTCTCCAGCGCTTGGGCTGCTTTGGGGTCTTTGTTGGTTAGCTGGGTTTCGACATTCTTTTGGGTTCTGCTTTAACTTAGTGAATAGAGCTATTTTTTCTTCGCTGTTTAAGTGTTTAGTTTTTGCCATAACGTCGGCGTCATAACTTAGCTGCATGACGTCTTTGGTTAATTCTTTAGCGTCGGCGTAGAATTCGCCATAAATCTTGTTAAGGTCAGTGCTGACGTTAGGTACTTTGACGTTTAGTTCGTCAAGTAGAACTTGGGTTTCGGACTCCATCTTAGTAACCATAGCCATATGGTAAAGCAAGTGAACCTGCCATGCCGGGATCCGCCTGTTTTCCCATTACACCGGCGAAGATTTGATTGGATAATTTTTTTGCTGAATCAAAATCTTGCATCTCAATAGCACACAACGCTTGGTCAAGTTTAGCTTTACGTTCAGTTAGAAGTTGAGCCCATTTATGGCAATGCCTAACATCGAAGTTGGTCATGCGTCCACACCCTCAAAGCATAAGGATTGACACTTGACCCTAAAAAAGACTAGCAATGAATTGTTGCTTACCTCCGATGCATCTTGGATGTTTGCGTTGACCCAATAAACTAATTAGGCGCCATTGGGAACATAGCCAACTAGAAGGGTGTACCGTTTGGATTTAGACACAAACATGATTAATTTAATTCTGGCTTTAGTAGGCTTCCTCATCATGTTCGGATATCTAGGGGGCATTGGTATTAACAAACCCCGAGGCATGAGCATGAAAACGTGGTGCGCTGGCTATCTTGCTATCGCAATAGTTTTTGATGTATTAGCCATTATCGGTATGGTCTTTGGTTATACCTGGTTAACTTATCTTCTTGTCGGTCTAGCTGCAGGTGCATCAACTGGGCTAGCACTGCATGTTGCGCATCACATTAGTGAAGAAAACGAGCACGGTGATAATGTTTCTATAATGGGAATGTAACCTTCATTCCTATTCTTTTTTGGCTTCCAACAAATCATTATATAAGATCAAATAATCCCTAAGTTGACTTACTACCAAAAAGTTTTCGCGGACATGCTCTTTACCGTTGATGCCCATTTGTCTGGCGCCTTCTCTATTTTTTAGTAGACTACACACACATTCTGCCGCCTGTTCTGCTGTATCAATTAAGTAACCGTTGACGCCGTCGATTATCTGCAGGGGAATCCCGCCGACTTTACGACCCACAACAGGAACACCTTTCCACAGCGCCTCAGCAACAGTTAAGCCGAAGCCTTCACGCGTCGACATCTGAAGTACCGCCTGACTTGCTCGCTGGAATGCGTTTACCTCATGGTCCCTTACGCCTTTCAAATCTGTCAGTAGGTGTACGTCTGGGTCTTCGCCCGCATGCCGCGCACTCTTCTCCAAATAAAGCCAGCCTTCAGGATCATCTGCTGCCATTCCCGCAATAAGTAGCAATTGCGCAGTTGGGAACTGCTTCTTGACTAAGCGGTAGACGTCGATCGCGCCTGATGGATCTTTCCACGGATCAAAGCGGCCTACTTGCGTAATGATCGGCTGGTCAGCTTTGATCTCATATCGCTTAAGTACCTCCATGATTTCTTGGTCAGTTAAATCTCGATTCTTTTCACTCAGCGGATTAATTGAGGGCGGTCGGATGGTAAGTGTTGGCACCGTTAAGCTGGGTACCACGTATTGTTTGGCGGTGAAGACGGCGGCGTCATAGCGGCTGATATAGGGTTCAAGGAACTCCCAAACTGCTAGGTTAGGCGTTGATAAGTCAACGTGGCATCGCCAAATCCATTTGTTGTTCTTGTTTGGATAGAATTGAATTAGGGCGGCTGGCTGGGCATCATGTATCATAACGATGTCTGTGTCGAGGATTGAGAGTTCACTGTTCATCTTATTATATTCCAAGTAGAGGCGTTCCTCTTCTTTACTTAGGAGGGCATTCATGCCTTGGAGAGCGTTATGGATTTTTTTAGTTACAGTAAAGAAGTCAAACTCGCCTTTGATTACTTCCCAATGCACATCCAAGCCTGCATCCCTCATAAGAGGCACTAAGCTATGAAGGATTTCTGCTACTCCACCGCCGAAAGCAGTGGAATTGACATGGGTAACCGATTTACCCTTCAATTTATCGCCAAGTTCATGCACAACCTCAATTTGGCCCTCTTTAACTATGCCCTCATAATCTTTAAGCTCAATTTTCCTGTTCAAATCAACACGTTGCATAACAAAACCCCAAAAACAAAAAACGGTTATCCGCAAAAGATTGGGACAAAGTATTATTTAGTTCGCCTGCAATAATAATGTTGACGTTGTTGGAGTTTAACGGTAAAATCCTAAGCCAACCGCTTTTCTAGAACACACTGTCCGACAATAACGTTAGAATCCGACACTTAATTGCTGGGAGAGTTACTCTGTTGCATGTTGGAGCTGATTATCAAGATGGAACCTGTCGTTTTGTAGTGTGGGCTCCAAACCATAACCACCTTACGCTGTTGCTTACGAAGGATAATCAGCATATTCCCATGGATAAAGCAGGTGGCGGTTACTGGACGCATACCGCCGAAGGTATCGAATCCGACACCATATACATGTTTGAGCTAGATAGCGAAGATGTTAAGCCCGATCCTGCATCACATTATCAACCCGATGGCGTTTTTGGAGCTTCACAGGTAATTGACCACGACATATATCACTGGAAAGACCGAGAGTGGCGGGGTTTGGATATCAAGGATTTGATATTTTATGAGTTGCATGTCGGAACCTTCACGCCTGAGGGTACCTTCAAAGCCGCCGCCCAGCGCATAGCTGATCTTCAAGAATTCGGAGTCAACGCCGTTGAACTTATGCCCATAACGCAGTTTTCGGGAAAACGGAACTGGGGATATGACGGCGTGTTCCCGTTTGCTGTCCAAAACAGCTATGGCACACCAGATGACCTAAAAGCGCTTGTCAATGAATGCCACCAGCAAGGCATTGCTTTGTATGTGGATTTTGTCTACAATCACCTTGGACCCGAAGGTAACTGCCTAAACGATTACGGTCCCTACTTCCCAAATACCCGAATTGGTCGCTGGGGAGCCAACATAAACCTTGATGGACCACAAAACGATGGAGTACGGAACTATTTTTTAGAAAACACCCTACATTGGTTGAATCACTATCATCTCGATGGCATACGATTAGACGCGGTACTCTCTATGCAGGATAGCAGTCCCCGGCATTTCTTAGCTGACCTAAATGACGCAGGTAGATTCATTTGGAGAAGGCAGCGGACGCAAAGTTCATCTTATCGCTGAAACTGGTTACAACCCCCCAAACATCTTGACGCCGACCTCAGAGGGTGGCTGGGGTTTTGATGCGCAGTGGCTTGACGATTTTCAGCATGCAATCTTTGCACTCTTGACGGGTGAGCGGGAAGGCTACTACCACGACTATGGCAGCATCCAAGACCTAGCAGAAGCCCTAACTCAAGGCTACGTCTATGTCGGTACCGAAGAGGCATACAGACGTCGAAACCCCAACGAATCATTCGGTTGGATTGGCGCAGATAGATTAATTGTGTTTTCGCAAAATCATGACCAAGTTGGTAACCGCCTCTATGGCGATCGCTTAACAAAGATTGTCGGGTTTGAAGCAGCTAAATTGGCAGCCGGAATCGTTTTGCTATCGCCCTATATTCCGTTGCTATTCATGGGTGAAGAGTATGGAGAGACTGTCCCGTTTCTGTTCTTTGCTGATTACCAAAGCAAGGATTTAGCTGAAGCGGTTAGGGAGGGACGGAAGCGGGAGTTTGCTCATTTTCATTGGCAGGGCGAAGTGCCTGATCCATTAAGTTTGGAGACCTTTGAGAAGTCAAAGCTCAACTGGCAACAATGGGCTTCAGGACAGGGACAAAAAATTGCAGCATACTACCATGCCTTAATTGAGCTGAGAAAAAATCATCCTGTCTTCCAGATCCAAACCGATAGGCAAATAAAAAAAGTTACAAAACAAGAAAGCGTACTATTTGTTCAAAAACAAAACAGAGCAGCCGAAGCATTAATTATCGCCAACACACAAAACCAAGTTGCCATTTACGATTTTCCATTCGACAACGGCACTTACAATAAAATTATCGATTCAGCAGATTTCGCTTGGAACGGTGGAGGTCCGACGCTTCCAACTTTAGCCACCAAAGGTGACGAACATAGGATTAATGCATTCAACTTGGCGGTTTATATGAAAACGCCTAATGAGGGTGTGGCTCCTATTGGCTGAACGATTCATCTGCATCCACGGCCACTTCTACCAGCCCCCTCGAGAAAACCCCTGGCTAGAAGAAGTAGAATTCCAAGAATCCGCCCAACCCTACCATGACTGGAACGAACGTGTAACCGCCGAATGCTACGCTCCAAACGTGGTCTCACGCGTTATGGATTCGGATTGGCGCATAATCGGATTAATCAACAACTACACCCAAATAAGCTTCAACTTCGGACCCACCCTACTCTACTGGCTGGACAAACATAAGCCAAAAGTGTATGAGTCTATTCTTAACGCAGATAAAGAGAGCATGAATAATTTTTCGGGTCACGGCTCAGCAATTGCTCAGGTTTACAATCACATGATTATGCCCCTGGCTAACCGCCGGGATAAGGAAACGCAGGTGAAGTGGGCGATAAAGGATTTTGAGGTACGGTTTGGCAGGTTTCCTGAGGGTATGTGGCTGCCTGAAACGGCGGTAGATACTGAGTCACTTGAGGTTCTAGCTGAAAACGGCATAAAATTCACTATTCTCTCGCCTCATCAAGCGTTAAAGTTGCGAAAGTTAGGGGCGGAAGAATGGGTTGATGTTTCTAACAGCAAAATCGATCCAAGACGCAGCTACAAATGCAACTTGCCCTCTGGAAAGAGTATCAGTTTGTTCTTTTTTGATAGACGCACGGCTAGTGATATCGCTTTTGGTAATCTGCTTGAGAATGGGGAAGCCTTTGCAAAGCGTCTAATAGAATCACTTAATGGCGACAAAGACGAGGTCCTCATTGAGAGTGTGGCAAGTGACGGCGAACTCTACGGCCACCACCACCCACACGGCGACATGACGCTAGCATACTGCATCTACTATATAGCCGCAAACGACACTGCCAAACTCACTAATTACGCTGAATTCTTAGAAAAGCACCCACCGCAATATGAGGTACAAATTGCAGAGAGCACTTCCTGGAGCTGCATCCATGGCGTAGAACGCTGGCGAAGCGACTGCGGAGACAACATGGGCCATGAAGGCTGGAAACAGGCTTGGCGCAAACCGCTAAGAGAAGCGATGGATTGGCTGCGAGATACCCTTGCACCCAATTTCGAAACAGAATGCGGGCCAATACCTCAATGACCCCTGGAGTGCACGCAACGATTACAACGCTGTAATTTTGGATCGCTCAAGAGATAACATAGATGCCTTCCTGTCAAGGCACTCCAAAAGAGAGTTAACAATAGATGAAAAACGCCGAGTAATTAAACTACTTGAGATGCAACGCCATGCTATGCTCATGTTTACGAGTTGTGGCTGGTTCTTCGATGAAATCTCCGGTATCGAAACTGTGCAGGTAATGATGTATGCAGCAAGAGCTATGCAGCTAGCCGAGGAACTATTCGACATAGAGCTCGAAAGTCAATACATCAAAATGCTAGAGCAAGCTCCAAGCAACATACCCGACTTCCAAAACGGCGCAAAAATCTATAACATATTCGTCAAACCATCAGTCGTTGACTTCACCAAAATAAGTGCCCAGAATACAATCCGTGAACTCTTTTTAAAAAACAATCACTCCGCTCCAATAACATCTAGGATGCCAAATTGCTGCTTCAAAACAACACCTGAAATCATCGAAAAGTGGGATGACGGAAAATTCCGATTTATCGTTAACCGTTCAACAATTTTTTCATCCACTTCCTTAGATGAACAAATGTTCAGTTGTGTAGCCATTTGGTTAGGTGACCATAATGTTACTTGCGGAGCAAGATCCGACATGACTAAGAAAGCCTTCAAATCAATGCGTAACAAACTCGTCGGATGCTTTGAGAAGGGGCAGATAAACGAAATCATCGTGGGATTATCGAGATACTTTGGGCCAAACAATTATTCACTAAAAGACCTCTTCAAAGATGACCAACGCTACGTTCTCGCTTACATTGTTGCCGATGGGTTGAAGAAAGCTAAAGACCTCTATGATATAGTTTACCATGATAACTCAGCTATGCTGCGTTTTATGAAAGAAAACCATATTCCTTCTCCTAAACCGTTGCTGTCGGCAGCTGAAATAGTGCTTAATATGGAGATGGAGCAGTTGCTTACTGCGAAAACCATAGATTTGGAAAAACTTCGTAAGCTCATCAACGACTCTAAACACCTCTCAGTAACGCTTGACTCTACACTTTTAGGTTTCCAAGCAAGCGAAAAAATTGCTGACGAATTCAATAAGCTAGCCGAAGACCCCGAGAACCTTGAAACTGTAAATACTATAACCGCTTTGATTCGGATGGTCATCGAGTTGCCTGTACAGCTAAACCTTTGGCAATCTCAAAATGTAGCCTTCAAAATAGCTCAAAACCAATACCAAACACACAAACAAAACACCGATGAGGCTTCCTTAGCATGGGTTTCAGCATTTGCAAAGTTATGTGAATTAATAGGAATACGGTTGACATAACTATGAAGGCACCAATTGCCACCTACCGCGTTCAATTAAACAAGAACTTTACTTTTAGCGACCTAAAAGTCACCTTGCCATACCTGAGCCAACTGGGTATATCTCACATTTACGCTTCTCCAATTTTTCAATCCAAAAAGGGTAGCTTGCATGGCTACGATATAACCGACCCGAACCTAATCAGCGAGGAGTTGGGCGGTAAAGCTGGTTTTGAAGACCTCGTGAAAGAGGTTTCAGTCTATGGTATGGGTTGGCTACAGGATATTGTGCCTAATCATGCCTCATACTCACTTGAGAACAAAAGGATATGTGACGTATTAGCGAAGGGTGAGGGTTCTGAGTCTTCCTGCCTTTTTGATATTGACTTTGAGTTATCCATCCGCCAAGTTGTACGGTAAACTGTTAGCGCCTTTTCTGTCTTATCCATACATGCAATGTCTAAAACAGGGAAAAATAACCCTCATCCATAACGGTGAATTCAAAATAAGATTCGGTAACTTCGAGTTTCCTGTTAACGCCCCAACGGCACAGCACTTAGAAATAAATGGCCCAGTGCAGCAGACCCTTGAAAAATTTAACAGTGATCCTCGATTTCTTAATGCATTGCTCGTCAGACAATATTATCTTCTCGCCACTTGGAGGCTTGCATTAAAACATATCAATTACCGTCGCTTTTTCGACATTATCGATCTTATTGGCGTCCGGATGGAAAACCCTGCTAGCATTCGAGTGGAGCTCACCGCTTGATTTTTGAGTTAGTTGCTTCAGGTAAGTTTTCTGGGCTACGAGTGGATCACATCGATGGACTTTATGAGCCTCAAGAATATCTACAGAAAGCTACACGAGCGCTGTCCTGAGGCATATGTGATTGTGGAGAAAATTTTGACTGATAAAGAACAGTTACCAGACGATTGGCCAGTTGAAGGCACGACAGGCTATGACTTCCTGAATTATGTTAATAAATTGTTTGTAAAAAGCTCGGCTGAACCCGAAATCAACGATCTCTACAAGAATTTTACCGGGAACTTGCAAGACTTTAACAACCTTTTGTATGAAGCAAAAAAAGTAGTAATCGAAGCCTCCTTTATGGGTGATGTCGAGAACCTATCACGACTGTTTAGTAACACTCTTCAGAAGCTAGGATATGCTGTTATGTTTGGGCATGACATTTTTGAAAGGGTTGTTGTGGAATTACTGGCAGCTTCCCGGTATATCGAGCGTACCTCAATGAGCAGCATCAAGACGATGCCTCTTTCAGGAGGGCGCTTGAGCTAGCCGAACAGCACAGCCCACAGCTATGTGATGGATTTAAGGCCATAGCGTATCTGCTAAGGGAAGCTAAAAACTCGCCTGAAGCATTAGCGGCGGTTATACGTTTTCAACAGTTCACAGGCGCCGTCATGGCTAAGGGCTTCGAGGATACTGTACTCTACCGTTATACCCGACTGCTTTCGCTCAACGAAGTTGGGTCAAATCCATCCGACTTCGGCGTTTCAACCAGGGAATTCCATGATTTCAACAGTGTGCGGCAGCGGAAGTGGCCTTTAACGCTTAACGCAACCGGCACCCATGATACTAAACGCGGCGAAGATGTTCGGGCACGGCTAAATGTGATAAGTGATGTTCCTGATGAGTTTCGAGCTAAAGTTGTAGAGTGGGCTCAAATTACCGCTGCTAAAAAAAGCCAAGTCAACGGTGCCGTTGCTCCTGATGGCAACGAGGAATATTATCTCTACCAGACGCTCCTCGGCGCGTATCCATGGGGTAATAGTGATTCAGAATTTGCAGAGCGAATTAAACTGCATATGGTAAAGGCGCTGCGGGAAGCCAAAGTACATACCAACTGGTTCTCGCCTAATCTGCAATACGAAGAGGCAGTTACAACTTTTATCTCAGAAATCCTTGAGCACAATGGCTTCTTAGACAAATTTTTGCCTTTTCAAAGGAAAATTGCCTTCTATGGATGCTTCAATTCACTCGCACAAACCCTACTCAAAACCACCTGTCCCGGCGTCCCAGACTTTTATCAGGGCACCGAGCTTTGGGATCTAAACTTGGTGGACCCAGATAACCGTCGACCCATAAACTTCCAATTAAGGCAGAAGCTGCTATCAGAAATCGTTAGGTTAAAGCCGGCTAAAGCACCAGAGCTTTTCCAAACTCCCGACGATGGCCGAGTTAAGCTCTATGCAATTTATAAGCTCCTCCAGTTACGCAGGAAGTCGCGGGTGTTGTTTGAACAAGGCGACTACCTACCACTAGCCGTAAAGGGTACATATGCTGAGCATGTGGTTGCTTTCTGCAGAAAAAAAGACAATGCATACGCTGTCACAATTGCCCTGCGTTTCCCAGTAGCCTTGCTTAATATAAGGGAAGAGGGAGCTGCGGTAGATTGGTTAGATACCTACATAAGCCTACCCGATGGGACACCGTCAAGATGGAGCGAAACCTTCACCGATAGAATTATCATTTCATGCTGTGGCCGGTTACCTCTTAGAGATGTTTTAGCTCAATTTCCAGTTGCACTGCTAACAGGTGATGTAGACGCATAACCGTCAAAGAGCCAGCGGTGTACTGCTCCATATCACTTCTTTGCCTTCCACGTTTGGAATCGGCGATTTGGGGCCAGAAAGCTACCGATTCGCGGATTTGCTGGCTACTCATAAGCAGCGATACTGGAGCATCCTGCCTCTTTCGCCTACACGCCTAGAGGATGAAAATTCGCCATATCAAACAAGCTCGGCTTTTGCGGGGAATCCACTGCTAATTAGCCCCGAGTTGCTAGTTAAAGATGGGTTGCTGCCAAAACAAAGCCTGAAAAAGGTTAGAGAAGCCCTCAGATGCTGTTGATTTTAATCTTGTTTATCCGCTTAAAGATGCTTTCATCAAAATCGCATACGCCAACTTCAAAAAATTTGGTTTGCAGGCATCCGAATTTGAAGAATTTTGCACCAGTAACCAGACCTGGCTAGAGGATTACGCCCTCTATGTTGCGCTTAGACAAAAAATAGGCAAGCCTTGGTATGAATGGCTCCCTTCACTTAGACAGCGAGAACCAAAAAAGCTTATGCGGAAACAGCAAATACTAGCCCAAGACATCGGAGAAATCCAGTTTGCACAGTACCTCTTTTTTAGTCAATGGTACAGCCTAAAAAAATACTGCCAAAAAAGGGGCATCAAAATAATAGGCGACATACCCTTCTATGTAGCCCACGACAGCGCCGACGTCTGGGTCCACCCCGAACTCTTCAGCCTACAGGGTAACGGAAAAGCCCGCTATGTCGGCGGCGTTCCACCTGATTATTTTAGCGCAACTGGGCAGCTTTGGGGCAATCCCCTCTACAACTGGGAAAAGCACAAAGAAACAGGGTTTGAATGGTGGATGGATCGCATACGCCACAACCTACTGCTTTGCGATGTGTTGCGACTGGACCATTTTCGCGGTTTTGTGGCATACTGGCAAGTGCCTGCTTTAGCTAAAACTGCTGCGAAGGGGCGCTGGGTTAAGACGCCATCGGCTGCTTTTTTTAAAGCGCTTAAGGACACGTTTCCTTCGTTCCCGTTCATAGCTGAAGATTTGGGGTACATCGACAAACCGGTCGAAGACGCTATACAAAAGCTTGGCATTTTCGGGATGCGGGTGATTCTCTTCGGTTTAGACAGAAAAAAAAGTAACCCACATATTCCAAGCAACCATATCGAGAATTCGGTGGTTTACACTGGAACCCATGATACCAACACTGCAAAAGGCTGGTTCACCATTGAAGCTTCCGAGGAAGAAAAGGCTAATCTCTTTAACTTAATTGGCAAAAAAGTAATTGAAAAAGAAGTCAGTTATGAAGTAATCAAATTAGCATTGTCGTCTATGGCTAGCTTGTCCATTGTTCCGCTTCAGGATGTCCTTGGTTTAGGTGCGGAGGCAAGAATGAATAATCCTAGACAATCATCCGGCAACTGGCGATGGCGACTGACAGCAAATCAGTTATCCAGCGATAAATTCACAAAACTAGCCGATTTGACTGCTAACTACTTGAGATGCTAAGAGTAAAGATGCAAATAGTAATTCATCCCTAACTACTCAGAAGATGAATTAAAATGCGCAAAACCCTCATAATCGGATCAAAATTTGGGGGTATTCTGATTTTTCTGTAGTTGTGGCCGTTAGCTTTTTTCAACAATAATCTAAGCAAATGTTTGCTTTCATTTTTTAGTAAATAATGGCAAGAGCTCCTTTACTCATCATCTACCTGCACAGTTTGCTAATGGTTGCTTTTTTGTGTCTGGACCTATGTTGGGTTGCTGGCTGGTTGTGCAACAAACCATACGCTCCACACCCAAAAATTTTTGATAGTAGATTAAGACTCTAAACCTTGACTATTTTTTGGGCTGCAATAAGGCATTTTTCAAACCCAACTGAATATGTGAAAAGCTGGTCTGGGGAGCATCTTCAACAATTAGTAGCTTGCTATTCGCGTTTATGCAACCATCAATCATCAGATTATCAACCAAACAGTTCTCTTCAATGAACATACCCTGTGCATCCCGCAGTTTCCCATCAAACCTACGGCTAACTTGACCACTGAGGGCTGTCACTGTACGCTCAGTAAATGAAGCCGCAACATTAGTGTAGGCCAAAACTTTTTTGTCCAATGCATGCGCAAACCCTATCTCATAGATTGTTCCAACATCAGCGCTTGGACCCCTAAACGGCGTAATATTAGCGATTACTAACTCGCAGCTTCTGATCAAATCCTCGTTAATGGCGCTGATGCATAAGCCGAATTCTCTGGGGCTTTTATCTTTCGCGTTTATCTCGACATCTATTGGATATACTCCTTCGAACCCATATTTTTTGCATAGCTCTTTTTTATGTTCGCCTATTTCTTTGGCGTTGCATAGAAAGACCTCTGGACCTGCAAGGTAAACACGGATAGGTGGCATGGATGAATCTCCTGTTATTAGTAGGGTCCCCTAAATATTTATAAATAAAACTACTACTTGCCTGTGTTTATGCAGTAAGCTTACTTTTAAGAGGGTTGTACCCTGCTTTTCTGTATGCAAGCTTCATAACTTATTCTACAGTGGAATTTGCTCTTTTTTTCTCTTCACTTCGTCAATTCTTAATTTTTTATTAGTAAGAGTATGGTCCAGTTTTGATTCGAACATTAACGCCTAGACTGGCTGGTTGGGGCATACATCCGTCTTATTTTAATGACTGGAAAACCTACTTCTCTTTTTTTTTACCGCTAATGCATCGAGATAAAAGCTGTTTGTTACGGGTTTGTTGAGGCACTATCTCCTAATTATGCAGCAAGCAATGCTGCAACTGATCACTATAGTAGCAACTCCTTAATCGGAAATAGCAAAATCACTGGGTTAGCTGGATTATTAACGATCAAACAAACAACCGTACATACACAGTGAAGAGCTAACTATTCTCTAACAAGACATATTTGGCGCCGGGGAAGGGACTCGAACCCCTGCGAGCACGAAGCCCACCAGCTATCTTGCCATTTCTGGCTCTTGCCCTCTTTTGTTTGATCTCGAGGCTGGCGCGATAACCACTCCGCCACCCCGGCTCCGCAGATAACTCTGCGTTTCACTCTAAAAGAGTTTTCAGTAGTAGGGTCGAAGTTCACCAACCTTATACAGCCTATTAGGAATCATGGTCGAAACTTATTGCAGACGCCCTAGAGGGGAGGGGTCTCTCTGAGGTAGGCCTCTTCTTGTGCTGCTTTAAGGTAGGGGTGGCAGGTAGTTGCCAAGCGGTCATGGGGTTCTCAAGCTAAAAACAGTCGCATAAAAAACCAATAGTACAGCTAACAGTTGCAAAGTTAAAAAGTTGTATTTCTCCAATGAATCTATAGAATCTCAACTCTCATTCATGCATTTGTTGAGCCTCTAAAGATGTGTATAGGAAAAATCATAAACGACCACTATAAGCCACATGTGCTTGCGGATACTGCAACAGCCAAACTGCAAAATCAAAAAAATTAACCCCTCTGATACTTATAGTTTACAAAGCCTCTGAGCAACAACTCATTAGAAAAACAGAAAAACAACCCTGTGGCACAACATTAATTAGTTAAAAATCATAATAGCCATACAACACAACAAGGAATTGAAACCTAATGGGTATGAGAAGGAAAAAGAAAGATTCAGGTCCAATGCCCGCTGCAAGTGCAGGATTGCTACGTTTCTTCGAAGAAGAAACCGAAGGCATTAAAATCCGCCCAGAAATACTTGTAGTCTTAGCAGTTACATTAATCGTTGTTTCAGTTTTAGCCCAAATTTTCGCATAAAAAAAATATTTTCTTTCTTATTTGTTGCTTCTAGGTGGATTGGTATGCAGTACTTCTATTCTCTGGACACTGTTCAAGTGCAAGAAAAGGTCGTCTCGCTCTTCGCGGCTTGCAACCTGCGGAACAGGCTGCGCAATAGTTGAACGTAAAACAATCGCTTCTGTCTCAGATAGCCAAATGCCTGAGGGTTCATGCGTAACCGCAACTAAGGTACCTTCAAAACCGTAAGCTGGGTCTAGAACAACTCTGACTTTTTTGCCCACATTTCGTTCGAGCATAAGGAAGATTGATGGGGGCAATTGTTGATCGGGCATATTTAGACTTCGCGGAATAGTAAGATACGCCTTCTAGAGATAAAACAGTTACCCTTCAGATGCATGGTTAATTCTGTAGCGCAACAGGCAAAACCGCTTTTTATAGCCTTTTAGTTTGCCGTTTATATGACAAAATAAAACGGCACACTCTTGGCATTATAGAAAAACCTGTATTATCTGGTAAGCTTTAGATAGGCTAAATTTTAATAGGGCTATCTAATTCCATAGTGAAGACAAGAAATGCAACCACAGACTTCTCTTAACCACTCAATGGATAGTGCCAAAAAACATTACTCCTCACTGTTCTTTTTGCCATCATTCAAACGTTCAATCCTATCCATCGCTACCATATGCGCTATCGGCGTCAGCTTAACTGCATACGCACTTTATCCAAGCATATACAGCATAGTACTAGGTATCTCACTATTCGCCATAACCGTAACCACAGATTTGATAGTTAGCAAAGCAGTATTGAGAAACGACCCCATCTTTGTTATGCGCAGAACCTCCGCCATGTCCTTCTACTGCTGGTTACTTTGGCTTGCATTTATGGCATTAGGCGTAGGTTTTGGCTTCCTATTCGGCTCGTGGATACTATGGGTTAAGCTTACTCTCATAGGATTCGCAGGTGTCTTAACCCTGCGTATTATGGTATTATCTGCGACATCGTTTGTTCCAAAATGGCGCCAAATAACCTCAGCGCTACTCCAACCAATCCTATGCATAGCTCTCCTGCTAGGTTTTTGGGCTAGCATCTCTGCCTCTATAACTCAGCAAGTTTTACCATACATAATCCTATCCCCAATAATCAGCTACATAGCCGTCTACATTTTCCTCCTATCCCTAGATCGCTTAGGAAAAACCACCTATGGATTACCCGCTATGTCACTGTTTAAAGCATTCCTACTAAACTGGGTAACCCACGCCAACGACCCACTAGAGAAACATCTAGAAGAACTTGGCCAGAACGCAGACATTGAAGTTAGTTTACTAAAGTTTGATGCCCAAAAACCCAAAGCCGCCATCATAATGCCCTTAGTCCATCCTGGACCATTCAATAACATCGGCAGCAGCCTTCTACCCTCACTGCTCAAGCATGGCTTCGAAAAAGAATACAGCTGCAGCGCATGTACACCATTGGGCATTTTGGGGCATGAACTCGATTTAGCTTCCCAAGCACAAAACCAAAAAATCGTATCAGAAGTCCTCTCAAAAGCAAAGTTTGAAGCATCCTCCACTGTGGCTTCACCGTTTGTTCGAGCCAAAGACGGATGCGCCATAGCTTCATGCCAAATCTTCGGCGACACCGCATTCCTATCATTCTCGCTTGCACCAAAAACAACCGAGGATTTGCCACAAGAATTAGGCCGAGTCGTAATCGAAGAAGCAAAACGGCTCGGGCTAAAGCATGCAGTTGTCGTTAACGCACATAATGCCTTAGCTGACGTTGTCGATACTGACGAACACTTGGCTGAGTTGGAACGAGCCGCGTTTGCATGCCTCAAAAAAGCCGCTGCACTCATCAACTAAACCCTTCAAAGTCGGCGCTGCATCCGTGTTTCCAGAATTCACACAAAAGCAAGGCATGGGCACAGGCGGCATAACCGCAATCGTTGTTGAAGTTGAGAAGCAGAAAACTGCCTACGTAATCATCGACGGCAACAACATGATACCTGACCTGCGAGAAAGAATCCTTACATCTTTATCAATTGATGGTTTTGATGAAAGCGAAGTATTCACAACTGACACCCATGCTGTTAGCGCCTTAGTTACCGGAAGCCGTGGATACCATCCAGTCGGCGAAGCCATGGATCATGACCAACTCATCAGCTACATCGGCGAAGTAACAACCAAAGCAGCAGCTAATCTTGAAACAGCAAAAGCTGGCTGCGTCCAATTTGTGGTGCCACAGGTCCGAGTTATTGGTGAAGAACGGTTGAAGTCAATTTCAATTCTGGTGGATAAAGCCATTGCCAGAGCGAAAAAAGTTGCTCCAGTTATCTTCGGCGTTGAAGGGTTGCTATTTATTTTGATGTTGCTGTTCTAGGTGCTCGGTTGCCTGCGGGGCTTTCTTTTTAATTCAGTACCGCAAATTTGGCATTCTTTGAATTTGCTGTTTGCAGGGTACTGTTTGTGGCATGCTGGGCAGTAGCGTATCCATTCTAAGAGGCGTTTAATGCCAAAAGTAGCAAGTGCCAGAAACTCTATGCCCAACTGCTTTGCAACGTTCTGAATCGAGTAGTCATCGGTGACTATCTGGGGTGCGTATCCTTGCTCTTTGAGTTCAAGTGCAAGTGATAGTAGCTGCATGTCGGCTTCAGAGAGCTTGAAGGAGTCACCTACTTTGCTAGCTGAAGCTTTAGCCGCAACCGAGAACTCTTGAGTGGGCGCTCTAACTTTCACTTTTGCGCTCTCAACAGCAGTTTGAAAACGCATTTTAACCATACTATTTCTGAGAATTTCTTCTTCAACTTTTGGGACGGTAACCTGTTCAGTGCTGGCTGCAAAGGGGTCATATCCTGCCAGAAAGGCGGATGTATCTAAAACGACGATGCGGCGGCATTGCTCGTTAGGTTCGCTCATTCTGTTCCCTTAAAGAGCAATCTGTTGCGTAGGCGGTCATAGAAGTTGCTTTCAAACCGAATGAAGGATGTTACGTTTTTGGACCTAGTTACTGTGACGACTAGTTTGTCCGTGCTTATCGTTTTACGGTAGTTGCCATCAATGAGTACCAACATTTTTTCTGGACGAAGCACATTGAAAGTTAAGGTTGAATCGGTTGGGAAAACTAGTGAATGGAATACTGTTAATGAGCAAATCGGCGTTAATACGAAGGCGTCAACTTCAGAATCCAGCACTGGACCACCAGCTGATAGCGAGTAGCCTGTTGAGCCTGTTTGGGTGCCGATAATTAATCCGTCAGCTTGACATTTCAGGATTGGTCTGCTGTTTTTGCAGATTTCTGCATACAGAATCTTGGATGGTTCCCCAGTGGATATGACTACGTCGTTTAAAGCGTCTGGGAGCGCTTCTTTACCAGCTGTAACCGACATTTTAGTGGATTTCTCAATTTTGAAGTCGCCTTTTAGGGTGCGTTCGATTGCTTCATAAGCACATTGTGGTTCTACTTCGGTTAAAAATCCTCTAACACCCATGTTAATCGCTAAGATAGGTGGCTCCGGTTTGGGTACAGATATAGCGGTTCGCAATATGGTTCCGTCGCCGCCGATGGTTATTATGAAATCAGTTTTCATTTCTGAGAGTGGAATAAATTCTTCTCTGCACGAAACTAGGGTAGCGAGGGAATCTTCTATGTAAACCTTCAAGCCCTTCTTGGTTAGGAACTCCACTAGCTCCTCAGTGAGCTTTAATGCCGGTTTTTGATCAAAGCGGCTGACTAAACCTACGGTTCTAAACACTATTCCACCGCTGTGTAATATCCGTGAAGCTTAGTCTATATTAACGTTCGTAGCATGTAGGCTTTGTTTTTCTGGTTGCCGCAGAGGCGATTTGGGATTAATCAAACGGATGGGCTTTGGGGTAGCTGCAATTTTTTTCAATAGCACTGATAATAGGCATCGTGGGCGGGGGCATCACAGCTAGATTTAGTGGTTGCATTAGAAACCAAGTAATCAGGCAGTATTTTCTCTATTTCTTGACTGAAAACAGGGTTAGATGCCTGATTCTTTGTTGTAAACGCGCACAAAAGTTGCAGATGTTTACTCATATGCCCAAAACTTAATGCATATCTATATATGGGTGTTATTCAAAATGCATTGAGTAGAACCAAAAATGTGGTGAATGTATGAGCAGACCAGTAGATGTCGGAGAATTACGCGTTGGCGGTTACATGATGATTGATGGCGAACCCTGCCGTATAGTGGACATTTCCAAATCCAAACCAGGCAAACACGGTTCAGCCAAAGCCAGAATCGTAGCCATAGGCGTCTTTGACAATCAAAAGAGACAGTTCGTTAAACCAGTTGACCTCGGTGCAGAAATTCCAATTATCGACAAACGAGCCGGACAAGTCTTCTCAGTTAACCCGAACGGTGTGCAGATTATGGACCTAGAAACTTATGAGTACATAGATGCTCCGTTTCCAGAAGAAGAAGACCTTAAAGCCAAATTACTCGCCGGCACTGAAATCGAGTACTGGAAGATTCTTGGTAAAGTAAAAATCGTAAGAGCAAAATAAGCTACCGATTTTCCTTCTTCCATAACTTGTATTTTCCATTAACTACTGTTTTTAGTTCCACCAATTCCAGTCTAGCCTGCCCAATGTTAGGGTTATGGCTAACATAATTGTTTTTGTGGCCTAACTGAATTCTTTGGATACATACCATTTTGATGGTGTCAAAGTTTATTTTCTAGCTTGGTGCCTTCTTTGCTGAAGCCAATGATGCATGAAGAGCCGTCTGAATTGTGAAGAATGCTTTAATGGGGAATTATAAACTGAGGCTTCATGAAATAACACAAAAAAAGCCGCTTAGACTTCAGGCGTATAGTTAGCTTTGCTTGTGTAATCTTTATTTAAAGCGACAATAGAATGATAGGACGGAGACCCAGATGGCACTAGATAAACTAAGTTCCTCCCTAACTGACGCCATAAAGAAACTATTCAAAGCCGGCGTAGTCGATGAAGCAGCAGTGAAGGAACTAGTCCGCGACATCCAACGTGCGCTACTTCAATCAGACGTTAATGTGCAGCTTGTTTTGCAAATCTCCAAGAGCATCGAAGAACGCGCACTAAAAGAAAAGGTTCCTCCGGGTGTTTCCAGGCGTGAACACGTCATCAAAGTTGTCTATGAAGAATTAACTAAATTCGTAGGCGACAAACCAGTCGCACTTAAAGTTGAGCCGGGTAAAAAGAAAATTATCATGCTCGTGGGTATTCAGGGTTCAGGTAAAACCACACATGCCGCTAAACTGGCACGGTATTTCCAGAAACGCGGCTTAAAAGTAGGTTTAGTCGCCGCAGACACTTACCGTCCTGGTGCATATGCTCAGCTTCAACAGTTAGCAACTAGAATTAACGTTCCCATTTATGGCGAAGCCAAAGCCAAAGACCCAGTCAAAGTCGCTAAAGAAGGCTTAAAACAATTCAACGACCGTGATTTAATCATCATAGACACTGCAGGTCGCCACAAAGAAGAAAAAGACCTAATCAAGGAAATGAAGGACCTCGAAAAGCACCTACACCCAGACGAAGTCATAATGGTCATCGACGGCACCATCGGTCAACAGGCGCTGCTTCAAGCAAAAACCTTCCATGAAGCCACACCCATCGGCGCCATCATCGTCACTAAACTCGATGGTTCCTCACGTGGAGGCGGCGCCCTCTCCGCAGTAGCCGCAACAGGTGCCCCAATAAAATTCATCGGTACCGGCGAAAAAATCGAGGATATCGAATCATTCATACCCTCACGTTTCGTCGGTCGCCTCTTAGGCATGGGCGACTTAGAAACACTGCTGGAAAAAGTCCATGATGCTGAAATCAAGGTACCTCCAAAGAAGGCTAAAGAGATTCTCAGTGGAAACTTCACCCTAACAGACATGTATGAGCAATTTGCAGCCGTCAAAAACATGGGTCCATTTAGCAAAGTCATGAAGATGCTACCCGGCATGTCCGGCTCCAACATCCCAGATGACATGCTAAACACTGCTGAAGGACGACTCGACACTTGGCAAGTAATCATTCAATCCATGACACCTGAGGAAAAAGAGAATCCAAAACTACTAAACTCAAGCCGTGCAAGACGCATCGCCCGCGGTTCAGGAACAAGTGAGAAAGAAGTCAAAGAACTCCTCAAACAGTACCTGATGATGAAAAAGATGCTAAAGATGTTCAAACGCAAAAAGAAGCTGCCGTTTGGATTAGGCGGCGGCAAAGGTATGCCCCCAATGGGTTTCGGACAGTAGGTTAAACTTCATGGATGTTTTAGAGAAAGCTTACGAGTTAATTAGTAAATACCCGCTTTGTGATCACTGCCTCGGCAGACAATTCGCGCTATTAGGCTATGCCATGGAAAATAACGTGCGGGGACAAGCACTCAAAGTCAGCTTAACACTGCAAGCCAACGAGTTGGCAACCCAGGAGAAGGATACAGAGGGTGTTAAGCAACTAAAAATTTTAGCTACTAACGGTTTTTCTGCGACTGCACTGGAAACACTCAAACACCTAAAAAAACGGGTGCCCAAAGAGGAAACCGAGGTAAAATGTCAGCTCTGTGAAGGCAAATTCGCGATAGTTGACAGCATAGTGGCGAAATCGCGGGAAGCCCTTGAAGGTTATGAATACTCAACTTTCCTAGTCGGTATCGAATTGCCAATATCGGTTGAGGAGCGAGAGGACGAATTCAAAGCAGCCCAAAACATCCAACATGGCGAAAGCATCCGCCACGAATTCGGCAGAGTCTTCGGCAAAGCCATAGCTAAAGCCACAGCTAAAGAAGCAGAATACCTCAAACCCGACGTCGTAATAGTAATCGACCCATTCCAAGAAACAATTCGACTCCAAATTAACCCATTATTCGTCGCCGGCAGATACCGCAAATTAGTCCGCGACATACCACAATCAGAATGGTTCTGCTCTTGCCGCGGTAGAGGTTGCAATAAATGTGGCGGAACAGGCAAACTTTACCCCGATAGCGTTGAAGCTCACACATCAAAACCTCTTATTGAGGCCACAGGCGGTTCAGAATCGTTTTTCCATGCCTCTGGAAGAGAAGACATAGATGCCCGCATGCTAGGGACAGGCAGACCCTTCATAGTTGAAGTCTCCAACCCCAAGAAGCGATCTGTAGACTTAAAACAGATCGAGGAAGCGATTAACGCTGGCGGCGTAGGCAAAGTCGAGGTCTCAGAACTCCATTTTGCCTCCAAAGATGACGTACGGCACCTCAAGAAAGGCGAAAACGCCCAGAAGGAGTACCGCTTGTTAGCTGAGTTTGAGAAAGACCTCACCGACGAGGGCCTGCGACTGATAGAAGAAAAACTCACAGGCGCGTTGATTAAGCAGCAGACTCCATTACGGGTTGTGCATCGTCGCGCAGACATTGTCCGAGAAAGGTACATATATAAGCTTGAAGTTAAGAAGGTGACGCTTAAGAAAGCTCTGCTCTATATTAGATGTCAGGGTGGGCTTTACGTGAAAGAATTGGTGTCTGGAGATGAAGGACGTACAGTACCCAATGTATCGGTTTTGCTCGATAACCCAGCAAAGACGCTTAAGCTTGACGTTCTCAATGTAATAATGGAATAAAAGGTGAAAATTGAATGAAAGGTTCAAAAGGCTACTACACCGGCACACGCAGTTTACTAAAAAAACCAACTCGTGCCAAGGGTAAACCAAAAATTAGCAAGATACTTCACGAATACATACCTGGTAACCAAGTCATTATAAAGATGGATTCTAGCGTACAGAAGAGTATGCCTCACAAACGTTTCCATGGCAAAATTGGTTTAATTATCGAGAAACGCGGCAGAGGATATGTCGTTAGTGTTCCACAAGGCGAAGCTATAAAAACCATAATTGTCCGAACACAACATCTAGAACCTTACACAGGAACTTAGGTGCCTACAAGATGAGCAAGAGAGAAGTAAGCGAAAGCCGCCTAACACTACCACAAGTCAAAAAAGTACTCGAGACTATCGGGGAAGAAAACCTTGACCAGTTCCAACGCCGTACACTTGACTATGCAAGCAAATTTTCCAAAGTTACTCCTGAAAAAGCTGAAGAACTCTTGCAAACACTTGTCAAAGAATATGAACTAGATGAAGCAGAAGCCGTTCAAATAATCAATTGCTGCCCAGAAACCGTAGATGAACTACGCGTCTTTCTTGCAGGTGGAAAAAAGATTATCGAAATCCACAAACTCAGTCAAATTGTCGAGCTTTTGAACGAGAACAGACTGCTCAAATAGCCCTAAGTGGCTAAGTTTTTTTAAGCAGTAAGCGAGAATACACTAGAGGACACAAGAGTTGGCAGTTATGGAAAAACGGTATGAAGAGAACGCTTACGTACTAGACTTTCTTGCGCATGGCAAACCAGGGTTCCGTCCAACTGGACGCGCAGGATACCGTGCAGGTGCCTTGATTCAATGCGTCGGAGAAGAATTCTTCACTATACTTGAGGCTCTAGTAAGGGAAGAGTTAGTGCTTAAGCCAGGTGACCGCGTTTACGTCGGTAAAGACAGCCGCTCAGAAGTAACCTACATTATCGGCCGCATAGGCTTCGAAGAACTAACTGCAGCAGCAAAATCAGAGCTTCCAAGCGTAATTGGCAAAATTGTTCAGGTTCGCGAAAAATGGTTCGTAAACTTCTTCAATACTGCACGCGCCATAACGCCCCGTATGCATGCACTCGAGCTTATACCAGGTATAGGCAAAAAATACATGTGGCAAGTCATCAACGAACGCCAACGTAAACCCTTTGAAAGCTTTGAGGATTTACAAAAGCGTACAGAGTTGCCTAACCCTGTTAAATTGATTACCAAGCGTGTTATGGAAGAGCTTGAGGGCGACAGTAAGTACCGACTGTTCACTAGGGCACAGTAAGGTTACGCGATGAGTCTAGAGCAAATTCAGCAGCTGCTTTTTACTCATCATATCAGCCCAAACAAGCTTTTGGGCCAAAATTTTATGATTGAACAAGCCTTCTATCCGAAACTCTGCAGCTACGCAGACTTGCGTGGTTCGGATGTTGTTTTGGATGCCGGCGCAGGCTTCGGTTTGTTAACCCGTTTTCTCTCAGACAAATGCAAAGGTGTAGTTGCGGTTGAGAAGGACCCGCAGCTATCCGCCGTACTGCGTGAAGAATTCAAAGACACAAGCAACGTCACGGTTGTGGAGGGCGATGTTTTGAAGGTCCAGTTGCCACCATTCAACAAAGCCATATCTGCCCCACCATACTATCTGTCCTCTCAACTTGTATTGTGGCTGCTTGAACGCAAGAGTAGATTGTGCTGTTTTGATTGTGCAAAAAGAATTCGCACAGCGTCTTGTCGCCACTGTTGGCAGCGAAGAATATGGTTGGCTAACAGTTGTCGTGCAGCAGCAGGCAGAAGTCAAGCTTTTTGATGCCGTGCCCAAAGATAGGTTCTATCCGCAGCCCGAAGTTGACTCAGTAATCCTCAGCTTGAAACCATGGACGACCAAGCCCTTTGAAGTTAAAGATGAAGCGATGTTTGTTCGGTTAACTAAGTGGCTATTTACCCAGCGTAACAAAAAACTCGCCAAAGCACTCGCACCCTTCATACGAGACAACTTTAAGCTAAGCAAGCAAGAAGCCGACAAAAATTGCGCAGCACCCTGCCATTCAATGACAAACGCGCCCGAGAATTGTCACCGAAAGATTTTGGAGCAATCGTAAATGCCTTACCCAACTAAACGCATCCACTTCGGCGACTTCTCGTTTGATGTGAACGATGATGTGTATGAGCCCGCTGAGGATTCTTTTCTTTTCGCCGAAAACCTCGACGTAGTCTCTGGTGAGGTGGTGCTGGATTTAGGGACTGGCTCTGGCATCTTAGCGAATATAGCTGCCAAGAATGCTGGTCGTGTAATTGCGGTTGATTTGAATCCGTATGCTATCCGCTGCGCCAAAGAGAACTCAAAGCTAAACGATGTGCAGGATAGAATAGATTTCATCCAAGGTGACTTATTCAGCGCTTTCTGTGATGGATTGCGGTTTGATTTGATCCTGTTTAACGCGCCATATTTGCCCTCTGAAGAGGGTGAGGAAGCAACTTGGATTGGAAAAGCTTGGGCAGGCGGCTATTAACGGTCGGTTGGTCGTTGATAAGTTCATTGCTGAGGTTCCAGCTTATCTTAAGCCTCATGGCAGAGTTTTGCTTATGCAATCGACACTTACAGGTGTAGAAGAAACACTCCAAATGTTAACCAAACAAAACCTAAAAACTTCCGTCATTGCAGAGCAGCAACTACCCTTCTTTGAAACTCTAACCCTAATCGAAGCCAAAACACCACACTTAAAAGAAACATATAAGGGCATAAATGGCTAGCTCTAGTATTGGCGTTTTTTATGACACTCTGGTTTTATGTTAAAACTCTTGAGGATCCTAAGTTAGTCGGCGAAACTGTTTGCGCCGTCAATTTTATGCAGGGGCAGCATCCGGGCGATCAGTATTCGTGGGTTATGCAGGTTGGCCGCGATGAGCCTGGTTACTGGGAAATCCGCGGTAAATATGCAGGGTTAAAAGACCTTACCGAAGTAGCCATTGTCTACCGCATCGGCGACACTGTTGTGCTCTCGGAGATTGATGATGCGTTGGCTCCGAATTTTGCTGATCCCTTGATTACGAAGTATGGGTTTGATAATGTTAAGTGGATTTCTGTGTTAACGCCTAGTTAGTTGGGCTGTTTTACGGTTTACCCTGTGGTATAATCGACAGGTTAATTGTTGTTACTGTAAGGGCACAGTCACTATCTTTCATAAATTATTATGGTAATATAGCAAGCAAGGGCAAAGAGTTTCTAATAAAATGAGAAAAAGTCACTATAGCGGTGGCAAGGTTTCTCTGCGCCACCTCCACCTTATAATACAAAAAACAGAACCTGGAAAGTTGCGAGATAAAACATATTATGATAATTTAAATACAAAAAGTAATGCAAGTTATTGCTTGTCGTATTTCATAACTTCATTATTCAATATCGTGAGCTCAATGCCTGCTTGCTTGAACATCTCAATAGTGTCGGCGTCCGCATGGTAACGTTTCTCGCATACGACCCGTTTGATGCCCGCATTAATTATCATCATAGCACATGTGCGGCATGGCGTCATCTTGCAAAATAATGTTGCACCCTCCAATGGAATCCCAAACCTAGCCGCTTGAAGAATAGCATTCTGCTCCGCATGCAAAGTGCGCACGCAATGTTGGCTTATTTCGCCGTTACCGTTGGTTACCTGGCGAATATCATGTCCCGCTTCGTCACAATGGGGTAAACCTGCAGGGGAACCCACATAACCCGTGGTCATAATACGTTTATCTTTGACGATGACTGCGCCGCATTTTCCTCGATCACAGGTTGCACGTGCAGCTACAGCTTCACACATGTCCAAGAAGTATCGGTCCCAGTTGGGTCTTTGCTTGTTATTGTTGATAGCCATTTTGGATGCCTCGATGAATTAGAAAACAGTTTGCCAATCGAATTAATAAATTGTATTGGCCTACACGTCGCTACTTTTGGAGTATGTGGATTTCTCTGCCGATTTTGTGTCGTTCATCCATCTCAACTAGGGATGGTGCTCCCATAAGGCGTCCATGCTCTGGTGCATCTTGGCTAAACATGTCGTCGGTGAAGACGTAGACTCGTTTGAATCCAACTTCCTTGAGTTTTTCCTCAATTGGCATAGTTACTGCGTCTCTCGAGCGGGTGCGTATATAGGGTGTAACTAGGACGTAATCGGCCGTTGGGGCGAAGGACTTGGTAGGCTTCTTCGATGTAGCCGAAGAATAGCGGTTCAAGTTTATGATTATTTTTTGGGCATATGGACCAGTAGGCGTTTCTCTTAGGGCAGGTCCTAAATCGGGTTCAGATACCATGCAATCAACGCTTTCTTGCCCAATTTTCTCGGTTAATTGGTTAACATCACCTTGCACCACACGGAAATCTGCTCCTGAAAGCTTGTATTCCTGTGCTGAGCCACTCCAGATTTTCAGTTGATGCTTTAACACACCATGAGTTAACGTCTACTCCTACAACCATTGCGTGTTCTAGGAGGGCTTCTTGTAGGATTGTGCCGACGCCGCAGAATGAATCCAGCAGAGTCTTCTCGGATGTACATGCTGAGAGGTTAACCATCATCCTTGCAAGGCGTGGTGGCATGCCAAAGATGGCTCGCTGATTGGGTTTGTAAATGTCTCGTTTTTGGAATTCAAACGGGTTATGCACTGCTACTGTGATGCCGATCCACGTTTCAGTTTTACCCACACATAGAAGCACTTCAGCTTGGTTTTCAACCAACTTTTTCTTTAGGACTTCCACGTGGCTTAGTTGGGCTTTGCTTCTATCCATTCCGAATGCCCATGAAGTCTGGATTTTTTGCCAACCGCAGTTAAGTTCTTCTTTAATGGCGCTGCCAACTGCACGTTGCATGCCCCCTGCCCATCGTTTTAATAGACGTTGTCTGTGAAGTATAGGCTTATGCCGAAGAAGAACTTTCGTCAGGTTGCCATGCCTTCTAGTGAGCCGCTTGACTTTAGGCTTCTATTATTTGTTTTTGGGCTGGCTTCTTTTTCTTTAGGAATGCCTCTTTTACTGTTTCTGTGGATACTTTGGTTTGTACTTCGGCGATTTTTATGGTTCCACCTAAATCGTCGATTACTGCTGAGTTGAGGTCTTTTTCGACTGTTGAGGGTGAAGAATTCGGCTAGAGAAATAATTGATTTTAAACTCTGTTGTTCTTGCTTTAAAGTATGCTGTGAGCTCCGCTAATGAGAGCATCCAGTTTTTGCCGGAAATAAACAGATAAGTTTTCATTTGCGGAATCAAAAGTAAACTAACTATATAAGTAGATGAGCGACAAATGCTATATTTAATCACTTTAAGTAAATATTTAGAAACCTAGAAACGCACGGTAGCATCATCGAATATTTACAAATCGTTTAAATATAGCTGAACGTGAGAGTATGCTACCGAAAAAGTGACGTTGCATGCATGCAAAAAACTATAGACACGTAAAGAATCGAGCATACACAAGAAAAGAATACGCTAGTGGTTTTCCACCACCAAAAATTGTTAAATTCACCATGGGCGACACTAAAGGTGAATTTCAAGTTGAAGGACAACTTCGCCTGGTGAGAGAGCTCAAATTCGCCATTGTGCATTAGAAGCAGCACGTGTCGCTACTAACCGTATCTTAATGGATAAAGTAATTAACGATTACTAATGGTTGTTCATCCATACCCTCACGTCATCCTAAGAGAAAACAAAATGATCTTCGGTGCGCACGCTGACCGACTTCAACAGGGAATGAGACGTTCCTTTGGATCAGCAGTTGGTACAGCAGCGAAAGTGGAAGTAACCAACCAATTATGACTGTTAAGGTAAAAGCCGGTCAAGAAGCATTAGCCAGAGAATCACTGAAACGTGGCAGCGCAAAACTCCCAATACCTTGCAAAATAGTTATCTCCAAGATACAAGCTTCTCCCAGTAGAACCGAAGAGAAGTCACAACCGGAGATGGAGACAACTTGAGTACTTCTAAAAGAAAGAACTTGTTTTATGGTTTGATATTTTAAGAAACACTGATGTATCCGATTGTTGGCGGCAAGAACGCCAGCCTCGGCGAAATGATTCACGCGGGGCTACCTGTTCCTTTTGGTTTTGCAGTATCCGCTTATTCATATGAACAATATATTGCTGAAAAGAAACTAGCTGAGCAAATCTATCAAATTATTTGAGAAACAGTCACTAACCCACAAGATCCTAAACAGTACGATACCGCATCAAAGATAATTCGGGAATTAATGGAAAAAACCCCGATGCCCAAAGACATCGAAACTGCCATAAGAAACGCCTATGCCAATTAAACAAACGTTTTGCATTAAAGGACACTTTTGTCGCTGTACGTTCAAGCGCCACAGCTGAAGACCTTCCAGATGCATCTTTTGCAGGTCAACAGGAAACTTATCTAAACGTAAAAGGCGCAGATGACTTAATCGAAAAAGTCATAAAATGCTGGAGCAGCCTTTTTACTCCAAGAGCCATCTTCTACCGTAACGAGAAAGGCTTCCCACACGAAAAAGTCTTCATCAGCGTCGGCGTACAAAAGATGGTTAACACCCGTGCTGCAGGTGTAATGTTCACCATTAACCCAGTCACTGGTAACCGCGATGAAATAGTCATCGAAGGAAACTTTGGCTTAGGCGAAACCGTAGTTTCAGGTATCGTAAATCCTGACGACTTTGTCATCGACAAACTCAACAATACAAATCAAAGAAAGACGCATCTCTCGCAAAACAATCAAGTATATTCGTGACCCCAAAACAGGCAAAACCATCCATCTCGACATACCCGAGGCCGAACAAAAACTCGTCTGTGTAACAGACACAGAAATAATGAAACTAACAGAACTAGCCAAACGCATCGAGAAACACTACGGCAAACCCATGGACATCGAGTGGGCAATAGATCAAGATATCGCTTTCCCGGAAAATATGATGCTGGTTCAAGCACGCCCAGAAACCATCTTCGGAACAAAGAATCTGGAAGGAACTAAAATGGATGAAACTAAAGCTCAAGAAGCACTCAAAATCGTTGTTAGAGGAATCTCCGCAGGTAGAAGAGGATACGGTGTAGGTAAAGCAGTTATTGTCCTAAACCCTGACGATGCCCACAAAGGCATGCAGAAAGGAGACATCCTTGTCACACCAATGACTGACCCTGACTTTGTACCATTCATGAAGATGGCATCTGCCATAGTTACAGACAAAGGCGGAATAACCAGCCACGCAGCCATCGTCAGCCGCGAACTAAACATCCCATGTGTCGTCGGCACAGAAACCGCAACACAAACAATGAAAACCGGCATAGAATACACTGTTGACTCCAGAAACGGCATAATCTACGAAGGAGTCATGGCAGAAGCAGTCAAGCCAATCGCAAGCAACGATGGCGGAAAATTCATCCAAGCTGAATCCGCGCCAATCACAGCAACAAAAATTTACATGAACCTCGGAACACCCGAGATGATCGAGCAATACAAGAACCTACCCTTCGAAGGCATAGGCTTGATGCGTACCGAATTCATTTTGGCAAGCGCAATCGGTCAGCACCCAATGCTGTTCATCGACAACGGTGAAGGCCAAAAATTCGTCGACAAACTCGCAGACGGCGTTGCAACCGTTGCACGGGCAATCCAGCCAAAACCAGTCGTAGTCCGCTTAAGTGACTTCAAAACCAACGAATACCGCGGACTCAAAGGCGGCGAAAAATACGAAATCAATGAAGAAAACCCAATGCTGGGTTGGAGAGGCTGCAGCCGCTATATAAGCAAATGGTACATCCAAGCCTTCCGATTGGAATGTCAAGCAATCAAGAAATGTCGGAGCGAATGGGGTCTCAAAAACGTTTACGTCATGCTACCCATGGTTAGAACACTTTGGGAAGCAAAACAAGTCCTTCAAATCATGAAAGAAGAAGGATTAGAACGAAGCAAAGACTTCAAAATCTGGTTCATGGCAGAAACACCCTCAATCGCAATCATGGCAGACGAATTCAGCAAACTCGTCGATGGCTTCAGCATAGGCTCAAACGACATGACCCAAGGCGTTCTCATGATTGACCGCGATAGCGAACGACTTGGCCAAATGGGATACTTCGACGAACGCGATCCAGCAGTCAAACGCATCATCGCACACCTCATCAAAATCGCACATGAAAACGGCGTCACAGTAAGCATCTGCGGTGAAGGACCATCAAACCTACCTGATTTCGCTGAATTCCTTGTCAGAGCAGGCATCGACAGCATTTCCGTCAACAATGACGCAGTCAGCACTACACGAAGAAACGTTGCCCAAGTAGAACAAAAAATTATACTCGAACGCCTCGCAGAACAAGCAGCAATCGCACGCGGACAACCACTCAAAAAGCCAACCCAAGATTGGGAATGGCCACAGTAAACTCCCCAACTTTTAATTTTATCTTTTAGTCTTTCATTTCTTTCTGTGTTAGTGGATACTACATGTTAGGCTTCGATTTTGAAGAAAAAAGAATCAAAGACGAAATCGCAAAGCTGGGCGCTAAGTGTGTGCTGCTACAGATGCCCCAAGGACTAAAACCTGAAGCCACAAAAATAGCTCAAGCCGTCGAGGCGTCGGGTGCATTAGCGATTATCTCATCGGATCCCTGCTACGGTGCATGCGACATAGCCGTAACCGAGGCAGAGGAATTGGGAGTGGATTTGATTGTACACTTTGGCCACGCAAAAATGATCAAGGAAAGCAAAATACCAGCGATCTACGTGGAAACCCACGCCAAAATCCGAATCGAGTCGGCATTACAGCAAGCCCTACTGCTACTCGCAAATTACAATAAAATCGGTTTAACAACCTCAATCCAGCACATAGAAGAACTAAACAACGCAAAGCAACTTTTAACCGATACAGGAAAAACAGTCAATATAGGCGACGCAGGTCAACTGCCTCACCCAGGGCAGGTTATCGGTTGCAACTACAGCAACGCCAAAACCATAGCTGACCAAGTCGACGCATTCCTCTTCATCGGCGGTGGCATATTCCACGCCTTAGGCATCGCATTAGGCACAGGCAAACCAACCATCATCGCCGACCCCTACGATAACAAAGCCTACTCAATCACCGACGAAGCCCAAAAACTCCTAAAACAGCGCTATGCAAGCATACAAGAAGCAAAACCCGCCCAAACCATCGGTATCCTCATCGGATTAAAACTGGGACAGAAACACCTTGAACCTGCATTAAAAACAAAAGCAATAGCCGAAAAGACTGGGCGAGCAGCGTTCCTATTGGCTGGCAAAGAAATCACCCCCGATGCATTAATGGAGTTCCCCAGTATCGATGCTTACGTGAATACTGCTTGTCCACGCATCTCCTTGGATGCGCCTGGGAAATTTAAAAAACCAATCCTGACAGTTAACGAGTTTATGGTTGTCTGCGGAGAAATTTCATGGACGGATATGCTCAAAAAAGGCTTGTTCGAAAATTAGACCTTGAACTCTTTTTAGGTACGCTTGCGAAGCAGCCTAACCCGCAGGCGCAGTTGGAACAGTACACGACTTCTGAAGGGATAGCTGCCAATATGCTCTACTTAGCGGCCTACACATACGGTGATATTGTTGACAAGTCTGTGCTGGATTTAGGCTGTGGCACTGGCAGGTTAGGGTTGGGTGCGTCTTTTCTTGGCGCAAAAGACGTTGTGGGCATAGACATCGATCCAACCGCCATTAAGAACGCTCGAGGAAACGCAGAGAAAGCGGGCTTAGCCGATAGTGTACAGTGGGTTAACGGGGACATCGCAGCCATCACTGGGCATTTTGATACGGTTCTACAGAATCCACCTTTTGGTGTCCAAACCCGTGAAGCTGATCGCGCTTTTATAGTAAAAGCACTCGAAGCCGCAGACTCAGTTTATTCACTGCATAACCACCCCGAAATTGATGAACGCCTCATAAAAATGCTCAAGTCCAGTCAGAATTTCATGCAGGTACAGCCTTCAGCGTTTCTAGAGCGCTTCATTAACAAACATGGCGGCACCGTAACGGCTGTTTATGCGATGCTTATGACGATTCCCAAAATGTTCGATTTCCATCGCAAGTTGAAACATGACTTCGTCATCGACTTATACGTCATCCAAAAGCAGCCACAATGAACCTAACCCTTGATTGCTGGATGCAGGTCTATTTTTGTTTATTTAACAAAAGGTTTATTGAGCAGAATGGAAACTAAGCATATGCGCTTATCTAATTCAAGCTTATAATTTACATAACAAAAAGATGAAATATATGACTCTAAAAGCTCCTGAACAAAAAAGCGGTCACTTAGTAATGCCTGGCGAACGCCTCGGTGTTATCGAAGAGTTCATTCCTGACTCAGGAACATACGTTAAAGACGGCGTTATCTTCTCAAAAATCATAGGACGCTCACTAGTGGATCTGCAGAATAGACGCGTATCAGTTTACCCAGTAATTGAAGGCGCAGTCTACCCAAAAGTCGGTACTGTAGTCATCGGCCAAATCGGCAATGCACAATCCGACAACGTATTAGTTAAAATCTTTAGAGTCGGCAAAAAGAAGCTATCCGGCAGCTTCGGCGGCATTCTACATGTCTCTGATGTTTCCGATCGCTATGTTGAACTAATGAGTGACGTATGTAAACCAGGCGATATCGTCCGCGCAAAAGTTATCAGCGAAAAGAACAAAGTTTTCCATCTATCAACTAACGATAAGAACTTGGGCATAGTGTATGCTTTCTGTTCAAGAGATGCTACCCTGTTAAATCAAGACGGTTACGACTTGAAATGTCCTAAATGCGGAAACGTTGAACGTCGCAAGATATCTCCAGATTACGGCAAAGAACCAATATAGAGAGAGGAATAAGTAATGAAAGTTAAAGTATTAAAAAGACAAGATAACGAGCTTAAAATTGAAATCGAAGGCTCCAGTCATGGCCTCTGCAACTTGCTAGCAAAAGCGACTCTTAGAAGACAAACATGTTGATTTTGCAGGTTACGATTTGCCTCATCCGTTAGCAGCTAGCCCAGTTATCTACATTAAGATGAAAGGTAAAGCTAAACCTGAGGACGCTTTAATTGAAGCGGTTTCGAAGGTTCGTGAAGCTAACGATGCTTTTGGTAAAGAGCTCGAAAACGTTCTAAAAGTTTAAACTATTTTCTTTTCTTTTATTATTTATTTTTAACAGAACTCATCTATTACTTCTGTAGGTTGACTCTTTGAGCAACGTAAAAGCTTTCCGAGTTATAAAACAGGAAATCAGAGTACTCGGTATAGACGACGGCAAATTCATTCCCCACACAAAAGGTCAAGCACTGATTGTGGGGGTTGTTTTCAGGGGCGGCTGCTCCATAGATGGCGTAATGCACACTAAGGTATCGATTGATGGCCTAGACGCCACTGTGAAATTGGCTGATATGATTAATGGTTCGCCGCATCGGCATCAACTGCGTTTGGTAATGATCAACGGTATCACCCTTGCCGGCTTCAACATAGTTGATATAAACAGGCTATCTAACCTCACCGGATTGCCAATTCTATCCTTAACCACTGTGAAGCCTGATTTAGAGGATATCCATGAGGCCCTCAAGCGTTTGCCCAGCACTGAAGAACGTTGGCAAATCATTCTAAACGCTGGTGAAATTCACGAAATAACAAACAAAGACGTTAAACTCTACATGGGGCTAGTCGGAATTACCTTGGCAGATGCAAAAACTGTATTGGATTTAACTTCTACAAGGGGTAGCTATCCTGAACCGCTACGTGTCGCCCATCTTATCGCTTCAGGGGTCACACCTTGATAGTTGGGAAATTAGAAAAAGTATAAAAGTGGCAGTGCTAAGGAAATCCCCCAAAGGGACAGTGTGACGATATATGGAATTTTGCCCTAAATGCGGTTCCCGTCTTGAACCAAAGAAATCCAAGAGCGGTAAAGAAGCAACCTTAGTTTTAGCTTGCCCAAAATGTGGCTATAAAAAGCCGGAAGTAGATAACACTGAGCCTAAGATTGCGCCTAAAGTTATTCAGCACAACCCCCAACAATTCGTAGCCGTAATCGGTAAAGAAGAACAGAAACTAAACACCTTACCTACTGCACGAATTGAATGCCCACGATGTGGAAACAACCAAGCTTATGTTTGGCAAGTGCAAACTCGCGGCGCTGATGAGTCCTCAACGCAGTTTATGCGTTGCACCAAATGTAGTTACACGTTTAGAGAATACAGCTAAACACCCATTTTCTTCTTTTAACAAATTTTTCATATAAGCATCGTTTTAGACACATGGTTTTTTAAATCGAAGCAACTTGTGTAATGAATGTGTTCGGTACAAAAAACAACGTTGCCTATGAGAAAGCCAATCGGTTTACAGCTTTTTTACTTAAGGTTTTGCCGCTTGCCGCATTTGCTATTCCATTGGTGGTGCTCTATCTATTCAACCCAATGGATACTTACCTCAATGTTTCGGCGCAGCAATCTTTCGAACTCATGTGGAAGGGCCGAACGTTCCAGCTGTTTTTTATTTGGCTTATAGCCTTGGAATTTATTCTTGGTTGGGAAGCTATAACATCAAAGATTAATCTCCAAAACAAACCAAGACTCGCCGCCTATGCAGTTATGCTATTGCTTCCAGCGTTGTACTTACTTTTGGAATTTTCAGGTTTAAACGGTGTCATCGTCGGCTGGTCACAGCAGAGTGGAATAGCCTTTGCAGATTCAATGCCGCTTGCTATGGAATACCTAATTTTTTCAGCTATCTTCCTTTTAACTGCCTATGTTTCGTTTGGCAAAAAGGGACTGACAGATTTTATTTTGCCTGCCCTGTTTTTAGCCTTGGTGGGTTTACTCTATACCATCGATAACGTATTTCCATATGGAGAATTTACGCCGTTTCAACTGCTTGTTCCCACAACGGCATCCTTAGCTGCCGGCGTGCTAAACTTGATGGGTTATAGCACTATACCCGGTGTCGAGGCTGCAACTGGAATGCCTACACTTGACGTTTCAGGCCACTTAGGAACCGCAACATTTGCCATCGCATGGCCCTGCGCCGGCATCGAAAGCTTGCTTATTTTTACAGCGGTTGCACTGCTGTTTCTTAAACGGATGAATATTTCTTGGAAAGCCAAAATCGGCTTCTTCGTCGCCGGCGCTGGAGTTACTTACTTAATAAATGTATTGCGAATAGCTACCATATTCACGATCGGTGTACAATATGGCGCCTATTCAGAACAAGTTAACCAATTTCACTACTACTATGGACCCCTCTATGCGATGGCATGGATAGTTTTCTATCCACTAATTATTATGGTCTGCATGTTTGCATGGCGAAAAATCAGGAAGCCTCAATCAGTACCGCTAAACCCTGCTTAACTAAAATTTGTGCATTCAACGCAGGCAGTGATGCTACGTCTTCAGCGGCGAAGGGCCCATACGATTTCATGTCTGCGCCCATTATGGCTGGAATATTCTTGGTGAACCGTAACGTTAACCGTTTATGTGTTACGTGGACTTGGGGTTTGATTTCTGTTTTTAGAGCCGGGCTTGTTTGAGTTGGGGCGACTGATTGGATTACCGTTACCTTGATTGGTGTCTGTTGGCCTTCCATGAGGTTACTGGCAAACTGCTCGTAAGCATGCTCAAAACCAACGAAGCTTTCCGCCATCTTGGCTTCTTCAGTAGTTAACAATTCGATGGGTGCCTTGTGAAGTCGAGTGATTGTTTTGAGGATTTTTCTGTAGCGCATATCGAGGAGTTCTTGTAGCATTCTCTCTACATTGCGGGCTTCATGTTCGAGTAAATTGATTTTGACTGATTTTTTATCGATTGCCCCTCTATCTTCTTTTATGTGGGCAAAGTACTCTGCAATTTTAATGTAAAAATCAGGCGCCAAACCGCCTAATGTGGGGTCATCTATTTCTCGGCGCCAAGCAGCATAAAGCTGGTCATACATTAAGGTACCACCTCAGCTCTACGTTTGCAGATAAGCAAAACCGCTGCAGCAACTGGCAACTCAAGGGTTTGATTCTTGTATGGCCCCAATGTTTCCCCACTCATCCGAAACTCAGGTGCATCGGATACCAACACTCTCACTGTACCCTTTTTAAAAGCTACCGCTCCAGTGAAGGGATCGAAATCTTGCAGTTCACTTGGTTTGAACTCTACTTTTTTGAGCCCTGTTTTACCATGCAGACTGCCATTCATACGGATTAAACGGTGAATATCAGTGGTGACAACAGTGTCGATTTTAGCAGCTTGAGTTTCATGGATGTGCTCAGCTAGTTTGAGCCAGGTTCCGATGCTAACGCCTTTTATGCTCTCCCATTTTCCCTCTGCGATAGCACGTTTGATGATGGTGTCTTTGTTTTCGAAAAGTGCTTTATTATTTAAGCCAACGGCTTTAAGGTCATCTTTGCTGGCGTTTAGCAGAAAATCTTGCATGCCCAATTTTAAGCGGCGGTTCCATCCATAATTGTGCAAATTAAACTTCGATGCCCCGCCTCTAAGTTTTGCTTTCGCTATCTTTCTTCTTTGTCCAACACTGCCAAACCTAAGCCAGTAACGTAATCTACTATTTCTTTTCTAGCCATCGCATCAAGCGATCGCACAGCTTCATTTTCTATATGTAGATGATAGCCACGGTGCCCAGAAAAGAATACTCGTAACTCGTTTTGGGAGAAACCAAAATCGTTTTCAAGATATCTAAAATTTGAATACTTCTTGGTCGGGTTGAATCGATGCATAAGTCGCAGGCCCAAATTTTGGTTTGAAACTTTGTGGTTTCACAGCAAGGACATATTTCGGGGGTGATTCCTCTGCCTTCGAACCCGCATTTGACATATCGAAATTCATCATGGATTTTGTTGCATGTTGTGGGGATATGGTCGGCGTCTATATCGAAAACTATGTCGGAACCGATCCAACCTTTTTTGTCCATGTCTAAATCTGGGTTTTCATAGTAGGCGCAACTGTGGTAAACGTCTGAGGGTACGGTTTTTGCGAGTAATTCTCTAAAATTGGCTATTTGTTCGAAGCGGCGGTGTCTAACCATAAATTTTTCTTTGAACGTGAGATAGCCAAATTCTCTTTGATGAGGCAAGGGTGGCTGCTGGGACAGCGTTGGCAGGGGTCTTTGTAGTACTCGCTGAATTTTTGGTAAACGAATTCTCTAGAAGCATCTACACCCATATGCGTTCTCTCTTAATCTCAGTTATTTGTGGCTTCCATAATTTAACTATAACCGACAGCAAAACAATAACCCGATGCAACCTGTAATCTCCAGACAGTTTTTGATTGTAGGTATGGTGGTGTTACAGGAAAAAATTTCTTTGTGTAACAATTCACGTGAGGAAAGCTGGTCATTAATGGAAAATTGAAACAATTTTGTTAGTTGCAACATGTTGGGACGGTTGTAACAAAACGACAACACTATTCTTCATCTTTCAGTATGCAGCCTACAATCGACTTGAAAATAAGTGAACACACTAAAGCCCTTAACTCAGCATACCTCATTTTAATCATTGTTTGTAAATGCTCAGCAAGGATTCTGGGATCAAATGCGCGCCGCCAAATGAGAGCACAATCAATCATGAAGATTAGCCAAATTATTGTTGCTTCCAGCTCATTTCTTTCGTCTGTGGAATCAATGCGTAAACAAACATGTAGGGTAGATACCAGTTTTGGAAGTAGGGCAACGTGAAAGCTTGGCAATAGAAGGAAGACGGCTGAGAGTGAGAGGATCTTGTTTTTGTTAAACATGTAAATGCATAAACGATTGTAGCGCCAAGTATTAGGAATACAGCACTTGCCTGCAGGGCCACAGAGATTTGAGCATGAGGTGAAAAAGCGTTTACCCCATTCATAACTCAGTTCGGGTCTAGTTGCAATCAAATAGGGTGCACTCAAATAAGCGGTAAAACAGCTATCCGCAGCAAACAATACCGCTAGGATGACTGCCTTGTTCTTGATTATGCCGATGAGGTTGCTGTTTTCTAAGAGTTTAACGATTCCAACGATTATGAGCGGAAACATGAAGATGCCCGATTGATACTTAAAAAGAATAGAAACTCCAACCAGCAAGAGGAACTTGTCATAGCGGTCAGTCAAAAACATCGTCACCGCCAGCATGGAGAAGAAGAATGCGACTGCATCAAACATGCCATCAGCTGCAAACGTAACCAATGACGTATAGATTATGTAAACGCCTACAAGTTTGAGTCCCAAATCAAAGTATTCCCGGATCAGAGGCGCTTTTTGTTGCCATTCATTTTGATTGAGAATCTTTAGGTTCTTTTTTGCGTTCTTCAATGTCATGCTTGGCAAGCTTGTCTGCGCCCAGAAGATGCTAAGAACGAAATAGAGACTAGCGTGAGCAAAAACCAAAAACGAAGCAATCTCAAGTTTGTACACTAAAACGGCGTT
The DNA here is from genome assembly GCA_963800605.1 of uncultured archaeon. Classification (GTDB taxonomy): domain Archaea; phylum Thermoproteota; class Bathyarchaeia; order Bathyarchaeales; family Bathycorpusculaceae; genus Bathycorpusculum. Next base: position 230,203 of record CAWDBI010000009.1, on the reverse strand, counting down.
GACGCCACTTTGTAGCAGGGCGCCAAACGGCAGAAACAATAGGATGCTGCCTATTGGGTAGAGATGTGGCATTTCAGGCCACGTTACAAACATAAAGGCTGAGCTATCATGGCTTGCAAGTACATCTAAGGGCTGATTAAAAACTGATAAGCCATCTTTGAGGAACAGACTTGAAACATAAGAATGCCGCACATGATCCGTATACCAATTCTCGTAAGTTCCAAACGGATTATTATTTATGACTAAAACAACAAGCCAAACTGCCAAAGAAAGCGCAAGAAGCGTGATTAATAGACGGCGATCAGTTTTACCCATCGAAGGCAAAGATGCTTTAGGCTGGTCTGACTTGGATGTTTTTTTCAGTATTCCCTCTATTAATAATGCAAGTATTAATGCCGACAAGCTTACTAGAAATAATATTTTTGCTGGAGCGTTAAGCCATGCAAGTGAATAAACCATTTGAGGTCGGGTTATGTCTACTTGGAAGTGAACCGTGCCTGTATGGGTTTGGTTTGAGGTGATTATAGCTTCATAATAGTCAGCGCCAGCGACAAAAGCATACGTTAAGTTTTTGCTTGTAGAGACATTATATTGGGTGCCACTGTAGGTTACTATTGAGAAGTTCTTTACAAAAACATCTGAACTCTCAACCTTTACTGTGAGAGTTTCATTGCCGCCTATGGTTTGGTTCCCGTGAAAGTTTCCTATGCCCTGTCGGCGTACCTCATTGGGGCTTAAATGGAAAGTATCGCTGATTAAAACTTTTAATTCATTCTTATCGGTGCCAACGGAATATATGCTGGCGACGCCCAGAGTGACGCTTAGAACTAAAAAAATAATTGCGACCGCAACAAAAATTTTAGTCCAATTTAGCCTCACCATTAACTGCCTCATACCCTGAAATGGAATTTGCTATATCGACTCTGGCATAATAAAACTTAGGGTTAACCTAACAAATTATGAACGCCAAACTGCTCTAATAGTATAGGCGAGAAAACTTTTAATTTCGTTCCAAGCAAGCTTAGATTTTCCCTGCTTCCGATTAACAAACAAAACAGGCGTCTCTTTTACGGGAAAATCTCTTAGTGAGGCTTGCCTGACCGTTTCAATCTGAATTTCATAAGTCGTGCTATGGAGACTGGTGATGGCTTCTTTAAGGAATGCTGTCGAGTAACAGCGGAAACCGCTGTGCAATCTTTAAGCTTTAACCCCAAGGAAACCCGAGCGATGCTGTTAGCGGTTTTGCTAATTATTTTTCTTGAAAGCGGCCAACCTTCAATTTTGCCGCCTTTGCTGTATCTGCTGCCGATGACGATGCCGCATTCGCATTCCCTCATTTTCTCTAAAAGTTTAGGTATATCTTGAGGGTTATGGGAGTAGTCTGCATCCATGGTGAAGACGTATTTTGGTGGAGTTTGGGCTGAAAGAAAAATTTTGAATCCGTCGGTTATTGCTGTGCCCAAACCTGTTTTTTTGGGTCTGATTAAGAAGCATTAGGTTTGGATATTTTTTTTGTTTCTCTACTACTATATCGGCTGTTCCATCGGGGCTGGAGTCATCGATTACCAAAATAGACGCGTTAAGGTTGAGGTTTTCTATGTCCTCAATTAAGTTAGCGATGTTTTCTGATTCGCCATATGTTGGTAAAATGACTCCTATCTCTGAATGTATCAGTGAATTTCCAATTATCGGATAGCCCATTTTAGGTTAATCATCCAAATAGCAGTGTCTATAAATTAATAAACTTTAAGCGAACAGTTCAGGCTGAATTTTGTGCTTTTTGTTTTCTGAGATAGTATTTTAGTGGGTGGTAGATGCGTCGGCACAGTTCATCTCGGTTTTTGCATACTCCGTGAGTTTGTAGAACTGAGCATTGGGGTGGGGTGTAGCGTGTTGCTGATCCTCGTTCGCCTGCGATGTGTTCGATTTGGTAGCGGGTTAAGCGTTCGTTGTAGTCGCTGAAGGTTTTGTACATTTCATTTACTGCTTCGGGTGACATGCCAATGTTGAGTAGAAATGATGTGAATGTGAAGCGGCCGATGTGGGAGAGGTGATGGGCTTGGGCTGCTTCGGCGTAGAGGGCGTTGATGCATGGGGGAAAAGCACCTTGGGATGACAATTTTGGGCATTTCTTCGGTTTCTTGCCCCATAATTTCCTGTGCCAGTTCGGTTAGTTTGTTGGAGATTATGTTGATGTCTTCGGGTAGGTTTTTGAGGTCTGGTATGTCGAGGCGTTTTTCGACTCGGTTTTTAATTTCTTCTTGGAGGAGTCGGGCTACTTTGTCTTTGTTTAAGTAAACCATTCCATTATCCATGATTTGGTTGACAAGTTTCCATTCAGTGCCATGCATGTGAGCGGCGTTTTTCAAGTAAAATGTGAAGCCGATCGCAAAATCCTTATAGGCTTCTTTGCCGTCGCTGATATCCCAATCGAAGTCTTTTGCTATAGCGGAGATTTTTTCTTTGATGGTTTGCTGCTGAGCATTTGACTATGAGCGGTTTTTGCTACTGCCAATGCATATCTTTTTTTTATCCACGAATTTTTGGTAGCTATAAGCAAAATAAGTGAGGCGGCAAAAGAGGAAATTTCCTTTTTTTTATCCATTTCTATTTCGCCGATTGTTAGGTCTAAGATTGCTTTTTCAACTCGTTTTTCGGCGCGGTCAAAAACGAATCGATCCTCGACAATGTTTTGAATTGTTAAATGCAGTTCTTCTATTTGTGTGGAGGCTTGTTTTAAAAAAGGGTATTTGGCATAATCCTCAATGGTGATTATCGCCAATTCCATGTTGAGGCGCACTACTCTGTTTCGATTCTTGGTGCCAAGAAGAAGGTTAGTTTTCCCTCTTTTGTTTGCTGGAAGTCGATTCTCACTGGCATGTCAGTTGAGAATTCGAGTGTTGCAATGTCTGAGGTTGCTGAAGCTGCTTTGATGATTTCGGAGAGGTAGCTGAGGCTGAATGTTGCTTTGGCGTTTTCTTTAACTTCTAAGTTCGAGGAGTGCGTCGTTGCCTTTTTGGAGGGTGATGGTTGCTCCCATTAAGTCGCCTGCTGGCGCTTAGAGTCAATTTTTCTGGTTCAGCCTCGATTCTTACGTGGTCGCTTACTAGTTGAGCGTCTTCGATGGCTTGGCTTAAGCCTTGTGTTGTGGTTTTGGCTTTTACGTTGAAGCTGATTTTTGGTGTTGGGACTTCTTCTTCTGAGGCTTCAAGTGTTGGCATGGTAAAGTTTCTGGCTGTACTTGCCCGTTATCGTTACCAGTAACCGTCCAGTTTTATCGTCTAAGGATAGTTCGACTGCTTCTTCTTTTCCTGCGCGTTTGAGGAGTTTTAGTAGTTCACTTATGTTTAGGCAGATTTTTGTTGGTTCAGTGGACACGATATTCTTGGAAAAGTGTTTTGGGCCATTCAAAATCAATCATGGCTACACGTGATGGGTCCATGGCTCGAAGTTTTAAGCCTTCAGCGTCAATTTTGAAGGTTGCTTCATCAACAAGAATTGAGATGGCGGTAGCCATATCCCTTAGGAGTTTAGCGTCAGACACTTTAAGCTTGAACATTTACCCTCTTCCTCGCTTAATCATGTATTGTAAATTTATATAGCTATTGATTACACTTTGAGTTAATAAATTTGTTCTACCGAAACCAAAAATCAAACGTTTGAAGGATTCAGTACAAGTCTTTAGCAACATTTCTGATCGAAGCAATAACAAATACTTGCAGTATACATGGTGCCAAAATCATTCCTAGCAATTACCCCGATAGAGACATGAACAATACATGAAATAAGATAGTATGACTAGCTTATATGCATACTGGAGAACTTTGAGTGCCACTTAACCAGAACTCAAAATGTAATAAGTCTGAGCATTATGTTGGATTGTTGAATGTAAGGCCTTTTCAATAACAGCTTCTAAAGAAAGAACATAAGCCAGTTATTAGAAGCTGTTGGTTTTTGCTTTATAAGTCATAAAGTATAAGAATGTGTATGTTTCTTTTATGCGAAGCTGGTCGATACCGTGAACGTTCCTAAAGAAGTAAAGACTTACTGTCCAAAATGTAAAGTTCATCAGATTCACACTGTAACCCTCTACAAGGCTGGAAAACGCAGAGCCTTGGCAAGAGGCGAACGCCACCACGCACGAGAAAAAGAGGGTTACGGTGGACAAAAATATCCACTTCAAAGAGAATTCGCTAAAACAACAAAAAAACAAACTTTGCGCTTAAAATGCAAAGTTTGCAATTACATGCGTCATAAAGACGGCATCCGACTACGAAAATTAGTTATACAATAAAATTAACGGAGTAGAAAAATTATGTCTGAATGGAACAAACTTATCCCAAAACCGAGAAGCGTCTTCCTCACGGGTTAAATGCCAAAAATGCGGCAACGAACAACTCCTCTTCAGCAACGCAGTCAACAAAATAACTTGCAATGTCTGCGGAGAATTGTTAGCTGAACCCTCTGGTGGAAGAGCAAAAATCAACGGTGACGTCCAAGCAGTTCTCGAGTAAGAGATGAACAGCCAAATGGCTCAGCGTAAGCTAAATGGCCTGAAGCTGACGACTTGGCACTTTTTGGAAGGGACAATTAATTGGTTTGGCAACTGCGCAAATGCGTAAAATGCGAAAAATACACCTTAAACAAAACTACTTGCCCCTATTGCGGTGGACCAGTGAGAATTCCGCATCCAGCCAAATTTTCCCCAGACGATAAATACCTAAAGTACCGAATGGCAATGAAAAGGAGCGCTACAACAGAATGAAAGAAACATACATCAAAGAATTCGCTCGAAATCCACCCAAACAACCCCATCCTCATCGAAGGTCTTCCAGGCTTAGGCTTAGTGGGCAAAATCGCACTCCGCTACCTAATTAAACAATTAAAAGCCAAAAAAATCGCCTACCTGTACTCCCCACATTTCCCATACTTCGTTCTAGTTAACAAAAAAGGCAACGTACGACTCCTAAGAGGCGCATTCTACTACTACCAAAACCCCAAAGGAAACGACATAATCCTCTTCACTGGCGACAGCCAATCACAAACTATCGAAGGCCAATACGAAATCGCCGACCGAATGCTTGATTTCTCTGAAAAACACGGCGTAAAAACAATCGCAACCATCGGCGGCTACCGCATGGAACCCAAAGAAAAACCCAAAGTCTTCATTGCAGCAACCTCCCACGACATCCTAAACAAGCATCGAAGGCAGGCGCAACACTAAGCACCTCGGGAAGCCCAATCGTTGGCACAGCAGGATTAATACTTGGCTTGGCGAAATTCAAAAAAATAGACGCCCTTTGCCTGCTGGGCGAAACACGCGGTTATCTACCTGATCCTCTTGCAGCCAAAAGCGTTCTGGAAGTGTTAAAGTCAACATTCAACTTCGACTTGGACCTTGCTGGCTTAAACGAAGAGATTGCAAAAGCAGAAACAATGGTTACCCGCCTACAGCAAATAGAAGAAAAACGCGCCATACAAGCTGAAGAAACAAAAAACAAGAAGATAAAAAAACAACGTATATTTCTTAAGCAAAATTTTCTTTATTATTTCAACTGTCTTTGCGGCTGCTGTGCCATCCCCGAAAGGCGACGCAGAAGGTAACTTCTCTTCTTTCTCAATGGCTTCATGCATTGCAGCTAAAATGTTGTCTTTGTCTAGTTCCAACTATTTTGGCAAAGCCCGCTTCAACAGCTTCCTGTCTCTCAGTAGATAAACGAATAACCAGCACCCGTTTCCTTATGCTCTGGAGCAGTTGCTTCTTCCTGGATACCGCCTGAATCAGTGATGATTAACCTGCAGTTCTTCATCAAAACCAAGAAATCCAAGTATCCCAGCGGCGGAAGAATCAGCACGTTCTTCATTTTTTCCATTTGGGACAGCATGTTGTTTTCTTGCAGCCGCTTTTTTGTTCGCGGATGCATTGGGTAAACAATTGGCAGATGGCGATTTCGAGAAAACCTCCATGAAAGACTCAAGAAATGCAACGTCATCGACGTTTTCGGCTCTGTGCGCAGTTGCTAAAGCGAAGTTTTGAAGGGAATCTTCTCCATTATGGTTGATTTCTTTTCTGCGATTGGCAGATGCTGATTGACGGCGTCGATGGCTGTGTTTCCTGTGAGGAAGATTTTGCCCCAAACATTCTCTTTCTTGAGATTTGCTCTTGGCTCTCTCTGTTGGCGCAAACAAGTAGTCGGATATGTGGTCGGTTAAGCGTCGGTTATGTTCTTCAGGCATGCGAAGTCAAAGCTTCGTAAGCCCAGCTTCCACATGACCCATGGGGATTATGCGTTTGTTTGCCGCTAACGCCGCTGATAAAACGGTGTTTGTGTCGCCTTCAACTAAGAACGATGGATGGCTCAATCTTCTCCAGCAACTGATCCATCTTCATCATTATCTCAGCGGTCTGTGCTCCAGGCGAAGAAGCATTCAATTTTTAATGAATAATCGGGCGCTGCCAATTCGAGGTTTTCGATGAATTGCTGAGCCATGTTATAATCGTAGTGTTGACCACAATGAACAAACACGCAGGGCAGTTTGGCTTTGTTTAGGGCTCGAATTATCGGAGCCATCTTGATTATTTCAGGTCTTGTTCCTGTAACAACAACTACTGGCTTCATAACGCTCAATTTCCGCTTATGTCTTCTTTAGGCATCCTTCCCGTGGCTCATAAATCGTTCCTTCCCGCAGCAGTTGCCCAATCATGCGTTCGATTTCGCCTCTTGGAATCTTGTGCTTAGTTTCCAACTCGTTAACAAGTGCATCTTTCTCCACGATGCCCGTTATCTTCTCCATATCCATCAGCGTTGAAAGCACCACATGATAATCTGTCGCGGATGCTCTTTGGTCTGCCAGTCATAATCAAGTCAATGTCCACTTTGTATGATGGACATGTCGATTCCGACTTCTTCCAGCGACCGCTTCATAATTGCAATTGCTGCTTCTGCATCTTCAGCAGTAACTTCTTTGCGCAAGGCAACGCGTGCTCTGGCTTCAGCAACGCGAACAAGCGATTCAAGCTGACGCGCTGTTATTGCGACTGGTGAGCCTTCGGTTTCGCTTGCTGAACGCATAGCTAAGTAAAAGTCACTGAGGCGATTTAATGCGTCCATTGCTGAGTTCTGGCTTGATGCTTTTAGCGAAACTGACATATTTCCGCAAAAGTTCAGCATCAACTTGGCTTCCACTGGGCTTACTGCCTCTTCTGTGAATTTCTAAAATGTGCCGTGGACATTTTGCTGTCCGATTCTTTGTTTGGCACATCTCGAAGAACAAAAATTAAGTCAAAACGGGAAAGGATAGTTACTGGCAGGGAAATGTTTTCTGCAACGGTTCGGTTTGGTTCATATCTGCCCAATGATGGGTTGGCTGCTGCAAGCACCGCTGTTCGAGCGTTTAATGTGGCGACGATGCCGCCTTTTGCAACTGAAACCGTGTGCTGTTCCATGGCTTCGTGGATGGCAACTCGGTCTTCGGGACGCATTTTGTCCATTTCGTCGATGCATGCAATTCCTTTGTCGGCAAGCACCAGTGCGCCTGCTTCAAGACTCATGCTTCCGCCTTTCTCGCGGACGACTGCTGCGGTTAAGCCTGCGGCGGTTGTTCCTCTGCCTGAAGTGTATAGTCCTCGTGGCGCAATTCTTGCAACATATTGGAGCAACTGTGATTTGGCTGTACCTGGGTCACCGATGAGCAGCGCGTTCATTTCGCCTCTCACGTTCACGTCTGGCAGGCTCTTGGAAACTCCGCCAAAGAGCAGGTACATTATTGCTTCTTTGATGTGTTCGTAAGCCAAAGATTGAGGGTGCAATGGAGGTCATGATTTTTTGGTGTACTAATGGGTCTTTGGATAACTGCGATCATTTTTGCTTCTTCTTCAGGTGTGGGCGGTGAGGTTTCTGGTTCTTTGCCTAAAACTTCTATGGAGTTAGCGTCTAGTTGAAGAATGAATGTGCGGAGTTTTCCCATGCCCATCAGTGAAGGTGCAAAAGCGCGTACGATGCCAACTATGGAAACGTGGTCTCCTGGTCTTGCTACATCAACTATTTCGTCGCCGACAAGTTTCACAGCTAATACACGCGGAAGTTGTCCTGGTGGCAAATCTTCAGGTTTTTCTTGTAACCGTAGATCTTGTGAATCTATGAATGTGGATTCTTCTTGAGCTAAACTCGAATGGTCCATCTCTACCACAGTCTGGAGCCACGCAAACTGCTGGCGCTTTCAAAAATTGCCCTGTTTGCTCAACTTGGTTCATGTGCCGCAGCGTTTGCATTTGAAAGCTGCCATTGAACCATGGGGCGCACAGGTGTAGCTCGCACCACGATGCCTTCAATCATGACTAGTTTGCTCATTTGTCTTGAGCCAAGTTTTCGAAGCTACTTCTTTGCCCAGAAGCTTTACGATTCGAACAATGATTTTCTCTATTTTCTCAGCGTATTCTGCATCTTCAATTCGGAGTTGCTCATAAGCTCCTTTGCCTGCATGCTGCAGGTACTCTTCAGGCTTGTTGAGCAGCAGTTCTGCAGAGTGCTTGGTCAAAACCATAGAGTTCCTCAAAATCGATTGTTAATGAGCCTTTTCCCTGAGATGGCTAACTGGGCGATTCTTTGGCGGTACTTTTCTTTCTTGAAGAATTCTTGAAAACGCTGCTGAGGATCTATGGTTTCAAGTTTAGCCATCTTACTTTTCTCCAGCGTTTTCTAAGATTTTGGCTTTCCATTCAGAAATGATTTTGACAAGTTGCTCGTAGACGATTCTTTCTTCGCTTGTGAATTTTTTTAGAACTTGGTCGCTTTGGGCTGGAGCGGCGGATATTGCGACTATTTTTTTTAGTCGTGAATTTACGATGTCTCGTGCTAATTGTTTTGCGCGGTCGTATTCTTGGTATTTTTCGGATTGTTTTTGGGCTTGGTCTTTTAGGTCAGCGATGAACCTGCGGAGTTTAGGGTAGAAATCGCCTGGCAACTCGGTAATTTGCCCTGGAATCTGCACGCCTTCCTTCCATTGTACTTTGAAGAATTTGGTGGCATCTAAGACGTCGTCTTCTCGGAAATGCACCATTCCAGCGGAGGCGAGTTCTTTTGCTACCCAAAAATAAATTTCATACTCGTTTCCTTCGTCAAAGGGACCAACAGTTAAGCCTGCAAGCTTGATTTCTGGGCAGTTGCGGTTCGCTACGATTTTAACCATTGAATTCTCATAGCAAAAGTCTAAAGTGCATATTTTCGCTGCCAACCCTGTTTCCCTCTCTAGTTAGTTCCCTTTCGGGGTTCAAAACATATGGCGTAACAGCCTTTAAGCCTTGCCTAGACAAAACAAAACTTGACTGACCTGTTGATATTTCAGATGCAACTGGGCGCGTGTAGACCCACTTATTTAAAGTAAATTAGCTCTGGGTTGCGGGTGAAGCGAAGCCTATTCAGGGTAGCTTGTGTGTTTGGTTGATGCTTTTGTATATGGCGGTTATTGTCTTTGGGCTCTTTAAATAAGCTGAAAATCACCAAAGACTTCGTTTACCAAACAAGTTGCTGCTAAAAATTAAAAAAATAAAAAAGAAAAAGCGGTTAAGCTTTTTAGAGAACGCCTTGGTCTAGGCATCGAGTCAGCAACTTTTATGAAGCCGCCGATGTTTGCGCCGTTGACGTAGTTCACGAAGTCGCCATCTTTGCCATATTTAACACATGTGGCATGGATTGCTTTCATGATGTTGTGTAGTCTTTCGTCAACTTCCTCTCTGGTCCAGGATAAACGTTCGCTGTTTTGTGACATTTCAAGACCTGAAGTTGCTACTCCGCCTGCGTTTGCTGCTTTGCCTGGTGCAAACAAGATTTTGGCTTTGATGAAGACTTCGACGCCTTCTGGTGTAGTTGGCATGTTTGCGCCTTCAGCGACACAGAAGCATCCGTTCTTTACTAGAGTCTTTGCATCGTCGCCGCTGATTTCGTTTTGTGTAGCGCATGGTAATGCAACTTGGCATTTTATGCCCCATGGGCGTTTGCCTGCAATGTATTCAGCAGTCTTGTATTTCTTTACGTATTCGCATATGCGTCCGCGTTTGTTGTTCTTTAGGTCCATGACAAATGCTAGTTTTTCTGCGTCTATGCCGTCTTTGTCGTAGATTGTTCCGTCAGAGTCTGATAAAGTTACGACTTTGCCGCCTAGTTGGTTTACTTTCTCAACTGCGTATTGGGCAACGTTGCCTGAACCTGAGATACATACGACTTTGCCTTTGAATGATTCTTTGCGGGTCTTGAGCATTTCATCAGCGAAGTATGTGCAACCGTAGCCTGTGGCTTCTGGTCTGATCAAGGATCCACCCCAGTTGAGGGCTTTACCTGTTAAAACGCCTGTGAATTCGTTGCGTAGTTTCTTGTATTGGCCGAACATGAAGCCGATTTCTCTTCCGCCTACGCCGATGTCGCCTGCTGGAACGTCTGTGTTTGGTCCGATGTGGCGTTGTAGTTCAGTCATGAATGCTTGGCAGAAGCGCATAACTTCAGCGTCGCTTTTACCTTTTGGATCAAAGTCACAGCCACCTTTACCGCCGCCCATTGGCAGAGTTGTTAATGAGTTCTTAAAGACTTGTTCGAATGCTAAGAATTTGAGTATGCTCATGTTGACTGTTGGGTGTAAGCGTAGGCCGCCTTTGTATGGGCCAATTGCACTGTTCATTTGGATGCGGAAGCCTCTGTTGACTTGGACTTCGCCTTTATCGTTGACCCAAGTTACTCTGAACGTAATGAGACGTTCGGGTTCAACAATCCGTTCTAGAATGTTTGCTGCTTGATATTGTGGGTTTTTCTTGATAATTGGCCAGATAGATTCCATAACTTCCAAAACTGCTTGGTGGAATTCAGGTTGGCCGGGGTTTTTTGCTTTGACATAATTCATAAATTCTTCAACAGAATTGTACAATCAATTTCCCTCTTTAGTTGCACATTTGTTTAGTGTGAATGCCGACTTTGTTATTTAATTGTACTCAATATATAACATGTGTAAGAAAAGGCAACTGACTATTCGGTAAATGAAACATGTGTCGATTGAATATAAATACCTGCGAATGATTTATCCAGCCATCCATGGGCGATTATTTACATTTAACCGCTAAAACGTCTAAACAACCGTCTAAAACTTCAGCAAATACTCCTCAAACTGTTTCCTATCCCGAAGACACTGAGGACAAACACAGCTAAACGGCAAATTCTTCGTCGTACACAAATCAAAGTAACTGCATCCTTTACAGGGAAACGCTTTGCCACAGCGGGTACAGTTCTGCAGAAAAACCACCTCATCTCCCAAGATATCGCTTACGGCGTCGATTACTGATTCGATGTTGTTGTAGCTTTTAATTGAATACAGGTAGGTATTGCGGTCGTAGTCCAACCCCAAGTGAATCAAGTTTACGAATTTTTCTTTTTCAACCCGCGGAAGCTTAAACCCTTTCTTATTCAAAACAATAGTCATGACTGATCAGTACCTGCTCATTTTTACTAAGAAATCAACTTCTTCAGGAGTAAACTTGAACCAAGCTATAAGCGGACTTTTGGTTTCTTCGTTAGTATCACCTTTATGTAGGGAACAAAATCATGTTTTGCTATTCTATGTGATACGTGGCATTGTGCCCCAATTTTGCCGCATATACTGTCAAGCATGGTTCGTTTGCCCTTAGTCCAAAACAATGTAATGATGCGAATTGGCGGTGAAATGAACTGTGAAGGGCTTATAGGATTGGGGGTTGACCGCTGCAGGCTTGGGCTAAGTCGTTGAAGAAGTATTTGAGGAGATGCCAGTTTTCTGTTCCAATTCTTCCTCTGAAGACGTCGGCTTGTAGAAACAAAATCGTATGCTTTTGCGAGTTCTGCCGGGTCAGTGTAGCGTTTGGGCAGGTTGTCGCTTACCGAAAGCAGAAAATCATCATAGTCAACGCTTGAGTAACTGAGCAAACTTGAGGTACTTCTGCGATTGATTGCGCCGAAAAATATCGCCGTAACGTCTCATCCATGCTGATGTCTTTGTTTCGCTGAACTCAACATCATAGTGTCCTGCAGGGTCAACGTATGGTTTTCTTCGCTGAGACTCTGCAAGTCGTTTATGGCTGAACGCACGTCACCTCGGCTGTTCTGGGCAATTCGTTCAAGCGCCTCAAACTCGGCTTTCACATGCTCCAGCAAACAGATTTTCTGCAGTAACGCAATTATTAGTGGAATACGGACTTGCTGAAAACGCACAAGCAAACAGACCTTTTTTAGCGGTCGCAGTTTCTCGATGTCAGGGTCGTTGGCAGCCATTATAACTGGTACAAGCGATTTCTCAACGATTTTTATGATTGCGCTGACTCCGCCTCGGTCTTCGTTGCCTGCGATGCCGTCAACTTCATCGAGGAACAGAATGTTGCCGTTGGTCTTGGCTTCACCTGAAAACTTATCTAAGCGACCTATAGGATGTGGCTGGTTTAGCAACAGCGTTGATTGCTTTTTCTGAGCGGGTGTCGCTAGCGTTCATTTCAATAACTGTGAAACCGAACTCTCTTGACGCAGCCATTACCAAGGCTGTTTTTCCCACGCCCGGCGGACCATAAAGCAACACTGCTTTTTTGTTTGCGTCTTGTTTTTTAGCCACTCAACAAACAGAGCTTTAGCTTCTTCGTTGCCAATAATGTCTTCTATCTTTTTTGGGCGGTACTTTTCAACCCATAACAGATCATTTCGCTGCAGCATAAGTTTCCTCTACACTCTTCCCAAACTTTGCAAACTGAGCCAGAAGCGCGCTTAGTTGGATGTCGCTGTTTGCGCCCTGCGTTAAGCGGTAATCGTATTCGCCGATGATGTTTGATATGTCCGCTTTCTGTTCGGGCGTTAAATCGGACATTTTGAAGATTTCCCGTTGCACTTGGCGGATGATTTCTGTGCCTGAAAAGCCGAAGATGCCCATTATTTCATACATGGTTTTTCTGGCTTCGATGAAGTCGCCGTAGAGTGCTTTTCGAATCATTTTTTGGACTTGCATGGGGCTGGCTTCGCCGATAACCAGTGAAACTGTCTTTTCATCCATCGCAGCCTTCCTTGTAGGCTGAAGCGGTTTGTAGGGCGTTTATGGCGTGTCTCAAGTCGCCTTCTGAGTAATCCACGATTCTCTCTGCTGCTTCAGGCTGCAAGGTAACGTTCTCTTTTTTGGCAATGCATTGCAGGTGCTCTTTCATGGCTTGTCTGTCTAAGCGTGAGAAGCGGAATATGGCGCATCGGCTCTGGATTGGCTCGATGATTTTGCTGGATTGGTTGCAGATTAAGATGAATCTGGATGTGCGAGAACTGGTTTCCATTATGCGTCTCAAGGCTGTTTGGGCTGGTCCAGTCATCTGGTCACATTCATCTAGAATGATCAGTGCAAATGGGATGTCTCGCCAAAGCCTGAGCGGCTGTAACGTGAGAAATCTTTGATTCGGTCGCGGACGGTGTCGATGCCTCTTTCGTCTGAAGCGTTAAGTTCTAATGTGAAGCTTCTCCAGTTCGGCCCATACAGTTCGTGAGCTATAGCGAGAGCCATGGTGGTTTTTCCTGTGCCTGGAATGCCTGCAAGCATCAGGTGCGGCATGGTCTTTGGGTTTTTCATGAATGCCTTTAGGCTTTCAACTATGTCTTTTAAACCTACGACTTCGTCGAGGGTTTTTGGGCGGTACTTCTCAACCCACATAAGTGCTTCTTCATACTGCCATTAAGATAACCTTCCACAATAAATTATTACAATAACCTCTGTTATAATTATTTTATCTTTTCTGTAGCGCTCGGATAGATTCAGGTTTGTTTCTCTTGTAGTAGATAATGGCGAGACCCCTTTACTCATCTTCGTCTTGGGGGTTTGGCTAACGGATGCTTTTTTTGTGTCTGCGTCTGGTTTGGGTTGCAGGCTGGTTGTGGTGTTTTCCTGCAAGTAGAAACTTGGAATCTCTTTGTAAAGTATAATGGAGTATGCTTTAGCCGATTTTGCTGCCTTCAGACAATATCCTTCTCAGGCTGCAACACCGACACGTTGCCTGCCTCGTCCTCAGCAGCTAAAATCATGCATTGTGACTCTATGCCTGCCATCATGCGACTTTGAAGGTTTAGGAGGAAAACGCATTTTTTGCCTGCCAACTCTTCAGGTTTATAGTACTTCAGTAAGCCGCAACTGCCTGGCGCTTCTCCGAGCCAAAATCAACTTGAATTTTAACCAGTTTCTTGGATTCAGGAACTTGCGTTGCCTCGATGATTTTTCCAATTCGCAAATCTACTTTTTCGAAGTAGTCAAAGGTGATTTCTTCTGTCGGTTTATTTCTTCAGCCATGCAATTCACGCTTAAGCGCTAATTAGTGCTTTTTGGGATATTTACTTTGCTTTCACACAGTTCGAGGCGCGTTTTTGGTGGCTAACTTATGCGCTTGCAGCAGCGGCTCAGGAATTCTACTCTCGGAGCAGTGCCTAATGATTTGTACAGCGGTTTCAAGCGAGACCATATGGCCAATGCTCACATAGACGGGTTTGCAGCCCTCCTCTGTTGTTACGATTTCGCCGATGACTTCGCCCTTATCAACCAAAATAGTCCTGCCATCCTGCTCGGTGGCTTCGCCGATCAAGCCTGCTCTTTGCAGCCCCAATCGTCGGTTTCCCAATAGCCAAGCCCAGTGGCTGGCAAACCCGCACCTATACGGATGCGCCCAACCCTGCGCGTCAACCAAAAACACATCCGGTTGCAACTTTTAACTTTCTTAATGGCTGCTATGGCAGGCGGGAGCTCACGAAATGACAGAAGCGTCGGCACATAAAGCATCTTAACTGGACAAGCCGCCACCTGATGTCTCAAGCAGCTCAAGAGTTTCGTAATCAAGAACCACTACTGCTCCAACACCCAAGTCGCCAACATAAGAAACATCCACGCCGCCAACCATTCGGATTTGCTTAGGCAACCTATCCTCTCGAATAACCTGTTTGGATATGCAAACTTGTGTGTTGTGGGCTTTTTTTACTGAAAAATTAGTGGGAAGTTTAGGCAACTATTCTTTAGCCTTCGCCCGCTTACGCCCAACTTTGCTTCGGCTTCTGGGGGCGTGAACTTTTTAGGTGTCCTCAAGTGATTTTCTGCGAACTTCCAATGTGATGTCGCCACGTGTGGATTCGATTATTCGTCTTGCTATGTCTGATTTGTGTCTGAGTCCTGGGACAAGCATGTAGGCTTCGTCGAGCGCTAAAAGCTGAATGAAGACTTGATCCATGATTTCGAGGCATCGTACGCCTTTATCTACTTCGCCATCACGCAGATTATCCAAAGCAAACGCCTGTATTCGCCAATAACATCAGCTAAACCCAGCACATAATCGACTGGGGGCACGTTTATTTCGACTGGTGTAAGAAACCTGTTCTTCCTTAACTAAAATCAAGAAGATATTGGCTTCTGCGTATTCTTGAAATGCCGCGCTAAACATGCCTCCATAAATAATTTCTGGGTATTGTTTAGCTTTTCTTGCAGTCTTGCGATATTTTTCTTTGGCATTCACAACCATCTGTTCAGCATCTGTCGAGTCTTTTTTGGTGAATAAGCAAAATTGCTTGTTTGGAGAGGCTTGTGGCTTTACGCATACTCTCATGGGTTTCCTCGCGGATCTGGTTGTTCTCCATGAGCTCAGTTTTGATTTGTGAAATTACTTTTCTAGTGAAGACAAAAATGCACCAACTAAGTAGAATTGGGTTGGGTTGTTTATTTTAATTTCTTAAAAGCTAGGTTTGCCTATTCTTGGGCCCACTTTTCAACCATTAGTTTGCTGTCGCCAAATGCGAAACTTACTTTAACAAAAATTGTATCTGCGCCTTTGAATGGGAACATGCTGTCTTCTGCTAAGTCTTTGGGCAAATAGACTAGGTATTTGCCGTCTTTTCTTCGAAATAGTCTTCCTTTTCCTTCGCTTACCATAGCTGTGGTTACCGCTTGGTTATTATTAGAATTATTAATGGCTTGAAATGGCTATTTAACTTTTTATCTAAATACTCTTGGTAGGTACATGAGCGGACCGACTATAACTGATTTGAAGCTGTATTAACAGTAAAAAGTGTGCGTTAACTACCTGCTACATTTTCAGTATAGTGCCTCTATTAGACCCAAATATGACTCGGTTAGCTGCTGCCAAGCTGAATGGGCTTCTCAAGCCTACTAAGCAGAACCACTCGACTCTCAGGTGCTTCATTAATAACCTTATACCCTGTTGCTTGAGCCAGCTGTGCCGCGAAATCCTTTACTTCCTGATGCATCGGCATTTGGTCAAAGCCTAAACGTAGGTTCGAGAAGCCAATATGCATGTAAGCCTTCATCTCGATGTAGGTGGGGTTTGCTTTCTCAACTAATTTGGCGTATTGGTTGATTAGGTTCATATTATGGTCTTTAACCATTGTCATGCGGACTGCGGTTGGGCAACGGAAACTTTGCAGCATACTAAGCGTTTCGTTTAGTTTAGCCCACGCGTTGGGGAATTGTGGGCGGCAGACTTTGTTGTAGACTTCTTCGTTGGGTGCGCAGAGTGAAATGTACAGTTGGCTGGGTTCTTGACTTAATTTGGAAAGTTTAGAGGGCAACGTTCCGTTTGAAACAAGAAAGTTGTTAAGCCTTTCTGGTGGAAATGCGAATTAAATTCGCCTAGTGGCTCATAGAGTGTTGGTTCACCAGTTAAGCTTATAGCGACTTGTTTGGGTCGTTGTGCCTCTTGGAATTTGCGCCAATCCGTCTTCTCGTTACCCTTGTAGCCTGTCAAAATTTTTTCCTGCGCCTTAAAACAGCCTTCAACAATCTCTTCAGGTGTATCTTTGTTGGGGTTTCTCATCTCATCCCATGTGACCTCCAAATCTCCGCTCTGTGCCCTCCAACAAAACAGGCATTGCTGTGTACAAGAGTAGAGCGAAGGTGTCATCTGGATGCATCGGTGGGATTGGATGCCGTAAAATTTCTGTTTATAACATGCTCTATCGTTGACTATGGATTCGTAAAGCCACTTGCATCTTTTAACCGCTGAGTGAGCTTCCGATTAAATGGTACTTTTGCTTTTTAGGAAGCCTAAAAGCGGAGATGCAGCATTGTCTTCCAAGGATCTACACCGAGTTTTCTGTAACATTAGAAAAAGCGTCTTTTAAAAATCCCTATGCTCACAAGCAATTTTCGGCATGAAATATCCTTAAGATGATTTATCACTTTGGTTTTGTTTTTTGAAAGGTAAAGTTTAAAATCATCTCTAGGTTAAATCATGAGCATCAAGCATAATGGCTATCTATTTGGAGAGCAGAGTGGTTTGAACAAGAAAATTATTACAGTTTCCATTCTATTCCTTGTGGCATTTGCCGCAGTGGTTTAGCGCCGATTGAAGTTTATGCAGCATACAAACATTGGCGTAAACGATTACTTCAAATTACCCCAAGTACGAAGCAACTGGACCAGTGGGAACAAGCTGTTAACGTTACAGGGAACTATCTACACTTCAAACGGCTCTACCAAATATTTATGGGTAAAACAGTTGTTGCAAGCGGCAATTCCGAAGGTTACTATGTTAATAGCAAACTTTACTGTTCCCGAACTTCCACAGTGACCTATGCACTAATACTTACGAGATGTTGCCATCAACATTAACTCATTCTGAACATTTCACTGTTACATACCGGCTACTCGATAAATGCGTTTCCTTCATCAGTACAAGAAGGCAACAGTGTCACTATTGAACGTCAGCGGTTACGGGCGGTCAATTAGGCACTTCTTATAACGCAAATATTCAGTGGTTCTCCCAACTCCGCTTGGCACAAGCTATACTCAAAAATTGTTCCTTAGGAACCCCAAACGTAAAGGGAACTGCAAGTGCACAAGTCACTTTTCCCGACTAGCAGTTTCTCTGCCCAGTGGTTCAACTACCGATTACGCTGGAGTACTACACAGTCTACTTTAACAAATCTGCAACCTTAGCGTCAAAACACAGTTTCGGTAAATTTTCATCGATTCAACAACCTATCATAGAGGTCAAACAGTAAACGTGCGAGCAGACAGGTTATCAACCTAACAACCTGCAACCCTTACCATAACCAATGTTAAAACCAGTGAACCCCTTGACACCGTTTCCAGCAACAGCTTCAGCAGACGGCGTAATCACCACAAGCTTGGATAGTTCCCTCCAACGCCGACATCGGTGACTACACAATAAAAATATACTCCTCAAAGACGACCCAAAAATCAATACCGGATTCAACAAACCTTCACAGTTATTGGATATTCCGTTAAAGTTCAAACAACCAATTTGGCTGGTCAAGTCTGTTCCGGAGATATCAATTTCAGCCTTGATTCAGTCACAAACACAGTATATAATGCAATTACAAGCTCAGACGGGATCGCAAACTTTAAGCTTGAAAAGGAACCACCTCTAACAGCCTCTGGAACGGAGTTAACGTTGGCGGAAACAAACATTACCGTCAGCTGGAGACGCAACCTTTACATTACGTCTGCCAATTAACTAATATTAAAATAACAGTAAAAAGCACCAAGACGGAATTACAATGCCTTTTGTTAACTTAACAATCACTTACCGACTACCAAAGCGGCAGCATATCAAAAACGGGTGCGTCACAGGACAAACAGACTCTTCAGGAAGCTTCACATTAACATTCAACTTTAGCTGGAGCAACTTACACCATAGACGCTTCAATTTACGATCAAATCTTCAATGCAGGCAACAACACTATTAAGCAATCTCCACCGCTCAAGCAACCGCACAAGTATTCATTATTTGTCCAAGCAAAAACTGTCACATCAAACTTGTCGGTTATAACCAAGAACCAATTCCAAATGCACGCATAGAACTAGTAGAGTTGTCAAACGGTTTGTTCTATTCTGCCACAACCGACAACAATGGTGCAGCCACAACACAAGCTACCTTTGGAATGTACCGAGCAGAGTCTATAAGGATAATGCCTTAATCAACGAAACAAACGTACAAGTCTTCAACAACAGTCAACAACAAATCCGATGCACACTATTATGGCATTCAACTTTCAGTGGCAGTTGTTGATTTCTTTGGCAATCCAATCTCAAACGCTAAACGTCACTTTAAATGGACCTGAAAAAATCTCAGAAGTTACTCAAAGCAATGGAAAAGCCACCTTCAACAATATCATCGGCGGCAACATGCAGATAATCGCTCAAGCTCAGGAACAAAAGATGCCTATCAAGCAATAACAGTTAACAGTTAACCAGCCAACTCCGTGCAAATAAAAATTGACAAATATGTTGCTTTGGGGTCGATTGCTGATACCAGCAAGCTCACTTATCACAATAATGATAATACTTGATAGCGATAATCTTGTTTGCTCATCGTAGAAATCTACAGACGAAGAAGAGCTAAACCATGCATCTGCAACCTAAATTTCTCCCTTTAATAGAAAAAAGTTTATATGGTTTCCAAATCACTTAAAGAAAAACTAAGGATCAGTACAAAACACAAACATTTTGAATTGACAATTGAGGTGTATCTGTTGGCTCAATCAAAAGCTTGTTCTCCAGCATGTCAATCTTTTAAATGCGCAAAAAACTCTGCTGTTTTACAGACGCGACTCTGTTTGGTGTAGAGAAACCGAAGAACAATGTAACGTTGCAAAATGCACTTATTCAATGTGCATGAAAAGACGTATGCTGCCTGGTGGAATTTGCGGCGAAACCGTTAAACGCAAAACCGTTGAGAAAGATGTCGACGACTTCTTCGATGATTCAGTGAAGACTTAAAGGAAAAGCACTGCGTAAACTCGGAGACCAAGATTTCTATTAAAATAAAAATCTAAAAACAAAAATTGCTCGTGTAAACGCACGAGTTTTCCTAATCTTATTTTGATTTAACCCGTTTAACTACTGGCGGCTTAACCTTCTTTAGAATCCTGTATCCACAGATGATGCATTTGGTTTCTCCGCCACGTAACTCTAATTCTTCAGATGGCACTCTTGAACCGCATCTCATGCATTCATAAACAATTCCTGATTTTTCCATTGAAAACGCCTGTCCTACAAAGAAAAGCATTTTACTTTTAAACATTTCCAATACTTGTCAGATAATGAGGATGATATAGTTGAGAAAACGGCTTCGAGAAAAGCTTTCAGACGGCTCTTCCGCCAGACAGCTTTAAGTAAAGTTTACAGTTCATTTGATGTAGTAGGCGACATTGCCATCATCAAAACTACCAGCAACGCTTCAAAATGCACGAAGCAGTTGCAAATCAGATAATGGCTATTCATAAGAACATAAAAACTGTTCTCACCCCAACAACCCGCATCAGAGGCGACTTCAGAGTTAGAGAATTAAGGTTGTTGGCGGGTGAAAACAAAACAGTCACAATCCATAAGGAATCAGGATGCATCTTTAAGGTTGATGTTGAGAAATGCTATTTTTCACCCAGACTTTCACATGAACATCTACGCATCGCCAAGCTCGTTTAGCCCGGCGAAACTGTTGTTAACATGTTTGCAGGCGTCGGCTGCTTTAGCATATTCATCGCAAAAACCGTAAGCCAAACCAAAGTTTACTCAATTGACGTTAACCCAACCGCATTGAGTTCATGGAGGAAAATATTAGAATCAACCGAGTTTGCGGAAAGTGTCATTCCATTGCTTGGGCGACTCAAAAGACATAATTCAAACTCAACTTGCAAGGTGTCGCTGACCGCGTTCTGATGCCCCTGCCAGAGAAAGCCCTCGAATACCTGCCATCTGCACTTTCGGCGCTTAAAAAAACAGGCGGCTGGATTCACTACTACGATTTCCAACATGCACCCGGAAAAGAAAATCCCAGTGAGAAAACCAAGCTTAAAGTTGCCGAAAAACTTGACAGTTTAGGCGTAAGTTACATGTTTGCTAATTCGCGTGTGATGCGTCCGCACGGGTCCAAACTGGTATCAAACAGTCCTAGACATAAACGTAGCCGCGTTGCCAAACAAGTTTTAATAACTCAAACCTCACCTATCTATTTCGTGGAATCCACATGAAACGAAAACTAATGGAAATCCTCGCTTGCCCAATCGATAAGTATCATCCTCTTGAACTTCACGTTTTCGAAGAAAAAGACGAAATAGTGGAAGGCTTAATCGTTTGCCCAAAATGTCTACGCTGGTACCCAATCCGCGATGAAATCCCAGAAATGCTTCCTGATGAACTACGCAAAGAAGCTGATGATTTGCCGTTTCTTGAAGAAATGGAAGGAAAAAGCCCCCAGAAAATTGTTTCTGAAGGTAAACCCTTCAACCTAAAATAAATTTTCTTTATCTTTTTAATTGTATTGCCTTGTTTTTTGCTGAAGACTGCATTGCTGCTGTAGCGACTTCTAGGGCTCTTACTCCGTCTTCACCTGTTACGAGAGGCTTCTTTTTCTCCACTATGCAGTCGACGAAGTGTTGAAGTTCAGCTTTTAATGGTTCTTGGAATGGTAGTCGAGGCTGAACGGTTTGCGTTTTGTTGTTCAATCCATAAGTCCTGTGTTATGTAGTCTAGTCGCATTATGGCGTCGCTTCCTGTGACGGTTAAGGTGCGTGTTTTGTAGGGTGTTAGCCAGTTGGATTCTATGAATGCGCTTTTGCCATCTTTGTAGGTGAGCATTATGTGGGCGTAGTCTTCAAATTTTTTGATTCGTCATGCTGCCCATCTTTGCGTAAACGGAGATTGGGTCCTCATTGGAAATGAAGCGCATAACGTCAATATCATGAATGGCTGTGTCTTTGACGACGCCGACATCGCCGATTCGTTCTGGCCATTGTGAGACACGTTTGGCTGTGGCGCAGACCAGTTCGCCGATTTTTTTGTTCTCAACTGATTGGCGAATAATGTTGCAATCCAGGGATGAACCGCATTAGAAAACCCACGGTTAAGTGGAGACCGTTTTCTTCGTGCTGTTTTGCACCAGTTTCTGGGCTTGCTGGGTGTTAGTTGCCATGGGTTTCTCCACTAAAACATGTTTTCCTGCGTTAAGCGCTTTCATTGCTTCTTTAGCCAGAATCGTTGACCATGTGCAAACGTTTACCGCTTCAATAGATTTGTCTTTTAGCATTTGTGTGCTGTCAGAGTAGGCTTTAACGCCGTATTGTGCTGCCATGGCTTTGGCTCTTTCAGCGTTAACATCACATACTGCAATAAGTTCAGTTGAGGGAAGTTCCTTGTAGACTCTGGCGTGGTTTTTTCCCCATTGCCCAGTTCCGATTACTGCAACGCCAAGTTTCTTCATTTCTTATCAGTTCCTCTTCCTAATCCACAGTATATGAAGCCTTCTGCTTCAACCTTTTGGGGTTCAAAAATACCGATTAAATCAACGATAACCGCCGGTTCTTTCATTAGGGCTTTTAGTTTTTTTAGGTTTAATTTTTTAAACTGTTCCTGTCCCGTCAATAATTACAATGCAGTCTGCGCCTTCCACTGCCTCATTTAGATTGGTCTTTACAACTCGCCAATCCTGAGGTCCCATCTTCGAAATTGGATCGTAGAGGCTGCTTTGGCGCCTTTCTGTTCAATCATCTTAACAAAAACGCCTGTAGCCGTCGCTAGGGTTAGCTGTACCTAAAACGGCGACTTTTGCTCTCCGCAAAGGTTTGCCACAGCTTCGCAGAGCATCCTGCGTTAAATTAACTGCGTGTTTAACCATGTCCTCGTTTATCTGTCTAGCCAACGCTGGAAGCCTAAGTTTAGCATTCAAGTTTTCGGCGCTATCAAGCAGCAAATATGCTTCGTTTCTGTTTTCTTCTTCAACGATTGTCGGCCAAAAGCTTGGGTCGTTGAGGTCGAGGAGTTTTAAGAACTTTGAAGTAGTCGATGTTTGCGTTTTCGCAGAAAACCGCCAACTCGTTGGCTAATGCCCTGTTGTGCATCTTGTTTTGCAACGGTGAAAAGTGTGGCTGTTTCCGCCGTTTTTATGTCGCTGATTTCTCTTACTTTTTTTGTTATCGTTTTGAGAATGGTTGAAGCTGCGTTTAAGCTTGTTTGGTCGGTGGCTGCAACCTTCAACTCCAAATCTGCAATCGGAGCGTCTGCGGTAAGGATGGGGTTGTAGGCTAAACCGAAATCTGTCCCTACCTTTAAGCCCCGACGTATTCTCCAATTGTTTCTTTCATTGTGCCTTCAGTGAAACCTAAACCTGCAATGCCGCCATAAATAACCAATGCGCCCTGATGAAGTGCTGCTCCAACTTGTTTAGCAGGCGCTAACTATTTGTGAGTAATCGGTTTTTTTCTGTTCGTCCACTTTTGCTCCAATAGCTATTACTATGACGTCGCTTTGGGAAACAGCTTTTTTTCGTTCGCTTGCTGACGCTTAATTTGTCCTGAGTTGAATGTGGCTTTTTAGTTTAGCTTCATCTTCGCGATTGCGAAGCTGGTGTTTTTCCCTTTGCCACCTTCTTTACAACGCTGGCGTCAGCATCTGTGCAGATTACCCTGAAGCCTGCTTCTGCAAAAGCGTTGGCGTAGAAGATTCCTTTTTGCCCGCATCCGATAACGCTCACAGTGTATTTTGAGCGTTTCTCGTTGGTATCCACCTCTTCGGGTTTCAGGTTTAGAACTGGGGGCATCAGCGGTTTTTCCCAAGCAAGGTTTTGAGGCTTGTCTATATGGTTTCTAGGATTTTTTTAAGCCTTGCAGCTGTAGTCTTCGACTAGTTTTAATGCTTTCTCTTGGTTTTTTGCTTCAGCATACAATCGGAAAGACTGGTTCTGTGCCGCTTGGTCGAATCAGAATTGCGCTGGCGTCGCTAAACCAAATTTTTACTCCGTCAATGGTGCTGACGTTTTCGCTTTTAACTTGTTCATAGATTTTCTGTTGGAGAAGTCTCTTTTTTGTCGTCTGGGCATTCGATTTTTCCTTTCTCAATGAAATACTGTGGTTGCTCAGCGACAAGTTCAGCAAGTGTCTTTCCTGTTTCAGCCATAATGTTTAGCAGCAGAGCAGTTGTCATTGCTCCGTCGCGGACGGCTTGGTGTGGACCATAGAATACTCCGCCGTTTTCTTCTCCGCCCAAATTGGCGTTCTCTTCCTTCATTTTTTGGGAAACAGTTACGCTTCCAACTTTGGTCCAGATTAATT
Organism: uncultured archaeon; assembly: GCA_963800605.1. GTDB lineage: Archaea > Thermoproteota > Bathyarchaeia > Bathyarchaeales > Bathycorpusculaceae > Bathycorpusculum. The sequence goes on along the minus strand of CAWDBI010000009.1, from coordinate 206,108 downwards.
CGCCCTTGTATGCTTCAACTGTGTCTTTGATTAGGGTGGATGAGCTTACTGGTGTAACTATTTTTGCGCCTGGATTCTTGATGCAGGTACTGTTTTATGACTACTGCGAAGGTTTTGTCTCCCCAGTAAATCTCGCCGTTTGCCGTCAACGAATATTGAGCGGTCAGCATCTCCGTCGAAAGCTACTCCCATGTCGGCTCCGATTGCTTTCACAGTTGAAGCCAAATCGCCCAGGCTTTCAGGTCGTGGGTTCGGGCATTCTTCCGGGGAAGGTTCCGTCGATGTTGGCGTTTATGCTTGTGACTTTGCAGCCAAGTTCCCTTAGTAGCGGTGGTGCGGTGATTCCTCCGACGCTGTTTGCGGCATCAACGACGACGTGGAAGTGTTTGTTGGCAATTTTTGTTTTGTCAACATGTTTTTTTATGGCTTGGATGTATTCATCGTTGATTCCGGGCAACTCACGTTTTGCTCCGAGTTTGTCCCATGGGGCAAAAACGATTTTGTTGTCAAAGTAAATGTTCTCTATTTCAACTTCTTGTTCATGTGAGGTTTCGATGCCGTCGCTCCAGATAACTTTAATACCATTGTATTCTGGCGGGTTGTGGGAAGCGGTGATGATTACTCCGCCATCCATTTTGTGGTTTTTAACAGCAAACTGCAATGGCTGGTGTAGGTGCCATTCCAGCTAAGAATACGTTGCATCCAGTCGCGGTTAAGCCAGAAATTACTGCTTTGGCAAACATTGGACCGCTGGTTCGTGCATCATATCCTAAAAGTAAGTTTTTTTCTTTTCCAAAAAAAGTTCCAATTGAAGCTCCAACTTTAATTGCCATTTCAGGCGTCAATTCAACGTTGACAAGGCCTCGGATTCCGTTTGTTCCAAAAAGTTTTCTTGTACTCATATGATTAATTCAACTCTAGTACCTATTTAACAGTCAAGTTTAGGTTTTAAAATGTTTCAGTGACTTCCTTTGCTGGACACACTACTTGACCATCATGCATGTGAACGCTGTCTTTAACTTTTGCATTGGTCGCCAACTATGCAGCCCTTTGGAAGTTTGACGCCTTTGCCTATTTTTGCTCCTTCACCAACGATTGCTCCGTTGAGGATGGCATCCGTCGGCTATGTGTGCTTCTGCAAAGATGACTGAATTGGCGATTTGTACGTTTTTGCCGACTTTGACGTTTTTGCCTATGATTGCATATGGGCCGATGACTGATTTTTCGCCGACTGAGACGCCATGTATCTAAAGCAACAGGGTTTTTCACTTTAAAGCTGTCTGGCTTGGGCTTGTTTAAGGTGTTTTTGATGATGAGTCGAGGATTATTTTGTTTGCTTCTAAGTATTCTTGGGTTTGCCAATATCTATCCATAAACCATTGATGCAGTAGCCGCACAAGTTTGCCTTCTTCAGCTAGCTTGGGGAAAACTTCTCGTTCGATAGAAACTGCTCTTCCTTCAGGAATGTAATCGAAGACTTCTGGGCTTAAAACGTATGCGCCTGCGTTTATTAGGTTGCTTGGTGCTTGACCTTTAGCTGGTTTCTCAACGAACCGTTTGATGGTGTTGCCGTGTAAGTTCTGCTACGCCAAAACTGCATGGATCCTCTACTCTGCAGAGCGCAATTGTGGCTAATGCGCCTGATTTTTTGTGTGTTTCAAGCAGTTCTCGGTAGTTTATGTCTGCGAATATGTCACCATTCAACATGATAAATGGTTCATCGTGCCCGATTAGTTTCTCTGCTTTCTTTACTGGTCCACCTGTTCCAAGCGGCATCTTGGGTGGGTCAATTGAAAATCGGACTTTTAAGCCACATTTTGACGGTTTATGTTGGCGGATGTAGAATTGTGTTAATGCGTTGACTGCGAGTATTGCTTCGTCTACGCCGTTTTTGGCTAATCGTTCAAAAATCCATTGTAGTAGTGGCTTGTTGACTATTGGGAAAAGAGTTTTGGGTCTTGAACAACTTAGTGGTCGAAGTCTTGTGGCGAAGCCACCTGCTAAAATCAATGCTTTCAGATGATGTCACCTTGAGTATGCAGTACTATGACTACTGTTTTTATATAAACAAGTATGGATATGGTCTTGCTGTTTAGGTGCTTAAAGCAACATTTTCAAAAATGAGTGAAATAAGTTTATTCCCACTCGATTGTTGCAGGCGGCTTATGAGTAATATCATAAACTACGCGGGTAACTTGTGGAATCTCGTTTGTTATTCGTGTGGAAATCTTTTCTAGCACTGGGTAGGGTAATCTTTGCAAAGCTTGCAGTCATGGCTTCACGGCTCTCCATTGCTCGCACAGCAACCACGTAACCATAAGCTCGTGCATCCCCTTTAACGCCTGTAGCTTTAGTGTCAGTTAACACCGCAAAGTACTGCCAAAGATTCTCTGCTAAGTCGCATTCTTCTCGATTTCTTCTCGGACGATTTTGTCGGCTTTCTTTGCGATTGTAACTTTTTCGTCCGTTAAGTCGCCGATTATTCGTACTGCTAAGCCTGGTCCTGGGAATGGTTGGCGGTTAACGATTTCTTTTGGTAAATCAAGCATTCGTGCGACTTTGCGGACTTCATCTTTGTAGAGGTCTCGGAGTGGTTCGAGGATTTTTTTGAATTTTATTTTTTCTGGTAACCCGGCGACGTTGTGGTGGCTTTTGATTTTGTCAGAGTTTTTCCTGAAACCTGATTCGATCCTGTCTGGGTATATTGTGCCTTGGATTAGGTATTCGGCGCCTGATTTGTTGGCGATTTCCTCAAAAACCCTGATGAATTCTTCGCCGATAACTTTGCGTTTAGTTTCTGGCTCTGTTACGCCTTTGAGTTTGTTCATGAAGCGTTCTTGTGCGTCTGCGACGATGAATTTGATGTCGGAATTTTTCGAATGTTTCGCGGATTGCTTCGGTTTCGCCTTCCCGCATGAATCCATGGTCAACGAAAACCGCTGTTAACTTTTCTCCAAGGCTTTGGCTGCAAGTGCTGTGGCGACGCTGGAGTCTATGCCTCCGCTTAACCCGATGATTGCTCTGGCTCCGCCTGTTTCAGTCTTGAGTTCTTTGACCATTTTTCCTATGAGGTCTTCCATCTGCCAGTTAGCTTGGCATTTGCAGACTTGGAAGATAAAGTTTTGAAGCATGCGCATGCCGTTTTCGGTGTGGATGACTTCTGGGTGCCATTGTAGGCCGTAGATTGGTTTTGTTTTGTGCCTGAACGCTGCGACTGGGCAGTTTTCTGTGTGAGCTAATGCTTCAAATTCTGGTGGGGGAGCAAAGACTGTGTCGCCGTGGCTCATCCAAACCTGTTCTTTCTCGCTTAACCTTCCAGTACACCGACTGGCTTGTCGATTGCGACTTGGGCTATGCCGTATTCTTTGCAGGTTGCAGGTTCAACTTTGCCACTTGTTATTTGAGCTAAAAGTTGGTGACCATAGCATAAACCGAGAATTGGTAAGTTCACCTCTAAGATGCGTGGGTGGAGTTTGGGAGCGTTTGGTTCATAAACGCTTGAGGGTCCACCTGAAAAAATTAAGCCTTTAACGTTAAATTTCTCATTTAGAGCCGCTACTTCTTCGGGTGAGATGTCGTGGGGAACTATTTCTGAGTAGACACCATGTTCTCTGATTCTTCTGCCGATTAGGTGGCAGTATTGTCCGCCGAAGTCAAGAACAAGTATGGTGTCGTATTTTGCTTGCATTTTGGTTGGCTCAGAACTATTGGGGTTTAGGGTATAATTTAAGATTACTATCTATTTTTCAGTTAAAGCCAAGCCGCTTTCCAAGGTTTATCTAAACTTAATGAATCCATTGTTCTGACGTGAAATAACTAAACTTTTATTAACTTAATCAGACTGATATATCAAAAGGATGTTTCAAAAAACAGGGTTTAACTGAAAGAACGTGCAGGAAATGATGATTATGGAATTAAATGAAACTGATGTAAAAATTCTCAAAGGCCTCTTAGAGGACGCAAGGTTCTCAAGTCAGACAAATCGCCAAAAACGTTGGCGTTTCAGTCGGCACAGTCTTATCTAGAATCAAAAAGATGGAAGATGACGGCTTAATCAAAGGTTACTCAGTTATCTTGGATCATGAAAAACTCGGTTACCAACTAACTGTTGTCACAGAAATCACAGTTTCCAAAGGCAGGCTTGTTGAAACAGAAAATGAAATTGCTAAAATCCCAAATGTCTGCGGAGTCTATGACGTCACAGGCTTAACTGATGCCATTATTATTGCCAAATTCAAGAGTCGAGAAGACCTTGGCGCTTTCACCAAAAAACTGCTTGCGCTACCATACATTGAACGCACAAACACCCATGTAGTTTTAACGACGGTGAAAGAAAACTTCCGTTTGCTTTAGTCCAGCCGCTTGATCCTTCGGGGTCGAGTGCTTACTCTTTTTATTCCTTAATTTTGAGTTATTCTTAGAAAACAGGCAACGCTATGAATTCAAACGGGAATTAACTATCTGTGCGCCAGCACAACAAACCTTTATTCACTCAAGAATTAGCGGGCGATTCGTTTTGGAATAGTTGTTTCAAAAAGCCATATAACTCAAAGGCTCAAATTCATAGGTGACTACTCAGGAAGAAACCTTGATGAATTTAGGCTTCGACATAGACGGGGTAATAGCCAACTTTGCAGGTCCCCTAATCAGCACAATCAGAGCAAAATATGGTGTGACTCTCACAGAGAAGGACATTTACTGTTTTGATCTAAACATCGTACTAGGAATAACTAGAGCAGAAGAAACAGAGCTTATCACAGAAATCCTCAAGCAAGACTTACCGCTTTACACTGGCGCCAAAGAGACACTAGAGCAACTGAGAGGGGAAGGACACAGCATCTTTCTGTTAACGGGCAGATGGAGCTATCTGAGGGATATCACTCAGGGTTGGCTCAAAGAAAAAGGCGTCCCCTACAATGAACTACACCTCCTAAACATCGGTAAAAAATACCAGGCTAACATTGCAAAACTGGCTGTGATAGTTGAGGATTCGCTCGAGGAAGCCTTGGAGTGGACCCAAAAAGTCAACAAAGTTCTAGTTTATGATCATCCCTATAATCAGTCCTTTAACGTTAAAAACTTAACCAAACGAGTCTACAACTGGAACGAAATCTATCGTGAAATCCAACTGCTAAAACCCTAACGCGCGCTACCATCAATAACCGTTAAGGTTGGTTGGATAGAAATTCAATGCTGCCCCTAAGAGTGGTAGGTTCCTATTGGGGTTTTTAGCGCTAAAAACATGTTAAAGCTTAGTTTTCCCCAAGAGGCTTAAATGTAATATTCAGGCTTAGAAGATTCAGGGACTTGTGCCGCCTTTTTGCAGAATGTAGCGCAAAGACTGCAGAAATCGGGTGTTATATCTCCTGTACTGATTTCTTTATTGATTACTTTTCTTGCGGTTTCTTCTGCCATTGCTTGAATTTTTGGTAAAAACTCTTCTACATGTTCGATGCCTTTGTAAGCTCGTTTGGAACTGAGGTATTGGCTGACTGCGGCTTGCGTGGTTCCGAGTTTTTTTGCTGCTTCTGTTTGTGAAAGTTTGTATTTTTGGACGAGTTCTTTGGCTAGCATTGATCTGAAGATAGGTAAGACGTATTTGCCGATTATTTCGCATTGTGGGTCCATGAGTATCGTTCCATTATAACGCACTTATACTTATAAGTGATTTTGAATTGGACAAACTTTTTTCCGTAGTTTACCTGGTTGTTGAGGTTCGGCGGTTTGTCGGTATAAACTGATTATTCCATAAAGAATATATGACATTGTTAAGCATCAATTAAAACCATGTTCCCCACACTAGAGGACATAGGCAAACGCAGACGCCAACTAGGCCTAAAACAATCCGAATTAGCCAAAGCCGCCGGCGTAAGCCAATCCCTTATCGCCAAACTCGAAGCCGGAACCATCGACTCATCATACACTAAAGTAAGAACAATCTTCGATGTTCTCGAACGCTTAGAATTTAAAACAAAAGTACAGGCAGAAAAACTCCTCCAAACCGAAGTCGTAAGCGTACAAAAAAGCGAGCCGATCTCGCAAGCTGTTAAAGTCATGAAGGAGCACGGTTACTCTCAGATACCGGTCTTTGAGGGAAAACAACCGGTTGGTAGCATCTCTGAAAAGGCTATTTTGCGCCAGATATTGGAGGGGAAGGATTTGGAAGAGATTTCTAGGCAGCCAACCGAGAGGATTATGGAGGAAGCTTTCCCGCAGATAAACGACGATGCTCCATTGTCTTTGATTACTAGTTTGTTGCAGACTTATTCGGCTGTTTTAGTTTCCAAGAGAGGCGTGGTTATTGGGATCATTACGAAGGCTGACTTGCTTAGGATGCTTTAAGAGCTTTTTTTAAGTACTGGTTCTTTCTACTGTGTCTATGCTTTGGTGATCTTTGTTTGCTGCCAGAAAAAACGTTTTTCTTGGCTCTTGTTAGGATGCCAAAAAGGTTTTAAGTAACACCTAAAACATATAACAGTGTTATAGAAAGTGTAGTGTCATGAAAATAAACAAAACCGTGTTAGAAACAATCGGAAAAACACCACTCATACAACTAAACAAACTAACCGAAGGTATAAACGCCACCGTCGTAGGCAAACTCGAATCCCGAAACCCCGGAGGAAGCGTCAAAGACCGCATATGCCAAGCCATGATTGCTGAAGCAGAAAAACAAGGCATCATAAAACCAGGCGCAACACTCATCGAACCCACATCTGGCAACACAGGCATCGGACTCGCCATGGTTGCAGCCGTCAAAGGCTACAAACTCATCCTAACCATGCCCGAAACCATGAGCATCGAACGCCGCAACCTCCTCAAAGCATACGGCGCACAACTCGTCCTCACACCTGGACCAGACGGCATGGGCGGAGCCATCAAAAAAGCAGAAGAACTCCTCGCCACCACACCAAACAGCTTCATGCCACAACAATTCAAAAACCTCGCCAACCCCAAAGTCCACCGAGAAACCACAGGTCCCGAAATCTGGGAAGACACAGAGGGCAAAGTAGACTTTGTAGTTGCAGGTGTCGGAACAGGCGGAACCATAACAGGCGTCGCCGAAGCCATAAAACCAAAAAAACCCTCGTTTAAAGCAGTTGCTGTCGAACCCGCAGCGTCGCCAGTTTTAAGCGGCGGAAAGAAAGGGTCCACACAAAATCCAAGGTATCGGCGCAGGCTTCAAACCCGATGTGCTGCAACTAAACTTGGTGGATGAAATCGTACAAGTAACAGACGATGACGCTCTAAAAACGGCTAGGGCACTTGCTCAAAAGGAAGGCTTACTGGTCGGTATATCCGCGGGAGCAGCAACGTGGGCAGCACTCGAGGTTGCAAAACGCCCTGAAAACAAGGGTAAACTAATTGTTGTCATTCTACCCGATACAGGCGAACGTTACCTAAGCACACCGCTTTTCCAGGAGCCAACTCCAACACCACCCACCATTTAACCCTTTTTTGCAAAAAATACGCTTCTCTTATATTTCCCACTCGACAATACAGAGGGAAAGGGAAAAGACATGACAATAAACCCAACTCAGCCTCGACCAAAAGACTGCAAAGAATGCCTAGAAAAAAACAAGGACATTGACTGCTGGAACCCTGACCGGATGTTAGACACACTTATGCGCAATAACCAAACTGTAGAGCAAGACTGGGTGCTAAAAGGCGTTCCAACACTCGTTGACGACATGATGGTTAGCTACGAAAAATTCGGTGGCATGGACCACCTGGAAGGACGAGATTTACCCTCCAAAAAAGTCGTCATCGAAGTACTCGAAGACATGTTCAGTATTCTTTTCCCCGGCTACTTGGGCGATTCAGAAGTCACAAAAGCCAACGTCAAATACCATTTAGGACTCAAAATTACCTCAGTCTACACTCGGCTCACAGATGAAACCGAAAAGAGTCTAAAATATATCTGCAGAAAAATCAGCGAATGCCCACAAGACCTATGCCAAAAACGTGCGCATGTCGTTTCACGTGGGCTCCTTATGAAACTGCCTGAAATCCGCTCAAAACTTAGCGGAGATATCCAAGCTGCATATAGCGGCGACCCAGCTGCGGTTAGCACAGATGAAGTCATTCTCAGTTACCCATGTGTCCTTGCGATTACTACTTACCGCATTGCACACGAGCTCTACTTGAGCGGTGTGCCTTTGATTCCACGTATCATGAGTGAACACATGCATTCCCTTACTGGCATAGATATTCATCCAGGCGCAAAAATCGGTAAAAACTTCTTTATCGACCATGGCACAGGTGTCGTCATCGGCGAAACAGCTGAGATTGGCGACAATGTCAAATTCTATCAAGGCGTCACATTGGGCGCGTTGAGTTTTCCTAAGGATGAAAAAGGCAACATCATCAAAGGACGCAAACGCCACCCAACCGTAGGCAACAACGTTGTGATCTATTCAGGTGCGACCTTGCTGGGTGCAGAAACAGTAGTTGGCGACAATTCTGTTATCGGTGGAAACGTTTGGGTTACTGGCCCTGTTGCTCCTGGAACAAAAATCACTATTTCTAAGCCGGAGCAAATCTACAAAACAGAAAACCACACGCACTAACTCCGTATTGAGCTAGCCGCCATACTCTACTTTCTTCCTACTCATTATTTCTTCGTGGTTTCATTGTTTTTGATATTCGATAGAATATTCTTTTTGGAATATTTTTTGCAAAAACCCATATAACGCCGTTATCGCATATTCTGTTCAACTAAAAAACAAAAGGAGCACAACCAAATGACCAAAAAAAAAATAGACACAATCGCCCTCCACGCAGGGCAAGAAACTCCTGATCCAACAACAGGATGCAAGGGCAGTTCCAATATACCAAACAACCTCATACGTATTCAAAAGCACAGAGCACGCAGCAAACCTGTTTGCTCTAAAAGAATTAGGAAACATTTACACAAGAATGATGAACCCAACAACCGATGTCTTCGAAAAAAGAGTCGCCGCCATCGAAGGCGGAACAGGCGCATTAGCCGTCGCATCAGGACAAGCAGCCATATCCCTCGCCCTACTAACCATAACTCAAGTTGGCGACGAAATAGTTGCAGCAAACAACCTCTACGGCGGAACCTACAGCTACTTCACTACACCTTTCCCAAACTGGGAAGAAAAGCAACCTTCGTTGACTCTCAAAAACCCGAACGAATTCAAAAAAGCCATAACATCCAAAACCCGCGCAATTTACGCTGAAACCATCGGCAACCCAAAACTTGATGTACCTGACTTTGAAGCATTATCAAAAATTGCTCATGAAGCAGGAATTCCATTAGTAGTTGACAACACTGTTGGTGTGGGCTTAGTAAAGACCAATTGATTACGGCGCAGACATCACCGTTGCTTCCGCAACTAAATACATCGGCGGACATGGCACAAGCATCGGCGGAATAATCGTTGACTGTGGCAAATTCAAATGGAACAACGGCAAATTCCCCGAATTCACCGAACCAGACCCAAGCTACCACGGAGTCAAATACTGGGATGCCTTCGGCAACTTCCCAGGATTAGGAAACGTCGCATTCATCTTCAAAGCCCGAGTTCAACTTCTACGCGACTTGGGACCAACCTTGAGCCCATTCAACTCTTGCCTATTCCTCCAAGGTCTAGAAACACTTGCCGCTAAGACAACGCAAACACTCCGAAAACGCCCTCAAAGTCGCCGAATTCCTGAAAAACAATCCCTTAGTCAACTGGGTAAACTATCCAGGATTAACCGACAACCCCAACCACAAAATCGCAGCAAAATACCTCAAAAAAAACTACGGCGGCTTAGTCGGCTTTGGCATCAAAGGCGGCTTGGAATCAGGTAAGAAATTCATCGAATCCGTCAAGCTGCTCTCGCATCTTGCAAACATTGGCGACGCAAAAAGCCTCGTTATTCACCCAGCATCAACTACACATCAACAGTTAACTCCAGAAGAACAAGCAGCAACAGGAGTAACACGCAGACTTCATCCGGCTCTCAATTGGCATCGAAGACCCAGAAGACATCATCGCAGACATAGACCAAGCACTCAAAGCATCAGCCAAACCCTAAACAACACTTTTCATTTTTATGGAGGAAACAAACTCAATAACAACCAAACGAAACCAACCAAACACAAACCTATACATTCGCCAATCCGCCAACGAGTTAACGTTGGAATCAGGCGAAAAACTAGGTCCAATTACGCTTGCCTATGAAACATATGGCAAACTCAACGCTGAAAAATCAAACGCCATTCTTGTTCTGCATGCACTTAGCGGAGACGCCCATGCTGCTGGACGAAGATGGTTGGTGGGGCAACCTCATCGGACCCGGCAAAGGCATTGACACCGACAAGTACTTTGTAATATGCAGCAACGTAATCGGCGGCTGCAAAGGCTCCACTGGTCCATCCTCAATCAACCCAAAAACAGGAAAACCCTACGGTCTCAGATTTCCCGTTAATCACCATCGGCGACATGGTCAAAGCCCAAAATCAACTCATCGACCATTTAGGCATCGAGAAGCTTCTCTCAGTTGTCGGCGGCTCAATGGGTGGCATGCAAGTTCTGCAATGGATGGTCTCTTACCCAAACAGAATACACTCAGCAATTCCCATCGCAACCACCCTGAAGCATACGCCTCAGCAAATCGCCTTTAACGAAGTCGGGCGGCAAGCAGTAATGGCTGATCCCGACTGGAAAAACGGCGACTACTACGGCTCAAGCTCCCCAGCAAAAGGCTTAGCTGTAGCAAGAATGATTGGACACATAACCTACATGAGCGACACATCCATGACTGAAAAATTCGGCAGAAAATCCGAAGCTGACAAAGAACCCTTCAAATTCAGCGCAGACTTCGAAGTTGAAGGCTACCTGCGCATACCGAGGAGACAACTTTGTCAAACGCTTCGACGCCAACAGTTATCTCTACATCACAAAAGCCATCGACAACTTCAACCTCCTCAACGGCACGCCTTAGGCAGCATCTTTAAGGGTTTGAAGGCAAAAGTGCTGGTTTTCGCTTTCAAATCTGACTGGCTCTACCCAGCCTATCAAGTCACAGGAAATCGTAAAAGCCTGCAAACTCGCAGGCGTAGATGCAAGCTACTGCGAAATAACCAGCACTTATGGACATGACTCTTTCCTTGTTGGAGACTGAACAAGAAACACAGCTTATCGGAGCTTCCTGAAAGGCGTAGCAACGGCAACGGGAAGGGCAAGCAAACATGACAAACAAACCCATGACATAGAACAAAAGTCATTTCAGCTGGATTAGCAGCGGAGCCTCTGTTTTGGATTTGGGCTGCGGCGACGGCGAACTCTCTCGCATACCTAATTAAGAACAAGCAAGTGCATGCGCAAGGCGTTGAACTCAGCGAACAAGCCATCAACAACTGTGTCGCAGCAGGCTTAAGCGTGTTCCAACAAGACATCGACACAGGTCTATCCGAATACGCTGACAAAAGCTTCGACTATGTCATCCTAAACCAAACGCTGCAGCAGGTCAAAAAACCTGATTTTGTCATAAAAGAAGCCTTGCGAGTTGGCAAAAAAGTAATCGTTGGTTTCCCAAACTTTGCTCATACACAGCTCGTTCAATATTTTCTTCCGAGGAAAAGTTCCCGTTACGCCATCATTACCCTACGAATGGTATGACACTCCTAACCTGCACTTTCTAAGCATAAACGACTTCCAAGACTACTGCAAAAACAAGGGCATAACCATCGAACGCGACTTTCTATAAAACCGACAATCGACAAGTTAAGCGCCTGCCCAACTTGCTTGCTGAATTCGGGTACTTTTTACTCTCCAAAACAAGAACTTGATATCAGCTCTACCTCAACAGCGCATTTTTCAACGGTAAAGCCTTTAAATGGGCTAAATGTTTCTATATCTTCGCAAACGCCTCAAACGGTAGCAACAGAGCGGAGGTCGCCCAGCATGGCCAAAGGCGTAGGACTGAGGCTCCTATCCCGCAGGGGTTCGTGGGTTCAAATCCCACCCTCCGCACCAATCAAGATTTTCTTTTCACACATTCTAACTAAGAGAAGAAGAAAAAATCGATCCTACCCTAATAGCAGTTTTTTCTTCTTCCAACTTGACTGAAAGAACAACAACACTCTGACTTTTTTTGTCTGTTGTTGTTCTACCGATCAGTAGAAGCAACCATTTAACTGGTAGAAGAAGTGTAAATTTTCCAGCCTTCTTCTTTTTTAGTTTGTAGAGTCACAAGGGGTCCCATGATGTTCGTCCACCTCTGAGACCAACAAGCACCCTCTCCATGTAGCCCCAAATAAGGCGAGGAAACTCCCTCTGAGCAGGTCATATGGCTCCAATATTGCATAAAACCGCCTATATTGGGACAGTTTTTGATGGGTAATAGCGAATCAAATGTTTACAGGTCCTAACTAAACTACCTGCCCCCTTCAACTATGAGACCGCTTTTTATGTATTAAGGGTCTTTTTGTGTTGAAAAAACCGTTTTTCTTGGGTAACGCATAAAAGCCAATGATGCACACTAAAATAATTAACACCAAGAGGATTGGTCAATTAATGTCCGCTAAAATATCACCAAGAAAATTCATCTCAGTGGACCCCAGCAAATGCATCGGCTGCGGAATCTGCGAATACGCCTGCACAAGCGAAAAAGGCGAAGCCAACAACTGGAACCCCATCCGCAGCAGAATCCGTGTAGTCCGCATGGCACCAGTATTCAATTTTGCATTAACCTGCCGTGGCTGTCACGACGCCAGATGCGTAAAAGCATGCCCCGAACGTGCAATCAGCCAATCAGAAGTAAACAGCCTATTAATTATCGATGAAAAGAAATGTAAAGGCTGCGACTGGTGTGTACAAGCTTGCCCACACGGCGGCATTGCCATCAACGCAGAATCTGGCAAAGCCATCGCATGCAACCTATGTGAGGGTGACCCCAAATGCATCCAAGCATGCCCCGAAGAAGCACTCGACATAGTCGAATCCGATGAGGCAGCAGACAACCACTTTAACGACGCCCTAGAAAAACTGCCAGCACAAACCGAACACCTCACAGCAATAGTCAAAAAGAAAGACTGGAAACCACTAATCGCCTCAGCAGAACAACGAAGCGAACGCATTGCAGAGAAAATCGACGCTATCAACAAACGTGTCGAAGCCAAAAAAGAAAAACAACAATAAAATCCTAACTTTTTGGGGTTAACGGTTTTCTTCGTAACCCCTCAATAACGAATCAATGTCTAAACCGACGTTTTGCCCGTTGTAGCCGCCTTCTAAAACAAAGAATGCCGGAAGATTAAGTTTAGCGATTTTTTTGCCTATCTCAAAGTAATCCTCAGTGACAAGTCCCAGCGACGCCAAGTCGCAGCTATGGGTATCAAACCCAGCGGAAACCGCAAGCGCCTCAAACTTTCCAGCATTAACACACTTTAGGGCTTTGTCAAGTGTTTCTTGGTATACTTCGTTTCCCACGTTTGGTTGCAGTTGAAAGTTGATGCAGTTTGCCTCTGATGTTTGACCTGTTCCCGGAAAGTTGGGTGATTGATGCACAGAAACGTAAGTTACGTTTTCGTCGCCTAAGAAAACCTCTTGGGTACCGTTGCCATGGTGGCCATCGATGTCTAAAATCAAAGTTTTTTTTCCTGATTCTTTAACGGCGATTGCGATGTTGTTTAGGTAACAGAAACCTCTTGTGTAGACGCCAAGTGCTGCACCATATTTGCCTACGTGGTGTCCGGGTGGACGTGTAAGGGAGAAGCCGCCGATTTTGCTTGCCTCCAGAGCCGCACCAGCTGATAGTTGGGCGTAGTCAAAGATTTTATCGTAAGCTGGAGTATCGGAGTCTTCAACTAAGCCTTTTTTGAGGTTAAAAACGTATTCCATGTCGTGTACAGATAGAACCTGCTCTTCTGTTGCGGCTATGGGCTCTATAAACTCGTAACCTTTACCCGCTAAGATGTCATGTGCAATTTTCACTCTTTGGGGTCCTTCAATGTGCCAAGTACCATAGCTTAAACATTTTTCTGAATACACTATCTTTGTATTCATCACTGCCTGCATCCGGCATACAATAAAGCTGCCATCGCATTTAAAATATAACGTTACCAACCTTATTTTAGCCATAAAGATTTGGAGCGCACCATCATGATTTCACAGAATCCCTTTGAACTGTTCAGACAGGAATGCCAAACCATTTTAGCAGACGCCTTAAAGAAAACTCTGCCAGAGATTACTCAACCCGGTATTAGTCTTAAAAAAACGCCAAACATCGACTATGGGCAACTGGCAACTTCGCTGTGTTTTGAGTTAGCAAAGAAACTAAACCAGAAACCACTCGACCTCGCAAAACACTTAGTCGAAGCCATAGACAAATCGGGTTTTGATTTGATCGCAGAAAGTTGAGCCTGCAGGTGCAGGATACATCAACTTCTACGTTGACTTTCCCAAATTCAGCGCTCTAACGTTGGATTCCATCAATAAATTAGATCAAACTTTCGGCTTCGTAAAAACTGGCGAACCCAAAAAAATCATTGTGGAACACACAAGCGTCAACCCACTCCACCCAATCCATATTGGGCAGGCGCGGAACCCCACAATCGGTGACACCTTAGCCCGAATACTCCAGTTAAGAGGCCACAGTGTTTCGCGGCACTATTACATTGACGATGTAGGACGTCAATCCAGCGTAGTCGCTTACGGGTATGCAAAGTTGGGAAAGCCTAAACCAACCGAGAAATCCGACCATTTCGTTGGCAAAATCTACACCGTCACCTGCTGCATAGTCGAAATCAACCGCCTTAAAAAAACCCGCGAACAAGCCATCGCATTACATAACGCTGATGACTTAGTAAAATGCAACAAAGAAATCGACGAATGGATGTCCATTGCGGCAGAGCTCAAAGAGAAGTATCCAGTTCTATTCGATTCATTGATAACTAAAATCGGTGAAGACGAAAACCCCGAAGAAGAAATCAACCGCCTAAACCGTGCTTATGAGGATGGGCAACCAGCGGCGAAGGACCTGGTTCGCGAAGTCAGCGACCTCTGCCTTGATGGCTTCAGAGCTACGATGCAGCGTGTGAACGTTACTTATGATTCGTGGGATTGGGAAAGCGACTTCGTGTGGACACCACAAGTCAACGAAGTCATGGCTAAACTGAAAGCTACACCGTTTATCTTCAACGAGAAGGGGGTGCTGCAGTTTGACGCTGACAAAGCCACACAAGTCCTTGATCTCAAAGGCAAACTGGGGTTGAGCGCTAACAACGAAGTTCCACCTTTAACGCTTGTCCGCGCGGATGGCACAACACTTTACACCACACGAGACATCGCCTATACGCTATGGAAGTTTAAGCACGCCGAGAAAGTCATCAACGTCATCGGCATGGAACAGTCTCTTGCGCAGCTACAACTCAAACTGGCGCTTTATGCAATGGGTTATGGCAAAGACGCCGATAACTTGGTGCATTTCGCATATAACCTCGTCACGTTGCCAGGTTACAAGATGAGTAGCAGACGCGGCCACTACATCACCTTCGACGAGGTGCTCGACGAAGCAGTCAGCAGGGCCTATCAGGAAGTCTCCAAACGCTCACCAATGCTATCAGAAGAAGAAAAACGCAACATCGCCAACTTTGTTGGCTTAGGTGCAGTCCGTTACGCACTAATCGACGTGGACCCCGGCAAACCAGTCATGTTCACCTGGGAACGCGTACTCAACTTTGAAACCAACAGCGCCCCCTACGTCCAATACACCCATGCAAGAGCATGCAGCATCCTTCGAAAAGCAGCCCATGAACCAGAAAACCCAGAGTTCGCCTTGCTCGCTGAAAGACTCGAAAAAGAACTCATCCTAAACATAGCCAACTTCCCAGACATGTTCATAGAAGCCACAGAATACCTCAAACCCAACATGATTGCCGACTACACAAACGCCTTAGCAGACAAATTCAACACGTTCTACAACGCTTATCCAGTCATAAAAGCCGACTCACCACAACTCAGCGACGCAAGAATCGCCCTAACAAAAGCCATCCAAACTGTCCTGCGAAATGCACTCAACCTAATAGGCGTGACTGCACCAGAAAAAATGTAGTTTAGCTGGTTTTTTGCTCTCAAGGCACCCTCTCCCTTCATCAGATAATCAAATTTTTTTAAGACTGCGTTGTATGTGCAGGCCATTATCTTCTTCTTCCAATAGAGAATGTTAAAAGAAGAATGGCTTTCCTTAGCAATTAACAGTTTTCCATCATCTAAAGGTGGCTTAATTTTCTAATCAGGTTGTTTGCATATTGAAAGTCAAAAGTTAGTTGTTGTTGCTGTTGCTGCTGCAACCTTGCCCCCAAAAAAAGTTGCAACTACCAAAATTGCGCTTCCCATTCTACTAAAAAATTCTACGCTTGTCCTCACATACAAGCAAAATACCTCCTGCAGACAGTTGCATAGATAAATCCAATAAAACGTGGTGCTATTGCTGGATGCGCCCACACGAATTGAAGATTTCTTTTACCGGTTCTTGACAAAGCCCTAAATTTTAGCAAAGGTTTCCTAATAATTACGAATTATATGGACTTACTTAGGGCTTGATTATAATATGGTTGCTTTTTTAGCAATAACAAATTTCAAATACAAGGCTATTAATGTAAAACGAGGTGCACAATAACAATGAGTAACGATTACTTTAGCAAGAAACTAGAACCAATCAAAGTAACAAAACAGAAACCGATTTCACAACTCCTTAAAGAAATGGGTAAAACTGCATATCAAGGCCGCAAACTAGGCGAAGCCGTCGATGTCTGGGAAAACATGATCCACGAAAAAGACACCGTCATAGCTATGGGCTTTGCAGGCTCCATGAGTACAGCTGGTCAATGGACAATCATTAACTGGCTTATCGAAAATCGGTTCATCGACGTTTTAGTCTCCACAGGCGCAAACGTCTCCGAAGACATAGTTGACGCTATGGGCTTAGGTTACTATCAAGGCAGCCACATGGTCGATGACACTCAACTACTAAACGATGACGTCAACAGATACTACGACGTTTACGGCAAAGAAACCGATTACCGCCAAATGGAAGACGTCGTCACAGACTACGTCATGACCTGCAACCAGGACTACATGTATACTTCAGCCGAATTCCTCAATGGCCTAGGCAAATACCTGGGCAAGAAAAACATTCCAGCCATCACAGCAGCTGCAGCAGCCAACGGCGTCCCAATCTTCAGCCCAGCCATGGTTGACAGCGCATACGGCGAAACCTTCCTGCTCGCCAAAAACAAAGGCCACAACGTCCACATCGACAGCGTAAAAGAATTCGACCAATTCGTCAGCATAGGCACAAAAACCAAAGACGTCGGCGTCGTCTACATCGGCGGCGGCGTACCAAAAGACCTGACTCAACTCATCGCTATCTCCGTCTCTCCAATGACTGAAGACCAAGGTGTCAAAGGCAGACAAGGTGGATTACGCAAATCTCTGCAAGAATACTATTATCCCCACAAATACGCCATCCAAATCACAACTGACTCTCCACAATGGGGTGGACTAAGCGGATGCACACTTGAAGAAGCAATATCTTGGGGCAAAATCAACAGCCAAACCGGCACACGTGCAGTCTGCTACTGTGACGCAACCATCGCATTGCCACTCATTTGCCACGCTTTAGCTGAGCGCGTAACAGAAAAACGCAAGGGTCCAGATATGAGCTGGATCTTTAAAGATATGCCAAAGGCATAATTCTTTTTCTTTTCTTTGTTTTTATTTTAAAATATGTTAACTGTTAAACAAGAAAAAGTTGAAAAAAGAATTTTATTTCTTCTTTTTACTTAAGCGATCAATCAAAGCGCTTGTCATCACTGGCATAACCATTGTTGCGTCGCCTTCAATCATGATGTGCTTTGCTTTTTCATTGATTTTTCCCCAAGACACGGCTTCTCTGGGTCTGGCGCCGCTTAAGCTTCCATCCCACTCATCCGCTGTTGAGATGTAGACGACGTAGTCTAAGCCGTCTTTGAATTGGTTCCACCAGATAGTGTGGTGTTTGCTGATGCCTCCGCCGACGATTAGGGCGCCGCTCTTCTTGGAGTCAAACATGAGGTTACTCAAGTCGCCTTCATCTTTGAGTAGGTTAATGTGGAAGTCTTTGTGGTCCTGGCTAAACATCCAAAGCTGATAGCCTACCGCGCCGTCGGTTATGCCGGGGATAACGACTTTGATGTCGTTTTTAGCTGCCCAGTAGAGAATCGAGGTTTCGTCGCAGCAACGTAAGTCCGATTTCGCGTGAGAGCTCGGCTGTTGAGAATTCTTTTTTGCCTTCCTTGTAGAGGTCGGCCAGCATGGCTTGGATTTTCTTTTCAATTACGATTCCATAGCTGTCGTTAGGGACTAAGACATTGCCGAGGCGATTGACTCCTTCCTGATGAAGTTTAGAGTCGCTCATGATGAAGTTGCCTCTATAGTAGTCTCTTGTGCAGCGGGCGACGTCATGGTCGAGTGTCCCGCAGGTGGTGATTATAATATCGACAAGTTTGCGTTTAACGAGTTCTTTGATTACCCCTCTTGTGCCTGTGGCGACGATGTCTGCTGTGAAAGATAGGAACTTGACGCATTTTTTATCGTTAATCATGGCTTCCATAATGTTGACGCCTGTAGCTAATTTGCCTGCGGTGAAACCCCAAGCCGCCTCCATTTGACCAACAAGCTCATCTACAGTCATATTTTCAGTAAACTGGTAATCCTTAACTGCTATTTTATGTGCGTCATGCACTTCTTTAGCCATAAGTGTAAACTCCGTTATGCTGAGGTTAAACAAATAAGAAGATAAATAGGTAGCGAAAAAGGGTCGGCGCTAATTGGATAGGTAGTTGATTATGCGTTGGTAGATGTCGTGGTCCATGTTGTCTTCGTAGCCGGCATAGATGCTTGGGTTATCGTTCACTTCAACTACGACGTAGTCGCCGTTGACTTCTTTCAGGTCAACACCATAGAGACCTTTACCGATTACACTGCAGGCTTTAAGTGCGACTTCCTTTAGACGTGGAGGCATATCCTTCTTCTCTAAGCTGACTGTTCTACCCCAAACCACTGTGGGTTTACCACGGAGTTTTGCGCCATGCTTCCATTTACCCTTAGGAATCATATACTTGCACACATACAACACATCGTTGCCCAAGACGCCGACACGCCAATCAAAACCAGTTGGAGTAAACTTTTGGATGGCTAATACGTCGGATTTTTTGAAGAAGCGTTTGGAGACTTCGCGGAAGCTGGTTTCGCAAGCGGCTTTTTCGACATAGCGGCTGAAGCTTGTGTAGGGCGCTTTGATAACGACGGGTTTGCCCAGCGTCTCGAAAATTTCGGTGATTTTTTTGTGGTGCATATCGTCTTTGCTTAGGAATATTGTGGGGATACGTGGGACATCGTATTTTTCGAAGAGGGCATATTGGTGGATTTTGTTGGCGCAGATTTTGATGGATTCGGGGTCGTCGATGACTCGTAAGCCGTATTCGTAGGCGGTTTTTGAGACGATGTACGCTGTAAATAGTGGATCCGTGGTTGCGCGTATGAAAACTGCATCATAGTTTGGTATGTCCTGGATATTTTCGCGGAATAAGAAGCTAAATTGGTTTCCAGATTGCTCTGCAGCTTGTTTAAAGTTTTGAAGAGCACCCAACTCGCGGGGATCAGTAAAATTGTATTTTTCAACAAAACAGGCTATTCTAGACACTGAAGTGTTCACCCTGCTGAGAAATCAGCAAAATCTCTCTCGAGATTACGTCTTTATCAGCTTTCGACAGTTCGGTTTCTTTCAAGGGTTCAAGGCCACACAGGAACGCTTTATCCTCTGCTTTCTGAACATGTATTTTACAGAGTGGAATTTGGAATAGCTCATAAACCTTTTGTGTAAGAGCGCTAATTTGCTCATCAGCTACGTCACTCTTTCCGAAGACTGATTTCACCGATTTCAACTCACCCTTTAGTGGCTGTGCGCAGACAGTAAATTTATAGTTCATGCCAAGGCTTTTCATGGCTCTGTAGAGTGCGCTTTTGTTTTTTGCGACTTGGTAACCTTCATAGATGAATGGGTTAACTGCGAAAACAACCACCGGTAACCCAACTTCATCCATGATCTTCTTCACATTATCCGTAACCAGAAACGGCATAGTCGGAATCTTTGCACGTGTGGCTCTTAGCAAGAGGATAGGGGTTCGGCTGGAGTCGATTATGTTTTCACATGAAGGAATAACATCACTGCCTAAAACTTCTGCATGTAAAGAAACATAGTACCCCGTTTTTAGATAACGATAATCGTTTGTTAGGTTGATGGTTAAGTCTTTTTTGGATGATTCAAGAAACGCTGATGGAGTTAGCGTATGTAAATCATCAGATAGGCCGATACTTGAGACGACCAACACGGTCATAGTACACCAGGGTATTGAGAGGCGTTATATGTTAGTGATATTTAAAATTAGCGATAGAACCTGCTGGATTCAGTGTTAACATGCATGCAAAGCAGACATATTTTGCCTTGAAATAGCTTATAGCGGCTTTTTTGGGGTGATTTTTTTATGGACTAAACTTATTACCGCCAAAACCTAAATCACAGTTAGGATGAGCTTTGAATTACAAGTTATAACAGATCTTCAGACAACCGAATTGATGAAACCATCAGTCATATTTAAAAATCGACTCAGCCAAATAGACTGCATCAAACTCAGCTTAGAGATGAACATTGACGTATAAGCCCCTTGAAGTCATAGGACCTGAACATGAATTTTCACTCGTAAATCAAGAACTGAAGCCTCTGCCGATAAGCGACAAAATAATCAAAGCATACTGCGGCAGAATGATAAACTTCATAGAGTTTCAAGATTTCAGTTTTGGCAAAGAGATGCAGTTGCATGTTATGGAGATCAAAGCTAACCAACCCTTCAAGACACCTGATGATTTCGAGGAAACTATGCAGAACGCCGTCTCCACCCTTAATGGGATAGTTGGAAAACACGGTGCCCATCTTTTAGGGACAGGTATGCATCCACTCCTTAGATTGTCTGATACTGGAGTTTGGCCTCATCATCACCGAAGAATCTACCAGGAATACGGCAAAATCTTTGACTTAAACAGGCACGGATGGCTTAACATCCAGAGCTTCCACCTGAACTTGCCATATGAAAAAGAGGCTGACGCCGTCCAAATACACAATCAACTCACTAACCTCTGTGCATACCTACCAGCAATCACAGCCTCTTCACCTATCTTCGAGGGCAAAGAGGGACCAGATATCGACAATCGCCTCCAATTCTACAAACAAAACCAAAAAGAAGTGCCCACAATTGCAGGCGATGTAATCCCCGAATATATTTCCTCGCTTGATGGGTACAAGCGTGATGTGATTGGGCGGTACTCGGCAGATTTAGCACAAGCCGGCGCAGATAAGACACTGCTAAATCGGGAATGGGTCAACTCCCGTGGAATCATTATCCGCTTTGATCGTTGTGCATTAGAGGTGCGGGTAATGGATGAGCAGGAATGTGTAAAATCCGATGTGGCTTTGGCATGTTTTGTTCGCTCTGCTCTTCGGGGTTTAATCGCAGATAACGCTGAGCTTCTGGCACATGAGCTTCTAGTGAGGGACTTCAATGCCGTCATCAAAGACGGGTTAAACGCAATAGTAACCAGTCCAAACGGCAAAACCGCCCGGCAAGTATGCCAGCATTACCTCAAAATCGCCACCGAAAACGCAGATGCCGACGAGAAAAAATATCTTCCACTTGTAAAGCGCCGAATCGAGGAAGGCAACCTCTCAGACCTTATACGCTCCAGAGTACAGAGGCGTGCAGAGAAGATAGTTTTCCGTGAAGCAATCGTCGATGTCTATTCAACACTTATTAATTGCCTGCGAAATAATGAACCGTTCTAAGGGTCTTAGCATGTCTGAAGATAACAACGGTAAAACTTATTCCTACAACGTCTGCAGCCAATGCAAAATTACATGCTGCCAAGACGCCAAACCCCCCGTAAGTGAGAATCGGAAAAAAATAATCAACGAATACCTAAAAAAACAGAATGTAAACGTTGAAAAGCCTTTCTCAACCGAAGCTTACTCTTACCCGTCGGTTGATAAAGACTGTGTCTGTGTTTTCAATAATAGAAAAACTAAAAGATGCATGGTACACTCAGTGAAACCTGAAACCTGCGTTGCGGGACCGATAACTTTTGACATTAACTTCCGCACAAACATGGTTGAGTTCTTCCTGAAGAAATCTGAAATCTGTGCTTACGCGGGTGTTCTCTTCAAGGATAAACCAAGCCTAAAACAGCACTATATAGTGGCTCGAGAACAGATTGTTGAGTTAATTAAACAGTTAAGTGCTGACGAGTTGCGGGCGATATGTAAAATTGAGGAGCCACAGACATTCAAGTTCTGTGAGGAACCATTACCGCTTGAAGTAATTAGAAAGCTGGATTTATAGAAAGCCAGCGTCCCGCAGTTTGAGTGCAACTGCGATGTTGCCTTTAAACTGGACTCTTCCAGTAAAGAAGGCTTTTTCTGCACTTAATTTTCCATTAACTAAATCCATGAAATCTTCAAAGCTCATTTTTAGTGTTAGGCTGGGTGATGGATGGACGCCTTCGGTGACAGTTAGTTTCTGGTCTTTTACGGTTACTGCCCAATTGCCACCTTCAGGTCCAGACACGTTAATTTGAGCGATTACATCTACGCCTGCTGCTTTTTCGGCTTTAAATCGTGTGGGTAAGATTTTTTCGAAGAATTCTTGGGGTGAGTGTGCTTCCATCGTTTCCAACTCTTGGTTTTAACAATTGTTTACTCGGCTGCTTCTTTTTGAACCTTCTTGAATTCCCGCTTATCGGAAGAGGTCTTTTTCTTTTGGCCGAGTAAGTACTGCGGTGGCGTTTTCGTCTGAGGTGTAATTGTAGCCTCTGACTATGGCTGCTGGGATGCCTTCGTTAGCTTGCCCAATTACCAACTCTGCAGCGGAGCTTAACTCATCTGCTATAGCGGTTTGTTTTATGCGTAAAACGTAACCGAAGAGGTCTTTTTCGCCCCGTCTGTCTCTAATAGGTTTGAACCCTGAGAATCCTGTTGCTATGTTGATTTCGCCCATCCTAAACGGTCTGCCATGAGTATCTGAAACAATCACAGCCACCTCAGCATCAGATAAACGCATGATTTCTCTGCGAATACCAGCTGCGGAGGCGTTTGGGTTTTTCGGCAGTGGCACAACGTTTCTATCGCCTGAGACATTTGAACGGTCGACTCCAGCATTAGCGCAGACTATACCACTGGTTGTTTCGGTGATTATGCTGTTTTGGCCTATGCGTACGATTTCTTTAGTTTCCCGCAGAATAACCTCAACTAGTGCTGGGTCTTTGTTGGTTTGTTTAGCGATTTCGATGGCTTTCTCCGAGGGTTTGACTTCATCGAGGTTGACAACGTTGCCCTCTGACTTCGAAACTACTACATGGGTAACAACGACGACATCATGCGGCTGGATTGGGGTACCCTGCTTTTTTGCTGCTTCAACGATGAGTTTGCCAAGATTGTCGCCGTTTTGGATTAATGGTAAGCCTTCAATTGGGATTACTTGAACTACGTTCGTAGCTGTCTCTCCTAAACAATGCCTGACTGTGCCAGAACTTAAATTTTATCTTTAAAAGTACAATGCGCTTTATTCAAGTCCACTGATTATGCAATTTCTTATTAATCTACAATTGAATTAAGCGTTTTCAAGAAGACAAGAGCTTGGATGCTATAAGCACAACTCGACAAAACAAAATACGCTAGGATAATCTTACCTGTTGTGTTTCTATTTTGTTAAGTAATTAGTTTCACGCAAGCTAAAACCAAATGCTGACTTAATAAACCGAAAAATTTAGATCAAAAAATAAAATTTTGAAATTAAGGGAAGAGACCAGAAAGGTCTCGATGGTTTGGTTTATTTTGTGCGGAACTTTTGAAGCTTCTGTAGCATCAATTTGTCGCCTTCAGCGTCACCAGCGCATGTTGCGATGATGCCGTCAACTAGGCCGACGAGTCTTGCTGCTTTCTCTTCAACAGTATCCATAGTGGCTGTTACTGGCCAACCAATGATTTTCACGATTTCCTTGTTCTTCTCTGTTCCTACTAGGAAGTATGCGAAGAGTGGCTTGCCAATTTTCTTGCATGCAGCGGAAACTGCTTTTAGTTGCTCGAATGAGTCATCGTTTAGTCTCATGAAGTAAACGAAGTCCCATGGTTCATTTGCGCGTTTGATTGCGTCTTCAACGTTTGATCTTGCGCTGAGTAAGCAGCCGAGTTTCAGGTTTTTGATTTTAACTTTGTCGCTTCGTATGAAGTCTCGTGCAGCCTCTGATGAAGGAAGCATTTTGATTGGTTCACCAACGCTTGGCTTGTCACCCATGGTTACTGCTAAGCCGTCTAAACCAACGATGTCGGATGCTAATGCTAATCCTCCGACCTCAACTGGGCCTTTGTAGTGTAGAATGAAGATTGGGCAGACATATTTTTCTGGGTACTTGTTTTTGAGTAAGCAGCTTACAACGACGCCGCTTGGTGCTGGATATCCTGCTGCGCTGTCTGTTACGTTCCATCCGTCTACAAGGTCTTTGAGTTCTTCTGCTAGTTTGAAGAATTTACGTGTTGGTACAAACTCATTTAGTATTTTCATGGAGTTTCCATCTCGCTTTAAAGGGGGATGCTTTTGGGTTAAAAAATCTTTTGCATACAATACCTTTACTTGCATGCTTCGGCGCTTACCCGCTGGATTGCCCCTCGGTATCTGTGTCGTTATTGCTGTTTTAAGTCAGTTAAGCTCTTTTTGGAGCGTTCACGTTTGAATTTGGCTAATTTCGCGATTTCTTGCTTATCAGCGGCTTCCACTGCGAATTTATTGTTTCTTAGGAGTTGTTCTCCGACTGGCGAGCGAACAATCACTGTCGAATACCCCGATCTGCTGCCTACTGACCCCACAGAAACATCCGCCAGCCGGGAAGTAAAATCATCACAGAATCTACATGCTACCTCTGATGCACTGTCGAGGTCTCTCACTTTGCAACTAACCTCTCTCCCCTCAACGTTTGCGATAAATTTGCCTTGTCGGACCTGCGTTTTCTCGGCGTTATCCAAATCCACGCCTAGGTGCTTCTTTGCTTCTTCTTTGAGCTTAGACGAGTTGAAAGCTTCAAAACAGAACAGCCCAATCACTGTGACTTCGCAGTCTCTTCCTATTGTTTGCTGGATTTTTCTTACTGCTTTAACCTCGCAGGGAGTACAAACAATAGCTATGCGTTTTTTGCCTTGACTGATGAGTTCTCGGAGCTTTTTTGTTACGTTAATTTTAAGATAGATAGTGCCCTTTGACGCCAAAACTTCTTCGGGGCTCTCTACTAATAATGCTTCTGCGTTATATCCTTGAATGCGTCTGACCACGATAGCTGCGTCAAATAAGCCTTCGCGTAATCCCTTCTGCAAGAGCGAGGTGACTACTCCGCCATCCTGGCCCTCAACATTAGCTTTTAGCAGAAAATACGTCGCAGTAGACGCCTAAATCTTCATCTTTCTTACCAGAGAGGAATTGCTTTTCCAGTTTCTCATCGTCTTGTGCCCTGTACGCTTGAACTTTTTCTGCACGCTCAGACGACATTGAAACTTCAACCAGCCCTTTAATATCGAATAGTTGGGGTTGTGCAAATAAAGCTTTAAGCCAAAAACAATCAACAACACTGCTACCCAACGGTGAATTTGAATGTCAACCAAAGCAAGTGCGACAAAAATTAAGTATACAGTCACTGACCAAACTGGACTCGACCAAATCAAGACATTATGGGAAGGCCTTAACAGTTGCATGGGCGAACGTTCCACCTATTTTAAGCAGCATTTTGCAGCTATGACATGGGCAAAGAGGAAGGCTGATTTGTTGGAGAAAGCCGCTAAAGGATTAATGCGTATTGACTTAGCAGTTGATAAAGCAACAGGGCAGAGTGTTGGGTACCTCGTAAGTAGTGTCAACACTAAAAAGATTGGAGAAATCGAATCTATCTTCGTCTGTAAGGCTTATCGAGATATGGGCGTTGGCGACCAGCTAATGAAAAACGCCCTTGCCTGGATGGATCAAAACGGTTCGGTAGAAAAAATTGTTGAAGCTTCAGTGGGCAACGAGCAAGTGTTTGGTTTCTATGGCCGTTACGGGTTTTTGCCTAGACTCATCCAGCTTAAACAAGTAACAAAAGCCTAAACCTGCGTATCTCTATGGGATTTCCTGGGTTAATCGTTAACACTGACCTACCCATCGATATTGCTGGCGCAATAGAATACTCCGTTGGTGCTACCGTGCTTTATCTGTCCAGTAGAAAAAGTGTTGAATGGCTAAACACCGGAATAATAGCCTGCTTTGCTTACAGTTTTGTAATTATAACTCAAAAGCAAATCCTAAGATATTGACTTGTACCTCACCTGTTTTGATAGGAAACGTAAATAAATTTGGCAAACGCATGTTTTTGGTAGTTTGTGGTTGTTATGAAAATAGCTGTTGCAGGTAAAGGCGGAGTAGGCAAAACCCTCATCGCTGGGGGTTTAGCTCGAGGGTTTGTTGAACGTGGATTAAAAACCATTGGAATTGACGCTGATTCTTCACCCAATTTAGGCTTAACTTTAGGGTTGACAGCGGAGGAAACCCGTAAAATCGTTCCCATTTCAGATAATCAGCCCTTGGTTGAGTCTAAAACAAGCACGGGTTATTCAGGCGTCTACAACCTTAACTTCAGTGTTGACGACATCGTAAAACAGTATTCTGTGCCTACACCGTTGGGTGTGAACTTGATTGTTATGGGAACAGTTCATACTATGGGTGCCGGCTGCATGTGTGCGCCAACAGCTGTTATCCGCGCTTTGCTTAGGCATCTTGTGGTTGAAATAAATGAAGCAGTCGTTATGGACTTAGAAGCAGGTGTAGAGCATATCGGCAGAGGCACCGCCCAACAAGTAGATGCACTGCTTATTGTGGCTGACTCTAACATGAAATCGCTTGAAATCGCCAAACACATTCATGACATGGCAGCAGTTGCAGGCATGAAGCAGCTCTATCTTATTGGCAACAGAGTCATGAATGATGCGCAAAAAGAAGCCATAAACACATTTGCTAAAGAAAACGGCATGAATGTACTTGCGTTTGTACCATGGGACCAGAAGATTATCGAATCGGACATGCTGGGTGTGACGCCACTGAAGAACAAGGAAATCGAAGCGGTCAAAGCCATAGATAACATATGCCAGCTACTGATGAACAAGAACACTGGAAGTTAACTTTCCAAGTTTGCTTTGAGGTCTGACTCGCCGTCTCTATGGCTGACCCCATTGACTATCATTGCTACAGAGCCTCGTTTTACTCAACTTTCAGTGCTATCATAAAAGCTTTAATTTCATTTAACGACGCCGTAATGCATCTAAAAGCGGTAACAAACTCATAACTGCCTAAACGGGCTCAACGCTATGTGAGTCAGTTGCAACTTTCTTTTATTTCCGCTTCATAACTGTGATTTACGGATTACTACTGCCTCAAGGTACCTCCCCCTCCATTATATTAAGCGAAAAATTGTCGTATCTGCCTTCTCAGGTATTCAATCCTGTGATGTAGAGCTTCTCTGTCCATGTTTTTTTGGGAGACCCATTTTTTATTCTCTAAAGTAGGGTCTTTTTCGTTAAATTCCTAAGTTGATTGCTGTATGATGAAGCTGGAAGAATATGGTAAAAACCCCAAGTTAACACCATATAAAATATATGCGAGCTTTTGCTTAAAAAAAGGCATAACACTCTTTGAGGTTCATTTGTACATGAAAACTTTAGTTACAGTTGGTCGTGGTGGAACAGGAAAATCCAGTTTTACAGCTCTTAATGGCAAAAGCCTTCATAGAAGCAAAACAATCCCCTATACTTGCTTGTTGATGCTGACCCAGACCAGAACCTGGCAGAAATGCTTGGTATAGACCTCAAAGAAGCAGGCAAATCCACAATAGCAGACCTAATTGTTAGCACCTTTATCGAAAGCGGCGGCACTACAGTCGGCGTTCCCCCAACACAACGCATAGAAGCCCGCATTTGGGAAAAAGGGCTCTACGAAAGCCCAAATTTCGATTTCATGGCAGTTGGCAACAAATGGGTTGAAGGCTGCTACTGCATGCCCAACAGCGCACTAAAAGGCGCATTAGAATCATCTAACTAAAAACTACAAATACGTCCTTGTTGATTCCCCAGCCGGCTTAGAAAACCTCAACAGACGAATCACCTCCAACGTCAACGACATATTTGACATCTTGGACCATTCAAAAAAGTCTCAAGACCATGTCAGACGAGCTTACAAAATAGCCAAAGAAGTTGACATGAAATTCGAAAACTTTTACTTAATTGGCGGCTACCGTTTCCCTGCTGAATTAGGCAAGACAAGCTGAGGAAGACTTAAAATTCAAATATCTTAGGCAAAATCGATGCGGATGAGCAGTTAGATGAGTTTGTTCTCGACGGAAAATCACTTTTAGACCTGCCAAACAAAATAAAGCATACCTTTCAGTGAAGAAAATTCTCGAAAACTTGGGTTATTTATAAGCCCCAAGTAATTTACATAATTTTTTAGAACCTTAACATTTCTATTAGTCCAACCTGACTTTTGCATAAAAAATCTGGAAAGGTTTAAAAAGATTGTAATGTAGCTAAGAGTCAAACCTTTACAGAGGTTATTAGATTTGACTACTAAAAACGTCCATGTTAAAATTGACGAAATGAAGACCAGCACTGGTTCGATCAAGAATTTTGAGTTATCCATTGGCAAAGTTATCAATGATAATTATAACGAGCCCATGGGTCCAACTCCAATGCCCTCCGTTACTGCCCTGCGAGATTGGGACATGAAGCTTCTCACCAAATACAAGCCCTTTTACATGCCCGACTGCGACTCATGTTGCCTTTGCACTTTTGGCAAATGCGACTTGACCGCTGGAAAACGTGGCGCATGCGGCTTAGACATAGCAGCCCAATCATCACGTATTGTAATGATCGCTTGTGCAATCGGTTCAGCATGCCACTCAGCACACTCACGCCACTTAGTTCATCACTTAATTGAGAAATACGGCCGCAGACACCCCATAGACATCGGCGGTATGAACGTTAAAGTTGAAGCACCAGTCACACGCCTTGTTACCGGTATTAAACCTGAAACACTCGGCGACTTAGACGATGTTTTAGCCTATGTAGAAGAACAAATCACACAAATTCTTGCAGTAGCCCACACAGGCCAAGAATCCAGTAACGTTGGACTTTGAATCTAAAGCAATGCACGTCGGTATGTGTGACCACGTAGGCATGGAAGTCGGCGACATCGCACAAATTTCAACCTTAGGCTATCCAAAAGCTGATCCAGAAGCACCACTTGTGAAACTTGGCATCGGAAGCGTTGACAGAACTAAACCAGTTATCATGTGCATTGGTCACAACGTTGTTCCATCAGTCGGAATTATCGACTATGCAAAAGAAACTAAAGTTGACGATAAAATCGAAATAGTCGGCTTATGCTGCACCTCACATGACATGACCAGATACTACACTCGTGCAAGAATCGTTGGTCCAATCAGTTGGGAACTCCGATTCATTCGTGCAGGATTAGCAGACGTAGTTGTACTTGATGAACAATGCGTCAGAACAGACGTCGCAGAAGAAGCGGCAAAAGTTAATGCACCAGTCATCGCAGCCTCAGAAAAGAACTGTGTTGGCTTCAAGAACCGCACAAACGACTCAACAGACGCAATTGTTGAAGACCTCGTTAGCGGCAAAGTCAAAGGTGTACTAATTCTTGACCCAGAAAAAGTCGGCGAAGTAGCAGTCCGCGTTGCACAAACAGTTGCTCCAGTACGCAAACGCAAGAACGTTCTTCCAACAGCAGAAGAAGTCGTTGCAATCGCAAAGACTTGCACACAATGCAAGCAATGCCAACGTAACTGTCCACAAGACTTCTTCATTCCAGCAGCAATGAAAGCAGCAGCAGAAGGCGACTTATCAAAACTCACCGACCTCTATGAAGTCTGCATTGGATGCGGAAGATGCGAAAGCGCCTGCCCACAGAAAATCAAGATCCACAGCCTCATCGTTAAAGCAGGCGAAAAAGCGATGTATGCCGAAGACAACCTGTGCCGTAGCGGCAGAGGTGCAGTCTCAGATGTCGAAATCCGCAATGTCGGCAGCCCAATCGTACTCGGAGAAATTCCAGGTATCGTTGCAATCGTTGGCTGCAGCAACTATCCAAAAGGCGGCAAAGACGTCTACGACATAGCCCGAGAATTCGCAAGCAGACGATACATCGTTGCACTCTCAGGATGCAGTGCAATGTCAGCAGGCAGCTACCGCAACAGTGAAGGCAAAACCATCTATGAAGAATTCCCAGGTGGATTCGAAGCTGGAGGAGTTTGTAACGTCGGTTCATGTGTCGCAAACAGCCATATTGCAGGTGCAGCAATCAAAGTAGCAAACATCTTCGCAAAACGAAGCCTAAGAGGCAATTACGAAGAAATCGCAGATTATATCCACAACCGTCTCGGTGCAGTCGGCTTAGCTTGGGGTGCATACTCACAGAAAGCAGCCGCAATCGGCGCAGGCTTCTGGCGCTTAGGTGTACCAGTGCTTGTCGGTCCGCACGGCAGCAAATACAGACGTATGCTCCTTGGCAGAAAAGAAGACCCATCAAACTGGGAAGTTCTCGACGCACGCACAGGCGAAACAGTCAACGTCGGTCCAACACCAGAACACCTCTTCAACGTTGCAGAAACCAAAGAAGAATGCATCGTTGCAATTGCAAAGCTTTGCTATGAGACCAAACGACACGTGGAAAGGACGCAGCATAAAACTAAGCCACTATGTTGACCTAAGCAAACGCTACTTAGGCGTCATGCCAGATGATCTACACCTATTCGTTAGAACAATGGCAGATGTCCCCTCAACAATGAAAGACGAATTCCAAACCATCTTGGCAGAAAAGAACTGGAAAGAAACCATCATTCCAGACCCAACCTTGCTCCCAAGAATGGTCCGAAAGATGAAGGAGTAAACGGAGGAGAAAACTATGTCCTGTGAACCATGGCAATGTGCAGAAATCGCATCAACTAAAAAAGCAAACCCAATCCAGAAACCCGAAATAGCAGTCGCAATGATGAAGAAGGCTCAACGCCCTCTTCTTATTGTCGGCAGTAACGTGACCGAGCGCTGGATGGAAGGCAGACAAGCAATCGAATACATCATCGACCTCGCAAACGCATCAAAAATCCCCGTAGTAGCAACCGCCCATATGGTCGGCGAATTCATAAAACGTGGCTACCACCCAGCAGCATTTATGAATGCTATGGAAATTAGCCAACGCGTTGGCGACCCAACATGGATGGGACTGGACGGCAAAGGCCACCCAGACCTAGTCATCTATGTCGGCATGCCCTACTACATGGAAGCACTGATCCTGGCGGACTCAAGCATTTTGCACCAGACCTAAAAACCATGACCATCGACAACATGTATCATGTACACGCAAGTTGGTCTTTCCCCAACGCAAGCCTAGACGAATGGGCTGCAAACCTTAAAGTAATGACATCAAAATTTAGTGGAGGAAACTAAGAAAATGTCTATGTTTAAAGATATACCTGTAGAAGTTGGCGTAATCTTCGAAGGCGAACGTATCCGCAGAAACGACATGCAAGTCGAACTCGGCGGTCCAACAGTCAAACAAAAGTTTGAACTGGCAAAAGTAAAACCCATGAACGAGATCGAAGATGGCAAAATCACCATAGTCGGTCCAGACCTAAAAGACCTCAAAGAAGGCGGCGCATATCCATTCGGCATTCTAATCGAAGCAGCCGGCGCAAAACTCGATGCAGGTCTTGAAGGTGTCATTGAAAGACGCATTCACGGCTACCTAAACTACATCGAAGGCTTCATGCACCTAAACCAGCGCTATGACATCTGGATACGCATCGGCAAAAAATCCTTCCAAAAAGGCCTAAACAGCTTTGACGCAATCGGCAAAGTCGTCTACAGACTCTTCAAGAGTGAACTACCAATCATCGAAAAACTCCAAGTTACCTTCATCACAGACCCAGCAAAACTAGACCAAATGACACCAGACGCAATCCAAGCATACGAATCACGCGATGCAAAAGCCAGAGGTCTAAAAGACAGTGAAGTAGACACATTCTACGGCTGTGCACTCTGTCAATCATTCGCACCAAGCCACGTCTG
The DNA here is from genome assembly GCA_963800605.1 of uncultured archaeon. Classification (GTDB taxonomy): domain Archaea; phylum Thermoproteota; class Bathyarchaeia; order Bathyarchaeales; family Bathycorpusculaceae; genus Bathycorpusculum. The sequence goes on along the minus strand of CAWDBI010000009.1, from coordinate 173,849 downwards.
TGTTATCACACCACAAAGATACAGCAACTGCGGCGCTATCAGCTGGTTCGACGGTAAAGCCTCCGCAAGCATTGATCCAAAGGGTCCAGTCTTCGCAATTCCAGCAGGTCAAATGATCAACGCAGAGAAAGGAGAATTCTCTGGCGTTAACGAAGCAGCAAAGAAACGCAGCATGGGCGAAGTTAACCAAGTCTGGCTATACACAGCCTTTGACCACCCACACACTTCATGCGGATGCTTCGAAGCCATAACCTTCTACATCCCAGAAGTCGACGGATTAGGCGTTGTTCAAAGAAACTTCAAGGGCGCAGCAGTAAACGGCTTACCCTTCAGCACTCTAGCAGACTCCGCAGCAGGCGGCAGACAAATCGACGGATTCCACGGAATGTCCATCGAATACATGCGAAGCAGCAAATTCTTCGCAGCAGACGGTGGATGGAACCGCATCGTTTGGGTACCAAAAGAAGTCAAAGAAAAAGTTAAAGAATTCATACCCAAAGACGTCGTTGACAAAATCGCAACTGAAGAAGACGCCAAAAACATTGACGAACTAAAAGCGTTCCTAAAGGCAAAGAACCACCCAGTAGTCGCAAGATGGGAAGCAGAAGCAGCCCAGCAGCAGAAACCGCAGCACTCACAGTTAACGAGGAAGCAGCAGGCACAATGATGCCAGTTGCAACAGCAGGCTCACTACCAATCATGGCCGGCGGATTCAAGATCATCCTCAAAGACGCTAAGATCTACGCCAACAAAGTCATCATCACAACCGTCAAAGACGACAAGAAGCAATAAACCGGTGACCTCTACGACTCACCACGACACAGACAAAAAGAAAGACGCTGAAGGTCTTCAGTTAAGCGAAGACCTCCTATCAGCGCTTGCAAAGTTCAAGACGATCGAGTTGGAAGACTTCCAACTTGACGCTAAAGAACTGGAAATCCTCTTTGAGCCCGGCATGGCGGCAACCGTCCTGCCAAAACTCAAGCTTCCAGCAGGCATCGCAGGCGGCAAACCCACCAGCTTACTACAGTCATCATTCCTACCACCAATTGAGAAATATCCCAACAGCATCGCAACAGTCAAACTTGGCGCAACCAAAAGCGAAGGCGGCACACGCGGCAAAACACTCACAATCGGCGGAGAACTCTCTCCAGCCTTCTACACTTTTGAGAACCCAATGCCACACAAGCCAGTCATCACATTAGACGTTTTCGACATGGAAGTCCCCCTGTCTAAAGCCGTCAAGATGCACGTTAAAGAGGTCGTCGGCGACCCAGCAGCATGGGCAAAACTTGCAGTCGAAAAATTCGGCGCAGACATGGTTACAATGCACCTCATCAGCGTTGACCCCTTACTCAAGGATGCATCACCAAAAGACGCATGCAAAACCATAGAAAAAGTCTTGCAAGCAGTCGATGTACCACTCGTAATCGGTGGATGCGGTGACCCAGTTAAAGACACAGCACTATTCGAAGAAGTATGCGCACAATTCCCAGGTGAACGCTTCCTCATGAGCTCAGTTACACGCGACATGGATGCCGATAAATGCGCTAAATTCATCAAGAAAGCAGGCCACGCAGTCTTAGCCTTCACACCAATGGACCTTAACTTTGCACGCGAACTAAACAGACGCCTCTTCGATAACTTATCAAAAGAAGACATCGTTATGGACTTAACAACCGCAGCCTTAGGTTACGGCTTAGACTACGCATTCACTAACATGGAACGCGCACGCACTGGCGGATTAATGGGCGACCTTGAATTGGCACAACCCATGTCCTCTGGTACAACCAACGCATGGGCAGCCCGTGAAGCATGGCTCAAAATGTCAGCTGAATGGGAACCACGTGAACTTAGAGGCCCACTATGGGAAGTCACAACAGCACTCACCCTACTAACCGCAGGAGTCGACCTATTCATGATGATGCACCCAGCAGCCGTCAAGACACTAAAAGATGTCACCAACTACTTAACAGCAAACAAGAAAGCAGACCCAGCCAAGTTCCTTGATTGGGTCAAAGTAAAGGCTTAAGGAGACATGACTGATATGGCAGAAAAGAAAAAAGGCGGATTAAAAGAACTCAGCCCAATCGCCATTTACAAGAACTTACCAAAAACTAACTGCAAAGAATGCGGCCAAGACAACTGCATGGCATTCGCCACAAAGATTGTCAACCGCGAAATCGAACTCGAAAGCTGCAAACCACTACTAAAACCAGAAAACGCAAAACAATACGCTATCCTAAAAGACCTACTAAAACCAGCGGTTAAAGAAGTCACCGTCGGTGTCGGCGAGAAAGCCAAGAAAATCGGTGGCAAACTCGTCATGTACCGCCATGAATTCACATACAAGAACCCAACCGCAATCGCCATTGACGTAACTGACGAAATGCCAGAGAAAGAAGTTGTTGAACGTGTACAGAAAACTGAGAACTTCAGCTTCGAATACATCGGCAACACCCTTAAACTCGACATGATCGCAGTCCGCTGCACAAGCGACGAAGCAGACAAATTCAAAGCATGCGTCAAAAAAGTCAGCGAAACCACAAAGCTACCTATGATCCTTTGCGCCATGAACCCACAAGTCATGGAAGCAGGCATTAATGGCAGCACCAAAAGCACGCCCACTACTCTACGCAGCAAACGCCCAAAACTGGAAAGAAATGGCAGAACTCGCAATCATGTACGATGCACCACTAGTTGCATCAGCACCAAACGACCTTACCGGACTGGTATCACTGGCAAAAACTCTCATAGCCTATGGCGTAAAAGACATAGTGCTTGACCCAGGAACCTTTACAAACGAAGGCTTAGCAGACACAATAAACAACTTTACCATGCTACGACGCGCAGCCACAAAAGGCGGCGAAGAACTCGCAGGTCTACCACTCCTCGGCATACCCATGGTCACTTGGGCAAACAAGGGCGAAACAGCAGACGACCTAATCAAATGGCGCGAATCATACATCGCATCCATGCTGGTTGTCCGCTACGCAGACGCACTCATCCTACACGGAAACGACGGATGGAGCCTACTGCCACTTACCGTACTACGCCAAAACATCTACACTGACCCACGCAAACCAGTCGCAGTTGCACCAGGCCTCAAAGTCTTCGGCACACCAGACGAAAACAGCCCAGTCATGTTCACAAGCAACTTCGCATTGACCTACTACACAGTCGCCTCAGACATTGAAAGCAGCAAAACCAACGCATACCTAATCGTAGTTGACGCAGAAGGCTCAGCTATCGACAGTGGTGTCGCAGGACGCAAACTAACCGCAGAACGCATCGCAGACGCAATCAAAGCATCAGGCGTTGAAAGCAAAGTAAAGCACCGCAGAATCATCAGCCCAGGCAAAGCCTCACGCATCAGCGGCGAAATCGAAGAACTGTCCGGCTGGAAAGTCCTCGTTGGACCACGCGACAGCAGCGAAATTCCCAAATACATCATGATAAATGGCAACCATAAGCCATTTTTCCTTCTTTTTAATTTCTTTTTAGTTCCTTTATTTTTATAGCATAAACTTAGTTACTACTTTGATTTTTTTAGCGCGTAGCTGAAGATGCAGCGCAATGACGCACGGGAATAGGCGGGCTTTGACATTACAGGAACATAAGTTACTTGACAAGTCGTCGTAAGTTAACCACGTTTTTCATAGTACTACTAAAAAGTAAATTCTTCTAATTCCTCGTTTGGTTTCTACAAGCTGGTAATTACTTAGCAGGGTATATCAGTACTACCGATTTTTTCGATAACGGCCCGGCAAATGATGTTGACGGGGCGTAAAGTTAACCACTTTTCGTCACAATACTTTACCTTTTTGGCTTCGTCTTGATATTTATCGAACAAACTCTCAAACATGATTGAAATCCCCGTAAACGATGTAACCGAAAGTCAAGAAATTCTACTCTGACCTTTTTGGTTGGAAGATCGAAAAACTCGCAAATATGGAATACTACTCTGTAACATGCCCATGAATGAAAAAGGCAACCTACTAAGCCAGGCGTAAACGGAGGCCTCTACAAAAAAGACCAACCAATGCAGCAACCAGTAAACTACATCTACGTAGAATCCGTGGAGGAATACAGCAAAAAGATAACTGCTTAGGCGGAAAAATCGTCGTTTCAAAGATGGAGGTACCAGGTATGGGGTGGTTTGCTCTCGCCCAAGACCCCGAAGGTAATACGTTTGGCATCTTTGAGACGCTACCGATGCCTTAACCTGCTTTTTATGCAGGATTTCGTTTGAGTGAAATGTTTATTACGTAGGTGACGGTAGGATTAAAGTAATTGGCGATTTGGTCGTTTTCAGAGAACCAAACCACATCACCAACAGAACAGCAAGCATCCATACCTCTTCTTCTTTAACAAGTTTCTTATACAACCAAAAATAAACACATATTTGACCCAAAATGAAAACACTTGTAGCCTTATTATTCGCGAACAGGAAACGCTAAATTTGTAGCAGAAACCATAGCTGCAACCATCGGCGCAGATGTCGAAGAGGTTGTTGATCTCAAGAAACGTAGTGGTTCATTAGGCTTCCTCTCAGGCGGCAAAGACGCAACACAGGGCAAAGAAACCCAAATCGGAGAAACCAAGCGTTCACCGAAAGATTATGAGCTAATAATTTTGGGCACACCAGTCTGGGCCTCCGCACCCACACCCGCCATCCGAACCTACATCAACAAAAACGACCTCTCGGACAAAAAAGTCGCCCTATTCTTTACCTGCGGTAAGGAGAACCAGAAAGCCATCGAAAAAACCAAGGCACTACTCACCAAAAACGAATGCGTAGGCGTATTATCCTTAGTTGAACCCCTCAAAGATAAGGAGGCAACTGAGGAGAAAATCGCTGAGTGGTGCAAGACTTTTTCGCAGTAGCTTTCCATGCGGGTTAGCGGTTAAGGTCAAACTGTTTGCTGTCAAAAGAACCATGCTATTTACTCAAATTTGTACTAAAAGCTGATAAACCCCCTCGTTCACTAAGTTCGCATTCACAGCTAGAAGGGACCAAAAATGGGCTGCGGTATCTTTGGGGCAATAAATTACGATAATCAACCTGTTTTCCCCTATGTTTACTGGGGATTGAGGGCACAGAATCACCGAGGACACCAGTCGCATGGTTTCCTCACATTAAATCATGGAGAATTCAAAGCCTACAAGAGCTTGGATCTTGTGCCGAAGGTGAAAAGCAGCGCCATAGACGAATGGTTCGGACGACTTCCTGGATCAATCGGTATAGGCAACGTCCGCTACACTACTTCAGGCAAATGCGACGACATATCAATTGTAGAAGGCACACAACCCTTCATAGCCTCGGCTGATGGAGTACAAATCGCGTTATCTTTCAATGGCAACATCGTAAATACTCAGCCGCTCAAAAAGGAAATGCAAGAAAACTTTTCCGACTTCATCTATAACTGCGACTCAGACCTCGTCTGCCACAAAATGCTTTTAGCCTACAAACAAAACAAAGACTTGGTTGCAGCCGCAAAAGCTGTTATGGAAAGCTTAGATGGAGCATTCTCAGTTACAGGCATAACCGGTGACGGCGACTTCTTCGCATTCAAAGATCCACATGGCATAAAGCCTCTGTGCGCTGGACATGACCCCAACGCCAAAACCTATGCTTTTTCATCGGAAACTGTCAGTTTAGACATGAACAGTTTTGTCCGCGATTTTGAATTAAACTCAGGCGAACTTGTGATTGCATCCAAAGACGGTTTTAAACGAATCCAAGTCATCGAAAACCCCAAGCATGCATTTTGTGCTTTTGAGTTTGCTTATTTTGCAAGACCCGACTCAATTTTTAACGGTAAATATGTCTATGAGATTCGAGAGGAATTCGGACGCAACGTCGTTAAAGAGTATCCCGAAGTCATCAAAGAATGTGACATCATCATGTCTGTTCCTGAAACTGGTGACGACTCCGCTATGGGTGTCCATGAAGAATCGGGACTGCGCTGGGAACGTTGTTCAAGGCGTCACCGCTATGTAACCGAACGTGCCTTCATCTTACTTAATGCAGAGCGGTATTCGACGATTGATAAGAAAATTAACATTTTAGGCTCCAAAGTCGCGGGCAAGAACGTAATCATTACCGAAGACAGCATCGTTCGAGGAGACACCACCAAAGTCATCATTGAGAAGATGCGTCAGGCAGGGGCAAAAAAGGTCTATGTCTCCGTGACTTTTCCACGTATTATCGGTCCCTGCTTCTATGGCATCGACATGTCCAGCTATGGTCAACTTGTCGGTTCACGCCACAACGCAGAGGAAATCGCGAAAATCATCGGCGCCGACGGAGTATGTTACCAATCCCTCGAAGGCTTAATCCGAGCTACAGGTAAAACTGAAGACCAACTCTGTTTAGCCTGCGTTACCGGCAAATATCCCACGCCTTGCGCACAGAAAGTCGCTGACGCAATGAAAAAACGTTTCCAAGCAGGCTACGAAGAAAAGGGCAGAATCTACGAGAACGAAGAAGTTCAGCCGTAACCGCTATAAAGCGACCCTTCACACAGTAGAGTAAGTAACGGTGTATCCTGGATGGAAAAACTAGGTGTCCTACTGGTTTCTTATGGTGCAAGAGAAGTCGCTATGGCAGATACGCTTCTGCGAAGCAAAAATTATCAAGTGGAACTCTACGTCGCTGACAAACAATGCAATCCCTATAACGCGAAGCATGCAACAAAGCACGCAGTCATTCCAAGCTTGGATGTTAATGAGATTTGCAAATTTGCGGAAGCAAACAAGGCTAACCTCGATTTTGTTTTGGTTGGTTCCGAGAACCCCATCATTAAGGGCATCCGTGACTTAATCGAGTCAAAAGTCGGTATCCCCGTTATTTGCCCAAAAAAGGCTTATGCCATTGAAGAGAGCAAGGTGGCGCAGCGTGTGCTTTTTGAGGAGATTGCGCCTGAAGCGAATCCAAGATTCAAAGTTTTCATTCCATCCGATTATAAAACAGAAGCCGATGCAAAGGTTGCTGTTTACAAGTGGCTTGATGAATTGGACAACCAGGCTGTGGTGAAGCCCGACAAACCTGCCCTGGGAAAGGGTGTGGGTGTATGGGGAGATCATTTTGCAAACCGTGAACAACTTTGGGAGCATTTCCTATCCAACTTCAAGTATAGCTCAGTTATTATCGAGGAGAAAGTTCCTGGTGAAGAATCCAGTTGTATGGGTTTCTGCGATGGTAGACACTTCATCCCATTGCCAGACACACGCGACTACAAACGCGCGTTTGACGATGACCGAGGACCGAACACTGGCGGCATGGGTTCCTATAAAGATGTCAAAGATTACTTACCGTTCCTCACAGCAGAAGACCGTGAAGCAGAGTTGGCGTTAGCTGACAAAGTTTTCAGGGGATGGAAGGCAAAAATCCCCGACGAAACCGCACTTCGCGGAGTCCCGCTGTACCTCGCGTTTATGCATACTGGCAAAGGCATCAAAATTCTTGAAATTAACAGTCGACCCGGCGACCCAGAAATCATGAATCTGCTACCAATCATAAAAGATGACTTCGCAGATGTCTGCCTCAAAATGGTAGATGGTAACCTCAACAGTGTTGCTATGGAGAAGTCAGCGACAGTTTTAACTTACAAGGTTCCAGCTGAATATGGCGGATACGCAGACGTCCACTCATCCATAGTGGACAAATCAGCAATCAACACACCCGTAGACTTATCCAAAGCAGAAGCATTAACCAAAAAATACGGCGATAAAATCCGCATATACCCCGGCTCCATGGAACTCAGAGACGGCAAAAACTACGCTCTCAAATCCAGAGCCATCGGCATCTTAGGCATCGGCGACTCCATCGAAGAAGCACGCCAAATCAGCCAAGAAGGCGCCAAAGTCATCACAGGCGGTGCACTTTGGAACCGCACCGACGTCGCAACTAAAGCAGCACATCCAAAAAAGCGTAACTAACATGGAGCAGTTGAGGAACAAGGCTTGAAGCGCCTCTTTGTCTCCGACTGCGAAGGACCAATCAGCAAAAACGATAACGCTTTTGAGTTAGCGGAGAATTTTATTCCAAACGGAGACAAACTTTTTCGCCAACATAAGCAAATACGACGATGTTTTGGCAGATATTGTTCACAAGCCCAATTACTCGGCAGGCAGCACACTCAAACTGATTTTGCCCTTTTTCAAAGCTTACGGCATAACTGATTCGCCAAATGGAAGAGTTCTCAGAACAAAACATTGTATTAATCGCTAACAGCCAAACTACTTTGCAGCATGTGCAGCGGATAGCTGATGCCTTCATCGTTAGCACCAGCTACGAACACTACATCAAAGCTCTCTGCAAAGCCACGGATTTCCCATACAAGAACACTTACTGCACAAAAGTAAGCCTCGACAAAATCCCAATTACACAACAAGATAACGACCGCCTAAGAGTAATAGCGCAGGAAATCGCTCAGATGCGCATAATCGACATCCCAGCAGGCGTGACATCTGTTGAAGATTTTTCGTATTGCGACCAAACTATCATTCAGCGGTTGGATGAGATTTTCTGGAGCGAAATCCCACAAATGTTTGTGGGCAAATTCCTCACTGACGTGGTGACTGTTGGTGGGGAACAAAAAGCTGAATCCATCCGTGACGCAGCCAAACGCCTCCATGCCAAACTTGCAGATGTTATGTATGTGGGCGACAGCATAACCGATGTCGAAGCTTTCAAGTTAGTGCGAGAGAATGGTGGTTTAGCTGTCTCCTTCAACGGTAACAGTTATGCAGTGAAAAACGCTGAAGTCGCAGTTCAATCAGAAAGTAACCTTGTAACCGCTGTAATCGCCGACTTATTCTGCAAATACGGCAAAGACGAAAACCCTCAAATCCCTCAGCGCATGGAACCTGGAAACACTAAAACAAAACCACGTAGACGAAGCATTACTCAAACAACTCACCAAACTATACCCAGAAAGTCTGCCGAAGGTTCAAATAGTTACAACCAAAAATATGGACACAATAGTCAAAGAGAGCAGCGAATTTAGAAAAAAAGTTAGAGGCATAAGCATAGGAAGATTGGGTTAATTGAATAAAAAAATTGATGATACTTACATTGAAGCATTCGCAGGCATTTTTTGCCGTGTAATCGTTACCGCAGACGATTTGGAGACCGTGCGTAAAGCAGCTGAGGATGCAACTGCAACACCATCCGTTGTTATTGGCAGAACCGAGGGCGGCATAGAAAAATACCTCACCGAAAAACAAACCCCTGATGGACGCAAAGGCGCCATTTTACAGTTTTGGGGCGAAATTAACCCAAAGAAGACCTTTTCCGAATCACTCAAAAAGTTTGAGACCGAACTCTCTTACCGTATCCGACAAGACATCCTTGTTAAACCCTTCACGGCAGTCTATGATGCACTGCCAAGATCTGAAGGCAAACTGGATATGATGGAGCGTGTGGGACACTGCGGCGATGGCTATGAATGGGTTGAAACACGCAACGGCAGAGAAGTCATTGTTGTCCCATTGATGGTTCCAGATTTCGTAATCGAACACTACATTGGCTATGCCCGTGGCGTTATGGGCGGTAACTTCTGGATAATGTGCACCACCAAAGAAGCCCTCAAAGAAGCAGGTGCAAGAGCATTAAAGGCCATTCACAAAGTGCATGGTGCAGTAACTACCATTTGACATATGCTCAGCCGGCTCTAAACCAGAAACCCATTTCCCAGAAATCGGGCCCACAACCAACCACCTCTACTGCCCCTCGCTCAAGAAACGTTTGGGCAAAGAATCACTGGTTCCAGACGGCGTAGGCTACATTGCTGAAATCGTCTATGATGGAATGTCCCTCGATGCAATTAAAGAAGCTACTAAAGTAGGCATAAAAGCAGTCTTAGACATTGAAGGCGTAGTGCGTGTCTCCGCAGGCAATTATGGCGGCAAACTAGGCGAATATAAAATACAGTTGAGTGAGTTGTTTGTATGACAAAGTTTGATGTTATCGGTTTTGGCGCACTCAACGTTGACACATTGCTAAAAGTTGACAAGATAGCGGGTGCTGAAGAGGAAAGCTTCATCCGCGATTACACAGAAGCCTGTGGCGGCTCAGCAGCAAACACCATCGTTGGGTTAGCGCGTTTGGGCTGCAAAGTTGGTTTCATCGGCAAAGTCGCAGATGACCATGAAGGCAAACTCCAAATTGACTGTTTCAAAGCCGAAGGCGTAAACACCGACGGCATCATCCACTCTCCAAAAGGCAAAAGCGGCATCTGTCTTGGCTTCGTAGACAAAAAAGGCGCAAGAGCACTCTACATTAACCCAGGCGTAAACGACATCATCGAACCCAGAGAGCTCCAATGGGAATACGTTTCACAAACCGAAATTCTGCATCTCTCCTCGTTTGTTGGCGAAAAATCTTTCCGAGCCCAAAAAAAAGTCCTAAGCAGCTTGCCCGAAGGAGTCAAAATCAGCTTCGACCCAGGCTCCCTCTATGCACAGAAAGGCTTCTCAGCAATCGAACCCATAATCCAAAACTCCTTTGTGATGATGCCAAACGCCGTAGAACTTAAACTCATAACTGGCGAATCGGACATTCCCGAAGGCGCAGCTATGCTAATCGGTGCAGGTGTAAAAATCGTCGCAGTAAAGTTGGGCGATAAAGGTTGCTATGTCACTAACGGTGAAGAAAAGAAAACTATAGCGCCCTTCAAGGTTCCAGTAGTCGACACAACAGGCGCAGGTGACGCATTCAACGCAGGCTTCCTCTACGGTTTAATCCAGAACAAAACGCTGGGTGAATGCGGTAGAATAGGCAATTTTGTAGCGGCTAAAAGTGTAATGAAGATGGGTGCACGCGACGGTTTGCCAAAAGAAGAAGATTTAGCATACCTCGGTTAGCATGTCTCTATCCAACCGCTTTCTCTTCCTTTTTAACTCTTTTATGCAATCGGTAAGGCAATAACCTGCCTTGTTCTCTTGTTTACTGTATGGTCAAGACCGCAAACTGGGCAAAAGACTATTTCGTGGTCTGAAAAGTTCTCGGGGTGAAAATCGAATTTTCCGTCGCATCCAACGCATTTTACCTTCAACTCGGTTTTCTCCTTACTTAGAATTCGAAGGACTCCAGTTCTAAACCTCTGCCTTTATTCACGGTAACTAAGTTGCCTCCACATACTGGGCATGGAACAAGTTGGTATTCCCCTACTTGGTCATACTCAAAGCTTTTTTCACATAGTGGGCACGTGAATTTTATTGGGGTGGATTGAAGTGTTTGCATTTCGCTCTCCACCATTTACTTGCCTATTTAGAGATAAGAAAAATATGTTAGTAGAAAATAGAAACTATATAGAAAAATTAGCAGCTGGTCTTTGTTAGTTTGTTGATGATGCTTTGGAAAATGTATTTTCCGTGCCCATACTGGAGCATCTGACTCTCCTTTGTCCAGCCTGGCAGCTGCCACCAATACATCGCCCTCTCAGGATGCGGCATCAAACCGAATATGTTGCCTTCCTTGTTGCATATGCCTGCGATGTCATAGAAGCTGCCGTTGGGGTTTTGGGGGTATTTGCCCTCTGCTACTGTGCCGTCTTTGCTGCAGTAACGGAAAACAAGCATGTCCTCGTCAATGAGTTTCTTGAGCAATGCCTCTTCATTTTCTTTAGGAAACAGTAGTCTGCCTTCGCCATGCGCAATTGGCAGTTGGATGGTTTTGCCCTGCGGAATGGCGTCGGTGAAGGCGCATTTGCCCCTGTTTTCCTGTTTGAGGTAAACCCATTTACACTTGAACCCTGCAGGCTCATTCGTGGTTAAAGTCGCTTCGGGGTAATCGCTGATGCCATCAAAGCCTGGTAGTAAGCCATATTCGACGAGTATTTGGAAGCCGTTACATATACCAAGTATGGGTCTCCCCTCATCAACGAAGCTCTGTATTTCTTTGCCCAGATTCGCCGAGAGGTGCCTTGCAAAGATTACGCCTGAACGCACATAGTCGCCATACGAGAAGCCTCCGGGAAAAACCAGCATATTGTAGTCGAGTAGGTTGCGGCGTTTGATCATATCGCTAACTTGGACGACTTCGGCTTGCACGCCTAGTTCTGTGAATGCTCTTTGAGTTTCGGCGTCGCAGTTAGTTCCGCCAACGCGTAAGACGCAGACTTTAATGTCTTCTTGGTTCATTGTTTTGTCTCCTCGGGGTTCAGAGTTTTTTTCCAGCTTAGCCGCAGTTTATCCAGCGGAGCATCAACGACGATTTTGCCGTTTAAGCCTGTTATAGTTAGTTTTGGTTCTTTGGTTACTATGCCTATTTGTACGCAGTTTTTGCCTTTCATGATTTCTTCGAAATCTTCTTTGTCTTCTTTTGCGACTTCGATTAGGAAACGGCTGTTGGATTCTGAGAATAGCACAAAATCGTTGCGGGTCACATCTTTAACAGGTACCATTTGCAGGCTTATTTCTAAGCCTAAGCCGCTTGCAAACGCCATTTCTGCAGCAGCTACTGCTAAGCCGCCTTCTGAGAGGTCATGGCACGATTTTACCATGCCAAAATCGATGGCTTTAGTAACCACGTTAAACGTGCGTTTGGCTTTGCCACCGTGCACTTTTGGCACAGATGCGCCTAAGTAACCTTTGAGTTTGTAGTATTCGCTGCCCCCTAGTTCGGGGAAGGTTTCGCCTATAATGTAGATGGGGTTGCCTGCTTCTTTGAGGTCAACGGAGACTGTTAATTCGATGTTGGGGTTAACGCCGATTGCCGTGATGAGTAATGTTGGTGTTACTGGGCCAAGTGGGGATTCGTTGTAGAGGCTGTCTTTGCCCGAGATGAACGGTGTCTTAAACATGACTGAGAAGTCGTAGCATGCTTCACAAGCCCGTAACAAGCGAGCCGAGGCGTTCTGTTTTTTCTGGGTTGCCCCAGACGAAATTATCTAGGATGGCAATTCTTCTGCCGCCAACAGCGATGTTGTTGCGTATAGCTTCGTCGATTGCTGAAGCCGCCATCCAGTAAGCATCGATTTTGCCATAGTTGGGATTCATCCCGCATGAGATGACTAAGCCTTTGATGGAGTCATCGACTGGTTTTAAGCACTGCCGCATCGTTTGGTCCGGCATAGTCGCCCTGTAACGGTTTGAGGAGGGTGTTGCCTTTGACTTCATGGTCGTAAGTGCGGATTACTGCTTCTTTGCTGGCTATGTTTGGCGCCGCAAGCAGTTGCAGAAGTGTTTCGTGTGAGGTCTGCTGGCTCCGCAAACTCTGGTTCCGTCAAGTTTGGGTGTTTCGATGGTGGCGATTTTGATGCTTTCACATGGGTTGAAGAGGAATTCCATGTCGATGTCTGAGACTAACTCGCCGTTGTAACTAAGCTGCAGGCGCCTTTCTGGAATAAGTCTGGCCAATAGCTGTTGCGATGACATCTTCTCTTTCAAAAATCGCCATAACCCGCTCCAAATTCTCAGCAGGAACAGTCATAAGCATGCGTTCTTGTGATTCAGAAAGATAAATCTCCCAAGGAGACAATCCCTGATACTTCAAGGGGACTTTGCCTAGGTCTACTGAGATTCCGCAGTTAAAGCGCTCACCTGTTTCGCCGACGGCTGAGGATAAGCCTCCGCCGCCTATGTCAGTTATAGCTGAGCCTAATTGTAGGTCGCGGATTGCAACTACTGCGCGTTTAACTTTTTCTTCCTCGATTGGGTCTGCGATTTGGACGGCTGGGCGTGAGATTTCCTCGGATTTCTCGGTGAGTTCGGCTGAGGCGAATGTTACGCCGTGGATGCCGTCTCGACCCGTTTTTCCGCCTGATAATACCACGTAGTCGCCGACTTTGCCGCTCTTAACATACTTATCAAGTGGGAGTAATCCTATGCAGCCACAATAAACGACGACGTTGCCTGTATAGGACTCGTCGAAGTATATGGCGCCGTTAACTGTTGGGATACCCATGTTATTGCCATATGCGCTGATGCCAGCGGTGACGCCCCGGTAAATGTACTTGGGATGTTTCACGCCGGCAGGTAACTTGTTATAATCATAATCTAATGGACCAAAACCGAGTACATCTGTACATGCGATTGGATCTGCCCAAACGCCCAAGATGTCTCTGATGACGCCGCCAACACCCGTTGCTGCACCACCAAACGGCTCCACCGCTGATGGATGATTGTGTGTTTCCACTTTGGCTGCGATGCCATAGCCCTTATCAAATTTGACAATCCCTGCGTTATCCTCAAAGACGCTAAAGCACCATGGCGCGTTGATTTCTTTGGTGGCTTTGGCGAGGTAGGTTTTGAATAGGCCGTTGATTTCTTTGCCGTCGAGTTTGATTTTGCCTTTGAAGGTTTTGTGGCAGCAATGTTCACTCCATGATTGGCTAATAGTTTGTAACTCTACGTCGGTTGGGTTGCGGTTTTCCTTTTTGAAGTAAGCTTGAATAACTGATAGTTCCTCGGCACTGAAGCCTAATGCGAGTTCACTGTTTACCTCGGCTAGCTGTTCTGGTGTGGCTTTGGCTGTTTGAATTTCTAGAACTTGGCTGTTTTTGCGCTGTACAATGAGGTCGGCGTTCATTTCTGCTCAACGACGCTGATTGTGTAATTGTCTTTGGTTGGGTTAGCCAATAGGCGTTTGCTCATTTCTTCCGCTTTCGCCTTCGCTTCAGCAGGAGAGGTTGCTTCCAAAAATACTGTGTAGACTTTGCTTACATCGACGGCTTCTACTTTGTAGCCGAGTTCGATGAGGAGTCTTGCGGTGGTTTCGCCTTCCGGGTTGCTGTGACCGGGTTTTAGGCTAACTTCGATTTTGGCAGCGTATTTCATAGTCCTTTAAATTAAGCAATCGGGATTTAAACGCTTTCGTTACAAACGATGCAAAAGTCTACGATAGAATCATGTGTTTCTTTCCGTACTCTATTTCGACGATGCGTTCTTTGTTGGTGACTCTGCCAATGAGTTGTGGGTTTACGCCATTTTGCTCTAGGGTATTCATGGCTTTGTCGATTTCTGTTTTGTCGACTATGATGCCGAAACCCCAGCCCATGTTAAAGGTCTTGAACATCTCTTCATCGGTAACTGTGAAACCTAATTCGGCAGCAGTTTTTTGGATCAGGGAGAAGATGGGCTGTGGGTGGAAGTTGTTAAATTTGAAGCCTATACCTGGTGAGGTGCCTGCGAGGTTGTTGAATTTCATATAGCTGTCACCGGTTATGTGTACAGCGCCTTTGATTTTGACTTCTCGGGCTAACTGTAGGAGTGGTTTAACGTAGATTTTAGTGGGTTCGAGGGCTTCGAGTGCGACTTCGCGGTCGAGTTCTTCTGGGATGTCGGTGGGTTCGAATTTTCCACCCCATTTTTTGAATAAGATTTTACGGACCATGGTTATGCCGTTGCTGTGTACACCACTAGATGTGAGTCCGATGATAGGGTCGTCTGGTTTGATGTTTTGGCCGGTGATTATATTTTTGCGTTCGACTGTGCCCACGGATGCGACGACCATGTCGAAGCCGGCGTTGTCGACGATGCCTTTGATGATTTCTGCGACGTCACCTGTTTCACCACCTGTTACTGGGCACTCGGATTCGTTGGCACCTTGGATAATGCCCTTGAGCCACTCCTTAACTAATGTGGGGTTACTTTCCTGCGCATGAATGTTATCAACTATCCCCAATGGCTTTGCGCCTGAACGTATGACGTCATTGACGGCCATGGCGACTGCGTCAACGCCTATAGTATCATACTTATCTGCGAGTTGTGCGATGAGAACTTTGGTGCCTACACCCTCAATGGTTAAGTCCATAAAGCTATCCGGGCCGACGGCGAATATGTTACTGTATGGAAGTTTTATGACGCCGTCAAATGGGCTGTGGCGGTAAGTGTCGGCTAGAGTTGAGAGGGCTTTTTTGGATTCGACACGTTGGGCTCGGTTGACGCCTGCGTCGGTATAGGTGTAGTTCTTTGGCATGTTGGTTCACCTTGTAGGCTTATTGTGTAGGTTTCTGTCTGATAACGATTACGTTTTGGGGATGGTGTGTTAGATGCTTGGTTGTTTAGATTTTGGTTTTTCTAGTAGTAGATAATGACGAGACCCCTATACTCATCATCTACCAGCGAACTTGGCTGATTGCTGCTTTTTTGTGTCTGCGCCTGTGTTGGGTTGCAGGCTGATTATGGAGCAAACCACAAACGGAAATAGCCAGAGTTAGTTACGCAACGTTTTTGTGCCTAAAGCTAGCACAATAGGCTGATCAACGTGCAGGCGCCCAAGTATCACATCTACATAGAATACGCTGAACTCGAAAAGTCCGGGTTCCGATTCAACCTCCCACAAGAGGAACTAAAACGTACCTTTTCAGAACCTTTCAGCGCTGGCAAACCTTTCTGGTTTCTGGGCAGACTCCTCAACCCCCTAAAAGTCACAAAAGCCGTACTGTTCTGGTCCTACGAAACAGCAGACAAACTCCGGCTACCAAACCAAGATAACCTTGTAGCAGCCAAAGACAAAAAATACGTCGTCGAATCAATCGAAAAAGGCAAAGTCAAAGGCGCTTACCCCTGCACAGAAAAATACTTAACTAAACCCCAAACAACAGCCACCCCTCCAGTAGCATCCGCTTCCGCAAAACGAAGAGTCCTTGTAGTTTGTGGCACAGACGATGAAATGAAAAAAGCCCTGACACAGGCTCTGAGTAAGCTTTGGCTTATTCCTATCCTGTTATGTGAGGAGCCAAGCCATGGCCGAAAAATCGTTGAACGCTTCGCTGATTACGCTGATGTTGGTTTTGCTGTGGTTTTATTGTCGCCTGATGATTTTGCTTATGCCAAAAACGAGGAATCTACTACACGAAAGTTTAGGCCTCGCCAAGAAGTGGTTTTCGAACTGGGTTTCTTGTTAGGTAAACTTGACAAGGGTAATGTGCTTGTCTTCTTTAGGGAATGTGCGAATTTTGAGGTGCCCACTGATTTTGAAGGCATGAAAACTGTGGCTTTTGATGAGCTTGATAGCTGGAAGCTTGCTCTCATTCGTGAATTGGGTAACAGCGGGTACTCGGTGGATGCTGATAGGATACTGGAATAATCTGGCGTTTGGGTAGTTTGGTTTTTAGGGCTGTTGGTGTATGCTATCGTATACGAAATTGATTATTTTATGTTAATTTACTTATGTGTGCCTTAGCTTTTTTGCTTTATAATTGGCAGCAACTCCCTGAGGCTTAACAGGTTTAGCAGGTACATCAGCCAATTCAGCATTATTAACACAGAGCCAGTGATGACTATCCTTACCATTGTGCTATCCTTTTGCTTAGCTTCTTCAGAAATTCTAAGTCATTTGTGTCGCCGAAGCAGAAATCAACCAACGCCATATCACAATGTTGCAAAACATCTTCTGCAGCACTTCCAATCCATTAAGACATCATCAACTTCATTGTCATTCCTCTCCAATATACGTGCAAATGTCCGCTAATGCCCGCATCGTCATCGATAATTAGCACTGATTTACCCATCCTAACTCCTCCTCGAGTTACAGATTAGTCGCTTCTTCTCCAATCTCTCAATAAAAGCTCCAAGATATAAAGCACCATTATTGAAGTTGAATACTCCACAAGAACCAATATATTCCCCGAAACCCAACAAAAAACAAGCAACATGTGCGGCTGTAGTCTAGCTCGGTAGGACTCCAGCTTCCCAAGCTGGCTACCCGGGTTCAAATCCCGGCAACCGCACTCCCCTTGTGCATCAGTAATGAATAGATTCGTATTTTAGTAATGCACACTTTCGGTTAGTTCTTGCTTGGCGTTGGTCTGAAGGAGCCCTTTGATAGATTATAACGCTGATTTGAAAGGTTGTAGTCTAGCTCGGTAGGACATCCAGCTTCCCAAGCTGGCTACCCGGGTTCAAATCCCTGCGGTCTTCTTCCTTTTTCTTATTGTTTTTGCCCGCATTCAGGGCAAAAATGCGCTGACTCAGGGATTCGGTTTTTGCACCTTGGACAAATCTTTAGTATAATCTGTTGCGGTTTCATTGCTGTGCCGCAAAAGTTGCAATAGTTAGAAACTACGGTTACCTGTGAGCCACATTTTGGACAAGTAATGTATTCGGTATAAGTTGGGACTGGAATTAGGATGGATGCAGAAAGCATAAGGCATCACCACATAAAATATCGGCATGCATTCTTTAACTCTTTAGCTTACGCTAAAAACAGCAAAAGTTCATCTCAAAGCAGCCCCAACTAAATACTGAGGATTAGAATGAGCGCACTTTTAAAAATCATCAAACAACGCCAATCAGCCCGAGTGCTCCTATGACCCCCAACCATCCGATACCAAAAGCTCACTTAAAACTCATTTTAGAAGCCGCAAAATGGACACCAACCGCCCACAACATGCAAAACTACGAAATCATTGTAATCGACGACAAAGCAGTCCTTGAACAAATAGGCAAAATTAAATCACGCATCTCCGAGGAATTCCTCCGCGAAAACTATGAACAACTTTCCTTCTCAAAAGAGGAGTTGGCGGAGAAAAAAACCGGGATTTTAGCAGCTGGTTTTCCGCCAGCTTGGGTTGACCAGCCAAAATGACTCAAGTAGCTAACGAAACCACGCCTATACCGCTCACCCAATCCGTCAGAGGAAGCCCTACCCTACTGCTGGTCCTCTATGACTCCCGCAAAAGAGCCCCTGCATCAGGCGGCGACGTTTTAGGCTTCATGAGTCTAGGTTGCCTTATGGAGAATATTTGGCTCATGGCTCAATCTCTCGGCGTTAGTATGCAAATTCTCAGTTCATTTGCTACTGCACCAGTTGAGAATGAACTTAAACAGCTGTTAGATGTGCCTGAATACCTGAAAATCGCTTACACATGCCGCCTAGGCTACCCCACAGGATCAACTAAAAATTATAGAACCCGTCGTAACATAGAAGACTTTACACATTACAACAAGTTTAACAACAAAGGCACCTGAAATCTGTAGCTGATTCTTCCCAATCACAAACTATTATTAGCCTTTGGCAGATTGATATTTTGGTGAATTTTTGGGGAACTCAGTTCCAGACAACCAAGAAAACCTACAACTTTGTATATGTCCTTCTTGTCCAACATATAAGAAATCTCAGTTAACGGATGCTCTTTTTTGTGCCAGAGGTCAAGCACAAGCGAAAGCCAATACAGCCGGTTGTATTTGCCCTAATTGTCCAGTCTGGAAGAAGCATTCGCTGGACCAAATGTACTATTGTATCCAAGGCAAATCCGCCGATATTAAGTAATAAATTGTCTACCTATTTTTTCTGTGTTTGTTTCTTGCAGACGACAGCTAACACGATAGTTGCTAACATTACGGCTATTAGGATTTGGATTGTTGGGAACTCTGGTGCGGTTGGCGTTTGGGAAGGTGCTACTGTCGGTGTTGTTGTAGGTGTCGATGACGTAGCGTTGGGGTCACTTTAGGGCTTGGGGTTGAAGTGGGAGTTGGAGCAGGTGATGAGTTTACATAGAGCGTATGTAAAACATCCGCCACAGCATTCACAGCCAAATTCAGCGATTCCCCACATCTGCCGTTGAAGGTTGCATTGCTCCAATTGTAATTGTCATCCATCCAAACACAGCTTGACTGACTATTATCGCCAAAAACTGTGTTATACGCCAAATTTACTGTTGCATTATACGCTGAAATGCTAGTAAGGCTGCCGTCAAAGGCTAAGTAACTGATAAAAGTGCTCGAGTAGGTTCCGGTTTTGCCGTTGACGTGCGTTTCGTAGTCGCTGTGATGGGTTTCGGTTCCCCAAGGTGTCGAGGCACCCATGACGTGTCCAAACACGGCAAGATCCGCAATGTAGTGGGTCATAGTTCCAGCAGTTCTCGAGGCGTTAACGAAGTCATTGGCTTTTAGAAAAGCCAAGGCTTTTCCATATTCGGTTTGTGCTCGCTGTGCAGAAGCATTATCCACCAAGATGCCTGCAGCCGAATAGTAAATGTGATGTTTTGTGGTGTCTCCGATGCCTCCTTGAGTGGTCGGTAGATCAGGCAACTCTGTACCATAGAGGTATGCTGCCAAATTGTCAGTGATGTACTGTTTTTCCTCTGCAGGCAGCAAATCGAGGGCATGCTGGGCAATCCAATCATGCGTTCCATAGTCTGGTTGAGTGGGGTCTGCGGAGTAGCCGCCGTTGCTCCAGCACAACGCAGGCGATAGAATAGCCAAAACAGCTGCTGCCAGAAGGATTGGTAGACTTACCCTGATTATTTTCAACTTCTCTCTTCACTCAACCCTGCGGTATGTCTTTGACCGCTTAAATCCTTTATCGATCAAGTTACTGCTATGTTATCTGCCCTTCTATATTACAAATAATCCTAATGGTAATCGGTTTTTTTATTTACTTGGAACATCCTTACTTAACTGGGAAAAAGATGACTGTTTTTCTTGTAAGAACCTACGTTGTTAAACCTGACAAACTCAGCGAGCATAATGTTTGGGGTAAAAAGCTGGTGGCTTCGATGAAGAAGCGGTCAGATTTGTTTAGGGGTGTTAAATCGCTTAGGGTTTTAAGTCACAAGTACGGCGGAAACGTCGGCGGGTTTACGGCTATGTGGAAATTTGATAGTTTAGTTGAGGCGGAGAAGTGGGAGAACAGTTTTGTTGAGGTTGCGGAGCAGCCTAATTTGCGTTCTGAATTTATGGCTTTGATTGTGCCGGGGTCATATTCTGAATCCATATGGGAACCGGTTAGAACTATAAATCGCAAATCCAAAAACAAACGCTCCTCCCATAACTGATCTGGTTTCTTGGAATCCGCCTGCTGCAAACGTGCACTAAGCATAAGCCATACCTCAACAAGCATTGCTTTTGCACAACGCATGAATGGGCATTGTTTCAATGGGGTTACGCTTCAAGTGTCATTCTATCAATAGGGGAGAGGGGGTCTCTGCAGAGCAACAAAGCTTTACCTTAGGATTTTGAAGATTACGTATCGATCGTTGGAGTAGATCAGCTGCAATAGTTTGCTGTTAATCATCTGAGTATCTAACTCGTTTTTGTCGTACACTATGAAGCCGATGTTGTTTGCTGTGATGTAGTAGCTGAAGTCTCGGGATTTAACTGGAAACTCAGCGGTTTTATAATCGAATAATCCCTGTAGAGCATCACGGGTAAGTGAAGGATAACTGCTCTTAGACAGCGACAACTCCTGATATGACCGTGCAACCGTTTGATTAGCCACAACGTCGCCAAAGCTATACTGGAACCTCACAGCGTCAATCTGGCGGTTACCCAATGCACCGATGTTTCCCCAATCAGGCAAATCATTAAACTTTAACGCAAACCCTAATCTGGTTTGTTTCATCGTACACTCCAATATAGTTATCAACTAAATTCACGCCTGCAAAAGACACCACAGCCCACTCGGACTCTTCAGTGCTCCTGATTGGTTCTGGCGCATCCCAAGGATTCACCCAATTTAGTAACCCTGGAATTTCGGCTTGCCCAAACTGCCACCGCAAATCAAAGTTTGTGGTCAAGTATAAACTGGCATTGTATACTTGGCTCTTAAGTGGAGTTAGCGTCCAGGAAATGTCTAAGGGATAACTGGTATTTTGAACTGTAATGGTCTTGGTTACTACGACATCGTCGTTGGAGAAAACAAACGTTAAGCTTTTAGGGGAAGTTTGATCTTGGAAAACGATTTCTTTGCTCAACTGTGACAGCCGCAACTCGTAGTTCACGCCATTTAATGTGTAATAGAGAGCGTCGCCGCTTCCAGAAGTAGATGAAACCCGAGTCCAAATCTCATCCATAGACACATAATTCTCATCTAGGGTGTCGCCTTTGGCTTGGTAGGCTTTGAGCATAGTCTGCGAATGCTCCAACTCATAGGATAAAGTCAGTACGGCCTCAGCGATTTCTGTTCTCTGCACCGTCAAATCTGTTTGTGCAATCACATCTTTATCAGAGAACTGCTGAAACCAGAATCCAGGAACCTCAGTAGCAACCACGGTAGTGTTCTCAGGATAATGCTCTTTAAGCCAGAGACCCGCATCCATCGCCTTCAAATCAGTGGTCGAATAGTAAACGCTGGCTTCCATTATTCTGCCATAAACTACATCCGAACGATAAACAACCATCACAGACATGGCGACGATCAAGCACACTACAACGGTTCTAACCCAATTCCTCTTGAACGCCGTTCTGTGTTTAGTGTAATACCCCAAAGTTTTGTCGGTAGCGAACACAACAGTAACAGCCGCAAGAATCGCCAACGGCGCAGTCATATAGTAAATAAACCAGCCAAATGGCATATAGAAACCAACCAAGTAAGATTCAGCGAAGAAGAAAGGCACAAACAAAGCAAGCACCAATATGAGCCAATACAGAGGCTTCTTCTGCTTACGCAGCAAGTAAAAAGAAATCCCCACTCCAGCCAGTCCTAAGAAGAAAATAAACCCGTAATTAGTCATTAACGCATCAAGGCTTGCTGCTGGAATCTGGTAAGCATACGTTTTGATTGCGAAGAAAACATAGAGGATGACCAAGTCAAGGTAGGCAAACATGGCTTGGAAATAATAGAGGAAAAACGCTATTCCTCCACCGAAAACCAATGCTAAAACAACTTTGAGATTTTTACCCCTCGATTTTATGAGCATAAACAACAGAACAGGCGGCATAATAAACGCAGCCAAAAACGCTCCTAACTGGTGACCAAGCACAAGCGAAAAAGCCGCAAAAAACGCAACCACCAAATATCCTAAATGCTCAACCGCCAAAGGCGTGTAGAGCAGCACTAAAAGCATAAACGCCAACGCCAAAACCGTAGTGTAACCGCCAAATTGATTAGCTTCAAACACTGGAAAACACATCAAAAGCAAAACAACAGATACCATGGCTACTTTTTTGTTGAAAAATCTGCTGGCAATCAAATAAACCGACATGAAAAGTAGCCAATCCATAATCGCCGTCAATACACGCAGAACAAAAATGTACTGTCCAATCTCAACTGCACCAGTAAAAGAAATAATCATAGCAAGGACGATCTGATACAACGGAGGCGTCCAACCCAAATTAGCCAGTGAGATTTCGCCGGTGTTGAGGAAAATTTCGGCTTTCTCAAGATGCACCGCTGGATCATTGCCCAATACTACACCATTCATGGATATTATGACGGAGAAGGTGGCAAGGATGATCACTGAGAAAACAGCTATGAATGCTACTTCAATTTTCTTCTCTTTGGGCATTGCGTCTAGCAAAGCGACTTTGTTCACCCTTGATTGAGGTTCCCATTTACTTTGTAGATTGCTACTTCTTCGTTAATAAAGACAAGGCTAAACAAGGGGTCATTTCTGAATTTGGGGTCTACTTCAATTTCTGGTTTATCGACAGCATTTTTTGCTTTTTGCAGTAAGACGATGTATGCGATGTTCCGTATTTGTAATTGTGAGCGGTAATCAAAAGTTTCCAAGTGAACATTATCATTGATTGGTTCAAGAGCAGCGTTGAGGTTAGTAGTCATTATTTGTCCAAAATAGCCGTTCATGGCCACTTGGCTACTGTAGTATTGTTCTTGGTTGCTTTCTGAATATGCTGTGGCCATCAACTGGATTTGACCATGATTTTGGCGATTTAATGAATAGAATAACGTGAATACGGATGCTCCCGGAGAAGTGCTATTAGGTATTGTATTGAAAATAAGTTGGCCGAAAGCTTTCGTACCCACATCAACAAATCCAACCGTAACATCACTTTCGTAAGATATCTGCACTGGCTTTGTTTCCACCTGAATATCCACCCACTCAAAAAATACGTTCGAGCGTAAACTAGTCAGTGTTGTAGTTAAGTTAACAAATCTTACTCCAGCCGTAACAGTGGTTGAAACTGTATAGTTAAAGTCATCGTTACCTCTAATTATAGTAATTATCGCCTGTTCTGTGCCGTTTTCTATGCGCGCTTCTTTTACAGCAAGCTGGTCTAAGCTTACTATTTGTAATGGATTGTCGCCAACATAGTATCTTATGATAGTAGCATTACTGTTAAAATTGAAGAAAGACGCCGGATAGTACGTCCAGTTTTGCTTTACCAAAATTTGGGGATTATGCCTGGCAATGTAGCCACCATCATCACGAACCTGAGGAATCATGGTTGAATTACTATCAATCATGTAATCCGTGTCAAGGATGTTTCCTGCAAAAGTTGCATTGTCAACCTCGCGATTAAGCGACAAGTATTGAGGGTCAACCGCACTTAAAGTTGGCCTCTGAGCAAACCCGCCAAACCACCAGCCATACTGAGCATCCGCAACAAACGCAGCGTTACCAGTAGTGTTCTGTTTTGCCCACTGCATTGCTTCCCATCTTGGATTATCCATGATTTGATAGAAGCTCTGGATAGACTGCCCAACATTGGTGGATGGCGTCATAAAAATCGGTAAAGCGATAAATGAAAACAGAAGAAAAACCAATACAAAAATGCTGTAGAGATTCTTACGTGTCAGAGCTGACGAAATCCGAGCAAATCGCTTATTCGCTGCCATTTTGGAAACCTGTACTTGACGGGTGTAACTTCGATATTTATCGACTATCCGCGCAAAGGAACTTGCTGCAATGTCAAACAGGACAGCCATGAAAATTAACAATGGTAAAATTAGGAAATAGAGGAAACGGTTGTAATCAAAGGGAATCTTGACCAAATAGCCCTGAGTTAAAATTAAACAAATAAAAACCCACAGGCACAAAAGAAAAGCTGGAAGAGTAAGCCATCGGTTATAGATTTTTTTAGAAAAGACAAAAAATGCTGGTATAAGACCGAAAAGCGGTAAAACAATAGCAAGGGGCAGCATATGCGCTGAAATTGTGGCGTTTCCAATGTCTGCTGAGCCGGCAGAGCTGTTAAGGTATGCGTTGCCCTTTAGAAAAGCCGGCACTGCCTCCACCAGAAAAGGTGAAACCAAAACAGCGCCGATGACGATAGGAAGTAACCAGTAGAGCGCAGTTTTCCTTGTAACCCCAAGTTTCTTGGGTATCATTAGTATGGAGAGTAACACAGCGAATGTTATAGCAACAAAGATTCCTACGCTCAATGTATGAGTCAGAAAAAGTGAACCAGCCAAAATAGACGTTGAAACAAAGAAAGGCACTTTTGAGAAGCGATCTTTTTGAAGATATAAGTAGAAAGTCAACGGAATGAGCATCAGAGTTATGACGTTTGGGTATCCTCCCCACATCAGCATTTCTATGTCGAACCTTGAAATCGCTGCCAAAAAAGCAACGATTAAAGCAGCGGATGTCGACCATACCCGTTTAGTTATCAGAAAAGCACATAACACTACGAGTGAAGAAAAAAGCGAGACAACTGCTGCATGTGCAACATACTCTGGCAGTCCCGTGAGTATAATTACGCTTGCAGTAAAGATGTGGTAGCCGGGAAAAGTCAACGATATACCACCGCCAATATGGTAGAAGTTATACAGAAAATCCACATTACCCGACCCAGTTATCGAGTAAATCACGCTATTATGCAAGCCAATATCTGCACCAGGAGGAAACCCCTCCCAAAGCATCAAAACCAAACGATATACAAACGAGAAAGTAAAAATTAACAACAACAAGACGTATGATCTGTTTGCTTTGAGCATTTACTTTCACGCTTAATATGATTAAGTATTATTTATTGGTAAAAGGTTAAATATTGATTTCGAGTATAAAAAGCCCAGAGTAATATTACAAAAAGGAAAAAGGTGTTTAATATGTCTTGGCTTAAATCTATGATGGAAAAAGAACCACCAGAACCAGAGAATCCACTCGGCATAGTCGTTATTGGCAACATCGAACCAGACATGCACGACACAGCAAAAGAAGCAGTCAGACGCTCCCTAAAACGCGCAGGCTTCAAAACCATTGACGTCGGAAAAAGCGTTGCACCACAAGTATTCATTGACAAAGTCAAAGAAAACAATGCAAACTTGATCGCAGTCTCAGTTAACACTGTTCCAGCAAAGAACAACCTAGCAAAACTTGACGAACTCCTCAAGGCAGCAGGCCTTAAAGACAAAGTCGGCATCATCATGGGCGGCGCAGCCGTTAAGAAAGAAGATGCTGATGCACTAGGTGCACTCTTCGGCAAGAACAAAGAAGAAGCTCCAGAGCTGGCAAAGAAAGCACTCAAGAAATAAGTCCATCAGAAGTGGAAGTAATGTCCTTTAAATTCAACACAAACCAAAATATCTACACGGTTGGTAAAGCGAAAGTAGGCGGTCAGCCAGGCGAACTACCAACTTTTCTGATCGGTTCTATCTTTTGGCTAGGCCAAAAAATGGTCCAAGATGCCAACAAAGGCATTTTCGATGCAAAAGTAGCTGAACAAATCATCAACACAATGCAAACTCAAAGCGACATAACAGGTGTCCAATTTGCACTTGACATTGTCGGTACAACTGAACTTGCATTCGAGAAATACATTGACTTCGTACCACAACACACTGACGCACCACTCATGCTTGACGCAATGAGTCCAAAGACCAGAATGGCAGCAGCTAACTTGGCAAAGAAAATGGGTCTAACAGATAGATGCCTCTACAACTCAGTCTACAAAGGCGTAACCGATGCAGAATTGGCAAACCTCAAAGAAAGCGGCATTAAAATGTCCATTGTGCTAGCTGACGATCCAAAAGACACAACCCTTGAAGGCAAAATGAAGGTTATCGTAGAAGCCTTAGCATTGGCCGAAAAAGGCGGAATCACAAAACCACTCATCGACACAGCCATTCCAGCTTTCGAACCAGACATGGGTACATCCGTCAGAGCCATACCCATCATGAAAGAAAAGTATGGTCATCCAGTCGGATTAGGCAGCGGTAACGTTGTCACAACCATGGGTTGGGTCAAAGCAAACGTCGCTAAAGAATTCCGCAAGGGACCAGTTTGTTCCACAAACACTATCATGCAAATGGCAGGCGCCAACTGGCTCATGATCGGACCAGCAGAACAAGCAGAATGGGTCTTCCCAGCCGCAGCAGTAACAGATACATACATTGCATCAGCCGCAGCAGATCTCGGAACCCGACCAGTGGATGAAACTCATCCAATCTACAAAGCTTTCATGTAAAGCTTTTTCCTTTCTTTTCTTTGTTTAAAAAAAATATTTGAAGTGTTTGCCCTGAAACCGCTTAGATGGTTTGAAATCGTTGTCTCGTTTACAGTATTAACGTTAGTCGCTACTTATTTTATCGCATCAGATTCTTACATAGTTGGTATCCGCTATGTTTTAGGATACTCCTTCATCGTATTTCTACCAGGTTACTGTCTAGTAAACATACTCTTTCTAGGCAAAAACCGCATAGACTTCGTCGAAACCCTCGTACTATCAATAGCCCTAAGCTTCGGCTTAACAGGCATAGTTGGATTATTCCTCGGACTATCTCCTATAGGTATAACATTCGTTCCCATAACAGCATCGTTAGGTATACTGGTGCTTGCTTTAGCAGCAATCGCATACGTAAGAAAAAATAAAGAAGAGCTACCAGTACTTCAGGTGCAGAGCCCGCAGCAGATAAGCGCCTGAAGTTTTAACCGCTGATTTTCCATACGTTCCGCCCTTACGCATCATATGCAGAACATATCCTGGGCGCAGATAGAATTGCTGGTAGGCTTTACCTCGAAGTTCAGCTAGTTTTTCCATACTTAACTGGGGAGTTTCGAAAGTTGGGCCGGCTGTGTCAAATTTATCGAAGTCATTGATTTTTAACCAGCCGTTTTTAAGGACTTGCTCATACATTGGCGTTCCCGGATAGGGTGTTGCTACATAGAAGCCTACATCATCAGGGTTTACTTTTTTCACGAATTCAATGGTTTCTTTAGCTGTCTGCTCTGTTTCGCCTGGAAAACCCAAAACTACGTTAGCGATTGTTATTAAGCCAACTTTTTGGGCTGTCTTGAAGGCTTTGAGTGTTTGATCCAGTTTAATACTCTTATTCATCGCTCCCAATATGGCTTCGGAGCCTGACTCTACTCCCATCCAAACAGCGATGCAACCTGCTTTACGCATTGTTTGCATGAGTTCGCGGTCAACCATGTCAACGCGGGTGCCGCAATCCCACATTAGCTTAAGCTTCCGTGCATGTGAGTTCCTCACAGATTTGAATCACACGATTGCGGTCAACGCTAAAGGCATCATCATAGAAAGTAACTTGGTCGACGCCATATTTCTCATGAACAAACTGCATTTCATCAACCACGTTCTTGGCGCTACGCATACGGTATCCACGACCAAACATGCGAACAGTGCTACAGAAATCACACCAAAACACGCATCCACGACTGCTAACCAGTGGAACGAGAAGTTTGCCATTATGCTTGAGATTATCAAGAGGCATAAGATGATGAGCTGGGAAGGGTATGCTATCAAGGTCTTTGATGTATGGACGATCAGGGTTGCGGTAGATCTTATCGCCGTCACGATAAGTAATACCCAATACACCATCGAGTTTGGCGCCGCTTTCAAGTTTCTCAGCTAGTTCCACAAGGGTTAACTCGCCTTCTCCGCGTACGATTATGTCAACGGCTGGGTACTCTTTAAGTGCGTTTTCGTCCCAGAAGGTGCCATGGCTTCCACCCAGCGCTGTAACTGCAGACGGCTGGGTTTCTTTGGCTACGGTTAGGATATGCATGGCCGATTTGTAAAGCAGTGTAGTGGAAGTTACACCTATGAAATCTGAGGAAGTTTCGGCGATGCGACTGCGGAAGGTTTCGTAAGTTAATTTTTCTGCTTGGCAATCGATAACTTTGACTTGGTGACCTGCTTTCTCAGCGACTGCACCCAAATATGCTAATCCCAATGGAATAAAGGGTGGATGCGAATGTACGCTTGGCGGATAAGGTGGATTGACGAGGGTAATTTTCATGTTGAGTCGGCCTTGTAGAGTAGATTTCTAATGTCAGATGCCATATATTGCTTTCTTAAAATAACTGATCAAGCAGAGAATAGAGAAAAGACCGCTTTTGCGTCCAATAATGGAAAAAGGGTTTAGGAGAGTTTTATGTGCATTGCACGAAGAGCATAAGCCGCAGAAGTTTTGAGTCCAGATCGGCCGTATGTTCCGCCTCTACGCATCATCTTTAGCATGTAACTCGGTCTTAGGTAGAATTTCTGGTGGGCTTTGTATTTGATTTCGCGAAGGCGTTCCATGCTCAGGTCGGGGGTTTCAAATGTTGGGGTGGCTGTATCGTATTTGTTAAAGTCTGTTACTCTTAGCCAGCCGTTTTTGACGACTTCTTCGTACATTGGTGTGCCCGGGTATGGTGTGGCGATGTAGCAGCCGATGTCGTCTGGGTTGAGTGAATTGATGAAGTTGATGGTTTCCCATGCGGTTTCTTCTGTTTCGCCGGGGAAGCCGATGACTGCCGAAGCGATGGTCATCATGCCTGTTTTCTGAGCGGTTTTAAAGGCGTCTTTGACTTGTTCGCGGTTGATTTTCTTATGCATCTTTTCCAGAATCTTGGTTGAGCCGGATTCTACCCCGAACCAAACCGTGATGCATCCCGCTTTATGCATGATTTCAAGCAGTTCTTTGTCGACTGCGTCTACGCGTGTTTCGCAGTCCCACTCGACTCTTAGTTTGCGGTCAAGAATGTCTTGACACATCGCTATTGTGTGGTTGCGGTTAATGGTGAATGCGTCGTCGTAGAAGGTGAATTGGCTTTCGCCATACTTGGTGTGTAGCATTTCCATTTCGTCTACGACTTTGTGGGGGTTGCGTACTCTGTATCCTCTGCCGAACATTCGCACAGTGCTGCAGAAGTCGCACCATTGTACGCATCCTCGGCTGGTGACTAGTGGGAAGATGGTTTTGCCCATACGGTGGAATGCGTCTACTGGGAGAAGGTGGTAGGCTGGTGATGGGAGGCTGTCGAGGTTCATGAGGAATGGTCGGTCGTCGTTGCGTATGGTGGTGCCGTCTGGTCCACGTATGGTTGTTCCTAGTACACCTGCGAATGATTGTCCGTTTTGTTTGCGTTGAAGTAGTTCGGTGAAGGTGGTTTCTCCTTCGCGTCTGACAATCACATCGATTGAGGGGCATTCGTTTAGGGCATTTTCGTCCCAGAAGGTTACATGGCTTCCACCAATCATGGTGGTTGCGTTGGGGTGGACTTCTTTGGCTGCTGTAAGGATGGCTTTGGCTTGGTTATAGAGAAGCGTAGTTGAGGTTACGCCGATAACATCTGTTTGTACTTGGCCGATTCGAGCTCGGAATGCCTCGACGGTTAAGTGTTCAGCTTGACAGTCAATAACATTAACCTCATGTCCAGCCTGTTCAGCAACAGCACCCAAATAAGCTATACCCAATGGGATGAATGGTGGATGTGAATGAGCATTTGGAGGATACGGTGGATTGACAAGAGTAACCTTCACATGTATTCGCCCTGTAGTGAGTGGTTAGACGTTTAAATCTAATATAATGTTTACGCAAAAAGCTCAAAGATACGGTTTCTTTGAAAAAATGCTGTTTTGGAGTAAAATACTTGGTTGATTAGGCTTCTCGGATAAAGTCTCTAACCAACATTAACCCCTTTTCAGTTAGGCAAAAGGGTCTATTCCTATGCTGCTCTGCCGAGGAAGACACTACAAAGCCTGATCTTCGAAAATCCACTAAGATACTGCCTAAACTATTGTCTGGTAAGGGGTACTTGTTGAATTCACTCAACATTCTTTTGAATACTGCCAAATCAATCTGTGCCTGCTGCAGACCCACCTGCAGAGCATAAGCAACAATTCGTATAGCATCTCGTTGAGCCGGATGCGCTGATAGAATGGGTACCCAATCTTCAAAGTCAGGTCTTTTTTGTAAGGTGAGAACCTTCTGTAGTTGCTCAACGGAGACACCTGTGTCTACGCAGATTCGCTGGTAACCTTCAAAGTCGGCATTACTGTCAATCGGCATCTCTCCTTTGAATTTAACTTCACCCAGTTTGTCGCTAAAAATTGGTAGACTCTCGATTATTCCAGTTTCAGGGTTCTTCTGCACATACTCAAACACTGTCCTAAACAGGTCCTTGCTTGAGTCTCCAAAGTACTCAATCTCCTTATTGCCCCACTTGATTCGAAAACCTACCTGCCCCGTATTACTATTAACGGCTGACATACCGCTCAATCACTATTCAAACGTTTAAGCATATAAATTTTGGCAAAAAATGATTTTCCGTATTCAAAATAAATTGACTAAGGCTTTAAAGTTCAAAAACGTAACAGGAATCAAAGACAGAAAAGTTTGGAATAGTTTCCGAGTGGTAGAAAAGCCAGAAAATTTTGTCCGTGAACTTTTAACTTAGAATTAAATTGTTTTTCTTCTCAAAAATGAGGGTTTTTGTTTTTAGCGCTTGAAGGTGAGCAAATACGTTTTGTGAGCAACCATTCTGTGCGTACGTAACTCGTCTGGATTCTTGAAATGCGCTGAGCATATTCTGCATTTGTAATTTTCTTGAAGATAAGTTTTGTAATCAAACATTAAGGTATCACCTTTAAACTGTTTCTTGCAAAAACCGGTTTCTTTACAAGCTATTAAAGAATGGGTTTGCTGACTTATAAATTAAAGATTTTTCTCGCAAATGTTGATGGCACAAAAAAATTTTTTGTACTGCTGATAGGGCTTAATTGTTATTATCTTCAGTGGTTATCATTTAATACGCTTATTAGCGTGATGGCTTACTGTTAAGCAAAGAAGAGTTTGGCTCATTCTTGAATTCAACCAATTACGTGGTTGACCTTTGCGAATTCTTTCAGGTATGGTTTAATGAAAACAAACAAGGACGCAACAAATAATTATCGCTTCATAGGCAAGGACCAGTTTTGAGTCGACCACATCAAAAACGTTTTGAAAGACCCGAATGCAATGGTTGCATGTATAAATCAAGTCCCTACTGCTACAACCAATGCTCGCTCAATATCTGGAAAAAACAATACCAATAATCAAGTAATCCCATTGGGATTCTTAGTCAATAGCTTCAAGGCAAAAGCTTCTGCTTTAGACTCAGTTGCGAAATCAGGCGAAATTACTTTGCCATCTTTTTGATCAGTCTCTTGTCCTACAAATACAATAACATGGTAGTCATTACTGAATTGTTTCTGTGCAACCATCAAAGTCTGTCCTGTGCACTCGTTAATGTAGCCGCCTTCGTGTTTTAGTCTCTTCCAGCCTTTGATTGTCTTGATTTTAATTTCACCCATTACTAATAATTAGAACATGGGCAAGAAACGCCCAAGTAAAAATGTTTGAAATAGTCAGGTAGGATTTAGCTGTGTAATTCAACAACTGTTCCTAATGCTTCACCGGGAACGCCATGGCGGAATTTTACTTTAACCATGCCGTTTTTGCCGTGGGCACCCTTGACTTTTCCTTGAAGCATACTTTTTCCGGATTTCCAAGTTACTTTTTGTCCGACTAATCTGCCTGCTAAAGCTGAAGAGTTTATGCCTTGGAACTCTATTAGGCATTCACTTGGTGTTTGTGATTTAGGACCCATTCGGTAATTAGTTATTCTACCGTAAACTTTTTGTGACAAAATTATTTCCCCGTTTAGTGCCCTTTAAAAGGTCTACTGACTTTTAAAGGTGCCCATTAAGTCAAAGAATCTACTAATATAAGCTCTAAATAAAAATAAAAAAGTGTTAAAAAGAAGAAGGGGAAACTATTTGTATAGTTTTTCCCATCGGGCGAATAGGTCTAGAACTTCGTCTCCGCCGTGGTCCTTGAGGAATTCACGTGTTTCTTTGTCAGCGGCTGCTTCCTTCTGGAATTTCTGAATATATTCTGCTTTCTCGGCTAGGAAGATGATGCCGTCAATGCCTTGACGTGCGACACGGGTTGCAACTGTCATGATTTGTTTTGTTGGTGCAACTGTGTCCCATGTTTCGTTGGGGCCGCGGACGTAGAAGTTTACGATAGGTTGGTTTCTTTAGTTTGCTCTTGAAGCCTCGTGCGATGGTTTCCCAGTACCAGGGTGTTGGGTATCCTTTGCTGAACATGGGTATGACGAAGTAGTCTGCGTATTGTGCCATTGCTTCGAAGTCATAGCCAAAGCGTTCTTTGCCGAGCAAGGGGTCTGGTAAGCAGTTTACGAAGAGGGGCTTTCCTTGGACGACTTCTTTGACTTCTGCGAGGAAGTCAGTTACTGTTTTTGCTCTCCATTCTACCCAGCTTAAGCCGCTTTTTGCTTGTGCTGCGATGCATCTTGGGCAGGTGCAGAATCCTTGGTCTGCAAAGTGTTGGCTGCTGATGCTGATGCCTGGGGTAAGTTTTGCTGATTCAGCGATGATTTTGAGGTTATATTCCCTTGCTTCTGGGTTAGTCATACAGACTACGTCCCAGCGGAGGTTATAGCGTTTGTTTGTTCTTAGTGCTGGACCAAAGCTGCTTGTGGATACCCAGTCTGGGCGTTTTGCTGCCATGTTATTGTCGCCGAAGACTGCGATGTTAGTGTACATTTGTGGGTTAGCTTTACCGACTATGCCGGATTCTGATTTCTGTCGGTAGAAGTTATAGTCGACGCCTTCAACAGGCTCGGGTTGGTAGAGAAAGACACCGAATTTCAAGTCTAATACACCATTTTAATTTTACAAAAACATGACTGTGCAACCTTATTAAGTCTTCGCAGGGAGCGTCTGTCTATGTAATTTTAGAGTTTTAGGTTGCGGGTTTGTTAATTTGTGAAAGCTTCAACTTGGAGGTTTTTCTCTTTGTGTGGGTGTGGCTGTTTTAAGGGTGCCACAACTTTCTGTCGGGGCAAGCTCTGTTTTGTTGTTGCAATGTTTTTCAACGACCGATTAGTTGGGGGGGGGGGGGTGCGCGATTTCCTCCACACGCTGTACATGGCTTCATGTCGAATGGTGAAGTTGTAGTTTGTGGGTGTATGTTGTGATTAGATCACAGTAACACTTCCTGAAGGTGCAGTTAACCCGATTAGCCGAATGCCCCAAACAACAGAGATGGGCTACAACCAATACACCAACCCGCTTTCGAGTACACCCCTAAAGGATACTCTCCTCGCAAGCAAGGACTCTGTTTTGTTAACAACCATCAATTCGTGAAGAAACATTTTAGTCAAGGTTTCTGGACTAAGTGAAGTCAAGAAATCTATACAAGACCCCTTTATTCCCAGCTGTTCCAAACCTACATAGTGGCTGGCTAACATGAGAAAAACCATCACTTTAGTCCTCCTATTCATTCTCGAGACATCAAGTGTACCGGTTGTATTGGCACAATTAACACCTCAGCCTTCCATTCCACAATTTAGTATCCAAGTGGTTGATTACTCCTATGATGTCCCAACAACATATACCACCTACTCCTATACAGGAAAACAGATCACAAACCCAGGCTACCACGTTGACGACATAAGAGTGGAAGGAAAAATCAAAAACCAACACTTTACCCCCTACACAATACCCAATCCCAATTCAACTAACAATAATGACCCTAACTTTAACATCGATTTCTACTACAATATACGCTATAAAGGCCACTTCGGAAACGAAAGCGAATGGATACAGCTCGTCGGAACTAGAGACACTGACTTCCTAAAACAAAACTACGGCTCCGAATATACCAACTTCACAGCTGCCGGATATAACGCTAGAATGTTCCAAGATGGCGCTGTAATAGATTTCCAAGTTAAGGCATACATTGGCTACTAAACTTGGGGGTTCATTGCAACGTGGCCTTAACGCATATTAAATGGTGAAGATAGCGAATGGAGCAGTACTCTAACAGTAACAATAAGCAAAGATACAACCTCCAGCAACACCTACGCAACCACGATTGACAGATCAACATACCCAACTTTAGCGTCGCCTCAGTCGGTCTCTACTCCAACACCCACTTCACCTGTCTCTCCCGCACCCACTGTTCCAGAATCTTCCTTCTTAGCGGTAATTGCTTTGTTTGCGGTAATACCTGTAATAATAATGATGTTTGTACGAAAGAACTCTAAGCTAGAGGCTTATAACTAGATGTAATCAATCGGACTTTACAATCAGTTACTAACCCAATTTTCTAGTACGCGCGCGCCGCTTTGTCCCTAAAATGGTTAAAAATGGTTATAAGCCACATTTAGCTTATTAGCGCTTCAAATGGACTTCTTCGACCAGAGGATACTAGCGTCACTTAAAGATGGCAAACCAAAACACTTCAACTTGCTTCTTGCCCAAGTAGGCTTCAGTCACAATACTTTGCAGCAGCACTTGAGGTGCTTAGTAGACAAAGGCCTTATCGTTAAACAAAAACAGGCGCTAAGAGCTACAGGTAGGCCCAAATTCATCTATCATCTCATCCTCCACGACAGTGAGGCTTCAAGGTTTCTCAAAACTACTCCAATGTTGAGCGGGTAGGCATTGTTTTTAGTCGTCTGAGGCATGTTTGCCGTTTTGAGAAGGGTGGACGCTGTAAATCTAAGTACGCAAACAATGTTCGCACCCAATTTTAGCCCTGAAATCAAGAAATAGGGATTATCACCATTTCTTACCGCTACATGGCCATGATAAAGATGCAATGATAAAATGGGTCGACCAACCAAGCATAGTGCCCTTTCTCGAATGGCTAACTGCCGATAACAAGAGCACTTTCAGGAGTTATGTTGTTGAAAAAATGGTTAAGGAAACCCTACAAGCTGACGGAAAATGCTTTGAGACATTTAGAAGAATTAATCTCTTTTGCAGGAGATAACTCGACGGTCTTTCCGAGTAATTTAGACTACCCTTAATCAATTAAGCTACCCAAAGGTGGGTTACAACCAATATCTGCTCGCTTAAGGTATTCCCCGGAAAGCAAGTATTGTGTGTGTTAACAGCCCTTATTTTGGTGAAATTTCTTTTGTCAAGGTTTGTCAACTCAGTTTAGTCATTGAATCCATACAAAAAGCCTTTCAAAAAATCCAACCACGACTCTATAGTTGGATGGTTAACATGAAAAAAACCATCACTTCAATCTTCATTCTTGTTCTGGCAGCATCAAGCATCCTTCTAGTACTGTCTGCTTCTTCGCGCGTCCTGAGAAGTTTGCTTTACTCCTCAAAGCATTTTTGTTGCTCCACATGAAATTTGGCTGTGCACTCTTCAGAGCAACATTGTACTTTATGCCTTTTAGTCGTATGTTTGTCTGGCAGAAATAATGAATCAGAAGTTTTAGTTATCAAACCTCTTAGCGATTTCTTGCATGTTGGACAAACTAGATTTCCGTCTTTATCAAACTGCTCTTTTTCTACAATATTCTTAACTGGAGTTTCCTTTGCTACAGGTGCTTTAACAACTATTTGTGTGCATTTATTTTTTTCTAATTTGGACATAAAAATTACACATATACGTGGTGAAGGCACTATAAGTGTATGACAAACAGCTAATATCCTTTCTAAGGGTAATTCTATCTATCACGATGTTTTTCGTCACAGCGAAGAAAGCTTAAGGTGGCATATGGGTTACAGCCAAAACCTAACCTATTCCTTCCTAAGCAGCAAAAAATTGACTTTTAGTGATCATTCAGGCTAATGTGCTGTTTTGACGATTTTAATTAAGGTTGCTTTTATGAAGGGTGGCAACTCAACGGCTTCATAGCCCTGCAATTTCTTGAAATCCTCAAAAGTGCCTATGCCACCGGTAATCTGGTTCCAGTTCTGGAAGTCGGTTGGGAGGAGGTTTTTCTTGTAGTCGTCATCCATCTTTGCAGCCGCCAACAGGGAAGCCAACGCCGACGGATCCCTTTTTAGAATCGCGGTTAACTCTTCGGCAGTAACAGCTAAGCCTTCAATCTTAGAAACCTCAGCTGCCAGCTTCTCAACTGGCAAATGCCTCTCTTTTAGCCTATCAAAAACGCTGCGATTCTCCCAAAAAGGTTCCTGCTTAAGCAACGCCTCAGTAACCGCCTTTCGGGCACAGTAGCCGACTATCTTTCCAAACTTTGATGCGGGACCACCCAAAGTGATGGTTTTACCTTTACCTGTGGAAGCTACAGTGACGCTGTCTGTAATTGAGCCAGTTGCAGAATCACCACTATAGCGGCTTCTAACATCAACATCCCGGAGCGCAGCTGATTTGGCTTCGGTTGCAGTAATCAAAGCAGCCACCATGCAGCTTTCGAGTGGTGCCCCATCTACAAAAACGATGATGTTAATGGTTCCGGTGATTTCTTGTACATCGATTTCTTCGCCACTGGATTCGCCGTGTTGGCATCCGGCGGTTGCGGCTACAGCTACGGTGTAGTCGTCAGTTTTTTTGGTTACTAAGCTAAAGTTGTGAACGTTTGCCGCAGTAACCATAGCAAGATAATCCTTAGTTACACCCAACTTTGCAGCTGAGGTCGTGATAAGTTCCATAGGATCCATGTGGAGGGCTTTGTCACTGTATCCCTTTGGGACACCAACGTTGAGAATATACTTCACGCGTTTGGTTCCGCCGTTAAAGAATGCTGAACTAACAGTCGCCAACCCATCCGGCGAAGATACAGCTAAAACGTTGTCTTTGACAGTAAATTTGACGTTGCTTGTTAAGTCAAGCTCCTGATCCACTTGCCAATCCCCGTTGGCTACTTTTGGGGGTTAGTAGAATTTAAGGTGATGGCTTTATTTGGGCACAGATTCACGCATACACCACATTTTGTGCATGTTACAACCTCGATAATTTGTGGTTTACGGTTCCTGCCCTCTTCGAGTACGCCCTGTGGACAAACACCAATGCAGACCTGTCCAGTACATGGTGGACACTTTGAAGCGTCAATAGTTAATGGTGACTTTTGTTTGCCCATGTGAAATCAACAATTAATTAAGCGCCAAGAATATATCTGTTGCGAGCAAAGGGATAGGGCATGCAAATAGGCTTAGTCACATACAAACCAGAATTTGTAGAAGGCTATGATGTTCACGTTTACTTTAGTAAATGGGTGGATGGCCAAGCTTTTCCGGCTTCAGCGGGTATGCAGAACGATGTCACGGTTTTTTGTGATGCAAAAGCTATCCGAG
Organism: uncultured archaeon; assembly: GCA_963800605.1. Classification (GTDB taxonomy): domain Archaea; phylum Thermoproteota; class Bathyarchaeia; order Bathyarchaeales; family Bathycorpusculaceae; genus Bathycorpusculum. The sequence continues at coordinate 135,912 of CAWDBI010000009.1, read as the reverse complement.
AAGACCCCTGCGTCGTTTCGCTTTCCAAGGGCGGCCCCGCTTTGCGTAGGAACAGGAAATCGAATTTGGCGTTTGATTTTGTCTGTCCCACTCATCAGGGGTACCGCCAGAAAGTCTTCGATTACCTCGACGGCGTGTCCAAACAGGACATCCAAGGAGTCACATTAAACCTCTATCACTTCGCTGACCAAGACTATTGCACCTGTCCACGATGTACAGAAATGCGCGATAATAGTGGTTTAAGCTGGACTGAGTGGCGTGCCCAAACCATAACAGCTTTTCTAAAAGAAGCTAAAACTCACTGCAAAGGAACTTTCGCGGTTGAAATGTTCCCCGACCCAGTATTGGCGAAGGAACGCTTCGGCATAGACTTCAACGCTTTGGCCGAGCTGGTAGATTATTTCCATGTGCCTCTATCGTCTAGGGATTATTTGACTAACTATTGGGTTGACACTATCGTCCGCGATTTTGTCTCATTCCTCAAGAAACCCGTAGTGGTTGAGTTGAGTGCGGAGATGCCCACTGACGAAAAGATGGATGCACTATTAAAAACGGTGGCGTACATTTCACGACACAACTTAATGGCGGTTTTGCTGTTGGTGCATGACTCAGAGAATGCTCGGCAGGTGGCGCGGTTCGCTGTCCACAACGAGGGTTTCCGTGAATGGCTTAAAACCTATGAGTTCACAAAAATGCAAAAGATAGTTGATAATTGGGCTAAGATTTACTGAGTTTCTTTCTGTATTCTCTTAGCTGCGTCATGTCTAAGTCTGCCGTTAAGACCGAGTCTTCTGGTGCATCAGTTACTTCGCCAAGTATTCCCCATGGAGCAATGATGGCGCTTCTTCCGCCTCTCATGTTTGAGCAGACGTTGCCTACTTTTAAAATAAACATGCCGTACTGCTTTGCGATTCCTTCCGTCAGCGGGTGCCCTTTCACGGTCGGGTGAGAGCCCATTGCTGCGACTGGTAGAGAAACAATTTCTGCGCCCAACTCAGCGACTTTCTTGACGAGAGCCGGGTCGAAGGTGTCAGCACAAACAATCATACCTAACTTGCCTAACTCTGTATCCACAACAAGCGGAACCTTGCCTTTTGCAACACCTGCCTTAACTTCTGCTTCGATTGGGTTAATTTTCTTGTACTTAGCCAAAAGCGAGCCATTCTTCCACAGCGTACTTGTATTATAGTATTTACCGTTGTCTTCTTGAAGTACCGTACCGCCTAGAAGGTAGATGTTGCCGATTTCAGCGGAGATTTCCTTTAGGAAATCGAGGGTTTTGTTGCAGGTTTGCTCTGAGATTTTTGGGGCATCGGTGAAGTCTGCCATGCAGTTGGGTACGGTGAAGTATTCGGGGAGGCTGATTAGGGCTGGTTTTTGTTTTGCCGCTTTTAGGACTGCAGTTTTGGCGGCTGTGAGGTTTTCTTCTAGTGTTAGGCGGATTTCCATATGAAGTACGCTGACTTTCATTGTGAGGTCTCTTTGTGTTTTGTTTTGTGTATGTTTTTGCTTGTCTATTAATGTGCTGTTTTTTAGCGGCAGATTTGCTTTTTAACAATTGGTGACTTTTTTGGTTGTTTGTTGTCTTAGTTGTAAACTCAGTGCCATACTGTTCGTTTGGTGTCTCACTCGTTCAGTTTTTATTGTGTTTTATGCACACATGTTTACTATTTAATCGCTTTGATATGCATACGGTTAACTTTATAAAGGACGCAGATGACAAACACTGTAATATCGAGGGAAAGAAATGGCCATTAACGAAACAGAAGTAGCCCAACTTACCCAACAAGCAAGAACACTAATCCACAACTGTGTCAAAAAGAACCTGGCCGACGGATTTCTCTTCTCCGCTGGAACAGACACACAAATAATCGCCTACGAAGCAGTAAAATACAAACCCGACATCCCCTGCCTCACCCTAGCATTCAAACATGGACAACCCAAAGACACCCAATACGTCAAAATGATGGTAGATTTCCTCCACCTAAAACAAGAAACCTACCAGTTCGGCAAAGAAGACCTTATGAAGTACTACCCCAAAGTCGTCGAAGCACTCAAAAAATATGACCCCATGGAAATCAGAAACAGCCTCCCCGTCTACATCGGCTTAACCCTGCTCAAAGAAAAAGGTATCAAATCAGTTTTCACCGGCGACGCATTAGACGAACTCTTCGGTTACCCTTGGCAATTCCACCTAACAGAAGAACAATTCGCGGTCAAACAGCAAGAAATGTGGGCAGAAATGGGTTTCTCATCGATCCCCATGGCAAAATCGTTGGGCATGGAAATCAAGGCACCATACTTAGAACCTGAATTCCAGGAATGGGCAAAAAAGGTCCCCATCAAATACAAGATTAACATGTATAACGGGGTAAAATACGGCAAATGGATTCTACGCAAAGCTTACGAAGACGTCATACCCAAGGAAGCCATCTGGAGACCCAAAGCACCACTCGAAGCCGGCACAGGAACCGAGACGCTGCGCACATACTTCAATGACACCTTCACCGCTGAAGAATTCAAGGAAAAAGTAGCTAAAATCAAAGAAGAAGACGAAGTTGAAATCGCTGACCAAGAGCAACTGCTTTACTACCAGACTTTCCGCAAACTCTACGGTAAACCCAAAGACGTGTTCCCCAAGACTCCAGGCGCAATCCAGTGTCCCAAGTGCAAGAGTTGGCAGGTAACCAAGATTCAGTTCTGCAAGAAATGCGGAGCTTACCCAATCTAATCTTTTCTTCTTTTATTTCAATTTTTAGTACAAAAAATATTTAAAAAATTGTTATGATGCCAATTTGGTTCTTCTAATCTCATCAGAAAGATGGAGCAGTACTTCTTTTTTGGGAAAAGACTTAATTCTTTAACTGTTTAATTGTCAAATCCATCAAGAGAGGGATACGCTTGGCTAATCTTTCACAACTCAAATTTGCAATGGCAACATCCATCTTCCTATCCACCTTCATATTCGGCCTGTTAATCTTCGCCATAGTCTACTTCCTACAATTAGACGCATTCACGGGGCTTCTGATTGCTGTAGGGGGCTCCGCACTTTTTATCCTATTCCAGTACGCTGTGGGGCCAGCCATCGTCGCTGCCACAACACGGTTACATTACCTAACGCCCGGCGAGAACCCCTGGCTTGAAAAAACCGTAAAGGAACTAGCCGACAAAGTAGGTTTGCCAATGCCCAAACTGGCAACAGTACCCAGCAATACCCCTAACGCTTTCACCTTTGGCAGAAGCACCAGCGGCGCAACATTAGCCGTCCATGAAGGGCTACTAAGACAACTGAACGAACCCGAAGTTAAAAGCGTCATAGCTCACGAATTGGGCCATGTTAAGCACAAAGACTACATCGTAATGACTGTGCTCTCAGCTCTGCCCTTAATTGCGTACTATATTGCGCAGGTAACGCTTTATGCAGGCGCATTCAGTGGCGGAAGAAGAAATGAAAAAGATAATTCAGGAGCCATATTGCTAGTTATTGGTATCATTGCTTTTGCAATTTACATTGCAACTTTCGCAATCGTAATGCGCCTGAGTAGACTCCGTGAACACTACGCTGACGCTTTCTCAGCTTATGCAACTGGGTCACCTAGAGCATTGGAAAGCGCCTTAGCAAAAATCACTTATGGCTTATCCATCTCACCCAAAGCACCTGAAGGAGTTAGAGCCTTCTACATCGAAGACCCCGGAATGGCAAAACAGGAAATATCCCAAATAATGGATAAGAAAAGCGAATATGACCTAGACCATGACGGCGTCTTAGATGAGCGCGAGTTAGAGTTGGCGATGGAGAAAGAAGCCAAATCCCGATGGGTACAGATGAACAGTGTCTTTGCAACCCACCCAGCCACATTCAAACGCATCATGCTTCTAAGAGAAATAGAGCAGGAAATGGACACGGGTAAATACAGCAACGACCAAATGTACAGCCACGTTTAAACCCTTTTTTTAGGGAAAATTTTTTCCATTCAGATGCGAAGACTAATATTTCCCAAACAGCGATTTATAATAAAACTAAAAAGGGCATCATAAAAATGGTAAATTATTGTCCTGAATGCGGCGGAGAAATCCAATACATCTCTTTGACAAAGCACTATGTATGCAAGAGCTGTGGTTTATCCTGTACAGGTCAAGAACTAAACGATTTACATGACAAGAACAGACCAGCCGACGAAACCGCAGAAGAAGCAAGACAAGCCCGCCGTAAAGAATACCTTAAATGGTATCTTAGTAAAAAATAGGTCCGCTACTTCAGCGGAAATGAATATTTTCTTAGCTTTGCCTCTGAACCCTAATTTTTGGGAAGGCTAATTAGATAAAACCACTCATCCACTACCACAAGGGGACATGCCTTGACTGTAGAAGTAGAAATCATCTGCATTGGTAACGAGTTACTTATAGGCAAGATTCAAAATTCAAACGCTCACTGGTTAGCTACACAAACAACAAATTTAGGCGCAAACGTAAAAAGAATAACTGTTATCCAAGACATCATTGAAGAAATCGCGGATTGCATCAACGAAGTAAAAGCCCGAAAACCCCAATTTATAATCACCACAGGTGGCTTAGGCCCTACCTTCGATGACAAAACCTTCCAAGGCATCGCCAAAGCCCTAAACGAAAAACTCGCAGTTAACCCCGAAGCGCTTGAGATGGTTAAGGCAAAATGCATTGAATATTTCAAGAAAAGAGGTATATCCACCGAAGTTGAGATGACGCCGCCAAGAGTTAAAATGGCTGTTTTCCCAGAAAACACCGAACCCGTAGTCAATCCGATCGGCACTGCACCGGGGCTACGTGTCGATTTAGGCTGCACTGTCCTGTTTGCTCTGCCAGGTGTGCCTATGGAGATGGAAGCGATCTTTACTCAAACCATAGCCCCCCTAATCAAGTGCGCAGTAGGTACAGGCGTTTTTTGTCAGAGAAGCCTCTTTGTAGAGGGCATTGGTGAGTCAATTTTCGCTCCCTTAATCGATAAGGTGATGAGTGACAACTCGGGTGTCTATATTAAGTCTCATCCGCTACGTTCAGAGGGTAAGCCGCGAGGTGAGCTTCACTTAACCATTGTTTCTACTCCCGAGCGGAAGCCTGATGAGTTACTTCTAAGAGCAGCAACGCAGTTGTCCGCCTTAATTGTGGCGAACGGCGGCACTGTTCAATCATAGCTTGACAGGTTCATATTTGGGAATAACCATTTAAAGTATCAAGTCTATTGGGGAAAGCATTCGGCTGGCTATCCCTGCAGATGAAGAGTTTCTACCTCAAGGCTCTGTGCCTAACAGTACTGCTAGTTATAGTGTTCTCGTTAGTGCCTATTGGTAGAACGCAGGGTGGAGCGCAGGATAAGGAACTTTCTTTTCTGGTACAGAATCGCCCAGACGGCGATAAAACCTACGAACTCAACGTAACTATACCCTATAGCCTCTACCAATACTACAATCAGCAAAACCATTTCTTGTTTTCACCCCAAGACTTCCCCAAATTCATCACACCCTACACACTCAAACCCATAGCGGACAGGTTATGGCAGATATACAATAACACAGAAGACTTCACCAACGGCGTCTTGATGCTTGTTCATCAAATAACCTATGAAGAAATAGTCGCCAGCAAGTATCCTGTTGAAACGTTGGCCGATGGCAAGGGTGACTGTGACTTATTCGTTTACATTGCCGCATCTATTCTAGAAGCCGGCGGAGTCCCAGTTGTTTTGCTCTATTACAGTGAAAAATTGCATATGCAGTTAGCTGTTGATTTAGGCAGTCAACCAAAGGATGCAAGATTCCCCATTTACAGCATCAACAGCAGCGGTGTCCCATACTATATTGCCGAGTCTACTGGCGACAAATGGAGACAGGGCTGGCGTGTTGGCGAATGCCCAACTGACTACCAGAATGCGACTTTTCAGTTGATAGTGCCTACGAATATGGAGCAATCTTCGATTGGGCAAGTAGCTGCAAACATTAGAGAGCTCGATCCCAGCACCTTAACCTTGCATGTTTCTTCCCCGTTGATACTGCAGAATAGCGAGTTAGTTATCAGTGGTCAGGTCATTCCACAGGCGCCAAACGAGAATGTTACAATCAGAGGTCGTACTAACAGTGGCGGCTGGTATGACATTGGAACTGTGGAGACTGGTTCTGATGGAAGTTTTAGTTATAGTTGGTTACCTGCGCAGGGTGGCTTCATTGAGGTTCAGGCTAGCTGGGTGGGTAATCGGCAACTTAATGGCGCTTTGAGTGCGTTGGGTAATGTGGTTCTTGTGCCGTTTTTTGTGGTTATGCTTGTTCTTGTGGCTGTTTTGCTTGCGATTTTTGTTTCCTTAGCGGCGATAATAATGCGTAATAGACACAAAACTTGCCCAACTACAATCCCATCGCCGGAACCCGTTATCCTCCCGAATTCGCCTTAATCAAGGCATCTTCTAGAGATTCATGTTAGACCCTTTCATCTGGTTTTTCTATAAATTGAGGCCGTCTCTTGGCATAGCAACAAAAGCCCCCAATATTGGTGTTTTGAATACTAATAGATCAAAAGTCTGGTCTGCCCACAGCAAAACCAATAAAGAAAAACAAAACAAAAAAGATTAAGAAAGAAAAAAGAAAGTTTATTCTTTCTTGGCACACTCAAGAGCTTTCTTGAGTATCTCTGCCTTGTCGCATCTTTCCCATGGGAATTCGACATCGTCTCGACCGAAGTGGCCGAAGCATGCGGTTTTCTTGTAGATTGGTCTTAGCAGGTTGAGTGTGTCGATGATTCCGCGTGGTCTCATGTCAAAGTTAGCTTTGACGAGTTCGAGTATTTGCTCGTCTGGGAGTTTGCCTGTCTCAAAGGTGTTAACTAGCACTGAGATTGGCTGTGCGACACCGATGGCGTAGCTGATTTGGACTTCGCATTGTTCTGCTAAGCCTGAAGCAACGACGTTTTTGGCGATGTATCGTGCCATGTAGCAGCCGCTGCGGTCAACTTTTGAGGGGTCTTTGCCGCTGAAGCATCCGCCGCCGTGGCTACCAACTCCACCGTATGTATCAACGATGATTTTTCTGCCTGTTAAGCCGGAGTCTGCGAGGGTTCCGCCGATGACGAATCTGCCTGTGCCGTTGATGACGTATTTTATGTCTTCGGAGAGTAGGTTGGCTGGGATGACGTATTTGATTACTTTTTCGATGATTTGCTTCTTTAGAACTGCATCTTCGACTGAACCATTGTTTTGGGCAGCAATAACTACTGCTTTGACGCATTTTGGTTTGCCGTTCTCGTATTCAACGGTGACTTGAGATTTGCAGTCTGGACGTAGATAAGGCATAGTGCCGTTGTGGCGGAGTTCTGCTAAGCGTTTTACTAGTCTGTGAGATAGCAGAATTGGAAGTGGCATCAGTTCTTTGGTTTCATTGCTTGCGAAACCGAAAACCATACCTTGGTCGCCGGCGCCTTGCTCTTTGCCGTTAGTTGCGTCGACACCCATGGCGATGTCTGGGGACTGTTCAGTTAAGGAAACAAGGATACCGCAGGTTTCCCAGTCAAGCCCGTCTTTGGCGTTGTCGAAGCCGATTTCTTTTAGTGTGTTACGTACGATGCTTGGGATGTTTACGTATGCACAGGTTGTGATTTGACCTGTAATCATAACTGTTCCCTGCATAACGAGGGTTTCGCAGTCAACGTGTGCTTTGGTGTCGTGGGAGAATATGGCGTCTAGGACGCTGTCAGAGATTTGGTCTGCAACTTTGTCTGGGTGACCTTCTCCGACTGATTCGGATGTGAACAAATATTTTCCGTTTCTTCTCATTGCGTTCTCTCTTCCGTTTGGTAAATTCGGTTGTGCTTAGGTAACTTGCCGTTTTTCTTATATGGTTTTCTGCATAAAATATTCCAATCGTAATATGGACTGTTGAGTTAATTCTTGTTTTCCAATACTGTTTTAAGGGCAAATTGGCACACAAACAAGTGATGGCTATGAAAAAAGTAATCGTGAGCCCAGATGCACCCAAACCAGTAGGACCCTACAATCAGGCAGTGCAAGCAGGCAATTATCTCTATGTTTCGGGGCAACTTGCTATTGACCCAAAACAAAACAAACTCGTCGAAGCAGACATCACAGTGCAGACCCGTCAGGTGATGGAGAACATCAAAGCCATCCTACAAGCAGCCCAATACAGCCTAAAAGACATCGTCCAAACCACAGTATACCTCTCATCCATGTCGCTCTTTGAAGGCTTCAACCGGGAATACGCCAAATACTTCGACGCAGACTACCCAGCGCGCGCCACAGTAGCCTGCGAACTAAAAGCAGGTGCACTCGTAGAAGTTTCAATAGTTGCCTACAAAGAGTAGCGGCTTATGCTTCGATAAGTTATAAGTATCTAGCCAACGCTAAATATTAACAAGGCATAACCATGGCGGCATCGTTAAAGAAGTATATGCAGCAGCTCTCAGGGAAAAAAGCTCCTGGACCCTCGATGTCTTTCACGATTTTCCATGTATTCTATGCGTTGCAGCTAATGGCACAGAAGCCTATTGGCAGAAACAAATTGGCTGAGCAGCTTAACGTTGGTGACGGTGCAATTCGAACCATAATCAGCAGGCTGCGGGAGGCTGGTTTGATTGAGACCTCAAAGGCAGGCTGCAACCTCACACAGAAGGGCAGAGAGGTTTGGTGCCAGTTTGAGGAGATTTTTCCCAAAGAAATCGATTTACCTAAGTCAGAGCTGAATCCCTGTGAATTCAACCATGCATTTCTAATAAAGAACTGTGGCCAAAAAGTTCAATCAGGCATCGACCAACGAGACGCAGCAATCATTGCAGGAGCACGTACCGCTTTAGTTATTGTCTATCGCAATGGTCACTTATGCATCGAATCCATCAGCGACGATATAGAAAAGCAATATCCAAAAGCCGCAAAACAACTCTTGGAGCAACTTGAGCCCAAAGAAAATGATGCCATCGTTGTGGCTGGGGCTGAATCGGTTTTGAAGGCCAAGCGTGGCGCTTTTGCAGCCAGCTGGTCACTTATCAGCGTGTTTAGGTTGTGTATTTTTCGCCTTGATTTAAGATGCGTTCAAGTGTGGTGTTGATGTTCGTCATGCCCTCGTTGGTTTTTGATGAAACTGGCATCAGGAGGAATTTCATGCCGAGTTTGTCGATGGCTTGCATCATGTTGCGGCTAAAAAGGCGTTTGGTGCCTTCAAGTTTAGTTTCGATGGCGTCTTCGAGTTCCCGTGGATTAGCTGACCATGACGCGATTGATTGTACATCTTTCTTTGGGAGTAAATCTGTTTTTGAGAGTACATGTAGTTGTGGTTGGAAGAAGCGGTTGTAGACTGCTGCTGAGAGAAACATGTTGGAGACGTAGTTGAGTGGGTTGATGGAGAAGACTGCGTCGAAGAGGTAGAGGATGGCTTTGGGTTCCTTTGTTAATTCGTTAACGATGTATGGTCCGGATGCGCGGAAAGCAAACAGTTCCATTTGTCCGGGGGTGTCGACGAGTACGAAGTCTGCGTGGGCTTCTTCGATGTCGCGGGTTAAGTTTTCGATTTCATCTGCAATTAAATCTGCGGCCATAATTAAGGCGCCGTTTGGACCTAAACCGTATTTTTCCATTATATCGCCGACGTCTACATAGTTTCGTACGTCAACGTCTGGTTGATAAGGCAGCTTTAATGCTCCTGGGTCGAGGTTGACGACTGCGACGTCTTGCTTGCTCATTTTTAAGCCACTCAGCAAACGCGGCTGTGAAGAGTGATTTGCCGCTGCCGGCGGTTCCGATAATAAATGTTAATGGCATGAATATTATCTCCTTTTACGTTGAGCGCCAATAGAAGTAATGAACCTTTCTACCAAACTAAAAGGCTCGAGCTGCCATTTCTGCGTTCCTAAAAGGATCTTCGCACTTAAGAGATTGGAACTTAAGAATACCTTTTTCCGATGAACATTTCGGAGGGTAAATTAAAGGTGTTTTTTACAAAGAGCGGTTAAATGAAGAATACTCAAAAGAAGAAAGGGTAATTTATTGCTTTTTGAGTTGCGCGAGTTCTTCTTTCTGAAGTTTCTCAAGTAACTTGGGGTCCTCTCTTAGGACCTTAGGGATATAGGCGCATGCTGGATCTGAAGCGAAGAGGTCGCCAGTGTAGTATTCAGCGCGTGTTCTGCATCCACCGCAGATTTCACGGTATTCACAGAATCCGCATCTGCCTTTGAGGTTGCTCTTGTCGCGTAGTTTGAGGTGGAATTCGCTTTTCTGCAGGTCATTCCATGCTTGACGTAGTTTGGTATCTTTGACGTTGCCGATGCGGTATCCTTCATGGAAGCCGCAGCTGCGGTAGTCGCCGTTTTCTGTGATGCCGATGTAGTTGCCGCCGATTGTACATCTGCCGAGATAGCCTTCGTTGAACCAGTCCCAGAAATCCACTGTGTTCTTCTGTTTAACGATGCGGGCGTAGAAGGGTGCATATACGTTGACTTTGACTTTACCGTAGAGTCGGCGTTGGATCTCGTAGATTTCGTTGAATGCTACTTCATATTGGTCTGGGGTTGGAGCTATGTCTTCCATGTGTTCGCCTGCTCTGCCGACTGGTACCAGGTTGTGGTAGACGACTGAGCGTGCATGATAGTCTTCAGCTAACTTTGCTGTATGTGCCATCTGGTGAATGTTATGCTTAGTCATGGTTGTAACTAAGCAGTCAAGTAAACCGACGCTGCTAAGTTTCTGCATGGCATATAGGGCTTTGTCGTATCCGCCTTTGCGTCTTATTTTGTCGTTTGTGTCTTGTTCTCCATCGATGCTGATTGCTGTTTTAACGTTATATTTTGTTAGTTTGTTAAAGCGTTCTTCATCCCAAGCATAGCCGCTTGTGATTAAACTGACGTTTAAGCCATGCTCTTTTTCTGCATACTCGATGATTTCCCAGATGTCTGGGCGAACCAGTGGTTCTCCGCCGCTGATTCCAAACCATTGCGAGCCGAACTCTGCTATTTCATCAACCATATGTTTCGCTTGTTCGGTGCTTAACTCTTGGTCTTTAGCGTATTCCTTAGTGTAACTGCAATAAGTGCAAGTGCCAACACAGTTGCGGGTACACCGCCAAACAACCATAAACAAGGGGGTTGTCGTCGGATTCATTTAATTCACAGTTGACAATAGATTTATCCACTCGATATAAAATTTACTCTACTAAACCACTTTTCTTCTTCTTCACGTAAATAGCTGTAACCAACCAAGCAAAAACGCTCCGATCCCTATTCCGCCACTACATTTGGGGCTTTGCGTCTGCGCTGCAGAAAACCTTCAACGGAAAAAACAGCCAAAGCCAACCCCGTAATGAGTGTTAGGAGTAGAAAGAAAACTTTAAACTCATCCGTCTCAACTCCAAAATGAATAAAGAAAATCAACAACTCCACCACTAAAATCCCCAAAAAAATCAACGCGTAAATCCACATCTTGGGAAACAAACTGTGACCCAACCAAACACTGCCCTTTAAGGGTGCTTTCTTTTTAACGGTGTATTCGCCATACTCGTTTTTTGCTAAGTAACCGGAGTCTTCCAGCTTCTGCAGATGTCTATAAGCTACGCTTGGACTGCTCAAGTTGGCGCCTTTCATTACGTCTCGGGGTCCAACTGGTTTGCCCTTCTTTGCAACGTAAAGGTACACGTTTAGGGTTATTCCTTCGAGTTGTTGGTCTGCGGTGGTCATGTTTGGGTCTCGTTGCTTAGGATTAGTTTAGTGTTTTAGCTCGTATTAGCTTTGCTAAAATCACAACCTCTTCTCGCTCTGTTTATCTGCCAGGAAACGCGGTGGGCAACTTTTCGGCTTTTTTCCCAACAATTTTTGTTTTGTTTACTGTATCCTAAAGTTTAAAAAACTAAGTTTAGACATCCAAAACAGCCCAAAACCGCCAAAACCTCATGTTCCCTAAAAAGTTTAATAAGCCAGCGCTTAGAAATACCTCCATATTTGAGAAGGTAAAAATAACATGAGTAACGAAACCTCAAATGAACTAGTTGTAAATCCAGCACCACACGTACATGGCACAATGACTAAGAATCGCATGATGCAATACACTTTCTTCGCAATTCTCGCAACAATCGTCGTTTCCGCAGCACTCTGGTCTCAAGTCACAACCCCCTCAGGATGGAACCTAGGCGCAACAGTTGCATCATGTGCACTCATATCAGTTGGCATAGCAGTCGTAGTAGACTTCCTTATCGGCAAAGTAGCCTCTGACAGCGAAGTCAACACTTGGTCCGCAGCAGTCTTCGGCTTAATCGTCACCGGTTGTTTCACTCTCGGCTTCCCATCAATGGCAATGGGCGCAGAAACAGGTGTACCAGTTGAAGCACCCCTTGCATTCTACTATGTCGCACTAATATCCGTTATCGGTATGGTTGTTTTCAAGAAAGTTGCCGGTTTAGCAGGCAGAAAACTAGTGAACCCTGCAGCAGCAGCCAAATTCCTCGTACTACTACCCAGCTATCATGACAACACTCCTCACAAGTTGGCACCTAAAAACTGGAATGCTACAAGTACCATCATTATCAGGACCAATCAGCGCAACACAGATTCTCGGCGGCAACGGCGGCGGTGCAGGCTATCCAGCATTCGGTGGCTACCTACAAAGCTGCTATGTCTTGCCTGCAACTGCAATGTCTCCAGCAAGCGTTGAATCAATTATGCTACTTAGCAAAATACCATGGATGGGTCGGAGGAGCAAGCAGCATCGCAGTTATCATCGCAGGCATAGTGCTCTTCGCACTTGGACGCAAATACTTCAAATGGAAAATCACCGCAAGCTACCTCATCGCAATTGCAGTGCTATCATTGATATTCTCCTTCATATTTGGAGACGCAGACTTAACCACAAGATTACTCTTCGAACTCTTCATCGGCAGCTCAATATTCATGGCGTTCTTCATGGCAACTGATCCAGCGACAACACCATTCAGCGGAATCGGACAAATCATCTTCGGCGTCGGCCTGGCAGTTTTGACCATTGTGATACAAACCTTTATGGGTTTCTTCGGAGGCTCACTGCTAGCATTGTTGATCATGAACCTAACAGTTCCACTTATTGACAAAATACGAATCAACAAACCCTTTGGGAGATGAATATAATGGCAAACTTTGTACATATACCAGAACAAAAAGAAGTCGCAAGAAAAACACCCATTGAAGTCTTCCCAGACCCCAAAATCGCAGTCGTACTAACTAACCAGCAATCGGGAGCAACTAACCTCCCTCTGGTTAAAGTCGGCGACACCGTAGCCATCGGCCAAAAAATTGCAGACTCCAAAGAACGCGTATCCGCACCAGTACACAGCCCAATATCCGGAAAAGTCATCAAAATCGAAAACGCCTACAACAGCTGCTTTGAAGCACCAACCGAAGCCATCTACATCGAAAACGACGGCAAAAAAACCAAAGACAAAAGCATAACACCCATCACAGAAGCACAATTAGCCAACACCAAAAACGAAGACTTACTAAAAATCATCCGTGAAGCAGGCATCATCGGTATGGGCGGCGCAGGTTTCCCAACAAGCATCAAACTCGCAGTTCCCGCAGACAAAAAAATCAAGTACCTACTCGTAAACGGCGCAGAAGGAGAACCATACGACACAGCAGACGAACGCATAATGGTCGAGAAAACCGCAAACTTGGTCCGCGGTGTCCGTGTTGTACGCAAATTACTGGGTAACCCCAAAGTCATCGTTGTAACTAAAGAAAGCAAAGTTGAAGCAGTACCAAAACTCCAAGAAGCATTCGCAAAGGAACCAGACACTGAAGTCCGCGCATTACACCTGACCTACCAGCAAGGCGACGCAGCCATGATGCAAAAAGCAGTCCTTGGCTACGAAACCCCCGCAGGCAAACGCAGCTACGAAATGGGAACCATCGTACAGAACGTTGCAACAATCAACGCCATCGCAAACGCAGTTTTCGAAGGTGAACCACTCATAACCAGAGTAACCACCCTAAACGGAGACGTCGCAAAACCCAAAAACTTGATAGTGAAAATCGGCACCCCAATCAGCGACATACTCAATGCAAACAGCGTTAACGTCTCAGACATTGGCTCAGTCGTAGTCGGCGGAGTCATGATGGGTACAGCACTACAAACCCCAGATGCACCAATCACAAAACGCACCTCAAGCATAATCTACTTCGCAAAAAGCAAAGCAAAGAAAGGCCAAAAACCCACTGCATGCATACACTGCGGAAGATGCCTCGACGCATGTCCAGCACGCCTACAACCAGTAGCAATCTACAACGCTGTCATTAAAGGCGACTTTGCAAAAGCTGAGAAACTTTGGGCAAAAGACTGCATTATGTGCGGAACATGCTCATACGTCTGTCCAGCCAGAGTACCGCTCGCATCTAACATAAAGATGGCACGCCAATAAGGCAAAAATTCCCTTTCCTTTTATCTTTTCTTTGTTTATTAAACTCCAACTCGAATTCCTCACAATTTATTATTTCCCTTAATTCTATCCTTCTCTTTTTTCTATTTATAAGTAAAAAAGCACCCTCAAGCTTTCAAGCATTAAGCTTATAAACATGCCACCATGTAAAATAAAAGACAAGGGATAAAAATTGGCAGAAAATAAATTTAAATTATCTGACATATTCGGCGGCATTATCATACCGATTATTCTAGTGCTACTCATCTTTGTCTTTGCAGTCTATCTTAACGTCGGCGGAACCTATCATGTCCTCGGTGCAGACAACGTCATTGCAGTCATTCTAGTTTCTGGCTTTGCCCAAATGATCATCCTCGGTATCCCATTGGTTTTAGGTTTACTGTGGAATAAGTGGGCTGGTGGAGCTGCAGGCTTTGTTATGGGTGGTATCTATTACGTGGCAAGTGCAGGTCAATATACTTCATTGTATGCAACTTATTCTCAAGGGCTTGTCAATTACAACTTCTTTGGCGACGTAAGCATGCTTTTCTATCTGGTTAATGCAGTCATCATCGGCTACATGGCAGGCGCAATTAACAATGGCTCAACAAACTTCAAACGCATGCTCCTATCAGGCTTAACTGCTGCTATGATTACAGCTGTCATCCAAGCATACATGAACTACAATGTGTCATTAGAGCCAGCACGTGCTATGACTGTCGGTATGTGGGCAGATCCTGCATATGCAATAGTGCTTAGTTTCGTTCCAAGTATTGCGTTAGGTGTAATCGTTCCGATTCTCGCTAAGGTAATGACCTGGTACGGTATTCAGCCCCAAAAGCACAGCGCTGGATATTAACTCCCCACCTTCTTTTTTGGCCTCGGAAACGAACTTTCCCTCACAGTTCATTAAAATTCGATAATCCTTTTGGCGATGAATCATTAGGCTGCAATTGTCAGTGTTCATACCCTGAATAGCATAACTTGCAATCGCTCTGCTCTACCTCCGCATAGCACTGGAGAACCCTTCGAAGAAAAAAACTCATAGACACTCTCGTAATGCTGATTGTGGCTCTGTTCGGCGTTGACTTAACAAGTTCCAGAACTAACAGCGGCTCCTGAGAGTTTCCGTTTGCATGGATATAGGAAACAAATTCTTAGATAACCAGCTTTCAAGCATTAAAGCTTATAAACGTGCCACAACGTAAAATAGAAGCAAGGGATAAAAATTGGCAGAAAATAAAATAAAGATATCTGACATATTCGGCGGCATTATCATACCGATTATTCTAGTGCTACTCATCTTTGTCTTTGCAGTCTATCTTAACGTCGGCGGAACCTATCATGTCCTCGGTGCAGACAACGTCATTGCAGTAATTCTAGTTTCTGGCTTTGCCCAAATGATCATCCTCGGTATCCCATTGGTTTTAGGTTTACTGTGGAATAAGTGGGCTGGTGGAGCTGCAGGCTTTGTTATGGGTGGTATCTATTACGTGGCAAGTGCAGGTCAATATACTTCATTGTATGCAACTTATTCTCAAGGGCTTGTCAATTACAACTTCTTTGGCGACGTAAGCATGCTTTTCTATCTGGTTAATGCAGTCATCATCGGCTACATGGCAGGCGCACTCAACAATGGCTCAACAAACTTCAAACGCATGCTAGGCGCAGGCTTAACTGCTGCTATGATTACAGCTGTCATCCAAGCATACATGAACTACACTGTGTCACTTAGAGCCAGCACGTGCTATGACTCTCGGTATGTGGGCAGATCCTGCATATGCAATAGTGACTTAGTTTCGTGCCAAGTATTGCGTTAGGTGTAATCGTTCCGATTCTCGCTAAAGTAATGACCTGGTACGGTATTCAGCCCCAAAAGCACTAACTAAAACTCCCCACTCTTTTCTTTTTATTTTTTAAAGCAATAACGTTATAAGAAAAAAGATTTTAAAAAAAAAATTATGCTTTAGCTTGGTTAGGTGCAAATTCCCAAGCTATGTTGCCTTTCCAAAGTTCGCCTTTCTTTGTTAAGCGAACCTCTTTGTCGTCAGTTTCGATTAATCCCTCAGCTTTTAGTTTCTCAATTTGCTTTGGGAAGACCTTCTCTGGGGTGGTGTTGAATTTCTCCATGAATTCTTTTTTGCTGACTGGCAATCGGAGGTATAGTCGTGACATTGTGCGTCGCATCATGTCATCAGTTGTAGATTCAGAGAGTTTGGATATGGGCAGTTTTCCGGATTTGACTGTGTCCATGTAATCATTTATATCTTCAAGGTTGGAGTAACTGAACTTTTGGAGATAACCCATGAAGCAGCCTGCACCAGTGGTTAAGATGCCTCCCCATGGCCAACCGTTAAGGCA
Source organism: uncultured archaeon (assembly GCA_963800605.1). GTDB lineage: Archaea > Thermoproteota > Bathyarchaeia > Bathyarchaeales > Bathycorpusculaceae > Bathycorpusculum. The sequence continues at coordinate 119,152 of CAWDBI010000009.1, read as the reverse complement.
GTTCTCACGCATATGCCACTCGACTCGGCTGTAGCGGTCGTGGCCGACTGCTTTGTAGCCAGCCTTAGTTAGCATTTTGTGTGCTTTTATGAACATTTGCTTCTCATTTTCAGCGTCGCCTTGTGGAGGTGACTGACCGTTCTTAATCATTTTTTCAAGGATGGTTCCGGGGTCAATGTGAAGTGAGTAGCATCAACTTCCGCGTCTAACTCTATGGTTTTCTTTAATGTGGCTTCCCAGCTTTCCATCGTTTGGCCTGGTAAATTGTACATGATGTCTGCACAGACCACTAAACCAAGTTGCGGGCGTATTTGATGGCTGCCTCGACATCTGCTGCGCTGTCTGGTAAGCAGAGTGCTTTACGCAGTTTGTCATCAAAAGTTTGGGCGCCCATGTCCATCTGGTAAACGCCGTATTCGGCTAGTTTCTTGATTTTTGGTAGTGCAAGTGTTTTTGAGGAGCCGGTGACTTTGATGAAGTATTCTTTGCTGGTGTTAAAGTTGGCTTTGCAGTAATCGATCAAATCGATTATTTGTTCAGCGCCTAAAACGCTGGGGGTTCCTCCGCCTAGGACGATTTCGTCAAAGTAGCTGGTTTTTACGTATTTGGTTTTAGCGTACATTCCCAGTTCTTTTTTGAGTAATTCGAGGTATGGTCCAATCTGGACTTTGCTCGATGCTGTGGTTGGGAAGTAGCAGAATGCACATCGACTGTCACAAACGGAAACCCAAGGCTGTAACTCCATCAATCTGACCCGAAGTGTTTTCGGTGTTTAGGAATTGCATGAAGGATTCGTAGGTTTCAGGTTTTATATCTGGGTAATCGCGGTAAGTGTACGGTGGCCAGTTTTCCCGTGTATCATAAACTTCTGACTTGCCTTTTGCAGTTGCAGAGGTTTTTGTCATTGAAATATATCCCCTTGATTGTACGTTAAAACCGTCTGGTAATGTAATAAAGTTTCCGCAAAAACGTTTAACACAAGAAAGAGGTGAAAAATTTGCTGTTTATCGATGAAACGCCGACATTACACGCCAGAGGTTATAGTTTATGGCGGTTCGAGTCATGATTTTGCTGTAGAGGTTGCCTTTGAGGTAGCCTTTGTTGGCTTGTCTTAGAATGTAGGCGGGGCTGTAGAATTTGTTGTAGAAGCGGCGGCGCATTTCGGCGATTTCTTTAGCTGGCAGGTTGGGGTCTTCGTAGATGGGGTTCATGGTGTTGTAGGTTTTCCAGTCCTGAGACATAGCCCAACCCTTCTGTACCACAATTTCGCGTAGATGTGTTCCTGGGTAGGGTGTTGCGTGGCAGAGCCAAACATCATCCGGCTTAAGCTTCCCCGCAAAATCCAAAGTCTCCTGTAGGGTCTCGCGGGTTTCGCCCGGATAACCCAAAATTACTGAGACAGTGACGAACATGCCTGCATCTTTGGCCCATTTGATGGCGTTTTGGATTTGCTCGTTAGTGACACCTTTCTTTAGGATGGCACGCATGCTAGCACAGCCAGCTTCGACACCGAACATGGTTTCGTCGCAGTGCGCCTTAGCCATGATGTCGAGCGTTTCTTTGTTGACTACGTCTGCGCGGGTTCCGCATCCCCAGTGCAGCTTAAGTTTGCGCTCTATCATGCCGTTGCATATTTCTACGACGCGTTTGCGGTCAAAGGTGAATGTGTCATCTTGGAAGGCGATGCCTTCTGCGCCGAACTCGTTCTGAAGCCACTCAAGCTCGTCGAGGACGTTTTTGGGGCTGCGTGCACGAAACTTTTGTCCAAACATTTGCGATGCTACACAGAAGCTGCATGCATATGGGCAACCTCGGCTTGTGATGACTGGCAGCAGTTTGCGTTTGGCGACGAAATATTTCTCGAGGTTTAGGAACTTGTAACCCGGCAGTGGTAAGGCGTCGAGGTCTTGTATGAATGGGCGATTTGCTGTTTGGATGATTTCGTTGTCTTTGCGGAAGGTTATGCCTTTGATGTCGCCAAGTTTCTGGCCGGTTTCTGGCTGCTTGGCTAATTCAAGTAGTGTTTCTTCGCCTTCGCCTCTTACGATTATGTCTACGGTTTTTTCGTTGGTGAGGACTTCTTTGTCGCAGAAGGTTGCGTGTGGACCACCCATGACGACGGTGGCTTGGGGGCAGACTTCTTTTGCGACTTGGCAGACTTTGAATGCTGACTCGATGGTTGGTGTCATGGAGCCTGTGCCGATTAGGCTTGGCTGGAAGGATTGGAGTTCTGCTTTGAGCTTTTCGTGGTCGTATTGGTTTACTGGGCAATCGATGATTTTGACTTCAAACCCGTTCTGGTCCAGCACAGCTGCCATATAGGCTAATCCGAGTGGTGGGAACTGTGGGTGGTGACCGATGTCTACTGGGAGAGGTGGATTTACAAGGGCTACTTTCTTGTTTGTGGTCATAGCTGTTTACACGCACTTGTGCTGGAGTATAATGTTGGGTATAGCTTAACCGACGCTGTTTTTACTTATGAAGTTTTAGCTAACTTTGAGGGTTTATGGAATTTGGGGTTTTGACCTGACTTGGGCATATCGGGTTTTGTTTTTTCTAGTAGTTAGATAATGGCATAGACCCCCTATACTCATCTTCTTACAGCGGTTTATGATTTGGAGTCTGTTTTTGTGTTTGCGTATGGTGGGCATTGCAGGTTGGTTGTGGAGACTTGTGCAAGCAGTTATCGTTTCATGAAGATTTTAAGCAGAAGTACAGCCGCCAACATAACCAGAATAACGATGACTGCAATGACTGCGAAAAGCCAGATAGGCCACGTCGCAGTCGGAGGCTGGGTTTCCACTGCTGGACCGAACGCGTACACTATGTGGTCATAGGAGCCGACATAAAGGGTGTCATGGGCGAGGGCTGGCGAAGAAACCACTTTATCTCCAGTCTGGTAACTCCAACGGAGCATCCCCGTTAGAGCGTCCACTGCGTAGATTTTGCCGTCGTAGGAGCCAAACATTACCGCCCAATTCGTTACCACAGGCGAAGACGCAACCTCGCCACCCGTAGCATACCGCCAGACGAGTTCACCATTGGTGGCGTTTAATGCGTAGAGGTTGCTGTCGGCAGAGCCCACATAAACATATCCCTTGGCGAGTGCTGCTGTAGACGAAACCACGCCACCTGTGGTGTACTTCCAGAGCAACTCGCCGTTTGCTGTGTTCAGGGCGTAGATGTTGTGATCGTATGAGCCGATAAAGAGAACCCCGTCTTGGATTGCAGCTGAACTGACAACATAGCCGCCTGTTGCATATTTCCAGAGTAAGCCACCGTTTGTAGCATTGAGAGAGTAGACATTGCCGTCGTTTGAGCCGATATAAACTGCACCGTCGGCGTATGCTGGTGATGAGATTGTGATTTGGTCGCCAGTGGTATACTTCCAGACTAATGCGCCATTGGATGCATCAAGGGCATAAATGCTGTTATCCTCTGACCCAACATAGACTACGCCTTCTATTACTGTAGGAGAGGAAACAACTGCATAACCCGTTTGGTAACTCCACAAGTAACTCCCCGTCAGGGCATTTAAGGCATAGATTCTGCCGTTGTAGCCGCCCACATAGAGCTTGCCCTCGGTCACTGCGGGTGAAGAGAACATTATCATGTCGTCGGTGTCATAGCTCCAGACGACTGTGTTGTGGAGTTCCCAGTCGTAACCCACCATACCCGTGGAAGCGTTGAGGCAGTAGATTTTGCCATCATGCGACCCTACATATAGCAACCCGTGCATAATTGTCGGTGAGGAGTCTATTTGGCCACCCGTTGCAAAACTCCAAAGCAACCCGCCATCCGCCACGTTAAGCGCATAGAGTTTGCCATCCCACGACCCCACAAACACTCTGCCGTCAGCAACTTCGGGGCGAGAAATAACTTGGTCCCCTGTTGTGTAACTCCACATCAGGCTGCCATCTTGGAGGATAAGCGCGTAAACTTTTAGGTCGTTTGATCCGATGTACACTACTCCATCGAATATGTTTGGGGAGGAAGCTACGCCTGTACCTGTTGTATAACTCCAAACTTTTTCCCCAGTTAAAGTTTCTAATGCATAAACCTGATTATCTAGCGACCCAAAAACTACCAAGCCTCCTGAAACAACAGGAGAAGAAAAAATTGCGTTGCCTGTTGAGTATTTCCATTTCAGGCTGCCGCTGATTCCATCGAATGCATAGAGGCTCCCGTCCGAAGATCCCACATATACTACTCCGTCGGTGATGGCGGGGGCTGAAACAATTTCCTTGCCAGTGGTGTAGCTCCATGCAAGTGAGCCAGTGGTTGCGTTTAGGGCGTAGAGTTTGTGGTCAAGCGACCCCACGTAGACATAGCCGTCGCTGACGGTTGTGGAGGAAAGCATGATTTTGTCGCCTGTTTCGTAGCTCCAAAACAGTGCGCCTGTGTAGAGTGAAAGGGCGTAGACTTTGTTGTCTTCTGAGCCGAAGTAGACCACGCCGTTGACGATGGCTGGGTCAGAGTCAACATAGTATCCTGTGGCGAAACTCCAGAGTTTCCTGCCAGTCGCCGCGTCGAAGGCATACAGGTTGTAGTCTTCAGAACCTACACAGACAATACCCTCTGCAACTGCTGGTTTCGAGATTATGATGCTGCCAGTTTCTGCAGCCCAGTGGACGCTGCCTGTTTGGGCGTCAAACGCATAGAGCTTATGATCATAAGAACCCACATAGACCATCCCCTCAATTGCAGTTGGGGAGCCCACTTGTCCACCAGTGTTAAATTTCCACAGCGTCTGATTCGTCATTGGGGCAGGAGCGTTCGTGTTTCCTGTGTGGGCGGCGTCTCGGTGAAACATTCGCCACTCATCGTTAGAGCCGGACTGCGCAAAGACCACTGCAGGCGCCAGGAAAAGCAAAATGAGTACGAAGCAGACTATTCCACTATTAATTTTATCCACCCAAAAAGGATTGATACTTTAAGACTAAAGATATTTTCGCTAAAAACAAAAAAATAAAATTAAAAGAAGAATGGAGCAAAAAGTGATTTACTTCTTGTTCTTTTGCATTTCAGCCCATGCCTTAGGAATATATCCGCAGGCTGGGTCAGCCTCAGCTATGTCGCCAGTGTATGCGTATGCTCGGTTTCTGCATCCACCACAGATATCAAGGTATTCGCAGACTCCGCATTTGCCTTTGACGACTTTGCGGTCTTGGAATCTGTTGTAGTATTTTGAGGCTTTGACTTCTTCCCATGCCTGGGTTAAGGGTTTGCTGCGGATGTTGCCTAGCATCATGGGTTCGTTGGGTTGGAGGTCAGTGTAGAAGCAGGGGATTAAGTCGCCGTTCTCGGTTACAGATAGGTAGCCGCCGAATGCGAAGTAAGTGCATTTGCCGTGGAACTCTTTTTCGTACCATTCGTTGAATTCTTTTTCTGGGAGGCGCTGTTTGACTACGCGTGCGAAGAATGGGCAGTGGACGTGGACTTCAAATTTGCCTCTGTACTTCTGGGTGATATCCCAGATGTGGTTGAGTACCCATTCATATTGTTCTGGGGTGGGTTCTAGATCCATGGTTGTTTTTGCTCTGCCGCTGGGCACAAGATGCGTTGTACCAGACAAAGTTAGCGTGGTACTTCTCGGCTAACTCGGCAACGTGGTCGAGGTGCTTTAGGTTGACTGGTAGTTATGGCGCAGGCTAAACCGTTTAGAATTTTGCCTTCGGAGAGTTTCTCGATGGCTGCAAGCGCTTTTTTGTAGCTGCCTTTGCCTCGGAGTTCGTCGTTGATTTCTTCAGGACCATCAATGCTCACTGAAGTCCAAATCTGGTTTTTGACCAAGTTATCATAAATTTTACCGTCAACGAATGCGCCGTTGGTTAAGAGGCATACGTTAAGGCCTTTGCTTTTTGCGTAAGTGGCGATTTCAAAGATGTCTGGGCGTGTTAGGGGTTCGCCGCCTTTTATGCCGAACCATCTTACGCCGAATTTGTGACTTCATCGACGAGGTGGAAGGCTTCTTGTGTTGTCATTTCTCTTGGTGCATGTTTTCCTGTAGCGTCTACGTTGCAGTATTTGCAGCGTGCATTGCAGGCGCCTGTTGCACGCCAAGAAGTCATAAGAAGTGGACCTTTCTGTTCATCAGTCAATCTAGAATCCTCTCTGGTTCCATATTGTTGACTTTAAGGGTTTTCGGGTCTTAAAATAGTTTACTTGTAGCTGAGTTTTTTTAGTTATCCCTGCCTTTCTGCATGCTTCGCCTTTTAAGATAGGCAAAAACCCCGTGGAGGGCGATTTCAGTAAACTTTATGTTGGCTGTGCGTTTCTGTTTAGGTTCGGGGCAAGGAATCACTGTATCTCTTGATGGTAATTCAAACTTCGCCCATAACCTCTGGGGGTAATTGTAATTAACAAAAAAAACCTGATATTTGCTTTGGTGTTTTTGCTTGTTTCATCCACTTTCGCTTCAATAGCTTTCATTCCACAGATTCAAGCCGCCACAACCGGTTCCGAGGACGAGTATGAATGGACACAACTCGAAGGCAACTCAGCTTACACTCGCTTCTCAGCTGGACCCGCACCTGACACCTCCAACGTGCTGTGGAAAGCCAACATAACGGGCATACAACCTTACCTAGCTGCTTTTAACGGCAAAATATACGTGTGCAGTACCAGCACAGCCTATGCCCTTGACCAAGCAGCTAACATAGTCTGGCAAACAAACTTTCCCAATGTCACTACCTGGCCCGTCGCATACAAAATCGACAAGACCCACATGGTTATCGAAAACTATTGCTTCAACCCCGAAACCGGAGAACTACTCTGGATCAGCCCCGACTTTAACGCATATACCGGCATCTTCAACACCAACGTGTACAGCGCCGAGGAGCAAATGTTCTACGTCAAAGTTGACAGTTACATTGAAGCTTGGAGCTTCGCCGATCCTTCCGCTATGCCAACCATGGTTTGGCGCACCTACATCCGAGGCGGCGGCATAACGGGCATAGGAACCACCTATGGCGACGGCAAAATTTTCACAGGCTCCTTTGAAAACATGCAAATGGCACTGGATGCCAAAACAGGCGAAATCATCTGGACAACCCTAACTAAAGGCCCCATGGTTTTTACCGGCGCCTACTCTGATGGCCTCTACTTCAAAGGTGGAACTGACGACAACACCATGTATGCCTTTAACGCAGACACAGGCGAAATCATCTGGTCTTACACCCCGGAAACTGACGGATACTTCGTCACGGGCTGCGCAGTCGCCTATGGCATGGTTTATGAAATGAACAAAGACGGTTACCTTTATGCCTTAAACATGTACACCGGTGACTTAGTCTGGAAATACAAGGGCCCCAACGATTCGTTGATGTGGCCTGGTATGCCCACGGTTGCAGACGGCAAAATCTATTTAACCACTGGCGAAGCAGCCCAGTACAACGGCCCTGCCGGTATCTCAGAGTTTTCCTGCATTAACGCCTACACAGGAGAACCGCTTTGGAAGCTGACAGACATGGAAGCGCTGCCTCCGCGCGAATCAGCTATCATTGCCTATGGCACCCTATACATTATTCCCGGCGACGTCACAACCTCCGTCGACACAATCTCAGGTAACGAATACGCCACTGACCAGCAAGTATGGGCAATAAAAGACGTCTCTCCCAATGGAACCCCAACCAAAATATCTACTAACTGGAAACAATGGCGAAGCGACCCAACACATTCCTCAACTGCATCCGTTGGGCCCTCAAGCCTTTATGTCGCATGGAAGTTTGAGACCGCCGGCTCAGTTATTTCTTCACCCAGTGTCTCCGATGACATAGTCTATGTTGGTTCAACAGATGGGTACATCTACGCGTTAGGTGCTTGGAGCGGTAACTTGATTTGGAAATTTAAAACCAATGCACCAGTCGAATCCTCGCCTGCGGTAGCTAATGGTTATGTGTATACGGGCGGCGACGACGGCTACGTTTACTGCCTAAACCCCTGCACCGGCGCTTTGGTATGGAAAACTTTTATTGACGGTAACAAAGAGTTCACTTTTGGCAACTTGGTTTTGAAGTCATCCCCAGCTGTTGTAGATAAAACAGTTTACATTGGCTCGCTTGACGGGTACCTCTACGCCATAAATGCTGATACGGGCGCTATTATATGGAAAACCCAAGCCCAAGGACCAATAGAGTCTTCTCCAGCTGTAGCAGACGGCGCAGTCTACTTCACCGCCGAAGAACCCACCACAGGTATGGTCTACAAACTAGCCGCTGCCACTGGTCAAGTCCAATGGAACTTTAGCATCGCCTATCGCCCATCGTTTACCGGTGGCAACCAAATGCTAGGCTCCCCCAGCGTCGCGGCGGGTAAAGTGTTTGCTTCCTCAAACTGGGGCGACTACTACGCTCTTGACACCCTCACAGGGGTCGAAATCTGGCACTTCTACGACACCACCGCTACCGAATTCATAGTTTCCTCACCTATCTGGGTTGACGGCAAAGTCTACTTAATCGACAAATTCGACTTAGCCTGCGTTGATGGGGCAACAGGCAGCGCTATATGGAGCAAATACACCGGCGACGAACTCTACGTTTCACCTTCCTATGCAGACGGCAAAGTCTACATGGTTACCAGCCAACGTCACATATTCGTACTAGATGTAAACAACCAGGGCACCGTAATTGCTAACGCCACCACCGGTTCAAGCAGCTGGTCCTCACCCACCATAGCCAACAACAGATTATACATTGGTTGCAACGACTGGAACGTTTACTGCTTCGCAGAAGAAATCACCCCCGAAACCACCACCACAACAGCAACCCCCACCTCAACCAGCGGCTCTGAAGCATCCTCATTAGCCTACTTCGCCGTCATCATAATTGCAGTAGTCGCAGTCGCAGCCGTACTTAGTTACAGAGTAAAAAAAGCCAAGTAACCGTTAAGCTTGAGCTTCCTGCTCACTAGTTGAGGTACTATATCCTCCGGCGCTCTTTTTTGTGCCCCTCATTTTACTTAGTCTTCTAAATGCCCACATAGCCGCTTTATTATTCCAGACCAGGTGGTTGAGGGCTGCGCGTGCCATGATTTGGCTGTAAAAGTCGCCCTTGAGTTTCTTACGCAGGAAGTAGCCTGTGCTGAAATAGTGGTCAAAGAAGTCCTTCTTTACCTCTTCCAGTCTCTCGAGTGGGAGGAGTTCGTTTTTGAAGATTTGGGTTTCTTCGCGATACTGGTTCCAAGTCGAAGGCACTTCTAAACCCAATTCCTTAACAAAGTTGGCGAGTTCGGTACCGGGGTACGGAACAGCTTCGCACATGTAAACGTAATCGGGTTTAGTTTTGTATAGAAAATCGATGGTTTGCTCCAACATCTCCGGTGTCTCGGTTGGGTAACCGATGACCAGTGAGACAGCGACGGATATTCCTGCTTCTTTAGCCCACTTAATCGCTTGTGCGTTTAATTCGACGGTGGTGCCTTTACGCATGAGTTTGAGCATTTCGGGGCTGCCTGATTCGACGCCGAAATGGATAAGCTGGCAGTTAGTCGCTTTCAACTTCGCCAAAAGCTCTTTTGAGACGCGGTCGACTCTGGTTCGGCAATCCCATGGAAGGTCCACTTTGCGTTTCTGCATCTCATCACAGATAGCAAAAGCACGCTTCAGATCAAAAGTAAACGTATCATCATAAAACGCAAACGCGCCCGCATGATATTCATCCCTTAACCATTCTAATTCATCGACAACTTTGCTTGGGCTCCGTCCACGGAAGCCGTGACCGCACATTTTTCTTGCTAAACAGAACGTGCATGCGGAGGGGCAGCCTCGGCTGGTGATAATTGGCATGTAGTTTACGCCGAAGAGTTTGTACATGTTTGTGTCGAAGTGGTGATGTGCTGGGTGGGGTAGCGAGTCTATGTCTGTCATGAAGGGGCGGTCTGGGGTTTGAATGATTTGGTTGTTGTTTTTGTATGTGATGCCTTGGACTTGGCTGAGGTTTTTGAGGTTACCCTCCGAAACAATTTTCGCCAATTCGAGCATGGTTTGTTCGCCTTCACCGCGAACTACGATGTCAAGGTTGCCGCTTTCATTGACTGCTTCTTGGTCAAGCACAGTTACGTGGGGTCCACCCATCAGCGTCAAGGCTTTAGGCACTGCGGCTTTGGCTGTTTTGAGAACATCCAGTGCAGGCAGATAAGTAACTGTGGCAGAGGTAACGCCGATAATGTCGGGGTTTAAGCTTCGGAATTTGTCTTCCAACGTTTTCTGGTCGGGCTTTGTGATTTGACAATCGACCACGTCCACTTTGTATCCTTCCTGCTCGAGAACTGCTGCCAAGTAGCCTATGCCAAGCGGCAGAAAGATAGATTGTGAAGCTTCTGGCGGATATGGTGGATTTACAAGTGCTACGTGGGCTTTCACGTTGGTACCCCAAGATTTACTGAAAAACACGGTCTGCGAAGCTATTATGTTTTACGTAAATTGACATTGGTATGCGCTGGGTTGCAGAAACGGAAGGTTTTTTATTTTAACCACTCAACTAGCGATTACTATCATCATTATCTTGGAGTAAAGTGGCTTGTCAGCGGACTTAGCAATCATAAACACAAACATAAAAACCATGAACCCCAACCAACCCACCGCACAAGCAGTAGCAATCACAAAAAACAAAATCACCAAAGTCGGTTCCAACCAAGACATAGAACCACTAATCGGTGAGTCCACCACGGTCATGGATCTTGAAGGCAAAACAGTGCTCCCCGGATTAATTGATACCCACATTCACGTTGCCGATTATGGGCGTTGCCTCATGTGGCTCGACCTGTCGAGCGCAAAATCCATCACAGACCTGCAACAGTTGATTAAAGAAAAAGCCAAAACCCTGTTTTCTGGTCAATGGATTATTGGGCAAGGCTGGAACGAAACCCGCTTCAAAGAACAGCGTATGCCTTCAGCTGAGGATTTAGATGCGGCTTCACCCGACAACCCAGTTATCCTCTACCGCGAAGCAGCCATGATTTGCGCAGCTAATACCAAAGCAATTCAGCTAGCAAAGTAACGGGACAAACCTCTGCACCCCCAGGCGGCGCAATAGACAAAACCGCAAGCGGCAAACTCGTGGGGGTTTTCCGCGACACCGCCGCCAATCTCATCTGGCAAGCTGTGCCCGAACCCACCGAGGACGAGTTGCTGGCGGCAACGGCGCAGGCGTGCCAAAAAATCTTCCAAGCAGGCATAACTAGCCTCAACTGGCTCGTCATCTCTGAGGGTGAACTCTCGATAATCCAGCGACTGTACGAGCAGGATATGCTGCTATTCAGAGTTAACGTGGTGGTTCCAGAGGCGTTGCTGGAGAAAGTCGTTGCTCTAAAGTCAAAAGATAGTGAGGTGCTACGTGTTGGGGGAACCTTCATCGTCGTTGACGGCTACTTAGACTCAAAAGAAGCCGCACTGCAAAAACCCTACAGTGACGATCCAGCGAACAGTGGCAAATTACTGCTGACCCCAGAAGCGCTTACAACCTCAGTTAAGCGGGCTCTTGCGTTTGGGGTCCAGCCAGTCATCCACGCTATGGGCGACAAAGCTATTGACATAACACTAACCGTGATCGAGCAAACCCAAAAACCTGATGTTCGCTACCGAATCGAACAGGCAGCAGTCCTGGACAAGTCATTAATCAAGCGCCTCAAAAAACAGGATGCAGTCATTTCCATCCAGCCTAAAGTTATCACAACAGAATTCACGGTTTGGTCAGCAAACCAACGCCTCGGCAACCGCGCACGCCTGCTACATCCGCTCAAAACCCTCCTTGACGAGGGCGTTAGGGTTGCGGCTGGTTCAGATTGCCCTATGGAGCCTCTGAGCGCTTTATTGGGTATTCAAGAGATTGTAATGCGGGCAAGTTACCCCGAACAGAGACTGAGCGTTGATGAAGCTATTGGCTTGTACACACTGGATGCTGCTTATTGTTCAGGAGAAGAAAACCTGAAGGGTTCAGTTGAGGTGGGCAAACTAGCTCGACTTAACCATTCTCTCTGAAGACCTCATATCGGTTGAGCCTGATAAAATCAGTGAGGTTACTGTTGATTTCGTAGTGTTAAACGGTAAAGTGCTGGTTGTAGCGTAACCCGCAAGCAAAACGAAAATTTTTGATCTACTGATAAATAGAGGGGGCTAGAGTTGGCAGAGCAACAGACGCTTTGCTATAGAATCGCCCCTGCATAGCCGTAATTGTGGCTATGTTTGCCCCGAATAGTGAAGTAGAGAGAACTTCTGCTATTTCTTTAGAAGCATCCCAAGAATCCTTGCCGTTCTGCGAGGATTACGAATAGCCTTACCAATCTTATGCCGCGTCAAAGTGCGGTTAATTGCGTTAGCCTTCATGCATAACTCGCTTATTTCCTCCGCAGAGAACTCGGGCGTCTCCACAAGTGGCTCCGTAGCAGCCAACGCATAATCACAGAAACCCTCCCTTATGTAGCCGCCGGCTTTTGCCTGCTCATAGAAAGCGGTACCATAAAGCGGCATTGCAATACTAAAAACAAAGCTTTCAGCGCCTAAGCTTTTGAGTTTGTAGGCATAGCGGATGGTTTCTTCGATGTCTGCCTTGGTTTCCCCGATTAAACCCAAGACAAAGAAGCAGCCGACTTTTATGCCGACTTTCTTGGCGGCCACTATTGCGTCTTCCACTTTTTTAAGGTCCAGGCTTTTTTTAGCTATGTCAGTTACAACTCGTTGCACACCTGATTCTGGGGCTACTCGGATCTTTTTGCAACCAGCTCGCTTCATCTTACGCAACAATTCCTCGTCGAGTGTATCTGCTCTAACACCGTTTGGAGTAAACCAGTCAAAATGCAAGTTGCGCTCGACAATTAAGTCACAGATTTTCGCCATCCGTTGCCTATCCCACGTCATGTTGTCGTCAGCAAAGTCAATTTGTTTGATGCCATAAGTTTTGATGACTTGCTCAACTTCTTCGACGACGTTTTTTGGGCTTCTTGGTCGCCACTGTTTTCCCCAGACAATGCAATGTGTGCAGAAAACACAATTGAAGGGGCAGCCGCGACTTGTTATGACTATAGTGTAGGGCTTGGTGATTTCACCTCTGAGTGGATTCTGTTTGACAGCTTGAGCATACACTTCCATGGGCAACAGATGTCGTGCAGGAAGAGGTAACATATCTAAATCCTCAATAACCGCACGTTTGCCAGTGACGACAGCTTTGCCGTTCATTCCGTAACCTAACCCATTGATGCATTGAAAATCAGTTTTTTTCTCTTCAAGTGCCTCCACTAACTCAGAGATAGTGTTTTCAGGTTCACCAACGACAACAAAGTCCGCATCTGAATCCTGCAGGCAACTCTCAGGTCGCGAAGATGGATGCAGCCCAAACAGTACAACCGTAATCTCTTTGTTGACATTTTTTGCGATGGATACCACTTCAAACGCTGTTTTTGACCAGCCAGAAAAGGGAATCTCAACGATAACTACCTCAGGTTTCCAATCCGCAATCCGCCCTGCAATAACTTCAGCACTCAACCCCACCCGATACTTGGATGCGTCAAGCTCCAACAGGTTCTCCCAGCCCTCTGTTGGCGAATCAATAATTGATACCTGATGCCCCTTTTTCTCCAGAACGGCTGCAACGGATGCCATAACGATCGGCGGAAAAACGTTGGGTTTTCCCCATGCTTTAGGCTGGATTCGCGGTGGATTAATGAGGCAAACACGCATGCAACGCACTTTCTAAGCACACTACGCCTTTTCATTGATTAATACTTTGCACTAAATAGGCATAAACCAGAACAACCGCACCAAAACGATGACAGCGACACAAATAAGCCCCCACAACACGATTGTGACATCGCGGATTTGCAAGGCACCTAAAATTTTCTTTCCAGTCAATCGTTCCTGTGCATCGCCCAAAATGTATTGTCCTGGCTTTTCTAGCTGAATACGAAGTGCGCCGGCGACTGCTGCCATCGGCCAACCATGATTACGACTCGGAGTTTTTTTGTGGTCACGACGCGCCATTTTCCAAGCATTCTTTGCATCCAACCCCAAAATAGCCGCCGCAACAATCATCAACAAAGCCGTTAAACGAGTGGGGATAAAATTCACAAAATTGTCAAGATTAGCGCTAAACCAGCCTGTGTTGATATGTTCTTTTGTTTTGAATCCGACCATACCGTCTAAGGTGTTGATGGCACGGAACGCGATTGCTCCAGTAACACCGAACAATGCAAAGGACATCATCGGTGAGAGTTTAAAGTCAATGAGGTTCTCGGACATGGATTCGATTACTGCGCTGCCCATCTGTTCTGCGTTGAGGTTACGTGAATCTCGACGTGAGAAGTGAGCATACTTTTTGGCTTCATCTGCATCTTGGGCGTCGATTGCTTTAGCGGTTGCTTTTGCCCAATCTGTCTCAAGCTTTATACAAATTGTCATTTTGAGCAATATTATACCTATAATTGCATAGATGAAGATATTAAGCGCAAAAGGTAAAAAGGTGTAGATTGCCCATAGCCCAAAGAAGGTAGGTAACGCAAATGCTGCAATCACCGTTAACCCAAGCAATACACCAAGGGACTTTTCGATGTTAGGGTTCGGATTCTTGAAAAAAGGCTCAATTTTTTTAGTAAAGTTACCCATAACCACAGTTGGATGCAGCTTAAACACAAATCTGTCAGGATAATTCGGTGAAGGATCACCTAAAAACAAATCCAATACTATGGCGAGAACAAGCATCGCTATTGCAACTACTATGTTTAGGGTGTTCTGTCCCAACCAAGAGATAACGTCGAGCATCGCTTCGATACTTGGACGCTCACTTAATATCAATTACGGTAGGCGCTGAGAAGTAGGCGACATCACAGAAAAACCTCCCTCTCAAAGGTGGATTTTCGGTTTGTTTTTTAAGCGGAAACACCGCTATACCATCCTTAGGTGCCAAGCTTGGAGCAACAAGAAGAACTCAACGCAACACTATTCCACACATACGTCTACCTAGTTAAAGCCGACAAACCAGTCGGACCCAGAGACCTAATGCGCGGCGCCAACCTAAGCAGCCCAAGCGTCGCATACCGCAACCTACAACGCCTCATCGATTTAGGATATGTTGCCAAAGACGACTACGGTAACTACTTCATTAAAGAGAAAGTTAACTTACGTGGCTACGTTTGGATTGGGAAAACACTCGTTCCACGCTTCGCAATCTTTGGCTTAGTTTTCGTAGGTGTTCTAATAGCCGAGGTTGCGGTCTTGATTCCTCATTTGCTGGCCAGTTCGCCTGTTGAAGAATCATTTTGGCTACTAACAGTGGTTACAATTATTGCAGCGGCAATTTTTCTAGTTGAAGGATTAAGATTCAGAAAGAAAATAAAAAATTAACTGAGAAACCCGTTAGTTTCTTCTCAGTTTCAACTTAATATAAGCTATTAGATGCATGCCTACAACGATTGCCGTTGACACCTTGAAGCGCCTGCTCTTATCCATAAAGTACGCCCTCCGTAGATAATAATGGTGGAATGCGCCTTCGCGAAGTTTACCCAGTTCCTTCATGCTTAATTGTGGAGTCTCAAAGATGGGCCGTGTAGTGTCATATTTGTCGAAGTCGGTGATTCGCAGCCAACCGTTCGCTTTAACTTGATCATACAGCGGCGTTCCTGGGAAAGGTGTTGCGACATTATAGAATCCGATGGCGTCTGGAGCAACCTTCTCAATGAACTTGATCGTATCCCATGCGCTCTTTTTGGTTTCGCCCGGGAAGCCCAAGATGACATTTGGAACAGGCTTCAAACCTGCCTCGCGAACTAACCCGAGAGTTTTAGCGGTTAATTCGGGTGTGATGCCCTTTTTCATGGCTTCTAAGACTTCTTTGGTGCCGGATTCAACGCCAAACCAAACAGAAACGCAGCCGGCATCTTTCATTGTTATGAGTAGGTCTTTGGTTAGCATGTCTACGCGTGTGCCGCAGTTCCATTCGATTTTTAGGCCACGTTTTTTGATTTCTCTGCAGACTTCTTCAACTCTGGGTTTGTCAACTGTGAATGCGTCGTCGCAGAAGGTGAACTTTGTTTTGCTATAGGTTTTGTATAGGAATTCTAGTTCGTCGACTACGTTTTGGGCGCTTCGCATGCGGTATTGGCGTCCATGCATACGGACGGTGCAGCAAAATTCACACCAATAAACGCAGCCTCTGCTCATAGCAAGGTAGAGGACGTCTTCGTATTGGGTGAATTTCTCCATAGGCCAAAGATGCCTTGCTGGAAATGGTAGGCTGTCGAGGTCTTCGATGTATGGTCTATCTTCATTGCGGACGATTTTACCATCTAATCGGTAAGTTATGCCTAATACGTCCTTGCAGCTTTTTTCGGCTTCAATACGCTGCACCAACTCCAAAATAGTGGCTTCGCCCTCTCTGCGAACGACAATGTCCAATTCGGGGCACTCTTCAAGGGCATGATCATCCCAGAAGGTAACATGAGGGCCACCCGCGAAACTTATGCAGTTTGGAAGAACTTCCCGTGCAGCTTTGATTAATTTTAAGCCTGACTTGTAAGTGAGCGTGGAAGAAGTTACCCCAACGATGTCAGGTTTTCTTTTTTCAATTTCTTTTTTATAATCTTCAACCGACAGTTGAGATACCTGACAGTCGATAACGTCAACTTGATAGTTGTTCTTTTCTAAAACCGCAGCTAAATACCCTAATCCTAGCAATGCAAAGGGCCAGTGCATGACGGCGCCGGCTGGTGCGGCTGGGTTAACTAAGGTTATGTGTGGTTTCATTTCTGCTTCACGCTTTGAGTATTTGTCTGTTTGAAGGGATTTGAGGCTTAAAACGTTTCGCATTTTCCTGCATCGACCTCAATCGGGGTACTGTTTGATGGTTAACTCCATATTCTGCTCAGTTTTTCTTCAAACTATTTAAATGGATAAAAGCGATTTAATGCAATGCAACTTCGGAGGATACGGGCGTTGCTAAAAGATCAAACACTCAAAGACCAGATACATAAAGCCAACATAGAGGTCCATCGAAGCGAAGCAAAATTCTACGAAGCCATACACCCCGAAGTCTATAGCAAAAAAGAGCAAAAACGGGTGTGCCGTCAGCTCAGGGCCATAGACCAGCAAATAACAAATAACCAGAGAATCGCCCTTGACGTTGGAGCAGGCACAGGCAACCTCACAGGCAAACTCCTCGAAATGGGCTATCACGTTACTGCAACCGATATTTCACCGGAAATGTGTGTCGTACTGGAAAAGAAATATGCTGCATATATCCCAGACAAGTTAGTGATAATTAATTCTCCAATAGAAGCCTTAACTTTCGGCAAAGGCAAATTTGACTTAATAACCAGCTATTCTGTACTTCATCACTTACCTGATTATGTGTCGGCGCTGCATACGCTCTGTGGTTTCCTCAAGAAGGGTGGAGTAGTCTACGTAGACCATGAGGCGTCACCTTACTATTGGGTGAGTGAAAGGGGTATGCTTGCGAGCATAATCAAAGGTTTAACATTCCACTCAAACCCATTATTGAATAGCTTATACTTCCAAATTATAGGTCTTAGAATCCCCACAATCGATTACACGTTGTCTGATTATTGGTTTAAAAAAGAGCACGCCCTAACCCATCAAGCGCTAGGCCAAGTTTTCAAGCAAGAAGGCTTCCAAACTTACAAGAGAACTGACCATTACTTAACTGGGAGTTGGCTTCCTAATCCATTATCATACATTTATCGGCTTGTATGTAGGCCGGAAATGAGTTTATGGGTAGCACAAAAATAGCTGAAACTAAGTTGAAGTCTTCTTTATTGTATTACCCAACCAATATTTAGGCATAGCCTGCTGCTCCAACAAAGAAGGGAACAAATTCAGCGGCCAAGAAGGTATCATCGGCGTTAAGAAGAAATATGGTTTCTCTATACCTTTAATTTTGCTAATTTGCTCCGAAACCTCAAACATTTTACCGAAATCTTCCAATGCAACAGACACGTACAAATCGTAGTCGCCTAGTAATCGTATGATTACGATTAAGTTGGGTATTTGGAGCAGTTGGTTGTAGATTTCTGTTAGTTTGCTTCGGTTTGAAACTTTAATGTATAAATTCGCCAGAGCCCGGTAGCCGAGCTTATTCAAATCCAAAGTTACGGTTGAACGTGTTAAAAGGGTTTGGCGTAATTTCTTGTATCTTTGAATAACTGTTTTGGTTGACAAACCGAGCTGTTCTGCGATTTGCCTAAATGGGATTCGTGAGTTTTGGGAAACGATAATTGCTATTTTCCTATCGAACTCGTCGAGTTCTATTGCCGATTGGTCTATGTTGGTTAAGGCTGGCCTGTGGTTTTTATTGTCGTTTGGAGGAAGAGGCTTGATAACTAGGTTCGTTGGATATTCAACGTTTACTGCCTCTGCCCAAATCAGGGTGTCTACATGTTTTATTTTTGAGTTTGATTCGAGGTCTTCAACGATTTCTGATAGTTTGTTTAAGTCGCTCAAGGCTACTTTAGCATAGAAATTATATTTTCCCAAATGTGTTACAACTTGGGCAACCTGCTGCTTACTTTCAAGGTATTCAGCAACTGCCTTCTCGTTTTCACTCTCAGTTATTATGCCCAAATCGATGATGTGACGGTAACCCAAACGGTGAGGGTTGACAATTGTGACTTCTCCGTTGATAATTCCCTCTTGCCATAATTTTTTGTAGCGCATCCTAACAGCGCCAACAGTTATTTTGCATTCTTTAGCTATATCTGTGAAGGTGGTTCGAGATTCCTCTAATAGCATTCGTAAGATGATTGCATCGATTTCGTCGATTTTTGGTATATTCACTGGATTCCCTTGAGTTTGAATTTTTATATTTGCTAGTAGATGCTTGCTAATTAAGTTTATGAGTAATAATTTGAATTATACTATCACTTTTTTTTCATTTTATGTAAAATTGAGTGATAATAATAAAAAAATATTGCGGTATAAAAAACGGTTATGGCTTTTACTTCAAATCTTCATTTGCGAGATTTTGTTGGCGATTTCACGCGATGCTTTCTTGAGCAGTTATTTCTGAACTATTTAACGAAAGAAGTCAGGTTTCTCCAAATACAGGTTGCTCTGTAGCACCTAAAGAGTATTTCTGAAAACAAGTTCATGTATTCCGTTAAAGCTATAAGGTTCGCATGTCATGAAACCCTAAAACAAGTTCCAAAAGGCAACCCGCCATGCCCACCAAACCAAAAAACAAACTTTCTGAGCCTAAAACCGCCAAATCCAACACAATTCTACTAATGACTACCGCTCCACCCGAGAAGGACACATGGTACCATGGCAAACGTTTGCCTCCCATTGGATTAATGTACGTTGCCTCAGCGCTTGAAAAAGCCGGGTTTACGGTACAGATGCTTGACAATTACCTCATGAACAAACCAGCCCAAGAGTTTGAACAGTTAATTGCAAACCTGAACCCACTGATGGTCGGCATAACCTGCGGCTCAGCAACTTTTGCACGCTGTGTAGAAACCGCCGAAATCATTAAAAAAACCAAACCCGAATGCACAGTAGTGGTGGGCGGTTGGCATGCATCCTACTTGCCCGAAACGCTCCTAGCACATCCAGCGATCGATTATGTTGTGATGGGTGAGGGTGAACGGGCAATTACTCAGCTGGCAAAGGCACTGGTAAACGACGACTTGACCCAAGCCTCAGCTGTCCCCGGCGTCGCCTGCAGAGGCAACAGCGGCACCATCTTAAATCCGTCTGTATTCATCGAGAACATGGATGAAATTCCTTATCCAGCAAGACACCTCTTACCTCTTGAACAATATGACCGAACAATCGAATTCTTAGATGCCAAACCCGCAGACGTAATGAGTATCTCCAGAGGCTGCGTTTTCAATTGCGGTTTTTGTGAAACCCGAAAACTCTGGGGCAACATCTGCCGCGGCTTCAGCCCACAACGTGTTATCGGCGAAATAGAGGACCTCATGAGCCGGTTTGGCACCAAAGGCATCTACTTCATCAACGATAACTTTACATTAAGGAAAGAGAAAACCAAAGAACTCTGCAACCTCATGATTGAGAAAAAACTCAACTTAGAATGGGTTTGCGACACACGGATCGACTTAGTGGATGACGAACTACTGTCTTTGATGAGTAAAGCCGGCTGCAAAGTTATATGGTTCGGAGTAGAATCTGGCTCGGAGAAGGTTCTACAGCGAATTGGCAGAAACACCAAACCCGAACAAGTCAAAAACGCATTCAAGCTCTGCAAAAAGCACGGCATAAAAACTGCTTGTTCCTTCATGCTCGGCTTACCAGATGAAACACTCGCCGACATGGAACTCTCCCTAAAATTCGCCAAAAAACTCGACCCTGACTACTGCATGTTCAACATTTTCATAGCCTATCCAGACAGCAAACTCTACAACGAAATGCTACAATCTGGCAAATACACCAAACTAGACGATTACCTGCTAAGCGTAAAAACAGACGAATTTGATTTTGAATCCCTCAAAGCAGTTCAATGGCGCTTCTTCAAAAGTTTCCATATGGCACCACGCCAAATCATCAAGCGAGCAAAACGTGAAGGTGTGCTAACTTTTGCCAAACGCAGACTAACCGGCGGCGTTCGTAAAGCAAACGGAACAGCATAATAGGTGAAGAGGTTTGGATAAGCGGAGGCTTGGAAGAACAAACCTTCAAGTCTCACAGGTAGGTTTTGGCGGAACATGGATTTCTGAGTTGCAGTCAGATTTGGCGATTGCTGTTGTTCGCCTTGCTTTCGAGTTGGGGATTACCTATTTTGACACCGCTCCATTGGATGGGGACAGTGAAGTTAAAATCGGGGTAGCTTTGGAGGATGTTAGGGATGAATGTGTTTTGGCAACTAAAACGGGATCGCGGACAAAGCAAGAGTCACTTGTGGATGTTCAGAATAGTCTAAAGCGGCTGCGAACTGACCATTTGGATATTATTCAGCTGCATGGGATTGATGATGAGACAACTCTGGCTAAGGCGATGGATGCTGCTGGCTCATTGCAGACTTGTAAGGTAGCCAAAAAAGAGGGTTTAGCTGATTTTATCGGTATCACAGGGCATAAACCTCGGGTTTTAGCAAAAGCCATCCAGACAGGCGAATTTGACACCATATTGGTTCCAATAAATGTTGTTACACGTCAAGCCCTCGAAGAATTACTATCTACAGCCAAAGCGCATGACGTCGGCGTCGTTGCCATGAAGCCGCTGTCTGCGAAGACTTCGAATCTAATAACTTGCCTCTATCATCCATCGCTCTCCTTGGTTTCGCAAGAGCCTGAACTTAAAGCGCTCCTCGGAGAAACGGGCGATGAACAAGTTACCACTGCATTGCGGTATGTACTTGGACAGGATGTAGCCGCTGTAATTCCGGGGCTGCGTCGTATTCATGAAGTGGAAGTGGCAGCTAACGTTGGCGAAGAATACAGAGGCTTAACACCCCAAGAGCAGCAGCATTTCACTTTTAACTTAGGCAGCGCCTATTGCCGCGATTGTGGTGAATGCAAGGGTTGTCCAGAAAACGTTAACATCGCAGCGATTCTGCGTTTTTACTGTTTCTATGAAACCTTTGGGCTTAAAGAGTGGGCAAAGAAACTGTACGGTGGACTCGAGATAAAAGCGGATAAATGTACAGGCTGCGGAGAGTGCGAACCCAAATGCCCTTACAAGCTATCAATAGAAAAGGAGTTACAGAAAGCCCACTGTGACCTTACCCGTTAAGTCAAATTGGAAACTGTTTGGTCCCTAATAGAAACGCATTGCAGAACCTATAGAAGGAGGGGACGGTAGTTACAAAGAGACCGTGTGGTGTCCTATTTAAGCTGCTTAGTCATCACTTTTTTTATTGTTTCTACAAGTGTCTTGTTGTCTTTGGCTGAGCGGACGGTTATGCGGATGTAGCTGTCATCCATGCCCATAAAAGTGCAGCAATCCCGAACCAAGATGCGCTCTTTTGCTAAGAGTTCTTTGAGCATGGTTGAGGTTAATTTGCGGTTTAGGATTTTTATGAGTAGGAAATTTGTGGTTGATGGATAGACTTGGAAGCCTTCAATTGTGGCTAAGTCTTTGGCGAGTTCCGCTCGGTTTTTGGTAATTGTTTCTTTTGTGCTTTGTATGAATTCGGTGTCGCTAAACGCTGCTAATGTGGTGGTGTTTACTAAGCCGTTGATGCTCCATGGTTGACGTACGGTCTCCAACTTATCAATCAAATTGGTTGCTGCAATGGCGTAGCCGAATCGCAGGCCTGCTAAACCATAGAATTTGGTGACTGAACGGATAACAAAGAGGTTCTCGTAGTCTTTGACCATACCGGCAACCGTATTTTTGTCGCCTTCCTCAGCAAATTCGATATAGTTTTCGTCAATGCTAAAGATAATGTCTTTCTTTTGGCAGAACTCTACGAGATCCATGACTTCGTCTTTGGTGTATAGTCGGCCTGAGGGGCTGTGTGGGTTGCAGATGCACATGATTTTTGTGTCATCGGTTACTGCTGCCTTGATTTTCTCGGGGTCCATCGAGAAATCTGGTGGTAACTGGATAAACGTAACTTCTCCGCCAACTCGTAATGCGGCTTTTTCATATTCGGAGAAGGATGGTACGGGAATCACTGCTTTGAAAACTTGCGGCAGAGCTTCAGTTATCATGTAGATGAGTTCGATTGAGCCATTGCCCAGTAGGATGTTTTCTGCTTTTACGCCGTGACCGACATATTTGGCTATAGCTGATTTGAATTCGACTGGGTTTGGGTCAGGATAGAATTTGATTAGTCGGGCATTCTGTTTGACGGATTCCACCGCTTTCGGAGGTGGCCCCATGAAGTTGATTGGTCCGCTGAATTCAAGCACTTCTTCAAGTGGAATGTTATGTTTTCTGCTGAAACCCCAAATATCGCCACCGTGACTAACAAATCTGCGTTTTTTACATGTGCTTGACACTTCTCTCTTCCTCCATTAACCGTCCAATTTCTTTCTCTACTTGCAAGTCAGCCTTATAGTGTGCATTATACAAGTTGACGACTTTGTATAACCAGTACACTCCGCCGACGCCTAACGTCACAATTGTAATCAGTACATATGTTGTTTGCGGTATTGTCTGGGTCATGAAAACTCGCTCTGGCAGGGCAGCGGCGAGATACTCATCTTCTTCTTTTTCGTGGGCTGCTAAGTCTTTGGTTAGGAAGTAGATGATGATGAAGGCTGGGATGATTAGGATGACGCTTGCGGCCCATAGTTTGGCATTGCGTTGCTTGAGGGGCTGGCTTGGTGCTGGCAGCTCTTTGCCCTTGCTTCTCATGTACTCAGCCAGCTTCTGCTCAATTTCTGCCTCTTTCTGGAGATGCCGATTTCTTCCGTCAACCAGTCGGTGAAACATCGGAAAAAAGGCTAATCCGAAAGTGACGATGGCGCCTAGAAACCACATAGAAAACCAGATTTTACGATCTGCAGGTGCTTTGGTGTCCATTGTGGTTTGCATTTAGTTCAAACTTTCCCGTTCAATTGCTTACAAGGTTGGGGGAGCCAAACTTTATAAGGTCTTCCATTGGAGGTTTACATAAAATGAGCCGACGTCAATTGGTGCTATCCATTATAATTCCCGTCTATAACGAGGAATTGACGATAGGCAACATTATCGACCGCACCTCAGTGGCAGCGCAGAAAACGGGTTTGCCGTTTGAGATTATTGTTGTTAATGACTTATCTTATGACCATTCGCTTGAGGTTGCATGCCGACGCAAAGTGCGTGTTTTCAGCTTAAAGGAGCATTTGGGTAAAGGGTATGCGTTGCGGGCAGGGTTTGCTCAGGTTAGAGGCGACATAGTAGTCACTATCGATTCAGATGGGTCGCATTGGCCAGAAGAACTGAATGAAGTTTTAGCGCCCGTACTCTCGGGCAAAGCCGACATGGTCATCGGTTCAACGATATATGAATCATAAAAGAGTAGAAGCACGTAAACTAAACAAATTCGGCGTCCGCATCTTCAACCACTTAATCCAGATGTTCACCGGAGTTGCCATAACTGATTCTCAGTCGGGCTACAGAGCAATGAAACGCGAAGTGCTTAGCAAGCAAAAGCTAAAGTCTGGCGAGTATGAGATAGAATCTGAAATGCTCGTCAAAACCGCTAAAGCTGGCTTCCGCGTAGCAGAGGTTCCCATCACCTTTGAGCAGCGCACCTATGGCCACTCAGGCGTAGACCCAATGATTGATGGCTCAAAAATTTTGCTATCCATAGTTATGGCGTATCTGAAGGCGTAAGCTCATGGCTGTCGACGCTTGCCCCAAAGTCTCAATCATAGTAGCGTCCTATAACAGCGCTGACACCATCGAGGAATGCCTCAAATCTATTCTGGCGCTCGATTACCCAGTGGATTACATTGAAGTCATTGTTATGGATGGCGTCAGCAAAGACGCCACAGTAAAAATCGCCCAGCAGTTCCCGATTAAAGTCGTTTCTATCCGGCTAAATGCGCCAGCCGCTTACAATTATGCCCAAAAAATCGCTGCGCACCCAATCTTGGGTTTCATCGATGCCGACGCCAAAGTCGAGAAAGATTGGCTAAAAAAGCTTATACCACATCTCAACGAGCCCCAAGTTGCAGGCGTCAGCGGCAGCATCGAAACATGGAACCAAGATAATCTGTGGGCTCGGAGCATCGGTTATGAACTTAAAAACCGTTATCGCCGAATCGGCAAATACACTGGGCGCATAGCTACAATGAATCTGTTGCTAAAGAAATCGGTGGTTGAGGAGGTGGGTGGATGGGATGAGAAGTTGCCCAGTCAATACGATACCGATTTTGGTTTCCGAATGGCGTCCAAAGGCTACAAGATTGCCTATGAACCAACAGCGGTCTGTTACCATTTCAATCGCCCAACATTGAAGGCGTATTATCGCCAGCAGCTACAGTACGGCAAGAACACGCTCAAGCTGTACTTTAAGCATGGGCACTTGGCAAAGGGTGATGAGATAACTGATGTGGGCATGAATATTCAGCCATTGTTGTTGCTGGCGGTGTTTGGGTTATTTTTAGTGGGTATCATTCCTTTGCTGAGGCTGCTTTGGGTCGGTTCAGCGTTGATTTTACTAGGGATGTTTGTTTACTTCGTTTATTCAGCCCTTAAAATATCCGCCAAATTCCATGACAAGTCAGCCATGCGACTGGTCGTACTCTATTATGTGCGATCAGCAGCGTGGTTCGTCGGCGCAGTCAATACAACCGTCCGCTATCTAACATGGAGGAACAAGTAATGACGCATAAAGTCTGCTTCATCTCACCCGAATACTGGCCTCTAACAGGCGGCACAGGTAGCTATGTCTACTACCTAAGCAACGAACTCCTCAAAAACGGCTACAAAGCCTACGTCGTCACAGGCTCCAACCAAGCCAAAGATGTCCGAGTCAACCCGCAACTCGATGTTTCCTTCCTAAAACTCCCAAAGATGCCTATCGTCAAGTCCTTTATGCTCGCAGCCGCCAGCGCCCGTAAACTACAGAGCGTCCGTGACACCGCCAATGTAGATGTTATGCATCCGCAGTTGCCTTTGACGCCTAATTTTGCGGTCCCACCCAACTTCGGCAAAACCGTCGTCTGCACCGTGCATTCGACTTGGAAGGGCGAAGCCGAAGCCATACGCGGCGAACCCTACATGCGCCTAAACGCCAACGAGAAGTTTCTTGTCAGCTTCAACTGGTTTTTACGTTTCTTCGAGGAGGGTATGCTTCATCGGGCTCGAAAGATTATTGCGGTTAGTGACTTTACAAAGTGGGAACTAACGAATTACTACAAGATTCCAGCGCATAAAATCAAGGTTATCCACAATGGCGTTGACATCCACAAGTTCCAGCCCCCCGCTGACAAACGCAAAATCAAAGCAGAACTGGGCTTCAACCCCGACGACATCGCCATAGTCTCCGTCGGACGCCTTTACGCACGCAAAGGTCTCTTCACCCTAATCGAAAGCATGCCCGCTGTCATTAAGCGGTTCCCCAACGCCAAATTTATCATCAGCGGCAAGGGCCAGAGCGACGAAATGAACAAACTCAACGCACACGCCGAAAAATTAGGCGTAAAAAACAACATAATCTTCACCGGCTACTACCCAGACAAGAAACTGCCTAAACTCTACCAAGCCGCCGACGTATTTGCCTTCTCAACTTTCTATGAGCATCATCCCTTCGCTGTGTTGGAGGCGCTTTCAACCGGCTTGCCCGTTGTCACCACTACTGTAGGCGGCATTCCTGAGACAATTCAAAGTGGTAAAAATGGTTTTCTGGTCAAACCATTTGGCGAAAAAGCGTTCGCTGATAGAATCCTCTACCTGCTTGAGCATCCAGCCTTTGCATCTGAGATGGGTGCAGCCGCAAGAAAAACAGTGGTTGAGCAACTGGACTGGCGCATAGTGGTTAAGGATGCAATGAAAGTATACGATCAAGCTTTAAGTTAAGCTACTTGCACCGGTTCTTTTCGATAAGTTTGAGTTACCCTCTGGAACAAGTGTACGATGTCCAGTGAGCAGAAGAAAAATTTCGTTAGGTATTCATGCTGGTAAATCATCATTTGCGCTTTGACTGGCAGGTCGATTCTGGGTGGTTCGAAGCGGTGCTCAACCTCTTTTACGGATAAGCCTTCGACTTGGATTGCGTCGGTATCGAATCCAGTTTTGTCAGCGATGTATTTGAGGTAGGTTCCTTTCCAGTCCAGCTTCATGACTTTTGCGGCTATAATGTCTACTGCTAGAGCGTCGTTGCCTGTTAGGAACAGGTCCATTTTTACTGGTTTACCCTTTGTCGGTCCGTTACCTTCGATGCCAGTACGTGCATCCATAATTGTTAGCGCAGGCTTGAAAAGAGTGTATAGGCGGTAGAAGACTTCTGGCAGATAAGGGTGCAGGTAGATGCGTCGGTTGCTCGGGATGCAGCCAAACAGGTTTTTGATTGCGCCGCTGTAAGCCATGAACTCGTGAGTCTTCATCAGGGGCAAGTCGACGACGGCGTCGGCGTCAATAATTGTTTTGGGCAGATACAGCCGCTTCAAAGCCGTGTTGGTTTGGAATTTGACTTCGACGACTTTGTCCTCGGAGAGGTTAATGACTTCGCCGCCTGCAGCTTTAACTGCGTCTTGAACGCCTGTTTTTTGGAATGCTGTCCAGCAGGGATAGTTGAAACCGTTTGATTCGCCCACGATGACTTCACTGTTACCATCGCGTAGTAGCTCGACGACTTGGCGCATGACTTCGGGGCATGTAACTACACCCGGTAGATATTCGGGGTGGCTGAGGTTGGGTTTAATGTAAATCCGCTTTTTCCCACGAAGCCCAGCTTTAGCAACCGCCTCTTTGATAATGCCGCTTATGTCCTCTTCGGCACGATAAATCTTAACCGCATTAGGTGCCATTGGCGATTTTCACTCCATTAAGACAGCCGGGATCACCATTTAGGGTGTCACCGTCATGATAAGCAGCTGAGCGTGCTCGGCATCCGCCACAGATGAACTTGTAGGTGCATTTGCTGCAGGAGCCCTTGAGGTTGGCTCGGTTACGGAAGGCATTGAAAAGTGGTGCATTCAGCCATATGTCTTTGAATGTGCGTTCTTTGAGGTTGCCTACGTTTGCAGGTAGGAATACGCAGGGGCGAACGTCGCCTTGTGGAGAAATAGCGCAGTAGAGTCGGCCTGCTCCGCAGCCGCCTATGAATTCGCCGAGTGGCACGGCTTTTTTGGTGACTTTGACGGTTTGCATGTGTGCTAGGGCCATGGTGACTTCGCCTGTGCCCGTATCACCTTGACACTGTACCGCTACCCGGGCTAGTTGGGGTGCGGTTGCAAGGATGGTGGTTTTGCAGCCCACCGACATACGGTTAAGTAGATACCGCATGACTTCCTCACGTTCCTGCGGAGAGAGGTCTTGGTCAGCGTGGGCTTTGCCGCGTCCAGCGGGGATAAAGTTGAAGTAGGTAAAGCGTTCAACGTGGAGCTGCTCAGCCAAGTCGATGATTGCTGGGAGTTCCGCCATGTTGTTTTTGCCCACAGTAGTGGCTATGCAGGCGCATATGTCTGCGTCAATACAATTTTTCAGCCCTGCCACAGCTTTGTCATATGCTCCAGGAACGCCTCGGAACTCGTCATGGGTTTTGGCTGTTGCCCCATCGATGCTTATGTCGACATAGTTGACTCCGGCTTCTTTGAGTTTAGCTGCGTTTTCTTTGGTTAATAGGGTACCATTGGATGCTAAGGAGACGTAGAGTCCTCGGTCTGAGGCGTGTCGGGCGACTTGGAAAAAGTCTTTTCGAGTAATGGGTTCGCCTCCGCTAAACGCCAACGCCGTAACGTGAGCGTCCGCCAGTTGGTCAACTACTGCCAAGGCTTGCTCGGTGGTTAACTCGTCCAAATCTGGTTCGCCGCTGTTGGAGTAGCAGTGTTTGCAGCGGAGGTTGCATTTGTGGGTGAAATCCCAAACTATAAGGAACGGAGCCACCAGTGATATGGGTTTTTTGATGCCAAAGTGCTCGAAAGATTCAACCAAGTTGAGGACCGCATTGCGTGCATAGCGGTCTGTAAGTAGCTTTTCGACTTTTGCCCGCTTGAAACCCAAAGCTCGCCGAAGGAACTCAATCCAGAAGGCGATGATCTGCGAGTACAACCCGCTGCATTTGTTGCAGTGCTTGTCGGTTTTGCCGCCGTAGTCATCCAGCGCCGCCTCCAATACGGTTCTGCCACAGGCTGGACACCTCTTGAGGGAAAGCTGAAGCATCATCTTGGTCATTGGCATAGAAACAATGCTATTCCAGAATGTGTCGTAGCTAAGGATGCTCATTGCGGGGTTTCTCCAAGCGGTCTGATACCTAAATGGAGATGTGCCCGATGTAAAGATTTCTCTAAGAGCTTGGAGTATGCTTGATGTTTTGAAAAGTGCTGGCTTTATTCTTTTAGCCTATTCCAAGCTGCCTCATCATGCCTACAACATCATAGAATCGTCTTTCTTCTTGAATTTTTGGCCTGTTTAGTCAAGCGGCTAATTAAGAACACACAATTCTTTGTCTTTTCCCATGGCTGCGGTGTCCGGAATAACCAAAATTTCGGTTCCGCTAGGCAACGGCAAAATATGCAAGTATCTCAATGTTTAGCGCTTTAGTGTTTTCTTCATGAGATCCTCGCAACCTCAAAATCCTTCGTCGTATTCACGTTTAAGACAACTTGGGTTTCTTCAGTGATTATCGCTGCTGTCTCAATCTTGCCCTCACCCAAGACCTTGGCGCCATTAATCACGTTTACGCCAGAAACCGCATACCAGACACCCTTATACTCATCCGTGGAAGAGATGGATAAGCCCAAATCCTGTCTAGTCTTAATCGGCACAAACACCGCCAAAAAATCTTTCCCGCAAACCTCAAACTCTCCAACCACCCTATCCAAAACTGGACCCGTAATAGCTGGAACGTCAGATGGCATCGTCAAAACCGGACCCATCCAACCCAACTTAGAAATCGCCTGCTTCAAATCATCATGGTAACCTTTAGCGTCTGTACGCACAACATTCCAACCCATGCTTCTACAGTGCTCCTCAGTTTTAGGCGTATTAGCAGCTTGTGATAACATAGAATTCGCTGACTTTTTTGGCACTAAGCAACGGCTTCTGCAACCCAATCCAGCAGCGGTTTACCCAAAAACGGCAACATCGGCTTCTCAGTAGGTAAACCCATTCGACTGCCTTTGCCACCAGCCATAATCAATGCAGGAACCATCATAGCGCAATCACCATCAACACCACTGCAAACAGGATTAGTGTAACAGCTCTTGCGACTTCGTTGGTTGCCCCAATCATGTCTCCACTAACTCCGCCAAATACTTTGCTTGAGACATTGTTCATCACAAACGCCACTGGAATGCTGACAAACACCAAAGCTAACTGCAACCAGAGCCAAGAGTGGGGAAGCAGTGAAATAAACCACTGGGAAAACAATCAACGCAGAAAGCGCGTATGCAGTATAATTTAGCTTCTTTTTGGCTTTCGCAAGAAAAATCGAGCCCAATCCCTTATGTGAAGGTTTGCCAACCCAAACAATCGTCACCATCGCCAGCTTAGCCGAAACCTCCGCTACAAACACAGCTAAAAAAGCAAACAGAGGATTAAATGAACCGCGAACAACCCAGAATAAACCGTAAAACGCTAAACCCTCAATAGCCAACGCCAAAACTGCGCCGCCATAAGTAACTGTCCATTCGTGTGCTTTCATTTTGCGGTCATGCAGGTTGCGGATGCCGATTGCGTTGCCAAGGTCGATTAATCCGTCGAAATGCTGCAGCCCAGTCATGACCAGCAGAAAAGCCACGGTCATCGCCGCTGGAATCAAAGCGCCCAAAATCGCAGTTGGCAAAGCAATGTAAACGTTAACTAAACCAAGCAGAAAACCAACAATCGCGCTGGAAGCAACAAAATACAATCCCGCCAGCAACCCAATCAAGCCGCCAATAATTGGAAAAAGATACATGTTAGCCGCAGTTGTGAAGATGAAGTCCTCTTTTCCTCCCACTGGGATGATGGTTAGGAAAGACAGCAAATCCCTGAAAACTTTTATAGCTTTCATCGCCGACATATACCTACCAACTCGCCTGTATATAATATAGGCTTTATCGTCATTGGGGGATGCAAAATGGAAGGGAAAAAAGTACTAGTTACTGGTGGCGCAGGCTTCATAGGCTATCACCTGTGCACGAAATTTCAAAATTAACAGATAACTTGACTATTTACGATGATTTATCAAGCGGCAAAATGGAAAACGTCAAAGATGTACCAACGCCAAATTCGTCAAAGGCGACATCTTAGACCACAAAACCCTCTGTGGCTCTGCCAAAACAGGACTTAATCTACCACCTAGCCGCCCAAGTTGTTGTACCCTACTCCATGGAAAACCCCCTTGTCGACTTTGAAACCAACGCCAAAGGCACAGTATGCGTTCTCGAGAAAGCGCGTAAAGACGACGCAAAATTAGTCTTCGCCTCAAGCGCAGCAGTCTACGGCAACCCAACTCAATTCCCAACCACTGAAGACTACGGTTTCCACCCGTTCTCATGTTACGGATTATCCAAAGTTGTCGGTGAAGAATACTGCCAAATGTACCGTGAACAATACGGCTTAGACATAGTCATTACACGTTTCGCCAATGTCTATGGCTTAAGATGCCATGGAGTCATCCATGACTTTCTAGACAAACTAGCTAAAAACCCAGATAAGCTCGAAATTATTGGCACAGGCCAGCAATCACGCGACTTGTCCACGTTTCCGATGTGACGGATTTACTGGTTACAGTGGGTCAACTGGACAAAGCCAACGGTGAAACATACAACGTTGGCTATGGCAAAACCATCAAAATCATTGACTTAGCAAAAATGATGCTCCAAATCCTCGGTTTACAGAACAGAACCGTCGTTACCACAACAGGCGTTTCTTGGCAAGGAGACATCAATACCATCTGGTTTAACAATCAGAAAGCCAGAGGGGAATTCGGTTGGAACCCCAAAGTCACTTTGGAAGAGAGCATAAAAGAAGTCATCGCTGACAGGAAAATCAAAATATGAATGCCTCCTCGCCAGCACGAGGACTAATCGCACTTCTTCGCTTGCCATACTGGATGATGACAGGCGGCTTAGCAGTTCTAACCGCGTTTGCCATACTCAAAGGCAACTTTCAGATGTCCCAACCACTCTAGGTTACCTGAATGTTGGTGTAGTTGCATTGTTAACTTTCTTTTCTATGGCGTTTATTGCGTCTGCTGGTTTTGCTATAAACGATTATTTTGATCGTGTAAGTGACGCAGTTATCAAGCCTAAACGTCCAATTCCTTCAGGTGCACTATCTTACAAGCAGGCGGTGGTTGTTTCAGCTGTGCTTTTCGCGTTGGGTTTGCTCTTGTCAGCCTTG
Organism: uncultured archaeon; assembly: GCA_963800605.1. Taxonomy (GTDB): domain Archaea; phylum Thermoproteota; class Bathyarchaeia; order Bathyarchaeales; family Bathycorpusculaceae; genus Bathycorpusculum. The sequence goes on along the minus strand of CAWDBI010000009.1, from coordinate 87,264 downwards.
ATCAATTGGCTTAGCTTCGCCATCATCGCTGTTGACTCGATATTACTGTTGGTTTACTCGTACCTGATTAAACGCAAGTCAGGCTTCGCCGCCAACTTGTTAATGGGTATTTTAACAGGCACAGCCTTCATCTATGGACAAGCCACCGTCACCGGCACTATTGGCTTGATTTCGCTGAGTCTCTATCCAATCGCGTTCGGAACCATAGGCGGCAACGTCTTGCGAGACATTTTCAGCTTAGAGGGCGACGCAAAAGTCGGCTATCCAACACTACCACAGAAAATCGGCAGCATAAGCGCTGCAAAAGTAGGTGCAGTATTCTTCCTTTTGACTGGTTTGCTTGCGCCTCTTCCCTCTTTACCTCTTATCCCGAATCACTTCACCGTTTACTATCTGCCGTTGATTCTTCTCTGGAGTGCACTACTTATCTATTCAGCCATACGCTTGTTAACTTCAGCAACGACGATTGCGAGCATACGTAAATATGAGCGCATAGTAACCATGTCGATGATGCTGCTTCCCTTAGCGTTGATAGTTGAAGCAATCGCTGGAGTGCTCCAGATTTGAGTGAAACCAAAAGCATCTGTCCTGAATGCCAAAAAAAAATTGATGCCCAACTTAGCACACAAAACGCCAAAATCCAAATCACCAAACAATGCCCAGAACATGGCGAATTCAAAGCCACACACTGGCAAAGCCAACCAATCTTTGACCACATGAAAAAATACGATCAATTCCAGTACCTCGGAGACTTAAACGCGCCCAAAAACCCCGAGGGTTGCCCATACGTCTGCGAAACCTGCCATAATCACGCTTCAGGAACAGTCATCGGCGTAATCGACGTAACAAAGCGCTGTAACTTCCGCTGTGCAGTATGCTTCTCAACTTTCCCAAATCAAGAATCCACAGATTATGAACCCACCAAAGAAGCACTCATAGATATGCTAGAGTTCGCAGCTAAAGCTAACCCTAAACCGCCAGCGATTCTGTTCAGTGGCGGTGAACCGCTTGAACGGGAAGACATGCCTGAAATCATCGCTGCGGCACATCGCTTAAAGTTTATGACGATTTTAGCGACAAATGGCACTCACTTGATTACTGATGAAGGTTTAGCTAAGCGGCTAAAAGATAACGGTTTAAACATTGTTTACTTGTCGTTTGATAGTTTCCATGAAGAGTTTAACAAGAAGATTCGTGGGCGTCCTCTTGTGGATATGAAGCTTAAGGCTATTGATGTTTGCCGTAAGCACGACATGGAAGTTATCTTGGTTAATACCTTGATGAAGAGCCTCAATGACGAAGAAGTCGGTGACATGATTCGGTTCGCCGCTAAAAACACTGATATCGTCAGAGGCTTGATTTTCCAGCCTATCGCTTTCACTGGGCGTGCGACGGAAAATCCTTTCCGTGAGAACTTTCGGGAATGGAGCTTCGCAGAAGATGTCGAGCGGCAAACGAATGGTGAAGTCAAGAGCACAGACTTGTACCCAATGTCGGTTATGACTTCGCCGATTAAGATCATGCGGCAGTTCATGCAGAAGCCATGGCCGCTATTTAGCTGTAGTCCACAATGCGGTATTGTGAACTGGGTTTATGTTTCACCTCATACCGGGCAAAATGTATCCGATTAACCGCTTTGTAAACTTCGACCGCTTCTTCAATAGTATTCGCAAGACCGCTGAAAACGCTGAATCCAAAAACAAAATCCAACTGCTGGCTCCACTGTTCATGGGTGCAATGATTTCGATGAACATGCTGCTGGTAACCCGAGAAGTCGGCACCTTTACACTCATGAAGAGCATCCTTTCAATGCATATGGACCCAACATACAAGTCATTGGGCAAAATCCGCAGACGCATCTTCCTCTTAGGCTGCATGGCGTTTATGGACAGCTACAACTTTGACGTAAATCGCGTTCGAAGATGCGTTGTCCACTACATTACACCTGACAAAAAGATCATTCCATTTTGCGCCTACAACAACGTGCACAGAGTGGCAATCGAGAAGGACTACACAACCAGGCAAAAGAAAGCATAAGTTTGTTGCTTTTCTATTTCCATTTAGTTGGAAGATTGCTGGTTATTGAAGCTTCCATAGGCTCCCTTGGAATTGCGTGAAAAAGTTTGGGGTTAGCGTGCGATTTTTTCTATCCTCTATTGAAGGTTAAAATTTATCTTATGACTTTAATGGGAAGCACACAGTAGTCCTGCGTAAACACGTAGGCAGACCCATCAAGTCGCCATAGTTCAAAAACCACTGTGTAGCTTCCGACATTGTTCTCTGTAAGCGTTACCGACTGCTCGTATGTCTCGCCGCTTTTCAGGGGAAAATCATAGGTGTTGACTGGGTCACCTGCAACACCCTGTGAGGATACCATGAAGTTCTTAGTGATTTTGGTTCGGACTTGATAGTTTTGGTCTGTGTTCATGTGGTTGGTTACATCAACGTAGACGCTAAAAGTGCTGTTCTGATTCGCGACCAGTGTTTCTGGGAAATTGTTGGCTTGTTTTTGGTTATCAAGCAGATAAATGGTATTGTATTCTTCCGCCGGAGGTCTCAACCAAATATAGTAGCCTGCAAAAACACATCCAACAATGACTAAGGCAATAAAAACGGCAACTGCAACGCCTTTCTCATCGTCTAAGCCGATTCTTCTTCCAATGCCCATAACAGACCCTAAACGTTTTCGCATCCAAGAATCCCCTAAATATAGTGCTAAATATCTGAATCCCCGATTTAAATGGTTTAAGCTTCGTTTCGCCGTATGTTCGAGGCTTGTATGTTGTGGGAATCTCAACCATATTGTAGCCTTCACGTGCAAATTTGATAAGCATCTCAGTGGCAAAAGCCATGTCAGTTTCTTTAAACCTTACACTATCATATTTTTCACGAGAGATAGCGCGGAAACCCGATTGGGTATCGCTTAGAAATTGGCTGTAAAAGAAGTCGTAAGTGAAAGTTATGACTTTATTGCCCAAGAAATTGAGGAACCCCATGGCTTTGTTTGGGTCATACATGCGGGTGGCTAAAACCATGTCTGCATCTTTTTCGAGCAATCGATTCACGAGGCGGTCGATATGTTTGAATTCGTAGGTGCCGTCTGCGTCAACCATGATTAAGACGTTGCCCTTTGCTGCTTTCATACCAGTTCGAAGCGCAACGCCGTAGCCGCGTCGGGGTTCAATGATGAGCCTGCAACGGTTAGTATCTTTAACGATTTCGATGGTACCATCAGTCGAGTTACTATCAACAATAATAATTTCTTTTGGATAACTCGTGTAACTATCGATTGTGTTGATAGCTTCTAGTATGGTGCCAGCTTCGTTAAGTGTTGGAATGACGACTGAGACCAATTCAACTTTTGACGTCATCAGCTAACTTCCACTTCAAAGGGTTATAATGTTTCCGTCACGATGTTAAATAAGCTCTTCGTATATCTCCGCAAGCTTTTCAACGTTTACATCCCAACTGAACTGCTTTTCAACCATTGCTCGGAGTTCACTTTTACGTGGGCAAAAATCTAGGTCAGCAAAATCTAAAACTGCCTGCGCGAGCAACTCCGGTTCATTGGGTGGCACCAGCTTACCATATTGGTCGAGTAGGATTTCTTTTATGCCTCCCACATTGGTGGCTACTACTGGTAATCCGCATGCCATAGCTTCCATCGCAACCAGCGGCAAGCCTTCACCTGACTTAGATGGCAGCACAAACATGTCCGCCGCATTATAGTAAGACGGCAAATCAGCATCACTAACAAAACCAGCGAGCTTGAAATTAGCTGCGATTCCCAACTGGGCAACCTGCAACCTCACATTTTCCATGTCTGGACCCTTGCCGACTACTAAGAACATGATTTTGCGGTTCTTTTTGACGGCAATGTTTGCGCAGTCAAGCAGCGTGTCGACGCCGTTCTTGTAAACCAGCCGCCTAACAGTAAAAACGACGATGGCGTCGCAGGGGATGCCAAGTTTCTTGCGCATTTCTTCACGTTTGCCCGGAATCACTCGGAAACGGGCGATATCAACGCCATTATAGATGACTTTAATTTTGCTTGGTTTAGCGCCTAATCTTAGGACGTAATCTTTGGTGGCGCTGCTTATTGCTATGATTTTGTCGGCGGTTCTTAAGTTCTGTTTTCCCACAGATAAGTCGTTTACGAGTTCGACTTGGTCAAAGATGTTGTTGTATTCAATGAAGGTGTTATGTTGGGTTAGAACAAACGGTTTTTCGTAGAATTTTGCTAGTTTTCCAGCTGCAAGAGAGGTTAGGTATGGGTGTCCGTGAGCGTGAATAATTTTGTTATTTTTAATTGATTTGGTAAAGGTTGGGAAGCTGCCGACTGTTGGGATAGAGTATGGAATGCCTAAGCGAAAGCCTGTGTTGAGGGATTCATAGCATTCAACAGGTACCCCATCAACTTCGTAGTGGCTGGGTGTGCCGATTCTGTTAGTCACAACCATTGGCTGGTAGTTTTTGTGTTGCAGTCGCTTGCTCTGCTCGTTAACGACCTTCTCTATTCCGCCGACATGTGGCAGAAAGGTATGGGTGACAATGCAGAGGCGAGTTTTAGCCATGGAAGCCAACGACTTAACCGTCAGCCCGCAGAGTATTAAAATTTACGGAAAAGGAAGTGTTTAGCAGGTTGTGCCTGTGGCTTTGAGGGCTTTGGTGTACATGTTGGATGAGGCACCTGCAACTAAAGCGCCGATGGCATCGTTTGTTAGTGGCGGTAGTTCTTTTAGGATACCTGGTTTTGCTTGGTCAAAGCGTACGAATTCGAACATGCCTTTTGAGCCACCGATATAGGTGGCGATGGCGATGCCTATGAGTTCATCCGCAACTAATCCTGGTCTGCCCATGAACCGTTCTATTGTTAAGCCTGGGATTCGACCGTTTTCTGCTTCTTGCTGTGCATGGAATGCGGCTACTATGAGGGTTGAGACGTTGACGTCTGTTAGGATGTCGAGAAATTCCTCTTTGAGAAGTGCAGTTGCTTTTTCTGGAGTTTCGATGCCTGGGTGTGGAACGTACATTTCTAGAGCGCTGTCGATGAGGCTTTGTAATGTGATGCCTTTGGTTTCAAGGTAAGTTAGGAGTGGTGGTGTTTGGTCTTTCATGTGGTTCAACTTGATTAGAGTTTGGCGTTGTTTGTTTTAAGTGTTGTGAAGGGGTTTTACCGTAAGGCTTATATGAAAAGGCTGGATAAACCAACCAACAGTCCGTGTGGTAATTTGCTAAAAATAAAGAAAAACTCGATTGTATCAGTCAAAGATTTAGCATTTAATTGAGTGTTCTGGCCGTTTGGCAAGTAAAACCATATTTTCATGTTTAACTGTTTCTAACCAATCAGGAGGAAAAAACTAGATGAAAGTTATTGCTTCATGGAGCGGCGGCAAAGACAGCTGCTACGCCTACTACCTTGCCAAACAGCAAGGCCACCAAATCCTGTCATTATTAACTATGATGATGAGTGAGGACAAATCAAACTTCCACATGATACCCTCAGGCATCCTTGACGCGCAAGCCAACGCTATGGGTGTGCCTCTCATCAAAAAAACCAGTTCCGCAGCCACTTATGAGGCTGACTTCAAAGCTGTTCTGGCTGAATTCAAAGCTAAAGGAGCAGAGGGATTAGTCACAGGCGACATCTACGAAGTCGCAGGCCATGAAGAGGGCTGGCTGGACCGTGTCTGCAGAGAAATGGGCCTAAAACCCATCAAACCCCTATGGATGGGAGACACAAAACAAATCTATCTTGATTACCTCAAAACCGGTTTCAAAGCAACCGTCGTACGCACCAACAAAACCCTCACCCTCGACTGGCTCGGTCGAGTCTTGGACCGCAAATTCTATGACGACATCCTGGCACTCGGCGACGTTGACCCCTGTGGCGAAGGCGGCGAATACCACACCGTAATCACCGACGGACCCAACTTCAAACAAAAAATCGAGTTACTGGAAACCGAAAAGAAAAGATTAGAGAACGGCTTTGGATATTTAGATATCAAGAAATGGAAAGTAACCCCAAAATAAGGTAGAATCCCATGGATGTCCTAATCGCCAACAACGAACTGAAAGCTAAAGCCTTCCTTGATGAAATTGAAGGCAAAAAACCCCTATTCATCGCAACAATCGCCACAACAGAAACCGGCAAAATCCCCGGCTTATCTGCAGCGGGCGCAAACCCAGACTTCACCGATTTTACTCCTCCGGCAGATGCCGAGTTGTTGTTGCTTGGCAAATGCAAGTCCATACAGGGCGTTCCCATTACTCCCGATGGAATTCCGACACCAGCCTTGATTACGACTTCTGCGTTGCATTTAGCCGACATTCCAGTGTTGATTGTTAACGGTGGAGTTAAGGTTAAACCGCAGATTCCCTACATAGACGTTAATGGGAGTCCAGGACGCGACATCAGAACAGGCGATTCCGTGGATAATGTCGAAGAAGTGATTGAGAGAGCTAAAGTTGTCGGGGAACAATTGGCAAAGGCGTCGGATTACCTGGTTATCGGCGAAAGCATCCCCGGCGGAACAACGACAGCGCTAGGTGTTTTGACGGCACTGGGTGTCGATGCAATGGGCAAAGTCAGTAGTACACTGCCATTAAATCCGCATAATCTTAAGGCAGAAGTGGTTACAGCCGGCTTGAAAGCGGCAGGTGAAAAATTCGGCAGCCTAAAAGGCGACCCAATCAAAGCGGTCTCCGCTGTTGGTGACCCAATGATGGCGGCTCTGGCCGGCTTAGTCATCGGTGGCAGTCGACAGGGACCCGTTTTAATGGCAGGCGGAACCCAAATGACCGCAGTCCTCGCAGTAATCAATGCGTTAGAGCCTAAAGCTCTCTGCAACGTAGCAGTCGGCACCACAAGATGGGTAGCAAAAGACAAAACCTCCGACATCTGCGGCATCATCACACAATTCAGCGAAGTACCCGTCGTAGCCGCTGATCTGGATTTCGGGTCATCCCAATACCCAGGACTACAAATCTACGAAACAGGCTTAGTCAAAGAAGGCGTCGGCGCAGGCGGAGCCTCAATCGCAGCTATGGCAAAGACCGGTGGAGCAGTTACCAAGCAAATTCTTCTTAAGGAGATAGAGCGTAACTATGCCTCACTGATGAACCTAAAGTGACACGCGCTTGGTCGTTAAAGAGCTAAAAAACTTACTTTCTTTCTTAACCGTTTTTCCAGTCGCTATGGACAAGGACCTGCTTACTGACTGTGCTCGTAACATGTGGGCTTTCCCGTTAATCGGCGCGTTTTTGGGTTTGGTGGCAGGTGCTTTTGGTTGGGTTGCAATTCAGTTTTTGCCCAGCATGGTTGTGGGCGCTTTGGTATTGGCTTTGCTGCTCTGGATGACTGGGCTGCATCACATGGATGGATTGCTGGATTTCGGCGACGGCATCATGGTTCATGGCACACCCGAACGCAAAATCGCGGTTATGCATGACCAACTCACAGGTGCAGGCGCAATCGGTTTGACTTTGATGACTTATATGGTTACATGCTTTTGCATTTGCCTCTTTAGGTGGCAACTGTTAGGATTGGCGGTGTTTATGGTTCCACTAGTTTTCCCAGCAGTAATTGTTGTTGAATTATGTGCCAAGTTATCGATGGTTGTGGCTGCCTGGGAAGGCAAAGCTGTGCATGAAGGCATGAACACATCTTTTCTGCAGCATATGCATGGCAGTGGAGGTAATCTGCGTTTGATTGCAGCCTTAGCACTTTCGTTAGCTGTTGCGGTGCCTCTGCTGTGGGTTGCAGGTGTCTTCGCGGTTTTGGCAGCTGTCATCACAGGCTTAGTTATGGTTGCTTTGGCGCATCGGAACTTTAATGGTGTCACAGGCGATGTATTTGGAGCAACCAACGAGTTAACTCGCATGGTATGCGTGGTTGTGTTGCTGGCGGTGGTTGCATGGTAACTGCGTTGGTTATGGCTGGGGGCAAAGGCACCCGCATGAAGCTGGCTGAAGAGAAGCCGCTCATCAAAGTCAGTGGTAAACCAGTGATTGAGTATGTGCTTGCTGCATTGAAGAACGCTAAGAAAATTGATAAAATAATCGTGGCAACATCCACCACTACGCCTAAGACTACGGCGTTGATGAAGCAGCTTGGCGTCCAAGTTATCCAAACTCCCGGCAAAGACTATGTCTCTGACATGGGTTACACGGTCCAAACGCTCAAACTGGGTGTTTTCTTAGCCATCGCAGCTGACCTGCCAATGGTGAAATCTGAAATGATTGATGCTGTGGTGGAACGTTATGAGCAATCCGGCAAACCTGCCCTAACCGTTGCGGTGCCACTTGCACTTAAAGCCAAGTTGGGCATGAGCATCGAATACTCCTTTAAGACAGACGATAACCGTGACGTGGTTCCAGTGGGCATAAACGTAATTGATGGCAGCAAGCGCTATGGCGACGAATGGCTCGACCAAGACATCTACGTCTTAAACCATGAGGAATTAGCTGTTAATATCAATACGGTGCAGGAGTTGCAGCTGGCAGAACGCATGTTGGCTGGGCAACTTAAGAAATAGTCTATTTATAGATTCAAGCAGCAAGTGACTTTAAGGTTTAATTTTCAGTTGCTTCTCAGTCATGACTTGCTGTAGAGTCTCCCTCATCCTTCTAGCATCCACATCCAAAATCGGCGATTCACAAATCATCGTTGGATGCATACCAAAATCCAAAATCACCTCAGCCAACCACCGAAAATCCGGTCCGTAATCTTTCTCATCGAGTGTATGGTGGCATTTTTCGCCTTGACTGCTAAATTCAATCGCTGAAAAGTGACAGTGCATACTCCTAAGCGCCTGTGTGCCCAGTTGCTCCTCAACTTTCTCAGCGATTTTACGCATATCCTCTGAGGATTTGAAGGTGCCCTGATGCAGCGCATGCAAGTGTCCCCAATCAATTACCAACTGGGTGTTTTCGACCTCACGGTTTATCTTTATTATTTCGTCTATTGTACCCACTTGGGATTTCTTACCCATCGTTTCAGGGCCAAGCTTTGCCTTTAATCCCATTGACTTCATCCGTGAGGATACGTCGTTGAGTTCAGATATGCAGGTTTTCAGAGCGTAGTCTTTGTCGAATTTGCCATAGAAACCAGTGTGAAACACCACTACGTAGGCGTTCATCCAGTCCGCCGCGGTTACGGCTCCCAAGATGCGTTCTTTGCTGGCTTCAACGACTTCCTTTTTACCAGAAAGATTAATGAAATAGCTGCCATGCATGCTCAGTTTAACGTCGTTTTTTTGGGCCTCTTGACCCAGCCGCTGTGCATCCGCCTGTTTTATCTGCGGCTTTGCACCCCAACGGGAAGCCTGATACTCGAATGCGTCCAGTCCTTCTTCGTGAAGTAGTTTTGGAACGTCGAATGTGGTTGCGCCCATTAATCGGAACATGGGTGGTACGCCTGCGGGGCCAAAACGGGTATGCTCAGACAACTATGATCCCTTTACAATTTAGGTTGCCTGATAATCATTAAGGGTTTCTCCTAGGATAAACTCACGATTGTTGGAATTGCGATGAAGAAGTGCATGTAAACCGCTATGGCCAAGATCGCAATTGTAATAGCTAATAGTGTGTAATCGCCTTTGTGAAGTTTTAGTAAATAGAGGTTGGTGCGTTTTTTACTTGCGCCCCATGCACGGGACTCCATGGCTTCGGCTAATTCGAGACTTCTGCGGATTGCACTGACGATTAATGGGATGAGTACAGGTATGTAGTTGCGGATGCGTTTCATTAAGCCGCCTTTCTCCAACTCTAATCCACGGGCTTTTTGGGCATCCATGATGGTTTGGGCTTCTTCTGCCAATACTGGTACAAAGCGAACTGCGGTGGTGAACGCGAACGCGAACTCGTAGGGTACACGGGACTGCTCAAGCGCCAAACCCAGATGATCGGGTGAGGTGGTTAGGAAGAAGACTGAGAACGACTCAACTAAAACGATGAATCGCAGGGTCATTGCAACTGCTTTTTCAACTTCAATTAGGGGTAAGGTGTAACTGTTGGTGAAGAATGTTGTACCGATGTTTATGATGAAGATGAATGCTGCCAGAAAAGCTGCGCCTCGTAGCGAGCGGAGCCACTGCTTCTGAACACGTGCCAAGAAAACGAATGGTAACTGCATCAAGAACAGGGCTAACAGCGGGATGATTTGGGTAAAGAGGATGGCAACAACGAATATTGCAATGACGTAAACGAATTTTATGCGTGGGTCCAAATTATGGATTGGAGATGAGACTTTTCGAAATTTTAAGCCGTCAAAAACGCTCATCTGCCCAATCGCTCCTTGGTTTTAAGCAGTAACGCTTTGGCTTCGTAAATGTCAATGATGTCTTTAGGCAAACCCAAAGATTCCAGCTTGGTGAATACCTGCGCAATCTGAGGTAGCACAATCGAGGACAACTCTAGTATGGCGGGGTCGGTTAGGATTTCTTTTCCTTCCCCGTCAGCGACAATCTTGCCCTCTTTCATTAGGATGACACGGGGATTGCATTCCGCTACAAACTCCACATCGTGGGTGACTGCGACTACGGTTTTCTTTTGTGTCTGCAGTTGCATGATGAATTGGCGGAGTATCTCTTTTTGCTCATGATCCTGTCCGATGGTGGGTTCATCCAAAATTAAGGTTTTAGGATCCCAAGCCAGCACTGATGCTAAGGCTACGCGTTTTCGTTCTCCGCCGCTGAGTAAGAATGGCGAGGTTTTGCGGTACTGAGCAATCGAGAGCAACTCTAGCGCCCATGTGACCCGTTCTTCGATAACTTTGGTTGCGAAGCCGAAGTTTTTGAGTGCAAAAGAGATTTCTTCCTCAACGGTTTCGCTGAAGAGTTGATGGTCTGGATTCTGGAAGACGAAGCCGACGTTTCGGGCTAGCGCTGCAACGCTGGATTTGGTGGTTGCAACCCCATCTACCTTGACGGTTCCCATCGAAGGCTTTAGCAAGCCATTGAAGTGTTTGACAAAGGTGGATTTGCCTGCGCCGTTCTGTCCCATAATGGCGACGAATTCGCCGTCTTTAATGGTCAACGAGACGCCTTTAAGGGCTTCAACCTTGCTGGCGTAGGCATAATGAACGTTCTCCGCCTCAATCATTTGGACCCAAGCGCCTCCAATAGTTGATCCGCCAACTCTTCGGATGAGAGTGGGGTTTTGTCGCCTAAGTTGAAGCCTTCCTTTTTAAGCATCTGATAAAGCAATGTGGCTTTGGGGATACCGACGCCGATTAAGCGGGTTTCCTCATTGTTTAGTATCTGACGTGGGTCACCTTCCAGTCGCACGGTACCCTGATCCATAACGATTAGGTGGTCTGTGTATTTGGCGGTTAAATCAAGGCGGTGCTCAACGAGGATAACGGTGATGCCCTGTTCCTTGTTTAATCGATAGATTACTTCAAAGATTTTCTGGGCACTAAGTGGGTCCAGAAAAGACGTTGGCTCATCGAGAACAATGATGTCAGGTTCCATGGCAAGCACAGATGCAATCGCCACTCTTTGCTGCTGTCCACCTGATATTTCGTGGGGAGAACGTTCGCGGATGTCGTATATGCCTGTTTGGTTGAGTGCCCAATCGACTTTTTGGCGCATTTCCGCTCTGGCTACGCCGACGTTTTCTAAGCCGAAAGCAACATCTTTCTCGATTGAAAGGGCGAAAAGCTGGTTTTCGGGGTTCTGGAACACTAAGCCAACATGCTTCGCCATCTCATACGTGTGATGCTCAAGCGCGTTAATGCCCGCCACCGTGACTTCGCCTTTAACTTCGCCCTGATAAAAATGCGGAACCAAACCGTTAAAGCAACGGCACAAAGTCGTTTTGCCACAACCGCTTGGACCAGTAATCAAAACAAACTCGCCCTTCTCTATCTTAATGTTCACATCATGAATCGATGGTTTTGATGCGCCCGGATAGGTATAGGTGAGGTTTTTGATTTCTATTATAGCCAAAGTTTTGTGCCTGCTACCTTAAGCGTGAAGGTTTGCTCATTTAAGCGTAACTACCCAATTTTGATAGTTTTTCTGTTCTAAACCGTTTGACGTAATTAAGAATTTCCATTGAACAGTCTATACAGGTCTAAAACCTCTCAATACCTCTAAACAGAGAGGATTTGCAGTTACTCGGTTTTGCCTATTTTCTGCTGCAACAGTATGAGGCACTGTTTGAGGGCATCCTGAATTTCGCCTTTACCGCTCACACCAGAAGCCATTGCGTGGCCACCGCCAACTCCGCCTAAGTATTCGCCTAGTGGCGCGGCTATGTCGGTTCCTAAGTGGATTTTTGCGCCTTCGTTGAATTGGCGTACGCTTCGTAGGCTGATTTCGATTTTACCGTTTTTTTTGCCTGCAACAGCGGACATATGTGCGCCTAAATCGACGAGTGCTTTTGCTGCGGGAGCTTGGAAAGCGCTGACGTGGGAGAGAGCGATTATCCAGCCTTCAACTTTAACGATTTTAGCACGTTTACACGCCTTTAGCTTGGCAACCCGCTCCGAGGGATCAATTGGTAATGCATACTGTGCCAGCGTCTGTTGGGCATCAATACCCTCAACCACCAACTTTGCAACAATCTCAAAAGTTGGCGAATTAGCTAAGGCAAAATGGCGTGTATCAAAAGCTATACCAACAAACAATGCCTTTGCCTCGTTGAGGGTTGGTCTTACCTCAGCTTCGGCATAGAGGCGATAGATTAATTCACAGTTCGCTGCAGCTTTATCGTCGACAAAGCAAAGTTTGCAGATTTGCATGGTTTCTGCGTTTGGTGCATGGTGGTCGATGATGATTTTTGGAGCAGACGACTTTTTGATGACATCGGCAACTTCGTCCAGCTGCTCAATAGTGTTCATGTCTAAGAGTATGATGGCTTCTGCCGAGTCAATGTTAGGCTTCAAATTAACAGTAATGGGCAAATTATCCAAAAGCGTCTTAGACGGTTTGTTAATACCCTGTGGACACCCAATCTCCACCACCATGTTGGGTAGAAACCGCTTTAGCAGTCCCTGCAAACCATAAGCCGAACAAATCGCATCCGCATCTGCACTACGATGACAAAGCAGTAGAACAAAAGAAGCTTGCTGCTTCTCCAAAAGCGCAACTAATTCTTTGAAACTCATTTTAGTTTGCTCAAAAAGTTTTCAGTAGCCCGATGCGCTTCAGAAACCGCTGCTTTAACCAAAGCCTCCACATCCACCTCTTTAGTTGTCTTAAGCAAGAGGAGGTTGATTTCGACTGTGACGTTGACGGGTTTGGTTCCTTCAACTTCAACAGAGATTTCTAAACGGTCAAGATCTTTGCTGGAGACTTTAGAGAGGATATGTTTGCGGGCTGCATCCTCGGTGGTTTGGCATAAAAGTTCGATTTGCTCGGTGGATAGCTCTGGAAAGCCGAGCTCACCCATCAAGCATCAAATCCCCTGTTTAAGAAAGGGGTTGACCCGAGACTGGGCTTAGGTCTTCTTGTAGTTTAGTCTGTGATTCTTTGACTTGGCTGCGTATGCGTTCTTCTTGTCTGGCGATGACTGTGCTGCGTGTTTCAAGCAGGGATTTGCGTTCGGTTAAGCTTTCGATAACCTTTGCTTTCTCTGCTTTAACAAGTAGTGAACCTGCGGCGCTGTAGATGACTGCATCATCAGCGGTTTTTGCCAATTCAGCGAGGGTTTGGTCAACCTCAGATTTTTCCATATCAACCTGTTGTTTCTGTGCTAGGATGGATTGTAGTGTCTGCTGTAACTGTTGGAGACGGAGAAGCCTTTCTTGAACATTAGGCGGTAACTTGGATAATTCGTCACTCATGTTTTATTCCTTCCGTACCAGAAATGGGATGTGCTCTTAATTAAGGATTTCCAACTCTTTTTTCTATAGTAGTGGTTGGCGAAAAGTTGCTATACACAACAGCAACCTGCTGGTTGTGCTGTGGTTTGCTTTTTTGGTTTTGGGTTTGGTTTGGGTTGCTGGCTGGTTGCGGCTGATTCTACAGGCAGAACCAAAACATTGTCTGAACCAACCGCTAAATATTGGTTGAGTTCCAATAGTAAACATGCTTGTAAGCCGCATTCGTCACTGGGTACGCTGGGTCCTCGTAGACTATGTCCAGTTTAGTGCCGTATTGCACAAGCAGCTTGTACATATTGTTGGCGATTTGGTCGGTTTTTTCGTCAGTCGGCCAGAAACCCCATATGGTATCGTTGGGGTTGCGCATGCCCCAGCCGTAGTTATGCGGCAAAACTAACGCTGCTTCTGCGCCGCTATTGTCTTCATACTGTTTGCTATGCATGTCCTGCCAGAATTGATACAACGCCATGAAATGCTCATCAGTCATGGCTGCGGCGGTGTTAGTGGTGTTTTCGTCTTTAGCGTAATTGAAAATCATTATATATTTGGCGCCAGCTTGGTAAGACGCCAACATTTGGTCATAAATTGACTTTGCACTATCCAAAAAGGGCACATCACTGTATTTCCACGTAATCATAGCACCCCACTCTTTATCCTGTAACCGAGCAGCCCCTTTTACCTGCGCTATCTGCTGGGCAACGCTGGCGTTCCAGCCAAGCTCAGCGAGCATGACATCATATCCTCCGAGGTAATCCCACCAGTATAACCCATAATCAGATGTAAATGAGGTGACGTTGTTTCTATTTAGCTCGGCTAGACCTGGATACCAACTTAAGACCTGATTAAGGAAAAAATTAGCTTCCATATCATAGTTATCAGGTGTCGAATTAGTATCCCTATAAAACTTAAGCTTAGTTTCTATATCCTTCAATGCTATCATAGCGGGGTGGGCTAGAATTTGTAAGGCTATCGCTAGCATTATGAAAAAATTGAGCCCATGAACCATCCAACTGAATACCGCCTACTTCGTCGTTGTAGTACATGCCAAGAAATTTGTCGCCCCAGCGTTGGGTCCAGTTCAATTTCATGTCAGATAGGTTAGCGTCCCAAAACCAAGTAGTAACATCCCTCTCATAGTCACTATTGATTCCTAGGTTAACGATTATGTTCAAACCGTTGGCGGTGGCATAATCACATATTTCATAGACAGCCGTTTCATTTCGGCTTAACACACTTCTGCCGGTGTCTAAAACAAAGAGGTTGGTATAGTTTTTGGTTCGGTCAATCAGCGCTTTTGCTTCAGCGGTGGTGTTACCGCAGAATGCTATACCTACATAGGGATCGGAGTTTATCATGGCTTGACTACTATTATCACTGACCAGGTGCGTTTGGGCGGCGAATATAGAGACAGTCAGGATAGCAACAAGGAGGACGGCGACCAAGATTTTGTTGACATGTCGACGGTTACTACTCATTATTATGCCTTATCGGACAGTCAGGAAGTTCTACCGCTTATAGTTTTGCCAAGAACACCCCCAAATCAAAAAACCCCCATAATTTGCAGGGCTGTTCTTGTGTTGGAACAGTTTGTTCCTTGTGTAGAACTAAAAGCCGCCTGATGAATAAGGTTGTGTGATGATGTATCATGGGCAAAGTTGTTGCAATCCTCGTTATTGCTTGTTTAGTCGTCTCATGTATGATTATTTTTCAACCGGCAAAGGCGGATGCGCATGAAAATATTGTGATTATTGTTCCTGACGATTTTCCCACAATTAACCAAGCAATTCAAAACGCCATTGACGGCGACACAGTTCTCGTTAGACAGGGCATATACAACGAAACTATAGTAATCGACAAAGCAATTACTCTAAAAGGCGAAGACACCAACAGCACCATCATAAATGGCAACAAGGCAGGTACCGTCATACAGATCACCCATGGCAATGTCACTGTCACAGGCTTAACTATAATCTATTCACAGACCCATAACAAGCCGCATACCTATTTCACGCATGATTTACCTGCCCCCCCTCCAATTGGGGGTGCATCGTCAGGTGGCCTAACAAAAAACTCAGTCTTCTTCTATCGAGGTACAGACTGGCGACTATCAGGAATACACCTAAACAACGCCCATGACTGCAGCATAGTCGGCAACAAAATAACTGATTGTGGAGAAGGCATATGGCTCTATAATGCAGTAAATAACAATATCTCAGGTAACATATTTGACAGAAACGATTACGGCTTACAAGTTCAGGTCTCATCTAACAATCTGGTTGTCGGAAACTCTTTCCAAAACGGTGGCGGCGCAATATGGTTTTGGAACACCGATTATCGAATGGAAGACTGGCTAAGACCACTAAACTATACCAACGGCGTTCACTATGTGAACAATCGTTTCTACCAAAACAATTTTATCGGTAACATAAGAGCCCTCGAAAAACAAACCATGACAAAAGCCTTCCAGAATGTTTGGGATGACGGCGAAAACGGCAACTACTGGAGCGATTATAACGGCACAGACTTCAACGGTGATGGCATAGGCGACAGTTCTCACCCAATAATAGGTGAATATTGGACGGGCACGACTTGGCTAAACGGCGTTTGGGTAGACCAAGTCTGCGGTGAAGACCGCTATCCGCTCATGGAGCCCTTTGACATAAGCAGCATAGTCAACACACCACACCCCTCACCCTCATCCATGGAGCAGCAACCAACCCAGAATCCTCCTAGCCCCACCCCCATAGAATACATAGCGGCAATAGCAGGCATAGTAATTTTTGTAGTGTTGATTGTTTACTTCAAAAAGCATAGATAATCGGCTCTGCGCTTTTCTTGTGAAGTCTTTTTAAGTACCAAAAACACTAAAACACCTTCTGGGGAAGAAGCATTTGGAACGCAAAGATTTCGAGCGAGCCAACGTCATAAAAGAGGAAATTCAGCAGCAGGAAACAAGATTTCTCGCCGTTTATGTGGAAGCAAGAAACAGTATCATGATTATGCTCAGCGAAAAAGAAGACAAACTGGGCACTATGGCTATTGCCGTTCCCAAACCCCGTGACATGGTAGGTTCAGTCACGTCTTCAGTGCTAATCGGCGACAAACACATTATTTCAGCGCGTATGTTTGCTGAGTATGTGGCGGCTAAGAAGGGCAAAATCGCTATGGTCTCAGTTTATCTGGAGAATATCAGTGAGATTCAGGCTCAAGAATTCTTTATGCACTTAATTGATAAGGTGTTAAAGTCAGAGAACAAAAAAGAGCCGACAGCAACCTAATTGTTCGTGGAAAGAAAATGATTCGCAAGCTCTCCGACACAGACTTCCAAACCATTTTCGAAATCGTAAACGACGCGGCAGTAGCATACAAAGGCAAAATCCCCGAAGACTGCTACAAAACCCCATATATGCCCCAAGAGGAGCTCCGAGAAGAAATCGAGGCAGGAGTACAATTCTACGGCATACACCGTAAACGGCGTCTTAGCCGCAGTTATGGGAATTCAAACCGTCGGCGATGTTACCCTAATCCGCCATGCCTACACCCTCACCAGTCGCCAACGGCAAGGCCTCGGCGAACAACTACTCAATCACCTGCTTGGATTGGCGAAAACACCTCGGATTCTAGTCGGCACATGGGAAGCGGCGTCCTGGGCAATCCAATTTTACCAAAAACACGGCTTTGTTTTGCTCTCAAGGAAAGAAACTAATAAGCGCCTAAAGAAATACTGGAGTATAACAGAGCGCCAAATTGAAACTTCAGTCGTTTTGGAACAGAAAGGGTATCCGCAATGAAAACTCTCATGGTTCAAGTTGATTCAAACAACCCTGACCCAGCCGAAATTCAGAAGGCAGCAAAAATCATCCAAACAGGAGGCTTAGTAGCGTTCCCCACAGAAACCGTTTATGGGTTAGGCGCTGATGCACTCAACGGCGATGCGGTGTTGAGACTGTTTGAGGCTAAGAAGCGGCCACTGGACAATCCCCCAATCGTGCATATTGCTGATGTTTGTGAGGTTTATCCGCTTGTAGCTGAGGTTCCTGCCAACGCTGAGTTGTTGATGAAGCAGTTCTGGCCGGGACCCTTAACGCTGGTTTTCAAGCACTCAAACAATGTGCCTAAAGAAACCGTTGCAGGCTTAGACACCATCGCAATCCGTATACCTAAACACAAAGTCGCACTGGAATTAATCATACAAAGCCAGCGACCCATTGCTGCGCCAAGCGCGAATCTCTCAGGCAAACCCAGCCCAACCACCGCCCAGCATGTATATGAAGACCTAAACGGACGCATAAACGCCATCATAGACGGCGGCGCAACAAACATAGGCGTAGAATCCACAGTAGTTGATTTAAGTTGTGACCCACCGATGCTGCTAAGACCCGGCGGCACACCCTTTGAAGCACTAAAGAATGTTCTTGGCGACTTGCGGTTGCATCCGTTTGTGCAATCCGAGCAGGAGCTGCCTCTGGAAAAGATTCGTTCACCCGGTATGAAGCATAAGCATTATGCGCCAAAAGCCGAAGTTATCCTGATTGAAGGCAGTGTTGAAGCTATCGAAGACAAAATCAAACAACTGGCTGCAAGTTACAAGCTTAAAGGCGCTAAAGTTGGCGTTTTAGCAACCGACGAAACTATAGCCACCTACAAAGCCGACGTCGTCAAATCAATGGGCAGCCGATTCAACTTATCCACAGTCGCCCAAAACCTATTCCGCCTCTTGCGTGAGGTTGATGCAGAAGACGTTAACGTAATCCTCGCCGAGTCTGTGCCTTCAGAAGGGTTAGGTTTAGCAGTTATGAATAGGCTGCGTAAAGCTTCAGGCTACCATATCATCAAAGCATAATTTATCTGCGAATAAACGAAAGCAACTCATTCAACCCAACTGTGGCGACGCAGACTACGCTATCTGCAGCGCCATAATACAGAAAAACCTTATCGTCAATCATCACGTTGCCACAGCTAAAAACAACATTCGGCACTTTGCCAAACCGTTCATAATCCTCTTTAGGCGCCAAAATCGGTGTTTTTGAGCGATAAAGCACACGCTCAGGATGGTCACTGTCCAGCAGTACAATCCCCAAAGAATATACTCGCTCAACGCTAACGCCATGATAAATTACAAGCCATCCCTCATTGATTTTCATCGGTGTCCCCGCGACGCCGATTTTCCAGTTATCCCAACCTGTAGCTGCTTGGAGTCATTACCGACATTAAATCACACCAATGCACCAGGTTCTCGGAGTATGCTATGGTTAGGTCTGGCTCAATGCGGTTAAGCATAACGTATCGACCGTTGATTTTTTGGGGAAAAATTACTCCATCCTTGTTTCTGATGCCTGGAAAGGGTAAGTGGCGGTTGGTCCAGTTCCATTTTCTCTGAACAAAATCATCCTGAGCAATGGTTGTTAGGGCAATTTGGTAAACCTGCAAGTGGCTGTATTCACGAAGTGCCGTGTAAGCCATGATTAATTCGTTGTCTATCTGGGTTATTCGGGGGTCTTCGCAGCCGTCTTTTTCGCATTCCGCTTGGGGGTCATAAATTGGATTTGGCAAACGCTCATCAATGTGGAAGCCGTCAGTGGATATGGCGTAACCGATTCTTGAAATGTTATCGTTACCCATCGCGCGGTAGAGAAGGTGTACTTTGCCGTTTAGGTAGACGGCGGCTGTGTTGAAGACTTCTCTTGATTCCCAAGGGTGCTCTTCTATGGGGCGAAGAATCGGGTTACCTCTAAAGCGTTCCATATGGCATTCCTATATTGCACTTGCTGAAGGAGTTTTAATCCCGATTAATTCGTCTAAAAAGGCTCTAATCGAAAAAAGCCCAAGGAGTTTTCCCGTTTGATCAGTAACTGGCAAGTGACGAACGTTATGTGACATTATTAGGCGTTTTACTTCATCGAAGGAGGCTTCCAGCGAAATTGTGACGACATGGCGACTCATCACTTTGCCCAGAGGCTGGTCTAAAGAAAACTTGTTCGCTATCAATCTAATCGCGTCTCGCTCAGTGAATATGCCAATGCATTTTTCTTCATCGTCAACAACAACAATTGAGCCCACATGTCTGTCGCTTAGGAGCTTAACTGCCTCTTGTATGGGTAGGTCCTCTTTTGCAGTGATGACTTTTTTGCACATAATGTCTTTTACTTTGAGCATAGGCTCACACATACAATGCCTCCAAAAAACGACTGATTAAGTAATTATCGTTGAGGTGAATTCTTCTTCACATTTTCTGATTCCAAAACCCGCTCAATCTCCTCGAGTTTTATCCGTGCCAACAGATACGATATGGAGGATTCGCCACCTTGATTCTTATTCACAAAATCCTTTGATAGGCCGTCATAGCATCCTCCAGTTTCGGTGTTATACATGACGATTTTGCGGCTGTTTTTACCGGTATACCACCCGAAAACCGCGTTGGCGACATCAAGGTAGCGTTTGTCTTTGGTGGCGTAGTATCCATCTACTGCCGCTTCAACCATCGCTGCTGCTTCAAGTGGCTGCTGATCATACAACGGGCGGTTGCCGCCACGCTTATACCAGCCATCGTTACCGATTGGTACAAAGACGCCGTCTATCATCTGTGTTTTAAGCAGAAACTCCATAGACTCTTTCGCCACATCGAGGAACTCCTGTTTCTTAACCATTGAGTAAGCCAAAAACATTGCTTGTGGCAATCGGGCGTTATCGTAGATTAGGTATGGTTCAAACCAGCGCCAATCACCCTTTGATGTGTCTTTGAACAGCTGAACCAAACTATCGCCAAGTTTTTCAGCGCTGACTTTAAGGCTACCGTCGGGGATGGCTTGATAGTACTCATATAGACCAGCCAAAGCGGCTGAGTAGAAACGAAGCGATGTTGATTTGAAAACCCATGGTAGTCCACGGTCAAATATGTCTTTGGCGACTAATCGCATATCATTAAGTATTGAAGAATTAATTGTGCAGCCGCATGCCCAAAGTGTTCGTCCAGCTGAATCTGGTGAACCATCGATGTCGAGATAGGCTCGTCCATAGCTTAAGTAATTGTGGAAGTTGCCGTCGGGTTTTTGCATATGATTAAGAAACGCCAAATAGACCTGTATTAATGGATTCATATCTGGGTCATTTGTGAGCTTGTGATATTTCACTGCGGTAATTAGTGCTCTGGCGTTGTCGTCTGTTGTGTAGCCTTCTCCACGTTTAGGGATGCAGAATTTGGCGTGTTGGAAAAGGCCTGTATCGTCGGTGAAAGATTTCAAGTAATCGATTTTTAGAGGGGGTAGTTGGATGGCCATTTCATCTCCGATTGCTTGGTTAATTCATCAAATAGATTTAGGTATTTTTTTGCAACTATGGGCCAAATGAATTTTCTACTGTATATGTAGGCTTTTTCTTCGAAAGATCGACGTCGCTTCTTGTTCTGGATGATTTCTGTTACCTGCTCAACTATAGAATCTGAATCGTTAAATTTGCAGAAAACTCCACGCCCTTCGCCTAAAGCTTCTTTTGCGTGAAGATAAGGTGTAGACACCACCGCCTTTCCAGCTGCCAACGCATATGACAATGCGCCGCTGCTTACCTGATTAGGCGAAACATACGGCGTAATGTAAACGTCGGTTGCTTGAAGATACTTATACAGTTCAGGTTTTGAGAGGAAACGGTTAAGGAACCTCACGTGACCTTGTAGCCCAAGGTTTTTAGCCATTCGCAGAAGTGTGTTGCGGTATGCTTCTCCCTCGTTCTTCTTTACCTGTGGATGAGTTACACCTAGGACGTAGTAGATTAGTCTGGGTTCTTGTTTGATTATTTTTGGAAGTGCTTCAATAACGTGTTCGATGCCCTTGCCCTTACTTAGTAAGCCGAAAGTTGAGAGTACAACTCTATTCTTTAACCCCAGATCAGGCTTTACTTTGTCGCTTGATACTAAAGGTAAATCAGGGCAGCCATGAGGAATCAGCTTTATTTTTTTTGCTGGAACCCCATACTGCTTAACCAGAGAGCGAGTGGTTTCATTTAATACGACGATGACTGCACTCTTCTCCACTACCTCAGTGAAAACTTGTTTGGTTTTATATTCAAAATTAGGCAGAACTGTGTGAAGCGTTGTTGCGACAGGTCTTTTTAGTTTGTCGAGAAATGAGCAGATGTATTCGCCTGATTCTCCGCCGAAAATGCCAAATTCATGCTGTATATTGACTACGTTTACGTGTGATTGATTGAGGAAATCAGCCATTAATACGTAGTCTTCGACGAAGTCTCGACCGATTTTATGTTCAAAACCCTCATATGCTGGCTTAAAGAGACGGCGTCCATCGATAGAAATTACCCTTTGGTCCTTTAACGCATTGAGTTGACTTATGGAGTTGACCAAATCCGAAGTAAATGTTGCTATGCCACATTTTCTTGGCGGAAAGGTGCTCACATAGGCAACTTCTTTAACGCTAGTCAGCGTAGGGGTGCCTAGAACATAATTTGCCAATAACAAATCACGTCATAAATAGGAGTTCTAGCTGTCTTTAAGCGCATGTGATTGCGTATTGACAGTCACAAAGGCTATTTTTGACCATGTTTTTACATGAAGTTTATATGTCGCAGATGCTAAATGGGATGAATCAAGAAGGGAGAGGGGTTTATGAAACGTTTTGCACATAATCCCATATTAGAACCAATCAAGTCTAACTCTTGGGAAAATAGGTCCGTATTTAACGCGGCAGCAATCTACAGCGAAGGTTTAGTCCATATTGTCTATCGAGCACAAGGCACGGACATGGTCTCAAGACTGGGCTTAGCAACATCCAATGACGGTTTTACCATAAAAGAACGTTTTGACACACCAATCTTTACGCCGCTTAACCATGCGGAACGCGACGGCTGTGAAGACCCACGCTTAACCGTAATCGGCGACCAATGCATAATGGCCTACACAGCATATCGGAACCACGATTTTCCAGTAATCTTCCAAATTTCACTAACATCGATAAACATCAAAGATTTTGTCAACCGCAACTGGAACTGGAAAGAACGCAATCTACCATTCCCAGGTGTACGCAACAAAGACGCAGTTATCTTACCAGGAAAAGTTGACGGCAAATACGTTATGTTCCACCGAATTGAACCAAGCATATGTGTTTCCTATTCAGAGGATCTCAAGAGATGGCATGACTTCAAATCCATCATGGAACCACGGGATAAGATGTGGGATAGCGTCAAAATTGGTGCAGCTGGAACACCAATCGAGCTCAATGAAGGTTACTTATTCATTTATCACGGTGTAGACGAGAAGAAGCATTACTCACTCGGAGTAGCACTACTTAGACAAGAGTAATCCAGAGAAAATACTGTACCGCTCAGACAAACCAATCTTGACACCCAGTGAAGACTATGAATGCGTCGGCGACGTACCCAACGTAGTATTCAGTTGTGGAAATGTACAACTCGACGATCAAGTCATCGTTTACTACGGCGGAGCAGATAGTGTACTTTGCGGCGCAAGCTACGAATTAAACGAGTTGTTACCCAAAAAATAAGTTAGAAATCGATAACTGCTTAAGATACTGGTTCTCTTAAGCAATCACTTTTTTGTTTGATATTTTTGTTTTTGCTAAGTTTTGCTGTTGGCGTAGAATTGTAGTCACATATTTTTAAATCGTAGCCGACTAGTGAGATATGTTGTAAACCTATCATGAGTCACTGCTTAACTGTCAGAGGCGACCGAATGTCTCTGCCGGCTAACTCAATTTTCCTCACTCAATGGCTGATTGATAGGGAGGTGAAGATATGTCAAAAGTTTACAAACACGAAACCGATGATGAAACTAAAAAGCTACCAGACTACATCGAAAACTTAACTTCAACTTCAAGAGACATGAGAAGCGTAGATGAACGCGACTATTCAGAAGAGAACCTACAGGATGAAGCAACACAAGAAGACAACGATGAGGATTGGCTAGAGAAGAATCAATCGCCATTGACTGGTCATATATCTGGAACCATGGAGGAGCTTGAACGTATGCAAAGCTCACAAACGACGACCAGCGACGAAGTCCGCGAATGCCTCAAAGATTCACTTGATTGCTATCAAACTTGCACAGAAACAACCATGCGTTGTCTATCTATAGGTGGCAAACATGCAGAGTCAGAGCATATCAGACTGCTTATGGACTGCGCAAGAATCTGCAGCATCAACGCTGATTTTATGCTAAGAAACTCAACGTATTATCCTCAAACCTGCGGCATAACCGCTGACATATGCGATGAATGCGGAGATAACTGCGACAGGTTTGATGATGACTTCATGAAAGAATGCGCCAGCGTTTGTCGACGTTGTGCGGAGTCATGTCGCGAAATGGCAAGATAAACCGGTTTATCTGCTTATCACTATTTTCTCGTGTGGTAAGGAGGTGAAATTTTTTTAATGCAGGAAGAAATGCGAAAAGAACAGGATAAATTAAGAGACAATGCAACGATCTATGACATATTAAAGATTGAACATAAAGATGTCAAAAAACTGTTTAAGCAAATCATCGATGAAGAACGCTTCCAAGAAAACATTTACGCTCAGATTAAAACTGCACTGATACTCCATTTGGATGGAGAAGAGAAATTTTTGTATCCACGCTTAGAAAATAATGCGGAAACCAGAGTGCTTGCCCTAGAATCCTATGAAGAGCATGATTTGGGAAGGAAAATCATCAATGATATTGACAATAGCTCAGACATGGATGCTAAATTTGCTAAAGTTAAAGTGTTAAGTGAAGCCATTGCCATGCATGTGAAAGAGGAAGAATCTGAGCTTTTCAAGAAAGCCAAACGTGTGTTATCAGATGAGGATGAACGGATGATTGCTAGCCAGTTTATGAATGAGAAGATGGCGAATATGCCCAAGATGTAAACCTGACTTCCAAGTTTTCTTTATTTTAGACTTTTTTAACTATTTTTTGTGTTGATGGTGAATGTTTTTGGCTCCAAGAGGCATTGAAGATCCCGAAACGCAAACGCAATATGAGCACATCAAAGAATCGGAGCTTAAGCGTGGCATGTCTGAAGAGGATGCTGAGCGTATAGCTGTGGCGACTGTGAATAAGTTTCGGCGTGAAAAACGGAAAACTAAGCACAATCCATTGGTTGTTGTTGCGTATAGACTATGCGGCGCGCTAATAACTACTATAGAAATAACCACAAATCAAACGCTTTTTTCCCTGATTGTTTTTACCGTGTTGGCTGATTATTAGTCGGAGCGCTGGGAAAAACTTATATCTGCTGTTTGGATTGTTCAATTCCAGTTTATACTCAAAAAAATCAAATTGGTGAAGAATTATGTCACAAGGTGGAGGAAACATCCCCGTTCTAGTATTAAAAGAAGGCACAGGCAGAAGCACTGGCCGCGAAGCACAAAGAAACAATATTATGGCTGCAAAAATTGTTGCTGAAGCAGTAAAATCAACGCTCGGACCATGCGGTATGGACAAGATGCTCGTTAGCAGCATGGGCGACGTTGCGATAACCAACGACGGCGCAACCATCATGAAGGAACTTGATGTACAGCATCCAGCAGCAAAAATGCTTGTTGAAGTCGCAAAAGCACAAGACAACGAAGTCGGCGACGGAACAACAACCGCGGTCATTCTTGCAGGTGAATTGCTCGCAAAAGCTGAAGGCTTTGCTCGACAAGAACATTCATCCAACAGTCATCATTGAAGGCTACAAGAAAGCAAGCGAAAAAGCACAAGAAATCTTACATAACAATCGCTATGCCAGTCGCATTCGACGACGAAAAAACGCTTAAAGAAATCGCAATAACCTCCATATCAAGCAAAAGCATCAACGTTGCAGAAGATCACTTTGCAAAAATCATTGTTGACGCAGTTAAAGCAGGTCTCTGAAAAAATCGAAGGCAAATACGTTGCAGACATCGACTTAATCAAAATCGTCAAGAAACACGGCAAAAGCCTAGACGAAACCGAACTAGTCAAAGGCATGGTTCTAGACAAAGAAATCGCAAGCGTCAGGCATGCCCAAATTCGTTGACGGCGCAAAAATCGCACTACTCAACGCTAAACTCGAAATCGAAAAAACCGAGTTCGACGCAAAAATCAACATTGAAAGCCCAGACCAAATGAAAATGTTCCTTGACGAAGAAGAACGCATGCTAAAAGAAATGGTTACCTCAGTCACCAAATCAGGTGCAAACGTTATCTTCTGCGAGAAAGGCATCGACGACATGGCACTCCACTTCCTTGGAAAAGCCGGCGTCATCGCAGTTAAAAGCGTAAGCAGCAGCGACATGGAAAAACTTTCCAAAGCAACAGGCGCAATGATTGTTGCATCTGTTAAAGAGTTAGCTCCAGAAGCATTGGGTCAAAGCTAAACGTGTTGAAGAGGTCAAAATCGGCGACGACAAACTCCTCTACATCCGCGACTGCAAGAACCCCAAAGCCGTAACCATCGTTATCCGCGGCGCATCCAACCACGTTATCGACGAAGCAGAACGCAGCCTACACGACGGCTTATGCGTTGTCCGCAACGTAATCGAAGACGGCAAAATCGTTGCAGGCGGCGGCGCACCTGAAGCAGAACTCTCAAAAGGCCTCAAAGCCTTCGCAGTAAAAGTCGGCGGAGAGAACAACTCGCAGTTGAAGCGTTCGCTGAAGCAGTCGAAGAAATCCCTCTGACACTCGCAGAAAACGCAGGCTTAGACCCAATAGACATCATGGTTGCACTCCGTGCTCAACACGAGAAAGCAAACAGCAAAACCTTCGGCATCGACGTCACCACAGGCAAAATCGTTGACATGTGCACAAAGATGGTTATTGAACCCCTCCGCGTAAAGCAGCAAGTCATCAAGTCAGCCACAGAAGCCACCAACATGATACTGAAGATCGATGACTTAATCAGCATCAAAGGCGGCGGCAAGATGCCCCACAATGCCTCCAGGAGGATGGGCGGTATGGGTGGTATGCCACCGGGCATGGGCGGTATGGGCGGAATGCCCTACTAAGCCAAAATTTTTCTTTCTTTTATTTTATAATTTTAAAATTAGATTTTAGTTGCTTGTTATGAAAAAATTGGTCTATTTAATTGCTATTTTGAAAGCCCTTAAGCTGTTTCTGCTTGCCCTTTTTCGTGATGAAGTATTTTCCGTCTTGGGTTTTACCAATTAAGCCGTCTCTCTCCATTACGTCGAGTGCTGCCCCGAATTCTATGATGTCTGTAGCGGATTTTTTGTCGCAGGCTTTCTTTTCTTTTTGGGTATTCTCTATTTTGCAACATGAACTGATAATGATGCCTTCACTTTCAACTTGTTCCAACTGGTTCCCCTCGGATAACAAGTAATCTGTGGTTGTTGATTGATTAGGCTTATGAATTCAGACTCTATATCTCAAATAGCTAACGAGTCCTGCTTTATCCAAAACACTTAAGCCTCAAAGCAACAATCTCTTAAGAGAACAGCATGAAGCACGTAAAGATTTCAGCGTTTGACCTCCCAGACGCATGGTTCAAAGCCCTAAATGCTATCTGGAAAGAAGGAGACATTTTCCCCGTTGGCTTCGGCTCTGAGGAAACTGAAACCAAAAAACTCAACTTAACAATCGAGATTGAGCACCCAGAAAACCGTCCGCTTGTCAGCGATAAAGCTCCATGCGACTTCAAGTATGTGCAGGGGTATGCGTTGGAGTATCTGTGGTGTGGCGAGAAAAAAGAAGATGAAACCTACACTTACGGCAGCCGACTAAACAGTCCAGTTAACCAAGTTGAAGAAGCCATAAAACGCTACATCGAGGAGCAACGGGACCGCCAAGTTACAATGGTAATAAGGCTTCCAACAGACATACGAAAGTATGATGAAAACCACAAGAAAAGCGAGCCCCCCTGCCTAAGCCTAATCGACACAGAAATCCTCAACGATCAAATGCACTTAACCTGTTACTTCCGCAGCTGGGACGCATTCGGCGGTTTACCCGCAAACATCGCTGGTCTGCAGCTTTTCAATGAAGCGTTTGTTTCAGAAATAAACGAACGCGGCAACCTCTCACTGAAAACAGGAAAACTGATTTTCCATTCCAAAAACTGCCATATCTATCAGCGCCAATACAACCTAGTAAAGGAACTGTTGGAGCCCAAAGACAGCGCTAAGAGCACTAGAATGGCAAAAACTATGAAGGAAAATGGGGTCCAGAGTTAACTTCCTTCTTTATTGGATAGCCCAGGTTTGTCCAGGCGGTCATACCTCCAAGTACGTTACTTAGGTTAGTGTAGCCTGCCCTTTCTAGGATGCTAAGTGCGATGCTGGTTCTGTTGCCGACTGAGCATGTGATTGCAATTGGCTCATCTTTGGGCAATACACCTGTTTTCTCTGGCAGATCAGCGAAATGAATCAGTGTTGCTCCTTCGATGTAGCCATCTTCTGTCCATTCATGCGGCTCCCTAACATCTAGAAGCGCTATCTCATCTTTGGAGAACTTTGTTTTGAGTTCAGTTGAGGATATTGTTTTGAAGCTGCGAATGGGTCTTCCCGCTTCCTGCCAAGTATTCATGCCGCCGCAAAGATAACCGCAAATGTTATCAAAGCCTAATCTGCGAAATCGGGGAGTTGCAACATCGATGTCTTCCGGGCGTTCATGCACAAACACGATGTATTGGTTGGTATCCATGAGCCAACCAGGATAAACGCTGGTGCCACCCAGCCACATGCTCAGCGAGTTAGGAATATGTGAACCTGCAAAAGCATATGGCAAGCGTGTGTCGATGATTATCATGTTTTGTTCCTGCATTTCCTCCTCAAACGCAGGTAGCAGCATTGGTTTGGGATACGCCATTTCGGTTAGTAGCGGTGGTTCATTGAGGTTGAAATCTTCTATACGCTTGAAGTAACGTGGCACAACCAAGTTTTCGCTCATGGACTTTTTGGCGAATTCTTCTTTGTCAAGTTGGAGATATGGGTTTGTACGTTTTTCGTATCCGATGGTGGTGGGTTCTTGTCCGTTGATTCCGCTTCCGCAGATGCTGCCAGCGCCATGAGCAGGATAAACAAGTACACTATTACCAAGAATCAGAAGCTTCTCGCTTAGGCTATCATAGAGTTTTTCAGCTTGGGTTGGCTGTGCCTGTTTGCCATAAAGGTCAGTGCGCCCAACAGAACCCGCGAAGAGGGTATCGCCCGTGAAAACCATCTTCGGTTCAGAGCCTTCCAAGATTATGTAACTTAGCGATTCGTTTGTGTGCCCTGGGGTATAGACTGTTTTGATTTTTGTGTTGCCAACGTTGAGGGTTTCCCCGTCGTCGAGGTTTTGTTCGCCATACTTGAAGGGCAACTCTTTGCTGTGGGCGATTTCTGCTTTAGTCATGTTTTGCAGTTCTATCGAGCCGATGACGTAGTCTTCGTTGCGGTGGGTTTCGAGTATGTACTTGATTTCTGCACAGTCCTTTGCGGCGAGTTCTATGTAGATTTGGCAGTCGCGCCGGGGATCAATTACTACCGCTTCGTCTCCGCTGGAGAGGTAGTAACTGTTGTGGGCTAAGCCTTCAGACTTTACTATTTGGATGTGCATTTAGTCCGACCAATCCAGCAGCCGCCTCTCACCTTTCAAAGCTTGAATCTCTGTCACATCCTGCACCACTTCCACCGTACCTAAATACTTGCCAGTGGCATCCCGCACAGCGAAAAACCGAATAAAAATTACGTGTCCATGCGAGTTTATCCAGAATTCAGCGACATTTTTGTTGCTTGACCTAAACGATTCCGTTATCCTGTTTACTGTGTCTATGCTTTTGGATGGGTGGCAATTCTGCACTTTCATGCCTATGACGCCTTTGGTGCGTATGAAAATCATTTTGGGTGGGTTGTTGAAGTAGCGGACGGTGTCAGTGTGGTCGATGAAGGTGATTTCTATTGGAAGCGTGTTTAGGAGGGAGTTTAGAATGGTTTGGGTTAAAGCTCCAAAATCAAACTGGACGCTATTTGGTTGAGACAAAAAAATATTCCTCACATTAAACTACGGATTGTTTGTGATTTAATCTTTTCCAAAATTGAGTTTAAGCCTTAAAAGTTCAGGTTACATAAAGTTATTCGAGACACGTTTATGGGCCGTAACTTGGCGACTTGGAACCTGATTGAAGATATGATGCTTGAACTCAAAAAATCAGGAGTATCCATTCCCGACAAAGTCATTGAAGACCTCCGTTCAGCTAAATCTATGATAATGTTGGGGTGCATGCCCGGCAGCGGTGATGCAATCCAAAAGGCTGAAGAGTTGATGGGGAATGCGGAGTCTTTTGTGGTTACTGAGGGGCAGAAGGTGTTTGGTGAAGAGAAGGTTGATGGTTGGCTCAGGAGCTTGGAGGAAGCTAACGTTGAGGTCTGCGAACCCTCTGGGGAATCTGCTGTGGTTGGAGATAAGTTGGTGACTGGTGTGCCCCGCGACCAAAAATGGGTCAGAATTGAACCAATGGGTGATATAACAGCCGAAAAAGTGGAGCAGATTGCTGAGGGCCAGAATCTGCAAGTGAAAAAGCAGCCGGATGGGAAACTGGTGGTTTATGGGCAACCGGAGAGCCTTAGGGCGTTTGTTAAGAAGATGGCGATGGAAAAAACCAAACCCTAATCCCATGTACACTTGTCTTTCTCTATCAGTAGATAAAAAATTGGTACATTGCTTGTTTTTTCAAAGTCAGTAGTTGCTGTGGGCCTCTCATTTCAACAATAACCAACGTTTTGTGCAGATGTTTGCATTTCTGGTTTGATTTGTTTGTTGCGTTACAGGCTGGTTGCGGAAACTTCAAAGTCTATTGAAAACAAAATGGCACTATCGATTTTAGGCTTCGATACATTTTTACGTTTAAGCCCTTTCTCCTACCAGTGTGAACTGCCATGAATAGGAAACTGTCCACATTTGAGGAAGCTAAGCGGGCTATTGAAGCATGTTTTAAGCCAGTCTTTTTGGGTGAGGAAGAAACTGTTCTGCTCGAAGCCTTCAACCGTGTGCTTGGTGAAGATGTAGTTTCGCCTATTGATATTCCTGGGTTTAACAGTTCACGTCTTGCTGGTTACGCCGTGAAAGCTGCGGATACTGCTTTGGCAAGTGAGGATCAGCCTTTGTCTCAGGTGGTTTCTGGTAGTTTAATGGTCGGCGAAATACCCAAACTTACCCTCGCAAAAGGCCACGCAGTTGAAGTAGCCGCTGGAACTGTGCTCCCAGAAGGCGCAGACGCAGTCATCGCAATCGAAGATGCGGAACGCGAAGACGACACACTCCAACTCTACAGCCCAGCCACAGTCGGCGATAACCTGCGCAAGCGGGGTTCAGACATAAAAGCTGGCGCTGTTGTCCTAAAGAAAGGTCAACTTTTGGGTTCAACCGAAATTGGGGTCTTGGCAGCTTTAGGTTACAAGCAGTTGAAAGTCCTAAAAATACCGATGATTGGGGTTTTATCCATCGGTAACGAAGTAACTGAACTTGGCAAGGCGCTCTCACCGGGAAAAATGTTTGATTTGAATTCTTACGGTTTAAGCACAGCAGTGATGGAATGCGGCGCTAAACCAGTTTATTTTGGCGTAGTCCCCGAAGACAAGGCTGCAATTCAGCGGGTTTTAGCTGCTGCTGTAGCCTCCACTGACATGGTTATAGCTTGCACCGACAACCCTGCTGTGCCCGAAATTGTTGATTTGCTCGGCAAACCCGGCATCGTAGTCAATGGTGTCGCAGCAAAACCTGGCAAATCAACCGCAGTAGCATTCATCGGCGACAAACCAGTCCTCCTATTACCCAGCACCCCATCCGCAGCTTTGCTAATGTATCAACTATTTGCCCGGTCACTGGTGCAGCGTTTAGGCGGCAGAACAACAGCAGGCCTAAAAGCAGTCAACGCATATGCTGGCTCAAAAATCTTCAGCGCAAAAGGCAGCCGAACCTTCACCATGGTGCAACTGCAATTTGATGAACAATGCCGCCTAATCGCTGAACCCATAGATGCCGCAGGCCCAGTTTCAGCCTTGGCATGCGCTGATGGGTTTGTACAGATAGAGGAAAACGAGCAATTCTTAGATGTTGACCAAGAAGTTACGGTCATGCTGCTGAGGGGTTTAGCCGCAAAAGCCTAATCTTTTCTTTTGAGCAGCAACAGTACCGTGAATACCCAGGTAAGCATTAGATAGGGCAGCATCAATGCTGTGACTAATAGGTTGCTAAAGCCCACCGAAAAGAGTGTTACCGCCGAAAATACTGTGATTGTCACTATCATAATAAAGACCAGCCATGGCGCCCAGGCCCGTTTAGTAAATAGACTATAAGAGGTTATGAGGCTCACGATGCCCAAAAAGCCCATGTGCGGTGGAAAACCGGTGAATGGCAGAAACACAAGAAGCAGGATGCCTGTTACTGCAAAGAATGCTATGGATGCGAATTGGATGCGGTTGAAGCTTTTGAGTTTGGTTGCTATGGACACGGATGTTTCGCCTTTACCTTTAGCAGTGGGGTTAAATTAATAAATTTACCCTATTTTGTCCAGAATGGTTAGCCACCAAGTTGGGTGTCACCTGAAATAAGCTCTTTTTGTATTTAATGCTTATGATTTTGTTTTTGATAATGGTAGTTGTTGCCGAAAAGCTGCTATACACAACAACAAACAACCGATGGTTTTTAATGTGTTTATTGGTTGGAATGTGTGGGCGGCTGCAGTATGGTTTAGACTGATTGCGCAATCAGTGCTGAACTCGAGGTTAACTGCAATGTTTTCTCTAACCCCATTATTTATCAGTAGATCAAAAAGCTATGTCGATTTGATTCAATATTGGTTGTTGCCTGGACAATATTTCAACACCAAGAAGGCTTTGGGGGCGATTGTGTTTTAGCTTCAGCGTCCGTGTCAGGTTGCAGGCTGGTTGCACAACAAACCGTAAGCAGAACAACCAAACTTTTGATTTACCGTTATAACTAAACAATTACTGCTACAGATATTCCGTCTATGTACATTCTGTAACAGCAATAACTGCCTTCTCAGGAAATATTTTCCTCTCGAAGGTCTACCACTGCTAAGAAGATAAAAATTGAGTTTCAATATAGTTCCATGAAATACCCAACTAAGCAGCAAAAAAATGATGTTTTTGTGCGCAATTGGTATTTATAGCCAGACAAACCATACTCTCAGAACATTCTCAGGCAGAGTGAAGGCATACGCAGACACAAACCAACGCACATACAATCATAGACACCTTAAAAGGTACTCTGCCCCTGCCTAAACTCGTTAAAATCGGTGCAGATCCCTATCAAACGCTGGTTGTTACGATTATTTCTCAGAACACCGCCGACACCAACACCGAACGTGCCTTCGAGAGCTTATCTAAGCGGTTTGAAATAACGCCCGAGGTGCTTGCGAAGGCAAAAATCAGTGAGATTCAAGATTGCATTCGCATCGGCGGATTATATCAGAATAAAGCTAAAACCATCCAAATCGCATCAAAAATCATTCTTGAGAAATTCGGCGGAAACCTAACCCAAATCCTGTCCCTGCCAACTGAAGAGGCAAGGAAAACCTTGATGGAGATGCCGGGTGTAGGACCAAAAACCGCCGATGTTGTGTTGTTATTCTCGGCTAATAAGCCAACAATCCCAGTAGACACACACGTTAACCGTGTCTCGAAGCGGCTGGGTTTAGCACCTCAAAAAGGCGGCTATGAATCTGTCCGTTTAAGCCTCCAATCACTCTATCACCCCCAAGACTACGCCTCAGTGCATCTGCTACTAATTGCGCATGGCAGAAAAACCTGCAAATCCCAAAAACCCCAATGCCAAACCTGCACAATAAACAGCAGCTGCCCATCCAACGGAGGCCCAGCATGAGCAAGCCAGCGGTAAAGTTACCCCCCGAAGTCATGGAGTACTTCCCCTACAACAGCGCACGCCCCCACCAAGACGAATTCATAACCACCGTCAACCAAGCCGTAAACGACCGCAAAAGCGTCCTCATCGAAGGCAGCAACGGCTTAGGAAAAACCATCTCCGCACTATCCGCAGTTTTGCCGATTGCGATGAAAAAAAATCTTAAAGTCCTCTATGTAGCACGCACTCATCGCCAACATGATCGCGTCATCGACGAATTGCGAATGATTTATAAGATGCGCCCAATCACAGGCGTTAGCATTCGTGGACGTAACGAAATGTGCCTAAACGTATTCGCCGCCAAAGGTGCATTCGACTCCAAATCACTCATGGAAGTCTGCGAACTCCTCAAATCAAAAGGCAGATGCCCATACTACAAAAACGTAGAAAGCCGCTCCTACGAATACATTTCACTTCAACAGCAAGTAGCCAGCAAACCCTACATGGGCTCAGAAATCCTGCGGGTATGCAAGAAAAAAGAAATCTGCCCCTACGAACTCGTCAAAGGCGCAGTGCATGACGCACGAGTTATCGCGTTGAGTTATCTGTATGTTTTTGATCCCCAAATTCGCACTCCGTTTCTCAAGAACTTGGAGACGGAGCTTTCAAAAATCATACTTGTAGTCGACGAAGCCCACAACCTGCCAGAAACCGCCGTTGACATCTCAAGCAGCCAACTCACCCTATTCATTTTGAGGCAGGCAGAAATGGAAGCTGAACGATTTGGCTACAAAGACATCGAAGAATTCACCCATTTCTTCCGCAACGAAATGGACAAATTAACCGACAAAATCAGCAAAGAAGAAATAATCTCGCCCGATCGCATCCTCGAAATCATAGAAAAACAAGGCGGCATCGCTAAACCCCGCGAATTCTTCATCCACATGCATGAAGCAGGCGTCGCCATCAAAAAAGCGCTGCTTGCAGAGGGCAAAAACCCCCGCTCCTACATCAACGCCATGGCTGATTTCCTCAACAAATGGTTAGACACAGTTAACGATAATTCCTACATTAACGTAGCCAGCAAATATTACAGTCGAGACGGCAATAAATCGGCTAAACTAGAAATTGTAGCGTTGGACCCAGCTAAAATAACTGAACCCGTCTTCTCCTCAACCTACGCAAACGTAATCATGTCAGGAACACTTCAACCCCTTGAAGCATACGCACGTATAACCAAGCTCCCCGAAAGCACAGTGCGATTCTTAGCGCCTTCACCGTTCCCTAAAGAACACGTTTTCTCAGCTGTTTGCCTAGGCGTTTCCACTTCTATGGATTCACGTACTCCCAAAATGTATCAAACCATGATTGAACGCATAAACGAAGTCGTAAACAGCACCCCGACCAACACAGGCATCTTTACAGCCAGCTTCCAAGTCCTAAACGCCCTATTATCTGAAGGTTTAGAGCAGCAGTTGCTGAAGCCGCTGTATTGCGAAAAAAGCGGAATGACCTCCAAAGATAACGAAAAGTTGGTGCATGATTACAAAGCGTGTGGTGACAAAGGCGGCGCCGTCTTTTTGGGCGTTCAAGGCGGACGAACCTCTGAAGGCGTTGATTTTCCTGGTAATCAGATGAATTCTGTGATTGTTGTTGGTGTGCCATATGCGGAGCCAACACCCCGTGTCCGAGCGCAAATCGATTATTATGAGGATCGTTTCCCCGGCAGAGGACGAGAATACGGCTATATTTTACCAGCAATGAAAAAAGCTTGTCAAGCAGCCGGCAGACCCATCCGCACCCTCGACGACAAAGGCGCCATAATCTTCCTAGACCACCGTTTTTCAACCGCTTACACTAAAAGCTTCATACCTTCATGGGTAACAAACGGCATGAAAACCCTACCTGACAAAACCGGCGTTTTAGCCCAAGAAGTCAGAAACTTCTTCACTAATCAGGTCTGAACTTCCTGAAGCTTCCTATCCAAAATAACTTTTCCAAAGACAAGACGCATCGGTTTTGTAGAAACAGCAGTTTGTATTTTTAGGGTGCGTCTGCCAACGTTTATGGCTCGTAAAACGCCTATGCCTAAGAATTTTGTACCGCGGCCATACAAACCAACAAGGATGCCTTTTTCTGGTTCCTGAGTTTTGGGTACCCCGTTGCGTGGTTCCACGATTATTTGGCTAACAGGGATGCATTGGAGCTTGGATTTTTTGAGGTATTTTGCGTAGGTCATTTCGCGGATGGATTTGCGTCTTTCTGGAGTTCGCGGACTCAATGCTGAGGAAGGTTCGATGGTTATTACTCCGCCACCGCCTAAATATGACATGATGGGTTCAAGTTCATCTTTCTTTTGAACGCCAACGACAACATTAGGTTTGAGTTCTTTAATCAAGCCTAACTTGTATCTTAATGCAGCGTCGCCACTGATGAATCCATCAGTGTTAACTATGATATAGTCAACTTGCTTCTGGCCTAACTCGCCTATCATACAAGTTAAGCCTTGAATGGTTTTAGCAACCGCATTTACAGGTGATGTAACGCCAACAAAAAAACCGTTCTGGAACCTTAAATTGCCCAGTTCTGTCACAGGTTTAGGCGCAACTGCATAAGAAACACTCGCTGAAGGTCCAATGTCTGATTGACCTAAGTCGCCATCCAAAACTGCAACACTACGGTTGCTTTCCATGAGTTTGTTTAGCATGTATGTACAGAAGCTGCTCTTACCTACATCAGAAGCCCCTAAAACCATGATGATTACAGGCTTTATCTCTAATCCCTGCACGGTTTGGACGGGTTTATTCCATGACTGTGGAATTGTGTTGCCTTCAACTTCTGTAATGGCTGCATTGGCACCTAACAGTACATTGAGAACTGTGGTTTCAGTGGCATAGAACGGTTTACGTTTATCTTTTCGGACTACTACTCGCTGTTCTTCTTTGAGTGGTTTACCGAACACTTCCACTTTTCCAGACAATATTTGTACGGATGCTGGACCATCCACTAGTAGAGTTTTATTGGGTTGTACTGTTTGTTGCAAGTGCTTTCCTCCTAACCAATACGCGTCCAGTCCTGCCAGCTATACGGATAGCGGAAGATATATGCCTAATCTTTCTACTATGCGCAGTGAAGGGTCGATTGGTTCCTGCTTCATCGACCACTTCCAACACAACTTCTGCTGGCAAGGCATCGTCGAGGTCTTGGAGTAGCTCTTTATAGACAGGTACACCGTTTCCAATCTTAACCGAAACGCTGGTAACTGAGAAGTTAACGGTCCTTATTATCTTAAGGATACTGTTGACTAATTCGCGGCTGTTATAGCAGTTGCCTTCTTCAATAACTTTTCCATCCGCCAACAAGACTAACCCAATTGCTTCCCCGGGATCAATGCCAACTACTATTTTTTCGTATTTTTCTTTACCTAAAAGCAGCTTTTTAACCTCAATCATTAAACTATCCAGCTCAGCCCCATCATGAAAAATGAGCACTTTCCCATAGTTTACCTTGCACTTTTCCTCTTCAGTTGTAATAACCAGTTTAGCCCGCGGAGGCACAGATTCACCGGGAATCACACTTACAAAATTGATATCCTGTTCTTTGAGAGCGTTAACTATCTGGTAGTAGGCTCTGCCCTGCACCGTTGCAACCGCAACTTTTCCCTTCATAAACCATCCTTAGAGTATACGTTTAAGTGCAAAACAAATTATTATCTTCCAACTAATAATGCTTGACGTGAAAATATGGCGCAAATCTCGACCGGC
Source organism: uncultured archaeon (assembly GCA_963800605.1). Classification (GTDB taxonomy): domain Archaea; phylum Thermoproteota; class Bathyarchaeia; order Bathyarchaeales; family Bathycorpusculaceae; genus Bathycorpusculum. The sequence continues at coordinate 49,874 of CAWDBI010000009.1, read as the reverse complement.
TGCAACTGCATCGACAGCAAAATCGGCGGAGGCATCAACCCAGAAACCATTATGCTCATCTACGGCGAACCCGAAACAGGCAAATCAACCTTTGCCCTACAATGCGCCGTTCACTGTGCGCTGCAAAAAGGTAAAGTGCTCTACATAGACTGCGATAACACGTTTTCAACCAAACGTCTCGCCCAAATCGCAGGCGACCGCTTTGACGAAGTCGCCGAACAGATTATACTGGTTAAGCCCCGTGATTTCCATGAACAAACCGCTCTTATCGACCGAATAGAAGATTATACAGTTAACGTAGGCTTAATCATAGTAGATACTTTCACTTCACTCTACAGTGCAAAAGCTGCCGAATCCCCCAAAGCATTCAAGGATAACCGAGAACTAAACCGTCAACTAGCCCTTTTAGCACAGACAGTGAAAACCAAAAAAATTCCGCTCCTTATGACAAGCCAAGTGCGTAGCGTAATAACGGAGCAATCCTCAAGTGTTCGCCCCGTCGCAAATCGGGTGTTAAAGTTCTGGGCAGACATAATCCTATTCCTAAAACCCACAGAGTATCCACAAACCCTCAAAGCAACAATAGAAAAAACCCTTAGCGCTGAAGGCGAAGCAGTGTGCTACATACAAATAGGGGAAACAGGAATAACAGATACACAACTCCACTAAACTGCGGTTGAAACCCTGATGGATGTAGTCCTGCTAATAGTTGAAGCCTTAAAATTTATCTTTCCTGCCTACTGCGCCAACGGTACACCCGTACTTGCGGGAGGAGGCACCAAGATGGATTTTGGCAGAAACTTCATCGATGGCAAACGCGTTTTTGGCAACAATAAGACTTTTCGGGGTTTCTTTTTTGGTTGGGCAGTTGGCTTCTTAGTGGGGATACTTGAAGGCTTTGTTTTTGGCTTCGAAAACTATCCTGTACTGTTTAGCATAATGATTCCGCTAGGGGCACTCTTGGGTGATTTGACGGGTGCATTCATTAAGCGCCGGCTTAGCATTCAGCCGGGCGGATTGTTGCCTATTGTGGACCAGATTGACTTCGTTGTCGGTGCAGTAGTGTTTGCGTTGCCACTGGCTTTAACTGGTATGTTTGCGTTGACTTGGCAGGTTGCGGTTGTGGTATTAGTGATTACTCCGCCAATTCATCTGCTCACTAACTTTGGCGCTTATAAGTTAAAGTTGAAGAAGCATCCCTGGTAAAACTTCAAAATAAATTTTTTTTAATTAGGAATTAGTTAGCGTTGATGCAGAGATAAAGTTAAAAAGATTAAATTTTAAAAATTAAAAGAAAGAAAACTTTTAACCGGATTTAATTATAATCGCGGTTTCAAGGAATAGATACGATAGCAGCACAAATGTGACACCGATAACCAGAAGCATGTAAGCTTGTCTTGGTTTATATGCACTCTTTGTACTCTGATAGATTGAAAGTAAACCTACGAAGCCCAACACATAGAGCGTCGCAGATATTATTGTGTCAGCGATGAATTGAGAGCTTACTCCCGTCGGGTCAAGGAAGTAAAATTTGCTTCCATCGTAATATGATGGAATAGGCTTCTCAATTAGCGTGTATAAGCCGCCGCCGAAGAGGAATATTGCATAGGCAAGACCTACAATAGTTACTATGGTTATTGCAGGTGCGTTAGTTGATAATCTACGGAACCACCGGCTAAGCGAGAACGACATGTTTTCGGAGCTCTTCTTTATTTTTCCAGACATTTCTGTTCCTCTTCCTCAATTAGATGCTTTGCTACTTCTTTAGCCCATACTCCAGTTAATGAATTTTTCTGAATCTCACCTAAATATTCAGTCCAAGATAGGGGAGAAGCTCTCTGCCAAACCTTGAATTTCTCCACTATATTCTGGTATGCCCTAAAATGAAGGGGGCAGAAACCGTTTTCCTGTGCCTCTCTTCGGCAGATTTTACACTTCAAGATTTAGTGGCTCCTTTGGTTGGGCATTTCGGGTTTAAGCATAACCGCCAAGGCTTCCTGCCACGCATATACACCGCCACATTCGGCGCTCCACAGTTTGTGCAGGCATTCGCTAACGGTTTAACTATACCTGTCTGCGGCAGGGGATATGCCGTGTTGCATTTGCCGTTGAAGTAGTTCGTGCAGCCAACAAAACGTTTACCTGACTTCTTAGAAGTAATAATAATGAGTTGGCCGCCGCATGTGGGGCAGATTCCAATCTTTTTCTCCTCTAATCTTCCACGCTGTAATGCTTGGCTTAACTGGGCACCGATGGCTGCTTCTTTACTCTTCAACTCAGCCGTAACTACCGCCAACATTTTGGTAGCATTTTTCAGTACATTCTCCTTGGTTTCTTTACCCTCTTGAATAGCCTGCATCCTCTCCTCCAAACCCCTTGTCATCTCAGAAGAAACCACAACAGGACAATACTTCTCAAGAACCTCCGTGACCTCAAAACCCAAATCACTCACCGACAAGTTGTCTGTTCCCTGCAAATACTTCCGATCGTGTAATGTTTCTATGGTTGATGCCCTCGTGGCTTTAGTTCCAATTTCTTCTTTCTCCATTTTTAGTAGCAAACTCCGGGGGTTATATCGTGGAGGCGGCTGCGTGAAAAAATCTTTTAATTTTATACGTTTCACGTCAACAGGTTGCCCCTTAGCTAGAGGCGGTACAGTGTCATCTTTAACCTGAACAAAGGGTTGATAATACTTGAACCAGCCCTCCATCAGTGTCCTTGCTAAGCTAAAATGGAAGGGGTAGCCGTTGAGGCCGATGGTTACGTTGATGCTTTGGCGTATTGCAGGTTCACCGAAAACAGCTAAAAACCGCTTAACTACTAAGTCAAAGACGTTTTTTGATGCGGTATCTAGGGGTTTTTGGGATAAATTTCCTGTTGGATAGATTGCTGGATGGGCGGGGTCGCTTTTTTTGCCTTCGTTTGGCTTTAAATTTGGTTTTGCTAGGAGTTCTGTGGTGTGTTTAGTGTAGTTTGGTGCTTTGCTGAGTTTTTTAAGTATAGCTTTGTAGCCGATTGTAGGCGGCAGTTTTTGGCTGCTGGTTCTCGGATAAGAAATCAGCGCGTCAATGTAGAGGTGCTGAAGAATAGTGGAGGTGCGCATGGGTGTATAATGAAATAGTTTGTAGGCTTCGCTCTGGAGGCTTCCAAGGTCAAAAGGAACCGGTGGATTCACACCGAACTCACTTACATCTACTGACTCTATTTTACCCTCTTTGGTCTTTGCGGCTTCTTTTAGCGTTACTGCTTCAGCCAGGTTCTCGAGGGTTTTTTCGTATTGCACATCGAACACTGCGCCGTTTATGGTTATTTTTGCGGTTAAGCTCCAGTAGGGTGTGGGTACGAAGCATTGGATGTCTTTTTCGCGTTCCTCCAAAAAACGAAGTGTGGGTCCCTGTACCCTGCCAGTGCTCAATGTAGCGTATTGGCTGCTGCTGTTTTTTGCAGCTTGAGTGAGCGCCCGGGATAGGTTTATTCCGTAGAGCCAATCAACTTCATGACGAGTTAACCCTGCCTCAACAAGTGCAAAATCGAGTTTAGGCAGCAAATGCCCATAGGACTCTTGCAGTTCCTCCGTTGTTAAGGTGGAGTATTTCATGCGTTTGGCTTCTTGCTGTTTTTCTCCACATGCATATTTCAGAATACTGTAACCTATTATGCTGCCTTCAATATCGTAGTCGCAGCCATCCACAAACCCTGAGGCATCCTTTGCCAATTCAGCGATGACTTTTAGCCATACCCGAATTCTCGATGCCTTACGTTCCGCTAGATACCGTGGCACCCATTGGTAATCAAATACTGGGTAATCCCTTTTGCCCTTCTGTTTGCTTGTGATTGTGTAGAGGTGCCCCAATGCTGGAACAACAACTATTTCTCCTTCTCGATACGCCTGATAGTAGGGGACACCGTTTGAGAGGATTTTTTGGGGTTTTCCTTCTTTATCTAAAGCGGTGGCTATTCGGTTTGCCGCATCGGGTTTTTCTGTGATGATTAGGGTGTATTTTTGCAACCGCTTCTTTACCACGTTGGCATCCAGAAACTGTATTGTCAATTAAAAGCTTTACAGTACCTGCTAAGCGAGTTAGAGTTAGAGTTTTTAGCAACTAATAAATATGCCATACAGATGTAAATATGCGGGGAATTTGATGCCGCAACGAGTCATTTGTCACGGTTGTCAACATATTTTGTATGAGGGCGCTGAACTCAAGCCTCCGGATGAAATTATTCAGGATTGTGGGGGAAAATGCCCAAAATGCGGCAGAAAACTTTCATTGTTGCCCCTTGACGTTGAAGTTAAACCAATTATTAAACCCCGTAAGTAAGCACTTAAAACAATGGGGTCTTTCTGCTCTAACTTGTATAACGCCTTGTGAAAATGGGGTTGATGCCCAAAAGCAAGCTTACTCTCGTAAATGGTAATTCAGGCAAAAGTGGGTTTTAAAATATTTTTGCGTCTACTTTGTTTAGTTTAGGTTGCTTATCTCCAAGGAACGGTTGGGATGGACACTTTTTAAACAAAATACCCCTGCCTAAACAATTACAAATGTTAGAGCCGTTTTGGGTCAGTTTTGGAAAGCCATAAATAAATCTCCAATGTGTAAAATAGTACAATCGCAATATACATGGAAAGAGATGGCTTAAAGTGGGGGAAACAGTTAAGGAACGTCTTGGCAAAAGCCTATCAGTTTTTAACAGGTTTGGTATACAGGTAAGCCACGGTACAATCATTGCCGCCGCAGCATTACTTTTGATTCTCTTCGTAGCGTTTACCATACGCATATTACCGCTTCGTTGGGAAAACCTCATGGCAGGTACATCATTCCTCAATGAGTTTGACCCCTACTATCAGTTGAGTATTACCCAACATATGCTAAGCAACGGATTGCTTTCACCCTACACTGACCACTGGATTAACACTATGAAATGGTTCCCAGATGGTTTAGACATGTCTAGTTCGCTTCCGTCTCTACCAATGACGGCGGCTGTACTATTCAGCATAGCCTCAGTTTTCGGTAAAATTGATTTAATGACTTTTGCTGCCATAATGCCAGCATTCATAGCAGTCATCGCATGTTTGGTCCTCTACTTCGTCGGCAAAGACATGGGCGGCAAAGCAGTTGGTTTATTCGCAGCTTTATTCCTTGCGTTAGCGCCCTCATTCTTACAGAGAAGCTCACTTGGTTTCTTCGACACAGAAATCCCCGGTGTACTCGGTCTAGTATTGTTCATTTTCTTGTTCATGCGCTCCATGGATGGCGGTCGTTCACTTAGAGCATCATTGTTCTATGCGGTTGGCGCCGGTTTATCTTTGGCGTATTTCATCGCAGGCTGGGGTGCAGCATACTATGTCATCGGCTTGACATCCCTCTTCGTCTTTGTCTTGGTGCTCCTCAAACGTTATAACCCAAGAATGCTCGTCAATTACAGCATAATCTTTGGCATTGCACTCATGATTGGAACAAAAGTTCCCTATCTGGGCCTAGGCTACCTGACTTCAGCTGCAATCCTTCCAGTGGCTGCAGTTTTCCTCGTACTAATAGTGGCAGAGCTCTTACGCAATAACATATCAATAAAAAGCAAAATGACCATGACAATTGCCGCGTTAGTCGTTATAGTCGGAGGCTTTGTTGCTCTATGGGCAACCGGTTCACTTAGCGATCTTGCAGGTAAATTCATAACAGTCGTTGACCCCTTCATCAGGTCAGCTTCACCACTCATCGATTCAGTGGCTGAACAAAGAATCTCTGCATGGGGCAACCTCTACATCGAATTAGGCATAACCATACTATTCTTCCTAATCGGATTCTACTTCACACTACGAAACCCGACCAACAGAAACATCTTCCTATTACTCTTCGGAGCAACCTCACTTTACTTCGCAACTTCAATGGTCCGGTTACTAGTACTCTTCGCTCCAGCCTTCGCAATAATCGCAGCTATCGGCATAGCGGGATCAATAAAACCCTTCTTTGCCCTGCTCAGAGAGGCTCCACACACCCTTGCGAAGTCCAAACGCAGAATGCCACGGGTAAGCAAAGAATACAGCGGTATCGCACTCCTAGTAATTTTCATGTTGCTCGTGTCTAGCTTTGCCTTCTCACCTCAGTCAGGCGGCACACCAAGAGCTATAACACAAGCATACGTGCCAACTGCAATCAGTGCTTCAAGTCTTCCTTTGGGTGGAAACGGCCTTAACACTAACGTTCCAGCATGGCTAGACGCGATAGATTGGTTTAATCAGAATTCAAAACCCTCAGAAGTTACGGTCATGTGGTGGGACTACGGAAACTGGCTAAGTGACCTTGGAAATGTAACGTCAATGGCAGATAACACTACAGTAAACAGCACAAAGATCGCTGACATAGGCTTCGCAATGATGGGCAACGAGAACCAGAGTTTAGCTCTGCTCTCAAAATACGGTCAAGACCACGTTAAGTACATCGCCGTCTTCACAGTCCTTGGAGTAGGTCAAACCAGCACTGGTTCAACCGTTGTGTATCCAGCAGGATATGGCGACGAAGGTAAATGGGTCTGGATGGCAAGAATCTCAGGACAGATGCCTCAAAGATATGTAGACATGGGCTTGATCAGTGCAGCCGACATGTGGACTAACGAAACATCATTCGGCGCATATAACCAAAATCAATGGCAATGGAACGACCGCGGCATGAATAGCACAGTCGAGGAACTCATGTACTATGCCCAAAGCCGATACGTCGAAACAATCAATGCACAAGGTCAATACCAACTCCAAATTGACCACACAGCTTCAATGCCAACATACTTCAAAGAAGCCTACTTAGCAGGTCTAAATACCGCACCAGGTCAATTCAGTGGATTAATCCCAATAATAGCAATCTACGAAATTGACTGGGACGCGTACAATGCAGCAAATGGCCTAAGTTAAGCAGGAAGCGGCTCGAGTGTTCCCAAAGGTTCCCGACCAACATAAAGTTGGTCGACCCTTAATCCCCAACGGTTTAGGCGTTTTTTACGTCCTATTCACTACCGTTTATCTTTTCTTGGTTTATTTTCTACAGCAGAGTGCTCAACCTGTTTCCGGTGCCTTTACTCTAGCTGCCTGCGTCTTGTTCGGTGGCTTCATGGGCATGATGGACGATTGGATAGACTTAAAATGGCGCTACAAAGCCTTCATGCCTCTGATCGCAGCGTTACCTCTAATTTACTATGCACAAGTGTTTGGCGCAAGAACCAGCATTTCACTTCCGTTCTTAGGAACAATTGATTTCGGTGTAGCATACTTCTATGTCATAATTCCCTTAATCGTTATGATTGTCACAAATACGGTCAACCAACTGGGCGGATTGAACGGGTTAGAATCAGTTTGTCCCGCCATAGTTATCGCGGGTCTAATGATTTTCTCGCCGAACTGGATTCTCATGATTGGGCCACTGCTATTCTGGCTAGTTCTCGCCGCCCTAAACCTGTCTGGTAAAATATTTGTCGGCAACACAGGCTCCTTTGCCATAGGCATGACTATTGCTTCCTTCGCGATCATTTCCGACATGAAAGTTAACCTGATAATTTCGATTATACCCTTCATATTCAATTCAGCGATAATTTTGCTCTCAGTCTTCTTCGTGCACAAAAAAGCCGCCGTAACCTTCGACGGCAAGAAACTGTGCTCGGATAGCCGAAAAAGCCTAGTGACAACCATAACGTATCATCGGCCGTTAACTGAGCGGCAAGTTGTAATCATAATCTCTTGTATAGTGGCGCTTTTCACATTGCTGGGTCTACTTATCCAAGTTATGTCATAGAAAAAGGGCACTACCTTAAAACGTAAAAGCTTAAACACAAAACGTTCCCTATAATTTTGAGAGCTAATTTCCTTTGTCAAAAACCAATGAAACATCCATTATTGATTTGACTCCGGAAAACATTGCGGACTATGGCGTCTGCGGATACAAAGACACAAAGAAGCATCTGGAGCTACAGCGCAAAATCGCTTGGTTTACAGAATACTATCCTTAAGGACTCAGAATTAAAGCGCTGATTTCGAAAACCGACGGCTACCAAGGCATGCTTGAATTTATCCCCGGAAAATACGCCCATCGTCCCATCTCAGCGGACGGAAACATGTTTATTCACTGTATTTTTGTCGGCTTCAAAGCCCAGTTTAAAGGCAAAGGTTACGCTTCCAATCAAAACAGCAACCTCGGACCTACCCGCCCAAAAAGCTAGCCAACCGTGTTAATCCAATAATCTCCTCAAAATTCAAACCCAACGCATCAAGTACCTGATCAAATGTTGCTTGCAGATATGCTATGTATTTGTCGGTGTCGATTTCGTTTCGGGATGCCAATTCTACGGGTTTGACGCGTTCTTTGTTGCTGCTTACTTTGACGAAGCTGATTAAGTCGCCTGCTCGGAGTTCTTTGCCGTTCTTCTGTAGCATCAACGCTGCTTTGACATGTTGTGGTGTCGTTTTAGTATAACGTGCCAAATCATCGCCTAAGACCACGTGGAAGGCTAATTCACTGTTATCTGTCCATTCTCGGCGTTTGATAACATTGTAACGTTCGCGGACTATGGTGGCGATGTCTTTTCGGGCTTTCTCGAAATCCTCAGGGTTCTTGACTTTGGCAAGTCGTTCCTTCATTTGGTTGAATGCGCCTTTGATAAAGATGGGTATGTGCTTCTTTTTGCCCGTTAAGCCTTTGACGTCTACTGTGCCGTCTTCGAGGACGCCGAGGTAATTCTTTTTGCGGTGAACTAAAAACTGCATACCGATAGGTCTTGTCAACGTCGATGCCCATTCCTAATTCGTGTTCGGTGTAGTGGACGACGTCTTCAATTTGTTCTTTGGTTGGGTTTTTGAGGAATAAGCTGTCGGTGTCGCCGTAGAGTACTTGGATTCCCACGGTTTTGGCGTGGTTGAGGATTTGGGTGATGCTGTATCGGCCGATTGCGGCTGTGGCTTCGGCGACTGGTGGGCAGTAGAGGTCGAAGCTGTCGGCACCAAAAACGCCGTAGCTGGCGTTTAAAATGACTTTTAGCGCGCCTTGTGTGATGCTGTACCAGCTTCGCAACTCAGGCGGCAGGGTTTTGTCTTTAGCTCGGCTTTTGTACCAGCGTACACGTAAATCCCTCAGAGAACCAATTAGTAGGCTTTCGAGGGCACGTTTTTCTGTGCATACCCAATGCTGCGTATCAGGAATGGGCTTTTTGTCTTTGCAGCCGGGGTGATTGCAGCAGATGGATTGGTAACCCAAATTCCACACTTTAATGATTGATGGGTATAGGCTGGGAAAGTCCATAACAGCAACGTTAAAATGAACGCCGGGGGTGGGTTCAACGACGATTGCGCCCTTGTATTTCTTGCCCTTAATAACTGCGGTTGTGCTGGTTTTGCCTTTTTTGGTTAAGATGTCTTCGGCGTTGGGGATAAGCATGCCTTTGTTTGCGGTGTTCACGGTGCATAAAGTTGCGGATCCATCTGCTGACGCCTTGGCGGCTAACGTCTTCCATGGGCATGCTGGCTGATTCGTGGCTAAAACCAGCATGAGCTTCATTGCGGAGTCGTTTTCGTGGCTGGTTAGTTTGTAAGTGATTTCGCTGTCGCGGAGGCAGTAAGCGGCTAATTCGCTGTAGTTGAGATCGCCGAAGGCTTTTTCAAGATGGATTTTTTGTGTACCGATTAATGCGTTGCCGACATCGTCGAGGCTTACGTCTTTGTATTTGCCGCCGTAAGCATAGATTTGCACGCTGCGGTTGAAGAAGAATTTGTAGAGGTCAATGTGGATGCCGTATCGTAAGTAAGCAGACGCGTTTGCCGATGTCGATGGGGATGTCGCTTTTGCTGAAACCCAAGATTGTAGGCGCGGTGAGCGAGGTATCGGAGGTCGAAGTCGTCGCCGTTAAAAGTTAAAATGAATGGGTAATCGTTTAGGACATTGAAGACTTTCCGGAGGAGCTCTTCTTCGGACTCACAGTATTCAACTTCTATGCCTTTGGTTAATTGTGCAGTCGCCATCTTGCATGACCATCCCGTTTGAGTACGAGTACCTTTTTGTCGCCGTCGCTGCTGTAAATTGAGCAGGCGATGACTGGGCAGGCGCCTTCACGGCGTCGGGCACGCGGTTAGCTAGTGGCGAATAGACTTCGATGTCTATGGCTGCTCGGCGGAACTGGGGTGCAGGATACTCCAAGAGCCGCGCCCACATCTCAGCGATACTCGCGTTCCTCTTCAGTGCAGTCTTTGAAGAGTTGGCGGATTTTGGTTAGATTCTCCTGTGCAGATTCCTTAACTACGGGTTCGATAAGTTGCCGTCTTTTACTTCATAGATCATGCCGGGCAAGAGTTGGCTGGTCGTAAATGTATGATTGGTAATACTTGATTTTGGATTCCCAAATTTTGGTGTCGCTGTCCTGGATAGTCGTGCCGAAGACTTTGGGGTAATCTTCTGGGATGATGTCTCGGATTGTGCCTCCTGGTCTTCCGCCGATGGCAAGTGGGTCTTTGCAGACGATTTTTGTTACTTCGATTGGTTTATCATTGAGGGGATCGATTCGTTTTTCAGTTTGAAGCTGTCGAAGCCTTCATGGCTTTTAACCCGGTCAAACTGTTCCATCTCCATTTGGGAGATGCTGGTTAAACAGTACGGTTGGTGTCCTGTGTTGTCATACCAGAAATAAATTTGGCCCGACTCAGGCTCATAGAGTTTAACTACGGCCTTTTTGTTTCGTCCATCATAGGACGCGGAGACAAAGTATGAGGGCGGCAGGTTGGCTGGCGCGACTGGTGGGAACGGTTGATGCTCGCGTTTTTTGCGTTTAACAATTGCTGCTTCTGGGACGGGTTCTTCTTCAACCTTAACTTCAGGTTCTGGTTGTGGTGGGTGTCGGAGCTTCCGCTTTAGGCTCTTCTTTAATTTGAAGTTTAGCTGGGTGACTAAAGCATCTATCTAGTGTGCTCGCCATCCCATTTTTCCCTTAGCCCCAGTATGGTACATTGAACACTAAAATGTTTGCTGAATAAAACCAATAGAACATCCTGTGGTTTTCAGCGAATAGCCCTGCTTTTTTGTGGATTTAGGGCTTTTTTATTCGGTGTAGTAACCGTTTAAGCCGTTGAGCACCGATTTTACATGCGCTTATGTGTCCGATGGATGTGGTTGTCGACTTCTGTTTTGGTGTCAAATATTTTGCCGCATTCAGGACACATGTATTGTCCTGCACGTGTTTCAGGGGTGCTTCGGCGTTTAGTTAGTTGACTCAAATATTAATTCTCCATGCAATTTAATAAAAATGGGAAAAGACGAATAACTTAATGTGTGCAACCCTAAATGTTACACATTTATTCTTCTTCGTGTTCTTTTCCTTCTTCTATGAGTTCACGGACACGTGGACCGCCTTTTGCGCCGCCTCTCTTGCCTGCTTCCTGCACAGTCATTTTTCCCTTTTCCATGTCCATGTCTTCATCTCTATGCTTTCTTGACAAACATGTCACCTCCATTACTGGAGCTTGCCACAGAACACATGGACTCTATCAACGAGTGAAAACTTGATAAAGATATGTGGCTGTTAACATGCAGTAACAGCAGCCCACGTTGAATCACTTATTTAGGGGCATTGCATTTGGTATTGTTTGTGATTTAATTTGTTGCGGGAAGCTTGGACAATCGCCATAGAAACATTAAGTTGGATAGAAATGCGCAGACTCAACGAGCGCTCAGCATTAGCAAGCACAATTAAGCAGTTCGGCATTAAAGACCCAAGTGCTATCCGCTATGCATACGGTTTAGTAGTCGAAACTACAAGGCGAAAAAACCTAATCGATAAACTAGTAAACAACGTTGTTGACCCAAAAAAATCGGCGAATATGACCTGGGCATCCAATCTTTCCTGCGACTATACGTTTACCAAACACGGATTGTCAAGAACTGGGGTAAATATAACCTCAAAGAAGCAGACAGCATCGCAAGCTTAGGACGTGCTATACTGGGCTGGGAAGCTATGCGGGAAATCGAACCCTACTTAGGCTTCTTACTAACTCGCCAGTTATCCACCATCATGGAGACCACAAGCGAAGCAGAAAAAGTCGGCTTAGAAACCTATCATCCAACATGGTTTGTAGAGTACTGCTTCAAACTCTTCGGTAAAGAAGAAGCAATCGCATTCTTGAAAGGCAGCCTCAACCCGCCACCAGTTTACATCCGCATAAACACTCTAGCAGGCAACAGAAGAAGACATCCTCTCTAAACTTGAAGCAGAAGGCATCAATCTCGAAAAAACTGAGTCATTAAAGTACACTTACAAAGTCCTCGAATTCAAAACAACCCTGAATAATTCGCCAAGCCTCAAAGCAGGCTTATTCTATGTACAGGACAAAGCAAGCTGCTTTGCAACCCAAGCCGCAAACCCCCAGCCAGACAGCACAGTCTTTGATATCTGCGCTGCCCCTGGAGCAAAAACCACTTTCCTTGCCCAGCTAATGCAGAACCAAGGCAGTATCATCTCCGTTGACTTCTCAGCTAAACGCATGAAGACCTGGCAAAAAGAAATCGCTCGCATGGGAACCAAAATCGCTGAGCCAGTTGTAGCTGATGCACGGGTTTCTGTGCCTCTTATCGGCGAAGCGGACCTGCTAGTGTTGGATCCACCCTGCACAAGCTCCGGCGTCTTTGCCAAGCAACCCTCAGCAAAGTGGCGACTAAGCCCCAAATCCATCGCGAACATGTCAGAACTCCAATACAAAATGATCGATAATTGCGCCGACAAAGTCAAAAAAGGCGGCTACTTAACCTACTCAACCTGCAGCGTAACTGAGGAAGAAAACGAAGGCGTAATCGAACGCTTCCTAACCGAACACCCAGACTTCAAGCTCGTGGAGACTGAACCCAAAATCGGCATGCCCGGACTCCGCGGCTTAACACAATGCCAACGCCTCTACCCACACATACATCACTGCAACGGCTTCTTCACGGCAAAACTACAGAAAAATTAGAAACCTCCCCTATCATTGATGAACGCGGGAATACCCTGTTTCTCAAAAAATGTAAAGGTGGTTACATAGATAGAAAACCCCAAATTAATCCAGTTAATCGTTACATTGACAGATCTGGTTGCCGGAGCCTATTTTTTAGCCATTGCTAATCCACCGACCGATTTCTATTGTCTTCTACCAATTTTTGCTTTGCTATGACTAATCGTAGCCAGCGTTGGATTCGTCATATTGCGCCAAGTAATCAAGGAATTCGCTGCCTAAGCCGAGGAAAAATCGCCTAATGTTCTCTGCGGCGTCTCTTTAACGTACAGTGGATAGGTCACTTTTGTACCATCCACATGCGCGGTTTCGCTTAGTTCATGCGTTATCGTACCCGTTTTACTTATGATATGTAGCACCCGAACACGTCTCGCAATCAACGCATCCGCAATTAAGATTCGATGGCATTTCCAAGGCAACGCTTCAGCACACATCAACACCACACGGTTCTCCCGTGCCAGCACCAGGATTTTTAGGAGGGCATCAGTGAATTCTTTTGTTTGCATATAATCCGCATATCCCCGAAAACTGAGGTTCTGCAATCCGAGATTGGTGCTGTTGGCTTTGGGGTGACGTAAACCGCCGATTTCTGGTAAGTGTACGTATTTTATGCCGAGGGGTTTGAGGTGGTCTGGGAGGGCTTCTTTGTTGAATTGGGGATTATGCCGTGAATGTGGGGCTGTGCGGACGTCTATGAGTAGGGTTACTCCGTAGATTTGCAGCATCTCGGTCAATTCTTCGAGCGTGCGTGTAGAGTGCCCAATGGTGAATACTGTTAGGTATAGTTCCCTGCTCAAAGTCAAGCCCTCAAATAGAGACAGTTACTGTGTTAGGATATAAGAATCAAACAGACACAGAAATGCACATAGTTATTAGTTATCCTTTTAGAATTTGGCAGTTTTATTGAGCCTATAAATGGGGGAGACAAAAAAATCACGCAAGATTCCTTCTGCTGGGGGCAAACTACTTGTCGCAAACTCCACACCCAGTCTACAACCCAACACAGACCCAGAACTCAAAAAGCAGACGCCTACATCATCCGTTGGTAGAAGATGATTAGGGACTTTGCCATTATCTACTAATAGAAAACAAAGCAGCTAGAGAACCTTAAAATATACTATTATACACTAAAACAGCAAGCTAAACACCATCCAGAAGCCACAATTTGCGTTTTGCTTTTATAGGAAAGGTTTTTAGTATAGTTATTATATGAGACTGTGAAAAAGTAGACAGTCTAAAGTGAGGTTAACACATTATGTCCGTATTTGCAGCACCAGGAGCATATGACCGTGCAATAACAGTTTTCTCACCTGATGGACGACTCTTCCAAGTAGAATACGCTATGGAACTCGTCAATCGCGGAGCCACCATACTTGGCATCCAAACCTCAGAGGGATTAGTTCTGGGGTCAGAAGAAAACATTGAAGTCCTCGAAGAAGCAGGCTACTCATGGAAAATCTTTAGAGTAGACGATCACATCGGAGCAGCCATCGTTGGTTTAAGCTCAGACGCAAGAATCCTAATCGATCAAGCACGCATCTATGCTCAAAGTAACAAATTAACATACGATGAACCCATCGACTTAGAAGTCGTAACTAAAAGAATATGCGACATCCAACAAATGTACACACAACATGCAGGTGTACGACCGTTCGGTGTCTCCATAATCTTTGGAGGAGTCGACAAAACAGGTCCACGTGTGTTTGGAACACACCCAAGCGGAACATACAGAGGCTATAAAGCCACCGCATTAGGTGCAGGTCGAGAAACAGTCCTTGCTATTCTAAAAGAAGAATACAAAGAAGACCTATCACTTGACAGCACCATAAAATTAACTGTCAAATGCTTGATTAAAGCTCTTGAAGCACGCCAACTACCCCCCAGAATCAAAATCGCCATTATCCCAGCAGCAACCAAAAAAATGGAAATGCTAAACGACAACACGGTCGAAGGATACATCAAAGAGCTGGGTACAAGCAAGTGACATCGCAATGAGCGAAAAGTTCACAGTCGCACGCTTAACCAGAGAAAACGAACACTTTGAAATCCTAGTAAAACCCAACAAAGCACTCGACTACCGAAACGGCAAAATCTCAGGAATAACTGAGGTTTTAGCCGCCGAAATGATTTTTGCCGACGCTAACAAAGGCACCAAAGTATCCGAAGAAGCAATGAAAAAAGCCTTCAAAACTACAGATCCGCTCAAAATTGCAGATGAAATCCTCAAAAAAGGAACCCTACAATTAACAACCGACCAAAGAAGAAAAATGGTCGAAGATAAAAAAAGACAAATAATAGACTTCATTGCCCGACAGGCAGTCGACCCAAAAACCAACTTGCCCCATCCACCTATGCGCATCGAAAATGCGATGGAGCAAATCCGCTACCCCGTAGACCCATACAAGTCAGTTGATGAACAAGCAAAAGACATAGTAAAATTACTAAGACCAATTTTACCACTGAAAGTTGAGCAGGTAAAGGTTGCAATTAAAATTCCCACTCAATACGCCGCCAGAGCTTACGGCACCATTAAAACGTTAGGCACCATCAAACGTGAAGAATGGCGCGGCGACGGCTCATATTATGGCGAACTAGAATTACCCGCAGGCATGTACGCTTCATTGCTAACCAAACTGGGCGACGCAACCAAGGGAAGTGGAGAAGCAAAAATAATCTAAGTAATATGAAAACCACAATATAGGTGATTTTATGCCAACATTCTTTGAAAAAAAACAGCTCGTAACGCCCGGAGAATTACTCGCAGAAGGCGACTATCTACCCGGCGAAAATACATTTGTTGAAAACAGCAAGATTTATGCCTCAAGGATTGGACTCGTAGACGCAGACAACAAAAAAGTCAACGTCGTTGCACTAAGAGCATTTTATGTGCCAAAAATGGGTGACATCGTAATCGGTACAGTCGTCGAAGTAGGCTTCAACGGCTGGACAGTCGACATTAAAGCACCCTACACAGCAATGCTTCGTGCCTCAGACGTCCTGAGTAGACCCTTCAAACCACAAAACGACGAATTATCTGCAGTTCTAAACGCAGGCGACTTAATCGTTGCCAAAATCGCTTCCTATGACCGCGCACACGACCCCCAATTAACAGTCGGCGAACCCGGATTGGGAAAGATTACCCGCGGCCAAATCCTCAGAGTGACACCCACAAAGATTCCACGCATCATCGGACGCAAAGGCTCCATGATCTCCATGATTAAACAAGAAACCAACTGCCAAATCATCTTAGGCTTAAACGGTGTCATCCTAGTCACTGGCAAAACTCCTGAAGAAGAAGAAGTTGCCATTGGAGCAATCCGAAAAATTGAGGAAGAATCACACACAAGCGGCTTAACTGACCGTATTACCCAGTTATTGAAAGAAAAGAAACCAACAACAACCACACCACAAGTGGAGGAAACACAACAATGAACGAAAAAACCGATAAATTAATTGACAAAAAAGGCATCCGCGGCGACGGAAGAAAAGCGGATGAACTTCGCCCCGTAAAACTTCAAGTAGGCGTACTCTCACAAGCTGACGGCTCTGCCTATATCGAACACGGCAAAAACAAAATCTTAGCCGCAGCATTCGGCCCAAGAGAAATGCATCCAAAACACCTAGCACAACCAGACAGAATGGTTCTACGCGCCAGATACCACATGGCACCTTTCTCTGTTCCGGAAAGAAAATCTCCTGCACCATCCAGAAGAGAAGTTGAATTAAGCAAAGTCATCAAAGAATCATTAGAACCAGCACTGTTCCTTGAACTCTACCCAAGAACCGGAGTAGATGTCTTCGTCGAAGTACTACAAGCGGACGGAGGAACAAGATGTGCAGCCATCACAGCAGCAGCCCTCGCAATTGCCGACGCAGGTGTTCCAATGCGCGACTTAGTCGTAGCATGCGCCGCAGGAAAAGTAGACGACACAGTTGTCTTAGATCTCTATGATGCAGAAGACAAATTGGGCTCAGCAGACGTTCCCGTTGCATACATGCCAAACTTAAACGCTATCACTCTGCTACAGATGGACGGCATCCTGGCACCACCAGAATTCGAGAAAGCAGTCAGCATGGCTATGGAAGGATGCAAGAAAATCTATGCAATGCAGAAGGAAGCATTAAAGACAAAATATATGGTTGTTAAAGAGGCTGAAGAATAATGTCATCACTAGTAACTAAAGTAAAAATAAAGCAAATTGAGCAGCTTCTAGAAAAAGGCTCACGCCTTGACGAAAGAGGCTTACTTGATACCCGCGAAATCAAAATCGAACAAGGCGTCATCGAAAAGGCAGAGGGTTCAGCTCGCGTTTTCCTCGGTAAAACCCAAGTTCTCGTCGGCGTCAAAGTCGAAACCGGAGAACCATTCCCAGACACACCAAACGATGGAGTCATGACTGTTAACGCAGAACTCGTACCACTCGCACATCCAAGCTTTGAACCAGGACCACCAGACGAAAACAGCATCGAATTAGCCCGTGTTGTTGACAGAGGAATTAGGGAATCACATGCAATCGACACGGAAAAACTCTGTATCGAAGCAGGCAAAAAAGTCTTCGTTGTCTTCGTCGACGTATACGTCCTTAACCATGATGGAAACCTAATTGATGCATCCGCACTCGCAGCCATGGCAGCACTCATGAACACAAAAATGCCAAACTACGAAATAAAAGACGGCGAACTAAAAATCAAGCAAGGCTACACACCACTGCCCATGAAGAGTCACCCTATAACAGTCACCATCGGCAAAATTAACAACAAACTGGTTGTTGACCCCTGGCTTGAAGAAGAAACCGTTATGGATGCACGCATAACCTTCGCATTAAACGAGGATGGTAACATCTGTGCCATTCAGAAGGGTATGTCTGGCTATTTCACACCGCAACAGATTTTAGATGCCTCTAAGATTGCTCTGGACAAAGCAGCAGAACTGCGCAAGAAACTCAATTGGTGAAAATAAGTTGCCTAAGATGAAGAAAGTCGGTCCAACTCGAGGTTTAGGTGTACGTTACGGTTCCACAGTTAGGAAACGCTATATCAAAGTAATGACTGAGCTCAAAAAGCCACACAGATGTTCACAATGCGGTTTTTCACGTGTTAAACGTGTAAGCGTTGGCATTTGGACCTGTGGTAAATGCGGTTTTACCTTTGCAGGTGGAGCGTACACGCCAGTTACTAAACTCGGCACCGTTGCAAAACGTGCAGCTAAAGGCTTACAAGTTGAGGAAGAACAAGCTTCCACAACTGAAACTGAAGCTGTTGAATCGGCAACTGAAGAAACCACCGAGTAATTTTTTCTTTTCCTTTTTAATTTTTGTTTAGTTTGTTTATTTATCTTAGTCTTTCTATTGCTTAGTGAACGCTATGTCAACGAAAGCTCATGCAACAATAAACCTAAAATTCGATTCCGAAAAACAAATTGACACATTGCTGTGCGCATTGACGCCTGAAGCTAAAGCTCCGCCAACAAGACGTGCCCGTATCCAACTGAAAAAAGCTGGTTCATACCTAACGTTATCGGTTGAAGCTGAAGATACTGTTGCGTTGCGGGCGACTTTGAATGCTTATTTGCGGTGGATAAACTCTACTTTAAACGTTATCGGTGTAGTCGAAAAAGCATAGGGGTCTTCAACTACTCTTACTGCGCCTCCCTTGTAAATAGACTGATGTGTTTCTTTTTATCGACCCTTTTTACGATTCAGAAAAATCATAAGTGTGAGTAAAAGAAAAACTGCAACCATTTTCAAGGGTTAATTCGTGTGCCATTCCAGTAAATCAGAGTGTCATAACGACCCTTGGCATCTTTCGTTAATGTTGGGTAGTCGCATACTATGTCAAAGTTAGCGCCCTTTTGGCGTATGAGGTTGTCTACGTCGCTGTAGATGCGTCTGGTTTGGCTGTCGGCGCTCCAGAGTCCCCAAATGCTGTCCGATGCGCTTCTAAAGCCGAAGCCATAGTCAGCGGGTAAAACATACGCCGTCCTCACGCTTTTGTAGTCTGCATTGGCTGGTTCATTAGTATGGGTGTAGTTCCAGAAGTCCTTGAGCGTCTCCAAATGCTCCTGACCCAAAATGCCATGTAGAGCGGTCTGGGGATAACTAAAAACAACCGCGTACTTTGCGCCGTTATTATAGGCAAGCACCAAATCATCATACAGCTCTGGGCCCGATGCGATGTAGGGCGGTTCACTGTACGTCCAAGTTACCATGGCACCCCAATCCTTATCGTGTGCACGAGCGGCGCCCCTAACCAAAGCGATTTGTTGTTCACGGCTGTTGTTCCATCCAAACTCAGCCAACACCGCGTCATAACCAACTTTGTAATCAAACCAATGCAACACATAATCAGCCGTCAACACCGTTTGCCCCGTATCCTGGTAGTATTGCACATGCTCCCTTAGCACATCGACATAGCTCTGTGCTGCTTCTGTGTAGCTGCTGGCGTTTTTGACTTCTTGGTATCTGCTGTGGTCTATTTGGTCTCCGCCGGGTTCATCCCAACGGTACACTGCCAAGAATTTGTCGCCATATTTCTCCATGGCATCGGTGACCCACTGTGCCGGCGTGATTTCTTGCCAGTCTGTGTATTGGGTTATGTTTGTGAATAATACGATGAAGCACAGGCCTGAATTGTAGATGTAATCGCAGCTTTCATCCAGCAGGGTTCGGTTTATGGAGAACTCCGGCAATCCCAGAACAACCAGGTTGGTGTAGTTTTTTACTTCAGTAACAAGCGCTTTCAAGTCACCTAAATCGCCGTATGCAACTTCGACGCCGACAAAGAATTCCCTATTAGTAACCGTGTTTGTGTTGTAATTGGCTGTTAAGAGGCAAGAGGAAAGAATTATGAGAGCTAAAATTAGAGCTGTTAGCAGTATCCATTTTCTGGTTAGGGGCTTCTTTGCTGTGCTCGATTGCATGCATCTGTATTTGTGTGTTTGAGGAAAAAAGCTTTGTCAATACCGGTTTACTTGAATTTGATTTTGAATACTAGAATAATGATCGCTTGGATGCAAGCAAAAAAATTAGCGAGAATAATCGGTACGTGATTGGTTAAAAGTCCATAGATAAACCATAGGAATACGCCGCAGCAGAAAAGTGAGAACATGCTTGTTGAGATGTCTTTGGTTGATTTGGTTTTGACTACTCTGATTAGCTGTGGGAAAAGTGAGATAGTTGTTATTAGGGCGGCAAGTAAGCCAAGGATTGTTATTATATCCATTGGTTTTCTATGTGAAGAGGTGATGCTATTTTTAGTTTTCTGCCTAAGGCTGCCTTTGTATGTATTGTATCAAATTGAAATCTGAATTATATTTTTCAGTTAGCCCGCTATTTACGGACTGGAATGTTAAGCTGAGGCTTTTATTCTCAACGATAATAGCCTAACTTATATCAAAGTCTACTCAGTGTAGTTACCAAAATAACCCTGTGTTATCTTTTTTAGATTGATTCTACCTCTACATGCAGTCACCTAAACCAACCAACGCCTCAGGCGTTCCAGTAACACTCAGTGTTATTGATGCAAACGGCAACTTTAGAACCATCGGGCAAACCACAACCGATACAAACGGACAATTTGCATACACATTCACACCCGATATACCTGGTACATACGCAGTCATTGCAACATTCGCTGGATCAAACTCGTACTTTACTTCCTCAGCACAAACCCACGTCAACTTTGACATGCCCGCTCAATCCACCGCTTCACCAACAGATCAACCACAATCAATAGCTGACCAATACTTCCTACCGATGTCAATACTCACAATCGTTGCAATAGTTGTAATCGGCGCTATACTAGCTTTAATGCTTCGCAAACGTGCATAAACTTTGGAAATACTTAATTTCCTTTCCCCTTTTTATTTTTAAAGAAAAAGCGTTTAGTAAGTTGTCCCTGCATTTTTATTAGGAAGAATTGATCATTTATGCTTCATGGTCAACAGTATTTAATTTATGCCAAAACAAGACATCTTCCTTGACTAGGGAAGGTTTAAATAAATACTGACTCATTTCGTATATGCTTCAAGTTAAAAAAACGGATGAAAATTCAGCATGTCACAGGAATACCGCTATATTGTTCGTATTATGGGTACAGACGTTCAGGGTACCCTTAAGACGTCTTACGCAGTTGCGCAAGTCAAAGGCGTTAGCTCGAGTCTCTCTAATGCAGTCCTCAAGAAGGCAGGCGTAAACCCTGACCTCCGCGTCGGTCTAATAACTGAATCAGACGTTTCCAAAATAGAGGATGTTATCCGGGATCCAGCGAAATACGGCATCCCAGCATGGATGTTCAACCGTCGAAAAGACAGCGACACCGGAAAAGACGTGCACGTTTTAAGCGCAGAACTTGCATTCAAGATAAAAACTGATATCGATGGTGCCAAAGAAATCAGGTCTTGGCGTGGATACCGCCATGCTTACAGCCTGAAAGTAAGAGGCCAAAGAACTAAAACTACTGGACGCGCAGGCAAAGCTTTGGGTGTTAAGAAGAAGACTCTTCTTCAGAAACCCGGCGGAGCCCCAGCTGAAGGAGGCAAATAAGCATGGGAGATCCAAGGAAACAACGTAAGAAATTCGATACGCCACGTTTCCGCTGGCGAAAAGATGTCCTCCAAGAAGAATTAAAACTTCTAGGGCAATACGGCCTGCGAAACAAGCATGAACTCTGGAGACACAAAACTACACTATCCAAGGCCAGAGGCATTGCCCGTTCATTAATCAGCAAATCCACTGAAGAACGTGCAAAGATGGAAATGGAACTGCTGGCCCAACTTAAAAAGAAGGGTATCCTACAGGAAACTGCAGTGCTCGACAACGTACTCGACTTAACCATTGAAGACATCTTAGAGCGTAGACTGCAAACAATCGTTTTTCGCAAAGGATTAGCACGCACAACATTCCAAGCACGCCAACTAATCACACATGGACACGTAACCATCGACAACCGCAGAGTGACCATCCCCGGCTACATCGTACAAAAAGAAGAAGAACCCAAAATAGTCTACTCACCAGAAAGCGCAATTGCAAAACAAGAACATGCTCTACGTGTCGGATTAACAGTGGTCGCTAAACAACCAGAAGTTAGACAACAACAAAGAGGCCGAAGAGGCGGACGCGGAGGCGGCAGATTTTGAGCAACGCAAACAGTAAACGTAACGATAAATGGGCAATAGTCCACATCTTTAGTTCATACAACAACACCCTAATCCACATCACCGACATATCCGGTGCAGAAACAATCTCACGCACAACTGGTGGTATGTTCGTTAAAGCAGATCGCATGGAGTCATCACCATACGCAGCAATGCGTGCAGCTACAGGCGCAGCAGAAATCGCACGAGACAAAGGAATCACCGCAATACACATCAAAGTTCGCGCCCCAGGCGGCAGCGGACCCAGAACTCCAGGCCCCGGTGCACAAGCAGCAATTAGAGCGCTCGCAAGATTCGGATTCAAAATTGAACGCATCGAAGAAGTAACCCCAATTCCACATGACGGCACAAGAAGGCCCGGTGGAAGAAGAGGAAGAAGAGTCTAAACTCTTTCCCATCCTATATTATTTAAGGGAAAAATACAAATAATGCACCGAAATATCCTATTGACCGAAAATCCGTTATAGGAACCTTATTGGAGTGTCTCAGCAAGTGAAAATTGAAATCTTGGAAAAAAATGATATCAACCTCCGCATAATAGTACGTGATGCGGATACGGCTTTAATGAACGCTTTACGACGTTTAGCACTTGCTGAAGTTCAATGCATGGCAATCGAAGAAGTTGTTATGATAGAAAACTCGTCAATTCTGCAGGACGAAATCATCGCCCACAGGCTTGGATTAACACCACTCCGTACAGACTTAGATGCATATAACACTCCAGAGGAATGTGAATGCCAAAGCGAATTCGGCTGCCAAAGATGCCGAGTAACACTCACCTTAGACGCTGAGGCAAAAGATGGCACAAGAACTGTGTACTCTGGCGAAATCGTCTCTGAAAACCCAGAGGTACTTCCAGTATCAGACAAGATCCCAATCGTTAAACTAGCTAAAAACCAGAAACTAAAGCTTGAAGCCTATGCACGGCTCGGCAAAGGCAAAACCCACGCAAAGTGGCAGCCAGTTTCAATGTGCACATACAAGTATTACCCAAAAATCACTACTCCAACCGAGAAATGTGAAGACTGCATAAAATGCGCTGAAATCTGCCCCAAGAAAGTTTACGCAGTCAAAGACGGCAAAGTTGAAGTCAAAGACCTGCTTGCCTGCATCTTATGTATGGACTGTGTTGAAGCATGTCCAAAGAAGCCCTCACCATTAGCGGTTGATTGGGAAAAGAACGCATTCGTCATGAATGTTGAATCTACAGGTGCGCTTCCTCCAGAGCGTGTGCTCAAAGAAGCCACTAAACTGTTAGGCAAACAATTAAACGAGTTTGAAGAACAAATCAAGGCGGAACAACAATGAGAGAAACAAAAACTACCAACCCCCAATTAATCGAACTTATCAGTCGTCTACGCAAACTAAGCAAAGAACAAGAAGCCCCCATCTGGCTAGACGTAGCAGACCACCTAGCAAAAACACGCAGCCAACGCGTAACAACAAACCTGAGCACAATCAACAGACACACAGAGAAAGACGAAGTCGTGCTAGTTCCAGGCAAAATCTTAGCATCAGGCGAACTTGACCATGCCCTAACAGTTGTTTCCTTCGAAGCTTCTGACTCAGCAAAAGCAAAGGTCACAGGTTCAAAAGGAAAATACCTCACAATCCAAGAGCTAATTGAGAAAAATCCCAAAGGCTCAAACGTCAAAATCATTCGGTGAAAACAAAATGTCACAAACAACTAAATCCCCAGTTACATTTGTGAATGCTGAAGGCCAAGTCGTCGGCCGTATGTGCAGCAAAATCGCCAAAAGACTCCTCAACGGCGAAGAAGTCATCATACTCAACGCTGAAAAAGCAGTTTTCTCAGGCAAAAAGAAAGCCAAAGTCCTCGAAGCCCATATATTCCTAGAAGTCGGCGCACCAGCACGTGGACCATTCCACTACCGCAGACCAGACCGTTTCCTACGCAAAACAGTTCGTGGTATGGTGCCATACAAGCAGCCAAGAGGCAAAGCAGCCTATAAACGCCTAAAAGCATACATGGGCGTCCCAGTTGAATTTACAAACGAAAAAATGATATCTTTCGATGATGCTCTATCAACAGATTTGAAAGGGCCACACTTCACCCTTGGCGAATTAGCCAAAGAAATCGGGTGGAGAAACAGGATGGAATAATTATGCCAACAACCGCAAAAAAAGTCCTCGTAGTAAGTGGAAAACGAAAAACAGCAGTAGCCCGCGCCATAATCAAACAAGGCGTAGGTAAAGTACGCATAAACTTGACTCCAGTTGAAATTTACGAACCCGACATTGCCAAAGCAAAAATCATGGAGCCACTCCTTCAAGCAGGCGGAGATGTCTGGCAACAACTAGACATGGACGTTAAAACCAGCGGCGGAGGTTACATGGGGCAGGCAGAAGCAGCACGCATGGCAATCGCGAACGGTTTGCTCAAATGGACCAAGAGCACACACCTACGCACGGTATTTGCCGAATACGATAGAACTATGATTGCAGGCGACTCAAGAACCAAAGAAACAAAGAAAGTCGGCGGAGCAGGCGCGCGGTCTAAAGAACAGAAAAGCTACAGATAAGGAGAGAAGAAAACGTGATTATTCCCGTAAGATGCTTCACCTGCGGCAAGTTGGTTGGAGACCGATGGGACGAATTCACACGCCGAATTAAGACTGGCGAAAATGCAAGCGACGTGCTTGACAGCCTTGGCCTAAAACGCTATTGCTGCCGACGTATGCTTCTCTCTAACGTTGAAATCATCGACGAAGTTCTGCGCTTCTATGAAGAAGCAGAGAAACGCAAAGAAGCGCGTAACTTCTACTAAATTTTATTTTTTGTTTTAATTTTTAGCTTTTACTGTTGCTATATCATTTTGGAGTCACTCTGTAAGCTTTGTTTGGTGGGTTTTTTGCGCATATATTCTATCTATTATTTCAAAACAGGCTAAAATGAAACGATTAAATAGAAAAAAAGGGCAACTCCTATATGCTAGGTTTCTGCTTGAATTGCACTGAGACAGAATCCAATGAACCGAGAAAATTATAAATCAAAAAGAACTCAGCCAAAACGAACAAGCACAGTCAGTAGAGCCAAAATCCAAATGCTTCAAAAACCAAAAATAACAGCAACCGATTCAGCTAAAAAACTTCGCGAAATTTACTCGCGTAAAACTGAATGGACCACCAAAGTTATTCCTAAACTAAGAGAAAAATAGCCGTTTTGTTTAAAAACGGTTTTCTAAAACTTATTTTATATTTCTAACTTTTTAGAGATACACCTTCTGGTTGATTTTGTTGTTTGGATGCGGTTAAAAAAAAGCAGAACAGCAATCTTTATAATCATTCACCAAGTTTCAAAAGACAGTGAATAATATGGCTGATTCAATACAAACCAGAGTACAAGCAGCCCTCGACGACATACGACCCCAGATCCAAATGGACGGCGGCGACGTAGAACTCGTAGCTGTAGAAGGCGGAATTGTAAAGGTTCGCTTGGTTGGACACTGCGCAGGTTGCCCAATGTCTCAGATGACCCTGAAGAATGGCATTGAAGCCCACCTTAAGTCAGTTGTTCCGGAAGTCCTAAGCGTAGAAGCGGTACGTTAAGTTAACGGATCGCAAATTATTTTTTTATTTATTTTGTGCCCATTTATGCAAGATTCCTCGTTGCTGTAGGCGATTGCCCTTGGTACCGGCGTCAGGCTTGTGAGTGGCATTATCCAATGTATTATTGTCCATTTGTTCATGTCGAGACATGGTTTTCTGTTCCATTTGAGCGCGAAAGAAAAGTTAAAGCAGATTTGAATTTGGGTCGAAAGTTTAATTTTGGAAAAATTAACGGCAGTCTAATAAGCAAAATAACCAATCAGTGACTTAGGAGACCTCGTATTTGAAAGTCCTGTTCATCGAGCCGCCTAAAGACATATGGTTTGTCATGGGCGAATACCTGCCGCCGCCCTATGGCATCATCCAACTCGCCGCCTATCTAGAAAAAGAAATCAAAAATGTCCAACTGGAAATTTTGGATTGCAACGCGGAGAAAGTTGATTGGAAAAAGATGGAGGCGCGCATCTGCCGCTTCTAATCCGGATGTGGTAGCTTGCGCTTCTCTGGCTACATGCAACACTTATGCTGTTGTGAAAACTCTTGAAACCGCTAAACGCATGGCACCAAAAGCCCTTACCGTAACAGGCGGACAACATTTCACTGCAACAGCCCAAGATAGCCTTCAACTTTACCCAGAAATCGATGTTATAGTCCGTAATGAGGGGGAACAAACTTTAGCTGAACTGGTGAAAGCTCGCCAAAGCGGTGCAGGTTTCCAAAACATTCGATGGCATCTCCTACAGGAACGGCACAAAGGTCATACATAACCCTCCGAGACCTTTGATTGCAAACCTGGAGGATCTGCCATTTCCAGGCTACCACCTCGTCAAAGACAACATGCCCAAATACCACTTCTCCGTCATGGCAGGCAAAAGAGCCCCATACGCCCTCATTGAAGGCGCACGCGGATGCAACCACCAATGCACCTTCTGCACTCAATGGCGACATTGGCAAGCTTGCTGGCGACTAAAACCAGCGAAACGTATCGCAGACGAAATGGCGTATTGTAGTCAGGAGTTTGGAAGCGAAATGATCTGGTTAACCGATGACAACTTTGGAACTGGACAACGACCCAAAGAAATCGCTGAAGAAATCATCGCCAAACAATTACCCGATGACGTGACATGGTTTGTTCAAGCCAGATGCGACGACATCATCCGCAACAAAGACATTCTTCCACAGGTTAGCTAAATCAGGGTTAAGCTGGGTACTACTTGGAGTAGAGAATTCGAATCCCTGCGACGCTGGATTACTTCAAAAAAGGCATTACGCCTAATGATGCCAAGACGGCGGTGAAGTTGCTGCAGGACAACGGCATCTTCGCCCACGCCATGGTCATCATCGGCAACCGCAAAGAAACCCACCAATCCATCCTCCAACTCAGAGAATTCGCCAACGACTTAGACCCCGACTTCATCATGTTCGGCATCCTAACGCCTTTTCCCGGCACAGAAGTCTACGCCGAAGCAGAACGCAACGGATGGATCGAGGACCACAACTGGAGCCACTACGACATGATTCACGCCATCATGCCAACCGAAACGCTTTCCACCCATCAGATACAAGAGGAACTCTATGGCTGCTACCGCGACTTCTACGGCTCCTGGAGCAGGCGATTCGGCGGGTTATTCTCAAGCAATCCAATGAAGCGACGTACATTTCGGCACATGGCAACCTGGGGTGTGATGGGGAAAATCAAATCGATGTTCTAGGCGAAAACTTTGCCGCAACCTGAGCCTTCCAAGTTTTTCTTGCTGTTTTTGGTTGCTGTTTCAGTTTTTGGGTTAGCGCTTGTCCCGCTTCTTTTGCTTCAGCCTAACCTGCAAGGAGACCCATCACCTCTTCGACGCCCACTCGTAGGTGCAATATATAGTGTAGTCTGCATTGTGGGTATAGTTGCGGTGTTTTATCCGGGCAAATGCCGCATGATGTTCCAAAAACCAAACGTTTCCCCAGACTCTAAGAAACCATCCGCTTCAACGGTACAGTTTAAGGGGCACCATCCAGACTGCGAAAAGTTCTCTGCTAATCGGATCACAATTAGGGGCTCAGTTTTTTGTGCTGCCTGTAGTGGCTTGTTGATTGGGGCAATAACTGCCATGGTGGGGATAGTTTTGTTTTCTTTAGGTTTTTTTGATTTTGGGCACTGGAAATCTTTGGGTTTTGGCGGCTGGGGAAGTTTTGATGCTTGTGGGGTTGGCTCAAATAAAGATGAGTGGCTACGTCAAAATGGCGGTGAATGCTCTGTTTGTGGTTGGTTCCTGCATTAGTGTTGGTTGCGGCGGATTTGGCTGCTGGCAGAGCTTGCTGGTTGATGCTTATGTGCTTGGATTAATTGTCTTTATGTTGTGGTTTAGGATTTTGCTCTCAGAATGGAACAATAAAAGAATTTGTATGGCGTGTGGGCGCTGCGTTTAAGGTGGGGTTAGGGGGGCGTTCGCTGTATCGTCTTTGCCTATAAAGCGCGCCGGCAACGATGAGTACACCGAAAATGATTATTATGAATGGCCAGATAGTTTATCTGATATGCCGTAGGCAGTCTGCAGGAACAAGCCTAATCCGACAAGAATTATGATAATGCCTATGACAATGCCTACTATCATGCCGCCGTTTGGCAAGCCAAAGCATTCGTTTTCCATTCGACGGTAGTGTTCTCGGTCGCTTCCGGGGTAGCGTTGACCGACTGTGTAGAGGGGAGCGCCGCAGTTTGTGCAGTTGGTGTTTGTGTCTGGGTTTTGAGTGCCACATTTGCTACAGTAAACCATTAGAATTCCTCAATCAAGAGTTACCCTGTTTTGCCTTTAAGATTTGCGGTCACAAAAAATCGAGAAAAACAATTTTTTAAATTAGAAGGATTAAATATGCTTTATTTTTGCTCTTTAAGCAACCTAATAGAAATTTATTTATGGTCCTTCGAATTTGAACCGAAGCCTATAGCGCCCAAGGGTCCAGCACCGACGTGGGTTCACCAGGAAAATTTTTCTAAGACTGTCTAGACTTTTGTCTTTCAAGTCGGTCAGCCTTTTTCTTCTTGCGTTTATCGTCTCTGCCTTTTTTCGTTTCCGGCTTAGGTTTTGACCGATCTTGCTGTCCTGTTTCGCCTTTCTTTGACATTTACAACTTCTTCCTATAAGAGAAGTGACTGTTTCTTGTTCTTGAAGGTATCCTTGCCTTCTTGTAAATCTCAGACAAAATTCATTTTTCCTAATTCTAATTTTGTAAGCTAAAAAATAGTTCAGCTTAGGGCATCAGGTTCAATTGCTCCAAAGTCTTAAATCTGCAGAACATAAACATTGACTTGAGTAATGTTATGAAATGCCCTTCTTGCGATCAAACACTTAAACGAATAGAGGGTGTATGCGGCGAGTACATCTGTCTTAATCTTGAATGCCTTGAAAACAAGAAAGAACACGTGGGGGCATACAAAGGGTTTTATGGGCTTACCCAAACAGAAATATGCCAAAACTATCATGCATCATTTTCTAAAAAATTGGTGGATGAAATAAGAAAATAATAGCCAAACCTAAAATAAGATAGTTAAAATATAAATCATGTAATTGAGGATGAAAAATTTGAGTAATGTTTTATGTAAATGTTCTAATTGTGGCAGCAATCACATTGATGAGGATGAAGATATCGTTAAGTGTCTTGATTGTGGCATGGGGAAGTATAAGCAGGATAGGCATAAGAAGTATTTTATTTAATTGCTTAATTGATGACATAGAAAAATAAAAATTGCGAGATTTTTTTAATCTTTTTATTTTAAAGGCGAAAGAGTTGGGTTTTAACTTAAGTAAAATATTTGTAGGCTACTTAACGCCTGATAACTGAATATTCAGTGGTATCAACCCTAAATTACAGTAATTTTGCAGGAATTGAAAGTCAATTTTTGAAGCCTTCCGGATTAGACCTTGAATCTTAACTTATCATCGATTTGTAAATTCGAAAATAAATACGGTAAATATTGAAGGCTGGATGAAAACTTTAATCTGTGTCTTGTCCACTTAGCTGTTTTTAATTGATATGGTTATCTTGCATTTCGAAAATGTCATATTTCCGGCTTCCATAGGATTTCATTGTAAGAATTGTGGCGTCTGTTGTAGAGACCAACCACCAGATATCAATTTGAAAGAACAACAAAGAATAGAAGCCAAAGGCTTCGTGGATTTCATGGAAGCACCTAATGATCCCGATAACAGGAATATTCGCCGAAAGAAAGACGGGAGCTGTTTTTTCTTCACCCAAGAAAACACCTGCAAAATTCATGATATCAAACCGTCTATATGCGTTTTAGAGCCGTTCATTATAACAAATTTTGATTATAAAACAAATAGGATTTTTGTCGGCTTGAATCCACTTGCAGCCAAAAACTGCAAAGGCATTTGCAATGGAGAAATGATTGCTCCAGAAGGAATCGCAAAAGCCGCCCAAACCATCGTAAAAGAATGTTTAGAAATAGTCGCAGCAAAAACAGGGCTTTCAGTGACCGATAAGAGAGTTGCTTCATTAACAAGAAAACTATTATGTCTTTGATTACCCCGATTGCTCTATAGCACTATCCATTTGGTTTTTATATGATGGGTCATAAGTAAGTGGGAATAGTTTTTTTTGGATTGAACAAAAATGAAGAACATTGCTCTTGTAGCGCATGATAATATGAAAAATGATATGGTTGAATGGTGCGATTTCAACAAAGGAACGCTTTCCAATTATTGCCTTTATGCAACTGGAACAACCGGAAAAAGAATAAGTGAAAAAACAGAATTAGAAATTCATCTACTCAAAAGTGGTCCTTATGGTGGAGATATGGAGCTTGGAAGTATGATTTCAAACGAAAAACTAGATTGTTTGATATTCTTTTGGGATCCACTTGAGTCTCAACCTCACGATGTTGATGTCAAAGCTGTGCTTAGAATAGCCGTACTATACAACACACCGACTGCCTGCAATAGAGCAACAGCCGATATGTTGATATCTAGTAGCCTTTTTAATAATCTTGAATGACAATTAAAGATAAAAACGAAAAGGTAACCAAAAAAGTACTAAGCAAAGATCTGCTTAGGAAAAGCAGATTCTGCCTTTTAAAAGAAAAGAAGCATAGAACACTAATGTTATCTTAGCTTCCTTCAACAACGAAGGCTATTTTGACTACTGCTCTGTATTCTGCAATCTTGTTATTTTCCACGGTTGCTTTGCAACTCTTAACATAAACAGATTTAATGTTTTTAACTGTCTTTGCCGCTTGTGCCAAAGCATTCTTAGCAGCATCTTCCCAACTATTTGGTGAAGTTCCAATTAGCTCAATTATTTTCACAACAGTCATTTATTTTACTCTCCAACATAATTATCAACTAACCAGCGAATAAGAATATGTGACTGCAAAAAGGACACAACAAGTTATCGCCAACAGATTTTACCACTCTGATCTGTGAACTTGCATTTTAGATCCAAGTTTTCTTTAGGGCTACTGGTGAGGTAGGGTATGCTAGGGCTAGGCATCTTGGGGCAGATAAGAGGTTCTATTATCATCAACAAAGCCTAGAGTATGTCAATACCAAACTTAGAGAGATAGCTGACATTGGTCATGGTCAAGTTGAGGGTAAATCCATTGAGCAATCAAGGATAGATTTAGGGTTAAAATTGGGTTTAGTGGTGGGGCCTCCCGGATTTGAACCGGAGTCTATAGAGCCCAAGTCTACAAGCCTGGACCAAGCTAGCCGAAGGCCCCACATAGTGTTGGTGGAACAGTATTTCCCCTGCACCCATAAAAACCTTGTCAAAACCCAAACCAAAACCGTTGCAGGAAACAGCGGTTGATGAAGAATATGCAACGATTTTTTATGCTGCTTTATTTCTTATCGGGTTTTGGTTTGTAAGGTTTTGAATAAATTCTTTTTAAGAAATAGAAATAGCCTTCAAATAACACGTATTCGGGGAAAAGCCACATTTTTCTTGTCGCTTTGACTTTAAGGCACCACTAACCATAAAAGGGTGAAATGCGAATTGATGCAGTGAGGCTTAAACACAACTAATGTCAATGAGAGATCCAGTTTGCGGCGCAGTTCTCGATGAGAATACTGCAAAATTCAAAATATCTTATGAAGGAGAAACCTTCCATTTCTGCAGCTTAGTCTGTAAGAAACGTTTCAAGCGTCAACCCACTAAATTCGTTAAATAATCTCTTTACCCAAAAAAGGGTGGGGGAAATGGTTGGTTGCTTGTTTCTTGGTTACTTATAGAGTTTCCAGACAAGGGCTGCTATGATGCCGCCGATGATTGGAGCTACAATGAATAACCATAACTGCTCCAGCGCTATTCCGCCGACAAACACGGCTGGACCTAAACTTCTTGCGGGATTCACTGATGTCCCAGTGATTGGTATACCGACGAGGTGGATTAGTACCAAGCTCATGCCTATGGAGAGTCCTGCGAAGCCTTTTGGCACCCGTTCATGAGTCGAACCGTGCACCACAAGTACAAATATGAAGGTCAATACGATTTCTGCAATTAATGCTGACATCAAATTGTATCCTGCTGGGGAAGCTATGCCGTAACCGTTTTGGCCTAAACCTATAGACGACTGCAAACTATACGACGGAATGCCAGTTGCTATTGAATAGAGTATGCCTGCTCCGATTATTGCGCCGATGCATTGGAAAACGATGTATAAAGCCGCATCTTTTACGCTGATTTTTCTTACGACAAGCATTGAAATAGTGATGGCGGGGTTTATGTGGCAGCCGCTTATGCCGCCGATGGCGTATACCATTGCTAGTACTGCGATACCGAATGCGAATGAGATGCCTAAGAACCCGATGTTGTAGCCTGCGATGACTGCGCTTCCGCAGCCCATGAGTACTAGAACCATTGTGCCGATTAATTCTGCTGTGTATCTTGCGATGGGGTTGATTTGTGTTGGGACAGACGCTGGTTTTTCTACTTCAGTTGACAATTGTTTTTCCTCTTTTTAGCTAATTAGCGTTTACTCTCTGTATCTTTAATAAATAATTGTTGTATACAAAAAAACGTTAAAATGGAGGTTCTGCTTAGAGCTTTTCGCTAGCAGAAATATCCATAAGCACTAAGCCTGATACCAGTTTTGGATAAAAATCAGTACTCTTTTCAGGTAAAACTTCATGCTGCACCGCAACTTCTGCAACCGTCTTAGCCTTAATCGGATTCACCAGAAACGCAATACTGGCATCGCCGTGGCTGACTTTTGCAACGGCGTCCTTTGCCCAGCGTTCATAGAGGATTGTATCGTCTATGGTTAATTGGCCCGTTTTTAAAACTTGTTTGAATACGATGTCTCTTAGGATGACTACGTCAAAGACTTTGGTTTCCTTCGACACTGTTTGAGAGACATATTGAAGGACTGATGGGTCATGTTTTAGGATTAGCCCACATGCTTTAGCGCCGTCATAGGCGCAGAATGCGTGTTCGCCAACGTGGCTGGCTAAGAAGGCTTCGATAGCTTCTACCGTAGGTTTGATATCCGAGACTTCAAAGAAGCATTTTAACCCATCAACTACATCTGGTGTTAGCTTGTGCTTTTTTAGCAGTCTGTGAGTTGGTAAAACCACTAATCCCGGTTCTTGGACTGGAACCATATAGCACATGTAGAAATTGAAGGCTTGGTCTTCTGTCCAGTTGCCTTTGATGCGCATTTCGTCGCGGTATGCTACTGCGCTTTCGTATCGGTGGTGGCCATCGTTGATGACTACTACTTTGGGGGCAATTAGTGCTTTTAATTCAGCGATTTTTTGTTGATCAGAGACCTTCCAGACTGTATGCTTAACGCCTAATGAATCAGTTGTTTCTATCATTGGTTTGGTTTTCGCTACTTCTGCCATGTACATGATGGTTTTTTCTTCAGGGTCTTGATACATCAAGAATACCGGTTCGAGGTCTTTTTGGACGGTGCGTAGCATGTTTAATCTGTCAGCTTTTGGCGCTTTGAAGGTGGCTTCATGTGGAAAAACTATGTTATCGCTGTATGGATGAAGCTTCACTGCCGCAATTATACCTGTGCGGGCAATGCGTTTGCCTTCTAAGTTGAATTCTTGGCGTGAGATGAAGAATGAAGGTTGACTCTCTCTAGCCATGGCTCCTTCTTTTAGCCACTGTGAAATGCGTTGATTCGCCACATTATATTTATCTTCTTCCATGGGTAGAATCAAGCGGCAGAAATTGTATGGTGACAAAGCATAGTATTGCTTTTGCATCTCTACGTCGATTTTGTCGTAGGGTTGTGTGATAAGGTTTTCTGTTTTGCCAGCTTTTGGCGTGTAAGTTATGGCTTTGAAGGGTCTAATGTCAACCAAGCAGTGTCAACTCACAGTTTCAGTTTTTCAAGCGCATCTATAACGTTATTGGCTATTTGTACGCTTGCCCGATGTTGCGCCTCAAAGGTTTGGGCACCCATATGTGGCGTAGCAATCACGTTTGGTAGCGTGAGGAGTTTGTTGTTTTTTGGAGGTTCCTCTTCGAAGACGTCTAATGCTGCTCCTGCAACTTTGCCGCTGGTGAGTGCTTGGTAGAGGGCTTCTTGGTCGATTACACCGCCACGTGAACAGTCAATTATGCGTACGCCTTTCTTCATTAGATCAAATTCTTTTGCGGCGAGGAGATGGCGTGTTTTCGGTGTTAGGGGCACATGGATGGTTATGAAGTCTGCTTGAGGTAACATGTCTGTTAAGGGTACGAATCGGTCGTAGACGCATTCTTCAACTACGATAACTTTCATGCCCAATGCCAATGCTAAGCGTTCGACGTCTTTGCCGATGTAGCCGCAGCCGATTACACCCAAGGTTTTGCCGTTGAGTTCTATGCCCATGAGTTTTTCTTTTTCCCATTTACCATCGCGTAATGTTAAGGTGCCTTGTACGATGTTTCGGGCGAGTGCTAACATGTGGCCTATGGTGAGTTCGGAGACGCTGATGTAGGAAACATGCGGCGTATTAACCAACGTGATGCCAAGTTGTTTGGCGCGTTGATAGTCAACGTTATCTAAGCCTTCGCCAGCTCTACCGATAACTCTGAGTTTTTTGGCGTTTTCTAAAAGTTCACCCTTGACTTTGGTTGCGCTGCGGACAATTAAAACGTCGTATTCGCCGATGATTTTGGGGAGGTCAGGTTTTGGAATATCCCAACCCCGAGTTACCTGATAGCCTTCCTCTTGGAGGGTTTTGATGCCTTCGTCAGCGATTTTGTCGCTAACAAGGATTTTAATGGTCACTACAATCCCCAAATAGAGTCGATTTGAGCGATTACGTCTTTGATTCCGGCTAAGTTCCATTCGCCCATATGTCCGATGCGGAAAGTTTTGTCAGCTAATTTGCCGTAACCGCCAGAGATCATGTAGCCTTTTTCTGCTAGTTTCTGGTTTAAGCCTTTGACGTCTTTGCCGTTGCTGTTTATGCAGCTGACGGTGATGGATTCGTAGCCTGGTTCTGGGAACATACTGAAGTGTTTCTTTGCCCATGCTTGAGTATAGTGTGCCATGTCGAGGTGGCGTTGGTAGACTTTGTCGTAGGTTTCAGCGAGCAATAGGTCCATGCGTTTGTTTAGTGCGTAGAGTAGTGAGACGTTTGGGGTGAATGGTGTTTGGTGTTTCTTTTCGAACTCAAAGATGTCTACTAAGTCGGTGTATGCGCCTCTGTTGGGTACTTGTGTGGCGCGTTGGATTGCTCGGTCGCTAACCAATCCGACAGCTAATCCGGGTGGTAGTGCGAAGCATTTTTGGGTGCTGCCAAAGACGATGTCACAGTTGAATTCTGAAGGTAAGGTTTTATCGCCTGCCATTGAAGAAACTGCGTCTACTGCAAAGATGATGTCGGGATATTCTTTTTTGACCATTTTGCCGATTTCAGCTATGGGGCTGCGAACACCTGAAGAGGTTTCGTTGTGGCAAACTGTTAATGTGTCGTATTTGCCTGTGGCGAGTTTTTCTGCAACCATGTCTGGTTTGATTGCTTTGCCCATTTCAACTTCTAGGACGTCGGTTTGTTTGCCGCATGAGGCGAGGGTTTGTGCGCAGCGTTTGGAGAATGCTCCGTTGACGCATGCGAGGGCTTTTTCTTTTACGATGCTTCTGCCGATTATGTCAAACCATAAGGTTCCTGAACCTGTGGTGACTGTTGGTTTGTAGTCGGCTGTTAATTGGAAGTATTTGGAGATTTTGTCTGTGATTCCGCCGTATAGGTCGGAGAACTCTTTTTCTCTATGGCCAATTAGATACTGGGTTTGTTCGTTTAGTATTTCTTTACTTACTTCTGTTGGACCCGGAATCAAGAGTTTTTTGTGCATGCTTTGAGCCTTCAGTCAGAGAAGGTTAACTTTTGTAATATAAGGCTTATGTGCAGGCGGCATGGGCTTTAGGTCTTCAAAGAGCCAAGGAATTAAGAGACCGTTGTTCCCTGCGCCCTATTCCTCTCTATTTATAGACACAAAAAGGACTGAGTGGAGATTACGCGACGTCTTCGAGCAATAAAGAAGTAAGGATTTGGACCTCACTCAGGTAAACAAACCTTAAAATCTGCACACTGATTTAGCATAGTTGAGTTCGTTTTTGGTTTTTCAAGGAAAGAAATTTTTTATGACTGACATGAAAGTATCCTTTTTTACTGGCATAATCTGCATCATTTTAGGGATAGGTATCATAATCGGAGCAGGCATCGCCCTCCCAATCATTAATTCCACCCTAAATAACCTGCAATCCAACGCCTCAGCTCTCCTCACCAAAGCTGACAATGCCCTTTCAAGCGCACAAAACGCTATAAACTCAACCCAAGTCACCCTACTATACTTGAGCGACGCAACAAACGTCAGTTTACCAGCGATATCGAGTAGTGTAGAATTAACTGGTAACATCGCAAACAATCTAACATCTATAGGCTCAACAGTGGCGGGGGTTGGGCAAACATTAGGCAGCATCTCCGTTGCTGGTGTTAGCCCTTTTGGTTCTGTTGGAAGCACTATTTCCTCGATTGGTCAACCAATAACTGATGCAGCATCCAAGCTTCAAAGCGTATCCTCCAGCATTAGCTCCATTCGACAGCAAGCAGCTGATGTACCCAACAGAATAAACAGCATAACTATTCAACTGGAAAATGTGAACAGTACCCTTGGAGATTTGAGGGATTCTGTTGTCGACACACAGAACTCCTTACCGGGTTATTTCAATTCACTCTGGTTGGTTTCTGTCTTGGCTATTGTGGGCGTAATGGGTTTAGGCGCGATTTTCCTGTTACTCGGCTTATCTCTGCTTTCGCTAAGGCAGAAATCACTTGAAAACACAAAAAACCTCTACAGACTATATGCTAAATACCCAATTTGATTGGTTTTCTGATTTATCATTTCCGTCCAATGATTTGGGCGATATTTTGTTATTTCATCATCTTTTGCCAAAAACCATACACAAAAACCAATGGCTTGCCATGTCCCCTGTTTTTTTGGAGTCTGTGTCCTGTTTTGGTTGCTGGCTGGTTGTGGTTTAATCTACCCGCACGTAGGAGCTTGAGGTAGCGTGGTCACCAACATACCAACTAATCATCAGCATACCCACATTATTCAGCAATGGATGACTAACCAGCGTCAACCCATGTTTCGAGTTAACTTACAGTTATTTATGAAGACTACGATGCTGTAACCGTTTATAGAATAGCACCACAACCAAAACAGCGACAACCACAACTAAAGTAACTATTATAACAGCTATCCAAAAATTTGGCCCTGAAGCCGCTGAAATTACAATATAGGGTCGCATCATTTCATTATCTTCGTGTTCTAGAATATGACAGTGCCACACGTAGCCTGGACCTTCAGTGGCGTCAAAAGGAAATGGGTTACCATTCTGTTCTGCCCATCTTATTCGGACCGTTACAACCTCTCCTGAATTCACTATGACCGTGTCTTTCCAGCCTTGTTCGCTCTCTGATGGCTCGTTTTTGGAGCCTGTTAGGAATGGATCAAGAGACGGTACATTCTGAGTGGCGTTTTTAAATGGTGGAAGACCGTTGAGGAGTTCCCACTGGTAGAGGTAGCTGCTGATATCAAAATTTTGACGACTTACAATTTGGAACTGTACTAGGTGTAGATGGATAGTGTGGGTATCCATCAATGTGTTGACAAATACCCAATCTTCAGTGCTGCCCTCTGTGGGGGTTTCTGAAACTGGAGCTGACCATAATTGACCATCTAAGAGCATAGATTTGCTTCCGCTTGAATCGGCGATCTCGGTTAAGGTGAGAATGCGCTGTTTACCTGAGGGAGCTAAAGTGGGAAAGTCACCGTTTAGAGTTGGATTAAGGTTGACCGGTAACTGCTGTGGAGTAAAGCCTTGTTCGCTGGTAACGGTGAACTGCATGATTTGGCCGGTTGTTTGACTGTTTTGGCCTGATTCGAAGGTGTTGAGCAGAACAACCTTTTCTCCGGCTGAGACACCTGTGAAGTCGACAAGGATATCGATTCGCTCTCCTGGTCCAATGATTTTAGAATTTAACTGTGTGGATGTTTTGAGGAATCCTCCATCGGAGCCTATTTGGGTAAAGGACATGCCGTTTGAAAAGCTCAACTGGTAGAAGCGGGAGTTTGAGCCGTCGAGAATGCGAAGGCGGTACTGCCCCTGTTTAACATCCATGTTTGGCCATGCTTGCCCGTTTACGATGATTGTGTTCCCCAGGAAGGTAGGTTGCCAGTATGGATGAACGTCTGGATGGTTACCGACTGGGGGGTAATAAAGTGAGCCATCGGTGTAGAAGCTGCGATCTTGAATAGCCAATGGCACCTCATATTCACCGCTTGGCAGCAGTTGCGCTGTTGGGTCATTTGTGTTCCTAATTAAATAGAACCCTGCTAACCCTGAGAGAACGTTTAGACGAGTTAACCCCAGCGCATGATCGTGGTACCATAAAGTAGTTGGCTGTTGCATGTTGGGATAAACGTCAACGGCTGCATTCGCTTCTGTTGGGATCTCTGTATTATAGGCTGAACCGTGTTTACCGTCGGCGGTCCACCAGGCTTCTGGGTGTCCATCTGAGGTTGATTGAACTTCGCCGCCGTGCAGATGTGTAACGATTGTAGGTGGGCTTTGTGCCTCCGCGTTGCCAAGCGGATTATTGGGTGCGGTACTTTTCATGTCCATGGGAAGGTTGTTAGGGTTTGCCCAATGAATGGTTGGATCCACGGGAACAATATAGCTTAGGGGTGTGCCGTTGTTGTCGACGAGGTTGTTTACCCATTTTACCTGAACCGGGATACCTTGTATGGCTTCAAAGGTGCATCCAGGTGTACCTGTGACTGACCCCATGTCCTGACTGGTTAGGGGGTTATGTGCATCTCCCTGGTAACCCCAGACTTTGGTTGCCGGAAAACCAGCAGGCAGGATTTGCTGTGTGAACTGTGAAACTTTGACTGTGTATTCTTGGCGAACCAAGTTGCCTGCACTGTCAGTTATGTTGGTTGGTGTATAGACTGGGGGCGGCGCGTTAAGTTGATTGGCAAATCTAGGTATCGAGTTAGAATCAAGTAGTTGTGGAGTTTGACTGACGCTCGGCGGCAGCATTGAAAGAAACATTATTGCTAAACAAAAAAGCGATAGTAAACATAGATTTTTGGAGTTTGACAAAATTTGTCGCCCTTAGAAGAATTCGCTACTTTAAACTAAGAGCTTATTTGTAAAAAAGATTTGCCTATGACTCTTTTTAGGCAAAGGAAGGTGAAAAAGGGGAAATTAATGTAGTAGGCTGACTGTTTCGTTTTCTATTGCTGATTTTGTCGCCTGTTTTGATTTTGCTGACGTCGATTTTGTCTACGAAGGGGATTTCGCTGATGATTGCGCCGACTGCAACGATGGTTTCGGTTTCTTTGTTTATCATGGCTGCTGGGGCGACGCCGTTCTTTTTCATGCGGTAGAGCGTGTAGCTGCCAACTGTGCAGCCTTTGCCCTGTGGGAACACGAGGATTTTGCCTTTGACGCTTTGCCGTTGTAGTTCATGGCCTTTTTCCATGACGACGCCTGTGTTGGGGTCTACTCCGCCGTAGAAGCTAATCGGCATGCGTTGTGACGAGTGCTTCTGCCTTCGGCTTTGCCTTTGTAGATTATTCTGCCTTTTAGTTGTTCCATTTTCCAGTCACCGCTGCATTCAACGCATTCTTCCATGCTGCCCATCTTGGTTTTCATTAGGTTCTGTCTTGAATAGAAGCATCCCTTCGCCGATGTTGTCGCCAACGCTTTGAATCTGCCTTTTAGTGGCGCTACTGCCATGCAGGTGTCGCATGCGAATTTGCCGCCTGCCGCCTCAATGGTTGCTGTGTAGCCGCGTTTGTCCGCAAGCTGCTTGGCTGTTCGTGATGTTGCAACCCAGAGCTCTGTGCCTTCTGTTGACTTTTTTGCCTTTGATTAAGTCGGCGATTTCGGCAATTTCTTTAATTGAGCAATGGGGGCAGCCGACGCAGACAAATTCGATGTCGTCTACGTCGTCGTTGATGTTGTCGTAGGCGTTTTTGATGTCAGCTCTGCTCAATCATTACTGTTTCTTTGGGTTGCGTTTGTGCTTCAGCTCCAGGT
Organism: uncultured archaeon; assembly: GCA_963800605.1. Classification (GTDB taxonomy): domain Archaea; phylum Thermoproteota; class Bathyarchaeia; order Bathyarchaeales; family Bathycorpusculaceae; genus Bathycorpusculum. The sequence continues at coordinate 9,573 of CAWDBI010000009.1, read as the reverse complement.
GTTACGCCTTTCATGTAGAAAAGCGGTTTTGCGCCATAAGTCACCACTGAAGCGCAGAAGACTTTTGAGCTCGTCAAGTTCTGCTGCTTTGATGCCTGTTATGTATGGGATTTTGTTTTCTGCTTTTTTGCCAATCGCGTAGCCCAGTGCGCCCCAATCGGAGAGTTTGGTTAATTCTGCGTTAACTTGGACGTGGACATCGGGAACTCGGTTCTCATCAAGATGCAAACCATAGTTGGGGGTTTTACCCACAAATGCCGCTGCTAACGCTGATGGTCCGCCTTCACGGTTGGTTCTTGCGCCCAAAACTGAGTTTGCAAATGTTACTGCGAGCTTTCTGACCATGCGAGGTGTTCGCCGTAGAGTGGCAAGTTGCCGATTAGGTATGGTGTGCAGGTGCAGCTGATTAGGATGCCCATGCGTTTGAAGGCATCGATTACGAGGTTTTGTTTTTCTGCGAATTCGGGGCTGATGCCGAGTTGCTGCCAGTTTTCAAGGTCCATGCCTGCGGGGTTTAGGGTGGTTAGGACTTTGACTCTGCCGTCCTCTGCCAAGCTCGTTTAGGAATTCTAAGTCCTGCGTCGCCGAGGTTATGGTAGGATACGCCTGCGACTTGGACGCTGCCCACTTTGATTAGGCTCTTTTGCGCCGAAAATTTCGCCGAGCGCAACGAGGATTTCCATGCTTTTGCGGACGGCATAGCCTTCTTTGCCGTCCAGCATTGCTTGTTCTTGCTTAGTTAACTGCATAATGATCACATGTACTTGTTTAAGTCAACTTTGACATAGTCTTCTTTCTTAAAGCCTTTGCCTGTCGTATACCAGTGGCGCTGTTGCGTCTAAGCCTGCTTTGGCGGTTGTGGCTTTTTTGCCTTCTGAGAGGTCGCCTGAGGGGTCAAGTGATGAGCCGGGCTGGTTTGAGAGGATTATTGTGTTTTTGTCGGCTTGGAACCGTGTGGCGATTGCCCATTCCACATCGTGGGGGTCATAGATGTTGATGTCTTCGTCCACTATGACGCAGTGTTTTAGTGATTTGTGTCCTTTAAAGGCGGCGGCTATGGCTTTTTTGCCGTCGTCAGCGTTCTGTTTTTTGATTTGCACTACTGCGTGGAGCCAGCTGCATCCGCCGGGTGTGATGTAGACGTCTTTGCATTGGCAGACCTTGTTGACTTCGTTGTAGATGGTGGGTTCTTTTGGCATGCCCATGAGGAACTTGTGTTCGTTTTTGCCTGCAAGGATGGTTTGGTAGATTGGGTTTTTGCGGTGGGTGATGCATTTGATTTCGACTACTGGTTGTTGGCGTACGCGGTCAACGATGCCTGTTAAGTCAAGGAATGGTCCTTCTGTGGCTTTTTCTTTGGTTATTCTGCCTTCAAACACGAATTCGCAGTCGGCTGGAACTTCTAGGTCGACGGTTTTGCATTTGACTAAGTCAGTTTTCTCTAAGTGCGTTTGCCATTCCCAACTCGTCAACGCCCATTGGCAAGGTTGTTGCGGCTGCAAGCAGTACTGCAGTGGAGTTGCCGATGCAGATTGCGATGTCGAGTTCTCCGCCTGCCTTTTTCAGCGCGGTGTCGGTGCCTCGGTTCTCAACGATGCGGGCGACAAAATGGTTTTTGTCTTTAAGCATTAAGCGGTGGAAGCACATGTTTCGTGCCCAGTTTGGGGTCTTTGACGATGGATACTGCTGAGGCGATGTATTTTCCGCCGTCTTTCTCGGTGTAATGCATTATTGGAAGTTTGGTTAAGTCAACGTCTGGTCTTCTGACGACTTCTTGGCATGCGCGCTTTCTCTACCATTTGTGGTGCAACTGGGTGTTCGATGGCGTCTAGAAGTTTTGGCAAAAGCTGCTCTTTTGTTATGCCCATGCGAGCGGCAAATCAGTTCTTTAGAGGAAACCAGCCCAGCCACGACTGGGACGCTGGATTCTTTTACGTTTTCAAAATAGACTGGTTTTTCGCCTAAGCGCGCTGATTATGCCTGCCATCTCGTATTCGGTTGAGACAGGCTTTGTGATTTTTGTTAATTCACCGTTTTTTTGGAGTTCTTCAATGAAGTTTCTTAAGCCCACTTTGGTTCGCCTTAAGTTCAATTTACCTGTTTGCTTCTTAAAAAACAATCGCAAATTTTCTTTTGTTCTCTTTGTGTGGGTGTGGGGCGTATAAAATTGCACACTACACTGGGGGCTTTGGAAATGGTTGCTTTTTTGGTTTGGGCTGTTTTTTTCTTGTGTTTTGAGTGTGGGAAGAGGGTTGGTCCACACAGTTATACATGGATTCTATGTTGGGCAGTGTGGGTGTAGGTGTGGGGGTATGTTGGCGTTTCTGTTTCTGTGTCGATGATTTTTTTGTTTCTTATAGTCTGTAGTCTTATCAATATGCAATTTCAAGTTTACTAGCGCTGCTAAATGTCTTTTATGCTGAAAAGGACAATTGGTGAAGTTAGGCTTTGAGTTCTTCAAGTCTTTAAAAATTTCAGTTTTTTGGTGGGGGTTGAGGAAAACGCAAGATAAAAGTGGTTCCTACATTTTCTTTGCTCTCAAACGTCACTGACCCTCCTAACACTTCTGTTATGCGCTTAACAACAGCTAATCCAAAGCCTTGCCCCTTGGACTTGGTAGTAAACAATGGCGTAAAGATTTTAGCCCTAAGTTCTTGCGGAATACCGCCGCCAGTATCTTGAACAGTTATTGTGATATCGTTTGTTTCCTCATATGCATGTATACTTAATTCTCCACCTTGAGGCATGGCTTGAACTGCATTGTTAACAAGATTAGCCATAACTCTTTTGAGAAGTGCAGCGTCAGTAACAATCTCCTTTGCATTTTCTTCTATCTTAGAGTAAACATGAATGTTTGATGGAATTACTTTCTCATCTGTCACTTCTGCGAGAATTTTGTACAATTCGCACTTCTCCGTTTGGGGCGTAAGCGGTCTGGCGTAATCTTGTAAATCTTGGACTATCTTGTTTATGTACTCGATGTTTTTCTCTATGCTTTCCAAGCTTTCAGCAACGGCTTCTTTGGTCTTGCTTTCGGGCATAGGAGTAAACTCTTCTTTTAGTAAGTAAGTATCGCTCAGTATAGCCTGCAATGGGTTGCGAATATCATGTCCAACCATACCAGCCGTTGCACCTATAGCGGCTAAACGTTCTGAATCCTTGAGTTGTTTTGTTCTTTCTTCAACAAGCTTTTCCAAGTTGTCTTTGTATTCTCTAAGGTTTGCTTCAGCCTTCTTGCGTTCAGTAATGTCATGAATCATTCCAAGCGATTTCACAACGTGTCCATTTTGATCGCGAACGTGATGACACTTTTCATGAACGAACCTAACTTCGCCGTTATCTTTTCTTACAACTCTATGTTCAATCTCATAGCCATCCTTTCCCTTATGGACAGAACTCATGTATGCTTCATTTACCGCTGCTCGGTCTTCTGGATGAACAAAAGTTAAAAATGCTTCATATGAAGCCGTAAACTCTTGGGGTTTAAGACCGAAAATTCTGTAGACTTCATCTGACCAAGTTAGTTTGTCTTGTTTTAAATCAAGTTCCCAGCTTCCAAGATGAGCAATTTCTTGACTTCGCTTTAGCCTTTCCTCACTATCCTTTAATGCTTCTTTTGATTTATTGCGTTCTGTTATGTCCCTCATTCCGCCAACAAACTTAATGACCTTGCCTTCTTGGTTTGTTATTGTTTTAGCCGTGTCATGTGCTGTTATGTAGTTACCCTGTTTGCGTTTTATTCGGTATTCTATACTGTAATCTTTCCCTTCTTGAATAGCTGTTCTAAAGGTTGACTCGATTTTTGCTCTGTCGTCTGGATGTATCTGATTAAGCCACCATTCAGTTTTTTCAGGTATCTCCCCTGGGTTATAGCCAAGCACATCCTCGCCCCTGTAGATAGTGATGTTTGTTTGTTCTATGTTGACCTCGTACACTAGAACCTTGGCAACTTCTGCTACTAGTTTAAATCGTTCTTCGCTTTGGTGCAGTGCTTCTTCAGCTTTCTTACGCTCAGTTATGTCCCTATCAATTCCCCTATAACCTGCCAATTGTCCTTTCTCATCAAGTATTGGAACACCGCTTGTTTCTAAACGCACCAAAGACCCATTTTTATGGACATTCCAATTCTCAAGTCCAAAAAAAGGCTCCATCTTATTCGCGATTTCGATGAAGGCGTTTGTTATTTTTTCTGTCTCATCTTCTGAAGACTAAATCGAACGGGGTTTTGCCCACAACTTCTTCAGGGTCATAACCTAAGATGTCTTTGATTTTTGGACTAACATATGTGTAGACTGCGTTTTGGTCAACTTGCCAAATCATATCGCTTGTGCTTTCAACCAAGCCTCTGAATCTTTCTTCAGCTTCTTTACAAGCCATTTCCACTTTCTTACGTTCAGTTGTGTCGCGTGTCACACCCAGAAAAACAATAGGCTTTCTGTTCTTGTCGTAAAGCGCTGTTACAGAAATCTCGGCATAAAAAACAGAGCCATCCTTCCTCAAAACCCTAACTTCGCTTAAAGCTTTTCCTGTTTTAAGTACTTTAAAAGAGCCCTCTATAGCACGCTGCCTATCTTCCGGAGCTACGAAATCGTAAACGTTTTTGCCTATGAATTCTTCTCGGGTTAAACCCAGCAGCTTTAAAGATGCTTCGTTACAGTCGGATACTTTTCCATCCAATCCCGCCATAAGTTACGCCATCATCCATTGCGTTAAGAATATCTTGGAGCGTTTCTTTAGAATGTCTTAAAGCATCTTCGGCTTTCTTGCGTTCAGTTATGTCAATGTTAGATTCAAGGATGCTAATTTTCTGGTTTTCTAACTCTTTTTCGATACGCCATCGACTTTGAACTATGACTCTATATCCAGTTTTTGTTTTGTGAACAAGCTCTCCTGACCATGTTCCAAATTTTTTAATCTGGGCAACAATATCTGTTTGTGAGATAGGTAGCTCTGTTTTAAGAAGCGCATCTGAATTGACTAGCGCTTCTTGTTTTGTGTAGCCATAGAGCTTTTCTGCGCCGGTACTCCAATAAGTAATAAATCCCTCAAGTGTTTTAACAAAGACTGCGTCTGGGCTTAGATCAAAGGCGCTTGTCTACAATGATGTCCTGAATTCGGACAAACCTTACTCCACAAAACATCGTTTTTCAATATAAAACACTAAAAATATAGTAGATTTCTTATCTTTTAAAATCTTGGGTTAACCACCCAAAGTCTTCATGATGCGTTGATTGATTGCTTGCTTCGAGCGCGCGTCTCTCGGCTTTTCTTTGGTGTGAGGTGTTGTAAACTAGCACCTATTGCACATGAATATTAAGTTCTGAGCTTTTGATGCATAATGAGGTTTTGTATTGTTATCTTCTGAAACATTGAAAGGAAAAAAGGTCGTGGGCAGTGGTGGGATAATGATTGGAGAAACTGAAGGGTTCCTTCTAGATGTTGAAGTCTGTGGAAAGTGACACATCTTCAAATCGGCTTACCGACGAAGTCGCAAAGCGTGTCGGGAAATAAAACAGCTCCTTTGGAATTGGAAAAGTTGGAATTACCAGTAAAGTAGGAATTAAAAAAGCCAGTTTATCCATCCCTGTCGAGAATGTTGACCAAGTCGGCGACATTATCATGGTGAAGAGTGGAATAAAAGAGCTTCAGGTAATGAGTCAAGCCACGGCATCACTAACGATGTGATTGATCGATTTTTTTGTATTTGAAAGCATGTTAGGGTTGATTTCGTAAGGAGGTGTTTGATGAATGGTGAGAAAAATAGTGAAAGCTGCGGTGATCAAGGACAGGCGAGATGAGAAAAAAGAAGACCGACGATAATTATCTACAATCTACCCGATTTCGGACGGGAAGAATCTTTTTTTCCTCCATTTTTTAGTTAAAATTTTTGTTTCAAGTTGGGGCTGAATAGGCTTCTGGAAAAATTTACATTCGCTCCATTGAGGGTTGTGCATTTCCCTCTTACTCCTTAAATTTCCAGAAACCTCAGCAAACCCATCTTCAAGATAATTAAGAATTATGTTAAGAATTCCCAAGATAATTATTGAGCAAATGCCTTAACTATATTGGAGCAAAGCTAAGGCGAGAATTTAAGCTGGAGGCTTGTGAGTGCTTTTTCCGCTATTGAGTCCAACTCCGAAACAAGAAAGAAAGCCTTAAGTGTCTTCGAAGATAAATAATTCATCGATAGTTGTCTGTAGAGCCTTTGCTATTTCGTGTGCCAGCTTTAGAGAGGGATTGTAGTTCCCCTTTTCTATGAAGAGTATGGTTTCTCTTCGTACACCCACCTTTTTTGCCAAATCGTCTTGTGTGAGGTTATATCTTGCCCTTAGCTCTTTTATTCTCGTTCGCATCGACTTTAAGGTTCCCCTTTTCTTCCAAAATACCATCGGAGAACAAGAAACGACACGCTTGATACCAAAAGTGCTGCTATCATTGGGTAACCCGCTTCGATTTCTGGCATACCGAAGAACTCTCTTCCAACGATGTTAACCAGCAGATATGCTACAATGAAGTATTGACCCATGAACATCGCATAGTACGCGGCTTTCCAGTTTAGCCTCTGTGTCCTCTCATCAGCCAATGGAAATCCAGACTTCTTATCTTTGAGTCTTTTCCAAAGGACTAAGATGCCAATTAAAATTATTAGCGCAAGTATTCCCATGCTTGCGATTGCCCAAGTGAAATCTGCCATCATGCCACCTCCTGTTTTATGACTTGCACTTTTAGCTTTCTTCTTGATTTGATAGTGCTTACGATTGATAGCAGCACACCAGCACCGAATAATGAGTAGCCAATCAACCAATCTTCGGCAAATACGATTCCAAGAATTATGAACGTGGATGCAAGGGTCAGAAAAATTCTTTATTTCTCATTTGTTATACACCTCCATTATTTATTAGTTTTAACACACTTTATGTTAGTTATATATAACATTTAGAGTTAAAAACATTTTGGTGTTTTCAATACAACCCATTTTGATTTCAATATAGCGGTTGGTTGGGACCCTAACTTCCCCAAGTTATAAATAGAAAAAAGTTTGAATATTGACTTATAAATGGAGGAAAAAAAAATTAAAATTCAAAAAATCTCGATATTATTCGCAGCAATCTTTATAGCAACTATTGTTATCCCACTCGCAATACCCTTAACAAATTCTCTACCAACACACCACAAAGCAACCCACGCATACATCGGAGCTACACCTAACCCACTTGGTGTAGGACAGCAGACACTCATCCATTTAGGCATCACAGACGAACTAGAACTCGTGCAATATGGATGGAAAGGATTAACCGTAACCGTCACTGACCCAGATAACAAAACCAGCACCCTTGGCCCATTCAACACAGACTCCACAGGCGGAACAGGCACAGTCTTCATTCCAGATAAAGTAGGCACATACTACTTCCAAACAAACTTCCCGGCACAATGGTTCAACTGGAGCACATCTACAAATGGTGGCGCAAACATATGGTATGAGGCAAGTACAAGCGAAAAACTAGCAGTCAACGTAACCGAAACACAACCAGAAAAATTCTACCCATCAGTTCCATTACCAACTGAATACTGGACAAGACCAATTAACGACCAAATGCGAGACTGGTACACCATCGCAAGCAACTTCCTACAACCAGCACGTACTGGTGGTGCAGGCTACATTCCATACAACGAGAACGCACCAGACACTTCACACATCCTTTGGGCTAAACCACAAACCGTTGGCGGATTAGTCGGCGGAGAATATGGAACTGAAGGATACGAGAACGGTGATGCATATGAAGGACTTTGGGGTTACGGTTCACCAACCATTATGGGTGGAATCGTTTACTACAATGATGACAAAGATAGTGGCAATAACAAAACTATTCACACAGTTATTGCTGTTGACTTAAAGACAGGTCAAGAACTCTGGGAGAAACAACTAATTGACCCAGCAACAGGTCTTAGCCTTTCACTAACATGCGGACAGATACTCAGATGGAACTCTTATAACTATCAAGGAGCAAAGTCATATCTTTGGGCGAACTCAGGTACTACATGGAATGCATTTGACCCATCCTCAGGAAGATGGGAATACAGTATTTCTAATGTTCCATCAGGCACACAGATTAGAGGACCAGACGGTGAATTCTTAATTTACACATACGATGCAAATAACGGCTGGATGACAATGTGGAATTCCACAAGAGTTGTTAGCAATAGCGGTAGTTTCCTTAGTACAGGCGGAGGTTCGTTGCAAACAACTTACAAAGCTACATGGGACCAACCACGTAACGGCGGATACCAATGGAACGTAACAGCACCAAAAGACTTACCAGGAAGCGTTTCAGCAGTAGTATGTGACGAAATGATTATTGGAAACGACTTACAAGGCAGAACAGCAACCGCAAACATCTTAGGCTTAACAGGCAGTCCTTGGCACTTCTGGGCAATCAGCACTAAAACAGAAGGTGCAGGAACTTTAGTGTATAATAAGTCATGGAACCCACCCGCAGGAAACTACTCATTCACATTCGAGAAATTCAGCTTTAATGACAACGTATTCACCGTATGGAGCAAAGAACTTCGAGGGCGTATTGGATTTAACATGAAGACTGGTGAACAAATTTGGGGTCCAACAGAACCAGAGCACTACCTACAAACATTCGGTCTACAAAGCGTTATGGCATATGGTAACTTATACTCAACTGGCTACGGCGGACACTTATACGCATACGACCTAAAAACAGGCAACAGAATATGGGACCTACCAGTCTATGAAGGCTACGGCGGAACAGAAGTTCTATGGAGTGCTAACTGGCCAATGTCAATACAGTTCATTACAGACGGTAAGGTTTACATTTCAAACGAAGAACACTCAGCAAATCAACCACTTCCAAGAGACGGTCCATTCATGGCAGTTAACGCAACTGACGGCAGTGTTGTTTTCAGAATTGACGGTGCATTTAGAGGTCCACGTTGGGCAGGTCACGCAGGCATTGCAGACGGAGTTATTGTAGTATTCAACACATACGACAACCAAGTTTACGGTATAGGCAAAGGACCAACACAGGCAACAGTTTCAGCATCACCTAAAGTAATGACAGTCGGCAACAGTGTCCTAGTTGAAGGTTCAGTCATGGACATTTCAGGTGGAGTAACAAATACAAACGGTTTAGCACAACGCTTCCCCAATGGCGTTCCAGCAGTTTCCGATGATAGCATGAACACATTTATGAAATATGTCTACATGCAATTCCCAGCACCAACAGACACTAAAGGAGTTGACGTAATAATCAGCGTATTAGATGCTAACGGCAACTACCGCACAGTCGGCACAACAACAACTGACGCAAGTGGACAATTTAAGTATATGTGGCAACCAGACATTACAGGCGCATACACAGTATTTGCAACATTCCTTGGTAGCAACAGTTACTTCGGTTCAACAGCAGAGACAGCAGTCGGCGTAACTGAGCAAAGCGCGACACCAACTCCAATGGCAACACCAGCATCATCTGCAGCTGATCTATACTTCCTTCCAGCAATTGCGGGCTTATTCGTGGCAATCATAATCTGCATCGCAATGGT